>CAVWOZ010000018.1:0-279843 GCA_963756595.1 uncultured Acidobacteriota bacterium
CATCGCGACTTCGCGGCTGGCTTCCGGCATCACGGTCTCGCGGACCATTTCAGCGCTGACGGGGGCGACCCTCATCTCGCCAGAGCAACGCGCGGACCTCGGCGGTGAGGCCGGGATAGCTCGCGACCGGCGTGAATTCGGCGGTCTGCTCGGCGCCGAGGCGGACGCCGGTATAGGCGACCAGGCCGTCGGTGGTGGCGATCACGTCGCCGGAGCGCAGCGAGGTGTCGAGCGTCAGATCGACCGGCGGCGGGCCGGACAGGTTGCGTCCGTTGCAGGTGCAGTCGGCGCGCAGCGCCTTGCGGTAGGCAAAGGCGTTTTCACTGTCGGCATAGCGCTCGCCATTGCCTGAAGTCGCACCGTCGATATGGCTGCCGTAGAACACCTTGGTGGCGCTGGCCGGGCAGAAGGCCTGGCAGGTCTGAACCGGCGAGGCGTTGCCGCGCATGGTCAGCGGAAAACACTTGCCGTCGCAGCTGCGGACGCAGAAGCGGTCCTGAGCCGCCGGCCGTGCGTTAAACCGGTGCGGGCGGCGGTGACGGTTGGCCGTTGGCAAAGGGATCGGCGAAGAAGCTTGCCTGCGGCGGGTACGGGCCGCGCCTGCTGCTTCTGGGCGCCGCCGAAAAACATGTCGAATAGCCTTTCAGGAAACGCTGCCGGGCACCAGCATCATCGACCCCGGGTCATGGCGGTAACAAGCGTCTCGC
Source organism: uncultured Acidobacteriota bacterium (assembly GCA_963756595.1). GTDB lineage: Bacteria > Acidobacteriota > Thermoanaerobaculia > Multivoradales > UBA5704 > DATARR01. The sequence goes on from CAVWOZ010000018.1 coordinate 708, forward strand.
GGCGCCGCACGCGCAAAAAAGCAACTGTTTACGCAACGCTAACTCCACCCAACGCAACACTACGCGCCGAAGCACGACAGGTTTCGGTACAATTCACCATAAGTCGCGATGGTAAACGAGCAGTGCAAGGCGCCCGGCAACCCGAAAAGAAATGCTGTTTAAGACGCGAACGACTTCCGGAGTAGCGCCGGTACGCAGCGCCTCCAGCCCGCCGCGAGCAGCATAATGGACCAGCGGCGCAACTTACAGTCCGGCATTGCCGAACGAGCGTAGCGCGAACCAGGCGGTGAGGAAGATCAGGAGCGACAGCACCATCAGGTTGCGCAGGTCGCGCGCCCAGGTGGCGCCGATATAAACGCCGTCATAGGCAAAGGCGAATACGCCGAGCAGCGGCGCCATCACGACAAACGGCAGGTAGTCGCGGCGATGCGCCGCACTTCCGCGCTCGCGGTCATGGTGTCGATCAACGAGGTTCCGAACAGCGCAAAGCTCAAGCCACCGCGATGGCAAAGCCAAAGCCCCAGATCAGCACCAGCCGCACCGCGCCGGCGAACGCGCCTCTGTCGCGGGCGCCATAGGCACGGCCGCACAACTGCTCGGCGGCGTTCGCGAGGCCGTCGAGGAAGAAGGCGCTGATCAGGAGGAAATTGTTCAGCACCGCGTTGGCCGCGAGCGTGATGTCACCGGCGCGGGCGCCTTGCGCGGTAAAGAACAAAAACGCGGTGATCAGCGACGCCGTGCCGATGATGATGTCGCGGTTGACCGCGAGCATCCGCATCAGCTTGGCGCGGTCGAACAGCGTCGCGCGCGGAACCGCCAATTCGCCCTGCAGGCGGCGGGCGATGATGACGCCGAGCAAAAGCCCCGCCGCTTCCGCGATGACGGCCGCGATCGCGGCGCCCGCGATGCCGAAGTCGAACACCAGCACCAGCAGCATCGTCGCCGCCATGTTGATCAGGTTGATCGGATCTGCGTGCCAACGCGAGCCGGGCGCGGGCTTGCCCAATCAGCCAGCCGAGCACGACATAATTGCCGAGCGCCAGCGGCGCCGACCATATCCGGATCGTGAAATAGGTTTTGGCGGCGCGGGTGACGCCCTCGCTGCCGCCCATCGCGCCGAGCAGCGACGCGGCAAGCGGAAGTTGCAGCAAGATGAGCGCCGTGCCGATCGGCTGCGACGATGAAGCCACGCACCAGGATCGCGCGCAGTTCGCCTTTCTCGCCGGCGCCGAGCGACTGCGCCGTGAACGCCACCGTGCTCATCCGCAGGAACGCAAACAGCCAGAACATGCAGTCGAACAGCACCGAGGCCATCGCGACGCCGCCGAGCAGCGTGGCGTCGCCGAGCCGGCCGATCGCCGTCGTCGAGACGATGCCGATCAGCGGCGTGGTCAGGTTCGCGACCATCGCGGGACCCGCGATGGCGAACACCTGCGCCGTCGTTACTCTCGATGGGGGAGGCGACACCGGTTCAGCGTGCGCGCGCAATCCTCTATCGTCCGCGCGGGGAGCCGAACATCCGCGACAGCAGCCAGATCGGGATCACGATCACGGCGCCGAGCAGGAAGTAACGCCACAGCCAGTTGACGGCATCGAAGCCGAGATCCCACAGCCGCCGGAACAGCACGCGGATGCTGTGCAGGATATTCCAGGGATCGAAGCCGATCACCGAGAGCACCACGCCGACCAGGATCGACAGCAGGATCAGCCGGAACGCCACCGACAGCGGCGAGCCGCCGAGAAACCGGTACAGGCCGTCCTGGCTGCCGGCCGGCAAATCTCTCACGTCGTTGGGCATCGGTCTCTCCTGCGGATTACGCCCGCACTATAAGGTACGGCAGGGCACATGGGGAACCCGCCTGGGGCCGTCAATGGCCGTTATACGCAGGCGGCACGTTAATTTGTGTCACAGTCTTTAACATCCGCTCCAGCGTCTCCAGCCGGTCGGCCTCGCGCGGCGGTTTGTCCCAGCGCAGCCGGTTGATGCGCGGAAACCGCATCGCGACGCCGGATTTGTGCCGCGGCGACGGGCAGGCCATCGAACGCGACTTCCAGCACCAGGCCCTGATCCGGCTCATGACCACATGACGAACGGGTCCGAATTTCTCGGTGGTGTTGCGGCGGACGAAACGGTCGATCTGCAGCAATTCCTCGTCGGTGAAACCGAAATAGGCCTTGCCGACCGGCACCAGTTCGTCGCCCGTCGGTCCAGACACCGAACGTATAGTCCGAATAGTAGGACGAGCGCTTGCCGTGGCCGCGCTGCGCATACATCAGCACCGCGTCGATCAGATGCGGATCTCGTTTCCATTTCCACCACTGGCCCTTGGGGCGGCCCGGCAGATAGGGAGCGTCCGGCGCTTGAGCATCACGCCTTCGACGGCCTCGGCATCTTCGCCCGCGCCCGCGCGGGCAGGATCGGCGCGCGCGGCGGTCAGCGCATCCCAACTGTCGAATGCCACGGTTGGTGACAGATCGATGCGCGGATCGTCGAGCTTCTTGATGAACGTTTCCAGCCGCCCGCGGCGTTCGATGAACGGCAGTTCGCGCAAATCGGTCTCGTCGTCGGCAAGCAGGTCGTAGGCGCGCAGATGATCGGATATTCCTTGATCAGTTTCGGCGAGACCACATTGCGATTGAGCCGCTGCTGCAGCACGTTGAACGTCTGCACGCGGCCCTCGCGCAGTACCAGCAACTCGCCATCGAGCGCGCCGGGCAGATGCGCGACGGTGTCAGGTCGGGAAAGCTCCTGGTGATGTCCTCGCCAGTGCGCGAAAAGAGCCGCGCCTGCACATGACCGCGTTCGTCGCGCCCCGCGACCGCCTGCACGCGGATGCCGTCCCACTTCCATTCGGCGACGAAGTCGTTCGGGTCTAGACTGGAGAAATCCGCATCTTCGATCGCATGCGCCAGCATCACCGGGCGGAACGGTGTCGGATCGAGATTGACTGGTTTGTCACCTTTGCCTTCCAGCCATGCGAACAGGTCGAGATAGGGCGGCGTCAGCCCCGGCCACATCAGCTCGACGTCGTGCGCGTCCTTGTCGCCGAGATTGGCTGCGGCGGTCTTCGCCAGCCGCGCCGAAACCCCGATCCGCATCGCGCCGGTGACGAGTTTCAACAGCGCCCAGCGGCCGGTCTCGTCGAGTTCGTCGAGCCAGCGCGCGAGTTGCTTGGGCAGCTCGGTCTTGCCGAGTGTGCGCAGGGTGGTGACGACTTCGGTGAGGGTCGGGGGAGGCGGGTTGTTGTGGCGTCGTTGCTCATCGCTGGCGTCGAGCCCGCGGTACCCCCCTCCCTGACCCTCCCCCGCAAGGGGGGAGGGAGACGGTGAGAGTTGTGGTTGCTGCTTTCAATTTAGAGCGAACCGGTTGCTCAGTACGCAACTCGGCTCCCTCCCCCCTTGCGGGGGAGGGCGGGGGAGAGGGGTGGCCCAGCAAAGACCCGTCACGAGGAGTCTTCGGCCACATCAGCGCGACCGTCTCCGAGAGATCGCCGACATAATCATATGACAATCCGAACAGCACCGGATCGGCGCGGTCCGTGATCAGGTCGCGGATCAGGCCTGCCTTGGCGTGCTTGAACGACAGCGCGCCGGTAAGCACGGCCAGCGCGTAGCCGCGGTCGGGATCGGGGGTTTCGCGAAAATACGCCGTGATCAGCCGCAGCTTGTTGTTGCGGCCGGGCTCGTAGGCGAGGCGATCGAGCAGTTCGGCGAAGCGGTTCATGCGTCGGCCTCGCCGGCCGCTGCTCCGTCTTCATCCGCTCGTCCTCGTCGCCATAGCCGACGAGATCGAGCGGCCGCGCGGCAAGGCCCTTGCGTCTGGCACCAGTGCACCAGCGCGTCTTCCTGGCCATGCGTGACCCAGATCTCGCCGGCGCCGGTGGCCTCGATGGTTGCGCGTCAGCCCGTCCCAGTCGGCATGGTCAGAGATCACCAGCGGCAGTTCGACGCCGCGCTGCCGGGCGCGGGCTCGGACCCGCATCCAGCCCGAGGCGAAGGCCGTACCGGATCGGGGAAACGTCGCGTCCAGAGGTCCTGATTGCGCCGACGGCGGCGCCAGCGTGATGGTGCCGGCGAGCTCGGCCTTCTTCACGCCGTTGACGTGGCGCAGTTCGCCGAGTTCGATGCCGCGGCTCTGATAGTAATCCGTAATCTTCTCCATCGCGCCATGCAGGTAGATCGGCGCGTCGTAGCCGGCGTGGCGCAGCAGCGCGATCACGCGCTGCGCCTTGCCGAGCGAATAGGCGCCGACCAGATGCGCCCGCTCCGGAAACAACGCGACCGAGCGCCAGCAGCTTCTTCACTTCGTCCGCGGCGTCGCCATGCCGGAACACCGGCAACCCAAAGGTCGCTTCGGTGATGAAGACATCGCACGGCACCAGCTTCGAACGGCGCGCAGGTCGGATCGGGCGCGTCCTTGTAGTCGCCGGAGGCGACGATGCAGGTGCCCTTGCAGGAGACCGCGATCTGCGCCGAGCCGAGCACGTGGCCGGCCGGGTGAAACTTGACCTTGGTGTCGCCGAGCTTGATCTGCTCGCCGTAAGCGATCGCCTGCGTGGTGCCGGCGAAATTGTCGCCGTAGCGCAGCCGCATCATGTCGAGCGTTTCCTGGGTGGCCAGCACCGCGCCGTGGCCGGGGCGGGCATGGTCGGAGTGGCCGTGGGTGATGACGGCGCGCTCGACCGGGCGGACCGGGTCGATGTGGAAGCCGCCCGGCTTGCAGCACAGACCGGCGGGAGTTGGCAGCAGGATGTCTTGCGGGCGCATCGGTTGAATATAGGTAGGTTCGCTCGAAATTTTAGCTGTCATGCCTGGCTTGACCCGGGCATCCATGATTTAAAAAATTCCTCTTTAGATGGATTGCCGGGTCAAGCCCGGCAATGACAGATGGAACCCATGCCCGCGCGACTGTTTTTCTCTTTCCGGCGATCTGATGGCCGACCGCCGGTTCGAATTCGCGCGCGACCTGCAATTGAAGGGCGATTTCGCCGCCGCAGCCGATCTGCTGTTGCAGGCGATCGAACTGGCGCCGAATTTCACCACCGCCTGGTTCACGCTCGGCGGCATCCGCGAAGAGCTCGGCGAACACACCGCAGCAGCCGAAGCCTTTCGCGCCGCCGAGGCCAGCGATCCCGATGATCGCCACGGCGCTGGATGGGGCTCGCCAATGGCCTCTTCGGCCTCGGCGTGGTGGTCGGCCCGACGGTCGGCCCCACCCTCGGCGGCTGGATCACCGACAGCTACTCCTGGCGCTGGATCTTCTACGTCAACCTGCCGATCGGCGTCCTCGCCGTGCTGATGGCCCTCGCCTTCCTCCCCGAATCGAAGGAGGAGCGCAAGGTCACCGCCGTCGACTGGACGGGGATCGGCCTGCTGATCCTGGGGATCGGCTCGCTGCAGATCGTGCTCGAACGCGGCGAGTCCGAGGACTGGTTCTCCACCCGCTACATCACGGTGCTGGCGGCGACCGCCATCCTCGCCCTTGCCGGCTTCATCTGGCGCGAGCTGGCGACCGAGCACCCGATCGTCAACCTGCGCGTGCTGAAGGACCGCTCGCTCGCCGTCGGCACGCTCTTCACCTTCATCATGGGGTTCGGCCTCTACGCCTCGGTCTTCATCTTCCCGGTGTTCGCCCAGAACCTGCTCGGCTTCACCGCCATGCAGACCGGCCTGATCCTCCTCCCCGGCTCGCTCGCCACCGCGGTGATGATGCCGGTGGTCGGCAAGCTCCTGCAGAGAGGCGTGCCGGCGCAGCTGATGAACGCCTTGGGCTTCATCTCGTTCTTCGGCTTCACCTACCTGCTCAGCCACTCGACGCTGTCGTCTGGACGGGGGGACTTCTTCTGGCCGCTGATCCTGCGCGGCGTCGGCCTCGGGCTCCTCTTCGTGCCGCTGACCACCCTCGCCCTCTCAGGGCTCCGCGGCAAGGACATCGCCCAGGGGGCGGGGCTCACCAACATGATGCGCCAGCTCGGCGGCTCGTTCGGCATCGCCCTGGTGACCACCTACATCCAGCTCCACTCCTGGACCCACCGCACCGCCCTGCTCGGGCACGTCTCGATGTACGACCCGGCGGTGCGCGAGCGGATCGCCGCGGTCACCGGCGGGCTGATGTCCAAGGGATCGGACTTCTACCAGGCGCAGCAGCAGGCCTACGGCGCCCTCGAAGGGGCGGTGGTGCAGCAGACCTTCCTGCTCACCTACATGGACGCCTTCCGCGTGGTCGGCATCTTCTTCCTCTTCTGCATCCCGCTCCTGCTACTGTTCAAACGCCGCCGCGGCCCGGCGCCGGCGCCGGTCTCGATGCACTGAAGGCAATTCCGAAGGGGGCGGACCGCCGCCCCCGCTCGTCGTAGACGAACCTCAGCTCCTCCCGCAGGTCGGCCGGCAGGCGCTCGAGCTTCTCCATGCGCACCAGGAGCGGCGCGCCGGGGTGCGCCGCGAGCCACGCCCGCACCTCCTCCGGTGTGCTCAGGGGGTGGACGGTCCTTCCGATCTTGAAGCCGATGATGCCGAAGATCGCCTCGTTCGACTGCCCCGGCGGCAGGTAGGCCGGGATCGCGGAGTCGTAGCGGAAGTAGCTGGCGAGTGCCGCCGTCAGCTCGTCCGGCCGCTTCACGGGATCGGCCAGCGGCTCGACGGCCATCTCGATCCCGAAGGTGAGCAGGAGGAGCGCCACCAGCACCCAGGCGGGGGCCGGTCCGGTCCGCCAGCGGCGGGCGAGCCCCACCGCGAGGACGACTCCCAGCAGGAGGGCGCCGCAGCCGAAGAGGGCGGTGAGCGTGGCCGGCACGGCGCCGCGGAAGGGGATCGCCGCCGCCGGGATGCGGGGCGCCCAGGCCAGAGCGAGCGCGGCGGCGCCGAGGACGAGCGGCAGGAAGGCGGCGAAGCCGCCGAGGGCGAGGAGGGTGCGGCGGTCGAGCGGCTCGTAGCTCCCCGGCTTCCCCAGCCCGTCGAGCCACCCCGCCACGCAGACCGCGAACGCCGGCAGCAGCGGCAGCAGATACACCTCCCGCTTGCTCGACGGCACCGAGAGCATCAGCAGGCCGATCGCCGCGGTGGCGAGGAGGAGACGGTGCCCCCCGCTCCCCAGGGCCTGGCGCCGGAAGATCCCCGATCTTAGCGTCGCCGGCAGCGCCAGCGCCCACGGCAGCAGCCAGGGCGGGGCGATCGCGAGGTAGAACCAGACCGGCTCGAGATGCCCATACCGGCGCGACGCCCCGTTCTCGACGAAGCGGCTAACCGTGTTGTTCACCAGGCATTCGCGGAGGCCGTCCCACCCCGCCGCCTGCTGGAGGGCCACCGCCCAGGGGACGACGAGGAGGGCGAAGAGGGGGATCGCGAGCGCCGCGAGGAGCAGCAGCTCCTTGACGAACCGGCCTCGCCGGGACGCCAGGAGATAGAGGACGGGCGGTCCCGCCCCCAGCCCCACCGCCACGATCCCCTTGGCCAGAAAGGCGAGGGGGAGAGCCAGCGCGATCAGCCAGCGGGCCTTCCAGCGCCCGGCGCCGGCGGCGTCGGACTCCGCCTCCTCCAGCATCACGAACCCGAGGTGCGCGAGGGCGACGAAGAACATCAGCGCCGGGTCGACCGTCACCCGCGTGGCGTTTTGCACGAAGAGCATCGTGGTGCCGAGGACGGCGGTGGCGAGCACCCCCTCGCGCGGCCCCCCCAGCCGGCGGCCGGCCTCCCAGGCGACGAGCAGGGTGAGCACGGCGAACAGGGCGGAGGGGAAGCGGGCGGCGGCGTCCGAGATCCCCAGGCCGCGGAGGCTGGCGGCCAGGGTCCACCAGTAGAGGGGGGGCTTCTCGAGGAACGGCTCGCCGTTCAGCCGCGGCACGATCCAGCCGGCCCACTCGCGGCTGTCCGCCATCGCCCGGCCGACGCCGGCGCCGGTCGGCTCGTCGGGGCTCCACAGCGAGTGGGAGCCGACGGCGGCGAAGCTCAGCAGGAGGGCGAGGAAGAGGGCGGCCCGGAAGGAGGGCCCCGCCCCGCCGCTGTGCAAAGTTTGCCCGCCTTCGTCGCCCATGCGGACGGGAAGTTAGCACGCGCTCGCCCGGACGGGGAATGCGCAACCTCGTTGTTTGTTATAATTAGTCCGTATCACAGAGGTTTCAATCACGCGGAGGGCGTGACAAGGAGTTTTATGCAATTGAAAACGCTGGGTCTCGCGCTGGCGGTCTCTGCAGGGATGGTGGCGGCGGCGGGTGCGCAAGTGGTCAATTCGGATTCGGACAACGACCTCGCGCCGACCGGCAAGGGGTGGGGCGTTCACGTCTCCAGCCCCGAGGAGAAGGCCAACCGGAAGCCGGTGCATCTTCCGCCAGCCACCAACGGCATCAACTACCACAACGGGCCGGTCATGCTCGGCAAGGTCAACGTCTATTTCATCTGGTACGGCAACTGGGCGAACGACAGCACCGTCGACATCCTGACCGACGAGGCGAAGACGATCGGCAAGACCCCCTGGTTCAACATCAACAGCACCTATTGGAACAAGCTGAACCAGCGCCCCGCCAACCTGGTGACCTACGTCAAGTCGACGACCGACAACTACTCGCGCGGCACCTCGCTCTCCGACTCGGCCATCGGCGGCATCGTCGGCGACGCGATCACCAGCGGCCGTCTGCCGAAGGATGCCAACGGCGTCTACTTCGTCATCTCCTCCCAGGACGTCGAGGAGACCTCGGGGTTCTGCAGCGACTATTGCGGCTGGCACACCAGCGGCGCGCTCGGCAAGACGGACATCAAGTACGCCTTCGTGGGGAGCGCCGACCGCTGCCTCAACGTCTGCACCCGCCAGCGCTTCCGGAGCCCCAACGACAACCCCAGCGCCGACGGCATGGCCTCGGTCTTCGCCCACGAGCTCTCGGAAGCGGTCACCGATCCGGACCTGAATGCCTGGTACGACAGCCGGGGCTTCGAGAATGCCGACAAGTGCGCCTGGACCTTCGGCACGATCTCCACCTCCGCCAACGGCACCGGCGCCAACGTCCACTGGGGCGCCCGCGACTTCCTGGTGCAGCGCAACTGGGTCAACGCCGGCGGCGGCTCCTGCCAGGTCTCCTACCCGTAAGGCTCGATTCGCGGTAGGGGACGGTCGGGGCGGAGAGCGATCTCCGCCCCTTTCGCTTTTCAGGGGGTTTTCAGGCGCCCGCCTTGCGGGCCTCGGCCTTGTCGACCACCATCTCGGTCAGCCGGGCGGTGCGCGAGACGGCGCGGCCGATCGCCTGGAGGAGGGCGACGCGGTTGGCGCGCACTTGCGGGTCCTCGGCCATCACCATCACCTCGACGAAGAAGCGGTCGAGCACCGGCGCGAGGCCGGCGATCCGCCGCAGGCTCCCCTCGTAATCCGCCGCGGCGGCGGCCGCCTCGATGTCGCTGCTCATCTCGCGGAACGCCGCGGCGAGCTCCTTCTCCGCCGGCTCGACCAGCGCCCCTTCCTCGAACGGCACCTCCGCCGCGTCCTTGACGATGTTGGCGATCCGCTTCGCCGCCAGCACCACGCTGAGGAAGCCCGCCTCGCCGCGCACCTTGTGCAGGGCGTCGACCCGCGCCTCGAGGTCCGGCAGGCTCGCGACTCCGACGACGAGCGCCGCCTCGATCTCGTCGTAGGCGTAGCCCTGGAGCCCCAGCAGATAGCGGATGCGGTCGTGGAGGAACGGCCGGAGGTCCTCGAGGATCGCCTCGACCGGCCGGCTCAGCCGCTCGCCGTAGAGGCGCACCGCCTCGGCGGCGATCTCCTCGAGGTCGAGGGCGAGCCCCCCCTCGAGCGCGATGCGCACCACCCCCTGCGCGGCGCGGCGCAGGCCGAACGGGTCCTTGGAGCCGGTCGGCACCAGCCCGAGGCCGAAGATGCCGGCCAGGGTGTCCATGCGGTCGGCGAGCCCCACCACCTGCCCCGCCCGCCCGCGCGGGATGGCGTCCTCCGCCGACGCCGGCCGGTACTGGTCGTAGATCGCCGTCCACACCTCCTCCGGCGCCCCCTCCTCGCGGGCGTAGATCCCCCCTACCACCCCCTGCAGCGAGGTGAACTCCTTGACCATCTCGGTCGCCAGGTCGGCCTTGAGCAGGCGCGCCGCGTCGACCGCCCGCGGCTTCTCGGACCCCCAGTCGAGCGCCTTGCAGACCGCCGCCGAGAGGGCCACCAGCCGCTCGGTCTTCGTCGCGTAGCTCCCCAGCCGCTCGTGGAAGGCGAGGCGGCCGAGCTGCGCCGCGCGCTCAGGCATCGGCACCTTGCGGTCCTCGCCGTAGAAGAAGCGGGCGTCGGCCAGGCGGGCGGCGACCACCCACTCGTTCCCCGAACGGGCGCGCCCCGCCGGGTCGTCGTGGCGGTCCATCACGGTCAAGAAGTACGGCAGCAGCCTCCCGTCGGCCGCTTCGTCCGTCCCCGGCGTGGGAGGCGCGGCGACGGTCAGCGCGCTCTGGTGGTCGCGCAGGCTGGTCGCCAGCACCTCGGCCGGCAGCTCGAGGAAGGCGTCGCCGAAGCGACCCTCCATCACCCCGGGGATCTCGCAGATGGCGGTCAGCTTGTCGAGCAGCTCGGGATCGTCGACCAGCGTGCCCCCCAGCGCCTCGGCGCGCGCCAGCATCGTCTCGTGGAGGGTCCGCCGCCGCTCGACCGGGCGCACCTCGATCCGCCGCCGGGCGAGCTGGCCGCGGTACTCCTCGACCCCGCTGACCGTGAACGGCTCCGGCGACAGGGTGGGGTGCCCCTCGGTCTCGTTCGTTGATTTGACCCCGAAGAAGTCGAACGGCACCACCTCGCCGTCGAGCAGGCAGACGACGCCGTGCACCGGCCGCACCCACGGCCCCTCGCCGCTCCCCCACCGCATCGTCTTCGCCCAGGAGATCCCGGCGAGGACGCGCGGCACGATCTCGGCGAGCACCTCACGGGTCGGCCGCCCCACCGTCTTCCGGGTCGCCGCCAGGTACTCCCCCTTCTCCGTCTGCACGCGCGCCAGCTCCTCGGGCGCCACCCCCGTCCGCTTGGCGAAGCCGAGCAGCGCCGGCGTCGGCGCGCCGTCGGCGCCGAAGGCGGCGCGCACCGGCGGCCCCATCACCTGTTCCTCGCGGTCGGGCTCCTGCTGCGGCAGGCCGCTCATCACCAGCACCAGCCGGCGCGGGGTGAACCCCGTCTCCACCTCGCGCGGCGCGATGCCGCGCGCCATCAGCTCCTCGAACGTCCGCGTCGCCAGCTCCTTGACCCCCGGCTCCAGCATGCGGGCCGGGATCTCCTCGCTGCGCACCTCGAGCAGGAACTCGCCGCGCGGCCCCCGCGGATCACTGTGCGTTTGCGGCATCGGCCACCTCCGTCTCCGGCGCCGCGGCCAGCAGGGGGAACCCCTGCGCCTCGCGGCTCTCGACGTACGCCTTGGCGCAGGCGACCGCCAGGTCGCGCACCCGTTTCATCAGACCCACCCGCTCGGTCACCGACACGGCGCCGCGGGCGTCGAGCACGTTGAACGAGTGCGAGCACTTGAGCGCGCATTCGTAGGCCGGCAGCACCAGGCCGAGCTCGAGGCAGCGCTTCGCCTCCTTCTCGTACCCGTCGAACAGGCTCTGCAGGAAGGGGACGTCCGCCACCTCGAAGTAGTACTTCGAGAGCTCGTACTCCTCCTGCTTGCGCACCTGGCCGTAGGGGATCCCCGCGACCCACTCGATCTCGTAGATGCTCTGCGAGAGGGAGAGGAACATGGTCAGGCGTTCGAGGCCGTAGGTGATCTCGGCGCTGATCGGCTTCAGCTCCAGCCCTCCCGCCTGCTGGAAGTAGGTGAACTGGGTGATCTCCATGCCGTCGAGCATCACCTGCCACCCCACCCCCCAGGCGCCGAGGGTGGGCGCCTCCCAGTTGTCCTCCTCGAAGCGGAGGTCGTGCTTCGTCAGGTCGAGCCCGATCGCCTCCAGGCTCCGCACGTAGAGGCGCTGCACGTCGAGCGGCGAGGGCTTCAGGATCACCTGGAACTGGTGATGCTTCCCCAGCCGGAACGGGTTGTCGCCATAGCGGCCGTCGGCCGGCCGGCGCGACGGCTGCACGTAGGCCACGCGCCACGGCTCGGGGCCGAGGACGCGCAGGAAGGTGTCGGGGTGCATGGTCCCGGCCCCCACCTCGAGGTCGAGCGGCTGTTGCAGCACGCACCCCTCGCGGGCCCAGAACTCCTGAAGCTTGAGGATCAGATCCTGGAACGTTTGCATGTCGGTTTCCCGGCAGGGACGCAAGGTCCCCGCCTTCACGAAAAGATTGAGCGGCGTAGAGTATCAGCTTCGGCAGCTCCGACGCGCCAGCGTCTGCTGTCAGGACAGCCGCGCGAGCGTCTTCCGGATCACGTCGTAGCTGCGCAGCTCGCGCTGGAGAAAATACCGGCGGACCTGCGCGCAGAGGTCCTCCACCTGGCGCAGCACCACCTCCGGAGGCGGCTCCAAAGCGACGGCGGGGAGCGCCTCGCGGCTGATCCGGCGCAGAAAGGCGAGGGTCGCCCCCGAGATCGGCAGTCCGCTGCGCCCGCCGCAGTCGAGGCAGAGGAGGTTCTCCCCCGAGCGCGGCAGGATCGCCCCCGCCGAAGCCGAAAACGGCCGCCCGCACGACGGGCATTCGACGGGGGACGGGAACACCCCGGCCAGGCGCAGCATCCAGGCCTCGAAGTAGCGGGTGCCGAGGTCGCGGTCGACCCCGGCGAGGAGCGCCTCGAGGGTCGAATCGAGGAGCCGGAAGAGGTGGTCCGCCGACTCCCCCTCCTGCGCGAACTCCAGCAGGTGGTCGGCGAGGTAGCTGCCGAGCAGGAGCCCCTCGAGGTCGACCTGCAGCGGATGCGCCGTGCGCACCAGCTCGACCGACGAGATCCGCACCAGCTCCCGCCCCTCCTTGGCGAACCAGGTGACCGCCACCTTGGCGAGGGGCTGGAGCTGACCGCCGAAGCGGCTGTGCTTCACCCGCGCCCCCTTCGCCACCCCCTTCGTCTTGCCGTGCTCGCGGGTGAGGAAGGTGACGATGCGGTCGCGGTCGTGGAGGTCGGCGACGTCGAGGATCAGCGCCTCGGCGGTCTCAAGGCTCATCGGCGGCAGTTTAGCAGCTCGGGGGATCGGGGCTCAGGCATCCGGGCCGCGCCCCCTCCCACGCCCGAGTGGGGGAAGGCCGAGCTCCGGCAACCCCTTTCGCCGGGGGCTTTTTTCCTCCCCCGTACCCGGGGGAGGTCAGGAGGGGGTTGCAACGCTCCAACCAAGGAAGCGTGCCGGCTTCCGGAACGCCCCCTCCCGGCCTCCCCCGAGTACAGGGGAGGAGAACAGCTCCCGGGGTCCAAGGCCGTGGCACCCTTGGGCGGCCCCGCAACGGCGTCCTCCCCCACCCTGCTACAATCCGCCCTGCCAAATCCCATCGCCCATCGCCTACCGCCATGGCCGTCCTCGAAACCAAGACCCCGCCCCCCGCCGCCCCCGCCACCAGCTCCACGGTCGATCCCAACCTCGACCTCGGCTTCGGCGGCGTCGTGGCCCGCGAGAGCCGGCGGCGGCTGCTCAACCGGGACGGCAGCTTCAACGTGGTCCGCGGCGGCCTGAGCTTCTTCCGGTCGCTCAGCCCGTACCACTACCTGCTCACCACCTCCTGGCCGCGCTTCCTCGGCCTGGTCGTCTCCTTCTACCTGGGGGTCAACACCCTCTTCGGCCTGGGCTTCCTCGCCCTGGGACGGGGGGAGATCGCGGGGATGCACGGTGTCACCCTCTTCGGCCGCTTCCTCGACTGCTTCTTCTTCAGCGTCCAGACCTTCGCGACCATCGGCTACGGCGGCATGCAGCCGGTGGGGCTCGGGGCGAACCTGCTGGTCGCCTTCGAGTCGCTGGTCGGCCTCCTCGGCTTCGCCCTCGCCACCGGCATCCTCTTCTCCCGCTTCGCGCAGCCGACCGCCTGCGTGATGTTCAGCGAGAGGGCGATCATCTCCCCTTACCGGGACGTCACCGGCTTCGAGTTCCGCGTCGTCAACATCCGGCGCAACGAGATGATCCAGGTCGAGGCCCAGGTCCTCCTCGTCCGCTACCGCCTGGACGGCAGCGGCAACCGCGAGTTCCTCTCCCTCAGGCTCGAGCGCGACCGCGTCGTCTTCTTCCCCCTCGCCTGGACGATCGTCCACCCGATCGACAAGGACAGTCCCCTCTACGGCGCCACCGCGAAGACTCTCGAAGAGTGGGACGCCGAGTTCCTGGTCCTCTTCTCGGGGATCGACGAGACCTTCGCCCAGCGGGTCCACACCCGCTCCTCCTACAAGTACAACGAGATCGTCTGGGGGGCTCGCTTCTCGAACCTCTTCAACCCTCCAACCCCCGAAGGGGTTCTCTCGATCGACATCAACCGCCTGCACCAGCTCGAGCGCCAGCTCCCGGCGGCCCCCCTCGAGGACAAGGCCTCCCCCTCGGGTCCGGGCTCCCCGTAGCTCCGCGGCCCCCTCGCCATTTACAGTCCTCCGTGGGATACTCCACGAAACCAAAGGAGGATTCGCCATGCGCACCCCGTTCCGTCCTGCCCGCGTCCTCGTCCTGATCGCCCTCTTCACCCTCCTCGCCGTGGCCCCTGGCCTCGCCGCGACGGCCCCCGCGGCCGCGCCGGCGGTGCCCCAGGTGACGTCCACGGCGGCGTTCCTCGCCACCCTCTCCGCCGACGTCACGGGCCCCCAGGCGCCGGTCTTCGCGGCGGCCGACTGCCGGACCACCGGCTGCTCCACCTCCGGCCAGCTCTGCTGCCTCGCCTGCGGCTACGCCGGCTGCGAAACCTACGCCTGCTTCAACCCGGTCCACGGTCACTGCCCGCTCTTCCCGTAGCCTCGCCTTCCCGCTCTCCCCAGGGTGCCGGCCCCGCGCTGGCACCCCCGAGGGACCCCCTTCGAGGGGCGCAGGTCGGTCCGCTAGAATGCTCGCGCAGGGAACGGTCCCCGCGATTCCTTGAAGGGAGATCTCGTGAAAAAGCAGATGAAGAAGCTGAGCCTCAGCCGGGAAACCCTCCGCACCCTGGAGACGCTCGACCTGGCCCGGCCGGCCGGCGGGGTCAACACCCAGGTGGCCAACTCGATCTGCACCTGCCCCAGCCACGCCGTCACCAACTGCTTCACGAATTGCACCTGCCCTACCAAGCTGGGCTGCTGAGCCCTCCAAGGGTGCCAGCCCTTCGGCTGGCACCGGTCAGCAGGACCGAGGAACGATGAAGATCTCAGGCGCCATCGCCCAACTCCGCACCACCGACCTCCCCGCCTCCCTCCGCTTCTACACCGAGACGCTGGGCCTGACCCTCGAGTTCCAGTACGAGGGCTTCTACGCCGGCCTCCGCGCCGGCGGCCAGCTCTTCCACCTCAAGCACGTCGACGAGAAGGACCCCTCGATCGCCTCCGTGGACGAGGGCGGCCACTTCCACCTCTACTTTCCGACCGACGACGCCGCCGCCACGGCTAAATTCTTGAAGGAAAACGGCGTTCCGCTGGTGCAGGACGTCCACGAGACCGCCTGGGGAACGCGGGAGCTCGTCATCCACGACGATCAGGGGCATACCCTGTACTTTGGCGAAATCCTCCCGTAGGAACGCCCCGTTCGCCTCGGCGGCGCTTCCCACCGCGTCCCGGTCCTTTTTTCATTGTTTTCTGCCTTCAAACATTGATTTTCCGGCTCAAACATTGTTCGACGGCTCGAAACAATGTTCTTCGGGCTCAAACATTGTTTGACGCCCCGAAACATTGTTTTTTGGCCCAAAACAATGTTTGAAGCCAAAAAACAATGTTTCAAGAGCCCGGGCGCTGTTGCAGCCGATCTCTGAGCCCGCGAAGCCGCCGGGCCCAAAGAGACCGGCCGCCCGGGCCGTCCGCCCGATTTCCGCCCAACCGCGTCTCGATATCGACGGAACGCCGAGACGCCCTGTAGAATCTGCGCATCATGCCCACGAAGGCCAAGACCATCGACGAGTTCCTCGCCGCCCTCCCCGCCGACCAGCGCGCCGCCCTCGAGACCCTCCGCCGCCACATCCACGCCGCCGTCCCGAACCTCGAGGAGTGCATCAGCTACGGCGTCCCCGCCGTCCGCCTCGACGGCAAGATGCTCGTCGCCTTCGGGGCAGGCAAGAAGCATTGCTCCTTCTACCCGGGGGCGTATCCGATCGCGGCGCTTGCGGAGGAGTTGGCGGGGTACGAGACGAGCAAGGGGACGGTGCGGTTTGCGGCGGCGCGGGGGTTGGGGGCGGGGTTGGTGCGGAAGTTGGTGCGGGCGCGGGTTGCGGAGCGGGGGCAGAAGGCATCAACAGTGAAGCACCCTCGGCGATAGTGGCTTGGGGTGCGACTTTCTTCGGGTGTCTTCCCAGAAGCCTGCTCCTTACCGTGCCCGGCATCGAGGGCGTCGAACCACTCGGCTGCATGTCTATCCATGCCGGTATACACGTATATGCGAATGAGCCATTCATAGTAAAACCTCGTTTTACCTCGTTCCCTCAGCTTGAGCCAAGAAGCCGGCCATCTAGGAAAGCGT
Source organism: uncultured Acidobacteriota bacterium (assembly GCA_963756595.1). Classification (GTDB taxonomy): domain Bacteria; phylum Acidobacteriota; class Thermoanaerobaculia; order Multivoradales; family UBA5704; genus DATARR01. The sequence goes on from CAVWOZ010000018.1 coordinate 17,199, forward strand.
TGACCCCTAGCAAAAATCGTCATAGAGTTAAAAGGACTCATCGATGGCGTAACCGACCAACCAGTGGAGAACTTAAATGGCTGATGACGAATTGGAGATCGAGGAAGAGCAGGAAGAAGAGACCGTTTCCATCACCTACGACATAGCTAGCTACCCATCCGACTTCACGCTCCGCGGCATTTCTCAAATGTGGAAGGACGAGGACATCTTAATACCGGATTACCAAAGGGAATTCGTGTGGTCCATACGTCAGTCCTCACTTCTTATCGATTCTTTTCTATGCGGCCTTCCAGTGCCTCCTGTTTTTTTCTATATCGACGAGGAAAACAAGAATCTCGTGATTGACGGTCAACAGAGAATTTTAAGTGTCGTCTTTTTCTTCGATGGATACTTTGGGAAAGAAAGTACACAGGGTAAGCGACAAGTGTTCAGACTGACCGGGCTTGATGAAAAAAGTCCGCACCACGGAAAGCGATTCACCGACCTAGATGAGCCCGACCAAAGAAAATTGAAACAAGCCGTTCTGCGGGCTGTAAATATTAGACAACTGAGTCCCATCGGAGAAAGTACCAGCGCGTACCATATATTCGAGCGCCTAAATACCGGAGGAACACCCCTCAAGCCACAAGAAATCAGAAACTGTGTATTTCGAGGTGGCTTCAACAAACGGATCCGAGAGGCAAACAAGGATGAAAACTGGAGGAAAATACTTGGCAAGAAATACCTGGACAAGCATCAGAAAGACGTCGAACTTCTTCTTCGCGTATTCGCCTTAGTTGACGCGGAGCCAGCATACGAGAAGCCAATGAAAGAATTCCTCAACAGGGCAATGAAACAGCACGATTCCGGAGCGACAAAAAAGGCTACTAAATTTTTTTCTGTATTCCCAAAATTGACCAAGTCAATTGTCGACGCTCTCGGAGCCAGACCCTTTCACTTGAGAGGGCCACTAAACGTATCGGCCCTCGATTCAGTAATGAGCGTACTTGCGGCCAACTATGGCAAGCTCGGCGCTGTCGACCTCAAGAAGCAGTACTCAAAGTTGCTAGGGGATATCGAATTTGATGACTATACTCGGATCAATACCACTGATACAAAAACGGTACTGGATCGCATCTCTAAGGTGGAAGAATATCTCCTTCCCTAGGCTTATCGTCGGGCCATGAGTTACGCTACTCGATTTCAGCACGCCGACGACGTTGTTGCGCACTTAAACAGCACGGTCCCCTCGCTCACTAATCCATTACTAGCCGCAAAATATGTAGGATTTGTGTCGATAGCCGCTGTCACAGTTTACGAAATGGCAATCAAGGATATATTTGTCGATTTTGCCGTTAAGAAGCACCTCGTCTTAGGGAATTTTGTGGAGGCTCATTTCAAAAGAATTAACGGAAGAATCAAGCTGAGCGTAATAAAAGACGAATACGTAGGTAGATTTGGCCCTCGTTATGCAAAGAAATTCCAAGAGAGGTTAGATGCCTCCACCAGTGCTTACCTAAGAGCAAACCGCCGTGACATAAAGTCATCGTACAACAACCTAATTATTTGGCGAAACGACTTTGCTCATGAAGGTAGGATTAATTCGACTACGACCTACCACGAGGTAGTGCAGGCATATGAGGATGGCAAGCAAGTGATTCATTGCTTGGCAGCATCGATGATCAGGTAAGGCTTGTGCGAGGAAACTCGTTGCCTCCAAGTCTATTCCATAGACCAGGTTCCACGAAAGCTGATCTGCGCCGAAGCAAGGCATCCGGGAAAGAAAAAGGAAGAGCGCACGCCTTTGCTCCTTCGTAAGTTGAAGGCCGACGGTACTTCGCTCATGTAGCGCTGCCCAGCGCTCTCGTATGACCCAAGTTAACGCTGGCATGGAATAAACTGAGACGACAAGCCGTGCTGCTTCTGAGGACAACCTAGTCCATGATTGATAATCTAATTCCGCCAACATGGCAAGATCTCCAAATCCAAGTCGCAGCCATTCTTAAGGAGTGCGGCATGCGAGTAGAAGTCGAGTGCGATGTGCACACCGCCAGAGGTCTAGTCAACCTTGACGTTTGGGCGATCGATCCCGAGACAGGTCCCCCGACCACGATTGCATGTGAGTGCAAGCATTGGCGGTCTGCTGTACCTAAGAGTGTTGTTCATAGCTTCCGAACCGTTGTGGCCGACATCGGTGCGAGCGCGGGTTTCATTGTCTCTGCATCGGGTTTTCAGAAAGGCGCCTATGAAACAGCCGCGTACAGCAACATCAGACTTACAACTTGGTTTGAGTTTCAGCAGTTATTCGAAGAACGATGGTACCATAGGCATTTTGTATTTGTCGCAAAGCAAGAGCTATCAAGGCTCATGGAATTCTGTGAACCAAATAACTGGCACGTTCGGCAATTGGCAAAAGCATTGGATAAAAAATATGATATACAAAACCTTCGCTACAAGCATCACCCTCTCGCATATTTAATATTACCATATGCCTTTTACCAGTCACCTATGCGGCCTATCCTCCCTCTCCGGGCCACCCTTGAGATTGGAGTCGATGACCCGGCCCGTTTGCCAGAGGATGTTCTCGATGCCCTCACATACCGTGCACTTCTTAGTGCTCTGAGTCAGTATGCACAGCGGGCGATAGCCGAGATAGATATAGCGTTCCGCGGGCTATGGTGGTCGAAGCAGAAGCGGCCAAACGAGGTTCAACCCGAATAGCTTAAGGTCGAAGCTCAGTAAGACTGCGAGAACGAGGTGCCACCCTTGTCGCAAAGGTCGAAGCGCGACGGACCCACCGGAGCGCTCCGGTTCGCCTGAAAAGATCCAGTTCGGGGGCGGACTCGCGACTTGTGACGGTGGACCTGCGGGTGTCGAGGAGAGGCTGAGGACGGATTCGTCCTGAATCGGGCCACCCAATACGAGATCTGGACACACCTCTCCCAAGACGCCGCGGAAAGCGCGGGAGAAATCCAGCGATCGTCAGGTCACGCCAGCCTGTCGAGGCCTATCCTCCGACGAACGGCAACGCCGGAGGGAAGCAGCCCAGAGGAAACCGCGGATCGCGCTTCCCCGCCCGCAGCTTCTCGGCGGCATCACGGTAGGCGGCGACGAACCAGAAGTAGGCGTTGCGGAGCTCGCGGCGGACGGCGAGGCTCGCGGCATGGACCGCGGGCGCAGGGAATCTCTTGGTCCTCGCCGGTTGGCTCTGAGGACTCTGAGCCAGGATCGCGGCGGGTCCGAGCGGCGGAATTCCGGTGCGCTCCCGGCGGTCGGCGGCTTCCTCCTGGATCTCCGACACCAGCGCGGCGGCCCGCCGAGACGAGGTGCCACCCTTGTCGCGAAGGTCCAGCAGAACGAGGTGAGCGCCCAACGAGGTGCGCCGAGAACGAGGTGTCCTCGAAACGAGGTGCCACCCTTGTCGCGGAGGTGGCCCTCTAGACTTCTAGTTACCGCAGTCGCCTACCTCAGGGGTTCGCTGCAATAGGTCTCAGCAGACACAGGACAGCGGGCACGTGGGATCATTGCTGCAGTATACAGGACCTGTAATGGTGCATCCGGCATCGCCGCTACCGCAGGCATAACATGCACTGGCGCAAGTTCCGACGCATGCAGAGTCAATGGTCCGCCCTCCCGCCACGGAATCCAGGCCAAGTTTCAGCAGTGTCTCACGATGGAGCTTGAGAACCATCTTGGTCTTCTTTTTCATCCCCAACTCCTTTGGGTAAGCCACCCTTTGACGCGTGGGATAACATTCTTGCCGCTAGCACGGTAGTCAAAAGAAAGGCTAGACGCTTCAATCGCTGCTTGTCAAGCACTCTCCAAGATAAGCATCCCCCCCGAACGAGGTGCACCCCCCAAACGGGGTGCCGAACGAGGTGCCGGAACGTGGTGCCACCCTTGTCGCAAAGGTCGAAGCGCGACGGACCGGCCGGACCGCTCCGGGCTCGACTGAAATAATCTCGGTCGGGGGCGGATTTGCGACTCGTGAAGGCCTCCTGCGAGTCTTGAGGCGAGACTGAGGACGAGTTTGGCCTGAATTGGGCCACCCAATACGAGATCTGGACACACCTCTCCCACTCCACCGCGGAACGCGCGGTCGAGATCCGGCGACCGTCAGATCGCCAGCCTGTCGGAACTCATCCTCCGACGAACGGCAACGCCGGAGGGAAGCAGCCGAGGGGAAACGCCTGGTCGCGCTTCCCCGCCCGCAGCTTCTCGGCGGCGTCACGGTAGGCGGCGACGAACCAGAAGTAGCCGTTGCGGAGCTCGCGACGGACGGCGAGGCTCGCGGCATGGACCGCTGGCGCGGGAGATCTCTTGGTCCTCGCCGGCTGGCTTTGTGGACTCTGGGCCAGGATCGCGGCGGGTCCGAGCGGCGGGATTCCTGTGCGCTCCCTGCGGTCGGTGGCTTCCTCATGGATCTCCGACACCAGCACGGCGGCCCGCTGCCTCCGCTTCTCCGGTGTCAGATGCTTCCAGCAGGGGAGCGGATCAAGCTCCAGGGTCTCGCGAGTCGCATACTGGAAGGGGCCGAAGTCTTCTCCACGGCGGAGGGCCAGATACTCCTTCGTGCGGTCGAACCACCAGCCCTCGAGCACCGTTCCCTCCATGATCGCCTGGACGCAGTGGACGCCGGGCCAATCCTGGGGATGCTCGACGAGGCCTTCCTTGCAGCCATGACTGAGGACGTAGCGCAGACGGTCGATCTGCGCCGCATCCTCGTGGCTGATCAGGATGGCCTGGTACCTCCGCCCGAAGATCTTCTCCCGCCAGCCCGTGAGACGGCCGATCTCCCGGGCGATCTTCGAATTGAAGTGCCCCATGAAGCACGATGTTTGACTTGCCCTTTTGCCACCTCACCCTTACCGCCCCCATGCCGCCTCCGCGCGGCTATCCCCCAGGACCCAAGACCCTCGGCGACCACCTCCGGAAGGTCCGCCTGGACCGGGGCCTCCGCCACGACGAGGTTGCCCGTGAGCTTGGCGTCTCCAAAGCGACCCTCTTCAATTGGGAGGGAAACCACACGAGGGTCCAGACCCGCTTCATGCCGCAGGTCGTGGCCTTCCTCGGCTACGACCCAAGGGAGGAGGCCGGCCAGATCGGCGACCGGATCAGGATGCTCCGCGAGCGGCAGGGCCTCTCGCAGGTTGCCTTGGCCGCGAAACTCGGACTCAATCCCTCGACCGTCGTCGCCTGGGAGCGCGGGCGGGTACGGCTCGCCTTCCCCAAAGTGAGAAAGCGGTTCGAGGAGTTTCTCGCGGAAGGGTGAGGCGACTCCGTTCCTCTATACATGCCATGAGCCATCCCGCAAGGATGGCTCTTTTTCTTGCCGGCGGTGTAAGGGAGGATTGGAAGAGCGACTCGGGTGCTCATCGACCCCGACGAATCAGGAGGCGGTAACGACCACCCGGCCTCAGGGTGCTCCCTGGGCCGGGCTCAGGCAGGCTATGGCGCGGAAGGAGCGACCACTTTTCGGTTCTTGTCCTCTCTCTTCCTCCAATCGCTCGCGATCCAGGAATCGGGCTTCAGGCGGGCATGGATGTTCCGCATCTCCTGGAGGTCGGGGCCGATGACCTCCTCCGGGATGCAGGTCCACCAATTGACGTCACAGGCGGCGTACTCTTCCGCCGCATACTTGCAGCCGCTCTGCATTTCGAGGCTCATGATCTTCGCCTGGGACGGGAGGTGGATGAGGTTGAACCAGTTGCTCCCGGAGAGGCTGTAGATGGCGAAGGGGCCGGACACGAGTCCCGAGACGGCGACGGCGTAGAGCCGGTCGGTCATTCCCATCGGCTCGAAGACGGCGAACTTGCGGCGCTTCCAGGTAAGGGGCGTCGGGATGCGGGCCATGGCTATATCCCCGCTCCGAGCGCCTCTTCGATCCCGTCGGCGATTCGGGAGAGTTCAAGCGCCTGCCCCTCCGCAAACTCTGAGAGCGCCTCGTCAGCGGAGGAAAGGGACGAGACCACGTGCTCCCGGCCGATCGAGGCGAGGAAGCCTTCCAGGTGTCGCAGGTCGGCGAGCGCGGCCCTGAGCTCGGCGCGCGTCTCGCCCTCGGGGTGGTGGGGCCAGGACTCGGCGCATGCAAGCGAGGCGCTGTAGAAGAAGCCCCCGAGCCGCCGGAGTGTCTCGTTCGCCTCGGGGTCGGTGATGTGGAGGAGGAGGGTTTCGCGCAGTCCCTCGTGCTCTTCCCACAGAGCGGGATCGATGCGGGGGATGGGGACGGCTGGGGTAGACTCGTCGCGGTCAGGCATGGAGTTCACTCCTTCATGCTTGGCTAGGCTCCGGCAGCAGGTGACCGCCTCTGTCGGGGCCGCTTCCTTGGTATGGGGAGATACGCTCTCCCCGCTCTCACGCGATCCTGTAGGGCTCTCCGATGGCGTTCGGGTCCTGCCCTACCACGGACCGCCTCATAAGCGGCGATTCTACGTCCCATGCCAAGCTGTGTCTAGTCTAGATCTATGCTAGATGCATGAGGTATCCTCTCCGGGTATGAGCGACGAGAAGAAAACATCGGACGAGCGGAAGCGCTTCGCCGGCACGAACCTCGTCCGTGAGGTGAGCTACCTTCACGAGGACGAGGCTGATTCGCTCGCCAAACGGGCGAAGAAGGACCGGTGCTCCAAAGCCGAAGTCATCCGGCGGGCGCTCCGGGTCTATCTCGGGATCGAGGACTGACGGCTAGGCGCTCGCCTTCCGGCCAAAGCCGAAGCGCGGTCCGCCGCGTCGAGAATGCTCCGCTCGTCCTTGCCCATCTCCTCTCCTACGGGGAAAGAGCTGAGCAGCTCGATCGGGCCATCCTCGACCGCCGGCCTCGCTCGACTTTCCTGCGAGCGCCAGACGCCCAAACTGCCCGCCTGGAATTGCCGCCGGGAGGGCTGCGCTTCACCTGCCGCAAAGGCCGAAAAAGAAAAAAGCCCCGGGCGGTCGTGCCGCGGGGCCATGGGAATCAGTGCTCCTCGGGAAGGAGGATGCTTGCCGGATCTGGGGGCCGCGTGAGGACCAGGCGCCCCTCCTCGACCTCGATCCGTATGGCATCGCCTTCGCGGAAACCGGCACGCACGAGCCACCGGCCACGGAGGCGGATCATTGGGACGCTCACTCTCGCGTCGAAATATGAGGTCACCGTGATTCTCCGGTGCATGGGAACTCCTTCTGAAGTGACCCGGGTCGCCGAGCCCACCTCGACGAGCGAGGGTGCGAGCTAAGGGTGGTCGGGAGATTGGGCGCGCGGGGCGGAAGGACCTGTCGCCGATTGCGCGGGGAGATCTGGGACCCAGGAGACGGTCGCGTAGCGGGCGAGGCGGGCGATCGTGCGGTCGGCGAAGCCCTCGCCGATGAGCAGGAAGCCCTCGTAGAGCGAAAGGACGCTCGCGATGGCTTCCTCCTGCATAGGAGAGAGCGAGCCGTCGAAGAGGCCAAGCGCGGAGACCACCCCGGCTTCGGCGAGCCTCAGCACGCCCTCGATCTCCGGCGCCAGGTAGAGCGGTCCCGTCCCTTCGGTGACTTCCATGAGACGGTGCAGGTTGAAGACTTCGAGGGCTGGGTGGAACTTTGGCGGGAAGAGGTTCCGCGGAGTCACGCCGTCCTGGACCGCAAGGCCGGCGTAGGCGAGAAGCTCTCCGCGACCGCTATGGATCGGGATCGCGAGCCGGCCTTTGAGGAGTCCCTTCGTGCAGTAGCCCGCGCCGAAGCGCTCGATGGTCTCGGCCCGGAGTTCCAGCTCCGCGAGGCCATCGTGGTTCGGATCAAGGGTTTTCAATGTGAAGGCCAAGGGCAGGTTCTCGGCGGGCGTGGCTTCGTTCGCTGCCGGCGGGGGTTCGACGGAAGCGACAGGACCTTCAGCCGAAGCGGCAGGCGTTTCGGCCCGCAGCTCCTCCTTCTTCTCCACAAGCCCGAGCTCGAACCAGCTGTCGAGCTTCAAGGCTGCGGCGCGAACGCTCATGTCTTCACGCTTCGCGACAAAATCGAGGACGTTCCCGCCTTGCTTGCACCCGAAGCAGTACCAAGCGCTCTTTGCGAGATTCACTTGGAACTGGCGCGCCGACTTGCCCTTGCAGAAGGGGCAAGATCCCGTGAGGTTCCGGCCTTTCTCTGCCATGCTCGCGAGGAGGCCATATCGGGCCAGAAGAGCCTCCATCGTGACCGCACGCTTTACCTCCGCAAACGACACGAAACCCTGAGGCATCGCATCCCCCTTTCCTGAATTGTTAGAGGTTCTAGCGGTCAGGGTAGCTGTCGGGAAAGAAACGCAAAAGGCGGCCTCTGTGGCCGCCTTGCACTCTGGGAGCTTCGGATTCCGCTATGCCTTCGCATAGGTCATGGCGAGCGCCAGGGCGTTAAAGAACGACATGCCCTCGCGGGCGCTCTGCCAAGGTTTCCGCGGTGCCGGGAGATTGTCTTTCAGCTCGGGGAACTGGAAGGAGAGCTGCTTCGCGACCGAATGCTTGGTCGCAACGCCTTCGCTCGGCGGAAAGCATTTGAGGACCGCGGTACGGGCCACGGCATATACCGCGATGCCGCGCTCGCGGGCGAGCTTCAGGAGGGCTTCGATCAGCCGGCGGACGCGCGGCTGCCTGCGCGAACCGGGAGCATCGACGTCTTCGAGAATCACCGCGTCCGGTCGGAAGCGATCGAGGAGCTTCTCGAAGCCGAGGATCGCATCGGTATGCTTGTCGCCCTTGATGCGCGTGAGCCCCCATTCGACGAGACGGAGCGGCAGCTCGATGACGGCATAACCAAAGCCTTTGTTCGTGGGATCGAGGGCGAAGATGCGAGTTGGGGTGTTGTCCATAGGTTAGAAGTAAATTGAAGCGACGGGGTGAATGATTGGAGAAACGAAATCATCCGGACCGGCGCGAATCTCTGGGAAGGACAAGCTGCAATCTATGTCGAATGGGAGGGTCGTCATGGCGTGTATTAGAATACCCGCGCAATGGAACTAGTGAAGGACGACATTTCCACACCCTTTACGGACATCCGGTTTTGGGCTTCATGCGCGACCAGGCGCCTGGATAAATCTAGGACCCATCTCAAAAATGGTAGAATGACCCCATAAGGTCGTCATATTCCCATCTTTGGCATGGATCTCACCAACCGTGAATGGGCGGCCATCGAGCCGCTCTTCCCCGTGCATCCGTGGAAGAAGAAAGGCCGTGGCCGTCCCCGGAGGCCAGACCGGGACGTCTTGAACGGCATCCTCTGGGTGCTCCGAACCGGGGCCCAGTGGAAGGAGATGCCGGAGCGATACCCGCCGTACCAGACCTGCCACCGCAGGTTCCAGGAATGGGTGCGGATGCGGCTCTTCCAGAAGATACTGCGGGAGCTCGCAAAGGAGTTGGTCCGCGAGGGCAAGCTCACCCTCGACGAATGGTTCATGGACGCCACCTTCGCCTCGGCGAAAAAAGGGGGCTCTGCGTAGGACCCACGAAGCGCGGCAAAGGCTCGAAAATCATGGCGATTTGCGATGGCAACAGCCTGCCCGTCGCGGTCGGCGTCCACTCCGCATCGCCTTCGGAGATGAAGCTCGCGGAAGGGACGTTCAAGGGACGCCTCGTGCGGGAGAGGCCGGCGGTCATGGTCGCGGACCGGGGCTACGACTCGAACGCCGTCAGGAACTTCTTCGTCGAATGCGGCGTGGAGCCCATCATCCCCGCAAGGAAGAACAACAGGAGAGCCACGCACCAGGACGGCAGGAGGCTGCGCCGATACAGAAAGCGCTGGAAGATCGAGCGCCTGAACGCCTGGCTGCAGAACGACCGGCGGCTGGTCACCCGCTACGAGCGGAATCCGGAGAACTTCCTGGGATTCGTCGAGTTGTCCTGCATGAAGATCATGCTGCGGAGGTGTTTTTGAGATGGGTCCTAGGCGAAACGAACGGAGTGCGGGAAAGCGTCAAGAACACCTTTTGACGAATTCGTCGCTTCTTCGTACCATCCTAAGCAAAGGTCGAATCACTCACCCAACCGCAACTTCTGCCCTGAACGGCCGCGTGCGCCGCCGCCTACCTCACTCGTCGAGCACGGAGTATCGTCTTTCGCGTGCGCATCACGGACGACGACATCCGCCGGTTCCAAGCGATCTGGCTTGAAGAGTTCGAGGAAGAGATCACCGTGGACGAGGCGCGCGAACATATCAGCCGCCTTGACACGCTCTACCTCATGCTCGCGCGACGCCCTGCGGCATCATCGGACCGAACACCTTCGAGGGTAGAAGACACACAGAAAACATGAAATATTTTCTCTATTGCCGGAAGTCGAGCGAGTCGGAGGATCGCCAGATCCTCTCGATAGACTCGCAGCGGACAGAGATGGAGCGACACGCGGCAGGCGCGGGTCTCACGATCATCCGGACCTTCGAGGAGGCCCAGAGCGCGAAGGCGCCCGGGCGTCCCGTCTTCGAAGAGATGCTTCGCGAGATCGAGAAGGGCGCGGCGGACGGCATCATCGCCTGGCACCCGGATCGGCTCGCGAGGAACTCGATCGACGGCGGCAGGATCATCTACCTCCTCGACAAGGGCACGCTGAAAGATCTGCGCTTCGCGAACCACGGCTTTGAAAACAACTCGCAGGGCAAGTTCATGCTCTCGATCATCTTCGGCTATTCCAAGTACTACGTGGACGCGCTCTCGGAAAACGTCCGCCGCGGCATGCGCGCGAAGGTCGAGAAGGGCTGGCTCCCGAACTTTGCGCCGGCGGGGTACCTGAACGACCGCGAGAGCGGAGAGATCGTCCCCGACCCGGAGCGGTTCCATGCGATCCAGCGGATGTGGCGGCTCCTCCTCTCCGAGGAGGCGAACCCACGCCGCATCTGGGAGATGGCAAAGGACGAGTGGGGCCTCAGGACGAGAACCCATAAGAGGATCGGCGGCGCGCCGTTCACGAAGAGCGCCATCTACAAAATCTTCAAGAGCCCCTTCTACGCGGGAATCATCGAATGGCAGGGCAAGACGTACGCAGGGAAGCACGAGCCCATGGTCACCCTCTCCGAATTCGAGCGGGCGCAGGAGCTCCTCGGCCGTCCTGGGCGACCGCGGCGGAAGACCTATGACTTCCCGTATCGCGGCTTCCTACGCTGCGGGGAATGCGGCTTCGCCGTTACGGCGGAGCACAAGACGAACCGCTTCGGCTCCCGCTACGTCTACTATCACTGCTCCTGGCGGCGTCTCGACTACCTTTGCACCCAACGATCCGTATCTGATCGGCAGCTCGAAGGGCAAGCGGCACGCTTCCTAGAAGAGATCGCGCTTCCGCAGAAGTTCCACGACCTTCAGTTAGAGCGCTTTGACCGGCTTGCGTCCGACGAAGAAGAAATCCTCGCAAAGCAACGGCGGGCGCTCGAGAACCAAGTCGCCGCACTCGACCGCCAGCTCGCGAACCTCAACAAGCTTCGCATCCGGGATCTCCTGGACGATGCTGAGTTTGTCCAAGAGCGCAAAGAACTCACCCGCGAGCGCATCCGCGCCACGCAGGAACTTGAAAAGCTCAGCGAGGATGCTAATCGGTTCGAACCCTACAGGCTTCTCGTGGAATTCAACAAAGTCCTGGCTTCGCGGTTCTTGGCTGGCACGCCGGAGGAAAAGCGTCTCACCCTCCAAATTGTCGGTTCGAACCCTCGGCTTCAAGACCAGGAACTTAGGATTGACGCGGCAAAACCTTTCAGGCGATGGTCAAAAGATGCCACTAATAGCGACCTGCGGGCCTTTCTCCACGAAGTTCGAACCTTTTTGGCTGAGCCGGGTTCCAAGGAAAAGCTTGGAAACATTAGGCAACTGATGGAGGCGGATCAGACAGCACTAGGAACAGACGAAGAGCACAAGGTGACGTAGCGAGTCAGCAAGCCAGAAAACCTCCTACAACGCAAGGTAGCCCAAATTAGCTTGGCGATCTTCTCGAATCCCGCTTGGGCTCTGCAACTGAAGAGGAGATGAAGGATGATTTGACGACTTGCAGCTAGCTGTTATACTGCTAATGCAGTCGCAAGGCTGCCCCTGCCTATGGGATATTAGGATCGTACTTCTGCCTCCCGGCTTACGCCGGGAGTGCTTTTTTATATGGTACAAGCTCTAGCTGGTCCCGCAGACGATCGGCTGGAATGAATGGCCTTGAAGCCTTCTGTAGCTCGCTGCTCGCAAACGCCCTGGCGCAGACCGTAACGACCTTCTTGCCCTTGCTCTTCAGGTAGGCTAGGAGCGGCCCGAAATCGCTGTCCCCCGACCATAAGAAGACTGTATCGTATTTGGGGAGCTGTTTGATCATATCCATTGTGATCTCCACGTCGAAGTTGCACTTGTGGATCTGGCCCTGGCGCTTGCCGGATTCGTCGTAGGTGTCGATAGTTTTGATTTCCTTAGTTCGTATGGTAAAGCCGGCTTTACGGGCTTTGTCGATGCGATAGATGGAGTTGCGGTACGGAACATTCGAAGGGTGTTCGGGAGGGAGGTGCGGCCGCGCCTTGTAATGGCCGTAGTAAAAAAACTTCTCTGCGGTGCCCACCATCTCGATCACCTGGGCAAGCTTTTCGATGTCTATCTCCCGGGTGAGATGCCCGCGGTTCTCGTCAGGCCAGAAGGATTTCGCCCAATAGCGGACATTACTGAAGTCTACGAAGGCGAAAATCCGCCCGAATTCTTCGGGATTAAAGAGAAGAGCATCTCGCCGGAATGTATGGAGATCCACGGAGTCATGGTACCCGCCTTCAGAACGCCCGTGAAGGGGGCCATCCCCGCAGCATCCTGGCGCTTGCTAGTCCAGGTCGGAGCTCGGCCGTTAAGTCGATACATCAACTCTCTCGGACGAACGGAATTCCTTTAGTAAGTAGCAGAACGAGTTCCGCCTGACGATGGGTGCCCGTCTTTTCAAACACCCGTTTGAGGTGGGTTCTCACTGTATTCGAGGATATCCTTAGGTCAAGCGCCGTCTCTTCGAGGCTTCGCCCCCGCGCAAGGTACTGGCAAAGTCTTGATTCGGCGGATGTCAGGTCGAAAAGGCAGGTGACCGCATCGGAGGTCTGGAATGGGTATGCAGTAGGATCAGTGATGAAAAGGACAGCTCGCGCGCCCTCTGCTGCGAGGAATCGGCTCTTAGAGGTGAGCGGGGCCACGAGGACGACGAGCCTTGGCTTCAGGGACGGGCGACTGAGGCCGAGAGTCCCTACAGAGCGTCGCCCCACTGTGTCACAGGTGGCGCATGCCTGCGAGATGAGGCGGAGTGTTGCCGCTCACCAAAACCCGTAGAAATCTGAACCAGTAGCTCGACGGCATCATCCCGCGCGGAGCGCGGCGGGAGGGGTTGCGGCGGGAGGGGGTGCGGGGGGAGGCGGGGTATGCTGAGGGGAGCCGGCAGAAAAGAAACGACCCCGGTGGCCGCCGGGGTCTGAGTAGTGTTCCGCCACCCGATCAGGGGAGAGGCAACACCAAGCACGTACAGCCTCGCACAGGCGGAATGCGGTTGTCCAGGGCGCCGGCTTTGGAGGCTGCGATGTCGTCGGGTGAGGTGAGAGTTCTTCATGAGCGGCACTGCCGCTGCTGCGAGCTGCGTTTCGAGATCTGTTGTGGCTGCGACCGCGGCCATCGGTACGGGTCCAGGCCTTGTCGCGATCTGTCTCGGCGGCAGCTTCGCCGCGAGTCCAAACGTCGTCAGCTGGCCACGCCCCACGGCCGGGAGAACAACGCTCGCCATCAGCGCGAGCACCGGGCCCGGCGGCGCGCTGGGCTTGTGCCTGTAAGGGTCCCCTCTTCCCAGAAGGTCGACAGCTCGGCGACGCTGAGCGGCGAGCCGCTGCCTCCCTGCTTGCCGCAGGCGCCGCGCGAGCGGCCGTGGGAGGTGGCCTGTGAACAGCGAACGCCGACGGTCAGACGCTGTGTGGTGTGCTGCGGCACGAGCGAGTGGACAGACCCTGATCGTGGAGGCCAGGTGAGCCATGCTCACTGTCGAAGTCGTGTCCGAGATTCGTCGCCTGCACTACGCCGAACGTTGGAAGATCGGCACCCTGGCAGCCCAGTTCGGCGTGCATCCGGACGCTGTCCGCAGGGCTCTGAATCGGCCGTTGGGGCCACCGCCACCGCGCAAGGTGCGCCCGCGGATCACCGATCCGTATCTTCCGCTTCTCCAAGAGACTCTCGAGCGCTATCCGCGGCTGCGCTCCACGGTGCTGCATCGGATGCTTCGCGAACGAGGCTTTCCCGGCAGCGTCGTACAACTGCGGCGCGTGGTGCGCACGCTGCGTCCGAGCCGGCGCGAGGTTTTCACCCGCCTCCAGGCCCTGCCGGGCGAGGCGGGGCAGGTCGATTGGGCCGACTTCGGCGCGGTGTCTCTCGGCCGCGCAAAGCGCCGGCTCTCCGCCTTCGTCCTGACCTTGAGCTACTCGCGGATGCTGTACGTAGAGTTTTTCTTCGACCAGACCCTTGCAAGCTTCCTTTGCGGCCACGTCAACGCCTTCGAGCGCTTCGGCGGCGTACCCCGCATCCTCCAGACCGACAATCTGCGCTCGGTCGTGCTCGAACGCCGCGGCGAGCAGATCCGTTTCCATCCGCGCTATCTCGAGCTGGCCGGGCACTACTGCTTTCAAGCCCGCCCCTGCCACGTCGCCCGCGGCAACGGGAAGGGGCGGGTGGAGCGCTCCATCCGCTTCTTGCGGGAGTCTTTCTTTGCCGCCCAGGGCTTCACCACGCTGCAGGCCCTCAATACGAGCGTGGGGCGCTGGATCGCCGAGGTCGCCGCCCCTCGTCGCTGGCCCGACGATCCAGGCCGCTCCTGCCGCGAGGCCTTTGACGAGGAACAGCCCCGTCTGCTGGCCTTGCCCCAGCATCGGCTCGACACCCGCCAGCGTACCTCAGTGCGCAGCGCCAAGATTCTCTGGGTCCGTTTCGATCGCAACGGCTATTCGATCCCACCCTCTGCGGTCGGTAAGGACCTCGTGCTCCTCGCCACCGGCGAAAACGTCCAGATCTTCGAGGGTCTCCAAGAGGTAGCCCGCCACCGCCGCTCCTACCATCAAGGCGAGCAGATCACCGACCCGGCCCATACGGCGGCACTGCTGCGTACAAAACGAGCCGCTCGCGGCGACGCCGCACAATCGCCGCTCCGGCTGGCCATCCCCGAAGTCGAACCTTTCCTGAAGGCGGCTTTCCCCCGCCATCGCAACACCGCACGCTTGACCGACCGCCTGGATCGACTGCTCACTCTCTATGGCGCCGACCTCTTGCGGGCTGCGCTGAGCGACGCCCTCAAGCACAGCACCCCAACCCTCTCCGCCGTCGAGTACCTGATCGAGAAACATCGCCGCGACAGCCACCGTCAACCGCCCTTGCCGGTCGATCTCGCCGACCGCCCTGAGCTGGCCAGCCTCCACGTCCAACCCCACTCTCTCAGCGGCTACGACGAACTCGCCGAATCCGACCCGGAGCCCGACCATGAGTGACCTCGCCGTCCAGCTCAAAGCCCTCGGCCTCGATGCCACCGCGGCCGGACTCGACGATCTGCTGGCACGCGCCATCGAGCGCAATCTCGCACCCCGCGATCTGCTTGAAGAGGTCATCCGCAACGAGGTCGCCCACCGCTCCAGACGCTCCCTCGAACGACGGCGCATCAAGAGCCGTCTGGGGGCCTTCAAACCGATGGCCGACTTTGATTGGAACTGGCCCAAGAAACTCGATCGACCGCTCATCGAGCGCGCCCTCTCGCTGGAATTCCTCCGCGAAGGACGAAACCTCGTCCTGCTCGGACCCAACGGCGTCGGCAAGACCCTGCTCTCCAAGAACATCGCCGACCAGGCCGTCCTCGCCGGATACTCCGTTCTCTTTCGCACCGCCGCCGAGCTGCTCGACGACGTCCAGTGCGACTCCCCAGAACGGCGAAGACAGAGGATCGCCGCCTACACCCGACCCCACCTGCTCTGTATCGACGAGATCGGCTACCTCTCCTACGACGAGCACGCCGCCGATCTGCTCTACAACGTCATCAATCCACGCTATGAAAAGCGGCGCTCTCTGCTCGTCTCCACCAACCTCGCCTTCAAGGACTGGAACACCATCTTCCCAAACGCCACCTGCATCGTCACCCTCATCGACCGACTCACTCACCACGCCGATGTCACCCTCATCGAAGGCGACAGCTACAGGCGCCGAGAGAGCGAGCTTGAAGCCAGTGCACGGCGTAAGGCACGATCCGCATGAGCCTCAACCGGACCGACTACTTGAAACGACTGCTCGACCAATACTGCGGGCTGCCTCACACGGCGGCCCGCCGCCCCTCCCCCTACGATCGACTCCTCGCCGACAAGCTCTTCAACCGCAAGATCTCCCTGGAGATCATCGACACCGCCTTCCTGCTCGCCATCGCAAGAAGGACTCTCCGAGGCTCGCAGGCTCCGCCCCTACCCCCCATCCGATCACTTGCCTACTTTCTCCCCCTCATCGACGAGGTCCAAAGGCTGACACCCGACTCCGCATACCTCGACTACCTCCGGGCCAGAGCCGACCTAAATGTCCAAATTCCTACGGAAGCTCGTGACCGCTAACAGCGGAGCAACGACGCCGTATCGGCGGCCGAGGAGGCCGCAATGCCCTCCCTGTGAATCACGAGGCCGTCCTCCACGGCGGCGATTTCAGAGGCTGTCCGGTTGACGAGAATCGGCCTCCCGCCACGGTCAACGAGGACCACGCCGAAGGGCAGACGGTCGATGACATCGTTTACGGCTTCTTCTCGTTCGGCGATGCCGGTTATGCGGGAGTGAACCTGCACGGCGCGGAGCAGATGTGGCATCAAGGCCTCCACGAGAGTAACTTGGTCTGCGCTGAATGGCCCCTTAGATTTTGGACGTAGGAAGCTCAGAGTCGCCGCCGATACCCCCTGCTCAAGAACCCGGCCACCAATCATGTGAAAGAGGTTATGTGGCCGGAGCAGCTCCTGATAAAATTCGCTCCTCTCAAGCTCGCCGTCAGAGACAAGCATCTGGCCGGTGATCACGACACCCGGCGGGATTTCGCGCGCACGCCGAGAATTCATCCAGACATTCTTGCCGGCGAACTGCTCGCTGTAGATGCGACTGAAGTCGGGATCGAGGTTCCAGAAGGCGGCGATATTGCCACGGCGCGCCGCGAAACCATAAAGATCAAGTGTTCCGACGCTTGCCCGCAGAAGTCCTGAAAGGCGCCGAAGCACTTCCGTCCAGCCTGTCGGGTCATCGACGGTCGCATAGATACTATCGACGATGCTGAGGAGTTCTCTCTCCGAATCTCCCATCCTGGACTCTCACTCTCACTGGCGGTGACGGGCACCTAAGTACTCTGGCACGGAAGTTCAGACACGTATTCATCAGGCGGCTCGTTGGAGGTCCTTGTCGGAGATGCGTTGGAGTAGCTTGGCCAGATCTTGGCGAGTGAACTTCCATTCAAATGGCTTGGCAGTCCGTTGGTAGAGGATCTCGAAGTCGCGAAGGCGCTGTTGGACTTCGGCGAGATCCATGAAGTCGTTGGGCTCGAGCACCTTTCGTTGGATGACTGAGAAATAGATCTCGACCTGATTGAGCCAACTGGCATGAACCGGCAGATGGACGAGGTGAGCATTGGGCCAGTCTTGAGTGAGGCGCCAGCTTGCCGAAGTGCCTCGATGACTGCTGCCGTTGTCGACAATCCAGAACACTCGTTGGGCGGAAGTATAGGGCTCAGTGCTCATAACTTGGTCGACGAGGCGGCGGAACGGCTCGATACCGGTTGTGGTCTCGCAGCGAGCAAAGATTTTGGCCCTGCCGCAATCCCAGGCGGCCAGGTACGCCAGAGCTCCCCGGCGCTCGTATTCGTGTTCGAGCCGGGCGATTCGTCCAGGGCTGGGAGGCAGCGTGGGGTGGCAGCGATGGCGTGCCTGGATCGAGGTTTTCTCGTCGGCAGAGATGACGAAGTCCTGAGCTCCCAAGGGCTTACCTTCCCATTGGCGAGAGTACAGGTCCAGTACGCGGCCGGCCTTGTCCTCGAAGTGAGGGTCGCGGGGGAAGATCCACGAGCGGTGACTCCAAGGCCGGATCGCATCGGCAGCGAGCCATCGCCAGATGGTGGTGCCGGAGATCTCGGCAACCAAGCCGCGGTGGAGCACCTCTGCGCGGATATCTGGGACGTGGAGTCTCGACAGGGGCAGGCCGAGGCGTTGAGGCAACTCACAGGCGATGGCTTTGACTTCGACGACTACCTCCGGGGGGAAAAGCCGGAGGTCGACCATGCCGGGGGCGCTCCTCAAGCCCGGCGAGTCGTTCTTCGAAGAACCGTTTGCGCCACTTCGACACGATCTCTCGGCGGGAGTCGAGGCGTGCCGCGATCTCATCATTGCCAATTCCCTGAGCCGCGAGTAGGACGACCTTGGCTCGCATGACATCTCTGTACGGTAACGTATAACGGCGTGCCTGTCGCTCGAGAGCAGTACGTTCTTCGATCGTCAACTCGATCGTGTAGGGGCTCTTTCTCGGCATTGACCGTCTCCTCCTTATGGAGGAGTTTACCGTATAGAGGTAAAAAATTACGTGCTTGTATTTGCGTTAACGGGTACTAAGTCGCCCCATTTAGCATAGTTTAGCAGACATCACCCAAATGGGTGATGACGCCGAAGAAGTGTTCCCTTAGCCTGTCAGTGACGGACTGAGCAATGCAGAGCTTTCGCTCTCTTACTCAAATTTGTCATAGGTTCAACGCAAACCCATGTTAGGCAAAGGAGAAAAAGATGACGGGTATACGAACTTTTACCATTCCGTCTATAACTGCGATCTTGGTGCTTAATGTCGCCTACGGTGCAGAAGCTCCGCCTTGCAAGGGGACAGCCTGCCTTAAGGTGAGCGCCGAAGGCTGGGTTGTCGGCGAGGTCCGCACCTTCGCGTTCGGAACTGAATCTCGGGACTTGGTCAAACAACTCGCCAAGAAGGGCTGGGTTGAGTGTGCCGGACAGCCCGCGGATCGGGACACTTTCATCCCGCTGGCAAAGCTCTTGCGAAGCACTTGGGGAAGCGGAAATGGTTCAACAGATTTTTATCTGCCTGATCTCCGCGGTATGTTTCTGCGGGGTTGGAACGACGGAGCGCTGGCTCAAGCTCCGCACACTCTTCAAGGTGACCCTGATGCGCCAAAGAGGGAATCTCCGAGGCCAGAGATCCAGTCGCCAGGAACTCGAGGCCATACTGCGGACGCGGTCGGTTCGTCTCAACACGATCAGGCGCAGTTAAACGATCATATGCACACGTTCAACAGCTACCACGTCCAGTTCGAACGGGCGGCAGCTTCCCCAACGGAGCACTTCTGGGGCGATAACGAGATTCGTAAGACTGGCGGAGTGGCAGACGACAACCCGGCGCTTCACTTCGAGACGCGGCCTCGAAACGTCTATGTCTTGTATATGATCTACGTTGGTCAGGATGCAACCACTCTTATCCCAAAGTAGCAAATTAGGATTTGTGGTCTGTATAGCGGCGTAGTAGCGCATTACCGTATTGTGCCGCCGCTCCCCTTCGCCGCCATCTTCGAGGAGATAGTTCGGTGGGCGGGTGCAATCAGCCTCGCAATAGCCGCCTAAAAGTTGCGGCGCTTGCGCCGGAGCACACTAAAGGGCCGAGTCAGCGACCGCCAACCCGGCCCCATGGTGTCTTTAGTCCAAACGAGGCACCAGACGCCACTGAGGCTTGATTTACTCGTTAAGCTCTTCGAGTCTGCTTAGCCTTGATTTGCTCGTCAAGCTCCTTTGCTTTCGCGTCTAGGTCAAGCATTGCCTCTTCAGGAGTCTTATGCTTTTTAGTGATATCGTCCCAACCGGTCTTGGCCACCTCTCCCGCGCGATGGCGCCTCTCGTTGAGTTCGTCGAAATACTTCTTAACAGAGTCCCAGGTGTGAGTGCTCATAGGTACCTCCCTGAAAACGCAGAATTAACGGCATTAGTAAAATTCGTCAACGAGCTTCTGTGCTCCCTTCTTACCTCCCACCCTGCCCGCAACTAAGCTGGCGAGGGCGACCAACGGTACTGCTGGTGGGAAGACGATGAAGGCAATTGTGGCGCCTGCCGTTACACCAGCTGCTCCACCTACAAAGCTGCCCGCATGTCCCGCCACCTCTCGAGCTACGTCCTTTCCCGTGGTGCTCATAGCGGTTCTCCTTCCCGTATCAAATCTAATTCTAACTATGCTTTGATCTGTGGCTGCTTGTCAAGGAGGCACTGTCACTACTTTGCCACACGCAGGGCGCCCAGCCGCTCCGGCGCCGGCTGGTTGCCTCCCCTCATCACCTCTATCAGGGCCTGTCCCAGACTGCTCGGACGCCGCCCTAGTGACCTCGGAAACCGGGTTCGTGTAACGGTTCGTAGTGGTCACCTGGGAGTACCCCGGCACGTCCCGCATCGCGAACGGGTTGGTGTTGAGTGCCGCCATTCAGTTACCCGCGTTGTGCCGGAGGTCCCGGATCTATAGGTCCGGCAGCTCCGCCCTCCTCCGCAGCTACCGAGCAAGGCGGACGGCTTCTCCCCGGCCATTCACCCATTCATATCCGAGGATGTCCTTGCGGTCGAGCGCCCCTTTGTCGGCGAAGAGGAATAGACGCGAGCCGCTCCCTTCGGGCGATCGACACGCAGCTAGCAGGTGCCTCACCCGCTCCCTGTTCGTCGTCACGGTGAGGACCCTGAAGTTCGATATGCCGAGGTGGGACCTCTGGATTCCTTGCCGCCATGTCTCTTGGTAAGCAAGGAGTTTGCGGAGGAAGCTCGTCTGCCCGAGGCCCTTCCGCCTGACCGGCATCGTGCCTCGGTCGGCTTCGAGGAAGAAGTAGGCGCGTTGCCGGTTCTCTGGCAGACCGTAGAACTCAAGACCGAAGACCCGATCTGGCTCCACTCCCAGACGGTAGGGCTTTCCGCCGTGCCGCACCTCGACCTGCCAGCGGAAGGGCAGGCGCCGGGTAGCCTCTGGCACCCCCGCGAGCACCTTCTCGGGCGGGATGAACCGCACCCCCTCGCGACCTCGGCAGGCGACCTCGAAGGCCACCATGACCTCGGCGATGGCGAGGGTGTGATGAAGGAAAACCCGCGAGACGTTGCGTTTCTTCGAGTCCCACCGGATGCCGCCCCGCCTGAACTCACCACGAGTCTCGAGAAGCTCGGCGCCGCGCTTCCCCAGGGCGTAGACGAGGGGCTCGGACCCGCGGGCGTACCAGTCGAGCTGCATGGGCGGGCGGTCAAGGTAGCCATGGTGGAAGAGGAGCTGCAAGCGGCGGAGGGTCGCCTGAGGGCTCCCACCTGAGAGCGCTATGAGTTGCGTGGACCTGAGGAGCCGGTGGCGGTGGACGGCGCGGAGGATTTGAAGGTCGCGGGGCGTGAGCACCATGGGACGGATCGGCGAGCGCTCGAAGCGCGGCCGGCGGGGTTGGACTTCAAGCATCAGGTCAGCGTACCGGCCGGCCGGAACTCCGACTAGGCGGCGGTGTCAGCCGCCTAACCACCGATCGATCTTCGCCTCCACCTCCTTCCTTGGCCGCCCGTACCGCTCCCGGGAACGGCGCACGACCGCCTCACGGCGTCCGGTTGCGGTGCCCTGGATCGGCGGCAAGGTCCGTCCCCGGAAGGGCTCCCGCATCCGGCCCTGATCCAGGAGCCTGGCGTAGAACTCGTACTTCCCGAGGGAGACGAGATTCCCCATCTTCACATCGCCGCCGAGTTCGTCTTCCAAGAGGCGCGCATCGGCCTGCCCCACCCGGAAGGCGATGAGGTTCCCGGCATTGCCGAATACGCTTTGCCGGATCTCGTCGGTGAGCTGGTCAAGGTACTGATGGGCAAGAATCAAAGCGAGCCCGTACTTCCTCGCCTCGGCGAGGATGGAGGCGAGGGCATCGGTCGCGAAGCTCTGGAACTCGTCGATGTAGAGGTGGAAGGGGGTACGGGGTGAATCCGGCAACGCGGCACGCTGCATCGCCGCCCACTGGAACTGCGAGAGAAGGAGCGCTCCGAGGAGCCGGGAGTGGTCCTCGCCGATCACCCCTTTCGAGAGATCGGCGATCATGATCCGCCCCCGGTCCATGAGGAAGGGCGTATCAAAGCGGCTCTTCGTCTGGCCGAAGACGTTCCGCATGGGCGCGTTCCCGAGAAGCCTCCCGATCTTGTTCTGAAGCGGAGCGATAGCCTCAAGCCGGAAGCGCCGCTCGTATCCGTCGTACTCCTCCCGCCAGAAGGCGCGGACAACCGGATCCCGGAGCTTCGCGGTCACGCGCTCCCGGAAACGGTCATCCGAGAGGAGCTTCGGCAGGGAAAGGATCGTGAGCCCTCGATCCAGGAGAGCGGCGAGCGCGTGCCCCAGGATGTATTCGAGGCGCGGTCCCCAGGAGGAGCCCCAGATCCCGCGAAAGGCGGAAAGCACTCCGGAGACCACGAGGTGCGCCTGATCCTGGGGAACCTTGGGGAGGAGATTTAGGCCGACCGGACGCGCGAGATCGCCCGGATTGAAGTAGAGGACTTCGCCCGTCCGATCTCTCGGGATCGCGTCCAAGACCTCCCGGGCGAGGTCTCCATGAGGATCAAGGAGACCCACACCTCGCCCGGCGTAGAGGTCCTGGAGGATGAGGTTCCGAAGAAGCGTGCTCTTGCCGAGGCCCGTCTTCCCGACGACATACAAGTGCTGCGCCCGGTCCTCGGGATGCAGCAAAACAAGCTTCGGGTCATCCGAAACCCAAAACGTCCGGGTGCCGATCGCAATAGGGGTTTGGTCCATAGGGGAGGAAGCGCCCGACCTCTCTTCCCCTCCCCATGGGGAGCCAGTGTCCTCCCCGCTAGGGAGGACCGCAGAGCCCGTGCCTGGAGGTCCGGCGGTACGCCCGCAAGCGGCGTGTGGTGACCGAGCGGGCGCGGCAAGAGAGGTGGACGCGGACGTAAGTCTCGCGCGTGGTTTCCTTTCTCACAAGGCGGAGAGCTTCGACGCCTTTGCCGGTAGTGACGCGGAGCGTCGGCCCTTCGTGAGCCAGTGCCCCACCGCTGTCGGGAAGGCCGAGTATCGAGGCCGGTGCGCCCGACTGGCGGGGTTTGGTCGAAGGGCCGACCGATAGGGAAAGATCGAGACCCGATAGCCGTCAGGAAACCACGCCAGTCGGGCGCAGCCCGGCAGCGGTGGGGAGCCAGTCACGCGAAGCCCTGTATGGGCTTCTGGCGTTCCGCCTCAGGCGGTGCCCGTACATACCTTGTATGTAGCGGGGTATGTATGCCCCGGTGGAGCCGTGAGGCTCTGCGCGTATGCCGTGAGGCATTCATCCGCAGGATCGAATCCGATCGATAGGACAACGAAATACTTTCCTTCTCAAGGCGGCACTCTGTGCCGCCTTTTTTCATTTCTGTCCCGCCTCTACCCTGACTCTCAGCTCATCGACAAGTTGATCAGAAAGGAGGAGTACGGTGCAGATTGTGATCCCTCGCTTCCGGGTGGGCTGGATGGTTATTACCCCCGGTGCGCTCGTGGCGCTTCTTGAGGCCCAGGAAAGTCCTGAGTCCCTCGTCTACCGCCATATCCAAGGAGATTGGGGCGATGTGGGTCCCGCCTATTGGGTCGAGAACGAGTATGCCGCGCGCCATGGCGAGCGAGTCCTCTCCGTCTACCACACGAGGCACGGCCGGAGGATTTTTGTATCGACCGAAGCGAACCGCTACGCGACGACGATCCTCTTACCCGAAGACTTTTGACTGTCCGAAGAAAGGAGCTATCCCCATGTCCATCAGATCATCCGCCGCAGTGAAGCAGGAACCCTCGAAGCTCGAATGCCTCGCGAACGGCTGGGGCCTATCCGTGACTGAACTCATTGAGGAATACGGCCTCGACGACGTAGTGCCCGGGATCTGCATGAACCCCGGCTGCGAGTACACGACCGAGGTCGAGCCCGACCAGCGCGAGGGCTGGTGCGGCGTCTGCGGCACGACCTCGGTCCGCAGCGGCATCGTCCTCGCCGGTCTCATCTAGCTCCCTCCCGCTTTAGCTCTCTCCCAACCCACATTCGAGAAACGGAGGTTCCCATGAAGAAGGGAGACGCTCGCCCGCCGGCCCGGGAACGGGTGGCGGCGATCGCGAGCGACATCCTCACGGCCTTCGAGTCCGGCGAGCTGCCTCACGCGCTTGCCCAGCTCTTCATCCACCGGAAGATCGAGGTGCCCTCGCGGCACTGGACGTGGACAAACCGCCTGATCGCCCTCCGGCGGAGCCATGTCTATGCCGCCGGCTTCAGGCAGTGGCAGGAGATCGGACGGAGCGTCCGGAAGGGCGAGCACGCCTTCCACATCCTCGCGCCCCGGATCACGATCGCGAAGGAAGACGACGAACAGGCGGGGACGCAGAAGGGCGACCGGTCGGTTGCCGGCTTTCTCCTCATCCCGGTCTTCGGGTACTTCCAGACCGAGGGCGAGCCGCTCCCGGGTGCCGAGGACGCTCTCGAGTTTCTGGATCGCCTGCCGCTCGTCGAGGTCGCCCGCTCCTGGGGCCTCACCGTCGCACTCCACGCGTACGAGGACTCCCCGGGACGCCTTGGCTACTTCGCCGAGGGGCTCGGGATCAGTCTCGGGGTCGAAAACCTCGCGACCTGGGCGCACGAGCTCATGCACGCCGCCGACTCCCGCCTCGGGACGCTCGGGGACGGCAAGCTCGCGGCGGAGGTCGTCGCCGAGTTTGGCGGGGCAATTCTCCTGGAGTGCCTCGGCTACTCCGCAGAGAGCGACCGGGGCGGCGCCTACGAATACATCAGGCGATACGCCGAGACGGAGAAGCGGAATCCCATGGGGGTCTGCACGGAACTCCTCGACCGGACATGCGGGTGCGTGGCCTTCCTCCTTGAGGAGGCGGAGAAGGTCAGCGTTCTCGTCCCAAGCCTCAGCACTCCTCCTCCCGCAGCCTCATCACACTTCGCAATCCAGACCTAAGTGCGCACGAAGCAGGGCGATGCCTTGGTTGGCACCGCTCTAACTAAAACGACACGGAGAGGAGGCGGCGCCGGAACGCGGATGGGAAAGCAGATATAGGAAAGGGGCCGGATCAGCGAACGCTGGTCCGGCATTTACATAGAGAAAAGCATTTGTACGTCTGAAGCGACGGAACGAAGAACTCCTGGCTCTTGTGGGCGAGTCTCACCCTCAAGATGTTCGGAGTCCCAAAAGAATTGATCAAGGAGGGAAGAAGACGAAAGAGAATCTCTCAGTCTCCCATTACTCCTACGACGACGCGCCCGACCGTCTGGGATACTTCGCCCACGGAAGAGGGATCGCCCTCGGGTCGAGAACCTCTCTACCTGGGCGCACGAACTCGTGCACGTGGCAGACCACCGGCTCGGGAACCTCGTGGCGCGGAGCCTCGATGCCGAGGTGGTCGCCGAGTTCGGCGGGGTCATCCTCGTCGAATGCCTTGGCTACCCTACAGAGAGCGACCGTGGCGGCGCCTACGGCTACCTGAAGAGGCACTTTCATCATCCCCAGAATCACTTCTGAGGATTTATGTTAGCGACGCTTACACATTTCATGGGGAAGATAGCTTGAATCGGTTTTAGGATATGGACCGAAAGACGATATTGCACGTACCGTTGGATGCAGCGAAAACTCTTCAGCAGACATCATTTTACACCCGGCCCGAATCTATCGCGTTATCGCTTTCCACCCATCTCCTTTTCAGATATTCGCATATCGCCCCAATTTCGGAAAGTGAAGCCTCAATCACTGATTCACTGTCGTCTTCATCCGCGGCAGTAATCCAGATGTCGAAACATTCTAAGATATACTTCCGGTCTTCCTCGGTCAGGACTCTCTCTGCCGCCTCTACACTCTCATCGTCTAAGTTTACCAGGACACCGAATAACTCTTGGGCATGGGAGCTTTCGAATTGCCTTTCCCGGACTTCCTCTTGGACACAGGGATAGCCCCAAACGTTTAGTAGTATGGCTCTTATTATTTGTGACCTTTCCATGAGGTTAATTATTACCCTTTTTCCTGAGCCTTCCAAGCAGCTCCTCTCTTTGGTTATAAAAATATTTCTTACCCGCCATAGGCTCCGCAGGCCTAAAGGCCGTAGGATTTTCTGGATTTTCTATAATAATCGAACCTAATCGATCATCCCAATAAAGAGACCTACTTCCGTCTGACGCAAAATCAGAAGGATTTTTCATTACCGATTCAATATATTCTTGGAACTGAGCCTTGCCCTGAAACAGAGAGCCGTATTCTCTTTTTATTAGCACATGTTTGTTGAAAGCATGATCAGCAATTTGTGAAGCCCTCTTTGAGATTTCCTCTGACGATAGGCCGAGATCACCTACTTCGGTCAATAATCTTCCCGTGCCTTCTGCCGCTCCCGCAAAGCCTTGCAGGGCGAATCCTACGAATAATTTTCCTCCCGTTGACATTGAGTCATAGTCCCGGCCAAGAGCACCAACCGCGGCCCTTTCCATCACATCGGTGCTTCCACCCTTAAGTGCTTGTCCGGGTGCGGGAGCGTTGGCGTAGCTCACGGGGTCAAAGAACAAATATGCTGCAAGTTCTAGGGCGGCAAGCAAGAATTTTCCGCTTGGGTCGGTTAAGGTGACAGGATTATTCCTGACATAGCTGTAACTGTTGAGCTGCTGCGGATCAAGAAGGATCAGCTTTCGGTCAATGCCGATCAATCCCGAAAATTTCTGATATCCTAAGTAGACATGGCTCGGGTCCTGCTGGAAAAAGCGCTGCGAGAGTGGACTGTAATAACGTGCCTCAGCGTAGACCAACCCCGTGTCCGCATCCTCCTCATGCCCGGTGTAGCCGCGCTTCGCGTCTAGAGTGCCGGTCTGGGACAGGATGCTGCCGAAGGGCCCGTAACTCGTGCTTTCTGAGATAGCACCGCTTGCGTTTACATGCTTCACGGGCGTACCAAGGTGATCATTGATCGTCGAGTAAATCGCGCCGCCCGTTACAAGGCCGATAGGCGTCTTTCCGAGCTTCACGACGATCTCCGATGCACCGCCACGGACGAGGTACTCCGCGCTTACCTGAATCTCCTTTGTAGCGGGAGTCTGGTATAGGAAGCGCTTGCCCGTCTCGTCATACGCAAAGATGGTGCTCGTCGTGCCGCTCGTGACGCTTACTATCTGGTTCTGCCAGTTGTACGCGATGATCTGGTTCGGGGCGGTTATGACATTTCCGTTGTCGTCGTAGGTATAGAGGCCGCTGCCGATCGAGGTCACGGCATGGGGATTTGCCTTGCCAATGCCGCTATAGGTGTAGGTTCTAGTGTAGTTGTTGCAGGTCGAGGAAGTAATGTTACCGATGGCATTGTACGAAACCCCTTGCGCGAGCACCTGTCCGCCTGGCAGTCCGGAGCCGGAGCCCCAGCGGCTCATGTCGCCGGACTCGAAGCCGTCCGCGAAGATCATGTTGCCGCCTGACGACCCCGGGCACATTGAGACGTAGGTAGAGGTCGTACCGGCGGAGGCCGTATGCACCGCCTGGATGAGCCGGTAGAGGTCATCGTACGTATAGGTCTTCGTGAGGCCGGGTTCGGCGACCTGGGTAACATTGTTGAGATTGTCGTAAGTGTAGGCGTAGCTCTGGAGGGTCGTGGTGCCCGTTGTGGCCGAGAAGCTCGCCGTTCGGTAGAGCTTTTCGCCGTCGTACAGATATGAGAGGGTCGGGCCGCTCGCGATCGTGATTGTCTCGGGCTGGAGCGTGTGGTGATATAGGGCGGTCGCGAAGGTCGTCTCGGAGCCGCCCGGAAGTTTCGTGTAGACCGCGGAAGGCAGCGCCCAATCGCCGAAGGTATAGCGAACGACCGTGCCGTCCGGGTGGGTGATGCGGCTCGGCTCGTCCGACAAGGTGTACTCGTAGCCCGTCGTGTACGTTGTTCCGAGTGTCGTCATCGTCATGCTTGACGGCAGGGACGCCCCATACACGAAGGACTTCGCGAACGTCAGTCCATAGTTTGGGAACGTGCCCGATACGCCGCAGAGACGGCCGAGGCCCTTCGTGCAGGTGTCGTATGTGAACGTGTAGTTAGTTGGGATCACCGGGGTTCCATCAACGATTGAGGTAACCCGGTCGAGGAGGTCATACGCCCGGGTCACCACCGTCCCCTTCGGCTGCGTCTCGGTGATTTGGTTGCCTGCCAGGTCGTAGGTGAAGGCCGTCACTCCGAAGCTCGTATCCCCCGGGGCGTGGAGGTCTTCCGAAGTCGTGAGCCAGCCTGCGTTGTTGTACGTGAAACTACGGATGTTCCCGAGGGCGTCGGTGACGCCGGTAAGAAGGTTGCGAGCGTCATAGCCATAGCGAGTGGTGTACGTGCTCGTCCCGTTATACTCCATGACCTCGATGAGGTTCCCGTAGGCGTCGGTCTTCGTGCGCTTCGTCTTGCCGTTTGCGTCGGTCGTCGTGGTCTCCGAACCGGCGTAGGCGAGGGTTGCCGTGCCAAGCGCGTTTGCGATGGAAAGGGGGCGGTCGAATAGGTCATAGGTCGTCGTGGAAACGAGAGCGGTCGGGACGGGCATCTCCGCGGCGTAGCTGGGACCCACGAAGTTCGGGGTACCGAGGGGCGCAGTTCGCACGGTCTCACGACCCAGGGGGTCGTAGCCACGCGATTCCTTCAGGTAGTACCCGCCTGTGGCGCCGGTCGTGTGGTTCAGGCGCTCTCGCACGGTGTGCACGGGACGACCAAGATTGTCGAACAATTGCCACGATCGATCCTCGTGGCCATCGACGAGCTGGGAGTCTGTTTCGATCTTCCAGTCTCCTGGCTGGAAACTCCCATCCAAGAACTGGAGCGTTCGCTTGTTGCCGGCCGTGTTTGCGACGGTAGTGCGGTAGAGCCAACCCTTGCTTGAGTAGCCATACGTGGTGATGCGGTTATTCGGGCCTGTGATCTGTTGGAGCTTCCCGGTTATGTACTGGTAACTTGTCGTTTGGTTCAAATGGTTCGTCTCGGTAGCGACAAGCGAGTGGGAGGAATCGTAGGTGTAGGTCGTCGTCGCGCCTCGGGGATTCATCATAGTGAGGACGTTCCCGAAGGCATCGTAGGTATGGATCGTCGCGGCGGCGGTCGCGCCGTTCCCTGAAATCCACCGCGACTCCTTTGTGAGGTCCCCAAAGGAGCCAATCGTGCCGTACGCCTGCCCATCGTAGAAGTAGTCGGTGCGACTGATAGTGCCAGACGGCGAAGGGCTCGTGCGGATATCTACCCGCGAGGGCTTCACGATGGTGCTACTGGCATTCGCCGCATACTCAGTGAACTGGTAGCGGGTATCGCCCGGGATGTCCGTGTAGGAGCCCCCGGAACCCACCGTCACGAATCCAAGACTCCGGAGTTCGGTGCGCTCCCCGAGCGTCGTGTCGTAGGTATAGACCTCGGCGGTACCGGTCGTGGCACTTGGCTCGGTGGTCTTCACGATCGTTTCCGTCGGATAGGCGAATTGGGAGAGCCTGCCGATGGTGGGCTCGGTCGTGAGCGTATACGTGCCGTAGTGCTGCCAGGTCTCCTTCTTCGGCGTGCCCGAGGGGTGCTGCACGACCGAATAGTACGGCCTGCCGATCAGGGCGAAACTCGCATCCTCGGGCTCGCCGGTCGCGGAGTCCGACCCGTTCGCCTGGTGGAAATAAGTATCGGTGACGCGGAGCGCAGACAGGTCGCTCCCGGATTCGGTTGCCGTCACCTTGTGGAACCCCGCGAAGCGGCGCTGTTTGGTCGCCGGATCGGCCACGTAGGCGCCTCCCGCGTACGCGTACTGGACGACCATCGTCGGCTGGTTCTGCCCGATGTTTTGCACCGTGATCTTTTTGACGACGGGCATTGGAGAAACGTTCGTATCGCTGTAGTTCGTGGGGGCGGTCCCGTACTCGACGGCGATCTGCGCGCCGAGAGTGCTCGTGATCTGCACCAGTCGGTTCGGCACGGACGGCTTGCCCATATATACCTTGGAGGCGGCCTGAGGCTGGTGGTCCCAGGTGTCCAAGGGCGTTATGAAATCCAAGATACCATCGGTATTGATATCGAAGAAGACGCCGTAGGCGGGAGTGATGACCGGCGCCCAGGGGTCCTGGTAGGTAGAGTTCTCGGCCCAGGCATTCCTCCCGTCGTTAATGGCGCGGACTCTCCCGGTGACGCTTTGCGAAAGCGCTCCAACGATGTCGGGTAAGCCGTCCGCGGTCACGTCCATGAGCGTCCCAAACGCTTCGGGGTTGTTTGAGCCGTACATCAAATCGTACGGGGTCCATACGTTCGAATTGGCGCAGGGCGGGAAGGTCGTCGGGTTCGCCATCGTCCAGCCAGCGCCGTTGTTCATGCGGACCAGGGAGCAGCGATTGCCTCCGTCATATGTCCTGAATTCGATGAGATCGATCAAGCCATCGCCGTTGATGTCGGCCAGCCCGCTACGCGCCATTTCTTCGGTGTTGAGGGAGTACGCCGCGCTGTAGGCAAAGCCCGAGCCGGTATTGAGGTACGTGCCAAACTGCTCGTGCACATAGTCCTCCAGGCCGTCGCCGTTTACGTCGATGAGCGCCTGCCAATTGCCGTTCTGCGTGGTGCAATTCCTGCTGAAATCATGGTCCGGGCCGGGGGCGATGGTGAAGGTATAGTCGTTCGACTGCGTCCAGCCGTGGCCGTTATTGAGGTACACCTTGAAGTTTTGGGGGCCGCCGAAGTAGACGATGTCGTTCTTGCCGTCGCGGTTGATATCGTAGAGGAATGTGTTCGTATTGTACGATTTGGCATCGCCCACGTTCGGACCGCAATTCGAAGCCTCGGGAGCATAATTCGCTATGAACCAGGTTCCGGAGTAGTCTGGAGTAAAGCCCGAACCCGTGTTCAGGTAGATGGGCGGCGTCTGGCCGGCGCTGAAGAAGCGCGGCTCAAAATCCGGTAGGTGGTCGCCGTTCAGGTCCGCGATCACGTATTCAGAGCTCAAATCAACATTTGTCGGCAGCGACCAAGAAGCGGTTGCATCCGTGAATTGGGTGCCGCTGTTCAGTAGCAGGTAGTTGTCGTTCGTGCTCCGGAAGTGATACGAGACAAACACGTCCGGATAGCCATTCAGGTCGAAGTCCGCCGTGTAGATATCCTTGAAGATGTTATCGTCCTGGAAGTTTAAATAGCCTGCCAGCGAGTGCGTGCCCTGCTCCCAACCCGGGGCCTTGGTCGAGTAGGTGAAGGTCGTCGTGTCGTTGAAGGTCTGATTGTATTCGACGGCCGGGAAGCTCGTGACGTGCTCGATGGAGTCGAGGAGCTTCTGCTTCAGGGACTGGGCGTCGCTGTAGGAGAAATTGTAGGTATGGGTGGTGCTCTGGGAATCGATGGTGGTCGATACGGTGATGGTCGAGAGGAGCTGAGCGGTCACGACCGGGAAGGCAGCGTTATATACCGTCGAACCGTAGTTCGCGGGGGTGGTATACGCGAAGCTCACGGTGTGCACCGCCGGCGAGGAGGCGTGGTAGGTGTAGACGATCTGCGAGGGGTAGATCTGGCCCTGGTCCTTCGTGTATGAGTACTGGATCTCGTTGCCGTGGCTGTCGGCGATCTTCGATACCATCCAGCGGTAGACCTTCGAGGAGTCCCCGGGATCGTCCTGGCGCGACGCGGACGTGCCGCCGAAGGTGTACGTTCGGCCGTCCTTCCCGGTCGCGGTCCACGTGTTGCCGCTCGTGAAGGCGTATTTCAGATAGTCGCCGTCGTCGGACTCCGGGCGGTACGTTGCGTAGGGATTCGAGCTTGCGTCGGTCGTGGCAACGAGGTTCCCCTTGCTGATCGACGAGCTGAAGAACGGCTTGGTATACAGGCTCTGTGTGCCCCGGATCGGCTCGCGCTGGATGTATGGGATGGAGATCTCCCAACCGAGGCCCGCGATGGAGTCGGGCTTCGTAACGTTCCGGGAGTTGTATCGGAGGGTAAGTTCCGGGGTCATCCCGGCACGGCCTGCCGGCAGCTCGATCGGGTACTCGTAGACCAGGGCGCCCGTAGACTGGTCGACGGTCGCCTGCGGCTGGGTCGGGATCTGGAAGTTGAGTGCCGTCGTCTGGGCGCCGCCCGCCTTCCGGGCGAGCTGTTCCGGCTCGTCCTTCTCCACGACCGGCGGCTCCTTGTCCTTCTGGGGAGGTTCGACGGGAGAGTCCGCCTCAATCTTCGGATCGACGACCGGGCCGGGATCGCCCCCGACCGGCGGAACGTTCATGCGGAACTCGGGAACGGAAGCCCGTGCCGGCTCAGTGACCGCAGAGCCTGGATCGGGTGGCGCAGCTTCTTGGGCGAACGAGGTACCGAGCGGTGCGAAGGGAAGGGAAAGAAGCAACAGAATGGCCGCTGCCTTTCTTAAAGGCGGTGCCATAGAAGCGGGGGCTGGTCGCATGGGTTTTGGTCCCGGTGCTACTTCCATTAAGCTGGCAAGAACACGGTAGCTATGGTTGGGTGCGTCCAGTAGATTAGCAGACTTCAAGATTGGCTAGACCAAGGGGGCATCGCCATGGCATCGATGTTCCGCCGACCTTTCGGCCATTGGTCCACCTCGAAGTACCTCAAGCATCGAAGGAGTGCTATGCCTCTATCGAGGAGGCAGCAGCTTGACCGTCGAGTTACGTCCTCAATACACTCGTGAACATCCGCCCTCGGGAAGGAGGTGGGTCATGGGCAAGCCGCAGGTGGAGGGTCACTGGCACAGCCTGATTGAGGGCTTCTCGACCTCATCTTTGGACTTCTACGAGCTGGTCAAAGCCGGCATCGCGCGGCGGGAGATCCCCGACCTCAAGATCTCGCAGGTGGAGTGGAAAGAGAGCGGCCTCGGTTCCGGGAAGCGCATCTACCTCCGCATAAGCCGCGAGGATCTGAATTTCGACATCTGCGCCGCGCCCTTCGGCACCGGGTATTTCTTCTCCTGGTGGCTCGCAAAGATCTCAAGGGTCTTCCTCGATTTCCTCTTCATCCTCTTTTGCGTCTTCGTGGCGTTCTTCCTCTATCACGGCATGTCCGGCACTGGTGAGGGAGGCGAACCAAGCGCCGGCTGCGCCGGCCTTCTCCTCAAGCCCACCCTCTTCGTCGGCCTCCTTGTCGCTCTTGGATTCTTCGTCCGCTACGGGGACCAAGGCCTTGAACCCACCGTCCTCTCCATGCCGGTGACGGGCTTCTGCTACAACCTCATCTTCCGCCCGGGCACGTACTTCAACGAGGACACCGCGATCATGTTCCGGGAGTCGGTGCATCACGCGGTCACGGAGGCCATCGACCAGGTGACCTCTGCCCAAGGCGTGCGCGGGCTCTCCGAGGAGGCGCGCAAGATAACGTTTGAGCCGCGCGGCAGGAGGAGCTGAGCCGCCGGCGGTAAGCGATGCCAGAACCAACCCTCGCAGAGCGCCTGACCGAGCAGTTCTACGCCTGGGAACTCCGGGGGCGCGGCTGGCAGGAGTTCGCCGATCCCGTGGTCCTTGAGCCGCCCTTCCGCCCCTTTCCCGGCTACTTTCTTCCGCCGATCAAGGACGACGGCCACCGGCCGGGACTCCTAGGCCGCCTCCTCGCGCCCCGTCGGCCGGAGCCGGCTATTCCGGAAATCGAGGAGCCGGAACCGGAGACCTTCGAGAGCGCCGAAGCGCTCGTCGAGTGGGCGGTCTCGCTGCCCTCTGATGCGGTGGTCAAAGCGGAGAGCGCCGAGCGCTTTCTTCTCGCCCTCTCGGCCGCCGAGCTGCCGCTCGCCTTCGAGATTGTGGGACTCCCCGAGAGCCTCACGGTACAGGTGGTCTCCCGCGCGCCGGATCAGGGACTGCTCCCGAACCAGCTCCGCGCGTTCTTCCCCGAGGTCGGGGTCCAAGCGGAACCGGAGGGACTGAGGCACGCATGGACGAGGAGTGCTGGCGAGACCGTACTTGTCCAGTTCGGCCTGGCGCGAGAGTTCATGCTGCCCCTCACCTCCTTCCGCTCCCTCGATCCCGATCCGCTCCTGCCGCTCTTCGGGGCGCTTGCCGAACTCGAACCGGGCGAGGCGGGCCTCGTGCAGATCCTTTTTGAGCGGGTAAGGGAAGGGTGGGCCGAGAGCGTGATGCGGGCGGTCATCACTCCCCACGGCGAGCCCTTCTTCGCTGACTATCCGGAACTCACAAAGGCTGCGCGGGAGAAAATCTCCCGCCCGCTCTTCGCCGCCTGTCTCCGGGTGGCCGCAAAGAGCGGCACCAGCTCCGGCGCCTGGCGAATCGTCCGCGACCTCGCGGGCGCCTTGACTCACTTCGGCGCTCCGACCGGAAACGAGCTTCTGCCTCTCGCCGCAGAGGAGGGCGGGGAGGCTATGGCAGAGATCTTTTCGCGCACCTCCCGCCGGCCGGGCATGATCCTCGGAAGCGACGAGCTCGCCGCCCTGGTCCACCTGCCGAGCGCCTCGGTCCGGGTCCCGAAGCTCCAGAGGGAAATACGGCGCTCCAAAGCGCCGCCGGCCTTGTCTCAAGGCGCGGGGATTCTCCTTGGCGAGAACCTGTATCACGGCCGAGCCCTGCCCGTGCGGCTCCCGAATGATCTCCGCCTCCGGCACCTCCATGTGATCGGCGCCTCGGGAAGCGGCAAGTCCACCCTCCTCGTCGATCTCATCGTCCAAGACATCGAAGCCGGCCGGGGCGTCGGCGTCCTTGATCCGCACGGCGATCTCGTGGACGAGATCCTGGGTCGCATCCCTGAGGAAAGGCTCGATGACGCGATCCTCTTCGACCCGGCCGATGCCGAACACCCTCTCGCCTGGAACATCCTCGAAGCCCACAGCGAGCTTGAGCGGACCCTGCTCGCCTCGGATCTCGTAGGCATCTTCCGCCGCTTCTCGACCTCCTGGGGAGACCAGATGACCTCGGTCTTGGGGAACGCGGTCCTCGTCCTTCTCGAATCGCCGGGCTCGACGCTCCTTGATCTCAGGGAGTTCCTGGTGGACCGACCGACCCGCGAGCGGCTCCTCGCCGCGGTGGACGACCCGTATCTCACCTCATACTTCCGGCACGAGTTCCAGCTTGCGGCCGGGAAGAGCGTGGGCGCGATCCTCACCCGTCTTGATGGGTTCCTGAGGAGTAAGACGGTGCGACAGATCGTAGGGGCCAGGGAGAGCCGGCTCGACCTCCGCGCCGTCGTAGACCGGGGGCAGATCTTTCTTGCCCGGCTCTCCCAAGGGGCGATCGGCGAAGAGAACGCCGCGCTCCTCGGGAGCCTTCTCGTCTCCAAGTTCCACCAGATCACGATGAGCCGCCAAGAGGTGAAGAAGGAAGAGCGGCGGCCCTTCTTCCTCTATGCGGACGAGTGCCAGGAGGTCGCGACCGCTTCCATGGCGCAGCTCCTCGCGGGAGCGAGGAAGTACGGCTTGGGCCTCGTCCTCGCCCATCAGGATCTCCGCCAGCTCGAAGGTAAGGCGCCCGAGGTCTCCTCCGCACTCTTGGGGAACGCCGGCACCCGCATCGCCTTCCGGGTGGGCGACCGGGACGCGAAGTCCCTTGCTGAGGGCCTCTCCTTCTTCGGGCCGGCCGACCTCATGAGCCTCAGGGTGGGAGAGGCCATCGCGCGGATCGATAACGCCCAGGGCGACTGCAACCTGAAGACGCGGCTCCTGCCGCCGGTTCCGGCCGGGGTCGCCGCGGATCGACGCGAGGCGGTCGCTCTGCGCTCGCGGGAGCGATATGCAGTGAGGCGAGAGGAACCGCAGCAGAGAGCAGAGCCGGCGCGCGAAGCTCCGGCGAGAGAACCGGAAGCGCCGCAGCCTGAGGTGCCATCCCTCCCCGCAGTGCCGCTCCCTCCGCCTCCAAAGCGAGCGACGCGCCCCGAGGAGCCCGCCCCACCCTTGGGACGCGGAGGCCCCGAGCACCAGTACCTTCAGGAACTCGTGAAGCGCTGGGCGGAATCCAACGGCTACCGGGTGACGATCGAAGAACCGACCCCGGGAGGCAAGGGCAGCGTCGATGTGGCGCTGAGGCGCGACGACTTCTCGATCGCCTGCGAGATCTCGGTTACCTCGACCGTGGCGCAGGAAGTCGGAAACGTGGAGAAGTGCCTCGCGGCCGGGTTTCACGAGGTCGCGATGTTGTCCTTGAAGCGTCCACGCCTTCAAAAGATCGAGGCCGCCTTGAAGGCCAAGCTCCCGCCCTCGGATCTCGCCCGCGTGCACTTCCTCTCGCCCGAGGAACTCTTCGCCCTGCTCTCCATGAGGCCTCGCGTAACGGAGAGCGTGGTCGGCGGATACAAGGTGAGGGTGCGGCACGTGGCGGTCGATCCCGACGAAGCCACCGCCCGGTATCGCGCCTTGACCGAAGCCGTCGCAAAGAACGTGCGGCGGATGGCGAGCGAGAAAAAAGAGGATGAGTGAAGGGGGCAGACGCTGCCGCCTTTTGCGCTGCGACTCCCATCCCCATCATGTGGGGAGCCCTTTGAGAACCTCACCCGCAAATATCCGAAGGAGGAACCCCCATGGATCGCGTAAACGACCCGGGGCCGGAGGCAAAGCCCATCGGCATCTGGATACGGGTCTCGACCGAAGACCAAGCCCGGGGCGAGAGCCCCCTGCACCACGAGATACGCGCCAAAAGCTATGCCGAGTCCCGCGGCTGGGAGGTCCGCGAGGTCTACCACCTGGAAGGCGTATCGGGAAAATCCGTCATGGAGCACCCGGAGGCGAAGCGGATGATGGCCGACGTGCGCCGGAAGCGGATCGCGGGCCTCATCTTCTCGAAGCTCGCGAGACTCGCGCGGAACACGAAGGAACTCCTGGAGTTCTCGGAGTACTTCCGCGAGCACGGGGCGGACCTCGTCTCCCTCCAGGAGTCGATCGACACCTCGACCCCGCACGGCCGTCTCTTCTACACCATGATCGCGGCGATGGCCGAGTGGGAGCGCGAGGAGATCGCCTCCCGGGTCGCGGCCTCGGTCCCGATCCGGGCACGCCTCGGGAAGCCCGTCGCCGGCGCAGCGGTCCTCGGGTATCGGTGGCACGAGAAGCGCTTCGAGATAAACCCCGACGAGGCCCCGATCCGGCGCCTCGTCTACGAACTCTTCCGGGAGCACAAGCGGCTCCGGACCGTGGCTCGGCTCCTCAATGAGGCCGGTCACCGTGGCAGAAAGGGAAAGTCCTTCGGAGGCACGACCGTGGAGCAGCTCCTCACGGACCCGACCGCGAAGGGCCTCCGCCGCGCGAACTACACGAAGATGGTGAAGGGCAGGCGCGTCCTGAAGCCCGAATCCGAATGGGTCTGGCTCTCCTGTCCTGCAATCGTCTCCGAGGAACTCTGGGAGGAGTGCAACGCGCTTCTTGAAGCCCGGAAGGCATCTCACAAGCCGGTTGCGAAACGAGCGGTCTACGTCTTCGCAGGGTACGTGTACTGCGCCTGTGGCGAGAAAATGTACGTGCGCTCAAACACGCCGAAGTACGTCTGCATGGCCTGCCGGACGAAGATCCCAATGGTGGACCTCGATCGGCTCTTTCAAGAGCAGTTGGAGCAGTTCACCCTCTCGCCCGAGGCCGTCGAAGCCTGGCTCGCTGAGGGAAGCGAAGCCGTAACGGAGAAGGATGAACTCCTCGGCGCCCTCCTCCGCGAGCGGGAGCGCCTCACGAAGGAAGCCGACAAGCTCTACCGCCTCTACCAGGAGGATGCCCTCTCGGTCGATGCCTTCCGCGAGCGGCACCGGCCGCTTGAGGAGCGCCTCGCGGGGCTCCGAGCCGAGGTTCCCCGCCTTGAGGAAGAGATCGGCTACCTGAAGACGAAGACGGTCATGCAAGACGAGATCCTCGGGAGCACCCGGGACCTGGCCCGTGACTGGCTCACAATGGATCTACCTCAGAAGCGCGCCATAGTCGAGAGCCTCGTGAAGCACATCACGATCCACAAGGACACCGTGGAGATCGTCCTCGCCACTCTCCCACCTCTTCTTGAGATCATGGCAAATGGGCCACACAGTCCGAGAGCTGGCACGCATCATCGGCCTCCACGATCAGGTGGAAGTGGTTCGACAGGAAGGCGAAGGCGCAGATCCGCACCGGGTAGAGGGACTTGGCCCGCGCGAGGGCCCCGAGGATGATCCCGTTCAGGATCGGCCCGGGGCGGAACAGGAAGCGGCTTTGGAACGCCCGGCAGGTCACCTCGACCAGGGCGCCTTGGTCTGGGATGAAACGAAGTTTTCGACTCATGCCCAGAAAGAGACGTAAAAGCACCCTCAAAACTTCTTTGGCCTAGAACCATAAGGCTTTGAGAGGCCCTTCCGGGCCCGCCCGGGCTTCGGAGAATCGGGTGGCACTCGGAGCCGCACTCAAAGCCGCGGCCTTCAGCAGGCGGAGCCATCGCAGGTCGGCACCTGGACGGTCGCCTTTTCGCCGGTCTGAGCGAGCCGGCATTGCCCATCGACGTTGTCCCAGGTGAGGACGAACTCGTGCACGACCACGAGCGCCTGGGAACCCTCCATCGTGCACACCTGGGACAGGTTCTTCTTGGGGTCCATTGCGACGCAAAAGCCAGGGTGGGCCTTCGACCACCTCACGCCCCCGCAGGTCGCGGCAGAGCCGGCGCCCGGAGTCGTCTCGCTCGCCTCCACGCAACAGTGGGGAGACGGCCCGTTCTGGGCATAGGCGGGCGGGCCGGCAGTGACGAGGCCTCCCAGGAATCCGACGAATGCGATGAGCTTGACCATTCTCGGCACCTCCATCAAGGGGTCCAATGTGAGACCGGCAAACCTTACGGTGGACGGCAACGCCGGTCGATTTTAACCGAGGACGTCTTCGCCTCGGACTCGCGGGCGAGGAACGGCCCGAACGAGGTGCCGGGTGCCGAACGAAGTGCCGTGACGAGGTTCCACCCTGACCGCA
Organism: uncultured Acidobacteriota bacterium; assembly: GCA_963756595.1. Taxonomy (GTDB): domain Bacteria; phylum Acidobacteriota; class Thermoanaerobaculia; order Multivoradales; family UBA5704; genus DATARR01. The sequence continues at coordinate 55,954 of CAVWOZ010000018.1, forward strand.
AAAATCTCCGCCACCAGCGCGACGGCCTGTTACCGCCGTGTCTCCGGGGCCACCGGCCTCCGACCGCGTTATCTGGGATGGCCTCCAACGCCGCCCGGCCGCCGAGAGGTCACGCCGATCCGTTTTGCCGAGGTGTCGGGGAAGCCCACGAAGCGGATGTCTACGGACTCGTGGCCGATGTGGGTCAGGAGGAACTGGTTGTCGATGACGTCCCCTTCCTGAAGGTTGAAGACCTCCTGGCCGTTGGTGAAGACGGCGAGTTGCTTGCCGGGGGAGCCGAAGTGGCCAAGGTAGGTCAGAGGGAAGTCGCGCGGGTGCGGAGGCGGGTCCGCCACGATCGCCGGCGGTACCGCTGCAGTCGCTGGAGCCTTCGATTTCGCAGGGGATGGCAGAGTGGGCCGCGGCGGCGGATCGACGAAGCGCCAGGGATCGCGTCCGGATATCGACGGGCGGGGATCTCGTTCGAGGTCCGCAAGGTGCAGTCTGGCGATCCGGTCTCCCGGAGCGGCGCCGAAGCGCTCTGTCCGGGCGCTCCGAGCCGGGAGCGAGGGCGCATCTCCTTCGGAGTCGACGGCCGGACGGGTCGAGGCCGGGACGGTCACGGCGGCGTCCGTTCCGAAGCCCAGCTTCGAAGCCGCCCAGGGAAGGGCGGCGAGGAGGACGAGGGCGAGAGCGATCAGCAGGTAATTCGGTCGCGGGTTGCCGTTCATGATCCTCTCCCTGAGCGAGTTGAATACAATCGTCTACGGATCAGGAAGGCGCTTCGTCGGGACAGTCACCATCGGTGCACGGGATCTGAAAACCACAGCCGGGAGGTTCGGCTTTAGAAAAATTTACAGTCGGCGTGCCAGGTGTCGCAGGGCGCGTTGTGGCCTTGCCCTCCCCGGACGAGTACCGCGGGCGCGGTGAGGATCCGAGCTGGCACGCGTCGTCGACCCAAGATCAGTTGGAAGGGGTTGGACAGGAATGCGAAGGCGAAGATCCGCACCCATCGGCAGTCTCGCTAATGTAACAAAAGCTCCTGGTCAGGCGCCTATGCTTCCGAGGCGAGCTCAATCGCGAGGTCGACTTTCTGAGGAGAGCTCATGACATACTTGCGTTGGACTGGGGCCGCTCTGTTGACCACTTTCCTGAGCGTGACAGGCTGTAACAACCCCACGAACGATCTCGTGACGATCCATTACAAGCAACTAGGGTCCTGCAATGGATTCAACAATGGCGGAGGGGTCACCTCCGCCGGGCCGAACCGAGCCTACGCGACGTTCCGCATCTCGACCGTAGAGAACAACGGCAGCTCAGCACGAGACTTCAACTTCGATCCCAATCGAATCTATATCGACCAGAGCCCTCGCGCCTTCACGAGCACGCATCTGAACCTTTCCCAGTTCAATCCCTTCTACGCGGTCGCGCGTCTGGTGTCGAAAGGATCGACCGAGACGATCAACGGCGCCGTCATCGCGGTGGTTTCCACGTCGACGGCGGACGGAGCGAGCGAGGCGAACAAGACGTCGTATCAGCTCCTCTACGACACCCCGACCGGCGGCCAGGGGGTGGTCCTGGTCAAGGACAACTCGAGCCAAACGACTTGGCCGGCGACGCCGGACTGCACAACGATCATTTTCTGATGGAAAGGGCGCTACCTCGCTTCGGCGACCGGCACGAACCGGCGCGCCGGGACGAGGAGCTGCCCTTGTCGCAAAGACCGAAGCGCGACGGACCGGGCAAAGCGACCCGACTCGGCTGAACGGGCCACGATGCCGAGGCACTTCCTGCGGTCGGCAGCGTCCCGAAGGATCTCCGCCACCAACTCGGCCCCCCCCTTGTCAGCAGCTGCACCCCCTTCCCGAGCCGGTGGCCACAGGACAGGGTCCCCAGGCGCAAGTGAAGTCGCTGGGAGCGCAGGCGTCGCCCCAAAGGGTCGGACCAATGGGAATGGGATCCGCAGCAGCGGCAGCCCGTAAGCCCTTGGAGTCGAGAATCTGAAGGGTCTCCTTGCTCAGGCGAAGCTTCTTGAAAATTCTCTTTCTCATGGCAGGTCTCCTGAAAGTTGGCGCTGCGATTCTTCCTCTAATTTACCATGGGAGACGGACCGGCAGGCTCGAAATCAGGGGCCGCACGGAGACGCGACGATCCGGTCTTCGCGACGAAGGTCTGGCAGTCCCGTTGGACGCGCTCGTCAAGAGCCTTGTCGACGGAAGCCCGAGGTGAAGTGTAGAATCCTTGGAGATTCGACTTAGAGCGCCAGGAGAAACATGCGATGACCTATGGACCCTTGCTGGCTCCCGCTATCGGCGTAGTGATGGAGGATCTGGTACGCCGGGCGATTCTCACCATCCGCGCTCGGCGATTCAGCTTCAAGGTCGAGACCAAGCAAGGGCTCAACGGGAAAGAGGAAGCCGTGACCGACGTGGATCGCAGCGTCCAAGAGCTCTATGTGCGTTTCCTCTCGGCATGCTTTCCGGAATACGGCATCCGCGGAGAGGAGGATGCCCTCCGAAAACCTTGCCGCGTTCAGGGTCAGAATCTCTGTTTTACGGTCGATCCGCTCGATGGCACGAAGGCGTTTACGCGCCATCAGTCCCACGGGGTGGGCACGATGATCGCGCTCGTACGGGATTTGCAGATCATTGCCGCCTACGTGGGCGACGTAGTTACCGGAGAGATCTTCGGTTATGGACCGGAGTCCGACCAGACACGCTGGATCACCGACTTCGCGCACGAGAGCCCGCTCGCGCCAAGGCTCGATCTGCCGCTCGTCGATCAGCACGTTTTGCTTCGCGGTCCCCTGGCAGATCACAGTGAACCCATGCAGGAGTTGCTCGTGCCAAAGCGGATCTTCAAGTCGCATCAGATCGACAGCGGCTCCATCGGGCTGATGTTCAGTCGTCTGTGGAAAGGGGAGGTCGGTGGCTTGGCCCTAAAACGGAACTATGAAACCCCTTGGGATACCACGCCGGTCCTCGGCATCTCGCAAAGGCTGGGATTCTTGTTCTATGAGATCACGGGCACCGGCCCGCAGCCGGTCAAGTTCGAGATCCCCCACGAGACCTATTGGAGGGAGCACGAGCTCCTGGTCGTGCACCGATCCTTCGATGAGCAAATCAGGTCAGCGTTCGAACCTCGCGCCAGCTCTCCACCGAGTTGACTCGGTGGACGACACCGCGGGCTCGGGAGGGCACCGCCGAGGTGGCCTTTACCGCAGCCGGCCGAGGAGCCAGGACTTCAGGATGCCGGGGTGGGCGTCCTCGGCGGCGAAGTATTCCTGGAGCAGTTTGTCGTAGAGCTCGGCGCGCTGCGCTCGGTCCAGCGGCATTTCAAAGGGCATGATGCCGCCCTTGACGAAGGAGCTGACGAGGACCTCATCCATGGGCCAGTTGAGCGACCCGAGGTCGTCGGGCTGGTGGCAGCCGGCGCAGGCCATCGCGCGGCCGACGGTCGACTCGACGAAAGCGTCCCCGAAGCGGTGCCTGCGATCCTCCAGCGTCGCCGAGCCGAGCCCGGGACCGAGCTTCGTCTCGTCCAGGTACTGGTCGAAGCGGGCGGGGCCGTAACCGCGGAAACGGCGGTTCACCGCCTCGACCGCCGGGAGCTCGTCCGGGCTCACGCTCCCCGCGACGGGGTAGATGGGGAGGATGCCGCTCTTGTGGCACTGGGCGCAGTTGTCGTCGCCGTAGCCCAGCTCCCATCGCCCCTTGATGGGGATCGAGCCGTCCCGCCGGTAGGTCCGGAAATAATCCTTGAAGTAGACGCTGGACGCGCCGTCGGGACGGGCGACCGCCGACACGACCGAGAGATTCCGCACCCGCGCGTGGCCGGCGTCCGGGACGCCGAACTGGACCCACTTCTCCGGAACGCCCTGCTCGGCGTTTCCGGGGACGACGACGAGGAGCCGTCCATAGCTTTCGTCGCTGTCCGGCGTCCCCAGGTGCCGCGACCGGTAGCTGAAGAAGACGAGCTGCTCCGCGGGACCTCGCTTCTCGTTGAGCTGCCGCAAGTAGGATTTCGCCCGCGCGAGGGTCTCTTCGCGGCTCACCGCGCGCAGGAAGCTCCGGGTCGTCAGGAAGTCGGGGACCTGCACGAGCCCGCGCGTCTCCGCGAAGTATTGCCGGTCCGGCACGGTGAAGCCGAGCTCGTGGTCGGGGCTCAGATCGAGCGCCGCCGCTTCGACGTACTCGACGAGCTCGCGGTAGCGGCGGGCGAAGTCTTCGTCGCGCGCAAGCCCGCACCGCCGGATCGTGCCGGCGATCTCGCCAAGCTCTTTCCGGTAGGCCGGAAGCGCCTCGTCGTCCTCGTACGCCGCGTGGGCCGCCCCGACGAGCGCATCGACCCTCGCCGCAACCCAGGCCTCCGGCCGCGACTTCACAGGCGCGCACGGGGAGGGCGTGGACGAAGAAGCCGCGGCGACATGTCCGCCAGATCGGCCGATAACGAGAAGAGACAACGCGAGCGCGCAGAGCCGGAGAGTCATGGCGCAGTGATTCTACTCCAGCCTCTCCCTCGGCGGCGCCGAACCAGGGGCCCGAGGACGAGGGGCCACCCTACCGCAAAGGTCGAAGCGCGACGGATCCGCCGGAGCGCTCCGGCTCGACTGAAAGATCGCGTTCGGGGGCGAGTACCCCCTGTCTGAGATGGTACACTCGGACTCATGGACAAAGGGACGGCTCAAACCGACAGGTCTGTCAAAGACTATATCGCTTCGCTCGATGACGAGCAAATCGCAAAAGACAGCCAGGTGCTGATGGGAATGATGCAGCGAATCAGCGGGCAGGAGCCCAAACTGTGGAACGTGGGCACGATCGGGTTTGATACCTACCATTACAAATACGAGAGCGGGCGCGAAGGCGACGCGACCATTATCAGCTTTTATCCCAGAAAGGGTAAGATCACCATTTACCTGATGGACGGCACGGCACGCTACGCTGAATTACTGGCTCGCTTGGGCAAACATACGACCAGCAGGGTTTGTCTGTACATCAAGCGGCTCAGCGATATACAATTGCCAATCCTTGAACAAATTTTGCAACAATCTTATGAGTACGTAAAGTCCCAAGACGGGCATATGCATCGCGTATTAGAGTAAGTAACGAGCGAAGGAGGAGGAACGGAAGCCGTTCCTCCTCCTTGACCTGGATCGACGGGATCTCGCCGCGCCTCAGGGGCAGCTGCAGCCGCAGAGGCAGGTCGTGGTGTTGATGCAGACCGCGGTGCAGTTGTCCGCGCTGCATTCCTGCCGGCAGGGCTGGCGGCACTGGGTCACCGTGCAGGACTTCGAGGTCGGCTCCAGGATGCCGATCTCCGCCGGGGCGGCGGGCGCGACGATGGGCGCCGCGAAGATCTGCGCCAGGAGAGCCGAGGCCTTGACCGGAGCCGCGTCGACGGCGGCTGGAGCGCTGACCGAGGCGACGGGAGCGGCCGCCGGAGCCGGCTGGGCGGCAGCGACGCCGGCCAGGATCAGGACGGCAACGAACGCGAGGAGCCACGTGGCTTTCGACATAAGGTCTCCTTGGGGTGTAACCCCGGCTTCGTGTTGCATGGAGCCGAAGGCTACCACGATGGTTGCGCGTGTTCTAACGATGAAGCCTGAACGCCGCGGCCAGATCGTCCAGATCGTCCAGAAAGTGCAGCTGGACACACCTCTCCCAAGCCTCCGTGCGCCTGCCCCAGCCACGCCGTCACCAACTGCCTCACGCAGTGCAACTGCCCCACCAAGATCTGGTGAGCGGCCTCCAGGCGGGCGCGTGGCCGCGCAAGCCCGCCCGCCGAGCGGGCCCGAGGCCGACGCGACCGGTCAGCGTTCGGTGGGCAGTTGATAGACCGCTTCGGCCAGATCGGCCAGAAAGTGCAGCAGCGTCAGCATCTCGGCTCCGCATTCGGGGCCTTGCCAGGCGTCGAGCTCGTGGCGCCTGGCGATCCCGAACCAGACCAGGCGCTGCTTGGGCGGCAGCGAGGCGGAGTCCCGGGCGAGGAACGGCACCTGGCTGTGGCAGTCCGGCTGCTGGCCGATCCGCGCGCCGGCGAGCAGCGCTTGCAGCCGGGAGAGGTCGGCAGCCGGAATCCGGAACCGGGTCAGCGTGACGCGCGGCGGATCGTCCGGCGTCTCCCCCGCCGCGGGCTGGCGAATGAAGACGCTGAGCGCCCCTTCGCCGGCGACCGTCACACCCAGCGTAAAGTCCTCGATCGCATGCTGCGGTGAGGCGAGAGTCCCGAAGGTTTCCTCGTGCCCTTCGACGCGGATCAGGATCCGGCCCTGGTCCTTGATGGGAGACACGGCGGACGCGGGGACCGACACCAGGGCGGACGCGCCGGCGACGGCGAGGCAGGCGAGACTCCTTCCCAACTTGCTCATGGACGCCTCCTTGTGGGGTGACGCAGATTTTTTCTTCTCTCTTCTCTTGTCTACGAAGGAGAGGGGCGCCGCGTCACGGCGTCCGGCCGGGTCGCTCAGCCACGGCTCGCCGCGGATCGCTATACTTCACCCCATGAACCGCCGTCACTTTCTGCGCCAGTGCGGCGTCCTCGGCGCGGCGCTCGCGGGCGCTTCCTCGCTGCCGTGGCTGTCCGGATGCGCCTCCGTGCGCGGCCGGCGCGCGGGCGTCCCGCGAGCCTACGCCGCGCCCGACATCTCTTTCACCGGCGGCGCTCGCGGCCTGCCGCCGGTGCACGTGGCGGCGGACCGCGAGATCCGTACCGTCGTCGGCCTGCGGCCGTACCGTCCGTCGGGTTTCGTCGTGCGGGCCGAACGGCTCGAGGACACGCTCGTCGTGCACAACTACGGTCACGGCGGCGCGGGGATCACGCTGTCCTGGGGGACGGCGAAGCTCGCCGTCGACCTCGGCGCCCCCGGACATCGCGGCGCGGTCGCGGTGCTCGGCTGCGGCGCGGTCGGCCTGGCGAATGCGCGTCTGTTGCAGGAAGCGGGCTTCGCGGTCACGATCTATACCAAGGCGATGCCGCCGGAAACGACCTCGAACGTCGCCGGAGGGCAGTGGTCTCCGGCCTTCCTGTCCGATCCCAACCAGCGGAGCGACCCCTTCAAGGCCCAGTTGCTGGCCGCGGCGGACTACGCGTACCGGCGCTATCAGATCATGCTCGGGACGCGCTTCGGTGTCCGCTGGATGCGCAACTATTCTCTGAGCCATGAGCCATTCGTCGAGAGCGGCTATTCCGGCGCGCAGAGCCCGCTGCGCGCCATGATGCCGGAGTATCGCGCGCTCACGCCGGACGAGCATCCATTCACCGGCTATGAGTTCGTGCGCCAGTTCGACACGCTGCTGATCGAGCCGCCGGTGTATCTCACGGCGATGCTCGACGAGTTTCAGATCGCCGGCGGAAAGGTCGTCGTGCGCGAGCTGCCGGATCGCGCCGCGGTGCGGGCGTTGCCGGAAAAGCTCGTGTTCAACTGCACCGGGCTCGGCGCGAAAGCCTTGTTCGACGACGAGGAGCTCAGGCCGGTCAAAGGGCAGTTGACGTTTCTCCTGCCGCAGCCGGAAGTGCAGTATGCGACGCTCGCCGGCGATCTGTACATGTTTCCGCGCAGCGACGGCATCCTGCTCGGCGGCACGCACGAAAAAGGGGTGTGGTCGCTCGAGCCGAACCTGCGCAGCAAGGCGGACATTCTCGCCGCGCACAAGGCGTTCTTCGACGCCTTCCGCGGCTGAGCCGGGGTCACGGACACCTCGCTGCGGCTCGTCCCCTTCCCCACTCGAGCCTGGAAAAGCGGTTGCCTCCCTGACCGCACGGGTGTAGTATTTTAATCGACCTTCAAGTTAAAAGCCGGATAGGCATATCGAGCTATGGAGAAATGGGGGCGGCGAGCCTGCCTCCGCGGTGAGGATTCCGTCGAACCTGGGAAGGAGACCATCATGGCAAAGGGAGCTACCTATCGGATTCACCCGGCGATCGGCTTTGCGCGCGTCGGCAATTCCCCGGACTCGTTCTATGTCGAGCCCACCCGGGTGGGAGGATTGCCGACGGAATACCGTGAAGAGGGGGAAGGCCCCCCGGTCGAGAGCTTCAAGAACGCGGGACAGGTCAGGCGCCAGGCGGCGCGTTTCCGCGTCTACCGGCACGAGGAGGGGAAGCACCCCGTCGAGGTGACGAAGGGCAACGGCCTGCGCTCCGTGAAGTGGACGGTTCACGTGGCCAACAAGAAGTCGGCCTGGTGGAACTTCTCGGAGCTGCAGGGCGACGTCATGCTCGGCCCGCAGAACACGTATGAGATCCAGAGCCGGTATTGGGAGGGCCCCACGCTCCGCAACGCCAACGTCAAGGACCGCAAGTCGCTGATCACCGACCCCGGCCCGAGGACGCTCACCGAGCCCGGCGACTGGGTGGAGCTCGACGCCTTTTCCGCTCCCGCGAGCTACAAGCAGGTCAATTTTCCGAGTCAGGCCCTGACTCCCTATCCGGTCACCACGCTGGGCCGGGTCCGGATGACGGAGCGGGGAGACCTGCTCGTTCTCGGCGGCTACGGCAACACGGGCGGGCCGCCGGGAGTACCGCTCGTTTCGTTCGCCGGAGGGGACGGATGGTTCGACGACGTCGGGGACGGGCCGGTGATCGCGGAGATCGAGACCGAGGACGGCCACAAGCTGTCTCTCGACGCGTGGGTGGTCAGCGCGTCTCCGAAGTTCGCTCCGGAGCTCGTCAACATCTCCACGCTGGCCGACACCTTCATTGACGTCGGCGTCCGCTCGATGGGGCTGTGCCCGGCGCTCTACGACACCGCCACCAAAAGCTTCGACGACGAGTACGTGGCCTGCTTCCAGCGCGACGTCCGGCCGATCTTCGAGTCGATGAAGGGGTATCGATGGGTGGCGAACGTCGATGCAATGGTCAGCATCGCGTCGCCCGGATTCGACCTCGCCGACGCCTCCGCGGCGAACGCCGACAATCGCCGGGTGGTGTTCAGCATGTTCCGCGATCCCGGGGAAGGCAAGTACGGTCCGCCCGAGCTCACCCCCGACCACCAGCGGCTCTTCGCGGAGAACGGCTTCCCGATGATGCCGATGAACTCGGGCGACAACTCGATCCGGAACTACTACGTCGAGAAGTTCATGGCGCTCACTCCGACGCAGTACCATCTCCTCCGCCAGTGGTCGGAAGGCAAGTTCGTCTATGACCGCGAGAACGACTGGCTCTCCTGGGCGAGCCCGCTGGACATCGCCACGGCGGGGAACGCGGTGGGCGAACCCATGGCGCCCGGCATCGAAGTGACCTGGACCCTGCGGAACCCGGACGTCCTGGTCGCGGGCGACCCCTTCCGCATCAAGCGGGCGCCCGGCGACAAGTTGAATCCGGACCGCGACGAGACGCTCGCCGGCAACGGCTGCGAGCCCGGAGACCTCACCAAGCGGATGGCCATCCCCTGGCAGGCGGACTTCTTCGACTGCACGGTGCAGGACGTGAACTTCACGACTCCGAAGTCCAACAAGACGGTCAGCAATCTCAACCTGATCCCCCTGGCGCCGACCTTCTTCGCCTATTGGTGGCCGGCGCAGAGCCCCTACAACGTCTACAGTGGGGCGACCACCGCCTACGAGCAGCTCCTCGACGGCAACGCCCTGATCGGCAACTCCAACACCGGCCAGGTGCTCGGGCAGAACGTCCTCTACCATCGCGGCCTGAACAGCTTCGGCGACGCCGTGGTGGGCTGGAAATATCTGGGGTTCGTCCTCAACCGCACGACCGGACCGCACCGCGACATCCTGCAGTTCTTCGTCGAGAGTGAACGATCCTATGAAGCCTTCGAATCGGGTTACTACGGGATGATCTCGGACGGCACCGTGTTGAGCACCCAGCCGACCACCGTCACCTCGACGGCCGCCGTCAACGCGACGAGCCAGAACGTATTTCCGATCCAGTGGCTGATCGGGAACTGAGCCAGATCACAGGATGCAGACGCCCATCGCGATCGTGGGGGGAGGTCCGGCGGGGTGCGCCGCGGCGTTGACGTTGCGGCGCTACCTCCCGGACCTCGCGGTCACTCTGGTCACCCGGCCTCCGGACCTCGGAGCGGACGCGCCGGCGGTCGGCGAAACCCTCTCTCCCGGGGTGTTGCCGTTGCTCGACTACCTCGGGCTGCGGGAGGACTTTCTGCGCCTCGGCCATCTCCCCTGCGGCGGGACGGCCTCGGCCTGGGGCTCGAGCCAAACATTGGAGAGGAGCTATCTGTTCACCGGCCGCGGCCAGGGGTGGCACCTGGACCGCGCGGGCTTCGACACCTGGCTCCTGTCCCGCGCCGAAGACGCCGGCGTCCGTTGCGTCCGGTCCCGCGCCAGGAACGCCACCCGCTCGGAAGGGATCTGGCGGATCGAGATGGAAGGCGGCGAGGAGCTGCTCGCCGGCACGGTCGTCGAGGCGACGGGGCGCGCGGCGCCGCTCTCCCGCCAGCAGGGCTCTGTGCCGCGGCGGGACGACGGGCTGGTGGCCGACGCCCGATGGTTCGCGCACGACCATCCGGAGACCAGCTCGGACGGCGCGCTGGTGGAGTCGGTCCCGGACGGCTGGTGGTACTCCGCCTCGCTCCCCTGCAGGCGGGGTGTCGCGATGTTCATGACGGACCACGACCTCCACGCCCAGGCTTCCTGGGAGGACCGCCTGGCCGCGGCTCCCGCCACCTGCGCAAGGCTGGCGGCCTGGCAGCCGACCGGGACGTCGGTGCTCCGGGCTGCCCATTCGCAATGCGCTGAGGCCGTGGCCCGGGACGGCTGGGTCGTCGCCGGCGACACGGCGGCCGCCTTCGATCCCATCTCGGCATTGGGGATTGGCTTCTCGCTGCGCTCGGGCATGGAGGCCGCCCGCGTGGCGGTGGCCGCGATCGAAGGCGGCGAGGACGCCGTGCCGGCGGCCGCCTACGCGGCGTCGGTGGCGCGGATCTACGCCGACTACCGCGCCCGCCTGCGGGGGATCTATCGGCTCGAACGGCGGTGGCCGGAGAATCCCTTCTGGGCCCGGCGCCACGGCTGAGCTCCTCCGGTCCTCGCCTTCCGTATCCTCGAAGCCGGCTATGCCCTGGCCATCCCCCGCATGTTCGCCGCCCTCACCCTCCTCGCGGCCTCGGGAGTGCTCCTGTATGCCGCGCTCGCGGGGATCTCCTATCTCGCGCTGCGGCACTGGCACGAGAGCGCGGTGCGGCGGGAGCCTGGCGCGCGAGCGGACTGACCCGGCGTGCAACCCCGCGGCAGCCGGCACGTACTACAGGGAGACGTCGAGCCCCTGCAGCACCTTCCCGGCGAGGAGATCCTGATGAGACGAAGGACGACGACCTTGTTGGCCCTGACGGTTTTCCTCTGCGGTTTCGCCGCCCACGCCGGCGAACCCTCGAAGCTGCCTCCGGCGGGCTACGACGAGACCCGGGATCCCGCGGCCGATCTCAAGGCCGCCATCCCCCAGGCGCAGCGAGAGAACAAACGCATTCTTCTCGAGGTGGGCGGCGAATGGTGCGTCTACTGCCGCCTACTCAACAAGGTGATCCATGACGACGAGCGCCTGGTGAAGCGGCTGCAGGATGGCTTCGTCGTGATCAAGGTCAACTTCAGTGTCGACGTGACGAACGACGACTTCCTCGCCCGCTACCCGATCGTCCCGTCCTATCCGCACCTCTTCGTGCTGGAGACCGACGGCACGTTGCTCGTCTCACAGACGCCGGACTCCTTCATGGAGAAAGACCGGTACGTGCCGGACAAGATCCTCGCCTTCCTGGAGACGTGGGCACCGAAAAAGAAGGCGTGAGGCTCCCCTCGACCGGGCCGGACGGACGGCGGCCTATTTTTTGACAGACGCGCCGGGCGCCGGCTGGTGTTGCAACCAGTCGACGACGGAGGCCGCCAACGCGATGCGGTGGTCGGCAAAGCTGTGATCGCTGTCGAGGGTCAGGCTGCTGACCTTCCCTTTGTGCTGGGCGCGGATCGCGTCGGCGAGGGCCTGGTTCGCGGCGCCGCCGCCATGCTGGGCGCCGATCACCAGCGCGGGGTGTGTCGCCAGCGCCGGCGCCAGGGTCAGCAGATCCCACTCGTCGGCATGCTGCTCGACCTCTTCCACCAGACGCGCCGCGTCGGTGCCGGCCAGGCTGTTGCCGAAATCGTCGCCCATCTCCGCAATGGCCGCGGCCCGCGTCTCGGGATGGGCGCGCAGATCCTTGCCGTCGGCGCCCACGTTCCACGCGTCGATCAGCACCACCCCCGCCACGTCGGGGTGCGCCGCCGCGTATTTCCCCGCCACATACTGCGCCGCCGCGAAGCCGCCCATGCTGTGGCCGCCGATCAGGATGCGATGCGGATCGATCCGATACTTCGCGGCGTTCTCCGGCTGGTGCAGGAAGGCCATCGCCGCCGCTGCATCCTCGACCGCGCCGGCGAGGCTGAAGGTGCCGGGCGACCCCCAACTGCCGCGGTAGTGCATCGTCAGCACGTTCCACCCGGCGCGCCGCACCGCCTGCGCCAGGTCGAGGTTCTGCTCGTTGCCGGGCAGGCCGTGCAGCAGCAGCAGCGTCGGCTTGGGACCGTCGCCGGCCGCCAGCAGGAACAGCGCATTCATGCCCACGCCGCCGCTCGGGATCAGCACCTGCCGGTTGGCGGCCGGATGCTTGGCATCACGCGCCGGGTCCGCCACCACGGCGCGCGGCACCGGCACGGTGGCCGCCTGCGCGGCGACAGGAGAGAGCAGCAAGGCTGTCGCTACGGTGTAAACAATCCACGCTGCTTTCATAGGGCTCTCCGATCCGAGATATCGGCTGAGTCTAACCTAGCTAGTCCTCTGGCACCTAGTCCCCGGGCACGTCGCTCCAGATTTTTGGGGACATCTCGATCGATGGCGATATTTGCGCGCATAGATCTTATGATGAGATGATGCAAAGCGCTTATTTTAGGGCTCCATGATGAAGAATGCAATTCGAGTGTTCCTGTCCCATACGACCCGGGATCACCGGGACGCCGAGCTCGCGCGCAGACTCGCGGAAGGCCTTTCCGCGCGCGGTGCCCGCGTTTGGATTGCGCCGACCAGCATCCCAGCCGGGGCGGAATGGGAGGCGCAGATCGTCTCCGGCATCCTGGAGCACTGCACGCATTTCCTGGTGATCGTCTCTGCCGCCTCGATTACGGCGGACTGGGTCCTGCGGGAGATCCAGTTGGCGCAGGAGCGCCGAAAGCACGACCCGGGCTTCACCCTTCTGCCGCTCGTCGTGGGCCACGTCGGTGATTTCTCCGGGGGCGCAGACCTGGCCCGTTTGCAGCAGATCCCCTATCGGGAAGACTTCGCCGCCCAACTGGACGAGGTGGCCGCGGCTCTGGGCTTAAGGCCGGCGGTTCCCGCGCAGCTCGAGACTCTGATCCGCGAAAAGACCGAAGGGTTTGTCGGCCGCAAGTACGTTTTCGAAGCGATCGATGCGTTCCTCAGGAATCACCAGGAAGGCTATCTGACGATCGAGGGGGATCCGGGCGTCGGGAAGAGCGCGATCCTGGCGGAGTACGTGAGGCGAACGGGCTGCATCGCGCACTTCAACGTCAGGTCCCAGGGGACCAACACCCCTGCCGAGTTCTTGAGAAGCGTCTGCGCACAGTTGATCGCGCGCCATGGCCTGGATCATCCCGTGCTGCCGCCCGAAGCGACCTGCAACGGCGCCTTCCTCCTGCGTCTACTGGAAGAGGCGAGCGCCCAGCTCGGCCGGGGCGAGAGGCTCGTCATCGCGGTCGACGCCTTGGACGAGGTCGAGCAAAAAGACGAATCCGGGTCCGGCGCGAACCTCCTTTTCCTGCCCGCCACACTGCCGCGCGGTGTGTGCTTCCTCGTCACCCGCCGCCAGGTCAGCCTCCCGCTTGTGATCTCCGCGCCTCAGGAGCTGCTGGATCTCATGAAGCTTTCGGCCGAGAGCCGAGAGGACATCGTGGCCTTCCTCCGGAGCGCGCTGGATCGGGATGGGGTGCGCCGGAGCATCGCTTCCCTGGGAGTCTCGGAAGACGTCTTCGTCGAAACCATGGCGACACGCAGCGAAAACAACTTCATGTACCTTCGCTACGTGCTGTCCGACATGGATCGCGGGATCTATTCCGAGGGGAGCCTCGAGAGCTTGCCCGTGGGGCTTTCCGGTTACTACGAGGATCACTGGCGGCGGATGGGAATGCTCGCCAAACCCTTGCCGCGCACCAAGCTCCACATCGTCTACGTGCTGGCAGAAGTGCGCCAGCCCATCTCCAGGGACCTGCTCTCCAGCCTGACTCGGGAAGACGCTCTGACCCTCCAGGAAGTCCTCGATGAGTGGGATCAGTTCCTTCGCGAGGAGACGGTGGACGGCCAGGTGCGGTACAGCATCTATCACGCAAGCTTCCGGGACTTCCTGCACCGCAAGCCCATCATCCGGGCGGCCGGCTTGACCATCGAGGGCGTCAACCGAATGATCGCAACGAATCTCTGGGAGGGGCTCTTCGGAGAGTCCCTGGCTGGCCCCTAGATGCTCGACCGCCTGAACGGCATGTCGCCGGAAATGCGGCAGTTCACGCTGCTGAATCTCGCCCATCACCTGTACGAGAGCCGGCAGAACGAAGCCCTGTACCGGCTGATCGGCGAACCCTGGTGGAAGGCTCACCTGCAGTACACGGGATCCAACGTGTCGTTCGCTGCGGACGTGTCCCTCGCGATGCAGGCTGCGGCCTCCGGATTTCCGGCCCACGTGGTCGAGGTCTGGCGCAACGTGCTCGTCTACGCGCGGCTTGGCGCCACGGCAACCCAGATCCCATCCAAAATCCTGCGGCTGCTGGCGGAGCTCGGAAGGCATCGACAGGCCCTCGACTACGCAGCCCTCGTGCAGGACGCTTCCCAGCGCTGTCGGAGCTACCTCTTCATCAGCGAGGCGCTCGCCGGGCAAGGGCAGACGAGCCTCGCGGCAACCATCGTCCCGAGGGCGCTCGCCGCCGCCGAGGCGGAGGCCCCGGTGGTATCCCGGGCGGAAGTCCTCGCGAGGGTGGCGGGGCTCGCTGCCCGCCTGGGCCTGGAGGATGCCCTGTCGAGGAGCCTCGCGTTGTTCGCGGCCGAAGAGATGGGGCACTGGATGGAACACGTCCTGCCCCAGCTCGCGCGCGAGCTCGCGGCGGTGGAACACCGTGCAGGGCTCCGGCAGCTCCTCCCCATGCTTCGCCGGTTCCCTCGGGACGACGTGAACCTCGCCTACGTTCGCACCCGCGTCTATAGCGCTTTGGCCTCGGCGCTCGCCGAGCTCCACATGCAACCCGAGCTGTTGGGCCTCGTCTCCGCGGCAGAGACTCTGGAGGATGCGAGCGACCGCGCGTCGACTCTGGCGTCGATGGTCGAAGCGCTCGCCCGTGTCGGCGATCCGGCCAGCGTGGAGCGCATGGCGCACCCGCCTTCCGGAGCTTCCCTCAGCGCGCGGGCCTCTCTGCTCGAGGCCGCCGCTTCCGCCTACGCCATCCTCGGCGACCCGGAGCACTCGCAGGCCCTCCTGGACCAGGCCCAGGAAGAGCGCGCCTTGGATGGAGACCCTTTCTCCCAGGTCAATGCGGCACGACAGCTCTCTCGCACGCTGGCCCGCATGGGCCGCTACGATGACGCCGTCCGGGCGGCCGAGATCCTGGAGAAGCCGCAGACACGATCGGAAGCCCTCCTGGCCGTTGGCGCCGTGGCCCTGGACAGAGGGGTCCTCGAGAAAGCGACGGAGATCGCCCATCAAGCGATGGAGGCAGCCCGTCTCGTCGATCCTGAAGACCTGTGGTCCGAAGCCATGCATGGCCCGGTCGAGGCCATCGTCCATGCGGCGGAGCTCCTTTGGAAGGTCGGCGAGCGAGAGGAGGCTTTGGAAGCCATCCGCGACATGCTGGGCCTTCCTGACTTCCTCTGCGATCCGGCCTATGGCCCGGAGGCGCTGACGACCGCCTTGCGGGTCCTGGCCTCCGCTCGCGACGTGGAGCAGCTCGAACGCGCCCTCGCCATTGCGGTCGACCTCGAAGACAGCGTTTTCCGTGACCAGGCCACAACCTCTGCCGTCGAGGCCCTGGTCGATGCAGGCCAATTCGAGCGCGCTCTCGAGGTCGCGGAGAAATACGAGATCGGGGGTATCGGCACGATCGCGGAGGGCCTTTTGAGGTCCGGCCGTCCTCGGGAGGCGGAAGAGCTGGTCGATCGAGTGCTCCAGGAGGCAGAGGCTCTCCAGACCGCGAACTCCTCGGCGGGCGCTTTTCAAGCCCTCGCGGACGAATTGCTGGCGGTTGGCATGCCGGAGGGAGCCCAGCAGGTGGCCCGGGGAGCGCTCGAGGCGGCGAAGGGAATGGTGCCAACCTCGGTAAGCGCGGACACCTTCGCAAACGGCGAAAAAGCCCTCGCCCTGGCGCGGGTCGCCACGACACTGGCCCGATTGGGCCGCTTCGAAGAGGCGATGGCAGTGGCTCGCCTGGCGCTCGAAGAGTCCAATCCCCAAGAGCCGCGGATACGCAGCAGCATCAAAGGAGAGGCCTGGAGAAATGGCGTCGCGCTCTGGGGAGCCCGCGAAAGCGTTCTCCTCGAAGCCGCTCACAGCTTCACTCCCGCGGGCCGATGGGAAGAGCTCCTGGAAATCGCCCGGAGCTGGGCGGGCCCCTACGGGTATGCTGAGATCGCCGCCGCCGTCGGCACGGAGTTGCTGCGGCTCGGAGAGCGAAGCCTGTCAGCGCGCGTCGCGGAGGCTGCCTGGACGAAGGTGCGTCGCGACGACTCGTCTCCGGCCCCGTTGGTCGGGCTCTTCCTCGAGCTTGGAGAGTATGGAAGGGCACTGGAGCTGGCAGCAGCGGTCGGTGACGTGGAAACGAGGATTCTCGAGCTCCGTCGAATCGCCGGTGTGCCGGATCCATCCATCGCGGTCGAATCGGCGAAGAAGGCGGTCCGAGCAGCGCGCGAGCTCGAGGGGAACGAGAGGGTCGTGGGCCTCGCCAGGAGCGCGGAGGCTCTTCTGAAGGCCGGCCATCGGGATGAAGCGCGGGGAACCGCGGAGGAAGTCTTGACGCTCATTCCGCAGCACCAGAATGTCCAGAGCGCCTGGCAGGCTCTCGTTTCTGTCTACCATCCACTGAAAGCGAAGAATCGATCAAACCGGGCCCTCGAGGCAGGCTTGATGATCTCGGACGACAACGCCAGAGCGTCCGCTCTGAGAAGCATGCTGCCAGCCCTCGCCGCGGTCAAGGATGTCCAGGGGATCGGCATAGCCCAGGAAAACCTGGAGCGGATGGATCCCTCAGAGGAGCGCGTGGCTGTTCTGGCTGAAGTGGCGCGCGCATTCGCAGACTCCGGGGAGCTGGAGCTTGCCTTGAAAGCCTGGCAAACAGCCTGCCTCACGGCCCGCGACGAAGGCCTCGAAACCGTCTTCAGGCTCCTGGGCCAGGGAGCCTCGATCCTCGCGCGGATCGACCAGGGCAAGACTCTCTGGAACGTGTATCAACGGACCGTCGAGATCTCTCAGTGGGGAAACGTGATGCGCCAGGATCCGTCCTCCTAATCTAAAAGGTGGCTGGCGATTCGCGCGGAAGCGCACCGCACCGGCTCGCCCGTGGCTGGCCCGTCGTGTTCCTGGCTTCGGATGCCGCTTCCTACATGACCGGTACCGTGCTGGCCGTCGACGGTGGATACACCGCCGCGTGATCGGCACGCATCGAGGCGACCGCCATCACGGAATGGTCATGCCCACCCCACCGCGAATGGCAATTGCCGCCCCCCTCCCCCTGCGGCACACTCGCTCACCAGGGCGACGGCCCGTTCCGGCCGGCGCTGGACCGACAGGAGGACGAGCATGGAGGCGGAGCGCGGGTTTGATTTTCTGGAAGGACAATGGGACGCCGTCTGCCGGGTTCCCTCCGAGGCAGGGTGGGTGGAGGCTCCGGGCAGCCTGAGCGTTTCGCGGACGCTCGATGGGCTGGTCTTCGTCGAGCACTTCGAGGGGATCTATCACGGCGGCGCCTTGAAAGGGCTCGGCCTGCGGGTCTTCAACCCCGAGACGCGCGAATGGGAGCACACGTGGACCGACACCCTGGCGCCGGGGCACTTCCACGTGTGGAAGGGCGTTTTTCAGGACGGGAAGATCGCCTCCTTCGCCGAATGGACCGACGCGGGCGGCAGCCCGGTCCGGTCGCGCCTCACGTGGTCGGAGATCACGCGGGACTCCGCGCACTGGGAGAGCGCCCGGTCCACCGACGGCGGGACGAGCTGGCAGATCCACTGGGTGATCGACTGGCGGCGGGTTGCATCGTGAGGAACGCCTGGATGACGGGATGTCTGGTCGTTCTCCTGCTCCCCGTTCAGGGGCTCGCCCAACCGGCTGCGGTACGGGACGGGCAACACGATTTCGACTTCGAGATCGGCATCTGGAAAACCCATCTGAAGCGCCTCCTGCATCCCTTGGCGGGATCCACGACCTGGGTCGAGTACGAGGGAACCAGCGTGGTTCGCAAGATCTGGGAGGGCCGCGCCAATCTGGTGGAGCTCGTAGCCGACGGCCCGGGAGGTCACTTCGAGGGGATGAACCTGCGCCTCTACAATCCCCAATCCCACCAGTGGAGCCTCAATTTCGCCAGCAGCGCCGGCGGCGCCCTGGGCCAGCCCACGATCGGCGAGTTCAAGAACGGCCGGGGCGAGTTCTTCGATCAGGAGACCTTCAACGGCCGCGCCATCCTGGTCCGTTTCGTCATCTCGGACATCACTCCGACGTCCTGCCGCTTCGAACAAGCCTTCTCGGACGACGGAGGCAAAACCTGGGAGATCAACTGGGTCGCTACGGATACGCGGGACTCCCAGCCGGGGAGGTAAGGCGCGCGCTCCGGCCGGCACCCGGGCCCACCTCCACGCGTTCGCTGGTATAGGAGGTGAACGACGAATGGAGGTCGACCCCCTCGTAGTACCACGCGAGGAAACGGACCGCGCCGCCGTCGCCCGTGTCCGGGGAACCCAAGGGAAGGGGCTGATCGCTCAGGCGCCCGGTTTGGGCGCCTCGTCGAGGTCCTTCTCTGCCCGTCGAGTGGCTGGGTTGTCCGGCCCATACGCCTTACGCAGGATGCGGAGCGCCCGCTCCAAGTGGGTCCTCGCCGCTGCGAGGTCCCCCTTCTGCCGCAGGACGAGTCCGAGGCTCCGGTCGTAGAGGGCGATCCGGGGGAGATCGGGGCCGAGCACCTTCTCGGCGACGTCCAGGGCGCGCTGGGCCTGGCGCTGGGCGCCGTCGAGGTCCCCCTGGCGCAGCAGGATGGCGCCCAGGGTGTCGCAGTCCCGGGCGACGTTGAGGTGGGCGGGGCCGAAGACGGTCTCATCGAGGCTCAGGGCGCGCCGAGCCCGCAGGAGGGCGCCGGGCAGATCGCCGCGGGCGAGGAGGATCGTGGCCAGGATCTGACTGTCGCGGGCGACGTTCCCGTGATCGGGGCCGAACGTCTTCTCGTCGCTGCGGAGCGCGCGCTCGGCGGCGGCCAGGGCACCGTCGTAATCCTCCTTGTCCCGCAGCAGAGTGGCGACGTAGAGCACGGTGCGGGCGGTCAGCGGGTGCTCGGGCCCCAAAGACTGTTCATAGATCTTGAGCGCTCGTTCGGTGGCGCGAAGCGCCCCGTCGAGGTCGCCACGGGCGAGGAGGATCTGGCCAAGGTTGCTGGCCCGCAGGGCGGTCCGCTGGTCGTCGAGCCCGAAGGTCCTCTCGTCGCTCTGGAGCGCCCGGCGGCAGCTCTGGAGGGCCCCTTCCAGATCCCCCAGCTGCAGGAGGATCATCGCCAGGTTGCTGGCGTACTCGGCAGCCATCGGGTGATCGGGGCCATAGACCTTCTCGGCTGATGCCAGAAGGCGTTTCATCGCCTCCTGGGCGCCCGGGTAGTCCCCCTTGGCATAGAGGATCTTGCCGACGAGGTCAGCCGACACGAAGGTGTAGATGTCCTCGGCGCCGGAGCTCTCCTCGGCGAGGCGGAGAGCGCGCCGCGCGTATTGGAGGGCGCCGTCCAGGTCCCCCCGTGCCTGCAGGGTCTTGCCGAGGTTGATGGCGAGCCGGGCGACGTTCAGGCGATGGCCGGGACTCTGCGCCTCGGCGGTGGTGTCGGTGCTCTCCACCATCCGGAGGGCGCGCAGGTTGGCCTGGAGGGCGCCGTCCAGGTCCCCCCGCGCATACAGGATATCGCCGAGGACGCCCAGCGAACCAGCGAGGCTCGGCGCCTCGGCGCTCTGGTGCTGCTCGAAGATCTGCACGGCCCGGCGAGCGTTCTCCAGGGCGCCGTTCAGATCGCCCCGGCTCAGCAGCAGGTTGGCCAGGCGGGACGCCAGCTCCGCCTCGTGCGGCTCGGAACGCTCCTCCTTCGCCAGCGTGATCCCGGCGCGAAAGATGCTCTCCGCACGGGCGCTCCCCAGCTTGGCCAAAGCGTCTCCGAGAGCGAGGTAGAAGTCGTGCAGGCGGACGGCCGCGAGCGCCTTTTCGAA
Organism: uncultured Acidobacteriota bacterium; assembly: GCA_963756595.1. Taxonomy (GTDB): domain Bacteria; phylum Acidobacteriota; class Thermoanaerobaculia; order Multivoradales; family UBA5704; genus DATARR01. Next base: position 76,366 of record CAVWOZ010000018.1, read on the forward strand.
CCAGGGCACCGCCTCCTCGAAGCGGAAGCGGTCGAAGAGGTCGTATCCCTTCCGGTACGCCTCGTCGGCGGTCCGGGCTGCATCGTCGAGTTTCCGGGCCACGGCCGTCCGCGCCTCGACCGGCGTGGCGAGGGGAGCCGCCTCGAACCGGCGCTTGAGGTCGCTCAGCTCCTGGAGGATCTTCTCCTGGGTGTTCACCAGCCGCTCGGTGCCGTGGGAGAGCTCGCGCTCGACCACCGCGGCGATGCGGTCGAGCAGCACGTCCTGGCCGCCGATCTCGGCGAACCGGCGCAGGTTGGCGAAGTAGCTGTCGAGCAGGGATTTGAAACGTTTTTCGTCCGCCTGCTGCCCCTGCGCCAGGAGCTGGCGGATCTTCTCCAGGTCCGCCGCGTCCTCCTTCAGCCGCGGGTAGATGCGCTGCAACCCTTGAGCGTACTGCTCCTTGCTCAGGATGCAGCCGTTCCACCCCGCGGCCATGCCTTTGAGGAGCTCGTTCCACTGCTGGGTGGCGGCCGCGGCCTGCTGCAGCGTCTTGGGATCGACCGACAGCCGGGTGCCGAGGACGCTCAGGCTGCCCAGGGTGCCGGAGAGCGACCAGCCTTCGTACTGGAGGGAGAGCTCTTTGACGCTGACCTCCAGGCGAGTCTCCCCACCCGGACAGACGATCTTCTTCTGTGCCAGGACGCCGCGCGCCCCGGCGAGGACCAGGACGAGCCCGAGAGCGGTGCACCGCGCGGCGCGCATGAAGCTTCAGTCCGCGCCGCGGGGCGTGCCTCGCCGGCGCAGGAGCCAGAGGGCCGCGCCCGCCAGCAGCAGCCCCAGCGCGGTCCCGCCCGCGGTGGAGAGGGTGGGGATCGTCGCCGGCGCAGCGCTCACCACCAGCCGGCTCGGCTCCACGTTCCCCGGCGCGGTGCCGGTCAGGCTGAGGGTCTCGTTGTCGCCCGACCGGTCGTTGTCGCTGAGGATGATCGATTGCCACCAGGTCACGTTCGGAACCGGCGCGCCGGCCGCGCGCCGCCGGTCCCCGATCCCCCCTCCCGAGTTCGGGACCAGCACCGTGGCGCTGACCGTCGTCCGCGGGTTGTCTCCGTCCGGCGCCACGGAGCCGCTCCACAGGAGCACCTGGCCGTCGACCACGGTCACCGTGCCGTTGTTGGCCGTGGCCGAGCCCGGGACGATCTGGGCGCAGGGAGGGAGGAAGGTGATCAGCTCGGGCCCCAGATTGTCGGGGGTGGCGGTCGGGCCGGCGTTGGAGAGGACCACCGTGTAGAGGACGGTGGTGACGTCCGGGCCGACCTGCAGCACCTCGATCCGCTGCACGCCGGTGACCTGCGGCGAGGTGATGACCACCGGGCCGCCTCCCGCAGGCGGCGTCGAGACGAGCCGCAGGATGTCGGAGCTGATCTGCCGGCAGCCGGTGCCCAGCACCGCCGGGCCGCCGAGGAAGCGGAGGCCCGTGCCGTCGGCATCCGCCGACTCTCCGGCCTTGAGGGTGAACGTCACCCCCAGGTTGCCGTCGCGATGCTGGAGATCGACACTCGGCAGGAGCCCCCAGACGGAGCCCACCTGCCGGCGGAAGACGAGATCCGGAATCGCGTCCCCCCCTCGAACCAGAGGGTCACCCGCGGATCGGGGCAGGCGACGAGGGGACAGTCGAGGCGGAACGAGACGACTCCGAAGGGATGCGACCAGCCGGTCGTGCCTTCCGGATCCTCGAGGTCACCCAACGCCCGCACCTCGGAGAGCTGGGCGCCGGCGGCGGCCACCTCCACGGTGATGAATTTCCGGTCGGTGCCGGAGCGCAGCGATGTGACGTTGCGCTGCAGGCGATCGGGGATGCCGTCGCCGTTGCCGTCGCCGCCAGGAGCCACGGCGTCCTCGACCTCGTCGGCCACCCCGTCGCCGTCGGCGTCGGGGTCGCACGCATCCCCGATCCCGTCCTGGTCGAGATCCGCCTGGTCCGGGTTGAAGACGAACGGGCAGTTGTCGACCGCGTCGGGCTTGCCGTCATGGTCCCCGTCGCTCGTGGTGCCCAGGTTGGTGAGGACGACGTCCTCCGGATCGATGGCGGCGAAGCGCGGATCCGTGCTGGTCACAGAGGTCTGGATCGTGTAGGGGAAGGGCGTGGTGTCGCTCCCGCCCACGATGGTGACCGGCTGCGCCGTGCTCCAGTCGGCCGGGGTGAAGGTGATCGCGGGGACGGACGGCGCGCCCGCGCCCGGCCGGGTCGAGACCAGGTGGATGGTGACGTCCGCCGTGGGCTGGGTGGTGAGGGAGACCATGAAACGGGCGGTGCCGCCGGCGTCGGTGGTCGCCAGTCCCGAGGTCGGGAAGACGACCACACCGCTCAGCGGGAAGAGCAGGTCGGAAACCCGGAACTGCCCCGGCTCGAACGAGAAGACGCGCACCTCGTCGACCTGCCCGCTGAAGCCGGTGAACGTGGGGACTTGGGGGACGATCCCCATGCCGGCCTGGGGCGGCAGCGGCACCGGGAGACCGGTAGCGGTATAGGGGGTGCCGTTGACGTAGAGCGTGGTGACCCCGGCGTTGCGGACCAGCGCAAGGTGAGTCCAGGTCGCCGAGACCACCCCGCCGCCGACGATCAACTCGGGACCGAACAGGACGGTGAACTGCCGGTCCACGATCGCGAGGCCCCAGCCGGAGACCAAGGTCAATCCGTTGTAGGCCAGGAAAAAGAAGTCCCCCGGCGACGAGGCCACGTCCGGCTTCACCCAGGCTTCGATGCCGAAGTTGTCGACGCTGTCGGGGAGCGGCGACATCGGGCCGGCGTAGCTGTTTCCTCCCACCGGAGGACAGAAGGGACAGAAAGGGTTCTGGAAGTGCATGGCGAGGCTCGAAAAGCCGCCAGCCGTATAGGACGGGTTACCGGTGCGCGAGAGGTCGAAGCCGCCGGCCGAGTCGACCGTCACCGGGTTGCCGACGTTGCCGCTCACCGCCAGGGGATCGGCCTCCCCCAACCGGTAGTGAGCGGCCACGGTGATCGTGGCGGCGAGGGGCTGGGCCACCGCGCCGAGCAGCGCGAGCGCCAGGAGAAACGCGAGCCGACGACCCTTGGAGCAGAAGCGCATGGCGACTCCCTTGTGGCATCCTGCGTGAGCTTCGAGCTCAGGGGCGCGCCAGGCTCCTCGACTGCCCGAGATACTCCTGAACCAAGGCGGTGAGGCGCGATCGGTCCTCGGCGGCTGGATTGGGCTGGTGCGCGAGCTGATCGATCTGCCGGGCAAGCCCGTCGAGGACCTGGAAGCGGACCCCAGCGGCCGCGAACTGCGCCGTGGAGACGGCGCAGGAGTTGTAGCCGACGATGAGGAGCTTGCGGAACTCGGCCGCCTGCTGCGCCGCCTCGTTGAGCGCCGTGAGCTGAACCGGGTCGAGCTTGGCCGAGAATTCCCCTTGCTTCTCCAGCTTGGCCTCGAGCGTCGCCGAGTAGGCCGAGTACTGGACGACGAAGTCCCGGACGTCGATCGTCTGCCGCGGCCCTTCCGGACACTGGATGCTGCGGCCCCGCCGCAGCAGGAAGTCGCGGCCCAGAAAGGCGAAGAGCGCGATCACGGCGAGCCCGCAATACACCAGGAAAGGCTTCAACGCAGACTTCCTTTGGAGCTTCGCCATCGTCGCCCCCCACAGATCAGCAGGGTCAGATCTCAGCGCCGAGGGGAACGGTCTGGCTCGGCGCGCCGGGAACCACGGAGGGGAGAAGGGCCAGAGGCCGCGCGACCCAAGCCGGAACCCCTCCTCCCTCGCGTGGAAAAAAGGCAGCAGAACGGCAGAACGAATCCTTGATGAGATTTTAGGTTAGCAAATTCGTACATCGAGAGCAAGGCCGGGACGACGTCCTTCGCAACCCGGAGCGATGGCGCATTCACAGGACCGTCGGACCCTGCGCCCGCTCCGCGGAACGCGCGATCCGCGCCAGCATCCGGCGCACGATGATCCGGTGGCCTCCGCTGCCGATGACGAGCGCGCGGTAGGCGCGGCCGGCGATCCCCGGGAAGATCGCGGAGGTGCGCGCGCTCAGCGTGACCCCATCCGGACTGGGAACGACGTCGAACGCCAGCTCGTAGCGGGAGAAGCGGTGGCGGCCCCGTAGCGCGAGGTGGCGCGGCGCGGTCTCCTCGGCGACGGCGAAGCCGCTCGCGGGCTCCAGGCGCCAGAGCGCGGCGAAGGCCGCTGGAGCGGGGCGGGCGAGACGGCCGCGCACGAAGCGCACGACGGCGTCCCAAGTACGCTCGGGCGACGCGCTGACGCGGGTGCGATGCTCGTCGATCAGGGGCAGGCTCTCCATGCGAGCCATTGTATGGGGGAGCCCTCCTCGCCGTTGCAATCCGTTACATTTCCGACATCCCCGAGAAATGCCGAGAGCTCAGAGTCGACGGTGCCAAGAAGAGGCCCGTCCCATGAAGAAATTTGCCGTCATCGCCCTCACCGCCGCCGCCCTCGCCCTCGCGGTCCTCCTGTTCCTGCGGATGGCGCCGCGGGGCGAAGACCCCCTGCGCGGCGCCGAGGTCGTTCGGGTCGCCCGGCGCGACCTCGAACGGACGGTCACCGCCACAGGGGTCATCAAGCCGAGGGTCGGCGCCGAGGTCCGCGTGGGCTCGCGCGCTTCGGGGGTGGTTCGCCGGCTCTTGGTGCGGATCGGCGACTCGGTGGCGCGAGGGCAGCTGCTGGCCGAGCTCGAGACCGGCGAGCTCGATGCCCGCAGGTCACAGGCCGCCGCCGCGGTCGCCTCGGCGCGGGCCGATCTCGACTATGCATTGGCCGATCTGCGGCGCAAGCGGGAGCTGGCGGCGGCGCAGATCCTCGCGCGGAGCGAGCTCGAGCTCACCGAGCGGGCCTCCGCGGTCGCCGCGGAGCAGCTCCGCCAGGCGCAGGCCAACCTCGATCTCGCCGCCACCCAGCTCGGCTACGCGAAGCTCACCGCGCCGATCGCCGGCGTCGTCGCTTCGATCTCGACCGAGGAGGGGGAGACGGTGGCCGCGAGCTTCGCGTCGCCCACGTTCGTCACCCTGCTCGACCTCGACCGCCTGGAGGTCCGCGCCTACGTGGACGAGACCGACATCGGCCGCGTCCGCGCCGGGCAGCAGGCGAGCTTCACCGTCGACACCTATCCCGGCCAGGAGTTCGCGGGGGAGGTGGTCGCCGTCTACCCGCAGGCCGAGATCCGCGACAACGTCGTCAACTACGTGACCGTCATCCGCTTCCAGGCTCCCCCCGGACACACGCTGCGGCCGGAGATGACGGCGACGGTGCACATCGCCCTGGAGACCCGGCGCGGGGTCCTCGCCGTCCCCCGCCGGGCCGTGCGGCGCGAGGGAGGGCGCCAGTACGTGCTCCTCCGTCGCGGCAACGGAGCCAACGGGAGGGAGCGGCGCTGGGTGAAGACCGGCGGCCAGGACGAGGCCTACTGGGAGATCGCGGACGGCCTGCGCGAAGGAGACGAGGTGCTGATCGGCGAGACGAAACCTGAAGGACAGGAAGGAAAGGAGAGCGTGGGACCATGATCGGGACCATAATCGAGCTCGAAGGGATCGAACGAACGTATACCCGTCCGGGGGGCGCACCGGTGCGCGCCCTGCGCGAGGTCTCGCTGCGCATCGAGCGCGGCGAGTTCCTGGCCGTCGTCGGCGCCTCGGGATCGGGGAAGTCGACGCTGATGAACGTCCTCGGCCTGCTCGACCGGCCGGATGCCGGGCGCTACCGGCTCGAGGGCGAGGACGTCTCGCAGCTCGGGATCGACGCCCAGGCCCGCCTGCGCAACCGGCGGATCGGCTTCGTCTTCCAATCCTTCCATCTCCTGCCGCGCACCAGCGCTCTCGAGAACGTGGAGCTGCCGCTCCTCTACTCCGACCGCGCTTCGATCGCCGGGCTGGGGCGCCGCGCCCTCGCCGCCGTGGGGCTCGCCGACCGCGTCGACCACAAGCCGTCCGAGCTGTCGGGGGGGCAGCAGCAGCGGGTGGCGATCGCCCGCGCCCTGGTCAACGAGCCCGACCTCCTCCTCGCCGACGAGCCGACCGGCAACCTCGACGAGCAGGCGGCCGGGGAGATCATGGACATCTTCCACACCCTCCACGCCGCCGGCCGGACGATCGTCCTCGTCACCCACGACCCGGACCTCGCCGCCCACTGCGACCGCATCTGCCGGCTGGAGATGGGGCGGGTGATCTCGGACTACCGCCCGGACCGTTTCCCGACACACAGCGCGGCGCCCGTCGCCGCCGGGGCCCCCGGGGAGGGCGCATGAGCCGCACGACCGCGCGCCTGGTCGCCCACAGCTTCAAGGCCCTCGGCCGCTTCCGCTTCCGCTCCGCCGTCCTGATGCTGGGGAGCCTGGTGGGGGTGACGGCGCTGACGCTGGTGGTCTCGGTCGGCAAGGGGGCCGAACACAAGATGCTGGCGACCGTCCGCCAGCTCTTCGGCGGCTCGTCGATCCTGCTGATCACCGGCGGCGGCCGCATCCTCGGCGGCCCGCGTCCCGGGGCCGCCCGCCTGACCCTGGACGAGGTCGCGGGTCTGATTCGCCAGCTCCCCGAGGTCGAGGCCTGGGACCCGCAGCAGGGGCTCACCGGCGAGCCGGTCCGCACCTCCGCCGGCGCCACCACGACGGCGCGGGTCCTCGGCGAGTCCGAGCGCTTCGAGCGGGTGTGGAACCGCAGCGTCGTCGAGGGGGAGCCCTTCGACGCCGCGGCGGTGGCCGGCTCGGCGCGGGTCGCCCTGATCGGCGCGACGGTGGCACGCGACCTGTTCGGCGCCGCGGACCCGCTGGGGGAGGAGATCCAGATCGGCGCCGTCCGCTTCAAGGTCGTCGGCCGTCTCGAGCCGTTCGGCACCGACGCCCACGGCATGGACCGGGACGCCGAGATCGTCGTCCCGCTCACCACCCTCCAGCGGCGGGTGATGAACGTCGACACGATCAGCGGCGCCAAGCTCCTGGTGCGCGACCCGGCGCGGGTGGAAGCGACGGCGAAGGCGTTGAAGGCGCTGCTGCGCGAGCGCCACGCCCTGGCAGCCGGCCAGCCGGACGACTTCACGCTGATCACCGCCACCCAGGTGCAGAAGACGGTCGGCAACGTCCAGCGGGTTCTCTTCGTCTTCCTGCCGCTGGTGGCGGCGGTGTCGCTCGTCGTGGGATGCGTGGTGGCGGCGAGCCTGATGCTGGCGTCGGTGAGCGCCCGGGTGGGCGAGATCGGCCTACGCCGGGCGGTGGGCGCCCGCCCCTCGGACATCCAGCTCCAGTTCCTCCTCGAAACCGCCGCGACCTCTCTTGGCGGCGGCGTCCTCGGGCTCGCCGCCGGCCTGGCGCTCGCCGAATGGGCGGCGCGGCGGTTCACTCTCGGCGGCGTCTTCTCCTGGCAGGCCATCCTCCTGGGGCTCGGCGCCTCGGCCCTGACCGGCCTCCTCGCGGGGGTCGCTCCGGCGCGGCGCGCCGCCCGGCTGGAGCCGGCCGACGCGCTGCGGTAAGGAGCTGCGATGAGGCTCGCCCGCTCTCTCCGGCCAGCGCTGCGGGCGCTCGTGGCCCACCGGCTGCGGGCCGGCCTCGCCCTCTGCGGCGTGGCGATCGGCGCCGCCGCCGTCCTCCTCACCGGCGCCCTCGGCGCGGGGGCCGAGGGGGAGGTGAGCCGCAGCCTGGAGGCGATGGGCACCAACCTCCTGGTGGTGCGGCCGGCGCCGGCCAGGCGCCTGGTCGCCCGCAAGGAGGTACGCGGCTTCGTGACCACCCTGACCCCGGCGGACGCCGCGGCCCTCGCCGAGCTCGAGAGGGTGGACGAGGCGATGCCCGGGATGGAGGGCACGCTGCGGGTGAAGGGGGGCGGCGGCTCGGCGACCGCCACCGTCCTCGGCGCCACCCGGGCCTTCCCGCGGGTCCGCCGCTTCCACCTCCGCGCCGGCCGCTTCTTCGACGCGGAAGATGAGGCGGACGCCCGGCGGGTGGCCGTGCTCGGCGCCCGGGTGGCCGAGCGGCTGTTCGGCGACGAGCCCGCGGCCTCGCTGATCGGCCGCCCACTCCGCCTGCGGGGAATCCCTTTCGAGATCGTCGGCGTGCTGGAGGCCAAGGGGGTCCTGGCCGACGGCTCGGACGAGGACAACACGATCGTCATCCCCATCCGCACCGCCTTGCGCCGGGTGTTCAACGTCGCGTATCTCAACACGGTCTTCGTGACGGTCTGCGATGTCCGCGATGCCGGCCAGCGCGTCTCGATGGGCGCGGCGCAGGCGGAGATCGGCGCTCTCCTGCGCCAGCGCCACCGCGTGCGGGGAAGTGCCCCGACGGACGACTTCGCCATCCAGGACAAGGCCAAGCTCCTGGCTTCGCAGCGGGAGACGGTGGGCACCCTCACCCTCTTCGTCGCCGGCATCTCCGCGCTGGCCCTCGGGGTCGGCGGCACCGGGATCCTCGCCCTCATGCTCCTCTCGGTGAAGGAGCGCACCGGGGAGATCGGCCTGCGGCTGGCGGTCGGCGCCCGGCCGCGGGACATCCTGGTCCAGTTCCTCGCCGAGGCCACGGCCCTGGCGCTCGGCGGCTGGCTCGCCGGAGTGGCCCTCGCGGCGCTGGGCACCGCCGGCCTCGCCCTGGGAACCTCCTGGAAGGTCGCGGTGCCCGCCGGCGCGCTGCTCGCGTCGTTTGGCATGGCAATGATCACCGGGCTCGGCTTCGGCGCCGTGCCGGCCCGCCGGGCCTCCCGGCTGCCGCCGATCCGCGCTCTCGGCACGGAGTAGAGGGGAACGTGCGCTTCGAAGACCCCTCATCACCCCGACCCTCTTCTCCCATCGCCCTCCCCCCGACCGGGAGAAGAGGGAGAAGGCAAAGCCGCCCCAACCGGGTCCCCTCTCCCGGTGGGCGGGAGTGCGGTGGGAGAGGGACAGGGTGAGGGATTGGGCGGGGGCACCTCGAGGCAAAGATGAGACATGATGGAGCCATCATGACCGGCACGCGCGTGCTCGTCCTCGACGACGACGAGGCCCTGGGCGAGCTCCTCACCGAGTACCTCGGGGGCTTCGGCTTCACCGTCCACGCGGTGGCGCATCCGGAGGAGGGGCTGCGGGCGATCCGCAGCGATCCGCCGGACCTGGTGGTCCTCGACCTCATGCTCCCCGGGATGGACGGCCTGGCGGTCTGCCGGAAGATCCGCGAGACCAGTCGGGTGCCGATCGTGATGCTCACCGCCCGCGGGGGCGTGATGGACCGCATCCTCGGCCTGGAGCTGGGGGCGGACGACTACCTGCCCAAGCCCTTCGAGCCGCGCGAGCTGGTGGCCCGCATCCAGGCGGTGCTGCGCCGGGGGACGCTGCCGGACGCCGAGGAGAGCCTGCGGATCGGACCGCTCGAGATCCACTGGGGGGCCTGCTCCGCCAGCCTCGACGGGCGCCCGCTCGCCCTGACCACGGCGGAGTTCACCCTCCTGGGCCTCCTGGTGCGCAGCCGGGGGCGGGTGCTGACCCGCGAGCGCATCCTGGACGAGACCCGCGGCGTCGACTGGGAGGCCTACGACCGGTCGGTCGACATCCTGGTCAGCCGGCTGCGGCAGAAGCTGGGCGACGACGCCCGGCGCCCGCGCTACATCCGGACGGTGCGGGGGGCCGGCTACCGGTTCATCGGCGGCAGCGGCGGCGCCAGCGGAACCACCGAGGACGGGGCCGGCGATGAATGAAGCATCGCGCTCCGTGGCCTGGCACCGGTCGATCTTCGTCCGGCAACTGGCCATCATGCTGATCACGACGGCGAGCCTGCTCCTCTTCGTCGGCGGCTTCTTCTACTCCATCCTCGGCCCGAGCCTCTCGATGTCCCGCGGCCTGGTGGCCGAGTATGCCCGCGCCCTGGCCTCGACCTCGCCGGACCAGACCAGGGCGAAGGAGATCGCGGGTCGCCTGGGCCTCGAGATGCGCTACGAGGGGCCGGGCGGGAGCTGGGAGACGGCGCCCGGCCTCCCCCACCTCTCCGAGGTCAGGAAGTCACGCTGGCGCGACGACCTCACGATCGCTCCCGCCCCCCAGGGGGGCACGTATCTGATCTTCTGGGAGCTCGGCCGGAGGATGCGCCGGGCGCATTCGCACCTGCTGTGGGTGCTCCACTTCGTGATGGCGGCGATCATCCTCCTGGCCTACCTCGTCCTGCGCCGCTCGCTCCGCCCCCTGCGCGCGCTCCACGAGGGGGTCACGCGGCTGAGCGAAGGGGAGCTCGACGTCACCGTGCCGAGCCGGACGCGGGACGAATTCGGCGCTCTCGCCCAGGCTTTCAACCAGATGGTGGGGCGGATCTCGGAGATGCTCCGCGCGCGGGATCAGCTGCTGCTCGACGTGAGCCACGAGCTGCGCAGCCCGCTGACGCGCGTCAAGGTGGCCCTCGCGCTCCTGCCGGAGGGGGACAAGCGGCGGCGGATCGAGGCCGACATCGCCGAGATGGAGGCGATGATCGCAGAGCTGCTGGAGCTGGAGAGGCTGCGCGGGGGCGGAGGGCTGCGCCGGGAGAACCTGGATCTGGTGGCCCTCTTGCGGCAGGTGGCCGAGGGATTCGAGGATCGGCCGCCCGGGGTCCGCTTCGTCGCGGCGGCGCCGGAGATCTGGGCGGAGGTGGATGGGGAGAAGATCCGGACCGTCCTCCACAACCTCCTGGAAAACGCGTTCAAGTACTCGCTGGCCGACAGCCGGCCGGTCGAAGTCGCGGTGGGGATGGATGGCGAAACGGTGACCGTGGTGGTCGCTGACGACGGCCCGGGGCTCCCCGCCGAAGACCTCCACAATCTCTTCGAGCCGTTCTTCCGCGTCGACCGCTCGCGCTCCAAGAAGAGCGGGGGGTACGGCCTGGGCCTGAGCATCTGCAAGCGGATTGTGGAAGCGCACGGCGGGCGGATCGAAGCCGCGAACCGGAGCGGGCGAGGGGCGGAGCTCACGATCAGGCTGCCGCGCGGGCCGTGGTAAACTAGACAGAGGAGTCGTTCGAGGCTCGAACGCACGCTATCGAAGAAGGGGGTAAGACTGGATGCGCTCCAAGCTCTTTGCCGGTTCGATGTTGTCCCTGTTGTTGCTTTCCTCGTTTGCAGCCCGGGCGGAAGAGGCGGCGAAACCGTCGCAGCCCGTTGCGGAAAGCAAGGCCGACAAGGCCAGTCCCTCGCGTCCTTCCCCCCAGATTCCTGACGCGAAGCCCCTCCTGAATGCGCTGAACATGGCTTCCCAGCTTTCGGATACGTCGCTCCTCCTCTGCCTGGGCGACATCCCCTGCGCTCCCAAGCCGACTTGCTGATCGGCCTTTCTCCTCACCTCGGCTGATCGCGGAAGAGAGCCGCCGGCGAGCCCGCTCAAAGGCTTGCCGGCGCGGCTCCCCAGGGCGATGCCGGCAACGATAGGCGGGGTCGCCGCCGGCATCGCCCCCCGAGCCTTCAGCGTCGTTTGATCATCCGCAACAGCCAGATCAGGATGCAGGCTCCGATGAAGGCCACGATCAGGCTGCCGATCAGCCCAGCACCGGGCCAGAGGCCCAGCACGCCGAACAGCCAGCCCCCCAGGAGGGCGCCGATGATGCCGATGATGATGTCGCCGAGGACGCCGTAGCCCCCGCCCTTCATCACCTGCCCTGCCAACCATCCCGCCACCAGTCCGATCAGGATGAACCAGATGAAGCTCATAGAGTCTCCTCCTTGTCGTGAAATTGAGGGGGAACCGAGGCCCCGATACTACACCCATCCGGGACGAGACTCCGCGGCAGGAGCGGACGCGCCCGCCGCTCAGTCAGGCGCGCTTATTTGCAGACGTCGAAACAGTCGAAGCGCGGGTCGGCGATGCAGCAGCGCGTGATCGGGTTCCAGGTGTACCCGCACGCGTTGACCGGGCAGGGATTGACGGAAGTCGCCTGAGCCTGGCGCACGGCGGGGATCAGGAACAGCGTCGAGAGCAGGGCCAGTCTCCAGAGCTTCGAGGCCAGGGCAACCTTGGTGTTCACGCAGGGTCTCCTTTCAGAGCGTCTCGTGTTTCGTCAGAGGAAAGGCGGGGCCGATCGGCGCTCCGGCCCCGCGCCCTGAGACCCTAGACGACCAGCGGGCAGCGACCGCGGACCGGCATCGTGCAGCCCAGGCAACTGCCACCGTCCGCGGGCGGGTTGCCGCACAGGTTGCAACAGAGCTGCCCCGTCGGGCACGCGGGCCCGGTGCCGCAGCCGGTCATGAAAATGGGGGCCGGCGTCAGATCGTTCGGGGTCTGGGCCGGCGCACCGGCGCCGCTCGACAGGGTGGCCAGGAACTGCGCGGTGTCCGGCACCGCGGGCGGCGTCTGCGCCATGGCCTGCGTGACGGGGAGGAGGGCCAGAAGGGCGAGGAGGACGAGAACGTGCTTTCTCATGCGTTCATCTCCTTTGAGTCGACGGGACCGGCAGGAAGCCGGCCGCCTCCAAAGGAAAGGTGCCCTGCGGCATCCGTGCCGAGACGCTCCGCAGGAGACAGTGGTTGTGAGCTCAGATGCGTGCCGGCCGCGCTTTCCGTCGGACCAGAGTCAGACCGCACAGGGCCAGGAGCCCGGTGAGAGAGAGCAGAGCCCACCCCGAGAGCGTGGGGATCGCGGCGGCGGGAGGTGGGAAGGGGGGACCGCCGACGCAGAGGGTGACGTGGTTGTCGTCCAGCGTCACGGCGCCGTTGCGGGCCAGCAGCCGCCCCGTCACCCCGGCTCCGGTGTTCAGGGTGATGCTGGTGAGCGCCACGATGCTTCCCGCCAGCGAGGTGCCGGTGCCCAGCGTCGCGGAGCTGCCGACCTGCCAGAACACGCCGCAGCTCGATGCGCTGTTGACCAGCAGGACCGACGCGGCGCTGGCGGTGGTGAGCGTGCTGCCGATCTTGAACAGGAAGACCGCATTGGGATTCCCCTGCGCGTCGAGGGTCAGCGTTCCCGTCAACTGGGCCGAGGTCGCGAAGCAGTAGACCCCGGGGGTCAGCGTCATCCCCCCGAGATCCTGCCCGGTCAGGTCGGTGTTGCACGCCGTGCCCGCCAGGCTGGTGTACAGGGTGGTGAGGTCGCTCTGCGCCTGGGCCGCGACCGCATCGGCGGCGTGGATCGTTCCCCCGACGACGGTGCCCGGAGGAAAGCCGGTCACCGCGCTGCCGGGACTGACGCCCAGGTCCCCGGTCACTACCGTCGGCGAGGCGGTATTGGTCACCGTCGAGCCCCCCAGCACGGCGAAGGAGCTCAGCTGGGCGGTAGCCCGGGAGGGTCCGAAGGAGAGCGCGGTGAATCCCAGAGCCGTGACTACCCAAGACTTGAACCTCATTCTGGACCTTCGCTTTCTAAGAATCGAGAATCGCCAGCGTCGTGCACGGGACCGCTGGAGTATACCCTCAATCCTTGGCGCTCCGGTCGCGGCGGGGACCAAGCCGCCCTTCCTGGATCCGGCGGCGCCCGGAGGGGCGCCACCCGGAGCTTGTCAGTCAGCCGCGGCCCACCCCGCTTTCCGCCGGAGCGCCACCAGGCCGGAGAGGGCCAGGAGCCCGGTCAGCAGGATCATCCCCCACTCCGAGAGCGTGGGGACCGCGGCGGCGACGATAGGAGGTGGCGGCGGCAAGATGGGTCCGGCGACGCAGAGAGCGACGTGGTTGTCGTCCAGCGTCACGGCACCGTTGCGAGCCAGGAGCCGGCCCGTCACCCCGGAGCCGGTGTTCAGGGTAATGCTGGTGAGCGCCACGATGCTCCCCTCCAGCATGCTACCGGTACCCAGGGTGGCGGAGCTGCCGATCTGCCAGAACACGCCACAGCTCGAGGCATTGTTGATCAGCACGACCGCAGCGGCGCTCGCGGTCGTCAGGGTGCTGCCGATCTTGAAGAGAAAGAACGCGTTGGGGTTCCCCTGAGCGTCGAGAGTCAGCGTTCCCGTCAGCTGGGCCGAGGTCGAAAAACAGTAGACGCCGGGCGTCAGCGTCTTCCCGCCGAGATCCTGCCCGGTCAGGTCGGTGTTGCACGCCGTGCCCGCCAAGCTGTTGTAGAGGGAGGTGAGGTCGCTCTGCGCCTGGGCCGCGACCGCGTCGGCGGCGTGGATCGTCCCCCCGACGACGGTTCCCGGCGGGAAGCCGGTCACCGCACTACCGGGACTGACGCCCAGATCGCCGTTCACCACCGTCGGCGTGGCGGTGTTGGTCACCGTCGAGCCGGCCAACACGGCGAAGTTGATCAGTTGGGAGATGGCCTTGGAGGGTAAACCGCAGAGTGCAGAAAAAGCAAAAACAAAAGCAAGGATGTACTTGTGACACATTGAGCCCTTCGCTTTCTCGGATCAGGGGCGAAGAATCGTTTTCGCGCCAGATCGATAATTAAGTATACAATACTTCTACTAAGAAATCCCGAATCGCCTGGCTTCGGAATATCCGTCTTCTCGGGCTATCGAGCAGGCTGGAGGGAATAAAAAGGAAATCTGAAGATTCTGCGCGGGACCGCAGCCCACGGCAGACTGACGGAGGCCGCGCCGGCTGCTAGCCGCCGCCCGCCGTCAACGCCAGCCGGATCGTGAAGGTCGTGCCGCACCCTTCGCCGCCGCTGTCGACGCGGATGGTGCCGCCGTGGCGTTCGACGAGGTGGCGGGCGATGGCGAGGCCGAGGCCGAGGCCGGCCTGGCGCTGTCCCCCCTCCCCCTCTCCCTGGCGGAAGCGTTCGAAGACGTAGGGGAGGAACGAGGGGGCGATGCCGCAGCCCGAATCCTCTACGGTGAGCAGGGCCTCGGCGCCCTCCCTCGCGAGACGGACCGCGATCCGCCCGCCGCTCGGGGTGAACTTGACGGCGTTCGAGAGCAGGTTCGAGACGATCTGCTGCAGGCGGTCGGGATCGCCCGCCGCCATCTCGAGGGGCTGGACGAGGTCCGCTTCGACGGCGATCGATTTCGCCGCCGCCGCCGGGTGGACGGCGTCGAGCGCCTTTTCGACCACCTGCGCGAGGTCGATCGCGCGGGGCTCGAGGCTCAGGGTGCCGTTGACGATGCGGGCGACGTCGAGCAGGTCGTCGATCAGCTTCGCCTGCGCCTTGGCGTTGCGCTCGATGACCTCGACGGCGCGCGCCTGCGCGTCGGCGTCGAGGGTGCCGCTGTTGAGCAGGGTCACCCAGCCGAGCACCGCGTTGAGCGGGGTGCGCAGCTCGTGGGAGACCATGGCGAGGAACTCGTCCTTGGCGCGGTTGGCCTCCTCGGCCTGGCGGCGCGCCTCCTGCTCGCGGATCAGGCGGATGCGCTCCTCCTCGATCCGCCGCTGCTGCACGGCGTAGCGGATCGAGCGCTCGAGGAGGGCGGCGTCGATCTCCCCCTTGACCAGATAATCGGCGGCGCCGGAGCGCATCGCCTCGATGTCGATCTCCTGGTCCCCCTGGCCGGTCATCAGGATGATCGGTGCGAGGACGCGCCCGCTGTCGCCGTCGCCCCCCCGCGCGCCGTGGCCGGCCCGCGCCGCGCGCAGCAGGTCGAGCCCGGTGCGGGCGCCGAGCCGGAAGTCGAGCAGGCAGACGTCGAAATGGTTGTGGAGCACCCGCTGGAGCCCGTGCTCGTAGCTCTGCGACCATTCGAGCTCGACGGGACGCCCGCCCATCTCGTTGAGCAGGTCGCGGGTGAACACGTAGTCGTCCTCGTCGTCCTCGACGAGCAGCACCTTCAAGGGGTCCATGTCAGTTGGGCAGCTCGACGAACTCGATCCAGTACTGCCCGAGCGTCTTCATCAGCTCGACCAGGCGCTCGAAGGTCACCGGCTTGGTGATGTAGGAGCTCGCCCCCGAATCGTAGCTGCGGAAGATGTCCTCCTCCGCCTTCGAGGTCGTCATCACGACGATCGGGATGCGCCGCAGCTCGGGGTCGCCCTTGATCTCGCGCAGCGCCTCGCGGCCGTCCTTGCGCGGCATGTTGAGGTCGAGGAGGACCAGGCCCGGACGCGGAGACTCCTGCTCGGCCGCGTAGCGCCCCTGCCGGCGCAGGTACTCGAGCAGCTCCTCGCCGTCCTCGACGAAGCGGAGCTCGTTGAGCACGCGGCTCTCCTCGAGCGCCTCCTTGACCAGCAAACGGTCGTCGGCGTCGTCCTCGGCCATCAGAATGAGGATCGGTTTCGCGGTCATCTACAGGCCCCTTTCAGCCCTGGCGGACGGGTAGTGTGACGAGGAAGCGGGTCCCCTGACCCGGCGCGCTCTCGGCGGTGAGGATACCGCCATGACGCTCGACGATTCTACGGCAGACCGCGAGCCCCATCCCCGTCCCCTCGTATTCGCTGCGGCCGTGGAGGCGCTGGAAGGGGGTGAAGATGCGGTCGAGGTACTTCATGTCGAAGCCGATGCCGTTGTCCGCCACGGTGATCCGCGCCTGGGGCGCGCCGCCGTTCTTCGCGACCTCGGAGAGGATCCTCACCACCGGCGCCTCGCCGGGGCGGTGGAACTTGAGGGCGTTGGCGATCAGGTTCTGCAGCAGCTGGCGCATCTGGAGCGGATCGGCTTCCAGGGTCGGCAGCGGCCCGGTCTCCACCCGGCCGCCGGAGCGCTCGATCCGCTCCTCGAGGTCGGAGAGGACCTCGGTCGCTATGCGGCCGAGATCGACGGGGACGAACGGCTGCGCCTTCGAGGTGACCCGCGAGAAGGTGAGCAGGTCGTTGATCAGGGTGTGCATGCGATGGGCCGCTCCCTGCATGCGGGCGAGGTAGTCGATGCCGTCCGCTCCCAGGGCGGCGCCATGCTTCGTCTTCAGCCGGTCGCCGAAAGCCTGGATCTTGCGCAACGGCTCCTGGAGGTCGTGCGAGGCGACGAAGGCGAAGTCCTGGAGCTCGCGGTTGCTGCGCTCGAGCTCGAGGGTGGACTGCTGGAGGCGCTCGGTGGTGGCGGCGAGCTCGGCCGTCCGCTCCTCGACCCGCACCTCGAGCTCGTCGTGGGCGGCGCGCAACGCCTGCTCGGCGCCCTGGCGCTGGCGGATGTCGCGGTAGGTCAGGTAGGCGACGGCGGCGACCAGGGCGAGGAGGAGGAGGTTGGCGAGCGACAGCGTCCACAGCGCCGTCCGCCCCCCCGCCTTCGCCTCCCGCGAGCGGCGGTCCAGCAGCTCGTTCTCCGCCAGGGTCATGCCGCCGGCGGCCCAGCGGATCTCATCCATCGTCCGCTGCCCCTCGCCGGAGAGCATGGTGGCTCGCCCGGCGTCCGGCCCCCCCGCGCGGCGGCGGGCGATCCCGGCGGCGAGCTGCGCCTTGCGCTGGGCGAGGAGCGGCATCAGGGCCGCGAGGCGCCGCTGCTGGCTCGGATTGTCCGCGGTCAGCGAGCGGAAGCGGTCGAGGTGCTGGCCGAGCTCGACGAGGCCGGCGGTATAGGGGGTCAGATAGCTGTCCTCGCCGGTGATCAGATAGCCGCGTTCCCCGGTCTCGGCGTCCTTCACGGAGGAGAGCATGCCGGCGATCTCGTTGAGCACCTCGTGGGTGTGGGTGACCCAGCGCTCGTTGTCGATCAGCCGCCAGGTCACCCGGTAGGAGACGACGGCGTTGGCGATCAGGAAGAGGAGGACGGCGCCGAAGACGAGAGCGAGAATTCCCCACGGGGTGCCGGCGCGCGGAGCGTTCTTCATCCGCGGATCATATCGAAATCAGGGCGGCCTCCTCAGGACGCGGAACCGGCGGCGGGGAGCGTCACCACCACCTCGAGCCCCCCCTCCGGCCGGTTGCGGGCGGTGATCCCGCCGCCGTGCTCCTCGGCGATCCGGCGGGCGATCGGCAGGCCGAGCCCGGTGCCGGTGTCGTGGGTCGAGAAGTAGGGGTCGAAGATGCGCGGCAGCTGGTCGGGGGGGACGCCGGGGCCGGAGTCGAGGACGGCGATGCGGGCGAGGCTCCCCCGGCGGTCGAGCCTCACGATCACCCGCCCGCCCGCGCCGGCGGTGGCACGCAGGGCGTTCTCGATCAGATTGCGCACGGCGCGGTGCAGCAGCTTGGCGTCGAAGCGGGCGGCGATCTCCGGCAGCTCGGAAACGAGCTCGATCGTCACGCCCGCCGGCGGCGCCGCGCGGTACCCCTCGACCAGATCGGCCAGGCTCGCCACCAGATCGCCCGGCTTGGGGTCGATGCGCGGGATCGAGCTGTAGGCCGAGAACTCTGAGGCGATCGAGCGCAGCTCCTCGACCTGGGTCAGGATGTTGTTGGTGCAGCGCTCGAAGACGCGGTCGAAGCCGTCGGGATCGTGCCGGTAGACCTCCACCATGTGCTCGGTCGACAGCCGGATGGGGGTCAGCGGGTTCTTGATCTCGTGGGCGATCATGCGCGCCATCTCCGCCCAGGCGAGCAGGCGCTGGCTGCGCAGGACCTCGGTGGCGTCCTCGACGACCAGCAGCGCCGACGGCTCCCCCGCTCCCGGCAGCGGGACCCAGACCAGCGACCACTCGCGCTCGCCGGCGCCGTCGGGCGTATCCGGCGCCTCCGGCGCGTCCGGCAGATCCCCCGCAGTCGGAGGAGCGAGCCGCACCGTGGCGCGCGCCATCTCGGCGCCGGCGGTGCGCAGGAACTCGGCGACCGGCCGCAGACGGGCCGAGCGCTCGACCTCCCCCTCGATCCCCTCCCCCACGGCGGTGCCGAGGAGCTCGGCGGCCACCCGGTTGTGCATCAGCACCCGCCCTTCGCGGTCGAGCGAAACGACGCCGGAGGTGATGTTCTCCACCATCCGCTCGACCACCTGTTTCTCGCGCACCAGCCGCTCGCGGGCGTCGGCGATCTTGCGCGCCATCTCGTCGACGGCGGCGACCAGCAGGGCGAGCTCGACCTCGGAGGGGGCGAGGTCGAGCGATGGGGCGCCGGCGGCGATCCGCCGCGTCCCCTCGACGAGCTGCATCAGCGGGCGGGTGAAGTTGCTGGCCAGCCGCCGCCCCACCGCCACCAGGAGGGCGAAGAGGGCGGCCGTCACCAGCAGCCCCTGGCGGCGGAGCTGCGCGAACTGGCGCGCCCCCTCCTCCTGCTGGGCGAGCAGCGGCATCGAGAGGAAGAGGCGCTCGTTGCCGGAGCCGCCGGGGATGCGCAGCGGAGCGTACATCTCGAGGTAGGTGGTGTCCCCGACCCGGTTGGTCCGCGAGTCGAGGCCGTAGCCGAGGAGCGCGAGGCGGCTGTAGATCTCGCCGGGGATCCGCTTGGGGAGGAGTCCGGCGGTGAACAGCTCGTGACGGCTCGAGGCGTGGACGGCGCTCCCCCAGTAGAGGTTCACCTCGCGGCGGACGATGCCGGCGAGGTCGATCAGCAGGCGGTCGCCGAACAGGGTGTCGACGCCGAAGCCGGGGGGCATGGTGAGCAGCTTCTGGCCGAGGATCTGCTGCGCCGAGGAGAGCGCCGCCTCGCCCGCCGTCCGCTGGTCCTGGCGCAGGCGGTCCTCCATCGAGCGCACCAGCACGAAGTTGAGCAGCACGAGCGGCAGCAGCAGGAGCAGGGTGTAGACGATCATCAGCCGCTTCGAGTATGAGTGCAACGTGCGGTCCACCAGGTCGCGGAAGGTGGCGCGCGGCAGCGCCAGCAGGAGGAGCGGCGGCGCCGCGAGGGCGAGCAGGATGACGACGGAGAGGCTCCAGTTGCCGGTGCGCTCGAGCGCCTCGATGGTCGGCAGGAAGGGGAGATAGACCACCTCCCACCCCTGCGCCGAGGCGCGCACCCAGGCGCGGGCCGGGCCGGTGGGGGTGTCGACCACGGCGCCGCGGGGGTGCCCGCGGCGCAGCCGCGGCGACAGCGGCGGCTCCTCCTCCCAGGGGGAGAGCGAGGCGCGGCCGTCCAGCCCGTAGAGGGCGTAGAGCGCCGGCTGGGCGATCTCCTGCGTGGGGCCGGCCACCGGCCCGCCGCGCAGCAGGCCGACGTCGACCTCGTTCAGGCGGCGCCAGTCGTGCGCCTCGAAGCCCGGGCGCGGCAGCAGCCAGTAGCGGATCGTCCCCCACGGCTTGCCGTCGAAGCGCAGCGGCTCGACCCCCGAGATCGACAGCCCCTCCCAGAGCGGCAGGTCTTCCAGCCGGGAGGGATCGAGGTCGACCGCCCCCCCCTGCTCGGTCAGCGGCGTGCCGAAGGAGAAGGACGACGGCACGGTCCCCTCCGTCTGCACCACCAGCGCCGAGAGGGAGTGATGGCGGGCGAGCGGCGAGTCCTTCCACAGCGCGTAGGCGAGATCCTGCCGCTCGAGCCCGTTCGGGGTGCGGGGGATCACCCGTTCGAGGTCGATCGCCGCGAAGTGCCGGCGGATCTCGCGCGAGACGGCGGCGATCTCCTCCCGCTTCGGCGGCGACAGCCGGGCCAGCAGCTCGTGGCCGGCGTACTCGCGCAGCCGGAGGCGATAGGCCGTCTCCCAACTGCCGGCGGCGGCGAAGACCGACATCAGGACCAGGGTGATCAGCGCCATTCCCCCGCGCAGCCGGCGCTCGCCGGCATAGACGGCGGCGAGGGCTCCCCCGGCGGCGAGCAGGGGGATGCCGAGGTACCAGCGGTCGCAGAGCGCGGCCCCGCCGAGCAGCAGGGCGACCGACAGCCAGGCCTGGCGGTCGCTCGGCGCCTCCCCGTCCTGCCCCTGGCGGCGGCCGGCAAGACAGAAGAGGCCGAAGGCCGCGGCGGTGAGGCCGAGGCGCAGGGCGATCTCCTCGGTCGAGACGACGATGCCGTCCGCCAGGTCGAGCGGACCCCACACCCGCTGCAATCCCCAGGCGCCGGCCAGCAGGAGGAGTACGGCGATCCCGCCCAGGAGCCAGGCCGGCAGGCGGCGCAGCGTCCAGGAACGGGCGTGGAGCCCCAGCGCGGCGACCGCGAGCCCCGCCAGCAGCGCCAGCAGCGAGCGGTGGGGAACGGCGAGCGCCACCCCCAGCGCGGTCAGCCCCCCCGCCGCCAGCGGGCTGACCCGGCGCGCCGGCCGGTCGTCGGCGAGCAGCGGCGCGCCGCCGGGGAGGAGCAGCCGCAACAGGCGGAGCACGGCGACCGCCAGCAGGGCGACCCCGAGGGCTCCCCAGGCCAGGCGGTCCAGCAGCGAGCCGTCGTCGTCCGGCGGGACGGCGGAGCCGCGCTCGATCACCAGCGTCGGCGAGCCGAGGAGACGGATGACGTCGGTGCCGGGGACCGCCTGGGCGGGATCGTCGACCAGCGTCCAGCGCGCCGGGCGGGCCTGCGGGAACGGCAGGGCGTCGGTCGGGAAGCTGACGCCGGCCGCTATCCGCCAGGGGCGGCGGGCCTCGCCGAGCGGTTGCAGCACGAGGAGGGTCACGGCGCTGAAGCTCGCCCGGTAGTAGGGGCCGGCGCGCGGCAGCTCCTGCGGGAGCTCGTGCAGCAGCCCCTCCCCCGCCCAGGCGACCGGCACGCCGTCCGGATCGAGGAGGAGGAGCGCCCGCCGCCCCTTCCCCTTCTCGGTCTCCAGGCGCGACAGCCGGCTGAAGGCGTTCAGGCGCGCGGCTTCAGTCTCCGCCGCCCCCCCCACGGCGGCGGCGGCCTCCCGGGCCTCGAGGCGCAGGTCGTCCCACAGCCGCGAGTACTCCCGCCGCGTGCCGCGCACCCACTCGTCGTGGGTGGGCTGCTCGAGGAGGCCGGCGAGCCACCCCGCCGTCAGCGACACCAGGGCGAGAGCCAGGATGGGGGCGGCGAGCTGCCGCTCGCGCGCCGGGCGGAGCCAGAGCCAGAGCAGGGAGAGGACGAGGAACCCGCCGGCCGCCAGGGCGTCCGGGAGGAGCGGCGCCGCCACCAGGCCGGCGACCAGCAGGGTCTCGGCCAGGGCGAGCACGGCCGGCTCGTGGGCGAGCCGCGGCGAGCCCGGGTCCGCCGGCGGCAGCGACGGATCCGTCACTTCGGGAGCGTCTGCGGCGGCATTGGCGTCGGGGGGGCCAGCATGGGCACGTCGACGCCGCGCTCCCGGGCGCAGGCGATCGCCTGCGGGTAGCCGGCGTCGGCGTGGCGGACGACCCCCATCCCCGGATCGCCGGTGAGCACCCGCTCGAGGCGGCGGGCGGCGTCGGCCGTGCCGTCGGCCACGATCACCATGCCGGCGTGGAGCGAGTAGCCGATCCCCACTCCCCCGCCGTGATGGACGGAGACCCAGGTGGCGCCGTTGACGGCGTTCAGCATCGCGTTGAGGATCGGCCAGTCGCCGATCGCGTCGGAGCCGTCCATCATCCCTTCCGTCTCGCGGTTGGGCGAGGCGACCGAGCCGCAGTCGAGGTGGTCGCGGCCGATGACGATCGGCGCCTTCACCTTCCCCGACGCCACGAGGTCGTTGAACACCTTTCCGGCCTTGGCGCGCTCGCCGTAGCCGAGCCAGCAGATGCGCGCCGGCAGCCCCTGGAAGGCGACGCGCTCGCGGGCCAGGCGAATCCAGCGCGCCAGCGCCGCGTCCTCCGGGAAGGTGGCGAGGATCGCCTTGTCGGTCGCCGCGAGGTCCTCCGGATCGCCCGACAGCACGGCCCAGCGGAACGGCCCCTTCCCCTCGCAGAACAGCGGCCGGATGAACATCGGCACGAAGCCGCCGATCTCGAAGGCCCGCGTCTCGCCGGCCGCGAGCGCCTGGCCGCGCAGGTTGTTGCCGTAGTCGAAGGTCACCGCCCCGCGCTCCTGGAGGGCCAGCATGGCGCGCACGTGGGAGGCCATGGCGGCCATCGAGCGCTCGATGTAGCCGTGCGGGTTCTCGACGCGCAGGCGCTGGGCGTCGGCGAAGGAGACCCCCTGCGGCACGTAGCCGAGCAGGGCGTCGTGGGCGGAGGTCTGGTCGGTCAGCGCGTCGGGGACGACGCCGGTCGCCAGCAGGTGCTCCAGCAGGTCGACGGCGTTCGCCTCGACGGCGATCGACACCGCCTCGCGGCGGTCGCGGGCGTCGAGCGCCTGGGCGACGGCGGCCGGGATGTCGGGCGCCACGCGGTCGAGGTAGCGGGTGGCGAGCCGGCGCTCGATCCGTGTGCGGTCGACCTCGGCCACCAGGCAGACGCCGTCGTTCATGGTCACGGCGAGCGGCTGCGCGCCGCCCATCCCGCCGAGCCCGGCGGTGACGGTGAGCCGCCCGGCGAGCGAGCCGCCGAAGTGCTGGCGGGCGCACTCGGCGAGCGTCTCGTAGGTCCCCTGCAGGATCCCCTGGGTGCCGATGTAGATCCACGAGCCGGCGGTCATCTGGCCGTACATGGTGAGGCCGAGCCCCTCCAGGCGGCGGAACTCGTCCGCCGTCGCCCAGTGCGGCACCAGCATCGAGTTGGCGATCAGCACCCGCGGCGCCTCCGCGTGGGTCTTGAAGACCGCCACGGGCTTGCCGGACTGAACGAGGAGCGTCTCGTCACCCTCCAGCCGCTTCAGCGTCGCGACGATCGCCTCGAAGCACTCCCAGTTGCGCGCCGCCTTCCCCGACCCTCCATAGACCACCAGCTCCTCCGGCCGCTCGGCGACCTCCGGGTCGAGGTTGTTCATCAGCATCCGCAGCGCCGCCTCCTGCTGCCAGCCGCGGCAGGAGATCTCGGAGCCACGGGGAGCGCGGACGGTGCGAGGGTGGGCGACAGCAGGGGGCGAGGGCGGGTTGGCGATGGTCATGAGGGGTATTCTACTCGGGAGAATCGCCTCCGTGACGTCGCTTTACGCGAGAGCTCCTCCAACTGCTCCCTCCGGACGAGGACAAGTGTCTCTCCAGGACATGGAGCTCTGATCCGGACAACGCCGTCCGATGATCCCGCATCGGCCGGCGCTCTGGCCCGCTCGGGCAGTTCTCCGGACGACTCAGGGCTTCGGAGCTCCCGGGCCTCCTGCCTTCTGGATCCTGTCGAAGATTACCATCTCAGGCAGGAAAGCAATCCTTCCGAGCAGCGTAACGTGGTAGCTGATCCGATACATCCAAGCCTTATCGTTGCGCACCGCTACATCCACGTCGATGCCACTGAAAATGTTGCCGACCTGGCTACCGGTAACGTCCGTGGTCGAATAGAACGGAGTGGGCCGCCAGACATCGACGGCATACCCGGCATCCACCGCGCCCGAGTCCTTGTCGAAGATCGAGCTGAAGGCCGCATACGGCGCCCATTGGTCCAGACTGAAGACCGGGTACTCTCCCGGGTGCCCAGCCGGTACGGAGATCCCATAGTGATCAATCGCGTATTGCAGGGGTGAAGCGACGTCGGGATAAATGGTGATGGTCTCGCGTCGCCAATCATCGACGTTGTTGCCTTGCAAGTCGATCAAACAAACGCCGGTGAGCACCAGAAGCAGGCTCGGATTGCTCGGCGGGCCAACCAACATTTTCTCTTCCTCGACAAAACTCTTGGTTGCTACCTGAGTACTGCGGACGGGAAGCCTCGACCCGGCGGGCGCAGAAGGGACAGGCATAATCAGCCAATTCTGCCCCGCGAAACTGTTGACGAACTGTGACATAAAGGGCTCCTTTCAAAAGCCATCGACAGGAAAAATGTGGTGACCGGCGGATCGTCTTTCCCGGCCTATGCCCACAAAGAGGTCTTCGCCTCTGGCAGCGGACTTCTGACAAAAGATGGGGTGACCTAAAGAGCCCGACGACCGGCGGCAGCAAAAGACAGCGCCGCCCGATGTGCCCACATCGGCCGGCGCTTGGATCTCTGAGGAGCGGGGCGCGTCAGAAGGTCAGAGCTGTGGCTGCGTGGCCGTTCTTCTTTCCTTCGGCCCACCGTCACCACATTTGTCGAGGGGCGCTGACGCTCTGGGTCGAGCCATTCGGATTCGGAGGGGCACAGGTGAGGTCACTGAGCTCGGGATCCACGACGATGGGATTCTGGACCGACCAGGTGTTGCCGGTGTTGTCCTGCACGACGAAGTTGAGCTGCGCCCGGCAGCCCTTGAGCGATCTTCCGTCGCCGAAGCCGAACGCTGTCCATGCCGTAGCGGACGAGTAATTAATCGTCACCGGGTAGGTCATCCTGCTCATCGGCTGATCCGGCGCGAAGCAATCGATGTCCAACATGGCTGTAACCTGGAGCTTGGCGTCCGCAAGCTCGGCGGTCTTGAGCGCGTTGAGCCAATTCTTGTTCAGCGCGATCGCGAGCTGATACTGATACTCGGGGCGCGATGGAATGTGGGACAGCCCGGCAAATGCCGTCACGCCGGATGGACTGATCGCCAGCTGACTCTGGAAATGAAGTGGCGGTCCCGTGGGAACCAGGGCGCAGTTGGGGCAGGGATCGTCCCCCGGTTGAGGAAGGACCCACGGCTGGGCCGAAAGGCTGCTGAATTGATCCGTCGGACAGATCGGCGGAGAGCCCGGACCGCCGCCCTGGGTCAACAGCAAGGTGCTCGGAATGCAGGGAGCCGGCACCGGAGATGGAGAGGTGGCTTGAGAAAAAGGGGTACCGGGATCAGGGGCACATTGGGCAAGCAGCGGCGCGAGCGCCGGCGGCTGGTGTGGCGCGGGGCAGGCGAGCGTGGAACAACTCAGCCCGTACTTACCGCAGACTTTCTTCACGACGGCGCACAGGGAAACCTCCTGAATCGGCGGTGCCGGCGCGCCCGTGGAGCGCCCAGGATAGAACTCCGCCCGAGCCGGCAGCTCCTCTCCGGAGCGGTCGATCAGCTGCATGACCTCGGCCGGCGTTAGATGCGGCCGCAGGTGCCAGACCATGGCGGCGGTGGCGGAGACGACGGCCGTGGAGACCGAGGTGCCGGTGTAGACGACCGTGGGGATCTTGTTAACGAACGTCATGGCGTGGTCCCCATAGGCGACGCGCACGGGAAGCCCGTTGGTGCGGGAGTTGGGAAGCGGCAGGCCTTGCCAGTCCACTCCACCCACGGCGTAAATCAGCGAAGGATAGGAAGGCGAGCTGTCCCAGGCCGCCGGGAGGATGGGCCAGTTGGAGCCTTCCGGGCTACCGCCGCGCCTGTTGCCCGCGGCGGCGACGACCAGAACGTGCTTCCTGGCGGCGAGCTTCAAGACCCATTGGACGCAATGTGCAGGTTCCGACAAGCCCTTCCCGCCGAGATCCATCTCTCCGTCCCAGCCGATGGAGAGATTCAGGATCAGGTGCTTCCCCTGGGGACGCGCGAGTACCGCCGCATAGATCGCCTTGCCGAGCTCGCTGACCGTGCCGATGGACCCAGGCAGGTCGGGGGCGAGCTGGGTTGTGGTATCCGTCGGATCGCCATAGTTCAAGGCACGCTTGTTCACTACCGTGGCCGCGCAAACGGTGTCGTCGCAGACGAGCGTTCGGGCGAGGTTGGCGATGACAAAGCCGTGTTGCGGGCTGGTTGGAGGCGGAGAGGGCGAGCCTTCGGGTTGGGTGTCCAGAACGGTGATCTGGACGCTCGGGGAGCCCGATGGGAGGCCCGGGCTCGGCGGCAGCTGACCGGCCTGGCTCAGGAATTCTGCGGTCAGGGCCTGTGCGACTCCGCCCGAGTTGGCCTGCAGAAGTGAGCCCTGCACCATTCCATCCGTGGCCGTGGAGATCGCCAGCCGATCCATGGACGCCTTCAGGTCGGGCGGCGCAGCGAACGGCTGAGTGTAGCCGGCCCTGGGCGTATACACGCAGAAGCGATCGAGCCCCAGCTCTGTGATCAGCGCAGAGTCGTCGCGGCTCTTTGCCAAGGCCGGGCTCAGCAGCGGCTCGCCAATCCAGCCGTTGACCTCGGGGCACCCTTTGCTTCCGAGGCTCCGCTGTCCGATCCAGCGCGTCAGGATGTTGCCGTTCTTAGGGTCGATGACCAACCGGTCCGGGTGGGCTGGAAAGGGCTTGGACCCCTCAATTGATACATCTACATTTACCTTCGGGCCTCTGAAAGTCTGGCACCCGGCGCCGAGGATACCGAGTCCGACTCCCAAAATCACACAAAAAACCTTGGACCTCATAAGTTTCTCCCGGGCGGCGAATTGTTGGCCGCACCTACCGCCTTAGGCTTACGCACGGGGCGAAACGTTTCTGACAGTGGTGGAAATCAGGGCACGAGGAGGCGGAAGCTCTCCCAATCGGTGTTCGGATAGCGCTGCCGGCAGAAGAGCTGGGTCTGCTGGAACGGCCGCGCCAGATCCATTCCGGGCTTCCAATGCCGGTGCAACTCGGTGACGAACTCGCGCGCCGTCGAATCGCGGACGGCCCGGACGGTTGCCACCACCGCCTGGCTGCCGGCCAGCAGGAAGGCCTGGGCCAGGCCGATCCCCTCGCCCGGCGCCTCCTGCGAGGAAAGGCCGCCTTCGCAGGTGGAGAGCACGACCCAGGCCGGAACCCGCCGCAGCGTCAACAGGTCACGCGAGGTCAGGCGCGAGCCGGCCGCCAGCCGGAGCGAGCTGTCCCAGCCACCCAAGGCCGCCTCACCGTGACCGGCATACTCGAAAAGGTCGGCGCCGGGAAGCGCCGCACGCACCGCACCGGCATCCGCCTCCTGCCTCTCCATCCGCTTCGGAGCCCACCCCTGGCCCCAACCGAGGATCATGGAGACGACGGCCTTGGACTCCTCGTGGGCTTCCGGTAGGTTGCCCTCGGGGTCGGCCACCAGGAGGGCCACCGGTGGACCCGCAGGCGCGGGCGAGAGCTGAGTCGGCAGGTCGAGACCGTAGAACACCGGGAGCCGCACGAAGAGGGGCTCACCGCCGAGCGGCAGAGCGTGAAAGTCGACGGAGCGCAATCGGCCGAAGGGAAACACCCGCACGCGGGTGGCCCGTTCGAGGACCGACCGGAACGGCGCGATCAATCGGGAAGCCAGGATTTCGCGAGACCTGGGAGCCCCGGGATCGGCGAGGCTGTCCTCCGGAAGATCGAAGAGTGCGGCCTGGATCCCGTCGGGCGTGGCAGCGAAGCCCACCCAACCCTCGGGCAAAGGGTGATAGGCCAGGATGACTTCGCCCGGGCTCGGCGGAGCGGGAGGGCTCTCCTCACGGGTCCCGGAACCGCTGAGCTCGGCGATGGCCCCATCGAGCTGCTTGCGGGCTCGTTCCAGCTGCATGGCCTTGCTTGCCACCGCGCGCTTGAGCTCGTCTCCGGGGAGCTCGGCCTCCTCTGCCGCCTCATGCTCCACTTGGTCACGCAGCGTCCAGTAGCTCGACAGGGATTCGATCCACCGCCGTTTCTGGTCAGGCGTCAAATTAGCCAGCCGGTCCCTCACCGCGAGCTGACGAAGCAGCCGCGAGCGGTCGCGGCGTACCAGCTCGAAGGCATCCTTTTCCTGTCTGCGATCCAGGAGCAGCTGGATGTAGCGCTGCATGGCCGACTCGCGCTGGGCGATGAAGGTATCCTGTCCTTCGGAGGCCGGAATATGCCCAACCTGCTCATCGATGAGGCGGTCCGCCTCTTGGAAGCTGACGATCGCCGCCGCCGGTTGCTCGAGCTTTAGCTGGGCATAAGCCCGACCGACGGCGGCCCGGAAGCCGCTCTCGATGGACCCCGCCACTTTGGCCATATCCGCGAGTTGGACATAGAGCCGGAGCGCGCCTCCCGCGTCTTGCTCGGCGAGCGCCTGGCGTCCCTTCAGATCGAGCCACCAGAGGCGTTGATGGAGGGTGGCGTGGGAGACCAACGATGGAGCTTCAGCCTCGGTTAGAAACTGCCGAGCCTCAGACCACCGTTCCGCCTGCTGAGCGGCCAGCGCCAGGTTGAGGCGAGCGTTGAACCGCTGGTCCAGGCGAGCGCAGGGCGCGTCGAAGAGGATCTGTGCCCGCTTCAACATTTGAGTTGGATCGACTACCTTTTCATCTCCTTCGCGGGCGAGAAGCTGCGACCAGGCCTCATTGGTCAGGAAGGTTCCGAGCTCGCAGGGCGTCGTGAATTCTGCAGGATGAGTCGCGTCCAGGAGGCTGAACAGCTTCTCCGCGTCCTTCGAATGCCCGACCTCCTCGAGGACCCGAGCCAGAACCTGCCCGGACTCCAGACGGTACCCTTCCAATCCGCCCCGCTCGGCGAGGTCGCTCGCTTGCTGGAGATTTTCCAGGGCTGAGCCGTAGTCACCGAGATGATCGTCGAGAAGACCCAGAGAATAAGCCACGAACCATCGGGAGTCGCCGGGCGATTCGTGGGGAAGCGTGAGCGTCAGGCGGGTCAAAATCTGCCGGGCCTCGGAGAACCGGCCGTCGTCGATGGCCAATCTGGCCCGACGAGTCACGTTGTAGACCTCCGAGCCCAGCGGGCGTTTGCCGCGAACAAGCTTGGCGACCTCAAACGTTCTCTTGTTGGGGACAGCCTGTGGAATCAGGGCGAGAGACCACGGCGAGCTGAGAGCCTCCCCGGGCCGTCGCAACCGGACCGTGAGCAAGGAGGTCTTGAGAGGGAGGGGCAAACTGAAGCGTAGGCCGCCCTGTGATTCTTCGCCGGTGGCGGCCAAGCGCTTTCCATCCGCCCGGATCTCCACCTCCGCCCCGGGATCGGCCTTCACCCAGACCTTGAGCCGAGGCTCTTTTGGCCAGAGGGAGCACAACGGGCCGGGAAAGAAGACCTCCTCACAACCGCTGTATTCGACTTCGGGCGCAGGAGGCGGCGGGGAGCAGGCGAGCAGCAGACTGAAGAGCCCCACCAGGGAGGCGCCGAGAAGGTCGCTCTGCCGCCGGCACTTCGTCATGGCGGAAGTTGGACTTTGAGCGGAGCGGAGACCGCCTGCCAGTCGGCGTTCCCTCTCCGACCCGCGCGCAACTCGGCTTGGAGATCGACCGGGGCTTTTCCTGGGCGGGCGACAAGGATCCAGATCTCGCAGTCCCCGTGGAGACCCTTCTCCAGCCTGCCCTTGAGGGTCACCTTGCCTATGTCGTTGATCTCCAGGGATGGCGGCGGTTGCCAGGGGCGGAGGTTCCCTCCGGCACACGAGAGAAAGGCGCTCCGTTCCAAAGCGCCTGTCACCGCCCTCCGCGGGCGCACCTCGAGGATCACCGGCGAACCTGAGACAGCCGCGGTGGCTCCCGTGCCCCGATATTCTGATTGGGGCTTGGGTAGGTCGGCTTCATAAACGGACAGCGGCGGCAGCGCCGGGGCGCGCAGCAGGAAAAACAGGCTCGCCGCCATGGCCGCCGCGGCCCCCAGCCAGACCTCAACCCGGCGGACGACGCGGCGGAAAGGGAGGACGGGGGGCGGCGGATCGACCGGGTCCTCTTGTGGCGCACCCGCCAGTTGTGGCGCACCCGCCAGCTCCGCGCTCGCCAACGCCTCCATGCGGGCCTGAAAATCGGCGCCGAGAGGCCGGAAGGCCTCGTAGGCTTCCCCGCCTTCCGGCGAGGACCCGGCGAGGGCAGCGAGCTCGGCCTCTTCCTCGGCGGTCAGCGCGCCGGCGGCCAGGCGGTCCCAGCGCTCGTCGAAACGAACCCGGTCGGCCTCGTCATCTTGCCGTGCCAGCTCCCCAAGCTCGCGCAACCATCGATCCTCCATCCGATCATCCATAAATTGTAGCCATCCTTCTATGTCTTTCGCGCCGGCACGGCGTTTCCTGACAACTCGGCGAGCACTTTGCGCGCCATGCGGCGCAGGCGGCTCCTCCAGGCGTAGACGGCGTCGGCGGAGAGGCCACTCGCCGCCTCGACCTCGGGTTGCGACAGCTCCTGCACGAAGAGGAGCTGGAACAATCGCCAGCCCAAGGGGCTCACCTCCTCGCGCAGGCGATCGAGGAAAAGAACCAGCTGCTCGCGGCCAGTGAGGATCTCCTCGAGCCCGCGCTCCTCCATTTCGACCTCCGGCCCCTCCTCCGCCAACGAGGTCTCCTGCCAGGGATTGCGCCGGTTGCTGCGCAGAAAGGAGAGCACCTGGCGTTCGGCGACCAGCCCCACGAAATTCTCGAGCGAGAGCCCCCGCTCCGGCTCCCAGGCGCGCAGCACGCGTCCGTCGCGGGAGAACAGCGCCAGGAAGACGTCCTGGCTGAGGTCCTCCACCTCCTGCCGCACGTCGCGCTCCGCCGCCAGGCGGGAGCGGCGGGCCAGCAGGGTGCGGGCCACGCGGGCCTGGATCACCGGCGTCAGCAAAGCCACCAGCCGGGTCAGGGCCGCGGGATCTCCGGAGAGAGCATGCGCCACCAAGTCAGCCTTGTCGTCGGAGCTCATCGTTTCAGGCAGCCGAAAATTTGTTCCTGATAAATTCATTATAGAACAGAGAGGGATCGTTCGGCCGGCTTCCCGCGGAGGACACGGAAAACCCGGGGCGAGCCGGGGCTCGTGGTCAGCGGTATCCAGGACGACGGCTATCTATGGGTGGTCCCCGCCAGCGCGCCGGGGAAGTCGATCCGCCCAAGGCGCGCCGTCAATTCCGAGGTCGGGCCTCGATCGTCGCGGAGACGGCCTGCCAGTTGGAATCCGCCTTCCGCCCGGCGAGCAGCTGAGAAGAGAGGTCTCGGGGGAATTTGCCCGGACGCGCGACGACGACCCAGATCTGACAAGGGCCCGGCTCGAGCACGTCTCCCAACCTCCCGTGCACGGTCACGAAACCTTTTCCGGTGATCTCGGTGCTCGGTGGCGGTTGCCATGGGTGGAGGTGGTCCTCTCCCGGGCACGCGATGAAGCTTTGCGTCGATACTTTCTCCGTCACCGCCGTCCGCGGGCGCAACGAGAGATCGATCGCCGATCCCGGCGTGGCGACCGTCCCGGCCCCGAGGGGTGCGTACTGAACGTCGACGACGGTGAGCTCATAGACGGGAAACGACGTCGAAAAAACGGTCCGCATCAGCAAGGACAGCACCGGCACCGCGATCCCCACCCAAGCCATGAGCCGGCGGCCCCAGGGAGTGGGAGCCGGGGGCGCGCTCGAGGGCTCCGCGCCGAAGGAATCCGGATATCCCTCCAGAGCCCGGGCCAGCAGATCATTTTCGTCTTCCGATTTCATGTCGCCGGGTCACTGGAAATCTTACGGATCGCGTGATTATAGAACAAGCGGATCATGGCCTCCGTTCTCCAGGGCGGCGCTTCGCTTATCATCCCGGCGCGAGGGTCCAAACCATGAAAAGCCGCGCCGTCAACGCTCTGCTCTCCCTTCTCTTCGTTTCTCCTTCTCTCCTCCGCGCCGCGACGCTCTCCGAGGAGGTCACCGCCTTCCTCGACGTCGTCGCCGTCGACGGCCGCGAAGGGGCGGCGGCCG
Source organism: uncultured Acidobacteriota bacterium (assembly GCA_963756595.1). Lineage (GTDB taxonomy): Bacteria > Acidobacteriota > Thermoanaerobaculia > Multivoradales > UBA5704 > DATARR01. The sequence goes on from CAVWOZ010000018.1 coordinate 108,296, forward strand.
ACTTCATCGCCGGCCGGCTGGCCGGGCTCCCGGTGACCCGGGATTCCCTCGGCGACGTGGTGCTCACGGTGGGGACGGGGGAGCCGCGGCGGCTCCTCGCCTGCGCCCTGGGCGAGCCGGGGCTCGTGGTCAGCGGCATCCAGGATGACGGCTACCTGCGGGCGGTCCCCGCCGGCGCGCCGCTCGGCGCGCTCTGGACGCAATCGTTCGAGGGGCAGACGGTGGTGATCGGCGGCGCGCAGGGGTGGCGGGCCGGAGGGGTGGCCCTCCCTTCGGTCCATCTCCAGCAGGGGGAGCGAGCTCCCCGCGAGAAGCCGCTCTCGGCCGAGGGGATCTACATCGACGTCGGCGCCGGGAGCGCGGCCGAGGTGGCGGCGCTGGGGATCCGGCTGATCGATCCGGTGGCCCTGCTCCGGCGCCCCGCGCGGCTGGCCGGCGGGCTGGTGGCGGCTCCCGCGGCCGCCGCCAAGGGAGCCTGCGCGGCGCTCGCCGACGCGGCCCGGCGGTACTCGCAGGCGCCGGCCGCCGGCGGCACCGTCGTCTTCGCCTGGACGGTCGACGACCGCTCGAGCCGGGCCGGGGTCCGCCACATCATCCGCGAGAAGGGGCCGTTCCCGCAGGCGATCCTGCTCGACGGCGATTTCGGCTGGGCGGCCGTCGACGGCAAACCCGCCGCGCCGCAGCCGCTGCCGCTCCCCGGCACGGGACCGGTCGGCGCCGGCCAGCTCCCCGCCCCCCTGGCGGGGATCCTGGCGGCACCGCACCTCGCGCCCCCCTCCGCGGACGCGGGCGGCCCGCGTGTGGGGTACCTGGGGCTTCCCGCCCGCTATCCGGGAACCCCGGTCGAGACGATCTCGCTGCGCGACGCCGAGGCGCTCTCGGACCTCCTGCTCGCGGCGCTCGGTGGGCACGGCACGGCCGCCGGCGGTCCACCGTTGCCGGCTCCGCCGGAGATCGTCGAGACGCGCGAGGGGTACGAGGAGGCGGCGCGGCTGCTGGGCTCGCTGATCGGGCGCTACGGCGTCAGCGGCGCCGAGGGGCCGGTGCGCGAGGAGGTGCTGCGGAACCTGCCGGCGTGGGCGAAGCCCCTGACGGACAAGGCCGGGAACGTCACGGTGACGCTCGGCCCTGCGAGGACGGAGAAGGGCGGCGATCCGATCCTCTTCGTCGCCCACCTCGACGAGGTCGGCTTCCGCGTCGAGGAGGTGCTGGCGGACGGCCGTCTCCGCCTCCAGAAGCGGGGCGGGCTCACCGCCTCGGCGTGGGAGGCGCAGGCGGCGCTGGTGCACGGCGAGGGGGGCCCGGTGCCGGCCGTCTTCGCGCCCCGCGCGGACTGGTGGACGGCCGACAAGGCGGCGCTCCCCGCTCCACCGGAGGTCGATCTGGGGGTCGCCTCGAAGGCGGCGGCCGAGGCGCTCGGCGTCCACGCGGGGAGCACGGTCACCATGCCGAAGCGGATGCTGCGCATCGGCCCCCACCGGGTCCTCGCCCGCAGCTTCGACGACCGCGTCGGCTCGACCGCCCTCCTGCTCGCCCTGCGCCGGCTCGACCCCGCGCGGCTTTCCCGGCGGGTGATCTTCGCCTGGTCGGTCGGCGAGGAGACGGGGCTCGAGGGCGCCAAGGTCCTGGCGGCCCGGCTGCACGGCCTCGCGGAAGTCCACGCCGTGGACACTTTCGTCTCTTCGGATTCACCCCTCGAGTCGCGGCGCTTCGCCGACGCCCGGCTCGGCCAGGGGCCCGTGCTGCGGGCGATGGACAACGGCTATCTCGCGCCCCGCGAGCTGATCGACCGCTTCCTCGGGGTGGCGCGGCAGGCGGGAATCCCGATCCAGGTGGGGTTCACCGGCGGCGGCACCGACGGCCTCGAGTTCCTGCCCGACGGCGCGGCGATGCTCCCCTTCTCCTGGCCGGGGCGCTACTCGCACTCCCCTGTCGAGGTGGCGGACCTGCGGGATCTCGAAGCGCTGGTGCGGCTGATCGTGGCGACGGCGGGCGGGGCGGGCGGCTCCGGCTCTCAGGTCTTGAGGCCGTAGCGCTCCATCTTGATCGCGAGGCCGTTGCGCGAGACGCCGAGCAGGCGGGCGGCCTGCGACTTGTTGTTGTTGGTGCGCCGCAGCGCCTCGCGGATCGCCACCTGCTCGGCGCCGCCGACCAGCCGCTCGAGCTCGAGGTCGGAGGCGGCGTCGACCCGGGTGCTGGCGGTGAGCGGGCCGTTGCGCACCCGCTCGGGGAGGAGGTTGACGTCGACCGGCCGCCCCGGCTGCGCCATGTAGACGAGCTGCCGCGCGATGTTCTCGAGCTCCGCGAGGTTCCCCGGGTAGTCGTAGCTGAGCAGCGCCGACATCGCCTTGACGGTGATCCCCTGCATGCGTTTGCCGATCTCGTGGCAGAACCGGTTGATGTACGACTGGATGAGGAGCGGCAGGTCCTCGCGCCGCTCGCGCAGGGAGGGGACCTCGATCATGAACTGGGAGAGGCGGTAGGCGAGGTCGACGCGGAAGAGGTCGTTCGCCACCGCCGAGTCGAGCGGCGCGCGGCTGCCGACGACGAGCCGCACCTCGACCGGCTGCGCCTCGTTGCTCCCCGTCGGCTCCACCTGCCCCGAGCGCAGGAAGCGCACCAGGCGCGCCTGGAGGTCCATCGGCAGCAGCTCGATCTCGTCGAGGAACAGGGTGCCGCCGTCGGCGAGCAGGAGCTTCCCCTCGCGGCGCACCGGACTCCCCTTGCCGGGGATCTCGGCGCCGAAGAGATCGGCCTCGATCTGGTGCGGCTTGGCGCCGCCGCAGGTCGCCATGATGAAGGGGCCGTGGCGGCGCGGGCCGGAAAGGTGGAGCGAGCGGGCGAGGAGGTCCTTCCCCACCCCCGGCTCGCCGGAGAGCAGCACGTGGACCGGCGGATCGACCGCGGAGCGCAGCTGCTCGACGACCTGCTTCATCCCCTGCGACTCGCCGACGATCAGGTTGGGATCGAGCGTCAGGTCCTGCTGCCCCGGATGGCCGGGGAGGATCGGCTCGTACCAGCCGACGTGGTGCACCAGCCCGAGCACCAGCAGGTGGCCGAGGGCGCTCAGCGACACGACCGGCGACCACTCGGCTGGCGAGAACTTCGGGAACGCCGAGAGGAGGGTATAGCTGCGGTCGAGGGCGACGAAGGAGTGGTAGAACGCCCAGGCCGGCGCGTCGCCGAGCTCGCCGCGGAACGAGCCTCCCTCGTCGCGGCTGCGGCTTTCCTCGCGGTGCTTGAGGAGCTGGGCGAGGAGCGGCTCGCCGCTCGCCAGCCACGCCGAGTCGGTGGTCACCACCAGCTTGAGGGTGGCCCCCTCCATCTCCCCCACCAGCAGGAAGAGGGCGCCGCCGCCGAAGTCCGCCAGCACCTCGCTGACCAGCGCCTCCGAGGTGGTACGGCTCTCGGCGTCGGCGAGCACCCATTCGCTGATCCGCTCGAGATGCTCGATCATCCGCAGCGGGGTGATCACCGCCGGCCCGTCGGCGCGCTTCTCCTCGACCGGCGCCGGCGGCGGCTTCTCGGGCCCCGGGACGATGTCCTCGACCAGCAGGGTCACGCCGCCGAGCCGGATCTCGTCGAGCACCTCGAGCGCCGTCTCGCGCACCTTGCGCCCGGAGACCAGCAGCCCCTTGCGGGTCCCCAGGTCCTCGATGCGCAGCGTCGTGCCGTCGTAGAGCAGGCGCGCGTGCTTCTGCGCCACCCCGGTATACGGCAGGAAGATGTCGCACTCGGGCCAGCTCCCGATGATCATCTCGCTGCGGTGGACGGGGAATCGGCGCACCCCGTCCGGCGCATAGGCAACCAGTCTCAGCATCGCGGGTCAGTGTACTCCACACGCCTCTGCTATCCTCCCGCCGTGAACGACCTCTTCCTCCGCACCTGCCGCGGGGAGGCGACCGAGCGGCGCCCGGTGTGGATCATGCGCCAGGCCGGCCGCTATCTCCCCGAGTATCGCGCCATCCGCCAGAAGGTGGACTTCCTGACCCTCTGCAAGACCCCGGCGCTGGCCGCCGAGGTGACGATCCAGCCGGTCGACATCCTCGGCGTCGACGCCGCCATCCTCTTCGCCGACATCCTGCTGCCCCTCGAGGCGATGGGGGCCGAGCTGGTCTTCGTCAAGGGGGACGGGCCGACCTTTCCCAACCCCGTGCGCACCCGCGAGGACGTCGCGCGGCTGCGCGCGCCGGAGGTCGAGGAGACGCTGGGCTACGTCTTCGAGGCGATCCGCACGGTGCGCCGCGAGCTCGCCGGCCGCGTTCCCCTGCTCGGCTTCGGCGGCACGCCGTGGACGCTCGCCGCCTATCTCGTCGAGGGGGGCGCCTCGAAGCACTTCGAGCACCTGCTGGCGTGGAGCTACGGCGATCCGGAGGGGCTCGGGGTGCTTCTCGAGCGCGTCGCCGACGTCTCGATCGCCTACCTCCAGGGGCAGATCGCGGCCGGCGCGCAGGCGCTCCAGCTCTTCGACACCTGGGGGGGTCTGCTGTCGCTCGAGCGCTGGCGGGCGGTGGCGCTGCCGCCGCTGCGCAAGATCGTCGACGCGCTCCAGGGGACGGTGCCGCTGATCTATTACTGCAACGGCGGCGGCCATCTCCTCCCCGCCCTCGCCGAGCTGCCGGTCGACGTCCTCTCGGTCGACTGGCGGCTGCCGCTCTCCGAGGTGCGGGCGCGGATCGGCCCGCAGGGGCCGAAGATCCTGCAGGGGAACCTCGACCCGGCGGCGCTGCTCGCCCCCATCCCCGAGATCGAGCGCCGCACCGCCGAGCTGCTCGAGGAGGGGAGGGGAGGCGGGCACATCGTCAACCTCGGGCATGGGATTCTGCCGATGGTGCCGGTGGAGAATGCGAAAGCCTTTGTTGCGGCGGTGCAGGGCTACCGGTAGATCTCCGCCCCCGTCTCCCGGAACTCCTCGGCCTTCTCCTTCAGCCCTTCGGCCAGGGCCTTCTCGGCCTCCAGCCCCTGCTGGGCGGCGTACTCCCGCACCTCCTCGGTGATCTTCATCGAGCAGAAGTGCGGCCCGCACATCGAGCAGAAGTGGGCGACCTTGGCGCCTTCCTGCGGCAGGGTCTCGTCGTGGTAGGCGCGGGCGGTGTCGGGGTCGAGCGAGAGGTTGAACTGGTCCTCCCAGCGGAACTCGAAGCGCGCCTTGGAGAGGGCGTTGTCGCGGATCTGGGCGCCGGGATGCCCCTTGGCGAGGTCGGCGGCGTGGGCGGCGATCTTGTAGGCGATCACCCCCTGCTTGACGTCCTCCCGGTTGGGCAGCCCGAGATGCTCCTTGGGGGTGACGTAGCAAAGCATCGCCGTGCCGTACCAGCCGATCATCGCGGCGCCGATCGCCGAGGTGAGGTGGTCGTAGCCGGGGGCGACGTCGGTGGTCAGCGGCCCCAGGGTGTAGAACGGCGCCTCGCCGCAGGCGGCGAGCTGGCGGTCCATGTTCTCCTTGATCAGGTGCATGGGGATGTGCCCCGGCCCCTCGATCATCGTCTGCACGTCGTGGCGCCAGGCGATCTGCGTCAGCTCCCCCAGGGTGTCGAGCTCGGCGAACTGGGCGGCGTCGTTGGCGTCGGCGAGCGAGCCCGGGCGCAGGCCGTCGCCGAGGCTGAAGGCGACGTCGTAGGCGCGCATGATTTCGCAGATCTCTTCGAAGTGCTCGTAGGTGAAGTTCTCGCGGTGGTGTGCGAGGCACCACTTGGCGTGGATCGAGCCGCCGCGCGAGACGATCCCGGTCATCCGCCCCGCGGTCAGCGGCACGTAGGCGAGCCGCACGCCGGCGTGGATGGTGAAGTAGTCGACCCCCTGCTCGGCCTGCTCGATCAGCGTGTCGCGGTAGATCTCCCAGGTGAGCTCCTCGGCCTTCCCCCCCACCTTCTCGAGCGCCTGGTAGATCGGCACCGTGCCGATCGGCACCGGCGAGTTCCGGAGGATCCACTCACGGGTTTCGTGGATGTTCTTGCCCGTCGACAGGTCCATCACCGTGTCGGCCCCCCAGCGGATCGCCCACACCAGCTTCTCCACCTCCTCGTCGATCGACGAGGTCACCGCCGAGTTGCCGATGTTGGCGTTGATCTTGACCAGGAAGTTGCGGCCGATGATCATCGGCTCGCTCTCGGGATGATTGATGTTCGCCGGGATGATCGCCCGCCCGCGCGCCACCTCGTCGCGCACGAATTCCGGGGTGATCAACGCCGGCAGGGCGGCGCCGAACGACTCCCCCGGGTGCTGGGCCACGCCGCCTCCCCAGGCCTTCCCTCCCGCGGACTCCCGCGCCAGCTCGCGGCGCTGGTTCTCGCGGATGGCGATGAACTCCATCTCCGGGGTAACGATCCCCTGCCGCGCGTAGTGCATCTGGGTGACGTTGGCGCCGGGCCTCGCGCAGAGCGGCCGGCGCAGGGCCGGGAAGCGCACCGCGGCGAGCTTGGGATCGACGGCCCGCCGGCGGCCGTACTCGGAGGAGACCTGGGGCAGCTCCTCGACGTCGCCGCGGCCGACGATCCAGTCGCGGCGCAGGGGGCCGAGGCCGCGCGTGAGGTCGATCTCCACGCCTGAATCGGTGTAGGGGCCCGAGGTGTCGTAGACGGTGACCGGCGGGTTCTCCACCGTCCGCCCGGGAAGCGCGCCGGCATGCGTCTGGGTCGGAGCGACGCGGATCTCGCGCATCGGGACGCGGACGCCGGGCAGCGTCCCCTCGACGTGGATCTTGGCCGCGTTGGGAAAGGGATCGGTGGTGATCCCGGGACGGACCGCGCGCGGAGTGGGGTCGATCATGGTGTTGGTTCCTCTCTGCTGAAGGTGGGGCCAGGAGAGGTCCGGATCATCATCCCGGTTCATCATCGCTTCCCTACGCTGGCATTACCCAGGTCAGGTGATGAGGGTCGTCCCCGCGGGACTCTCAGCCTTGCCGGCCCCCCTAGCTCCATGGCGATCCTACACCGTGGAGGGGGCGGCCCCCAAGGGCCGGGGGCGCGGCGCAGCGCCCCCGGGCCCTCGAGGAGTCACTTGAGCCTACTTGAAGAGGGCCAGCGACTTGACGAACACCTGCCAGACCCCCCAGGCGGCGGGGATGCCGACGAACAGCCAGGCGAAGACGAGCTTGGCCCCCGCCGTCGGATCGGACGGGCCGCCGGCGGGATTTGGCGAAACGTTTTGCGGTTCAGGCATGGGGCGCCTCCTCGGCTCGGTAGTGATATTTGGCATCGACTGGGCGGACCAGCAGGTTGGCGAGGAAACCGATCACCAGCAGGCCGGCCATCACGTACATGGTGACGCTGTACGCCTCGGCCTTGGGCACCCCCTGGGCGATGCGGTACTCGCGGAGATAGTTGACCAGCACCGGCCCGAGGACCCCCGCGGTCGACCAGGCGGTCAGCAGGCGGCCGTGGATGGCCCCCACCTGCATGGTCCCGAAGAGGTCGCGCAGGTAGGCCGGGATGGTGGCGAAGCCGCCGCCGTACATGGAAAGGATGATCGCGTAGCCGAGCACGAAGAGGGTGATGCTCCCCATCCGCCCGGTGGTCGGGATCACCGCGTAGAGGAGGGCACCGAGGGTGAAGAAGACGAAGTAGGTCGCCTTGCGCCCGATGACGTCCGAGAGCGACGACCAGACGAAGCGGCCGATCATGTTGGCGAGCGACAGCAGCCCCACGAAGCCGGCGGCGGCCGCCGCCGTGATCCGCGCCGGGAACATCTCCTGGCTCATCGCCGAGGCCTGGCCGAGGACGCCGATGCCGGCCGTCACGTTCATGCAGAGGATGATCCAGAGGAGCCAGAACTGCGGCGTCCTGAACGCCGTGCCGACCTCCACCTGGGCGCTGGTCACCAGCGTCTGCGATCCCGCCGCCTTGGGCACGAACCCCGCGGGGCGCCACCCTTCGGCCGGCACCCGCACGGTCAGCACGCCGAACATCATGAAGACGAAATAGATGATCCCCATGGCGACGAAGGTCTCGGCCACCCCGACCGAGGTCGCCGACTTGAAGCGGTCCATCAGCAGGACCGAGAGCGGCGAGGCGATCATGGCGCCGCCGCCGAAGCCCATGATGGCGAGGCCGGTCGCCATCCCCGGGCGGTCGGGGAACCAGCGGATCAGCGTCGACACCGGCGAGATGTAGCCGAGGCCGAGCCCGATGCCGCCGATCACTCCGTACCCCAGCACGAGGAGCCAGAACTGGTGCGTCGCGACCCCCGCCGCGCCGACCAGGAAGCCGGAGGCGAAACAGAGGGCCGAGGCGAACATCGCCTGGCGCGGGCCGACCCGTTCGAGCCAGCGGCCGAAGACGGCGGCCGAGAGGCCGAGGAAGACGATGGCGACGCTGAACACCCAGCCGAGGGTGCTGAGCTTCCAGTCGTCCGGCGCGGCCTTGGTGATGCCGATCGCCTGGCTCAGCGGCAGATTGAAGACGCTGAAGGCGTAGGCCTGACCGATCGAGAGGTGGATGGCGAGGGCGGCGGGAGGGACCAGCCAACGGTTGAAGCCCGGCGGTGCGACAGTCCTGCTGCGGTCGAAGAACGACACTGCGGCCATGCACGACCTCCACTGGAAAGAGAGCGCGTTGAGAGGGGCGCGCGCTCACCCTATCAGTTGACGCGTCAAGTTTCCAGGCGGGGTTCTCCGGTCGGACCGGTCGGACTCTTCCAACTCGCTCGCCGGCGCGTCCGCGACGCGCACCATCGGGCGGGGTCCGCGCTGCACGGTGAGCTGGAAGACGTCGGGGCGCCCGTAGTGGCCGGCGACGTCGAGCTGCCAGCGCGGGCCCCGCAGCTGCCGCGGATCGACCTCGGCGTAGAGGATCTCCTCGCGGTGGCGCAGCGGCTCGACCAGGAACTTGCCGTCCGGATCGACGATCGCGCTGTCCCCCGGGTTGATCCACTCGGCGTCCGGGACGAGCTTCTCCTTGAACGGGAGGCGGTCGGGGACGTCGTCGCGGCGCATGGCGCTGCAACAGCCGAGGACGTAGACGCGCCCCTCCTTGGCGATGTGGCGCAGGGTGGAGATCCACGGCTCGCCGCGGTCCCAGGTCGGGGCGATGTAGATCTGCACCCCCGCGGCGTACATCGCGTAGCGGGCGAGGGGCATGTAGTTCTCCCAGCAGACCAGGCCGCCGACCTTGCCGATCGCGAGGTCGTGGACGGCGAGCGTGCTGCCGTCCCCCTGCCCGTAGACCAGCCGCTCGCCGGCGGTGGGGACCAGCTTGCGGTGGCTGCCGAGGATGCGCCCCGCCTCGTCGATGTAGAGGAGGGAGTTGTAGAGCGTCGTGCCGCTCGCCTCGACGTTGCGTTCGTTGATCCCGATCGCCACCGCCACGCGGGCGGCGCGGGCGGCGGCGCAGAGGCGGTCGGTCGCCGGGCTGGGGATGCTGATCGACTGGTCGAGCAGCTCGGCGTAGAGCTCGCGCAACCCCGCCGTGTTGCCGGCGGGGATCAGCCAGACCCAGAACGGATAGCCAGGGATGAACGCTTCCGGGAAGGCGACCAGGCGGGCCCCGGCGCCGCCCGCCTCGGCGATCAGCGCGCAGGCCTTGGCGACCGTCGCGTCGCGGTCGAGGAAGACCGGCGCCGCCTGCACCGCGGCGACGCGGAACGGGGCCTCTCGGCCAGCGCTCGAGCCTTCGGCGTTCGCCATGGTGGCGACCAGCATCGCACGGCGACCGGCCGGGCACAATCCCCGGCCGGTGGGCGCAACGTCACGGCACGCCTCCGCCGGGGCGCACGTTTCGATATACCGCAAGCCGGAAACCTTTTCCTTTGAAGCCGATACGATTTCTCGCTTTTTCTTCTTTCTCTAGCTCTAAATTGGAGACCCTTCGATAGATTGGAGTAGAATCCCGGGGTCAACTGCATTTCTGAAGGGGCCTATTCGAGCCTTTGGTTCATTTCCGCGCGAGGAGAAAATCTTGATTCCAGCGAACCCTCTCTCCCCCTCCACACCCGCCGGCGGCCCTGCCGCCCGAGCTGCCCGAGCCGTCCGAGCCGGCGCTCTGACGATCGCTATCGCTGCCCTCCTAACCCTCGGCCCGGGAGCCGCCCGCGCCGAGACGCCGTCGCTGCTCAGCGTCGGCGGCGCCTGGACGCCGCAGGGTCCGGCGCCGATCCAGGGCGACCTGGTCAACGTCGATCCCGACGGCGAGGTCGAAGGGGCGATCAAGGCCGTGGTGCCGCATCCCACCAACCCGGACGTCGCCTGGGTGGGCGCCGTCAACGGCGGCGTCTGGCGGACCGACAACCTCTCCGCCGAGCACCCGGTCTGGCACGTGCTGACCGACGGCCAGCCGTCGCAGGCGATCGGCTCGCTGGCGCTCGATCCCACCGACCGCCACTTCGCCACCCTGGTCGCCGGCCCCGGCAACTACAGCGCCTACGGCGACGGCGGCGACCTCGCCGGGCTGCTGCGCACCACCAACGGCGGCGCCACCTGGAGCAAGCTCACCGGCAACGGCGTGATGGTCGGCAAGAGCATCTCCGGGCTCGCGGCGCGCGGGCGCGTCCTCGTCGCGGCGGTGAACTTCGGCACCCCGTTCACCTTCGCCAACGTCGGCATCTTCAGGAGCGACGACTTCGGCGCCACCTTCACCCAGATCGCCCAGAACCGCGGCGGTGCGACGGGGCTGCCGGGCGGCATCACCCATGACCTGGCGGGCGATCCGCAGCGGCCGGGGCGCCTGTTCACCAGCGTCGTCCTCGCCGACCTGGTGGGCGGCAGGAACGGCATCTACCGCAGCGAGAACACCGGCGCCACCTGGCGCAAGGTCAGTACGCCCCCGGTCGACGCCTTCCTCAAGAGCTCGGCCACCAACAACGTCCGCATCGCGGTCGGCCGGCACAACGAGGTCTACGTCGCGATCATCAACAACTTCCAGCTCGCGGCGGTCTTCCGCTCGGGCGACGGCGGCGCCACCTGGAAGCCGATGGACACCCCGCAGACGGTCGAGGACGGCACCCCGATCGGCATCCACCCCGGCTTCCAGGGGGACCTCCACGTCTCGCTCGCCGCCGACCCGGCCAACGCCAACCTGGTCTACATCGGCGGCGACCGCCAGCCGGCCGCCAACGAGGCCGACCCCAACGCCACCCGTGCGATCTTCCCCAACTCGATCGGCTCGACCGGCTACTGGGGACGTCTCTTCCGCGGCGACGCCAGCCGCCCGCGCGGCAGCCAGTGGGTCCACCTCACCCACCGCGACGACCGCGGCCCGGCCGGCGGCGGCACGGCGCACAACAGCGCCCCCCACGTCGACTCGCGCGCCCTCGCCTTCGCGGCCGACGGCCTGCTGCTCGAAGGGGACGACGGCGGCCTCTACAAGCGGACCTCGCCGCGCGACAACACCGGCGACTGGTTCTCGCTCAACGGCAACCTCCAGGTGACCGAGATCCAGGACGTGCAGCTCGACCGCACCTCGAAGATACTGTTCTCCGGCAACCAGGACGACGACGCCACGGTGCAGAACACGCCGGGCTCGCTCGCCTGGGGCGCCCTGCTCTACGGCGACGGCGGCGACGTCGACGTCGACGACACCACGACCCCCGGCATGTCTCTGCGCTACACCTGCGCCCGCGCCCTGCGCAACTTCAACCGCTCGACCTGGGACGACGCCAACAACTTCCTCGACATCGCCTTCGTGGGGCTCAACGTCACCGACGGCGGCGACGACATCGTGGGGCAGTTCTACACCCCGATGCGGTTGAGCGGCGGCGACCGCCTGCGCATGGTCCTCGGCGGCGCCAACGGGGTCTACGAGTCGTTCGACCAGGGGGACACCCTGACCGAGATCGGCCCGGGGATCCGCATCAACAGCCTCTCCCTCGAAGGGCTCGCCTACGGCGTGCCGGCCAACCCGGACGCCCTCTACGTCGGCGGCTCGAACAACACCCACGTCGTCCCCGGCAACAAGGTCTGGGTACGCACCGCCCCCCCGCCGGCACCGCTGGCACAGGCGGTCTCCTACCCGGGGACCCTGCCGGTCGCCGGCATCGCGATCGATCCCCACAACGGCGACCACGCCTTCGTGGTCGACAACCGCACGGTCTACGTGACGACCGACGCCGGCGTCTCCTGGACCAACGTCACCGGCAACCTGCCGCAGCTCAACTATTCGATCATCCGCTCGGTGGTGTTCACCGACACCCCGCAGGGGGACGCGATCGCCATCGGCACCAACCGCGGCATCTTCCTCGCCTCGGCGCACAGCGGCTTCGCGAACTGGAACCGGCTCGGCGCCGGCCTCCCCTCCGCCCCCAACCTGTCGCTGCGCTACGACCCGGTCGGCGATCAGCTCACCGCCGGCCTGCTCGGCCGCGGCGTCTTCACCCTGAACCACATCGGCGCCGCCGTCCTGCTGGCGAACTGAGGAGAGACCTTCGATGCGAAACCATGGCAATCACGCTAAAAGAATCGCGTCAGCCTGCGGGCTGTTCGCCGCTCTCCTCCTGACCTCCTCCTTCGCGGCGCACGCCGCGATCACCCTGCACGACGGCGTGGTGATCGACGCCGGGCGCTCGCTCGCCTACGTCATGCAGCCGGCCGGGGGGATCGACGCCGTCGATCTCGCCCGCGGCACCACCGTCTGGCATTCGGCCGCCGGCGAGCGCCCGCTGGCCCTCGCCAACGGCGTCCTGGTGGCGCAGGCCGCCCCGGGGGCGAACGGCGAGCTGCGCATCGTCGCCCTCGATCCCGCCAGGAACGGCGCGCGTGGCGCCGAGGCCGAGCTCGCCCTCCCCGCGGGCGTCCGGGCCGACGTCGTCGAGACTCCCCGGCAGACCTTCCGCGTCAAGGCTTCTCCCTCGGCGCAGGGGGTGGTGGTCACCTGGAGCGCCCAGCCGGTCGGGAACCTCCCCGGCCGCGGGGCACCGGCCAACCCCGACAAGGCCCTCCTCCCGGCGGAGGCCCGCCAGGGGAACGTGCTGTTCGATCCGCACGCCGGCAGCCTGCTGGCCCTCGGCGCCGCCGCCGCCCGCCAGCTCGCCGCCGGGAGCTCCGTCCGGGCGGCCACCCTCTCGGCGCCGACCGCCGCGGAGCGCCGCTTCGCCTCGGCCGACGGCCGGCACGTGCTGGCCAGCCGCCGCACTTCAGGCGCTTACACCTGGACGATCTCGGACGCGGCGACCGGCGCCGTGCTCGGCACCGTCTCCTCCCCCGTCGCGATGGCGCCGTTCGTGGTCTCCGGCGGCGAGCTGATCCACGTCGCGCAGCCGGGCAGCCACCGCCAAGGGAAGGAGTGGATGGCCCGCTCGCTCCGCCTGCGCGCCGTCGACCTCGCGACCGGCAACGAAGCCTGGAGCCGCGACCTCCGCGACCCGGCGTACCGCGGCCCCGTGCCGCACTGAGCCTCGCCTCCTCTCCGGGCCGGATTGGCTTTCTCTATAATCCGGCCCGGAGATTCCCTCACCCGATGACCCCGGCGCCGACCAAGCCCCTCGCCCTCGCCGCCGTCGACGTCGTCTCCCGGCCGCTGCCGGGGGGCGGCCTGCTGCTGCGCGCCCGGCGCGACCTCGACCCGTATCCGCGCTGCCTCGGCGAGCTGCTCCGCCGTTGGGCGGGCGAAGCTCCCGAGCGCACCTTCCTGGCGGAACGCAGCGGCTCCGGCTGGCGCCGCGTCTCCTATGCGGAGTCCCTCGCCGCCGTCGAGCGGATCGCCAGCGCCCTGCTGGAGCGCGGGCTCGGGCCCGAGCGCCCCGTCCTCCTGCTCTCCGACAACGGCGTCGACCACGCCCTCCTCCAGCTCGCGGCGCTCCACGTCGGCGTCCCGGCCGTGCCGATCTCCCCCGCCTATTCGCTGCTGGCGGAGGACCATGGGCAGCTGCGCTACATCCTGGAGCTGGTCCGCCCCGGCCTCGTCTTCGCGGGTGGCCGCGATGGCCGCGAGCGCTACGCCCGCGCCCTGGCCACCGTGGCCGCAACGATCCCGGCCGAGGTCGTCACCGGGGCGCCGCCGGCCGCCGGCGCCCTCCATCCGGAGCTCGCGGCGCGCGCCGCCGCCGTCGGCCCCGACACGGTCGCCAAGATCCTCTTCACCTCGGGATCGACCGGCCGCCCCAAGGGGGTGATCAACACCCAGCGCATGCTCGGCTCGAACCAGCAGGCGATCGCGCAGGGTTGGCCGTTCCTCGAGGCGCGCCCGCCGGTGATCGTCGACTGGCTCCCGTGGAGCCACACCTTCGGCGGCAACCACAACTTCAATATGGTGCTGCGCAACGGCGGCACCCTCTACATCGACGGCGGCAAGCCCGCCCCCGGGCTGATCGAGACGACGGTCGCCAACCTGCGCGAGATCCCCTCGACCCTGTGCTTCAACGTGCCCCGCGGCTTCGACATGCTGATCCCCTTCCTCGAGCGCGATCGGGAGCTCCGCGACACCTTCTTCCGCGACCTCGACGCCCTCTTCTACGCCGCCGCGGCGCTGCCGCAGCACCTGTGGGAGAAGCTCGAGGCGCTGTCGGTGGCGGCGACCGGCCGCCGCGTCGCCATGCTGTCGGCCTGGGGATCGACGGAGACGGCGCCGTGCGCCACGCAGATCCATTATTTTCCTAAAGCGCCGATGGCACGGGCCGGCGACATCGGCCTCCCCGTCCCCGGCTGCGAGATCAAGCTGGCACCGGTCGACGGCAAGCTCGAGATCCGGGTCAAGGGGCCGAACGTCACCCCCGGCTACTGGCGCCAGCCCGAGCTCGCCGGTGGGGCGTTCGACGGCGAGGGATTCTTGAAAACGGGGGACGCCGCCCGCCTCGCCGACCCGGACGACCCCGCGCGCGGCATCGTCTTCGACGGCCGGCTGGCCGAGAACTTCAAGCTGATGTCGGGGACCTGGGTGCACGTCGGCGAGCTCCGCCTCGCCCTCCTCGCGGCCGGCGCGCCGCTGGTCCAGGACGTGGTGGTGACCGGGCACGACCGCGAGGAGATCGGCCTCCTCGTCTTCCCCAACCCCGAGGGGTGCCGCGCGCTCTGTAGCGATGCCGCCGCCGATCTGCCGCTCGCCGACCTGATCCGCCGCCCCGAGGTGCGCACCCACCTCGCCGCCGCCCTCGCCGCTCACAACTCTGCGAACGCCGCCAACAGCCGCCGCGTCGCCCGCGCCCTCCTGGTCGCCGAGCCGCCGTCGATCGCCGCCGGCGAGATCACCGACAAGGGGTACGTCAACCAGCGCGCCGTGCTCGCCCACCGCGCCGCGCTGGTGGCGCGCCTCCACGCCGCCGATTCGATCACTGATCCAGACGTCGTCACGCCCGCCACCGGAGCCCACGAATGAAAAGGTTTCTGATCGTCCTGATCCTGACCCTCACGGCATCGATCCCGGCCAGCGCGCAGAGCCCACGGATCGCCGTCAAGGCCGGCAAGCTGCTCGACGTGCGCACCGGCAAGGTGACGCCGAACGCCGTGCTGGTGATCGAGAAGGGCCGCATCGTCAGCATCGGCAGCAGCGTGCCGGCCGGGGCGTCGGTGATCGACCTCTCGAACCGCACCGTCCTGCCGGGTTTCGTCGACTGCCACGTCCACCTGCTGGTCAACTGGAAGGACCAGTCCTCGGCGGCCGGGCTGCGGATGTCCTCCGCGCAGGGGGCGCTGTGGGGGCTGCACAACCTCCAGACCTATCTCAACGAGGGGTTCACCACCGTCCGCGACGCCGGCGAGGACGACCCCGGCTACGGCCAGTTCGCCCTCCGCGAGAGCGTCGCCTCCGGGCAGTTCCGCGGCCCGCGGGTGGTCGCGGCCGGCGGCTTCGTCTCGGTCACCGGCGGCCACGGCGACGGCGACTCGCTCTCCCCCGACCGCGCCCTCCCCCGCCGCCCGAACATCGCCGACACCGTCGACGAGGTGGCGGTGGTGGTGCGGCGCGACCTCAAGTACGGCGCCGACTGGATCAAGCTGATGGCGACCGGCGGCGTGATGGACCCGTTCAGCGACTTCAACGTCCAGGAGCTCAGCGAGGAGCAGATGGCGAAGGCGGTCGAGGTCGCCCACCGCGCCCGCCGCCACGTCATGGCGCACGCCGAGGGGACCGCCGGCATCAAGGCCGCCGTGCGCGCCGGCGTCGACTCGATCGAGCACGGCACCCTGCTCGACGAGGAGGGGGCCGCCCTGATGGCCGAGCGCGGCACCTGGCTCGTCCCCACCCTCAACACCTTCCAGAACGGCGTCGCCGTGGGGCTCGCCAACGGCCAGGACCCGGTGATGCTGGCCAAGGGGAAGGAGATCCTCAAGTACCAGCAGCCCGCCTTCACCCTGGCCCTGAAGCACCACCTGAAGATCGCCCTCGGCGACGACGACGACCCGGAGCTGGCGCCCAAGGAGTTCGCCGCCCTGGTGCGCGGCGGCCTCACCCCCCTCGCCGCCCTCCAGGCCGGCACCATCCGCGGCGCCGAGCTCCTCGGCCTCGCCGACCAGATCGGCACCCTCGAGTCCGGCAAAGTCGCCGACCTCGTCGCCGTCCCCGGCGATCCGCTCGCGGACGTCGGCGCCCTGACCCGGGTCGACTTCGTGATGAAGGGGGGCGAGGTGGTGCGCGGGGCGGGGATTCCGGCTTCGCCGCGCTAGAACAAGGCCGACAGCGTAGCCGCGAAGCTTCGGAGGATTGCCGCGAAGCTTCTGAGGATGGCTGCGAAGGTTTCCGCGTGCCCACCCGAGGCAATTTTCAGGCCTCCTTCGCGAGCCACGGCTTCGCCGAAGGTTCGTACGCTCCCGCAATCGGGGATTTCGCTACGCCGCAACCGTGCGAGGAGACGGCGAAGGGGACCAAGCGGACGTTCTGACCGTGCGGAGGGCTTTTTTTCCAGAGGCGAGGGTGATTCAAAGCCCCGCGGGACGATTCTGATCCGGAGCTTCAGAATCACGCGGCTCGCCGGGCATCAAATCACCCTTCTTGGGCCGCTTGGGCTCCTTCACCACGATCGTCTCGGCGATGCGGTCGTGCACCGTCCGAGGCGGCGTAGCCCAGCGAGCGCTCGACGGCCAGCGGGCGGAAGGTGTCCCGCCGCTGCCGCTTCAGGTTCCCTTTAATCCTCCTGCCCCTCCGCCCCGCCGTCCGCCGGCAGCTCGGGGGCGAGGATGGCGCTCGCCAGCGGCGGCTCGTGGCCGGCGAAGAGGGGGGTGGCCGCGGCGGCCGTCTCCCCTTCGCCGGCGGGGCGGCCGAAGGTGACGATCTGGTGCCAGTCGCGGTCGAGGTCGTCGCCGAAGATCACCAGGAGATCCCCCGGCTGCGCGGTCTCGAGGGCGTGCTCGACCGCCGCCTCCTCGGCGTAGACCTCGGGGGAGATCCGCTCCGCCGGGAAGCCGGCGGCGAGGAGCCCCTGGCGGACCAGGACGCCGGTCTCGCCGCGCTGCCTGCCGCGCAGGTTGTCGTCCTCGCGCAGGACGATGAAGTCGAAGGCGGGGGCGGCGGCGCGGGCGAGGGCGAGGATGTCCTCGTCGCGGCGGTCGCCCGGCGCCGCGAGGACGCCGATCCGCCGGCCGTTGACGGTCAGGCCGCGGATCGTCTGCGCCATCGCCGCCATGCCGTGGGCGTTGTGGGCGTAGTCGAGCAGGACGCGGAACGGATGCTCGTTGTAGAAGTTCATCCGCCCCGGGGTCTGGAAGAAGTCGGTGGTGAAGGTGCGCAGCCCCTGCCGGATGTTCTCCAGGCTCACCCCCAGCGCGTGGGCGATGGCGGTCGCGAACATGGCGTTCTGCACGTTGTGGATGGCGTGCCCCTCGACCGTCGCCGGGATCTGCCGCGCCCAGAGGAGCGGGATCTGCTCCTCCCCTTCGTAGAGCACGATCAGCCGCCCGTTCAACCCTTCCTCGAGCGCCACCGCCCGCCCCTTGTCGCGGATGTGCCGGCGCACCAGCTCGTTCTCCCGCTTGAGGGTGACGTAGATGGGCTTCCCCGAGCTGTGCTCGGCCATCGCCGCCACCCGCTCGTCGTCGGCGTTCAACACGCACCAGTCGCGCGCCACCTCGACCACCACCCGCTTGACGTCGGCGAGCTCGTCGAGGTCCTTGACCCCGCCCATCCCGAGATGGTCCGAGGCGACGTTGAGCACCGCGCCGACGTTGCAGCGGCGCCAGCCGAGCCCGGCCCGCACGATGCCGCCGCGCGCCGTCTCGAGCACCGCCGCGTCGACCGACGGGTCGCGCAGCACCAGCTGGCTCGCCCACGGCCCCGTCATGTCCCCCGACACGGTCAGCTCGCCGTCGATGTAGACGCCGTCGCTGGTGGTCATGCCGACGGTGTGGCCGGCGAGCTTGAGGATGTGCCCCACCATGCGGGTGGTGGTGGTCTTGCCGTTGGTGCCGGTGATGGCGGCGATCGGGATGCGGTACGGGGTGTCCTTGGGGAACAGCATGTCGATCACCGGCCCGGCGACGTCCCTCGCCTTCCCCTCCGTCGGCGCGGTGTGCATGCGGAAGCCGGGGGCGGCGTTGATCTCGACGATCGCCCCCCCGACCTCCTTGTGGCTGCGGGTGACGTCGGGCGAGATGAAGTCGACGCCGCCGACGTCGAGGCCGATCGCCTTCACCGCCCGCTCGGCCATGATCCGGTTGTCGTAGTGGATGACGTCCGTCTTGTCGACCGAGGTGCCGCCGGTCGACAGGTTCCCCGTCGAGCGCAGGTAGAAGACCTGGCCCGCGGCGAGGACCGAGCCGGAAGTCAGCCCCGCCTGCTCGAGCAGGCGCTCGGCCTGGAGGTCGAGCTCGAGCCGGGTCAGCACCTTCTCGTGGCCGATGCCGCGGCGGGGGTCCTGGTTGGTGATCTCGACCAGCTCGGCCACCGTGTGCGTGCCGTCGCCGGTGACGTGGCCGGGGACGCGCTGCGCCGCCGCCACCACCTTGCCGTTGATCACCAGGATGCGGTAGTCGTGCCCCGGCTGGAAGGTCTCGACGATCACCACCGAGGAGAACTCGTAGGCGGTCTCGAACGCCGTCGTCACCTGCTCGGGGGTGGTGAGGTTGATCGACACCCCCTTGCCGTGGTTGCCGTCGAGCGGCTTGACGACCACCGGATAGCCGAGCTTCGCCGCGGCGGCGACGGCGTCCTCCGGCCCGCGCACCCGCTCCTGCCTCGGCACCGGCAGCCCGAGGTCCGACAGGATCTGGTTGGTCAGCCGCTTGTCGGAGGCGATGTCGACGGCGGTGTGGCGGGTCTCGCTGGTCACCGTCGCCTGGATGCGGCGCTGGTACTTGCCGTGGCCGAGCTGCACCAGCGAGCGGTCGTTGAGCCGGATCCACGGCATGTCGCGCTCCTCGGCGGCGCGCACCAGCGAGCCGGTCGAGGGGCCGAAGGCGCGGCGCTGGGCGACGCGCACCAGGTCCTCGAGATCGGCCTGGAAGTCGTAGGGGTCGGCGAGGTGCTCCGCGCGCTCCGGCGGCAGCAGATGGAGGAGGAGGCGCAGCCCCACCTGCGCGGCCTCGAGCCCCACCGCCTCCTCCTCGTAGCTGAAGATGACGTGGTACTGGCCGCGCGGCAGGTCGTGGCTGCGCGTCTTGCCGTAGCTGACCGGGGTGCCGGCGAGGACCTGGAGCTCGAGCGCCACGTGCTCGAGGACGTGCCCCATCCAGGTCCCCTCGTCCTCGGTCAGGCGGCGCACGAACCCCCCCGGCTCGCCGTAGGAGCAGGTGTGGGAGGCGAGGGTCGGGATCGCCGCCAGCAGCCGGTCGTTGAACCCCGGCAGCTTCGCCGTCGGATAGTCCTCCAGCTCGCCGAGGTCGACGCGCAGGCGGATCACCTTGCGCAGGGCGTAGAGGTTGGGGCCACGGTAGACGCGCGTATCGAGGATCTTCATTCCAGGCTCCCGGTCTTCAAAGCCAGCTCGTTCTCCTGGGCGACGGCGGTCTGCTGCGAGAGGTCGGCCTCGGCCGCCGATCCCTCCGGCGCCAGACCCGCCCGCCGTTTCGTGTCGTAGCGGCAGCCGCTGGTCAGGAAGTCGACCTTGAGCCCCAGCATGGCGACCGGCTGGCCGCGGTGGACGGCATGGCTGTCGGTGAAGCGCAGCCCCGAGGCGTCGACCACGGTGACGGCGCCGGAGCCGAGCACGGTGAGCACGCCGTCGGCGTCGATCATGGCGGCGGTGTCCTCGTCGACCCCGACGCCGAGCGGCTCGGGGTTGTAGGAGAGGGCGGTGATCAGCCGCCCCATGCGGTCGCGGCGGCGGAAGTGCTGGTCGACGATGAGGTCGGGGGTGAAGCCGAGCCCCTGCGCCATCTGCACCAGCCGCCGGCGCGGCGTGCCGCCGCTCTCCCCCATCGAGATCATGTGCCGCGAGAGGACGGCGGCGCCGGCGCTGGTGCCGGCCACCACCATGCCGGCGGCGTGGCGCCCTTTGAGCGCCGCGGCGAGCGGGGTGCCGCCGAGCGCCGAGGAGATGCGCAGCTGGCTGCCGCCGGTCATGAAGAAGCCGGTCGCCGAGGCGATCGCGTCGTAGATCTCGGGGCCGGCCTCGAGGGCGTCCTCGCGGGTGCGGATGCGCAGCACCTCGACGGTCTCGGCGTCCATGCCGTAGAACAGCTCCGAGTAGCGCTCGCCGGTCTCCGGGAACTCCGAGGCGGTCGCCAGCACCAGCAGGTTGGCGTCGGCCCCCCCGGAGGCGGCCACGAAGCGGCGCAGGATCAGCCGCTCGCGGACCTTGTCCTCGGCGCCGCCGATCGCCATGATCAGCCCCGGCCGCCGTCCGGCCGGATGGGAATTCGACTCCATGCACGCTCCTCGGGCCCGCGCTCCACGCGGCCCCGCACACAGGGGATTCAGGGTGCCAAAGGCGGGCCGAATCGTAGCATGAAGGGGACGGCCGGCTGTCCGGGTACAATTGGTGCATAGTCCGCTGGGCCGAATCGGGAGAGGGAGAACGCGGGAGGGGAACGGGTGCATCAGGATTCCATGTCGCCGGGCGGCGGGGCCGCCACGGCCGCAAACGCCGCAACCGCCGGCGCCGCCGAGCCGGCCGAAGTCACCTTCCTGCACGGCGGCGGGGAGATGGGGGCGCGGATGCGCGCCAAGGACTGGGCGGCGACGCCGCTCGGGCCGGTCGAGGAGTGGCCGCAGAGCCTCAAGACCGCCGTCCGCATCATGCTCACCTCCCGCCAGGCGATGTTCGTCTGGTGGGGGCCGGAGCTCGTCAACCTCTACAACGACGCCTACAAAGCGATCGTCGGCGGCAAGCACCCGGAGGCGCTGGGGCAGCCGGCGTCGCAGGTGTGGCGGGAGATCTGGGACCAGGTCGGGCCGCGGGCGGAGTCGGCGATCCGCAACAACGAGGGGACCTACGACGAGTCGCTGCAGCTGATCATGGAGCGCAACGGCTATCCGGAGGAGACCTACTACACCTTCTCCTACAGCCCGGTCCCCAACGACGACGGCTCGACCGGCGGCATCCTCTGCGCCAACACCGACGACACCCAGCGCATCGTCGGCGAGCGCCGCCTGGCCCTGCTGCGCGAGCTGGCCGCCCGCACCGCCGACGCGCGCACCTTCGAGGCCGCCTGCGCCCTCTCGGCGAGCTGCCTCGAATCGAACCCCCGGGACCTCCCCTTCGCGCTGATCTATCTGGTCGATCCCGAGCGGCGGCGGGTGGAGCTCGCGGGGGTCTCCGGCATCGAGCGCGGGCACCCGGCGGTGCCGGAGACGGCGGGCTTCGACGACGGCTCCCTGTGGCCCTTTGCGGAGGTGGTCTCGACCCACCTCCCCTGCCTGGTCGCCGACCTCGGGAGCCGCTTCTCCGGCTCCGGCGCGCTGCCGGCCGGCGCCTGGGAGCGGCCGCCGCACCAGGCGGTGGCGCTCCCCATCGCGGCCTCCGGCCAGACCGGCAAGGCGGGGATCCTGATCGCGGCCCTGAACCCGTTCCGGCTGTTCGACGACGGCTACCGCGGCTTCCTCTCCCTGGTGGCGGCGCAGATCGCCGCCACCCTCGCCAACGCCGGCGCCTACGAGGAGGAACGCACGCGGGCCGAGTCGCTGGCCGAGCTCGACCGCGCCAAGACGGCGTTCTTCTCGAACGTCAGCCACGAGTTCCGCACCCCCCTCACCCTGATGCTCGGGCCGCTCGACGACATCCTCGCCAAGCCCGACGAGCAGGTCAACCCCGAGAACCGCGAGCTGTTGACCTTCGTGCAGCGCAACGGCCAGCGCCTCCTCAAGCTGGTCAACACCCTGCTCGACTTCTCCCGCATCGAGGCGGGGCGGGTGCAGGCGATCTATGAGCCGGTCGACCTCGCCGCCTACACGGCGGAGCTGGCGAGCGTCTTCCGGGCGGCGGTCGAGAAGGCCGGCCTGCGCCTGGTGATCGACACCCCGCCGCTGCCGGAGCCGGTCTACGTCGACCGCGACCTGTGGGAGAAGATCGTCCTCAACCTGGTCTCGAACGCCTTCAAGTACACCCTCGAAGGGGAGATCCGGGTCTCGTTGCGGGCCGACCGGCAGGGGCAAAACGGCGCCGCCGTGCTCGCCGTGAGCGACACCGGCACCGGCATCCCCGCCGCCGAGCTGCCCAACCTGTTCAACCGCTTCCACCGCGTCGAGGGGGCGCGCGGGCGCACCCAGGAGGGGACGGGGATCGGCCTCGCGCTGGTGCTCGAGCTCGCCAAGCTCCACGGCGGCACGGTCGGCGTCGAGAGCGTGGACGGCGCGGGGAGCACCTTCACGGTCGCCGTCCCGCTCGGCCGCGACCACCTGCCGGCCGAGCGCATCGGCGGCGAGCGCACCCTCGCCTCCACCGCCCTCGGCGCCGGCCCCTTCGTCGAGGAGGCGTTGCGCTGGCTGCCGAGCCCATCGCCGGGCGGATCACCAACCGGCACCGGTGCGGTGCCCATTCTCGGGCGGGCGCGGGCCCGCGTGGTGCTCGCCGACGACAACGCCGACATGCGCGACTATGTCCGCCGCCTGCTCTCCACCGACTACCAGGTGACCGCCGTCGCCGACGGCCGGGAGGCGCTGGCGACGATCGTCGAGCAGCGGCCGGACCTCGTCATCACCGACGTCATGATGCCCAACCTCGACGGCTTCGGGCTGCTCAAGGCGTTGCGGGAGGACCAGCGGACGGCCGCCACCCCCCTGATCATGCTCTCCGCCCGCGCCGGCGAGGAGGCGCGGGTCGAAGGGCTCGAGGCCGGGGCCGACGACTACCTCACCAAGCCGTTCTCCGCCCGCGAGCTGCTGGCGCGGGCGGGGGTCACCCTGGCGCTCGCCCGCGCCCGCCGCGAGGCGATGCGGCGGGAGGAGGAGCTCAAGGCGGAGACCACCAGCATCCTCGAGAGCATCGCCGACGGTTTCGCCGCCTTCGATGCCGACTTCCGCTTCACCTACATCAACGCCGAGACCGAGCGGATGTACGGCATGAGCCGGGACGAGGTGCTCGGCAAGCACATGCTGGAGCTCTTCCCGATGCTCGCGGGGGGGATGGTCGAGACCGAATACAGCCGCGTGATGACGGAGCGGGTCCGCGTTCGCTTCGAGTACTTCCACGCCCCCTGGGACAGCTGGCTGGAGATCGACGTCTACCCCGCCAAGGACGGCGGCATCGCGGTCTACTTCCGCGACATCACCGACCGCAAGCTCGCCATGGACGCCCTCCAGGAGGCCGACCGCCGCAAGGACGAGTTCCTGGCCACCCTCGCCCACGAGCTGCGCAACCCGCTCGCGCCGCTGCGCAACGGCCTGCAGGTGATGAACCTGGCGAAGGACGACTCCGCGGCCGTCGAGCGGGCCCGCGCGATGATGGAGCGCCAGCTCCAGCAGATGGTGCGCCTGATCGACGACCTGCTCGACCTCAGCCGGATCAGCCGCGGCAAGGTCGAGCTGCGCCGCGAGCGAGCGGAGCTGGCGGAGGTGATCGCCAACGCGGTCGAGACCAGCCGGCCGCTGATCGAGCAGTCCGGCCACCGCCTCACGGTCGATCTGCCCGCCGGACCGCTGGTCATCGACGCCGACGTGCTCCGGCTCTCCCAGGTGATCGCGAACCTGCTCAACAACGCCGCCAAGTACACCGAGCGCGGCGGGCGGATCGGCCTCCGCGTCCAGCGCTCGGAAGCGGGCGACGAGGTCTCGCTCCACGTCACCGACAACGGCGTCGGCATCCCCGCCGCCATGCTGCCGCAGGTGTTCCAGATGTTCACCCAGGTCGACCGCTCGCTCGAGAAGTCGCGCGGCGGGCTCGGCATCGGCCTCAACCTGGTCAAACGACTGGTCGAGATGCACGGCGGCACGGTCGAGGCGCGCAGCGGCGGGCGCGGCCAGGGGAGCGAGTTCATCGTCCGCCTGCCGCTCGCCGACGTCCCCGCGGAAGGCGCCGGGGTGGCGACGGCGCCGGAGGCTCCCGCCGCCGATCCCGGCGAGCCCGGCGGGCCGCCGGAACGCCGGACGCGCCGGGTGCTGGTGACGGACGACAACGTCGACGCCGCCACCAGCCTCGCCATGATGCTCGAGCTGATGGGCAACGAGGTCCGCATCGCCCACGACGGCCTGGAGGCGATCGCCGCCGCGGAGGAGCTCCGCCCCGACGTGATCCTGCTCGACATCGGCATGCCGCGGCTCAACGGCTACGACGCCTGCCGGCGCATCCGCGAGCAGCCCTGGGGAGCCGGGATCTACATCGTCGCGCTGACCGGCTGGGGGCAGGAGGAGGACAAGCGCCGCTCGCGGGAGGCGGGGTTCGACCACCACCTGGTCAAGCCGGTCGATCCCGTCGCCCTCGGGGAGCTGCTGGCCGGAGCGCCGCGGGGGTCGAGGTCCTGATCCATACCCCCGTGGTTGCTTTTCCCGCGCCGGCGTATTAAACAGCTTCCCCCATGGAGCCCTCCCCGCCCGCGGACGCAGCTCAGGCGCCGGCCCCCCCGCCGCGGCACCCCCTCGCCATCCCCCACTTTCGCAACCTGTGGATCGGCGCCACCATCTCGCTGCTCGGCGACCAGTTCTACCTGGTGGCCCTCCCCTGGCTGGTGCTCCAGCTCACCGGCTCGAGCCTCGCGCTCGGCACGCTGCTGATGATGGCGGGGATCCCGCGGGCGGCGCTGATGCTGATCGGCGGCGCGGTGATCGACCGCTTCTCGGCGCGGCGGGTGATGATGACCACCGCGATCGTACGCGGAGCGCTGGTCGGCATCGTGGCGGCCCTCCTCTGGCTCGACACCATCGCGCTCTGGCATCTCTACCTGCTGACCTTCGCCTTCGGCGTCGCCGACGCGTTCTCCTTCCCGGCCGGGCCGGCGCTGATGCCGACGCTGGTCCCCCCCCAGGAGCTCCCACGGGCGAACGCTCTGCTGCAGACCTCCACGGTGACGACGCAGATGCTCGGGCCGGCCCCCGCCGGCCTGCTGATCCGCGCCTGGGGGACCGCCGCGGCGCTCGCCTTCGACGCGCTGAGCTTCCTCGCCGTCCTCTTCGCGCTGTGGCGGATTCCCGAGCCGCCCAAGACCGCGCCGGCGCCCGGCGCGGCCGCCCGCCCGAGCATGCTGCACTCGATCGCCGAGGGGCTGCGCGTGGTGCGCGACGACAAGCCGCTGCTGTCG
Source organism: uncultured Acidobacteriota bacterium (assembly GCA_963756595.1). Classification (GTDB taxonomy): domain Bacteria; phylum Acidobacteriota; class Thermoanaerobaculia; order Multivoradales; family UBA5704; genus DATARR01. The sequence continues at coordinate 133,758 of CAVWOZ010000018.1, forward strand.
CTGATGATGGTCTTCGCCGCCATCAACCTGTGCGTCGCCGGACCGGTCGGCGTCGGCCTGCCGGTGCTGGCGAAATACTCCTTCGGCTCGGCGGCGGCGTTCGGCACTCTCCTGTCGTGCTTCAGCGGCGGCACCCTGGCCGGGGTGCTCGCCAGCGGGCTGGTGGCGCGCCCGCGCCGGCGCGGCCTGCAATTCACCGCGATGAGCGCCCTCTGCGGCCTGGAGCTGATCGGCATCGGGCTCGCCCCCCGCTTCGCCGTCATCGCCGTGCTGCTGGCGCTGATGGGGTTCGGCGTCGGCTTCGTCAACGTCCAGCTGGCGGCCTGGATGCAGATGCGCGTCGAGCGCGCCCTGCTCGGGCGGGTGATGAGCGTGATGATGTTCGCCGCCGTCGGGCTGGTGCCGATCTCCTACGCGCTCGCCGGGCTGCTCGCCCAGGGGAGCCTGCCGGGGCTGTTCCTGGGCGCCGGGGCGCTGCTCGCCACCGCCTCGGCCCTGGCGCTGACCGGCGAGGCCGCCCGCCACATCGACTGACCGGAGGGCGGCTGCGACGGGCTCGGCGGTCTACTTGAAGACGCCGAAGGCGATCAGGATCAGGATCAGCAGGAAGATGCCGAGGCAGATGCGGGCCGCCGTCATCAGGTGGGTGTTGCCGACCTGGCGCGCCCCCTTGGTGCGGATGCCGGTGAGGGCGACGAAGGCGATGAGGACGACGACGATTCCGAGGATGACGATCCAGCTCATCGGCTGAATATGTCACACGTGTCGTGGCATGATCCACGGATCATGATCCGATCTTTCCGTCCGTCGACCCTGGCCCTCCTCGCCTTCGGCCTCGGTTGCTCGCCGCTGGCCTCTCCGCCGGCCGCCGCCGCCGTCCCCGCCGCGGCCGAGAACGACTGCACCCTGCGCGACTTTCATTTCGCCAGCGGCGAGTCCCTCCCCGCGTTGCGCCTGCACTACAGGACGCTGGGCACGCCGCGGCGCGACGCCGCGGGCAAAGTGCGCAACGCCGTGCTGATCCTCCACGGCACGACGGGGAACGGGACGAACTTCCTCAGCGAAGCGTTCGCGGGGCGTCTGTTCGGTCCGGGGCAACTGCTCGACGCGGCGAGCCACTTCATCGTCCTCCCCGACGGCATCGGCACCGGCAGGTCGAGCCGGCCGAGCGAAGGGCTCCACATGCGCTTCCCGAAGTACACCTACGACGACATGGTCCGCGCGCAGCACGATCTGCTGACGCAGTGCCTGAAGGTCGATCACCTGCGGCTGGTGATGGGGACCTCGATGGGGGGGATGCACACCTGGGTCTGGGGGTACACCTATCCCGATTTCATGGACGCGCTGATGCCGCTCGCCAGCCTGCCGGTCGAGATCGCCGGCCGCAACCGCATGCTGCGCCGGATGGCGATCGACGGCATCGAGAGCGATCCCGAATGGAAGCAGGGGGAGTACACGGCCGAGCCGCGCGGCTTGCAGACGGCGATCGACGTCATGCTCTTCATGACCTCGAGCCCGCTCCAGTGGCAGAAGGAGGCGCCTACCCGCGAGAAGGCCGAGGCCCTCCTCGCCACCCTGACCCAGCGCTACCGCGCGAGCCTCGAAGCCAACGACCTGATCTACCAGTTCGACGCCTCCCGCACTTACGACCCCTCCCCCCACCTCGGCGAGATCCGCGCCCCGCTCTATGCCGTGAACTCCGCCGACGACCAGGTGAATCCGCCCGAGCTCGGCATCCTTGAGGACTCGATCCGCCGCGTCCCCAAGGGACGCGCCATCCTGCTGCCGATCAGCGCCGAGACCCGCGGCCACGGCACGCACTCGCTGCCGGCGGTGTGGGGGAAGTACCTGGGGGAGCTGCTGGCGGCCTCGGAGAGGTGAAAAAGAGCGGGCCGGCCAGCGCGCGACGGACGGCCGGCCCGCGTTGCAAGGCAAGTCGGAGTCGACTTGGATCTTGCCGTGTTCCTTATCGGTTCGAGATCCCGGGCTCAGTTGTCCTGCGGCGGAGCGGCGGCTTCGGTCCCCGGTCCGTGGCCCCAGTGCGCCTGCCGGTTCTGCTCCATCTGCGCGAACTTGGTCTTCTGGTCCGCCGTCAGGAGGGCCGTGAACTTGGCCTTGAAATTCTCGTGCAGGGCCTTGATCTGGGCCTGAGTCTGGTTGGCCGCCAGCGTCTTCTGGCCGATCTCGGTGGCGTCCGGGTTGGTGCCGTTCATCAGGCTCTTGAGCTCCTGGTGCTGCTGCCGGCTCTGCGCCATCAGCGGCGTCATCTGCGCCTTGAGCTGCGCGTGGAGGGCCTTGACCTGGGTCTGCTGGTCGGCCGTGAGGTTGAGGGCCGCGGCGAGGTGCGCTTCCATGCCGGCCATGTCGTGCATGCCGGCCTTGCCGTGCGGATGGGGGGGTTGGGCGACGGCGGCTCCCGCGGCGAGCAGGGCGGCGCAAAGGGTGGCAACGAAGGTCTTCTTGGCGTTCATTTGGATTTTTCTCCTGTTCGAAACCCGCTTGCACCGGCGGGGATCGTGAGTTGGAGAGTAGACCCCGGGGGGGCCCCAGTCCTCAAGACGCCGAAAGTTGTTTGTAAGAGATGTAAAACAAGCTAACCGGCGAAGCGGTAGCCGCGCCGGTGGGCGGTGAGGATGAACGCCGGCCGCGAGGGGTTGCGCTCGAGCTTCTGGCGCAGCGAGGCGACGTGGACGTCGACCGTGCGGGTGGTCGGCATGGCATCGTACCCCCAGACCTTGTCGAGCAACTCGTTGCGGGAGAGCAGCTCGCCGCGGTGCTGGATGAAGTAGGCGAGCAGCTTGAACTCCAGGGCCGAGAGCGCCACCGGCTCATTGTCGCGGAACACCTCGCCGCGCCGGAAGTCGACCCGCACGTCGCCGAACGCGTAGGTGCCGGTCGACGCCGAGGCGGTCGAGCGGGCGCGCCGGAAGACCGCCTCGAGGCGGGCGAGCAGCTCGATCATCTCGAACGGCTTGGTCAGGTAGTCGTCGGCCCCCAGCTTCAGCCCGACCACGCGGTCGACCACCTGGCCGCGCGCCGTCAGCATCACGATGGGGATCTCGATGCCGCGCTGGCGCAGCTCCCGGCAGACCTCGAAGCCGTCGCGGCCGGGGAGCATGACGTCGAGCAGGATGAGGTCGAAGGAGCCGGCGACCGCGGCTTCGATGCCGCGGTCGCCGTCGCGCGCCGACTCGACCTCGTACCCCTCGCTGAGCAGCCGGTCGCTCAGGGTGAGGACGAGGCTCGGCTCGTCCTCGACCAGCAGGATCCGCCGCCCCCCGCTCACGTCGCCTCCCCGGCCACTGGCGCCACCGGCGAAGAGGAGGACGCCGACGCGTCCGGCGGCGCCGCCGGCAGATGGAGGGTGAACGTCTTCCCCTGTCCTCCCGGGGCGCCGTCGCCGAGCTCGACGCTCACCCGGCCGTGGTGCGCCTCGGCGATGTGGCGCACCACGCTCAGACCCAGCCCGCTGCCGGCGATGCTCCGCTCGACCGCTTCCCGGCCGCGGTAGAACGGCTCGAAGAGATACGGCAGGTCCTCGCGGCGAAGGCCGCCGCCGCGGTCCTCGACGGCGATCTCGACCCCCTTCCCGGTGCTCCGCGCCCGCACCCCGATCCAGGGGGCGGGAGAGTCCGGCCGGCCGCCGTACTTGGCGGCGTTCTCGATCAGGTTGCGCAGCGCCCGGCGCAGCGCCGCCGCGTCCCCCTGCACCGGCGGCAGCCCGGGGGGGATGTCGCGCTCGACGTGCGCCCGCCGCTCCTGGAGCAGCCAGCGGCAGTCGTGGAGGGCGCCGTCGACCACTGCCGCCACCTCGGTCGGCTGCAGGGTGTAGGCCTGCCGCCCCGACTGGATGCCGGCGAAGTCGAGCACCTGCCCCACCATGTCGGAGAGCCGCCGCCCCTCGCTCTCGATCAGGGCGCCGTAGCGCTTCACCTGCGCCGGCTCCGCCACCACCCCGTCCGCCAGGTTCTGCCCGGCCGAGCGCATGGCGGTCAGCGGCGTGTGCAGCTCGTGCGAGACGGCCGCCACGAACTCGATCTGCTGCCGCGCCAGCTTCTGGGCCCGCTCCGTGGCCACCATCATCAGGCCGGTGGTCAGGGCGAGAAGGAGGAGCATACCGGCGCTGATCCCCAGGTTGCGCCGCCGCGACCGGTTGACCGCCTCCTCCAGGCTGCCGTCGCGGCGCCTGACGATCAGCTTCCACGCCTCGCCGCCGTGGCCGTGCCCGCCGCCGGCGGACGGCCCGTCGAGCCCGGGACCGTCGCCGGGTCCCATCGCGCCGCCACGATTCCTCGCCAGGTGCCGGCCGGCCCACAGGCTGCGCAGCTCTTCGAACGGGCGCAGCCCGAGCAGCGGCACCTCGACCTCGCCGCTGCGGAAGAACGCGACCGGCAGGTGGGGGTCGGAGCGGAAGATCATCCGCCCCCCTTGCGGAGAATCGACCACCGCCGCCGCTTCCTCGCCGCGTTGCGGGCTGCCGAAGTAACGGCGCGCGAGCTCGGGGAAGATCTGGCCGGTCACCGCCTCGCGGTCGAAACGGACGACCAGCTGGTCGAGCTCCCCGCCGCCCCCCCCGCCGTGCCCCTCGGGTCCGTGGGCCGGCGGCGGCCCGAGGGGGAGGGGGATCACCAGGGCCGGGATCTCGCCCGCCACGTTCGAGCCGCGCGCGAAGGGGGGAGGCGGGGCCGTCGTAAGCAGCCGCTGGCGCAGCGCCGCGAGGTCGGCCGGCCACGGGATGGCCGCGAAGCTGCCGCTCTGCGACAGCAGCGCCTCGGCCGAGAGCTCCCCCGCCGCGCTGCGGTGGACGTGGAGGACGTCGCGGACCAGCCGCGGGTAGGGGGCCTCGGCGTTCCAGCGCTGGAGAGCCTGCGCCACCTTCCCCTGCCACTCGGCGGGAGGGTCGGAATGTTCGAGACGGAAGTAGAGGTAGGCCCGCGTCACCTCGCGGTCGAAGTCGGCCGAGAAGCGGCGGGCCGAGCTGCTGAGGGTCACCCGCAGGCGGTGGCTCTCGAGCTCGTTCACCTGGCCGATCCACTTGTACTGGAGGCTCGCCAGCAGGGCCAGCAGGACCAGCAGGGTCGCCCCGATCGCGAGCGGATAGTTGGGAAGCGAGCGGCGGCCTGACATCGAGCCAGTTTATCAGCGCCCGCCGGGCGTTCCGGCAAGAGTTTACGTCCCTTACAATTCCCTTGCCCCGGCTTGAAGATTGGTCGACAGAGCGCCCCTACCCTGCCTATCATGTGCGGAATGGGACCTCACGGCGCGAAGCCCGCTCGACCGCGCACGGAAAGGAAATGGATGAAAGCTCCCCGGAAACTGCAGATTCCGGCCGTCGTCACCGCCATGGCCGTCGCGGCGCTGCTCGCCTCGTCCCTCGCGGCAGCGGCCGCCGCCCCCCCGCACCAGGACCTGCACGGCACCTGGCGGCTCAACGACGACCTGACCGCCCGGATGATGGAGAACGAGCGGCAGTCGAACCCCGCGGCGCGCGGCGGGCCGACCACCGTGACGCGCCGCGGCAAGGGGCCGGAAGGGCCGGGCGGCCCGGGGCACTTCGGCGGCTTCGAGGACGACGGGATCGAGCGCCCCGACCACCCGGCCCCCTCGTTCGCCTCGCTCAACGAGGTGAAGATCGAGCAGAGCGCCGACAAGGTCGTGCTCACCGACTCGGCCGGCCGCCAGCGGACCTACTGGACGGACAACCGCAAGTCGACCGATCCGCAGTCTCCCCACGGCCCCGCCGAAGTGCGCGCGAAGTGGGACGACGACGGCAGCCTGGTGGTCACCATCACCCCGAAGGGGAACGAGCCGCGGCGCACCGAGACCTGGCTGGTCTCGAACGACCGCAAGCTCCTCTACCTGACCGTCGAGATGGAAGGCAACCGGCGGGCGGGCTCCAAGATCCAGCGCGCCTACAATGCCGTCGCGGAAGGTGAGCCCAAGAAGGTGGAGGCGCCTCCGGCGCCGCCTCCACCTTCCCAGCGGCGTTGAGGAGCTCGCCGGGCGGCGGTTGCCAGGACCTCAGGGACAGCAGAGACAACAGGGAGAAGCTCCTGCTCTGGCGCGGGCGCTTTTTTCCTCCCCTGTACTCGGGGGAGGTCAGGAGGGGGCGCTGCGCTCCATCCAAGGAAGCGCGCAGCGCATGCCACAGTTCGAGAGGCTTCCCTTTCCTGACAGATGGCCTGAGCGCTTCCTTGTCCGGGAGGTTGAGGCCCCCTCCTGGCCTCCCCCGAGTACGGGGGAGGAAAAAGGCTCTCGGGATCCACGGGTTTGCAAACTCCGGCCGGCCTCCGCCCGGGCAAGCCCCGCCCCAACTAAGGAACCAGCAGCACCTTGCCGGAGCTCTGCCGGCTCTCGAGGAAGGCGTGCGCGGCGGCTCCCTCGGCGAGGGGGAACCTGGCGGCGAGGCTCACCTTGAGGCTCCCCGCGCGCACCCAGGCGAAGAGCTCGGCGGCGCGGGCGCGGCGCTCGTCGGCGCTACGCAGGACGTTCCAGAGGTCGCCGCCGGTGAGGCTCTTCGAGGTGTCCATCAGCATGCGGGGGTCGACCAGCGGCGGATCGCCTCCGGCCATGCCGTAGAAGACCACGTGGCCGCCGGTGCGCACGGCCTCGAAGCTCCGCGGCAGGGTGATCCCCACCGAGTCGTAGGCGACGTCGACGCCGCCCTTCCTGAACTCGCGCGCCGCGGCCACCCAGTCCGCCGAGTCGAGGACGACGGCGTCGGCTCCCGCCGCCCGCACGGCGGCGGCCTTGGCGGCGCTCGAGGTCACCCCGAGGACGCGGGCGCCCAAGGCCTTGGCGATCTGCACCAGCAGCAGCCCGACGCCGCCGGCCGCGGCGTGGACCAGCACCGTCTCCCCCGGCCGGAGGGGATGGCTGTCGCGGGTGAGGTACTGCGCGGTCAGCCCCTGGAGGAGGAGGGCGGCGGCGGTCTCGGCCGGGATGTCGGCCGGCAGCGGGATCAGCTTGTCGAAGGGGACCGAGACGAGCTCGGCGTTGGCGTACGGGCTGTCCGCGAAGCCGACCCGGTCCCCCACCCGGAAAGGGGAATCGTCCGCGGCCGAGGCGACGACGCCCGCCCCCTCGTACCCTGCGATCCACGGCGGATTGCCGGCGAGGTGGTAATTGCCACGCCGCCGGTAGACGTCGGCGAAGTTGAGGCCGATCGCCTGCATGCGCACGATCGCGTGCCCGGCGCAGGGCGCCGGGTCCGGCACCTCGCGCAACGCCAGCACCTCCGGGCCGCCGAAGCGGTCGAAACCGAGAGCTTTCATCGCTCGCTCCTTTCCCGACGGCCGATTCTACCGGCGCGCCGCCGTCCCTCGCCGGAGGCCGGCGGGCACCTTGTCTTCAGAGAGGGGATGCACCCGAGCATTCCCGGCAACGAAAGGAGCCAGAGATGTGTAGAACGATTCTCCTCGCCTTCGCCCTTCTCGCCCTCATCGCCTTCGCCCCGGCCTCCGCCGCCCCGGCCCCGGCGGCCCCCGGCGGCTACCCGCCGAGCCTCGACCTGCTGGCGCCGGTGACGACCGCCACCCCCGTCTGCGCCGCCGCGGTGCCGGCGGCGGCCCCCGCCCAGGCCCCGCAGCCCACCTTCATGACGTCGGCGACCGTGTATCACGGCTACTGCCGCTGCACCTGCAGCAAGATCCCCGACTGCAACACCAACGCCGACTGCAGCAACGGCCGCTGCCTGGGCGGCATCTCCTGCTGCTAGCCTGAGGGCGTACCGGCAAGTCAGCGGCGGCCCGGCCGGCGGCGCGCCCTGATCAGGACGGCGATCTCGTCCGGGCGGGGGTTGACGAAGTCGAGGCGGATGCGTCCGTCCGCGGTTTCGGAGACCGTCGCCGGGATCGAGGTCGCGGTCAGGTACCAGCCGGCCGGCAGCACCACGGCGTCTTTGGCGCGGCCGAAGGTGCGGTCGAAGACCAGCTCGTCGCCGTCCAGCCGGTAGCTCTTGGGATCGGTGTAGGTCTCGGCGATGCGCAGCCGCAGCGACCCTCCCGCCGGCACCGCGGGAAAGCGGATGACGACCACGTCGGACCCCGCCGGCACCTCCTCCGCCGTCTCCCCCACGTGCAGCCCCGCCTTCAACAGCTCGTCCGCCGTCCGCGTCTCGACCACGAGCGCCTCGCCGGTGTCGAGCGAGCGAGCCGACGGCGCCGAGGCGGCGCTCCCCTTGCGCACCACGTTCAGATAGCGGTCGACCCCGGGGCGCGACTCGGTGTAGTCGTGGTAGAGGTCGAAGGCGTGCGTCTCGGGAGGCTGCAGGAAGTAGACGATGTCGCGGCTCTGGTGCGCCCGCTCGGCGAGGCGCCCGTCGTCCTCCTGAGCCGCCAGGGGAAAGGACGCCAGGGCGAGCGCCGCGAAGAACAGCCCACCCCGCCTCACGACGGCACCCTCCGCGCCACGATCTCGACCGGCAGCGCCTCCGGCCCGGTGTGCATCAGGCTGACCTTGAGGCGCCCGTCCTTGCCGGGGAGGATCTGCGCCGGCACGTTGCACGAGATCACCTCGTACCCCGCGGGGAGGACGATCGCGTTGTGGCGGATGCCGAGGGTGCGGAAGAAGACGATGCGGTCCGCCCCCTCCCGCCGGTAGCTCTTCGGGTCCTTGTAGGTCTTCTCGATCAGCAGGCGGACGCCGCCGTCCTTCGGAACCGGCCGCGGCAGGTGGATGCGGATGTAGCCCATCCCGAGGTCGGCGTCGGGGAGGCCGCTCCTCCGCGCCTCCTCGCCGCTCACCGCCTCGAAGGGGAGCGGCTGCGACGTCGCCCGGTCGCGCACCGATTCGTCCGTCGCCACGCTCCCTTTGCGGATCGGATTGAAGAACACCGTCGCCCCCGGATCGATCGCCGTCACCTCGTAGACGATGTGGAACTGCGCCGAATCGGGGGCGAGCAGCTCGTAGAGCGAGTACTCGTCGGCTTCGAGCGGACGGTCGGCCGCGGGGGCCGTGCGGGACATCCCGGATGTCCGGGCCGCCGGCGCGGTCACCGCCCGCGGCGGCGGCGCGGCGCAGGCGGCGAGCGGCAGCAGGGCGAGGAGCAGGACGGATCGCATGGCGGGGAGTATACCTGCGCCGAGACCCGCGGCGGACACAAAGAATGTCCGACATAAAGCCGACAGTCGCCGACGGTCCGCCGACAGTCCTTGGAAACCTTTTCTCCCCGTGGGAGCGGCGGCCCGGAGCCTGGCACCCCGCTTGCTATTACCTCTTCCGACATCGCAAAAACAGTGGTTCCACCGGCCGCCATCATGAGGACGGCGGCCGGTGGAACACAAACGGAGAGGAGATCTCAAATGAAGCGAATCACGCTCATGCTGGTGGTGGTGTGTCTGGCCGCGACGGCGCAGGCCGCGATGGCCGCCGCGAACTGTACGGTCAACGCAGGTCCGATCTGGAACCAGAACGACGCCAACCAGAAGTGCCCCACCACCTGCAACGCCGGCTACGGGCCGTGGACCGGCCAGTGGTGGACGACCCAGCCGGGCCAGATGTCGGTCTGCCAGTGCGGCGCCAACGAGCAGTCCTTCAACGCCGGACCGATCTGGAATCAGCAGGACGCCAACAAGAAGTGCCCCACCGTCTGCACCCAGCAGAAGGGGACCTGGTCGGGTCAGTGGTGGACCACCGAGCCGGGCAAGATGTCCGTCTGCCAGTGCGCGGTCTGCACCCCCGAGACGGCGGCCGCGGGCGCCCACCCGTAAAGCCCGCTCCCGCGGTGATGCAGAGACGCCCGGCCTGTCGCTCGAGGCCGGGCGTCGCTCGTTTCGTCTACGGGCAGGTGGCGAACGCCTCGACGTCGCGCACGGTCGCCGGCGTGGTGCCGGCCGGGTTGTAGTAGACCCGCGTGCGGCCGGTCTGCGTGTCGCGCACCTTGAGGGTGAAGCCGACGTCGGTCACCGCGGCGAGGTCGAGCCAGTAGTGGCCGTTGACGTCGCAGCGGTCGAGCACGTCGACCAGCAGCTGGAGGTCGTCGTGCGGCCCGAGGGCGAAGAGCCCCGAATTGGGGGCGTCGGCGAGCATCACCCGTTTCGACTCCCGGCCGTGGTCGGCCGGCGCCGGGTTCCACTCGACCGTCGCCTCGAACCGGCCGCCGTTGAGGCAGAGCGCATTATGTCCCTGGTCATTGCGTTCGTCGCAGGCCCCCGTCCCCCCGTCGGTGGCGCCGGCGGCGACCGCGGAGTACGCGGTGGCCCCGTCCCCCCCGTCCGTGCGGATGCGGTACTCGAAGGTGACGCCGGCGACCAGCCCCGCGTCGGTGAAGGCGCCGGCTCCCGCCGGCACCGTGCCGATCTCCCCGAACACCCCGCCCGGCGGCCGGCGCTCGATATGGGATACCCCCGCGCCGGGGGTCCAGGTGAGGCGCACCTCGCTCGCCGACTGCCCGACGGCCAGCAGCTTCGCGGCGTTGGCGGGCGCCGGAGTGCAGGGCGGGTTGTCGTCGTCGTGGATGGTCACCGTGGCGGTGGCGGTGCCGAGCGAGGCGCCGGTCACCTTGGTGAGCCTTACGACGAAGCTCCTGTTCAGCCCCGGAAGCTTGTCGTTCTTGATCGCGATCGGGATCGTCTTCGGCGCGCCGTCGCCGTTCGCCCAGCGCAGGACGCCGCCGCGGGGGAGGTAGTCCTTCCCCGGCTTGGCCGTCCCCGGCACCGTCGCGTAGGTCACCGAGGCCGCGCCGACGCTGCCGTTGGCGCGCTCGACGGTGATCGTCATCGTCGGCGCCGCCCCCTCGGTCACGTCATAGCTGCCGGGGTTGAGCCCGATCGTGCCGGGCCCCGGCGGGGGCGGATCGCCCCCGCCGCCGGCGGGGTCGAGGACGACGATCGTGCCGTGCATGCCGCCGCCGACGCTGCCGTGCACCTGGCAGTGGAAGCCGAAGGTCCCCGGCGTGGTGAAGGTGTGCTGGAAGTTGCCGTTGCTCGCCGGCGCGCCGCTGGTGAACGAATCGTCGTCGGCCTTGACGTTGTGCGAGTAGGGGGCGCCCGTCCACGTCCAGCAGACCGGCTGCCCGGCGGTGATCGTCACCGACGAGGGGGTGAAGGTCATGCCGCTGATGGTGATCTTGGCGGTGACCCCGGCGCAGTTGACCGGCGGCTGCGGATCGCCGCCCCCCGGGCCGGTATCGTACCCCTTGGTATCGACCGGCTGGGAATGCTGGTGCTGGGCCGCGGCGGCGTCCGCGAGCAGTGCGAGCAGGAGGCCGAGGGCGAGCGTCGACAGGACGAGGCGGTGGGACATGGGAATTTCCTCCTTGGGACCCCGCGCCGCTCCTCGCGGGGAGCCCGGCGCGCGCGGCATGACACTCTGCACCTTTGAGTCCCCGGCCGGGCCGTGAAAGTTCATTCCCGGTTGTCCCCGCGGGAAGCGCCCGCTATGATCCGCGCCGGCCTCAGACCCGGGAACCGATGCGATGAGCGAGCGACACGACCCCTACGCCGCCCTGCGCATCCCGGCCTTCCGCTGGTACGTGGCGAGCGTCGTGGCGCTCACCCTGGGGACGCAGATCCAGGCGACGGTGGTCGCCTGGCAGGTCTACGCGCTGACCCACGACCCGCTGTCGCTGGGGCTCGTCGGCCTCGCCGAGGCCCTCCCCTTCATCGGCGCCGCCCTCTACGCCGGCCACGTGGCCGACCGCCACGACCGCAAGCGCCTCTCGCTCCTCGCGATCGCCACCCAGACCGTGGCCGCCCTGGTGCTGCTCGGCTACACGGCGCGCCCCGCGGTCCTCGCCGGCGGGCGGGTGTGGCCGATCTACGCCGTGGTCTTCCTCTCCGGCATCGCGCGCAGCTTCCTGATGCCGTCGCGCAACGCCTTGGGCGCCGAGATCGTCCCCCGCGAGCACTACGTCAATGCGGTCTCCTGGCGCTCGTCGCTCTGGGAGCTGGCGGCGATCGTCGGGCCCGCCGTGGGCGGTCTGCTCTACGGCTTCTCGGGAGACCGCGCCTCCTACCTCGTCGAGGCGGCGTTCTGCGCCGCGGCGCTCCTCCTCTTCTGGCGCATCGCCTACACCCCCCGGCCGCGCCAGGCGATGGAGGGGACGACGGGTGAAAACCTGACCCTCGGCATCCGCTTCCTGCTCACCCAGAAGGAGCTGCTGGGCGCCCAGGTGCTCGACCTCTTCTCGGTCCTCTTCGGCGGCGCCCCGGCGCTGCTGCCGATCTTCGCCGCCGAGATCCTGCACACCGGCCCCGAGGGGCTCGGCGTGCTGCGCGCCGCCCCCGCCGCCGGCGCCATGCTGATGGCGGTCTTCCTCGCCCACCGCAAGCTGCGCCACTCGGGGCGGACGCTCTTCCTCTGCGTCGCCGCCTTCGGCCTCTGCTGGGTCTTCTTCGCCCTCTCGCGGTCGTTCTGGCTGTCGCTCGTGCTGCTCGCGGTGAGCGGCATGGTCGACAACGTCAGCGTGGTGATCCGCTCGACGCTGCTCACCCTGCGCACCCCGGAGCGCCTGCTCGGCCGCGTCTCGGCGGTCAACCAGATCTTCATCGGCTCGTCGAACGAGATCGGCTCGTTCGAGTCCGGGGTGGCCGCGCGCCTGCTCGGCACGGTGACCTCGGTGATCTTCGGCGGCCTGATGACGCTCTGCGTGGTCGGCGTCACCGCCTGGAAGGTGCCGGCCCTGCGCGCGCTCGACGAGCTCGAATAGAATGATTTTCCATTTCCCGAGGTGAACGCGATGACCGAGCCCCCTGTCCCCGCGACGAAGCCGCGCAAGCGCTGGTACCAGCTGTCGTTGACGGCCTGGATCCTGGTCGGCCTGGTGGTCGGCGGCCTGCTCGGTTGGCTGCGCCCCGACTGGGGGGACAAGGTCTATTTCCTGCGCGACATCTTCCTCAACCTGATCAAATCGGTGATCGCGCCGCTCGTCTTCTCGACCCTGGTGGTCGGCATCGCCGGCGGCGGCGACCTGAAGCAGGTCGGGCGGATGGGGGCGAAGGCGCTCCTCTACTTCGAGATCGTCACCACCGCCGCCCTGTTCATCGGCCTCGCGGTGGTCAACCTGACCCGCCCCGGCGTCGGCGTCACGCTGGCGGCGCCGGCCACCGCCGCGGTGGCGAAGATCGCCGAGAACCATCCGAAGACGCTGGTCGAGACGATCGTCCACATCTTCCCGGCCAGCGTGGTCGACGCCATGGTGCGCGGCGACGTGCTGCAGATCGTCGCCTTCGCGGTGCTCTTCGCGATGGCCGTCTCGGCGCTCGGCGAGAAGGGGAAGCCGGTGCTGGCGGTGATGGAGAGCCTGTCGCAGGTGATGTTCCGCTTCACCGGCTACGTGATGCGCTTCGCCCCGATCGGCGTCGGCGCGGCGATGGCGCACACCATCGGCACCCAGGGCTTGAAGGTGCTGGTCAACCTCGGCCAGTTGATCGGCTCGCTCTACCTGGCGCTCGCCCTGTTCGTGGTGATCGTGCTCGGCGCCGTCTGCCTCCTCTTCCGGGTGCCGATCGGCAAATTCATCAAAGCGGTGCGCGAGCCGGCGACGATCGCCTTCGCCACCACCAGCAGCGAGTCGGCGCTCCCCAAGGCGATGGAGACCATGGAGCGGCTCGGCGTGCCGGCGCGAATCGTCGGCTTCGTGATGCCGACCGGCTACAGCTTCAACCTCGCCGGCACCACCCTCTACCTCGCCCTCGCCGCCGTCTTCGTCGCCCAGGCGGCCGAGGCGACCACCGGGCAGCACCTCGGCTGGGACCGCCAGATCGTGATGATGCTGACCCTGATGGTCACCTCGAAGGGGGTGGCCGGGGTGCCGCGCGCCGGGCTGGTGATCCTGCTCGCCACCCTGAACACCTTCCTGCCGGAGAACATCGGGCCGATCGGCGTCGCCGTCATCTTCGGCGTCGACGAGCTGATGGACATGGGGCGCACCGCCGTCAACGTGATCGGCAACTGCCTCGCCACCGTCGTCGTGGCGCGCTGGGAGGGGGAGTTCGACGACGAGCGGGCGCGCGTCTTCGGCACCCCGCAGGAGATCGGCCTCGACCTCGGCGCGGGGGAGCCGGCCTTCGTGCGCTCGGTCGAGCTGGGGGGATGATCACCCCAGATATTCGGGCTTCTTCACCGTGGTGTCGAAGTGGTGGCTCGTCTTGTAGAGCTCGAACTTCCCCGCCACGGCGACCGCCTCGGTCTTCTCGAGCAGCGCGGCGCGCTTCTCGGCCGACAGCGGGTGGAAGCTCTTGGCGGCGGTCACCGCCTGGTCGAGGATGGGGAGCTTGTCGATGCCGGTGATCACCACGCTGACCGGCAGGGTCATCGTGTAGTGCAGGCACTCCATCGCCGTCACCGCCTTGCTGTCGAGGATGAAGTGGTCCCCCATCGGCTTCATGCCGAGCACGCCGATCCCCTGCTTCACGGCGACCGGCAGCACCTTCTGCTCGAAGCTGTCGAAGTGGGCGTCCATGACGTTGAGCGGCATCTGCACGGTGTCGAAGTGGAAGCCGTGGTCGGCCGCCGTCTTCAGCATGTGGAGGTGGATGTCCGGGCTCTTGTGGCCGGTGAAGCCGATGTAGCGCAGCTTCCCCGCCTGCTTCGCCGCCAGCACCGCCTCGAGGGCGCCCCCCTTGGCGAAGATGCGGTCGGGGTCCTCCCTGCGGATGATCTCGTGGAACTGCAGGAGGTCGAGGTGGTCGACGCCGAGGCGCTTGAGCGACTCGTCGAGCTGGCGGGTAGCGGACTCACCTGTGCGGCCGTCGATCTTGGTCATCAGGAAGGCCTTCCGGCGATAGCCGTCCTTCAGCGCCTTCCCCATCCGCTCCTCGCTCTTGCCGTCGTTGTAATCCCAGGAGTTGTCGAGGAAATTGATGCCGCGGTCGAGGGCGCCGCGGATGATGCGGATGGATTCCTGCTCGTCGCTCTGGAGACCGATGTGCGAGCCGCCGAGGCCCACCAGCGAGACCAGCTCGCCGGTGCGCCCCAGCGGACGATAGGGAATCCCCTGCCTGTCTTCCAACCGCTCTCTGGCTTCGCTCATGGCCGGCCCTCCCTCGGGCCAAGGGCTAGCAAGAGCCGGACCAGAGAGGCGGCTACCGCCCCTGCGTCGTGGCGGGCGCCCCCGTCCCGAAGTCGACCTTCGGCGCGTTCTCGGCGCCCGGGGAGGTGGTCTGGAAGTAGGCCTTGGGCTGGAAGCCCATCATCGAGGCGAAGAGGGCCGCCGGGAAGGTCTTGATCCGGGTGTTGTACTCCTGCGCCGCCTCGTTGAAGCTGCGCCGCTCGACGTTGATCCGGTTCTCGGTCCCCTCGAGCTCGACCATCAGCGCCTGGAAGTTGGCCACCGACTTCAGGTCCGGGTACTTCTCGACCACCACCATCAGGCGGCTCAGGGCCGAGCTCAGGCCGTCCTGCGCTTGCTGGAACTTGGCGAACTTCGCCGGGTCGTTGAGGATGTCGGCGGTCGCCTGCGGCGCCACCTGTCCGACCCGGCTGCGCGCCTCGGTGACCTGGGTGAGGGTGGTCTGCTCGAAGGCGGCCGACCCCTTGACCGAGGCGACCAGGTTGGGGATCAGGTCGGCCCGGCGCTGGTAGGCGTTCTGCACGTTCCCCCACTGCGCGTCGACCGCCTGCTGGCTCTTCACCAGCCCGTTGTAGACGCTCACCATCCCTCCGCCAACGATCAAGACCACCACCACCGCGGCGATCAGACAGCCCATTCTCTTCATCGGTTCTCTCCCTTCGAGCGCCGGCCGGCATCGGCGGCAATCGCGGACATCGCGGACGGGAGGATCATACCGCTTCCCGCCTCCCGGTTTCCCCGTGCTAGATTCTGGCGCCATGAGGGCGTACCTCGACCTGCTCGCGCACATCCTGGCCGACGGCACCGACAAGCCCGACCGCACCGGCACCGGCACCCGCTCGGTCTTCGGCTACCAGCTGCGCTGCGACCTCTCCCAGGGGTTCCCGCTGCTCACCACCAAGAAGCTCCATCTGCGCTCGATCGTCCACGAGCTCCTCTGGTTCCTGGCCGGCGACACCAACGTCCGCGCGCTGCACGAGAACGGCGTCACCATCTGGGACGAGTGGGCGGACCAGAACGGCGACCTCGGGCCGATCTACGGCCGGCAGTGGCGCTCCTGGCCGACCCCGGACGGCGGCTCGATCGACCAGATCGCGCGGCTGATCGAGGGGATCCGCAACAACCCCGACTCCCGCCGCCACCTGGTCAGCGCCTGGAACGTGGCGGAGCTCGACCAGATGGCGCTCTCCCCCTGCCATGCCCTGTTCCAGTTCTGGGTCGGGAACGGCCGCCTCTCCTGCCAGCTCTACCAGCGCAGCGCCGACACCTTCCTCGGCGTGCCGTTCAACATCGCCTCCTACGCCCTGCTGACGATGATGGTGGCCCAGGTCTGCGACCTCTCCCCCGGCGACTTCATCCACACCTTCGGCGACGCCCACCTCTACGCGAACCACCTGGAGCAGGCCCGCCTCCAGCTCACCCGCGAGCCGCGGCCGCTGCCGGTGATGCACCTGAACCCCGCCGTGCGCTCGATCTTCGACTTCCGCTTCGAGGACTTCACCCTGAGCGGCTACGACCCGCACCCGGCGATCAAGGCGCCGATCGCCGTATGAGCGTCAGCGGGCCGCGCATCTCGCTGATCGCCGCCATGGGGCGCAACCGCGCGATCGGCCTCGACAACCGCCTCCCCTGGCGCCTCCCCGCCGACCTCAAGCATTTCAAGGCGCTGACCGTGGGGCACCCCCTGGTGATGGGGCGGCGGACCTTCGAGTCGATCGGCAAGCCGCTCGCCTGGCGGACGACGATCGTGGTCTCCCGCCAGCCCGGCTACGCGCCGGCCGGCGCCCTGGCGGCGCCCTCGCTCGACGCCGCCCTCGCCCTCGCCCGGGAGACGGCGCCGGACGACCCGGAGATCTTCATCGGCGGCGGCGAGGGGATCTTCCGCGAGGCGCTCGCGACCCAGGGGGAGCGGATCTACCTCACCGTGATCGACCACGACTTCCCCGGCGACACCTTCTTCCCGGAATTCGACGAGTCGCGCTGGCGGCTCACCCAGCGCGAGGACCACGCCGCCACCGCGGCCGCCCCCTGGGATTTCAGCTTCCAGACCTGGGACCGCTGAGGGCCGGCGCTCCGGCCCGAGCCCGGAACCAAGCCGCCGTCCGCGCCAGCCCCTCCCGCAAGGGCAGGGGCTCCGCCAGCCCCAGCTCGCGGCGCCCCAGGCTGCCGTCGACGACCGAGCGTGCTTGCTCCCCGGGCTTGGCGGCGCCGTGGCGGGCCTGGAGATCGCTGCCGAGGGCGGCGGCGATCTCGCGGTAGAGCTCGACCACGGAGGTCTCGATCCCCGTCCCCACGTTGTAGACGTTGAACCCCGGCCGCCCGGCCGCCGCGAGGTTCGCCCGCACGATGTCCGAGACGTGGACGTAGTCGCGGGTCTGCAACCCCTCGCCGTTGATCGTCGGCGCCTCCCCCGCCAGCAGGCGGTTGAGGAAGATGGCGACCACCCCCGCCTCGCCGTGCGGGTTCTGCCGCTCGCCGTAGACGTTGGCGTAGCGCAGGCAGGCGACGTCGAGCCCGTAGGTGACGTGGTAGAAGAAGAGATAGCGCTCGAAGGCGAGCTTCGAGACCCCGTAGGGGGAGACCGGCCGCGCCGGATGCGACTCGTCGGCCGGAAAGGTGTCCTGCTCGCCGTAGATCGCCCCGCCGGTCGACGCGAAGATCACCTGCCGCACCCCGCCCCGTCGCGCCGCCTCTGCCAGGTTCAGGCTGCCGAGGACGTTGACGTCGGCGTCGAACACCGGGTTCTCGACCGAGCGGCGGACGTCCATCTGCGCCGCGTGATGGATCAGGATCTCCACCCCCGCCTCGCGAACCAAAGCCGCCGCCTCGCCCGACCGGATGTCGAGCACGTGCAGCTCCGCCCCCGCCGGAACGTTCTCCCGTCGCCCCCCCGACAGGTCGTCCACCACCAGTACCCGCCGCCCCGCCGCCACGAAAGCCTCCGCCACGTGCGAGCCGATGAATCCGGCCCCCCCGGTGACACAGACCGCTCCCTGCCCGCGCGCTTCGCTCATGGGGGCGGAGCTTACCGCAGGAGACGGGTCGATCCCCACCGGCGGAAACGGGGCGTGGGGGGCCAGCCGATGAAATGAAACAGCGGAATGGCGCACTGATATAGAATCGGGCAGACATTGTCGGCAACTTCCACGGAGTAGGGACCCTCGAAAAGGAGCGGCATGAGAATCTCCGCGTCTTGGATCACGCTAGCGTTGGCAGGGTTGATCGCTTCGCAGTCTACTGGCGCCTTCGCCCAGAATCTCGCACCCAACCCGTCCTTCGAATCGGGAACCTCTACAACCGCCACCAGTTGGACTCCCTGCCATACCTCCGGCTCCGCCGCCTTCTCCATCGTCAATTCCCCGGTGCACTCCGGAACCCGCGCCGCCCGCATGGACGTCACCCAGAGCGGCGATACGGGAATCTGCTCGCCGAACCTCGCGGTCTCCGCGAACACGGGGTACCGGCTCTCCGCCTGGCTCTCCGCTCCGCTTGGCCGGCAGGCCGCTCTGATGGTGACCGAGTTTCGCAGCGATCTCAGCGCCGTGGTGAGCAAGACGCTGGCCACCAGCGCCAACACCGTGAGCGGCTGGGGGTCGGTGGAAGGCTCCTTCGTGACCGGCTCCACCACCAGCTACGTCCAGATCCGCCTGATGCACAGCGTTCCGGGAGCCACGGGGACCGGCACCTTCGTCTGGGACGACGTGACGCTGAGCCCCGGGGACCCGGAGCTCCGCAATCCGTCCTTCGAGGTGGGGCCCAGTACATCCGCAGATGGTTGGGCTTTCTACCAGAACACGGGCTCGGCAACCTTCTCCCTGGCCACCTCAACCGTCCATACCGGAGCCCGCGCCGTGCGCATGGACGTGACGCAGACCGGCGACGTCGGCGTCGTCTCGACACGCTTCGACGTCCTGCCGAACCAGGGGTATCTCGTTTCAGCGTGGCTCAAAGCCTCTCTCGGAAAACAGGCCTCGCTGCGAATCATCGAATGGGGAAGTGATCTCTCCGTACAGGGCGACAAGACCGTGGCCTTCAGCTCCGGGACGACCACCGATTGGGAGTTTCTGGAAGGAGGATTCATGACCGGCCCGAATACCCGGCTCGTCGAGATCCGACTGATGCATGCAATCTCCGGATCCACGGGGACAGGAACCTTTTATTGGGATGACATCGGGTTCGGTGCCATCACAGGCATGTTCGATGAGTCCGGCGTCGGCAGTTGTCCCATTATCGCTCAAAACCCGCCGGCTTGCACGGAGGACAGTAGTGTTGGTGTCAATCAATGGCAATGCTGGCAGAAAACCTTGAAGTCGATGAATTATATCGGCGTGAATACCTATCGAGATCTCGAGCTTACCGTGGAATTCCGCAATGCATCGACAAACGCCTTAGTGCGCACAGGGTGGGGCTTCTGGGACTGCAGCCAGCAGAAGCCTACTGGCACAGAGGTCTTCCGCATACGCACCGCCTTGCCCCCCGGTGTCTATACCTGGGAAACTCGCTGCAAAACTCGGGATGGCGCCCCGGTACCCTCCAAGAACTGCGCGACCGACAAGAACCTCAACGGGCCTAGCTATCTCACCGGCGGCACGGCTAAGGGAACTTTCACGGTCAATATGGCAATGACCCACAACGACCGTTATGACCGGGGCTTCTTGACCCTTTCAAGCAACCGTAAATTCCTGAAGCAGGGAACCACGACCTTGCCCTTCTTCTGGTTGGGCGACACGGCTTGGGGCACGGTCGGCTCTGCGCGCAGCACGGATTGGAACAACTATCTAAGCGGCCGTCGGCAGCAAGGCTTTTCGGTCCTGCTGTTCGACACCGCACCCGCCTTTGCTGGCGTCACGGAATACACAGCCTTTCAAAAGTTGGCGAATTGTCAGCAGGACGGTCCCGTACCCAACAACTGTTCCCGCTGGGTGCCGGCCTACTGGCAGCAATACGAGGCCAAGGTTCAGGACGCCAACGCCAATGGGATGGTCGTCGTCGTCGCAGGAATCATGGAGCCCTTTTCGTACCCGAGCCCCAACTTCGGCAGTCCGCAATGGTTGAGCATCTTCGGGCGCAACCTGGCGGCCAGGCTCGCCGGGCATCACGTCATCTTCTCTCCGGGTTCAGACAACGCGCTGACGGCACAAACCCAGACCTTGATCAACAGCGTCGGAGCCGCGATCCGCCAGGCAGTTCCGAGCAATCAGGCGGTTCCGAGCCAGCTGATAACCTACCATGCCGGCGGCAGCTCGAAATGCTCGGACTACATAGGTTTCTTACAATCCCAGACCTGGCATGACTTTCATCTCTACCAGAGCGGTCACTGCACTGGCAATCCGCCGGTGATTCAACCGGGACAGGAGCAGGTTTGCGATCCATTGCGGAAATACGACCACGCTCACTTTCCCAATGCTATCGACGAAACCTTGGAGCAGTGCGTAACCCGCCGGGCGCGCGAGGTCTCCGTAAGCCTGTTCAATGCCTCCAACCTTACCAAGCCGGTCGTCAACGGCGAGGCGGTCTACGACAACGACCCCGCGAACCAAGCCGCCTCTCCCAGCCCCGAGAACCGGCCCTTCCTGCGCCAGACCGCTTATCTGAGTGTCCTTTCCGGTTCGTTCGGATTCACCTACGGCGCGGACTACTTCTCGCTCTGGCACGTGCAGTCCGCCACGCTGGCCTCCGAGTTGGGGCCGGTCCCCGCGACCGCGGGGATGGTGCCTCAACCGCCCACCGCCCATTCGGCCTGGGACATGCAGCGAATGGCCGCGATCCTCAAACTGAGACCCTGGAAGGAACTGCTCCCGGAACCGGGAAGAATCCTCAACCAGCAGATACTGAGCACCAAGGCGATGGTCTACGCCCACACCAACAACTACATCTACAATCTGGCGTACCTGCCGGGCGACACTGGCAACAACAAGATCCGCCTCGATCTCGGTGCGCTCCAGCCCGCATTTGCCTGCGCGGGCAGTACCGGCGCCACCAACTGGACTGCCAGTTGGATCGATCCCGTGAGCAACCGGGACCCGCTCCCCGCCACCCCCCCGCTCTGCGTGCCGGTTTCCGGTGTCGCGGCGGCCTTCGACTTCATCAAGCCTGGAGCATGTCCGAGTTGCGATTGGATTCTGACCATCGACCGGATGGGGGCGGCACCGCCGACCGGGGTCGCCGCCTCCACCAACCTGCTTCAGCTCTGGTCAGATCCGACGGACGGCGCCGCTACCATCAACTCCCAAGTCTTCGATTCCACGGGTGCGGCGGCGAGCGCTATGGTAGCCCTGAGCCCGCCTGCTACCAAACCTTACTTCCGCAAAGAGCCACGCGTAGTGCCCGACATCGAAGGGGGATTTTTCACAGTCTGGGAGTCCGAATACCAGGACGGTTCTCTCTGGGGCGTCTTCGGGCGCAAGCTCGACGCTCAGGGGCAGCCCCTGAGCGCGGAGTTCCAGGTCAACACCTACACCGACGGCGATCAGGGCGAGCCGGCTGTCGCCTCCTCGGCGGCTGGAAACGCTGTCGTCGTATGGACAAGCTTCGGTCAGGACGGCGATCAGGGGGGCATCTACGGTCAGCTCTATGACCAGTCGGGCTTCACCGATGGCTTCGAGTTCCGCGTCAACACCACGACGGCCGGGCACCAGGGCTCTCCACTCGTGGGGATGAGCGACGACGGCGGCTTCGTGGTGGCCTGGGAGAGCGATGGACAGGACGGCGACGGCCTCGGCATCTTCGCGCAGCGCTACGATTCCTCCGGCCTGCCGGTCGGGTCGGAGCTCCAGGTCAATCCGAACGGAGCCGGCGACCAGGTGCTCGCCAACCTCACCGTCGACGCCGTCGGCGGCTTCGTGGTCACCTGGTATGATTACGACGCCGTGGGAAACCTTCTGGACATGGAATTCCGCAGCTTCGACAGCACGGGCCAACCCCAGAGCTGAGGTATCATGATGCACCGATCTTGGTCGACTCGGATAGGCTTGATGAGCACTCTTCTGGCTGGGCTCACCAGCCCTCTCGCGGCACAAAGCCCGATCGGTGCAGGGTTTTCCCTCTCCTCGCCGCAGGTCGGCGTCTATGATCCGAACGCCGTTTTCTATCCTGACGGTCGCTTCCTGTTCGGCTTCAGGACGGTGGACGCGGCGGGCACCGACGCCCTGCGGATCCAGCGTTACTCGCCGCTGGGAGCTCCCGTCGGGCCCGAGATCGCGGTCGCCCAGAACACTCCCGGTGTTTCGGCGGAGCTCGACGGTATGCATCCGGTCCTGGCGGCGGACGGCGGCTTCTGGAGCGTCTGGTACGAGCTTAGCTTGGCTCGTGCCGGCACGTTCGCCCGGCGTTATTCAGCCGCCGGCGAGCCGGTGGGCGAGAGCTTCCCGCTCGATCCGGATGCCTCGTTCTACCCCGACTTCGTGCGGGCCACTGGCGACGGTCGGCTGACCATCCTGGGAAGAAGGTTCAATTCCGACTTCTCTTGGCCGCAGATCGAGGAGTTCTCGAGCGTCAACGGCCATCTTCTCCAAAGCTTCGCGGTCGATCTGCCGCGGCGCTTCGCCGATCCCCTGGCGCTCTTCTTTGACGCTCCGGACTCGCTGTTCGCCGCCTGGCAGACCCTGACCGGCGAGACTTCCACCAGCGCCGTCTGGGGGCGGCGCTTTACTCACGAGGGTTCCCCCTTGGGGCCTCCCCTGGTCTTCAACCGCCGGGACCAGGCCGCCTGGGCGAACCCGGCGGTGGCCCGCGACGGGCAGGGAAGCTTCATCGCGGTCTGGCAGGCCCAGGGGAGGACCGGCCCGTACGAGGACATCTATGCCCAGCGGATCTCGGCCACGGGGGCGAAGCTCGGCGGGATCTTCGTGGTCAACACCGTGCGCGAGTCGGCGCAGCGCTTCCCCACCGTCGCCGCCGACCACTTCGGCAACTTCGTGATCGTCTGGCAGAGCTTCGATCCCGCGCAGGGGACTTCCGGCTGGCATCTCCAGGGGCAGCTCTTTCGCAAGAACGGAAGCCGTGCCGGCAGAGAATTCGTCGTTCCCAACCCTGGCGGCGACAACGACACCTGGAATCCCCAGGTGGTCTTCGGACCCAACGGCACCTTCCTCCTCCACTACGTGGCGACCGGTCCCGTGATGGTCCGCCGCTACGCCGCCTCCCCCGGCGACGAGCCGTGCGTCTGGCGGGGAAACACCGTTCAATGCGACACCGGACGGACGGGCGGCGAGGCAGAGTTGCCGCTCGCCCTTCCCCTCTACTCCGGCGACGTCCCGCTCCTCGGCGACGTCGACGGCGATGGCCGGGCGGACCCCTGCGTGCGCCGCGGGCGAAAGTTCCTCTGCTCTACGGAGCATGACGGCACGCTCGACTGGCAGGTGAGCTTCGGGCAGGGAGGGCCCGGCGAAACGCCACTGCTGGGCGACGTCGATGGCGACGGTCGAGCCGAAGCGTGCACGTGGAATGGCCGGCAATTCCAATGCGACACCGCCCACAACGGCGGCAAGGCGGAGTGGACGGTAAAGCTCGGGAAGCCGGGCGACGTCCCCCTCCTCGCGGACGTCGACGGCGACGGCCGCGCCGATCCCTGTGTCTTCCGCGCCGGTCAGTTCCTGTGCGACACCGCCCACAACGGCACCATCGGCTGGAAGGAGACCTTCGGCGCGCCCGGAGACGTCCCCCTCCTCGGCGACTTCGACGGCGACGGCCGCGTCGACGCCTGTGTCTTCCGCGCCGGTGTGTTCCTGTGCGACACCGCCCACGACAGCGGAGCGACGCCGCCGGCGCGCTTGCTCTTCGGCCGTCCGGGAGACCGGCCGTTGCTCGGCAATCTCGACGGCCTGTAGTCTTCAGGAACCGAAGCGGATCAGTCGAGCGCGCCGAAGTGGTAGGCGTTGATCTCCAGCCCCATGGCCCGGCCGGGGAGGATCGGCCGGCCGGCCTGGCGGAGCTCGCCCGGGTAGTAGCTCGGGTAGGTCCACACCGAGGCGGCGTCGCCGGGGGTCGCGTCGGCGGTGGTGAAGCGCAGGGTGAGCGTGCGCCCCTTGCAGCCGTGGAGGGGCTTGGGCGGGGCGAGCGAGACCCAGGAGTGGTCCACCAGGCCGCCGAGCGGTACGGGGCGGGCGGCGAGCTGGCGGTCCCCCTCCCAGAGGGAGGCCGAGAGGTTGGAGCGGTTCTTCCGGCCGAAGGTCGAGATCACGGCGCCGGCTTCGTACAGCGTGTCGACGTTGCACACGAACGTCTGCTCGAGCGGCCGGTCAGGCAAGATCTCTCCGGCCGACTCCCCTTCCCGCCAGCGGACGAGGAAGAGGAGGTCCTGCGGCTCGGCGAAGGGGCCGAGGCGCTCGGCACGCAGGTAGGGGACCATCCGCCGGATCTCGGGGACGAAGTAGATTCCGGCCAGCGCCTCGTCGGGCTGCGCGTCGGCCGTCTGCAAGAGGTAACGCTCGCGCAGGCGCAGGATCTGCCACCCCTTGCACTCGCGCAGGCCGAAGACCTCGGCCGCCAGCAGCCCCGGGAGCAGCAGCGCGAGCACCCCGGCGAGCCACGCCCGGCCGTCCGGCTCCCCCCGCCGGCTCCACAGCACGGCCAGCATGTAGACCCCCACCCAGGCGAGCGACGAATAGACGATGTAGCGCGACTCCAGGGGAGGCGTGCCGGAGGCGACGCGCCCGAAGGCGATCATGGCGCACGACAGCAGGGCGAAGAGGATCAGCGCGGCGGGGATCGCCTCCTCGCGCAGCGCCGTCAGCCCACGGCGCTGCCAACTCCAGACGACGGCGGCGATCGCCAGGGCCAGCGCCACCCCCGCGGCCCGGCTCCAGTCGACGCTGCCGGCTCCCAGGGGAGCCCCCAGCGCGGTCACCGCGTAGCTCGCGAAACGGTAGAGCCCGGCCAGGTCGTGGGCCGCGGTTTGCGTCCCCGGCGCCAGCGCGAAACGGTAGAAATAGGCGCCCCCCAGCACGAGGGAGGCGATCGTCCAGGCCACCGTCAGGCTCCGCCGCGCCCCGCGCACCAGGAGGAAGAGGAGCCCCACGGGCCAGATCAGCAGGCCGTTGGCGATCGAATACGAGGCGACGAACCCGCAGCCGATCGCCGCGGCCAGCCCGCCGGCGCTGTCCGCCGCCAGGAAGACCAGCCCCCAGACGACCCCCAGCAGCGTGAAGTAGTGGCAGATCATCATGCCGTAGAGCATGTTCTGGAACTGCGACAGGCTGCAGGTCAGCCAGGCGACGGGAGCGAAAGCGAGCAGGCTCTCGCCGCCGGCGCGGCGGTAGAGCCGCCAGAGCCCGAGGAGCGCCAGCCCGGCGAGCACGACGCTCAGATACATCTCGGCCTTGGTGTTCCAGTGGGTCGCCAGCGCCAGCGGCGCCATCGCGAGCTTCATCGGGATCACCCGGTGCTCGTTGTGCTGCACCCACAGCCAGCGGAGCCAGGGCTTCCCGGCACGCACCTGGCGGATGAAGTCGACGTAATAGAACTCGTCCCAGACCAGCATGTTGACGCCGAAGAGACGGACGGCGAGGGCCTGGAGCCCGAGCGGCGCCAGGACGAGCGCCAAGCCGAGGGTCAGGCCGAGGCGGGAGCGGGCGGGGGAAGGAGTCACGAGCTGACGGGAAGCATCATCGCCGGTCAGGAAAAATTCTGAAATCTGGAGACTCGGGGCGAGTCTTGATGCTAACCTCTGCGTCCATTGATGTCAAAGCGATCTCTCCCTTCGCTCGGCCGGAACCTCTTCGGCCTGCCCGCGCTGCTTCTGTTCGTCCTCTTCACCGCGATCCTCTACCGGCGGGCCTTCGCCTCCGGGTTGATCGGCGATAGCTGGGTGCTGCTCGAGATCGGCCGCCGGGGGCTTTTGAAGGCTCCGCTCGTCCTCCTCGCCTACCACGTGATCCCGGTCGCCAACCTGTTCGTCGCCCTCCTGTGGAAGCTCTTCCACCTCCACGAGCTCGCCTATCAGACGCTCAATCTCCTGGAGCTGGCGCTCGTCGCCTGGCTGGTCGCCCGGCTCGGCCGCCTGCTCTTCGCGGAGGCCCGCGTCGGGCTCCTCGCCGGCTTCCTCTTCCTCGCCAACAGCAGCTTCTACGACGTCCCCTTCTGGCCCGTGGTCGGCAACTTCCATTCTCTGGCGGCGATGTTCTATCTCGCCGCGCTCTTCGCCCTGCGCACCGAGCGGGCCGCGCGGCGCAACGCTCTCTTCGCCCTCTTCACCCTGCTCGGTTTCTTCACCTACGAGCCCACCCTCTCGGTGCTGGCGGCCGGCGCGTTCTACGTCTTCTTTGCCCCCTTCGGGGAGGCGAACCGGGAGGGAGGAACCCTCGACTGGCGAGGCGGCCTCTCCCGCGTCCGCGCCCTCGTCCCGCCCCTGGCCGGCGTGGTGGCCGTCGTCTTCGCCAGCAAGGTGTGGGCGTCGCGGCACGGCTCGACCCCCTTCTTCGTCCCGCACGACCTCCACACCCTCCTGATCCGCGCCTTCCTCCTGGTCCGCGCCGCGATCGGCCTGTTCACCCTGCGTGGCGCGGACCCGGCGCTGCACGCCGTCTTCGCGTTCGGGCACTCCGTTCCCAACGACGGCGGAGCGTTCGTGGCCCTGGTGGCGGCGTGGCTCCTCGCCCTCGGCGCCCTGGCGGCGTGGCTGATCGCGAAGGGGAGCCCGGCGGTCCGCTTCCTCGCCGCCTGGATCACCTTCCACCTGCTGATGGTCGCCGCCGGCATCGAGATGGTCTCCCGCCACTACTACCTCGCCGCCCTCCCCGCCTCCCTGCTCGCCTCGCGCGCCCTGTGGTGCGCAGCGGAGAGGGGCGTCGCCTTCCTCGCCCGGCGCTTCGGGCTCCCCGCCTCCGGCCTCTCCGCCGAGCAGGCCGGCTTCTTCGTCCTCCTCCTCCCCCTGACCCTCCTGATCACGGGCTCCAGGACCGACCTCGACGCCGCGGCGGAGGTCCACCGCGAGGCGACCGCGGCCACGCGGGCGGTCGGCGACCTGGTGGCCCGCCGCCTGGCGGAGGACCCCGACCCGCGCGTCGTGCTGGTCAACATGCCGGCGATCCTGGCCCGCGACGGCATGGCGGCGTTCACCTTCGGCAACGGCCTCCCCGAGCAGTTGCGGCTGGTCTTCGCCGACCGCGTCCGCTTTCCCCTCCTCGCCCACACCTATTCGACCGGCCTGCAGGGGGCGTTCGCCGGCACCAGCCGCGAGATCACCCTCGGCCTGCTCGGCTCCCTGCTCCAGGAGCCCCGCAACCTCGTCCTGCGTTTCGATTTCGGCTCGCGGCGCGTCGTCGAGGTCGTGCGGACCGCCTGGACCTTCCCCCGCGACTACCTGCGCGAGACGGCGCCCCTGCTCGAATGGCAGGAGGGGGCCTGGCCCTGGGTCCGCCTCGCCGCCGGCTCTCCGCTGGAGCTGCCGCTCGCCCCCCCGCCGGAGGGCGCGTGGATCGCCCTGCGCTATCTGCACGGTCCCGTGACGAGCTTCACGGTGACCGCGGAAGCTGCGGAAGGCACGGAAGACTCCGGGGCGGCCACCGCGCTCGCGATCGCGGCCAACCGAAGGCCCGCGGACTGGCCGGTGGCCCTGTTTCCCGCGCCGTCGTCGTCCGGCGTCGCCAAGCCCCTGACCCTCCGGTTCAACCCGCGCTCCGAGGTCTGGCTCGCCGGCCTCTGGACGTTCGCCCCCCCGGCGGCCTACACGCCGGAGGCGGCGCCGTTCCTCGGCTGGAGCTTCCGTCCGTTCGCCGCCTTCAGCCTCACGGATGCGATCCGACTGCCGCTCGACGCGCCGCCTGCAGGTACCTCAGCCAGCGTGATCCGCCTCGAGGTGCTCGCCGAGCCGGGCCGCAACTTCTCCCTGGCGCTCGAGGGGCGCCCCGCGCAGAGCTTCGACTTCTCCACCCTGGCCGCCTGGGAGTGGCGCACGCTCGACATCCCGGCGCCTCCGGGCAAACCGGCGGTCCTCCGCCTCGTCCCCCAGGGGCCGCGGCCGGTCGTCATCAAGCGCCTCGGCTGGGCCGACGCCGCTGAAACCACCGCTTCTTTACACCCCTCCGGCCCCTAGGCTAGGATCGGCGATCTTTCGTGACGCGCTTTTTTGGAATCAAATTGATGGAATCCAAAACCTTCTCCCACGACGTCTGCGTCATCGGCGGCGGCGGCCACGTCGGCCTCCCCTTCGCCCTGATCTGCGCCGATTCGGGGCTGCGCACGGTGATCTACGACGTCGACCGCCGGAAGGTCGAGCAGATCCGCTCGGGGGAGATGCCGTTCTTCGAGGAGGGGGCCGAGGAGATGCTGCGGCGCACCCTCGCCTCCGGCCGTCTCGAGGTCGAGGACCGCGCCGAGCCGCTCAGCGACTGCCGCTTCCTGGTGATGATCATCGGCACGCCGGTCGACGAGCACCTGAACCCGAGCTTCACCGCCATCGACCGCGCCCTGCGCGCGTCGCTGAGCTACCTGCGCGACGGCCAGATCCTGATCCTGCGCAGCACCGTCTTCCCCGGCACCAGCCTGCGCATCCAGCGCTTCCTCGCCGAGGCCGGCCTCGCCATCGAGGTCGCCTGCTGCCCGGAACGGGTGGCGCAGGGGTACAGCCTGCGCGAGTTCCGCGAGCTGCCGCAGCTCCTCTCCGCCTTCGACCCCGCGGCCCTCGCCGCCGTGCGCGGCCTCTTCGCCCACTTCGCGCGCGAGTTCGTCGAGATGAGCCCGATGGAGGCCGAGCTCTGCAAGCTGATGACGAACGCCTGGCGCTACGTGCAGTTCGCCACCGTCAACCAGTTCTACATGCTGGCGACGGCGAACGGCGTCGACTTCGACCGCATTCTCGAAGGGTGCCGCCACAACTACCCGCGCATGGCCGGCATGCCCGGCCCGGGGCTCGCGGCCGGCCCCTGCCTGGTGAAGGACACCATGCAGCTCGCCGCCTTCAGCCACAACCACTTCATGCTCGGCCACGCGGCGATGCTGGTCAACGAGGGGCTCCCCAACCACCTGATCGAGCTCGCCCGCCGCGACGGCGAGCTGACCGGCGCCATCGTCGGCATCCTCGGCATGGCCTTCAAGGCGGGCAGCGACGACCCCCGCGACTCGCTCGCCTACAAGCTGCGCAAGCTCCTCGCCCTCGAGGCGCGGGAGGTGCTGTGCACCGATCCCCACGTCCCCGATCCCAACCTGGTGCCGCTCGAGCGCGTCCTCGCCGAGGCGGACGTCCTCTTCGTGGCGACGCCGCACGAGGAGTACCGCCGCCTGCCTCCCCTCGCCGGCAAGCGGGTGGTCGACGTCTGGAACTGCCTGCAGAAGCCGGAGGCGGCAGCGGTTTGAACCCTTTCCCCCTGGAGCCCGCGCCATGAAAATCCTCATTACCGGGTCGGCCGGCTTCATCGCCGGATACCTGGTGCAGCAGCTCCTCGACGCCGGCCATCAGGTGATCGGGGTCGACAACTACTCGAAATACGGCCCCGTCACGCGGAGCTACGACGCCCACCCCGGCTATCGCTTCCTTCAAGAAGACGCCCGCCACGTCGAGCTGATGCGCGAGCTGGCCGCGGACTGTGATCACTTCATCGCCTGCGCGGCGCGCATCGGCGGCATCTCCTACTTCCACGAATACGCCTACGACCTCCTCGCCGAGAACGAGCGGATCACCGCCGCCGCCTTCGACGCCGCCATCCACGCGCACCGGCATCACCAGCTGAAGAAGATCACCGTGCTGTCGAGCAGCATGGTGTTCGAGAACGCCACGATCTTCCCCAGCCCCGAGGGGCACGAGCGCGACTGCCCGCCCCCGACCAGCACCTACGGTTTCCAGAAGCTCGCCTGCGAGTACTTCGCGCGCGGCGCCTGGGAGCAGTACCAGCTCCCCTACACGATCTGCCGCCCGTTCAACTGCGTGGGGGTCGGGGAGAGCCGGGCCCTCGGCGACAAGGACGTCCCCAGCGGCAACATCAAGCTCGCGATGAGCCACGTGGTGCCGGACCTGGTGCAGAAGATCGTCAAGGGGCAGGACCCGCTCCACATCCTCGGCGAGGGGAAGCAGGTGCGCTGTTACACCTACGGCGGCGACCTCGCCCGCGGCATCCTCGCCGCGATGTTCCATGAGGCGACCACCAACGAGGATTTCAACCTCTCGATCCCCACCGCCACCAGCGTCCTCGAGCTCGCCGAGCTGATCTGGCGCAAGGTGCACGGCGACGCGAAGCCGTTCCGCTGGGTTTCCGATCCCCCCTATCCGCACGACGTGCAGATGCGCATCCCGGAGACCCGCAAGGCCCGCGAGGTGCTCGGCTTCGAGGCCACCACTGACCTCTCCACCGTGCTCGACGAGGTGATCCCCTGGGTCGAGCGCGAGATCGCCGAGGGGCGGATCTGACGGTGCCCTCCCCTTCTCCGGCGGCGTCCGCGGCAGAGAGAGAAGGGAGCTATTTCGACGCCCTCGTCGAGGCATCCGGCGACTTCAATCCCTTCACCGACCGCGGCTGGGACACGCTGGCCCGCCGCTTCGCCGCCGCGATCCCGGGGAAGGATCTGCGGATTCTCGACGTCGGCTGCGGCACCGGCCGCTCGCGGCGGATCTACGAAAAGTCGGCTACCCGTTACGCGGGCCTCGACCTCTCACTGGGCGCCCTGCGCCTCGCCCGCCGGCGGTTCCCGGATGCCCCCTGGCTCCAGGCGGACGCCCTCCGCCTCCCCTACCGCGCCGCGAGTCACGACGTCGTCGCCTTCAGCAGCGTCCTCCACCACGTCCCCGACCGCGGCGCCGCCCTCGCCGAGGCCTTCCGCGTCCTCCGCCCCGGCGGCTGGGCCTTCGCCTTCGATCCCAACCTCCTCCACCCGGCGATGCTCCTCTTCCGCCACCCCAAAAGCCCGCTCTACAACCCCGAAGGGGTGAGCCCGGACGAGCGGCCGCTCCTGCCGGGCGTCCTGCGCGACGACTTCCGAAGCGCCGGCTTCACCGTGATCGGCCAGCGCTGCCAGTCCGACCTTCCCTACCGCGCCGTCGCCCCCCAGGGGATGGACCGCCTGCTGCCGCTCTACAACCGCGCCGACTGGCTCTGGGAGAAGATCGGCCTCGGCCGCTGGTTCGGCACCTTCGTGGTCACCTGGGGGCGCAAGCCGTGACGGAGGCGTTGCGCTACTCGGTCGTGGTCCCCGTCTTCCACGAAGCCGAGACGATCGGACCCTTCTGCCGCGCCGTCCGCGACGCCTTCCCCCCCGGCTACGAGCTGCTGGTCTGCTACGACATGCCGGAGGACCGCACCCTCCCGGCCCTGGCCGCGCTGCCGGACGATGAGAAGCCACCCGTCGTCCGCCTCGTCCACAACACCCTCGGCCGCGGCGTGCGCTATGCCATCGAGGCCGGCTTCCGCGCCGCGCAAGCCCCCGTGGTGATCCTCACCATGGTCGACCTCTCGGACGACTACCGCATCGTGGAAGAGATGGTGCGCCGCGCCGAAGCCGGAGCCGCCGTCGTCTGCCCCAGCCGCTACATGCCCGGAGGGCGCCAGCTCGGAGGCCCTTGGCTCAAAGGCACCCTCAGCCGCCTCGCCGGCACCTCCCTCCACCTCCTCACCGGCCTCCCCACCCGCGACCCCACCAACAGCTTCAAGGCCTACCGCAAAGACTTCCTCGACCGCACCCCCATCGAAAGCGAAGCCGGTTTCAGCCTCGGCCTCGAGCTGACCGTGAAAGCCCACTTCGCGGGCGAGAGAGTCGAAGAGCTCCCCGCAACGTGGCGCGACCGCACGGCGGGGGAGAGCCGTTTCCGGCTGGCGGCGTGGTTGCCGTTGTATTTGCGGTGGTATGTGTGGGCGTTGCGGCGGCGGTGGTTGGGTCCTGCGCGGCGTTCCATTTGATGCCCTGCGATCATCGATCATCCTGCGGCGCAGGGTGTAGAGACGTGACAGGTCGTAACGAGAACCTCCCGAGGCCACGGGGACGGCGTCACGTCTCTTCGCAGGGCAGGTCGCTCGGAATGGCCTCTTCGGAAATGATCGCCTCCCGCCGGTCCGCCTTTTTTTGCCCTTTCGGAAAAGGGTTCGAAACCTGCCAAGGTGGTGACCTTTCCCACGTCCTTGGATGATCCGCTGCCTTGCCCTTCGGCGGAGACGTGACGCCGTCCCCGTGGCCTCGGTCAAGTTCTCGTTACGACCTGTCACGTCTCTACACCCTACGCCGAAGGGGGATCGTAGAGGGGGTGATAGTTTCCTCCGCATGAACCCCATCCCCAGGCGAGCGATCCCTATGGAACCCGCCGTCCGGCCCTGCACCAACCGCCGCCTGGCCCTCCTCCTCGCCCTCCTCGCCTTCCTGGTTTACAACGCCAACTTCCGCTTGCTCGGGGCCGGGGACACCTATCCGGCGCGGTTCCTTCCCTTCGCCCTCTGGAACCACGGCACCCTCTACCTCGATCCGATCCGCGAGGTGACGATCCAGCGCAATCCGCATCCTTACTGGATCCTGCCCACCGCCAACGGCCACTGGGCTTCGCTCTATCCGATTGTCACGCCGCTGCTGGCGGCGCCGGTCGACCTTCCCGCGGCCCTCTGGGTGCGGACGGCGGGTGAGACGTACGAGCGGCTTTCCTGGGCGGGCTCCCTGTGCGAGAAGGTGGCGGCGAGCGCCATCGCGGCCGCGGCGGTGGGATGGATGTTCCTCCTTCTCCGCCGGCGGCTCGCGCGGCGCGAGGCGATCCTGCTGACGCTCGTCTTCGCCTTCGCCACGGGCACATGGTCGACCAGCAGCCAGGCGCTCTGGCAGCATGGACCGGCGGAGCTCTTCGTGGTGGGGACGCTCTGGTTCCTGACCGGCGATCTCACCCGGGGGAACCTGCTGGCCGCCGGAGCGTTCGCCGGGCTGCTCGCGGCCAACCGGCCGCCCGACCTGCTGCTCGCGGCGGCCTTCGGGATCTACGTGCTGCTGCGGGTCCGTTCCCGCGCGGCCTGGTTCGGGGCCGCGGCGGCCGGACCCATGCTCCTGGCCGTGGCCTACAACCTGATCCTGTTCCACCATCTCGCCGGCGGCTACTCCCAGATGGTCCTGGGAGAGCAGGACTTCTTTCCGAGTCCGATCCTGACGGGGATGGCCGGGCTGCTGGTCAGCCCCGGGCGGGGACTCCTGGTCTACTCGCCGTTCTTCCTCTTTCTCCCTCTCCTCTTCCGCCGCACCCTGACGGACCCGGACACGCGGACCCTCACGCTCTGCCTCGCGGCGGGGGTCGTCCTGCAGCTCGCTCTGTACGGGACGACGGACTGGCGGGCCGGCTCCTCCTACGGCTGCCGCTTCCTCACCGACGTCCTGCCGATCCTGATCTGGATGCTGGCCCCGATCCTGGCCTCGCTCGGCCGCTCTGCCCGGGTTGCCTTCGCGGCCTGCTGCCTGGTCGCCGTCTGGGCGCAGATCGTGGGAGCGTTCTTCTACACCGGGATCAGCGACCTGGTGATCAACGCTCCGGAGGACAAGATCGCCATGCGCAACGTCTGGAAGATCGGGGACGCCCCTCTCCTGACGGAGGGGCGGCCGAAGCGCGCGCCGTTCGACCTGCTGCGCAAGGCGCTGAGCCCGCCGTAGGCGGAAGGAGCGGCGGCGGTTCCCGCTAGGAGGGGGGGGGCTACGGCAGGCTCTGCAGACCGGCGCCGGGGGCCCGGCGGTCGTAGCTGAGGTGACGAGTCGTCTCCCTCTCCTGGTACTCGATGCGCAACACGTCGCCATTCCAGGGGAGGTCCTTCGCCAGGATCCTGCCGAAATTCGGATCGTCCGGCTCCTCGGCCGTGGTGACCTTGGCGCTCCGCTGCGCCCGGCAGTCGTTGAGCGCGAAGGCCTCCCGGTCGACGACGGCCAGCTTCTTGTCGACCTTCAGCCAGACGAGCGTCGCGTCCGGCCCGCCGGCGCCGCACTCCCCTTGGACGTTGCAGTTGGCCGGGGCCGAGGCGAGGACGAGCACGTAGGTGAAGGGACCCTGCTCGGTCTCGTCCACGACCTCGATCGTGGGGCCGCCCGGGTACTTCTCCTGGGTCGAGGGATCGACGGTGGCTCCCTTGCAACCCGAGATCTCGCGGGCCAGGTCGACGACCCGCGTCTCCCCCGCGCGCACGAGCTGGATCTTCCCCGCCTGGAGCGCCTCGACGGCGACGGGCGGAGGCACCGCGGCGGAAGCGCCCGCCATCCCAAGCAGCAGCGCTCCGAGGCTCAAC
Source organism: uncultured Acidobacteriota bacterium (assembly GCA_963756595.1). Lineage (GTDB taxonomy): Bacteria > Acidobacteriota > Thermoanaerobaculia > Multivoradales > UBA5704 > DATARR01. The sequence continues at coordinate 167,931 of CAVWOZ010000018.1, forward strand.
ACGACAGGGACGGCGCACGGACGCAACGGCTTTTCGGGCTTCATCGTAAGATCTCCTTGCAGGGTCGGCCCGTCGGCCTGTCGACGGTGCAGCAAGCCTAGAGCCCCGTGCGATCGCGGGTCAAGCGCCCGGGGCGGCGCGGCTCGGGAGGCGTCTCAGCGACAGAGTCAGCATCTCCACGGCAGAGTCAGGATCTCCAGGGCGGAGCAAGGATCTCCACGGCGGAGTCACCAGCTCTACCGCAGAGCAAGGATCTCCATGGCAGAGTCAGCGTCTCCAGCGCAGAGTCAGCGTCTCCAGCGCAGAGTCAGGATCTCCAGAGCAGAGTCAGCGTCTCCAGGGCGGAGTAAGAATCTCCAAGGCAGAGTCGCCAGCTCTACCGCAGAGCAAGGATCTCCACGGCAGAGTCAGCGTCTCCATCGCAGAGTCAGGATCTCCGGAGCGGAGTCGGCGTCTCCAGGACGGAGCAAGAATCTCCAAGGCAGAGTCGCCAGCTCTATCGCAGAGCAAGGATCTCCAGAGCAGAGTCGGCGTCTCCATCGCAGAGTCGGGATCTCCAGAGCGGAGTCAGCGTCTCCAAGGCGGAGTCGCCGTCCCTATCGCAGAGCAAGAAGCGCGATCCTGGGTCTTCAGGAGGTGCCCGGATTCCGCAGCTCCACGACCAGGAAGTGGATGGCGGTGGTGCCGGTGTTCTCCACCCAGTGGGTCTGCGGCTCCCGGTAGAGCACGTCGCCGCTCTTCAGCTCGCCCTCGACCACCTTGCCGTCGGCGAAGTGGTTGCGGATTTTGCCGCCGGAGATCACGTAGGTGACGAACGCCGTCGGATGCGCGTGCATCGCCTCCTTGTCCCCCGGCTGCAGCACCCCCTCGATCACCCGCACGTGGGGGTTCTCCAGCTTGACGTGCTCCATCGCCGCGTTCACCACCGCCGGATCGAGCGACGGCGTCTCCTGAGCGCCGGCCGGGAGCCACGGAACGCAGACAGCGAGAGCGAGCAGTAACAGGATGCGCTGGTTCATGGTTGACCTCATCGTGGAAACTCGGTGTCGGTATGCGCCGCGGAGGCATGGAACGGGAACGCGGGCTCGCCGCGGCGGCCCGTCTCGAGGAGTCGGGGGATGCCCGCCGACCGTCTACACCCAGCCTACCTCAGCAGCCAGCCCGCCGTTTTGTGCGCGTCCTCACAAGGTATCCTGGGACGAGCTACAAACCACGCCCCGAAGGGGCCGTATTTGAATAGCCGGGTGCTTCAGCGCCCGGTTGCAGCGTCCAACCTTACCCATCCGCCCTGTAGGGGCGGTGCCGTTCGGACGTACCACTCCGACGAAAAGATATTCGGATCGAATTCGAATTCGTACCGCCGCACCAATACCACGAGAAAACAGAACACCTGAAGCTTCATCGTGCACAGCACCGCCCCTTCAGGGCGGATGGGGGTGTGGGGGCCGGGACCGGGCGCTGAAGCGCCCGGCTATTCAAATACGGCCCCTTCGGGGCGTGGTTGGGGCAGCGTCAAAGGTGCCTTGCTGCGACACGCGTGAAAATGCGCTCCCGTTTCGCTTTGGAATGGCTTGCGGGGAACTCACATTCACTGAGGCCAGCGGCTGCCTTCTTTACCACCCCCTACCGCCCCCACCGCCTGCAAACAAACCCGCCCCACGAAGATCCCCAACACCCGGTCGTCGACCAGCCCGACGCGCCTGGGCAAAAACGGCGTATCCGTGGCGATCTCCACCAGATCCCTGCCGCCGTCGGCTACTCCCTTCAGCGGGGCGGTCAGCGTGAACGGCCCGGCCGGCACAACGGTTGCCAGCACGGGGCGGCGGTCGACGCTCAGGGTCAGTTTCACCGGGGCCTGGCGGAGGTTGGTGCCGGTGACTTGCAGGGCGAGGTCGGGGGTTCTCCAGAGCGGTGCGGGCGGGGCGGAGAGGAGGAGGGCTCCGGTGGGGGCGGCGGTCCAGCGGCCTCCCGGCTCCTGGGCGTACCAGCCGGCGAGGAGGGAGCGTGCGGCTTCGGGAGTCCTCAGGTCGGCGCAGGGGACGCCGGCGGGCTCCCAGCCGAGGGCGCCGTCGGGGAAGGGATCGGCGGGGTCGAGGCGGCGGGGGACGACGCGGGGCTCGCGGGTCCGTTTGCCGGCGACGTAGCCGAGGCCGGCCAGCCGCTTCACCAGGTAGTTGTCGATCGTGGCGTCGCTCCTCGCGAAGCTCGCTTTGGAGTAGCCGTTGAAGAGGCGGGCGAGGTCGCCGGCGAGTTGGGCGAAGACGGCTCCGGTGCCCGGGCGGCCGAGGAGGTTCGTGCGCTCGTGCGGGTCGGCGGCGAGGTCGAAGAGCTCCTTGCGATAGGGGTTCTTCCCCAGCACCAGCTTGCGGGCGCCGCGGATCAGGCTCAAGCCCGTGCCGTCGACGAAGTCGAGATAGGAGAGGAAGGGACGGTCCGCCGCGGGGGCCGCAGTCGTGGCTGCGCCGGCCCCCAGCGCGCCCGCGAGGCTCACGCCGTCCAGGTCGTCGCCGGCGCGGTCGATCCCCAACAGGTCGAGCAGCGTAGGGACGACGTCCATCAGGCTGGCGCGGCCGGGGCGGCGGCCGGCGGGGAGACGGGGGGAGCGGATCACCAGGGGGACCTGGAGGAGCTCCTGGTAGACGGTCTGGCCGTGGCTCATGCGGCCGTGGTCCTCCAGCTCCTCACCGTGATCGGCGGTCACCACCAGCACGGTGTGATCCATCAGCCCCCGCTGCGTCAGCCGTCCCACCACGGTCCGGAGGGCGTCGTCGACGCCGCGGATCTCGCCGTCGTAGAGGTCGCGGGCGCGGGCCAGCAGCTCCGGCGAGCGGTGGCGGAAGTGGGTGGCGTCGACCTCCTGGAGGGTCACCGGATGCGCCCGCTCGGCGGCGGTGAGCGGCCTGCCGTCCCAGCCCACCTCGGGCTCGTAGGGGAGGTGGGGATCGATGTAGTGGACGTAGAGGAAGAACGGCGGCTTCAGGCGGTCGAGGTGCGGCAGCAGCTCGCGGTCGAGCAGAGGCGCCTTGAGGTTGTCCGCGAGGAGGAACTGGTCGAAGCCGCGGTCGAAGCCGAAGGGGTGGGAGACCCAGCCGTTGGCGCTCACCCCGAGGGTATGGTACCCGGCGCTCCGCAGCCGTTCCGCCAGGGTGAGGGCGCCGGAGGGAATGCGGTCCAGCCGGTCGACGGCCTGGTGGTGGACGGGGTGGAGGCCGGTGAGCAGCGAGACGGTGGCGGGCTTGGTCCACGGCGCGGGGGTGACCGCCTCGAAGGCGGAGCCCTCGCGCGCCAGCTCGTCGAGGAACGGCGCCGTGTTCCGCCCGTAGCCGTAGGTCGCCAGGTGGTCGCGGCGCAGGGTGTCGATCACCACCAGGACGACGTTGTCCGGGCGGGCGGCGTGCGTCGCCACCCGGCGAGAACAGCCTGCGGTGAGGAGCGCGGCGAGGGCGAGCCCCAGGGCCGCCGCCACCGCCGCCGCGGGAAAGGCGTGCCGCCGGACGGCCATCGCTCAGGCGGGCTTACGGGAGACCGCGATGATCCCCAACCCCGCGCCCGGGATCAGGTTGTCGATGCGCCGGATCACCGGCACCAGGGTGTTGAACAGCTTCAGTTGGTTGCGGCTGAAGTGGCGCCGCTTGAGGAGCTTGCCGTTGAGCACCCAGCCCGGGACTCCGAAGTGATTGAAGTCGTGCATCGTCTCGAGCTCGAAACCGGTCGTCTCGAGCTCGCCGGCGAGCATCTCCTTCGAGTAGCGGGTGCGGTGGCCGAGCACCTCGTCGAGGCTCGAGTAGAGCTTCTGCCCCTGCGGCACGTAGAGCACCAGCCGGCCCCCGGGGGCGAGGGCGGTGTGCATGTTGCGCAGCGCCACCAGCGGGTCGCCGACGTGCTCGAGGACGTTCAGGCAGACGACGGTGTCGAAGCGCCCGGCCCACGGCGCGAAGCCGGCGGCGTCCTCGAGGTCGAGGCGGGCGACCTTGAGGTAGGGCTTTCCCAGCGAGAGGTTCTTCAGGTAGTCGAGGTAGTGCGGATTGATGTCGCTCGCCAGATAGAAGTCGCGCGGCAGCAGCCAGGTGGTGATGTTGCCGATGCCGGCGCCGATCTCGAGGACGCGGGCGCCGACGTGGGGCTCGATGGCGTCGGCCATCCAGCGGTTGAAGTTCTGCGCCCGCTCGAGGCTGTGCAGGATGTGCGAGCCGTACTCGTCCTCGGCGTAGATGTCGTCGATCAACCGGTATTTGACCATCGTGCGGAGCGCCTTGAAGCCGTCCTTCCAGCCGATCTTCTTCCCTTCGCGGTAGGTGCGGCCGAGGTAGCTGATCGGCACCTCGAAGATGCGGCACTCGCGCTTGGCGACCTTGGCGGTGATCTCGGGCTCCATCGCGAAGTCGTTCGAGCGGATCGGGATCGATTTGAGGAGCGGCGCGCGGAAGACCTTGTAGCAGGTCTCCATGTCGGTGAGATTGAGATCGGTCAGCAGGTTGCTGAGCTGGGTGAGGAGCTGGTTGCCGAGGGTGTGGCGGAAGTTCAGGACGCGACGGCGCTCGCTCTGCAGGTAGCGCGAGCCGTAGACGACGTCGGCGCCGTCCTCGAGGAAGGGGCGGATCAGGCGCGGGTAGTCGCGCGGGTCGTACTCGAGGTCGGCGTCCTGGAAGAGGATGAGGTCGCCAGTCGCCTCGGCGATGCCGCGGCGGATCGCGGCGCCCTTCCCCTGGTTCCTCCCCTGCTCGAGGAGGCGGATGCGGTCGGGGTGCTCGGCCGCCAGGCCGCGCAGGATGTCGAGGCTGCCGTCCTTCGAGCCGTCGTCGACCAGCAGGAGCTCCATCTCGCGGATCTCGGGGGCCGACACCGCGAGCACCCGGTGGACGAGCTCCGCCACCAGGAAACGCTCGTTGTAGACCGGGACGACGACGCTGAGCTTCACCCCGGCCTGGGGATTGTTCTCGTTCAACGATAAGCTCCGGCTCTCAAAGGCGCGCATGATAGCACCCGCACTCTCGAATCGAAGCAGCTTCGACCCCGCGAAGCGCCGCCCGCTCCGGGCGGCCGGCGGGATCGTCGCGGCGATCCTGGCCGTCGTCCTGGCGGTCGTCCTGGCGATCTATGGCCCCTCGATACGCTACGAGTTCGTCTACGACGACCACGTGCAGATCGAGCGCAACCCCTGGCTGCACGACCCGGACGGCTTCCGCCTCTTCCTCACCCGGCCGTTCTGGGGGTTCTACCGCGACCGCGGGATGGTGGCGTCGAACTACTACCGCCCGGCCTTCGGCGCCGCCTACTCGCTGATCGCCCGCGCCTGCGGGATCTCGGCCAGGGCCTTCCACGCCGCCTCGATCGCCCTCCACCTCGCCGTCACCCTGCTGGTGGCGTTCGGCGCCCGGCGGCTGATCGCGGACCCGGGGAGGCGGAACACCGCGGCCTTGTCGGCGCTGGCGGCGCTGGCCGCGGGCCTGCTGTTCGCCGTCTACCCGGCGCACGCCGAGGCGGTCGCCTGGGTGGGGGGGCAGGCCGACCTGCTGACGGCGCTCTTCGCGCTGCTCGCGTTGCTCGCCTACCTGGCGTTCAAGGACGGCGGCTGGCGCGGATGGGGCTGGCTCGGCCCCCTCGCCTACCTCCTCGCCTGCCTCGCCAAGGAGCCGGGGACGGCGCTCCTGCTGGTGCTCGGGGCCGTGGAGGCCTCCGAATGGCGGCGGGAGGGGACGCTCTGGACGGCCATCAAGCGGGGAGCGGCGCGGCTCGCCCCGTACCTGCTCGTCCTCGCCCTCTACTTCGCCCTGCGCCTGAACGCCCTGGGGAGCTTCTCGCCGCGCAGCTACGAGGTGACGGCCTCCCCCGGCGGCGCCTTCGCCTACGCGGCGGGGCTGCTGGCCCGCTACCTGGGCTTCCTCGTCGTCCCCTTCCCGGTGCAGCTGCTGGCGGGGATCCCCGCCCCGGCGCTCCTCTCCCCCGTCGCCCTCGCCGGGATGGCGGTGGCGGCGGCGATCGTCCTCGCCCTGGCGGCGGCGGCGTGGCGCGGCCGGGCGCGGCGGGAGATCGTGGTGCCGCTCGCCGTGATCGTGGCGTTCGTGCTGCCGGTGCTGGCGGCCAACTCGATCGGCGGCTCGAACTTCGCGGAGCGCTACCTCTACCTCCCCTCGGCCGGGCTCGCCTGGCTGTTCGGCAGCCTGTGCTCCTGGGGAGCCGCGCGGCTTCCCCCCAAGCTCCGCTGGGCCGCGGCCGTGGCGATCCTCGGATTGCTCGGCGCGGCGGGGGTGGCGGCCCGGGAGCGGGCGGGGCTCTACCGGAACGACCTCACCCTCTTCCGCGCCACCGCGCGGGTCTCCCCCGACGCCGAGATCGCCCGCAACAACCTGGGGATGGCGCTCTACAACCGCGGGCGGCTCGACGAGGCGGAGCGCGAGTACAAGGCGGCGCTGGCCTTGAGCCCCTACGCCGTGCCGCCGCTCGCCAACCTCGGCGTGCTCTACGAGCGCCGCGGCGACGACGCCAAGGCGAAATCGACCTTCGAGGCCGTCCTCCGCCTCTCCCCCACCCACGCCATCGCGGCCGATCACCTGGCGCGCATCCTCCGCGCCCGGGGGGACCGGGCCGGCGCCGACCGCTGTCTCGACGCCCTGTTCGCGGCCGGTGGCGAGAACTACGAGGCGCTGACCGACCGCGCCGAGGACCATCTGACGGCGGGAGAGCCGGCGAAGGCGCTCCCCCTGCTCGCCCGCGCCACCGGCACCTTCCCCGAAGCCTCGCGCGGCTGGGGGCTCCTCGCCCGGGCCCGCGCGGCGCAGGGAGACTCCTCCGGCGCCGCCGAAGCGGCGCGCCGGGCGTTGGCGATCCATCCCCAGGACCCCGACGCCCGGAAGGCGCTGGGCAAGCCGGCCCCATGAGCGGGAGCCTCCTGATCTGCCCGGTGCGCGGCTGCGGCGAGCCCCTGGCCCAGACGACGCAGACGACACAGACGACGCGCCACGGACGGGCCTGGGCCTGTCCGCGGGGGCACGCCTTCGACCTCGCGCGGAGCGGCTACGTCAACCTCCTCCAGCCGCAGGACCGGCGCTCGGCGCGGCCCGGCGATCCGCCGGAGGCGGTGGCGGCCCGCCGGCGCCTGCTCGATGCCGGGTACGGCGAGCCGCTGCTCGCGGCGGTGCGCGAGGAGATCGCCCGCCTTGAATTGCCCGAAGACGCCGCGGTGCTCGACGTCGGCTGCGGCGAGGGGTACTACCTGGGAAAGCTCGCGGAGAAAGAGGGCTTCGCGGCGCACGGCGTCGACCTCTCGGCGGCGGCGGTCGACCTGGCGGCGCGCCGCTATCCGGGTGCGACGTGGACGGTCGCCAACGCCGACCGCGCCCTCCCCTACGCCACGGCGGGATTCGACCTCGTGCTGTCGATCGACGCGCGGCTCAACCCAGCCGAGATGCGGCGGGTGCTCAAACCCGGCGGCCGGCTGCTGGTGGCGGTCCCGGGGAGCGACGACCTGGGGGAGCTGCGCGCCGCCGTGCTCGGCGGGGAGGTCGCCAAGGATCGCCTGGAGGGGGCCGCGGCCCGGCTGGCGGCGGACTTCGAGCTCACGGAACGCCGTAGCGTCCGCGCCGCGGCGCTCCTCCCTCCCGCGGCGCTCGCCGACGCCCTGGCGGCCACCTACCGGGGGGGACGGGAGAGCCGGCGGGAGCGGATCGCGGCGCTGCCGGAGATGGCGGTGACGCTCAGCCACGACTTGGGGTCGTTCAGGGGTAAGATCGCCGCCGCCGATGGCCCACCGCCGCACCATTGACTGGAACGTCGCGTCGCCCGACCCCGAGCCCGACCGGCCGCCGGGGACATCGGGAAACGTCGACGTCATCGTGCCGGTCTACGGCGCCGCCGTGGAGCTCGCGGCCTGTCTCGAGAGCCTGCGGCTCCACACCAACCTCGCCCACCACCGCCTGCTGCTGGTGATCGACGGCCCGCAGGGGGCGGACGTCGAGGCGGTGCTGGCGGGCTTTCCCGCGGGACACGCCACGCTCCTCCGCAACCCCGAGCGGCGCGGCTTCGTGGCGAGCGTCAACCGCGGGATGGCCGACTCCGATCACGACGTGACGCTGCTCAACAGCGACACGGTGGTCACCACCGGCTGGCTCGAGAAGCTCCAGGCGGCGGCGTACTCCCACCCGGCGATCGCCACCGTCACCCCGTTCTCGAACCACGCGACCATCGCCTCCCTCCCCCGCTTCGCCGAGGTCAACGCCCTCCCCGCGGGCTGGAGCGCGGACCGCTTCGCCGCCCTGGTGGAGCGGGTCTCGGCACGCGAGCGCCCCGCCCTCCCCACCGGGGTCGGGGTCTGCCTCTACATCAAGCGCAAGGCGCTCGACCGCCTCGGCCTCTTCGACGCGGCCCGCTTCGGGCTCGGCTACGGCGAGGAGAGCGAATTCTGCTTCCGGGCGCTCAAGGCGGGCTACCTCAACGTCCTCGACGACGCGACCTTCATCTATCACGCCGGCCAGAAGAGCTTCGGCGCCTCCCGCCCCGAGCGGGTCAGGGCGGCCCACCGCGCCCTCTCGCGCCTCCATCCGGAGTATCTGCCGACGGTGGCCCGCTTCCTGCGCGAGGACCCGCTGCGGCCGGCGCGCGAGCGGGTGATCGCGGCGCTCAAGGAGGCGGCGCTGGCCGGCCGCCCGCAGTCTCCCCGGCGGCCGCGCGAGCCGCGGCGCGTCCTCCACCTGGTGCACGGCTGGCCGCCGTGGAGCTCGGCGGGGACTGAGGTCTACGCGCGGCGGCTGGCGCGGCGCCAGGCGGCGTGGCGGGAGGTGACGGTCTACGCCCGGATGGCCGACCCGGCGCGCGCCCTGGGGGAGGCGCTCGAGGTCGAGGACGGTGGGGCTCGCGTACGGCTCGCGGTCAACAACTTCGTGCAGCGCGACCCCCTGTCGCGCAACGCCCTCCACGACCGGCGGCTCGCCGCCGACTTCGCGGCGCTGCTCGCCGAGGTCCGCCCGGAGCTCCTCCACGTCCACCACCTCGCCGGGCACGCGGCGACCCTCCCTAGCGTCGCCGCGCGGCGGCAGATCCCGATCCTCTACCAGATCCAGGACTGGTGGTCCCCCTGCGCCCGCGCCAACCTGCTCGACGCCGGGCGGCGGCTCTGCCCGGGGCCGGCGCCGGGGCGCTGCGCGGCCTGCCTGCCGATGACGGCGCTCCCCGGGGCTCCCCTGCTCAACCGCCTCCTCCACGCCGGCCGGCAGCGGCTGACCCGCGCGGCGCTCGGCACCGCGGACGCCTTCGTGATGGGCTCGCACGCCATCCTGGCGAGCTACCGCGAGCTCGGCTGGCTGCCGGCCGGACGGCCCGCCCTGGTCATTCCGTACGGCATCGAGCGCCCGGCGGTCGGGCTGCCTGAACGACCGCCCCGCCCGCCGCGCGCTCCGGGCGAGCCGCTGCGCTGCGGGGTCATCGGCTCGATCCTGCCGCACAAGGGGATCCACCTGGCGGTGGCCGCCTTCCGCGGCGTCGATCCGGCCCGCGCCACCCTGGCGGTGTGGGGGGACGCCACGATCTCCCCTCCGTACACCGCCGAGCTCCAGGCCCTCGCCTCGCCGGCGGTGCGCTTCGCGGGGCGCTTCCCGGAGGAGCGGCGGGGGGAGGTCTTCGCCGGGCTCGACGTGCTGATCGTCCCCTCGCTCGGCCTCGAGTCGTTCGGCCTGGTGGCCCACGAGGCGCTGGCCGAAGGGGTCCCCGTGCTCGCCTCCCGGCGCGGCGCCCTGGCCGAGCTGTTCGGCGGCGAGGGCTCCCCTGACGCCGCGCCCCGCGGCGCCCTGTTCGATCCGGACGCCGCGGACGAGCTCGCCGGCTGGATCGCCCGCCTCGCCGCGCGGCCGGAGACCGCCGCGGAGTGGGCGGCGGGAGCGGAGGCGGGGCGGGCGGCGATCAAGGAGATGGACGAGCACGCCCTGGAGATCGAGGGGGTCTATGCGCAGATCCTGTCGGCACGGGGCTCTGCACCGAACTTTGAGACATAGTAGAATCGTGGATCTCGCATGAATTCACCCCTGGCGTGCACCATCATCGCGAACAACTACCTCGCGTACGCCCGGGCGTTCACCCGCTCGTTCCTGGCGCGGCATCCGGACGGCCGCGTCGCGGTGCTGATCGTGGACCGCCCGCAGCCCGGGCACCGCTACGAGGACGAGCCGTTCGCCGTCACCTTCGCCGACCAGCTCGGCATCCCGGACTTCCCCCACTTCGCCTTCCGCTATTCGCTCCTCGAGCTGAACACGGCGGTCAAGCCGTACTTCCTCCTCCATCTCCACCGCACCCTGGGCGTCGACCGCCTCTGCTACTTCGATCCCGACATCCTGGTGCTCGGCGACCTGACGGAGCTGTACGCCAAGCTGGGGGAGGCGGACGCGGTGCTCACCCCCCACCTCACCGCTCCGCTCGAGGACGCCGCGGTCCCCTCGGAGCGCGAGATCCTCCTCTCCGGGGTCTACAACCTGGGGTTCCTGGGGATCGCCTTCAACCCCCGCACCTTCCCCTTCCTCGACTGGTGGGCGCGCCGCCTCTACCGCGAGTGCCTGCACGACGTCGAGCGCGGGCTGTTCGTCGACCAGCGCTGGATGGACCTGGCGCCGGCCTTCCTGCCAGACGCCGAGATCCTGCGCGACCCCGGCTACAACGTGGCCTACTGGAACCTGGCGCATCGTCGGATCGAGCCCGTCGCGCCGGCTGACGGCGGCGGCTGGCTCGCCGGCGGCGCGCCGCTGCGCTTCTTCCACTTCAGCGGCTTCGACTTCGCGCGCCCGGAGCTGATCTCGAAGTTCCAGAACCGCTTCACCTTCGCCGACCGCCCGGACGTCCTCCCCCTCTTCGAGCTCTACGCCACGCGGGTGCGCGGCGAGGGGCAGGAGGAAGTGCAGGGCTACCGGTACGGCTACGGGCGGTTCGCCAACGGGGCGGCGATCCCGGAGATCGCCCGCCGCGTCCTGCGCCAGGTCGATCCCGAGGGGCGGCGCTGGCCCGACCCCTTCGCCACCGCCGGCGGCGACACCTTCTTCGGCTGGCTGTTGCAGCCGGCCGACGAGTCGCCGGCCGCCCTCCCCATCCCGCGCCTGGCGCTGGCGCTCTGGGACCATCGCCCGGACCTCAAGAGCTTCTTCCCCCACCCGTGGGGGGCGGACGCCGTGCGCTTCGCCCACTGGTTCGCCGGCAGCTCCGGCACCCCGGAGGGGATCGATCCGGCGTTCACCGCCGGGCTCGCCGCGCCGCTCGCGCGGGTGGGCGAGGTGGCGCGGGAGGACGCCGTGCGCGCCGCGGAGGCGCAGGGCGACCTCGCCTCCCTCCTCGACGGGCCGGGCGGCCGGCAGCCGCTCTCCGCCGCGGAGGTCGCCTGGCTGACCGCCGACGCCGGCTACGAGCCGGAGCGGCGGCCGCGGGTGCCGCGCCTCGCGCTCGAGATGCACCGCCGCCGCGCCGACCTGCTGCGCGCCCATCCCGATCCGCTGGGAGCCGACCGCCTCGGGATCGCTCTCTGGTACGTGACATACGGACGCCGGGAGTACCGGCTCCCCCCCGAGGTCGTCCTCCCCGTGGCGCGCACCCTGTCATGGCGCCAGCGGGCCTGGGCCCGCCTGTGGTGGGAGAAGCACCGCCGCGCGGCGCGCGCCACCGGTGCCGCCGGCGGCATCGGCGAGACGGCCCCGCCGCGCCCCGCCGCGCCGGCCCATCCGACGGAAACCGCGCCGCTGCCGCCGGCCGGCTCAACCGTCGCCAGCGGACCGCCGGGGTTGAGCGTGATCGGCTGGGCGACCGCCCCCACCGGGGTGGGCGAGGCGTGCCGGGGGAGCCTCGCGGCGCTCGACCGGGCGGGGATCCCGCGCGCCCTCTGGGTGCTCGACGGGCGGGCCGACGGCGCCCCCGGCGCGGCCAGCGAGTCGGCGAGCCAGGGGCTCCCCTACGAGCCCCTCCTCTTCCACGTCAACGCCGACATGATGGAGACGGTGCTCGGCCGCATCCCCTCCGCCCTCCACCACGGGCGGCACCGGATCGGCTACTGGTTCTGGGAGCTCGCCCACTTCCCGCTCGGCCTCGCCGCCGCCTTCCGCTGCGTCGACGAGGTGTGGGCGCCGACCCGCTTCTGCCAGGAGGCCTTCCGCGCCCTCTCCCCCGTCGAGGTGCGCTGGGTCCCCCCCTGCGTGGTCCCGCCGCGGTCGGCGGACGGTGCCCCGCCGCCAACCCCCCGCGAGGAGCTCGGCGCGCGGCCGGACGACTTCCTCTTCTGCTTCGCCTTCGACGCCCTCAGCGTCCCCGAGCGGAAGAACCCCGCCGGCCTGCTCGCCGCCTTCGCGCGGGTGGCCCGGGACGCCGGCCGGCCGGTCCGCCTGCTGCTCAAGGTCAATCACGCCGAGGCCGAGCCGGACTACATGGCCGGGCTGCGCCGGCAGGCCGCCGGCCTCCCCGTCACCTTCCTGACCGGCACCCTGAGCCGCCAGGCGCTCGACGGCCTGCTCGCCGCCTGCGACGCCTACGTCTCCCTCCACCGCTCCGAGGGGCTCGGCCTGCCGCTGATCGAGGCGATGTACCTCGGCAAGCCGGTGATCGCCACCGGCTACGGCGGCGTCACCGACTTCCTCGACGACACGACCGGCTTCGTGGTGCGCCACCGCCCCGTCGCCCTCGCGGCGCCCCAAGGCCCCTACCCGGCCGGCGCGATGTGGGCCGAGCCGGACGTCGAGCACGCCGCGGCGCTGATGCGCGCCCTGGCTGACGACCCGGCGTCGGCGGCCTCGCGGGTCGCGGCGGCCGGGCGGCGGGTGCGCGAGCTCTACGCCCCGGAGGCGGCGGGGGCGCGCCTGCAGGCGGAGCTGGCGCGCATCGCGTCCGAGCGGGGTCAGCGCGGCGAGCGGCCGCCGCGACCCGCGCAGCGCTCCTGCGAGGATGCCGCATGAACGGCTCGGGGACCCTCACCCTGCAGACCGCCGGGCGCGTGCTGCGGGCCGAGGGGATGGCGGCGCTGCGCGAGCGCCTCTCCGACCGCGTGCGCGAGAGCCTCCGCCGGCGGTCGTTCCACGCCGCCGGGAACGCCGCGGGGCTCCCCTCGATCCCGGTGCTCAACCTCCTCCCCACCGCCCCCACCCCTCGCCTCGGCGGCATGCAGGTGCAGCTCCTCCACCGCATCGGCAACGAGGCGAAGCGCCGGCCGGTCGCCCTCCTCTACCCGGAGGCCAGCAACTACCGCCTGGAGGTCGAGGCCGGCGACCGCCGCCTGGCGCTCGCCATCCCGGGGGGGCCGCCGCCGTCGCCGGTGACGCTGCGCGACCCCGCCTTCGAGCGCGCCGTGGCGCGCGCCGCCGCCGAGGTCGGCGCCCGCGCCCTCCACGTCGAGGGGCTCGCCGCCATCCCCCTGGGGTCGCTCGCCGAGCTGCAGCGCTCGGGGCTCGCGCTCCTCCTCTCGGTCCACGACTTCAGCTTGTTCTGCCCGCGCCCGCACCTGCTCGAGGTGCCCTGGCAGCGCTTCTGCGGCTACTCGCGCGACCGCGCCCGCTGCGCCGCCTGCCTGGCCCAGGACTGGCCGGTCGAGCCGGGGTTCCAGGAGGAGCGCCGGGAGATCGCCCGCGCGCTGCTGGCGAGCGCCGCCGCGGTGGTCTACCCGTCGGACTTCCTGCTCCGCCAGCACCAGGAGCTCTTCCCCGGCCTCCCCCCCGAGCGCCAGCGGGTGGTCGAGCCGCCGGGGCCGGAGGGGGCCCCGGCGCCCCCCCGCGCCGGCGGTCCGCTCCGCCACGTCGCCTACATCGGCCAGGTGCTGCCGCACAAGGGGGCGCTGGTGTTCGAGGAGGTGGTGCGCCGGCTGCCGGCCGCCGCCGCGCCGGAGCTGCGCTGGAGCGCCTACGGCGGCGGCGACGCCGAGCTGCTGCGCCGCCTGCGCCGCCTCCCCCGCGTCCGCGTACGGGGGTACTACCGCTCGGGGTCGCTGGTCGACCGCCTGCGCCGCGACCGCGTCGACCTCGCCCTGCTGCTGTCGATCGTCCCCGAGTCCTACAGCCTGGCCCTCTCGGAATGCATGGCGGCCGGGGTGCCGGTGGCCGCCTTCGACCAGGGGGCGATCGCCGAGCGCATCCGCCGCCACGGCGGCGGCCTGCTGGTGGCGCCGGAGGCCGGCGCCGACGGCGTCGTCGCCCTGTTGAAGGAAAGATTGACGGCGGGATCGACGGCGCGGCTGACGGAGGACGGGGCGGAGCCGTCGGCGGCCCCGGCGCAGGGCGATGCCGGCGACGCCGCCGACGCCTTCCAGGCCCTCTACCGCGAGCTGGGGTTGAGCTGAGAATCCGCGGCCGGAGCGTCGAAGATCCGGCTGGCGAGGAGACCTTTCCTTTGCATCTTGTAGCGCGCGAGAACCGAGAGCACCGCGAAGCCGTAGCGGACGCTGCGCCGGAAGCCGATCTGCGAGGCCTCCGGGAAGTAGCGGGTCTGGATCGGGATCTCCTGGATGCGCAGGCCGGCGAAGATCCCCTGCGCGATGATCTCGGTGTCGAACACGAAGTCGTCCGAGTTCCCCTCGAGGTTCACCGTTTCGAGGTAGCGCCGGCTGTAGGCGCGCAGCCCCGAGTGGTACTCGGAGAGGAAGACGTAGAAGGTGGCGTTGGCGAGGGCGGTGAGGAAGATGTTCGCCAGGTACTTCCACTTCGGCATCCCCCCCTCGAGCGGGCGGCCGCCCAGCATCCGGCTGCCGAACACGGCGTCGCACTCGCCGCGCAGCAGCGGCGCCACCAGCGCCGGCACGCTCTTCGGGTCGTACTGGTGGTCGGGGTGGACCATCACCAGGATCTCGGCGCCGCGCGCCAGCGCCGTCGCGTAGCAGGTCTTCTGGTTCCCGCCGTAGCCGCGGTTGCGCGGATGGACCACCACCTCGAGCCCCAGCCCGCGCGCCACCTCGACCGTGCGGTCGCGGCTCGCGTCGTCGACCACCACCACGTCGTCCACCCACTCCATCGGCAGGTCGCGCCAGGTGCGCTCGAGGGTCTTCTCGGCGTTGTACGCCGGCATCACCACACAGATCTTCGGTCGGGGAGCGGACACCGGGGGATTGTATCCCGGGGGGGTAGGGTGGTGGCGGCCGGAGCGCTGGCCCGCGGGCGGGCGGTGAAACGAGGGACAACAAGGACAGCAGGGACAACAGGGACAAGGATCCCTGTCCCTGGAGTCCCTGAAGTCCCTTGGGTCCCTTGTTTCACCTTTCCTGGCCAAGGCAACTCATCTTTCTAGATAATGTTCCAATGCCGATGAGCGCCTTCTTCTACCCCGCCCGCCGCCACGACCGCGCTTTGACCGCGGTCGGCGAGATCGAGCGGCTGGCGCGGGCGGCGCTGCGCCATCTGCGCGCGGGGCGGCGGCCGGGGACGGGGCGGACGCTGCCGCGGCGGCAGCCGGGGCTCGAGACGGTGTCGGAGGCGCTCGCCGAGCTGCCGCCGGCGGGGCCGCCGATCCTCTACCTGCCGGCGGTCTCCTGGAGCTACCGCTTCCAGCGCCCGCAGCACCTGGCGCTGGCGCTGGCGCGGGCGGGGCATCCGGTGCTCTACGTCGACGGCTTCCTGCGCAGCCGCCTGCTGCCGGCGCGCCACATCCTCCACACGCAGGGGAAGCTGCACGTGCTGCGCATGCGCGTCCCCGGCCGCCCCGACCCCTACCGCGAGCCGCTCGACCGCGCCACGGCGGCGCGGATGGCCGACACCATCCTCGCCGGCCTGCGGTCGGAGCGGCCGCTGATGGTGCTGGTGCAGCTCCCCTTCTGGGCCGAGCTGGGCCGCGAGCTCGCCCGCCGCCTCCACGTGCCGCTGGTCTACGACCGCATCGACCTCCACGTCGGCTTCCCCGGCGTGCCGGCGGGGATCGAGTCGGTCGAGGCGCGGCTGATCCGCGAGGCGGACCTGGTGTGCGCCACCGCCGGCGCCCTGGCGCAGCGCCCGCGCGAGGTGAGCCCGCAGGTCCTGCTCCTCCCCAACGGCGTCGACCTCGCCGCCTTCCCGGCGCCGGCGACGGTGCGCGCCGTCACCTCCGGGGACACCGCCGGCGCCACCATCGGCTATGTCGGCGCGCTCGGCCCCTGGTTCGACGTCGAGGCGCTGGCGGCGGCGGCGCGCGCCTTTCCCGGCTTTCGCTTCCGGCTCGCCGGCCAGGTCGAGGACCCGGAGGTGGCCGCCCTCTCCGGCTTCCCCAACCTCGAGACGGTGGGCGAGATCCCCTTCGCCGACGTCCCCCGCTTCCTCTCCGGGCTCGACGCCGCCCTCGTCCCCTTCCGCGACCTGCCGCTCACCCGCGCCGTCGACCCGGTGAAGCTCTACGAGGCGCTCGCCATGGGGTTGCCGGTGGTCGCCCGCCGCCTCCCCGAGACCGAGCGCTGGGCCGAGCCGCTGGTCTACCTCTACGACGACCCCGAGAGCTTCGTCCGCCAGGTGCGCCGCGCCCTCGCCGAGCGCTCCCCCGAGCTCGCCGCCGAGCGCCGCCGGGTGGCCGAGGGGGAGAGCTGGGACCGCCGCGCCGCCGAGCTGCTGGGGAGGGTGGGGGCGCTCAGCGGACGCTGAGCCGCTTTTGAGCATGGTAGAGTCTCCGCCGAGCTTCTGATGCCGATCGAAATCCCCCGCTCCGCCCGCATCTACGTCGCCG
The DNA here is from genome assembly GCA_963756595.1 of uncultured Acidobacteriota bacterium. Lineage (GTDB taxonomy): Bacteria > Acidobacteriota > Thermoanaerobaculia > Multivoradales > UBA5704 > DATARR01. The sequence goes on from CAVWOZ010000018.1 coordinate 184,551, forward strand.
GCCACCGCGGCCTGGTGGGCTCGGCGATCGTCCGCCGGCTGCGGGCCGAGGGGTTCGAGCAGATCCTCACCGCCACCCGCGACGAGCTCGACCTGCGCGATCAGGCGGCGGTCGGCCGCTGGTTCCGGGAGAACCGCCCGGAGTACGTCTTCCTGGTCGCCGGCACGGTGGGCGGCATCCTCGCCAACTCGACCCGTCCCGCCGAGTTCATCTACGACAACCTGATGATCCACGCGACGGTGGTGCACGCCGCCCACGAGCAGCGGGTCCGCCGCCTGCTCTACCTCGGCAGCTCCTGCATCTATCCGCGCGACTGCCCGCAGCCGATCCGCGAGGAGTACCTGCTGACCGGCCTGCTCGAGCCGACCAACGAGCCGTACGCGATCGCCAAGATCTCCGGCATCAAGCTCTGCCAGGCCTACCGCCGCCAGTACGGCTCGGACTTCATCTCGGCGATGCCGACCAACCTCTACGGACCGCACGACAACTTCGACCTGCAGAGCTCGCACGTGCTGCCGGCGCTGATCCGCAAGTTCCACGACGCGAAGATCGCCGGGCGCGACGAGGTGGTGGTCTGGGGGACCGGCTCCCCCAAGCGCGAGTTCCTCCACGTCGACGACCTCGCCGACGCCTGCCTCTTCCTGATGCGGAACTACGCGGAGGACGGCCACATCAACGTCGGCACCGGCGAGGACCAGAGCATCCGCCAGCTCGCCGAGGAGATCCGCGACGTCGTCGCCCCCGGCGCCCGCCTGGTCTTCGACGACACCAAGCCCGACGGCACGCCGCGCAAGCTGCTCGACGTCGGCCGCCTGCATGCCCTCGGCTGGCGGCACTCGATCGGCCTCGCGGCGGGGATCCGCAGCACCTACGACTGGTTCCTCCAGAACCCCCAGAACCCCGGGCACGCCGAGGCGCGCGCCGCCGCAGTCACCGCCGCCACCTCCCGCGCCTGATGCCGCTCCGGGCCAACCGCCGCTGGTGGCACTCCCTGCGCGGGCGCGGCGCGGCCTTCAGCGCGCCCCCCTCCCCCGCGCCGGGCGACGAGCTCACCGCCACGCCGCCGTTCGAGTGCGGCGAGGCGGAGATCCAGCGCTGGAACGACGAGTGGCTCGCCTACCTGCGCGCCGAGTGGAAGCACCAGCTCACCCCCTACACCGCCTATCCGGACCGCCCTCCCCTCCCCGCGGCGCCGCTCGACCTGCTCGACCTCCAGCTCCGGGCGGGCTGGCCGCTCGTCCTCTACTGCGACGGCGATGCCCTCGCGGGGAAGCGGGTGATGGAGATGGGGTGCGGCTGCGGCAACCTCGGCAAGCTGATCGCACGCTACGTCGATTCGTACCTGGGCACCGACTACAGCCCGCTGGCGCTCCAGATCGCCGCCCTCGTCTCGCCCCCCAACTGCACCTATCTCCACGTCGCCGACCGCGCCGGGCTCACCCCCTTCTTCGGCACGGTCGACACGGTGATCGGCCGCTTCTTCTGGATCCACCAGAACTTCCAGCTCGCGGGCTGGAATCTCGAGTTCCTGGCCCACTTCCTCAAGGCCGGCGGCCGGCTCTACGCCGACTTCTACTGGCCCGACCCGGCGCGCGAGCAGGCGGTCGTCTTCACGCCGGACCACGCGCTGTCGAAGGCCTACCCCTCGGCCACCTTCCGCTACACCCGCGAGGAGGTCGAGCGGCTGATCGCCGGCCGCCCCTTCCGCTTCCTGCGCGAGGAGATCTCCCCCGCGATGCAACGGCGCTACGTGGTCCTCGAGCGGCTTTGAAAGCGCCACCGGTCGCGCCGCGCACCTCCTCGCCCCCGGGAGAGATCCCGACCGGGGCCGCCCTCCTCCTCCTCGGCCTCGGCAGCCGCCTCGCTTTCGTCACCGCCTTCCCCACCCTGCCGGTCTCCGACTTCCGCGGGCTGGTCGCCTTCGCCCAGGCGTTCGGAAACGGCGCCTGGATCACCCAGGGGCGCTCCTGGGAGCTGTACAGCCCGGGGCTGCCGCTGGCGCTCGCCCCCCTGCTCCGGCTCTCCCCCTGGCCGGCGGACGACACCGCCCGCCTCGCCACCGCCGTCGCCTGCGGACTGCTGCCGCTGCTGCCGTTCCTGCTCTGGCGCCGCGTCCTGCCGCTCGCGGCCCGTGCCACGGCGGGCTTCCTCCTGGCGCTGTGGCCCGGACAGGTGGTCTTCTCCGGCGTGGTGGCGCAGGACGACTGGGTGCTGCTCCCCACCGTGGCGCTGGGCGCCCTGACGGTGCGCGCGCTGGTGGCCGGGCGGCGCTACCCCCTGGCGGCGGCGCTGCTCTACGGCGCCGGCGTCGCCGTCCGCCAGGAGATGCTCGTCGCCCTCCTCCCCCTGCTCCTGGGGGCCGGCCTGGGGCCCTGGAGCTCCGCGGCGTGGAAGACGCCCGCGTTCCGGCGCGGCGCCGCGACGCTCGCCCTGGCCACCCTGGCGCTCCTCGCCGCCCTCGCCTCCCTGCGCGCCGCGGCCACCGGCCGCTTCGCCCTCACCTCGCAGCATGGCGGGCTCGCCCTGCTCGGCTCCTACGTCCCGGGGGCGACGGAGAACTTCTGGGCCGACCCGGCCGCCTATATCGCCTCGGTCGAGCCGGCCCTGCTCGCCGACCGCGGCCGGATGCAGGCGGCCGGCTTCCGGCTCGCCCTGCGCGAAGCGCTGCGGCGCCCGGGCTTCCACGCCCTGCGCATCGCCTCGTCGGTGGTCAAGTTCGCCGTCGACGGCGAGGCCGCCAGCTTCTACTGGTCGCTGGGGCCGGAGGTCCTGCCGGACACCGACCGCGCGCGGGCCGACCGCTTCATCGCCGCCGCCGTCCCCTGGCTGCGCCGCGAGCTGGCCGCCCTCCAGGCGCTCTTCCTCGCCGCCCTCGCCGTCGGCGTCCGCCGGCGCAGCGCCCCCATCCTCCTGCTCGCGACCGCCGTCGCCCTCAAGGTCGCCATCCATGCGATCGTGGTCTCGCAGGGGCGCTACTTCCTCGCCGCCACCGCGCTCGAGATCCTGGCGATCGCCGTCGCCGCCTGGGAGGTGGCGGCGGGACGCGACGCGCATCTCCCGCGTTTCGCGGCGACGGCGCTCGCCGGCGGCACGGCCGTGGCCCTCCTCCTCCTGTTCGCCGCCCCGCGCCTCGAGGCCCGGGTCGTGGCCCGCGACCGGCGCGACCAGGAGACGCAGCGCGCCTATCGCTTCCCGTTGACCGCGAAGACGGTGGGCTCTCTCGACTGCACGATGGAGCGCGGCCTGCTGGCGGACCTCGACACCGGCACCGCCACCCTCGCCACCCTCGCCGTCGATCCCCATCCCGGCGACACCGCCGAGGCCGTCTGCCTCTACACCCGCCAGCCCGGCGAGCCCCCCGCGCGCCTCCAGGTCGAGGACGGCTACGCGCCCGGCGGGCTCCCCGGCCGGATGCGGATCGAGGTGACGGTCGACGGCGTCCGCCGGCTCGACCACGACCTGGCGGCGGAGCCCTGGACCGGCTGGCTCGACGTGCCGCTCGACGCCGCGCCGCCCTCAGCGGTACCCGACGCGCGGCACACGGTGCGCGTCGCCCTGATCGCCGTCCATCCCGACCCCGGCGCCGCCTGGGGACGGGCGGCGCGGACCGCCTTCCGGCTCGCGCCGCGGGAGGGATCCTGAGCGCGCTCGACCCCCAGGCTCCGAACACCGCGAACGCCGCCGCGGACGCCTACCGCCGCCAGCGCAGCGAGCACTGGGACCGCGTGGCGCTCGCGAGCGACCGCCGGACGGGCTTCGGCGGCGCCTACCACCGCCGCCTCGAGCGCGTCTACCGCTTCCTCGTGCCGCCGGGGCAACGGGTGCTCGAGCTCGGCTGCGGCCGCGGGGACCTGCTCGCCGCCCTCGCGCCGTCGGTGGGCGTGGGGATCGACTTCTCGGCCGAGATGGTGCGCCGCGCCGAAGCCCGGCATGCGGGAGATCCCCACCTCCGCTTCGTTGCGGCGGACGCCCACGACCTCGCCCCCGGCTCTCCCGGCGAGCACGGCCCTCTCGGCGAGGAGCCCTTCGACGCCGTGATCCTCTCCGACCTGATCAACGACGCCTGGGACGTCCAGCGCCTGTTCGAGCGGATCGTGCCGCTGGTCCACCCCCGTTCGCGGGTCATCCTCAACACCTACAGCCGCCTCTGGGAGCTGCCGCTGGCGCTCGCCCAGCGGTTGGGGCTGGCCCAGCCGGTCCTGCATCAGAACTGGCTGACCGTCCACGACACCGCCAACCTCCTCCACCTCGCCGGCTTCCAGCCGATCCGCCATTGGGAGGAGGTGCTGGTGCCGCTGCCGATCCCCCTCCTCGCCCCCTTCTGCAACCGCGTCCTCGTCAAGCTCTGGCCCTTCCGCCACCTCGCGCTGAGCAACTTCCTGGTCGCCCGGCCGGCGCCGTCCCCGCCCACGGCGGCCCCGGAATCCCACGGTCACCGTGGTCGTCCCCGCCCGCAACGAGGAGGGGAACATCCCCGCCGTCTTCGACCGCCTGCCGGAGATGGGGGGCGGCACCGAGATCCTCTTCGTCGAAGGGCATTCGAAGGACGGCACCTGGGCCGCCATCGGGCGCGAGATCGCCGCCCACCCCGAGCGGCGGGCGCGGGCCTTCCAGCAGACGGGCAAGGGGAAGGGGGACGCCGTGCGCCTCGGCTTCCAGGAGGCGAGCGGCGACGTGCTGATGATCCTCGACGCCGACCTCACCGTGCCGCCGGAGGACCTCCCCCGCTTCTACGAGGTGATCCGCTCCGGCCGCGGCGAGTTCGTCAACGGCGTGCGCCTCGTCTACCCCATGGAGAAGGACGCCATGCGCTTCGCCAACCTCCTGGGGAACAAGTTCTTCAGCCTCGCCTTCTCCTGGCTCCTCGGCCAGCCGATCAAGGACACCCTCTGCGGCACCAAGGTCCTGCGCAAGGCCGACTACGATCAGCTCGCCGCCAACCGCGCCTACTTCGGCGACTTCGACCCCTTCGGCGACTTCGACCTCCTGTTCGGCGCCGCCAAGATGAGCCTCGAGATCGTCGAGGTGCCGATCCGCTACCGCGAGCGCACCTACGGCGAGACCAACATCCAGCGCTGGAGCCACGGCTGGCTGCTGCTCAAGATGTGCGCCTTCGCCGCCGGCCGGATCAAGTTCATCTGACGGATCGAAAGGCCGGCGATGGGACTGAAGCGCTGGCTCGAGCACCCCCTGACCCGCGGCCTCGACCTCGACGACCCGCGCACCACCCATCTCCGCCGCCGGATCCTCGCCACCAAGCCCTTCCTCCGCCGCATCTACGAGGAGTGGTACGCGGCGATCGCCGCCTCGCTCCCCGCCGGGGATGACCCCGTCCTGGAGCTCGGCTCCGGAGCCGGCTTCCTCGCCGACTTCGTCCCCGGCCTCCTCCGCTCCGAGGTCTTCTACACCCCGGGGATCGACGCCGTCCTCGACGGCCTCGAGCTCCCCTTCGCGCCCGCCACCCTGCGCGGCATCGCGATGACCAACGTCCTCCACCACCTCCCCCGCCCCCTCGATTTCTTTCGCGAAGCCGCCCGCTGCGTCCGCCCGGGCGGCGTGGTGACGATGATCGAGCCCTGGGTCACCCCATGGTCGAAGCTCGTCTACACCCGCCTTCACCACGAGCCCTTCGACCCCGCCGCCCCCGACTGGAACCTCTCCCCCGGCGGCCCCCTCTCCGCCGCCAACGGCGCCCTCCCCTGGATCCTCTTCGTCCGCGACCGCGCCCGCTTCGAAAAGGAAGCGCCGGAGTGGCAGCTGCGCGGGATCACCCCGATGATGCCGCTGCGCTACCTGGTCTCCGGCGGGATCTCGCTGCGCGGGCTGGTGCCCGCCGCGAGCTATCCGCTGTGGGCCGGGATAGAGCGGGGGCTGGGAAATGTTTCACGGCGCTTCGCCATGTTTGCTCAGGTGGTGCTCGAGCGGCGGGGTGGATAAAATTGCGCTTTCACACCTTGCATAGGATGGCGACTCACTCGCTTCCCGGAGATCCGCGATGACGAAAATCCCCTGGCCCCGCCTAGCGTCCCTGCTCGCGCTCCCCCTCGCGCTGACGCTCGCCTCCGCTCCGGTCAGGGCGGAGGTCCCGGCGGACGCGGCGGCGGAGCTGGCGCGGGCCCGGCAGTTGGAGACTCGGCAGCATGTCAAGGAGGCGTGCAAGGCGTATCTGCACGCCAGCGAGCTCGCACACGGCCAGTCGTCGCCGAGCTTCCTCGGGCTGTCGCGCTGCTTTAGCCGCTTGAAGGAAGGGGACAAAGCCGTCGCGATGGCGCGCCGGGCCCTCGCGGTCGCTGCGACTCCCGAGGAACGGACGCACGTCACCACGGCTCTGGGAGAAGCCCTCCTCGGGCAGTCCGACGAGGCGGCCCGGACCGAAGCCTTGGCTCTTTTCCAGAGCCAGGCGGCGGGCGCGGACAAAGCCGCGGGGCAGAGCGGAGCTCTCACCGCGCTGCTCTCCCTGCACCGGGATCAGGAAGCCGCGGAGCTCCTGCGGAGCTTACGCGCGGAGATGAGCGAAGCCGACCTCCAGAATGAGATTCTGGACCGTATCGTCTATCCCGGGCCCTCGGACGACGCGAAGCAGTTGAAGGACTTCAACGAGAGGGCGCACCGGCTCTCTCCCGACGTGCCGGAGAGCGGCGGGAAGTACACCCGCCCGGAGGTCCGCACCCGGACCCAGCCGGAGATCCCCGACGAGGCTCGTACCCACCATGGATTCTCCGGCACGGTGACCCTGGAGACGACCATCGACAAAGAGGGAAAGGTGGGCACGATCCGAGTCCTCGAGGGTCAGCCCATGGGGCTCACCGAAAGCGCAGAGAAGGCCGTCAAGACCTGGACCTTCAAACCGGCGACTCGCGATGGCAAGCCGGTGAAGGTCTACTTCGTAGTCACCATCGATTTCAAGGTCCCTTGAGAGCTCGGGAGGCTCACGATGACGAAACTAACCCACCCCCGCCTCGCTCTGCTCGCTCTCCCCCTCGCGATGGCGCTCTTCTCCGGTCCCGCCTGGGCGGAGGTCCCGGCCGACGCCGCGGCGGAGCTGGCGCGGGCTCGGCAGTTGGAGGCTCAGGGAGGATTTGACAAGCAGGCGTGCGCGGCCTATCAGCACGCCAGCGAGCTCGCGCACGGCCAGTCGGCGCCGGCCTTTCTCGGGATGTCCGGCTGCTTCACCCGACAGAAGGAAGGGGCCAAGGCGGTCGCGGCGGCGCGCCAGGCCCTCGCGGTCGCGGCGAATCCCGAGGAGCGGACGCTGGCCACCACGGTTCTGGGACTGGATCTCCTCCGGCTCCCCGACGAGGCCGCCCGGACCGAAGCCCTGGCGCTGTTCAAGGAACAGGCGACCGGTGCCACGAAAGCCCGAGGGGAGAGAGGAGTTCTCGTCGCTCTGCTCTCCCTGCACCGGGATCAGGAAGCCGCGGAGGTCCTGCGGAGGTTGCGGACGGAGATGAGCGAAGCCGACCTCCAGACTCAGATTCTGGACGGCCTTTCCTATCCCGGGCCAAGGGACGATGCGAAGCAACTGGACGACTTCAACGAGAGGGTGATTCGTCTCTCTCCCGACGTGCCTCTGGGCTCCGTCGGGAAGGTAACCCGGCCGGAGCCCCGCACTCAGACCCGTCCGGAGATCACCGCCGAGGCCAGCACGCACCATGGTTTCTCCGGCACAGTGATCCTGGAAACGATCATCGATGCCCAGGGAAAGGTCGGCAAGATCAGAGTCCTCCAGGGTCAGCCCATGGGGCTCACCGAAAGCGCGGAGAAGGCCGCCAAGACCTGGACCTTCAAGCCGGCGACCCTCGACGGCAAGCCGGTGAAGGTCTACTACGTGCTCACGTTCAACTTCCAGGTCCGCTGAGGAACCGGGAGACTCGCAATGATGAGAATCACCTGGCTACCTGCCCTGCTCACGCTCTCCCTCGCGCTGACGCTCGCTTCCAGTCCGGCCCGGGCGGAGGTCCCGGCCGACGCGGCGGCCGAGCTGGCGCGGGCCCGCGCGCTCGAGTCTCAGAGAAATTCCAAGGAGGCGTGCAGGGCCTACCAACGGTCCAGCGAGCTCGCGCACGGCCAATCGGCGCCGAGCTTGATCGGACTCTCGAGCTGTTATACCCAAGTGAACGATCGGGACAAGGCGGTCGCGGCGGCGCGCCAGGCTCTCGCGGCCTCAGCGAGCCCCGAGGAGCGGGCCGAGGCTGCCAACACTCTGGGATTCGCCCTTCTCCACCTCCCCGACGAGCCGGCGCGGACCGAGGCCCTGGCCCTGTTCAAGGAACAGGCGGCCGGCTCGGGCGGAAACCAGAGCCAGAAGGGACTCCTCATCGCGCTGCTCTCCTTGCAACGGGATCAAGAGGCCGCGGATGTCCTAGAGGTCCTGCGAAAGAAGGGGATGAGTGAAAACGACATCCAGGAGCAGGTTCTAGCCGGGGTCAGCTATCCAGGTTCAAAGGACGATACGAAGCAGCTCGATGACTTCCAGGAGCGCCTGCATCGTATCGCTCCGGACGCACCCTTGCGTGTGCTGGGCAAAGTCGCCCGGCCGGAGGTCCGCTCTCAGGTCAAGCCTGAAACGACTGCTGAGTTTCGCCGCCACCGCGGCTTTTCCGGAACGGTGATCGTGGAGGCGACCATCGACACCGAGGGAATGGTTCGCAAAGTCCGGGTCCTCAAGGGCCTGCCCATGGGGCTCACCGAATGCGCCGTGAACTCCGTGAAGGCCTGGACCTTCAAACCGGCAACTCTCGACGGCAAGCCGGTGAAAGTCTTCTATGTCCTGACGGTCAACTTCCAGATCTTCTGAGCGGTCCTCACCGGTCCAACGGGCCCTCACCCTTTTTCAGGCCGAGGTATGGCGTCGACGCCAGAGCCGCCGACCTCCACCACGAGCCCTTCGACCCCGCCGCGCCGGACTGGAACCTCCCCCCCGGCGGCCCCCTCTCCGCCGCCAACGGCGCCCTCCCCTGGATCCTCTTCGTCCGCGACGCGCCCGCTTCGCGAGAGAAGCGCCGAAGTGGGAGGTGTGCTCGATTGAACCGATGATGCCGCTGCGCTACCTGGTCTCCGGAGGGATCTCGCTGCGCGGGCTGATGCCCGTCGCGAGCTATTCGCTGTGAGCCGGGATCGAGCGGCTCGGAAACGTTTCGCGGCGTTTCGCCATGTTTGCTCAGGTGGTGCTGGAGCGGCGGGATCGATAAGATTGCGCTTTCGCGCCCTTTCTTAACAGAGCGACTCACTCGTTCCCTGGAGATCCGCGATGACGAAAATCACCTGGCCCCACCTCGCTTCCCTGCTCGCGCTCTCCCTCGCGCTGACGCTCGCTTCCAGTCCGGCCCGGGCGGAGGTCCCGGCCGACGCCGCGGCGGAGCTGGCGCGGGCTCGGCAGTTGGAGGCTCAGCGAGGGCAAGACAAGCAGGCGTGCGCGGCCTATCAGCACGCCAGCGAGCTAGCGCACGGCCAGTCGGCGCCGGCCTTTCTCGGGATGTCGGGCTGCTTAACCCGACAGAAGGAAGGGGCCAAAGCGGTCGCGGCGGCGCGCCAGGCCCTCGCGGTCGCGGCGACTCCCGAGGAGCGGAAGCTGGCCACCACGGTTCTCGGCCTCGACCTCCTCCGGCAGCCCGACGAGGCCGCCCGGACCGAAGCCCTGGCACTGTTCAAGGAGCAGGCGACCGGCACGGCCAAGGCCCAAGGACAGAGAGGAGTCCTCCTCACGCTGCTCTCCCTGCACCGCGACCAGGAAGCCGCGGAGGTCCTGCGCGGCTTGCGGACGGAGATGAGCGAAGCCGACCTCCAGGATCAGATCCTGAACGGTCTTTCCTATCCCGGGCCCCGGGACGATGCGAAGCAGCAAGCGGACTTCAACGAGAGGGTGCATCGGCTCTCTCCCGACGTGCCTCTGAGCGTCGGCGGGAGCGTCACCCGGCCGGAGCCCCGCACTCACAGCCGGCCGGAGCTCCCCGCCGAGGCCAGCCTGCACCATGGATTCTCCGCTACGGTGATCGTGGAGGCGATCATCGATGCCGAGGGAAAGGTCGACGAGGTCAGAGTCCTCAAGGGTCAGCCCATGGGGCTCACCGAAAGTGCCGTGAAGGCGGTCAAGACCTGGACCTTCAGCCCGGCGACTCTCGACGGCAAGCCGGTGAAGGTTTTCTACGTGCTGACAGTCAACTTCAAGGTCTCCTGAGAAACGCCTCAGCGCAGCTCCTTGCGGATGACGAGCTTGAGCCCCGAATAGCGGCCGGGTTGGACGTTGGCATCGATCAGGGTCTCCTCAGGCTAAGATACGTCGTCGACGCGAGATCCGCCGACCGCGGCCGTCCGTTGGCCCAGCGGTCCAGACCGAGAATGGGAAGCGTCAGCAAAGCGAACATCCGCGAGCTCAGCTTCCAGATCCTCCCTCCGGGCAGGACATTCCTCAGATAGTTGACCGCCAGATAGCGGAGCGCGAAGGTCGGGCCGACGCAGGTCCCCGCGGCGAGGATCTCGAAGCCGGCGCGTTCGAAGAGCCGCCGATGGCCGGTCGCCGTGAAGTTCTGATAGTGATCCGGATAGCCGTGGAACGGCTGCAGGAAGGGAGTCGCCGCGAACGCCTTGCCGCCGGGGCGCAGAACCAGGTGCATCTCGCGCACCGCGGTTTACGGAAACCCAGACCTCGGTCACGGCCGCAGACCTTGACGTCCACGAAGCCGCGCCGTAGGCAATTCGTAGGCGTGCGCACCACGTGGACATTGGCGAAGTTGGCGATGTTCAGGTTGACGAGTGCAGGATGCACGCGCACGGGTCCGCCGCTGATAGAGAGGCATAAGGCATTCTCGGGGAGGTTCTCGAAAATCGCCGCGAAAGCCTGCTGAGAATCCGCTGTCCGCAAGTCTCAGACCGCACTTTCAAGAGACCGTAACATCGAGCGTAGGACAGCGCCGGGACGCGTTCGCTCGTATTCACTCGTTATGGAAGCATTTTTATGAGAGAGATAGGTGGTAGAGAGCTTGTGGTAGAATAAGATCGAGAAATTGTGGATCACGGGATAGCGGATCTCATCATCCTCCGTCAGCGGGAGAAGCCACCTCGCGGGTCAAAGATGCGTCTGGCAGATCCGCCGGCCTTCCACGACCCGGCTTTCGAGGCTTGGGGGCTTCAAGTCTGATCCAGAGGAAAGCGGCGCCTGAGAGCTGCCACGAAACGATCATTGGCGCGGGAAGACACCAGCTCCAGCGGTGAGCTGCCAGACCTGCGAGCGAACCAGAACGTATACGCCAGCAAGATCAGCGTCAGGACCACGTTCGGCCACGCGTTGAGCTTCCACTGCCAACTGACTGTCCAGACGGGATCTGCCGAAAAAGGCCAAAAAGGATGTAGCGGCCAGGGGTAGCCGTCCGGGCCGCGGGAGCCCACGAGATCGCCGAGGAAATGAAGCCCGACGCTGGTCAGGACCAGGACGGCGACGAGCGTCCTGCGAAAGACGGCGGCCGCCGCGCCGGTCAGCAGCAGGGCGAACAGCAGATTGTGCGCAAGGACATGATGGTACTGCGACCACCAGAGGAGAGGAGAGTCGGAATTGCGCGTGGCGAGCTCGGCGACCAGCCCCAGGCCATCGACATCCGGGGCCACGGCGGCGCCGACGATCCACGCCTTCTCCGCTCGCGAAAGGCCGGGCGCCGCGGTCGCCAGGCTCCAGCCGACGAGGGCGTGGGTGATCGGGTTTATGGCCCCTCTCCGCCAAGATCCCCCGGGATGAGGGAGTACACCACCGCATCCGCCGGCGCGCCCTGGAAGTAGACACGGTTTCTCGCGATGCACTCCCGCACGGCGCCCAGCTTCTCGGCGACGCGCTGACTCGCGGTGTTGTTCACCATGGCGACGATCTCCAGGCGCGTCAGGCCGAGGTCCACGAACCCGATGTCGGCGGACATCCGGGCCGCTTCGCAGGCCACACCCTGACCCCGGAAGGGATCGCCGACCCAGTAGCCGAGGTTCCCCATGCGGTATTCCGGCCGGATTTGATTGATGCCCGTGCCACCGATCACCTTTCCGGACGACGTCTCGAAGATCCCCAGGGGGAATTCGCTCCTCTCCCGCCAGGCCTGCTCACAGAAAACCATCCGGGCCGCGGCCTGATCCCACGAGTAGTCCAGGGTGCACCAGGGGAGCCAGCGCGAGAGGGATTCGACCGACTCGCGCACAGCGGCGAAGAGGCCGTCCGTGTCGGCGACCGTCCAGGGGCGGACCGTGATCCGGGAATTCGAGCGCATTGGAGCCGGCTCAGCCGCCAATCCCGCCTCGTCCCCACTTCCATTCATTGGTGACGCGGATGCCGTTGAAGGTGTGCGTGCAACAACTGCAGAACGGCTTCACGTGCTCGGGGCCGAGGGAGGGATTGACCTTCTGCAGCTTCCCTTCCTCGTCGACATAGAGGCCGCTGAAGTAGCTCGACTCACCGACTCCCACGACGTCGCGCCTCTCGTGCTCGTGCAAGGCGACGAGCCAGAAAATCGGGTCGGGTTGATCGAGGCGAGAGACCGCCTCGCTGTGCACCTCCGCCCAATCGCAGCCGACCTTCGAGAGGAGGAAACGGAACAGCGGCGTGTAATCGAGCCCGCGGCGCTTCTTTCCGTGCATCGTGCCATGCGTGGCGTCCGAGCTCTTCGCCGCCTTCGTATTGCGCTCGTGCCGGGCGTCACCGCCGAAGTCGTGGTGCACGTTCCGGGCTACCGTGTTGACTTTGCGGTAGAGCGGTTCTTTTTGCATTCTTTGGGATCTCATGGTATTCCTCCAGACTCTCCCGGATCCATTGTACGCCCCAGGAACAACGCCCCCGGCACCGGATTGTCGTAGTACGGCTCGATCTCCGTGAAGCCGAGCGAGCGGTAGAGGGCGATGGCGCCGCCCATCGAGGGCAGGGTGTCCAGCTACACGTGACGATACCCGATGCGGCCCGCCTCCGCCAGCACGGTTTCCGCCAGACGGCGCCCCAGCCCGGTGCCGCGGAAGGCCGGCTGGACGTAGAGCCGCTTGATCTCGCAGAGGTCCGGGCCCAGCGGACGCAGGGCCACGCAGCCGACCGCGCGTCCCTTGGCGATCGCCAGCCAGAGGGCGCCGCGCGGCGCGGCGTAGCGGCCGGGGAGGTCCGCGACCTCGCCCGTGAACCCCTGGAAATCGAGCGGGATGCCGAGGCTTCCGGCGTACTCCTCGAACAGCTCGCGGAGCACGGGAACCTCACCAGGGATCAGGGCCTTGCGGACTTCCATGGGCTTAAAGTACTACAGTGGAGCCGCGGGGAGGAGTGGCACGGCACGGAACGCCGCCCCGCCGGCGAAGGAGAGGAGGCCCGCCCGTATGGATTTCAGGCTGTCCGTTTCGCGTCACCGTCCGGTCTATATCCTGCTCGGCGCGCTGCTGCTGAGCGCGTTGCTCGTCCCCGGGCTCGCCGCCGAATACGCCTATGATGGCACCTCGCGGGGCGTCGCGGCCGCCGGCTTCGCCGTCCTGCTGGCGACGCTGTGCGGCACCTGGCGGATCACCCGCGCGACGCGGCACGAAATGGCGCCGACGCCGCTCGACAGGATGACGCGCCTCGGCCTGCTCCTCGGCCTGCTCTGGGTGATCGAAATCGGCATCAACAACGTGATCGCTCCCCCGCTGCCCGGGCGCGACACGATCGACGACGCCTTCTGGGGGCTCATCGCCCTGGGGGTCCTCGCCGCCTCGGTCGCGTCGGCGTTTCGCTCGGGACGATTCCGCCAGGGATCGCGACCGGCGCCTGGACCGGCTTCGTCAGCGGCGAGTGGCCTGCGTCACGGCGCTGGCCCTGGCCGTTTTCGGCATGTCGCTGCTGCGGAGCGACCCGGTCAATCTTGCCGAATGGGCGAACCGCGGGGCGGACTCCACCGCGCCGTCCGTCGCCGCCTACCTCGCCTACGAAACCCTGGCCGGCGCGTTCCTCCACCTCGTCGTCGCGGGGCTGGTGATGGGGCTCCTCCTCGGCGTGGCCGGCGGCGTGCTCGGCGTCCTGGCGAAGCGGGCGCGGCTGGGGCCGCGCCCCGGCCCCTCCGAGCGCCCGGCTAGCCCGGACCCGGCATCGCCGCCTGGATCGACAGCGCATGCCGGAACACGTTCCGCGGGTCCCAGCGCGCCTTGACCCGCTGCAGGCGCGGGTAGTTGTCCCGGTAGTAGAGCGTGGACCACGGAACGCCCGAGGTGTTGAACGCCGGGTCGGCGTGATCGGGATCGGGATGATTGATGAACGAGCCGTCGCAGGCCGCGCCGGGCACCGGCACCCCCCCGCTCTCCGCGAACAGCTCGCGATAGAAGTCCCGCGCCCAGGCGAGGTTCTTCGCCTCGTCCCGGGGATCGAGCCAGCCGGCGTTGCACGCCAGGTCGAGGATCGAGCCGCGCTGCGCGGAGGCGGTCGCCTCCGGCGCCACGGTATTGATCCGCCCGCCGTAGGTGGCCATCCCCAGCACGCCGCCCAGGATGTCGTAGTCGGGGCTCGTCAAATATTGGTAGGCGACGCCGATCTGGCGATCGGTCAGTCGCCTGCGGAGCAGCGCGTCCTTGATCTTGGCGCTCACCCCTTCCGGCGGCCCGGCGAACAGATCGGGCATCGGGTTCAAGGCGAAGTCGAGCCAGGACATCCGCGCGACCTCCAGGCCATGCGGCGCGGGAATCCCCACGGCGAGCGCCGCCAGATGCTCCTCGATCTGCCGCTGTGCGCTGTCTCCCGCCGTGCTCACGCCGCGGACGACGAGCTTGCCGAACTGCCGCGTGTGAAGCTCGAGGAGGGCCCAAAGCGAGGCATTCGGCGAATCGGCGCCGCTGTTCTGCTCGCTCCAATCGCCATGGTTCTGGAGCAGGCGGAGGAACGCCGCCTCGTCGACCGCGCTCCAGTCCCATTCCGCTTTGAAGGTGGTGATCGATTCGGGCGCGCGGGGAAGGAGCGCGGCGGGATCGTCGCCGGAAGCGTCCGCGGCGTCTGGCGCGCGGAACCAGTAGCGGGTGACGACCCCGAAGTTGCCGCCTCCCGCCCCCGTGTGAGCCCACCAGAGGTCGTGGTTCGGATCGGAGGCCTCGCGGCTCCCCACCACGGGGCGCGCCCGCCCGTCCGCGTCCGCCGTGACCACCTCGACGGCGTGGAGGTAGTCCGCGGCGAGGCCGAGCTGGCGGCAGAGGAAGCCGAAGGCGCCGCCGGCCACGTGCCCGCCCATGCCGATCCCCGGCCACTCGCCGAGCGGGATCACGGTTCCCCACCGCTCGTGCAGCGCCCGGAAGGTCTCCCCCACGGTGGCGCCGGCCTCGACGGCGATGGCCCGCATTTCCTTGTCGTAGTCGATCCCCTTCATCGGCGAGACGTCGAGGATCACCTTAACGTCCGGGTCGGCGACGAAACCCTCGAGGCAGTGGCCGCCGCTGGTCACCACCAGCCGCCGCCCCTCCCGCACCGCCTCCTCGACCGCCGCGACCACGTGCTCGGTCGAATGGGCCAGCCGCACGTAGTCCGGGCTCGCGAGGAACCGCTTGTTGAAACGTTTCTCGACCACCGCGCGGTAGCGGGGATCGTCGGGGCCGATCTTGGGGGAGTCGGGCTGCGGATCGTCGGTCGTTCGGGAGGTCGGCATGGTCTCAGTCTATTGGGTTCCCCGCGTCCCCGTCGAGAACCCCATGCGACACCGGCCACACTTCCCCGCTGACGAAAAGGCATTCGGAGGCGTCGCGGCGGACCTGGATCCTGCTCGGGCGTCCCGCGAAGCGCCCTTGCGCGATATCCAGGGGAACGCTGGGATCGGCGAGGCCGAGGCGGAACAGATACTCCCCCGCCGGCCCCGCGGCGCTCCCGGTCGCGACGTCCTCGACCTTCCCCAGATTGTCCCAGGTGCGGATCTCGCGGCCGGCCACGTCGAGCAGGAAAAGGAACTTCGCGCCCAGCGGCGCGAGCCGGGCTTCGAGGTCCGTGCTGGCGATCGCGGCGCGGGCGAGGGGTTCCGGGTGGACGGGAACGAGGAGGTACGGCAGCCCCGTCGACACCACCTGCGCCGGCAGCCCATCGGGAAGGTCTCCGGCGCTCAACCCCAGCCGCGCCAGGATCGGCCCGAGCTCAGCCGCCGCGACCGTCCGGCCCCAGATCGCCGCCCCCTGGTTCATCTCGGCCCGGAAGCAGTCTCTCCGCCGCTCCGTCCGCACCGGCAGGTCGCCGGAGGGGAGCTTCAGCACCCACTCGCCGGCCTCGGCCTCCGGCGTCTGCGTGCGGTGCAGCACCGCCGCGGCCCCGAGCACCGGATGCCCCGCGAACGGCAGCTCCTCCTCCACCGTGAACACCCGGGCCCGGGCGCCCGTCGCGCCGATCTCGGAGAGAAAGATCGACTCGAACTGCCTCATCTCCTGGGTCAGCCGCTGCATGAGCGAAGCGGACCACCCTTCCGTCCCCAGAAAGACGGTCAGCCCGTTGCCGGTCAACGGACCGGTGGCGAAGACGTCGACGTGGTAGAGAGTGGGTGTCGTCATGTCAGCTGTCCGCACGGAGGCAATAGACTACTTCGAGGGTCCGGCCAAGCCAGCCCTGAACCGGCTCCAGGCCTTCTCTCCGGAGGCCGCGTCGGCGCTCGGCGGAACGTACGAGATGAAGAAGACGATCCCTTCATAGAGCGTCGCGATGTAGGCGTTGTGTTGGAGCTGTTTCGTCCGCGGATTCACGAATTGGTAGAAGATCGCCGGGTAGCCCCGCAACTCCGCGCGTTCCCACTTGAAGTTGGTGGCGCCCAGCTTGTCCATCGCTTCGGCCAGTTGCTGGACGTCGAACCCGACGAAACCTTTTTTTTCGGGATCGTAGGCCACGCCCTCCGCAATCTTGCTGTAGAAGAACCCGGTGTCCGCGGGCAGGTCTCCGCTGTCCGCCACCGCCTTCACCCGTTCCCGCGGCATCCAATAGGAATAGTCCGAGGGGGCCGCCGGAAGATTTGCCCGTTCGTAGCTCGCCGGGATCGTCACCTCGAAGGGAAGCAGCTGAAAGCGTTCATTGACCTCACCAATGAACTCACCGAACTTCATCGTCTTGAAGCCTTGACCGGTCGGAACCTCGGGTGGAGGAACCTTCTGGGTGGCACAGGCCAGAGCGCCCGCGGCGATCGCGACCAAGACGACGAAACGGAACGCCGTCAGGGCGTACGCGGGGCAGAACCCACCCGCTTCCTTGCCATTCTTCATACGCTGATCACCACCTTTCCTCACGCGTGTCCTTGCTCCAGGTAACGGAGGCTGAGCCGCTAAGACCGCACCTTGTCAAGAAAAGAAGGCGTGCCAACTTAGTTTCCTCTCCGCCAAGATGAGTATCTTCTCGGCAATGTCTCGACGTATCTGTGTGCTTTCATCGTCTAGCGTAAGGCCTGGGCCCAGCTCCCCTAAAGCAGCAATATTATCAAGGATTGACCTCGCGAACTCTTGAAACCCTGCCCCTTCAAGGAGACTCGCGTGGCCAATCGCTTCTTCGAGATAACCGAGCAGTTCACAGTCAAGAGCAAGAGCTAAACGGAAAAGGGGCGAATCTGGTTGATGTATAACAGCTACTTTTGCAAAAAACAGAGCATCTCTGTCCTGCTGTACTTTGCGAAAGGCCGCGGCCAGATTGTAAGCCACTCGGGAAATGTCGGCCCATCTTTGCTGGGCTGAGCTATCTATATAGTCTCGCAGTTTCGAGGGTAGGTCAGCCCCCGTTGAGCTCGATGCTTGAACCCGAGCCAAGTTGTCAGCATTTGTTTGCTCCACATCCTGCAACGCCTTCAGTGACTCCTGGAATTTAGCAATAGCCTCGGCGAAGTCCCCCTTTCGAATGCTCTCGAGACCCAGACTGTTGAAATGATTCGCCAATTCTCGGCCAGCGCGATCGAGTTCCCATGTTACAGCCTCCAAATCTGTTGGCATCTGCCTCTCGTCCGGCGCACCACTGTCACCTCGGCCCCGGCGTCCGCGCTCACGCCGCGCTCGTGCTTCTCTTGAGGCGAAATAAGCTGCACCCAACAGAATGCAAGACACAATATTAAGCAGACTCCAGGCGTCCCTGTTTAGACGAACTCTGAATACAGGGTTGTACAGGACCGCTTGACTACCCAGCATCAACGTCCAACCAATCTTTTCGAGCAGTCCTAACTCGAAAGCGAGATAAGCAAATATTGGGCAACAGACGTACCGCAGAAGGACATAATACGAGTATGGATTTCGACGATTTAACGCGAATAGCAAGAAAGCTCCCGCAACCACGTGAGGCAACCATAAAAGCGACCGCGCTTCAGAATGCTCGGTCATTCTTCGTCCGGCTCGGATTCATCCCGCTCTTCGGGTGCCTGCAGCTCATCGATCCTAACATCTATATACATAAGACATCCTTGCCGAAAGGGTACTGAAGAACCGTCACAACCGGGCTTTTTGGTAATCCCCCGGACGTCCGCCCATTGGTACCCGGCAGCGACCGCAGTGCAGTTGGGCGAGCACTCTCTGCCTTTGAAGTACGCCTTCCCGGTCGTAGAAGTGACCGCCGTATTTTTGAATACTGACGTTGAACTTGCTCTACGATCTTGGCACGCCGGGCTTGCTCTGCATTCTGATTCCTCTCGTGCCTTAAGGTACCTTTCAACTGCTGAGCACGAGAAAATGGTCCCCGCCAGCACCGCCACCATCCCTCCGATCCAAAGCCATTTTTTCATAAGAACTCAATGGCGAATCGGCTCGGGATCGTGCTGAGCCCATCGTAGAGGTCTACGTTCCATAATTCTCCTCCTTCCCGCAAGCGAGGCGACCAAAGCGAGAGGTAGCATTCATCGTCCATCTTGTTTATGGCTGAGCTTTGCAATCTAGACTATCGCGGTACAGCATGCTCGTCAACGCATAGCGACTGTTGCATGAGCAACTTACAACCCGTAAGCCTGGGCAGACAACATATTGGCTCCGCTCTCCCCTCTTGCATTCAAGAGCACTTTGCAGTACAAAGTAGTCATGAACACCCTCAAACGTCCCATCGCCGCCCTGGAACTCCTTCTCCTCTTCCCGGCCGCCTTGTTCATGGCAGCCCTCGTCGTGCGCCAGTTGCAGCCGCTGCTCGCGGCGCCGGCGCAGGCCGCTCAGGCGGTCGTCCTGTGGTACGCGGGACGGATATGGACCCTGTGGGTGCTGCTCATCGCACTGCCCTTGGCCGTGCTGGTCACCGGCGGCGCGGCGCTCTGGCGAGGGTGGCAGGAGGACGCCGGCTTGCGGGAGGCGGCGCGGCGGCCGTTCGGGGCGGTCCGCTCGCACGGGGCGGCATTCTTCGTGGCGGCGACGACGGTGAGCGCCGGGGTGTTCCTCGCGATCGTCGCGTTGCACATGATGGCGAATTGAGGGCGGGCGGGACTCCCCGCGCGTTGGGTTGCCGGAGCGTTCGTGCGCGTCGCCAAAAGGCGACCTTGAGCAACCCCAACGCGCGCCCCGAAGGGGCGAAAATCTGAGTAGCCCGGTGCTTTAGCGCCGGGTTCCAGGCTCCCCCAACCCCCATCCGCCCTGAAGGGGCGGTGCCTTTCGCGCTGAAGGCGGCGCGGTCGAGGAGATGGGCGAGAGCTCAGCCATGGGAAACCCGGCCCGGCGAAGCTCTCGATCTCGAAGACGGGCCCGGCTGCGTCTCGGGGTTTGTCATCCCTGGAGACGAAATGGATCGCCTCGGCGTTCTTGCGAGAAGCACCGCCCCTACGGGGCGGATGGATGTTGGGGGAGGCCCGGAACCCGGCGCTAAAGCACCGGGCTAATCAAATTTCGCCCCTTCAGGGCGCGCGTTGGGGAGCCTTCCAGGGTGCCATTTTACGACGCGCACAAGAAGGCCAGCGCTGGCCGGCGCGGCGGTTGGCGGGATGCGGCTCTCGGTTCGAAGACTGGCCTTCAACATCTCCATGTGGAGCAGAGTGCCTTCTCCCGGCGCGATGGTGTGCTGGAGCCCGGCCAGCCCACACCCCGGGCGGCCTCCTGGCGATTCGGCCGCGAACCCGGCTGCACGTGGAGCCAGCAGGTCCTGAGTGCTTGCGCCTCTGCGGGGCTGGGTGGGTGGGGGCTCCGGCTCTGCGGCTGGTTTGGAAGGCAGATGCGAGCCCGCAGGGCGGCATTCCTGTAGCCCAGGGTGCCAACCTGGGAACGCCGGCACTCCCCTCCCCCCTTTTCGAGGCATGCCATACGCCAACCCAGGGCTCACGCCCTGGGCTACAGGAATGCCGCCCTGCGGGCTCGCGTCGAGGCCATTGAGGGAGGCGATCCGGCCTCAAAACGGCGGCCCGCGACCGGCTGGCCCTTGGATCAGGATCTCACTTCCAAGAGCGCGCTCCGGAACGACCGCGAAGCGGCGGGATGATCTAGACTTCGCGAGCCCGGGGAAGGGTCCCCGGCGCTACCAGGGAGACATCATGAAGAAGCAGATGAAGAAGCTGGTGCTCAGCCGCGAGACGTTGCGCGACCTGGACGAGGGGAAGATGAAGAAGGTCGCCGGCGGATCGGATGGTACGGCGATCCAATGCGTGGGCTCCCATTGCCTGAACGCATCCTGCAACTCCTGCAACACCTGCGGCACCCGGCTCTGCTGAGCCTCCGCCGGCCCCGTCCGGCGGGGCCGGCCCTCCCCTCTCCCTCCCGGATGTTCTGAAGGGGCCGGCGTTCAGGACCGCGGCCGACCGAAGAACAAGACGTAGCCGTCCGCGTCCTGGAGCTCGAACCCGCGCAATCCTTCGTGGGTGTCCTGGAGGGGCTCCGAGAGCTTGACGCCGCGCGCAGCAAACTCGGCGGCCAGCGCGTCCGGATCAGGAACGGAAAGGTAGGCGTCCCAACGGGCCTCGGGGTCTCGCGTGGGGTTGGGAAGCGGCGGGACGCCGACGCTCTTCAGGAGGATCATCGCGCCGCCGCGGCAGACGATCCCGAAGAACGGGGCCTCGGCGGGCTCCTGACAGGTGATCTCGAACCCGAGCTGATCGCGGTAGAACGACAGCGCGGCCGCGGCGTCCTGCACGAGGAAGAACGGGGAGGCGCTGGAGATCTCCGGTTTCGTCATAGGAACGGTCAATCGGGCTCCAAGGGGCAGGGTATCGCCGTGCCGCGGCCTCGTCAACGCCATGGGGACGAGCTGAAGCGCCTCGGGCGATCGTGCGGGCCGGATCTCCCTCCACCTATGTCGGATTCCCCTCGAACAGCGTCCAGACCCTATAACATTGTTTTTTGGCTTCAAACATTGTTTTTTGGCTTGAAACATTGTTTTAATTGTAAGAAACACAATTTGGACGCCTCAAACATTGTTTGGGCGCTTCAAACATTGTTTTACCGGCTCAAACATTGTTTTTTTGGAAAAAACAATGTTTGAAGGCATGGGACGGAAAAACAGGCCGGCCGGGGACGAGATACGGGAAGAAATGCTGGAAATCCCCACTTCGGCTTGATCGTCGCGGCAGAACGCCAGGAAACGGCGAAAAATCACGGGGCAGGGTGGGCGCTTACCGCGGCGCGGGCTCGAGGCGGCGCAGCTCCGCCGCCAGCACGGCGAGGGCGGGCTCGGGGGCGTATCGGGCGAGGACGGAGCGGCGCGCCTCGTCGCCCAGCCTCTCGCGCAGGGGGGCGTCGGCGAGCAGCTCCTGGAGGCGGTCGGCGGCGGAGTCGATGGAGCCGGGGGTGAAGAGGCTGCCGGTCTTCCCGGGAAGGACGAACTCGGGGAAGGCGCTGTGGTCGGGGGCGGCCACGGCGCAGCGGCGGGCCATGGCCTCGGCGATGGTGAGGCCGAAGGATTCGCCGCGCGAGGTCGAGACCACGGCGCCTCCCGAGGCGCGCACGGCGTCGAGGAAGAGGGGGATGCGGCCGTAGGGGAGGGCGCCGAACCAGCGGAGGCGCGGGAGGACCCCCTCGGCACGGGCCTTTTCGAGCAGGCGGGCGGTTCCCTCCTCCTCCACCGGCTTGCCGAGGATCCAGGGCTCGTGGTCGATCCCGCGGCGGCCGAGGCGGCCGGCGATCTCGAGGAACCCCTGCCAGTTCTTGTGATCGTCCAGCCGGCCGATCCAGGCCAGCACGGGGCGCGGCGGCGGCGCGGGGAAGAGGGGCGGCTCGGCCACGAATTCCTGCCGCAGGGGGTTGGGGACGACCCGCACGTCGGTCGCGAGGATGCTACCCGCCCCGAGCCGCTCGAGGACTTGGCCGCGCTGCCACTCGGACGGCGTGAAGAGGGCCGCCGGCCGGTAGCGGGCGAGGCCGCGCAGGTAGTCGTTGCTGGCCGAGTAGGCCGAGTGGCACTCCATGATCAGCCGCGGCCGGTCCCCGGTCTCCCCGAGGAAGCCGGGGAGCACCTCCTCGGAGTCGATCGAGGAGAGGAGGTCGAACTGCTGGTCGCGCGCGAAGCGCAGGCACTCCTCGACGGCGCCGACGTGGAGGCGCTCCTCGCGCCCGGCGAAGATCGAGCGTCCGCCGTAGTCGTGGAAGAACCAGGCGTGCGCCTCGAAGCCGGACGCCGCGAGGCCGTCGAGCCGGGCGCGCAGCACCGCCTCGACGCCGCCCAGCGTGAGGTACTTGTAGACGAAGAGGACTTTCACGGCGCGGCCCCGGTATCGGCGACATCGGCAAACAACGCCCGCTTCTCCGCCACCCGCTGAGCCCCCGCGGCGAGCGCGGCGAGGATCGCCTCCAGCCGGCGGTCCCAGGTGCAGGTGGCGGCGAAGGCGCGCCGGGCCGCCGCGTCGCCGCTCGCCGCGGCGACTTCGAGGGCGGCGAGGAAGGGCTCCACCCCGTCGACCCCGCCCCCCCCGACGTCGACATGCCGGACGAAGGCCTCGCCTCCCACCGGCGCGGGGACGCCGGTGGCCACCACCGGCAGCCCCATCGCCAGGTACTCGTAGGTCTTGATCGGATCGGCCCCCGCCGCCAGACGGTCGGGCTTGAAGGGGACGATCGCCACGTCCCAGTTGGCGGCGAAGGCCGCGAGGTCGGCCTGCGGCTGCTTGCCGAGGAGCTCGACGTTCGGCGGCAGGATGATCCCTTCGGGCGTGCCGCCGTAGCCGATCAGGTAGAAGCGCCAGGCCGGGCGGCGGCGGGCGGCCGCGGCGAGGAGCTCCCAGTCGAACCAGGCCGCCGCCAGGTAGCCGAAGTAGCCGACGGTCACCTCGCCGCGGGCGAGCGGGCGCGGCTCGCCCGGCGTGGCGAGCTCCGGGTTGAGGCCGTTGCCGACGGGCTCGGCGGCCACCCCCATCTCGCGGAGCTGGGCGACCAGCAGCGCGTTGATGCCGAAGACGGCGTCGCAGGCGTTCGCCAGGTGGCGCTCGAAGTCGCCGTCCCACCACATCGCCTGGCCGACGCGGTGGAACTCCTCCCAGTCGTCGATCCGGTCGTAGACGGTGATCCAGCCGGCGGAGCTGGCCGCCGAGAGGGTCGCGAAGAAGCCCGGATGGGGGAACTCGAAGAGGGCGATCCGCTCGATCTCCGCGGAGGCGGCGAAGGCGCCGGTCAGCATCTCGGGACGGCGGGTCACGACGTCGATCGGGATCTGCAGGATCCCCTCCTCCAGCCGGTCCTGCGGGCGCCACTCGTTGTCCCACCAGCGCCAGTAGACGAAGACGACGGGGACGCCGCGCCGCGCCAGGGCGAGGGCGAGCTGGGTGGGGCGCTGCCCCTCGCTCTCGAGGAGCTGGGTGCCGGAGAAGATCGCCACCACCTGCTGCCGGGCGCCGGGTGGCAGGCGAGCGCGACGATCGCGGACGACCGCCTCGAAGTCGAGCAGCTCGCCCCGGAAGTCGGGCTGGGGCTCGCTGCCGGCGGCGGGAGCGCCCCCCGTCCCTTCCTGCCAGGCGCCGGCGGGCCTCCCGGCGCGCAGCACCTTGCCCACGGCGCGCCGCCCCAGGCGGTAGAGCCTGCGGCGGGCCGAGCCCTCGGGAAAGGCGCGCCCCATCAGCCGCCAGAAGCGCGAGACGAGCCGGTAGGCGAGGGTCTGCTCGAGGGCGGTCAAGCGCCGGTCGAGGTCGTTGCGCTCGGCGAGCAGGAGGTCGCGCTGGGCGCGGAGCCGGGGCACGGCGCTCTCGTCCGGCGCGGCCGGCGCCTGGGCGGTCGCGGCGGTCACAGCGGTCGCGGCGGCGAGCCAGGTGCGGTACTGCTCCATCTCCCGCCACTGCCGCTCGATGACCTCCCCGCGCTCGCGGAGGGTGGCGTCGCGCGCCGCGAGGTCGCGGAGCCGCCCGGCCAGGGCGGCGCCGGCGAGGCGGCGGAAGGCGTCCTGGTCGGCCGCGCCGAGCGTGACGGGTGGGGGCGCGGGGGCGGCGAGGAGCTCGAGGGCCAGCTCGACGTTGCGTTCGGCGGCCGGCTTCAGCCGGGCGGCGGCGGCCAGGAAGTCGCGGCGCAGGGGCTCCCGCCGCGCCCAGGCGTCGGCCAGCGCGGCGCCGAGGGCCGAGAGGTCGGCGAGCTCGAGGCAGAGCTCCTCGTGCCCGGCGAGGCGGGCGAGGTGGCGCACCTTCGGGTCGTAGGCGAGGGCCACCGCCGGGGTGCCGGCGAGCAGGGCGAAGAGGATCGAGTGCAGCCGCAAGCCCACCAGCAGGTCGCAGCGGCCGATCAGCGCCGCGATCTCGTCCGGCGGGTGGCCCGCGGCGAGCGGGCGGACGTCCTCCGCCGCGAGGCCGGCGGCGAGCAGCTTCGCCGCCAGGCGCTCGACGGCGGCGTCGTCATAGCCGGCATGAAACGGGATGAGCACGATCCGCGCGTCGACGGCGAGGGCGAAGGCGGCGAGGGCCTCGGCGAGGGCCGTCTCCCACCCTTCCTGGGAGACTCCGACGTCCCATGGCCGGGGGGTGACGCCGAGCAGCGGGCGGCCGCCCGGGGCGGCCGCCGCGCCCGCCGCGGTCGCCGCCAGCCCGAGGGCCGCCAGCCGCGCGGCGGAGGGCTCGGGGACGGCGAGCGCGAAGGCGGGATCGGCGGTCACCTCGACCCGCTCGGCCGGCACTCCGATCTCGACGAGGAGCGCCTTCGACTCGGCGTCGCGGACGCTGGCGCGCGCGGCGAGGGCGAAGGCCAGCCGGACCGCCTCCCGCCCCCCGGCGGTGAACAGCGGCCCGACGCCGACGGCGCAGAGGAAAGTCGGCTTGCCGAGCAGGGCGGCGAGCAGGGGGAAGCTTGCGTAGTGGGCGAGGTCCGGCGCCTCGTTCTCGAGCAGGCGGCCGGGGTCGAACCCCCAGTAGTCGAAGAAGATCCCGCCGCCGCCGAGGATCAGCAGGTCGGCGGACGCCAGCGCCGCGGCGATGCCGGCCCAGTCGCCCCAGTGGAGCGCCTCGAAATGACCTGGCGAAGGCTGCGCATGCAGCGCCGCGGTCGCCGCCACGTTCCCCGACACCACCTGCAGGTGGAGGTCCGGCCGGCCGGCGCGCAGGCCGGCCAGCAGGGCGGCGAGGATCGCCTCGTCGCCGGTGTTCCCCTGGCCGTAGGAGCCGGCGACGAGGACGCGCCGGGGGCGCTCCGCGGGAGTCTCCTGGAAGCTCCCGGGCGAGGTCACGCGCGCCCCGGCACGAACGGAGTCCAGGGCTCGCCCGCCAGGATGGCGGCGATCCGCTCGGCGGCGTGCCCGTCCCCATAGGGGTTGACCGACCGCGCCATCCGCAGGTGCGCGTCCTCGGAAGTCAGGAGGGCGGAGGCCTCGGCGAAGATGCGCTCCGGGTCCGCCCCCACCAGCCGCGCGACGCCGGCCTCCACCCCCTCGGGGCGCTCGGTGGTCTCGCGCAGCACCAGCACCGGCTTGCCGAACGCCGGGGCCTCCTCCTGGAGGCCGCCGCTGTCGGTCATCACGAAGCGGCAGCGCGCCAGCAGCTCGAGCAGCTCGCGATAGTCGAGCGGCTCGCGGAGCGAGAGGTTCGGCAACCCCGCCAGGATCTCGAAAGCCGGCCCGCGGACGTGCGGATTGCGGTGCACGGGATAGATCCAGTCGACGCCGGGGAAGCCCTCGGCGAGCCGGCGAAAGGCCGAGAAGATCGCCCGCAGGGGCCCGCCGAAGCTCTCGCGGCGGTGCACGGTGATCAGGACCTCGGGGCGCGCGGATCTCTCCGGGGGCGCCGGCGCGCCGGCGGCGAACGAGCGCAGGGCGTCGATCACCGTGTTGCCGACGACGTGGACGCGCTCCGTCCTCCCCCCTTCGGCGAGGATCGCCGCGCGGGCGCGGTCGGTGGGGGCGAAGAGGGCGTCCGCCAGCAGGTCGATCACCCGCCGGTTGGCCTCCTCGGGGAAGGGGTGCTGCAGGTCGCCGGTGCGCAGCCCCGCCTCGACGTGGCCGACGCGGATGCCGCGGTGAAAGGCGGCGAGCGCGGCGCACATCGCCGTCGTGGTATCCCCCTGCACCAGCAGCCAGTCCGGGGGCCGGCTGGCCAGCACCCCGTCGAGGGCCGCCAGGGTGGCCGCGGCGAGGCCGTTCAACGTCTGATCGGGGCGCATCAGGCGGAGGTCGAGGTCGGGGCGGAGATCGAACAGCTCCTGGACCTGGTCGAGCATCTCCCGGTGCTGGCCGGTGGCGCAGGCGGTTACCTCGAAGCGCCCGGCGCGCCGCCGCAGCGCCGCGACCACCGGCGCCATCTTGATCGCCTCGGGACGGGTGCCGTAGACCGCGAGGACCCGGAGCGGGCGAACGATGGGGGGAGCGATGGGGGGAGGGGCTGCCGGTAGGGTCAAATCGCTCTCCACGCAGAGTCTCCGCCGGCCGGGAGACTCGTCCGAGGGGCTGTCGGCGTCTGCGCCGGGCGCAATATACCCTCCCCTTCCGCCGCCGTCCAGAGAACCGGCCGGGGGCTCGCGGGGACCTACCGGGAGGGGGTGGGAGGCTGGACAGGGACGAGCACGGACCAGGGGAAGCGGGCCCCGGCAACCCTGGCATGCAGCCCGCATCGAATACCCTCCGCGAGAGCTACAATGGGACTATCATAGATTGATCAGGAAATCTTAAAACACAGGAGAACCTCCGTGATCGACCTCCTCCCCCGCCGCTCCCTCCTCGCCGCCCTGGCCGGCTCGCTCGCGCTGCTCGCCGCCGGGCTCGCGCCCGCGTCGGCCGCCACGGCCGGCGGCTTCCTCCAGCGGGTGCCGCTGAGCAGCTCCCTCGCCTCGCCGATCGGCGTCGCCAACGCCGGCGACGGCACGGGCCGGCTGTTCATCATCCAGCAGGGCGGCCAGATCGTCATCTGGGACGGCACGCAGGTCCTCGCGACGCCGTTCCTCAACATCGCCTCGCTGGTCAGCTGCTGCGGCGAGCGGGGGTTGCTGGGGCTCGCCTTCCACCCCAGCTACTCGACCAACGGCTTCTTCTACGTCTACTACACGCGGGCGAGCAACGGCGACATCCAGGTGGCCCGCTACCACGTGTCGGCGAACCCCAACGTCGCCGATCCGGCCTCGGCGCTGGTGATGCTGACCATCCCGCATTCCAGCCAGGCGAACCACAACGGAGGCCAGATGAACTTCGGCCCCGACGGCTACCTCTACATCGGCGTCGGAGACGGCGGCGGCGGCGGCGACCCGTTCGAGAACGGGCAGAACAAGACCACGCTGCTCGCCAAGCTGCTGCGGATCGACGTCGACTCGGACGGCTTCCCGATGGACACCAGCCGCAACTACGCGATCCCGCCGACCAACCCGTTCGCGGCCGGCGGCGGCGCGCCCGAGGTCTGGGCCTACGGCCTGCGCAACCCCTGGCGCTTCAGCTTCGACCGCACGACGCACGACCTCTGGATCGGCGATGTCGGGCAGGACCTCTGGGAGGAGATCGACTTCCAGCCCGCCGGGACCGCGGGCGGCCGGAACTATGGCTGGGACTGCCGCGAGGGGGCCAACGATTACAACGACACCTCGGACACCGTCAACCATCCGCCGGTCTACAACACCGACTGCCCGGGGCACACCTTCACCGAGCCGGTCCTCCAGTTCAGCCACTCGTTCGGCTGCGCGGTCATCGGCGGCTTCGTCTACCGGGGGCAGCCGGCGAGCAGCCTGCTGACCGGCAACTATCTCTACAGCGACTTCTGCAGCGGCACCTTCTGGCGCGCCATCCCCGCCGGCGGCGGCGCCTTCACCAGCCAGACGCTCCCCCTCCCCGCGGCCTCCAACCCCACCAGCTTCGGGCAGGGGGAGAACGGCCGGCTCTACCTCGTGGCGTCCGGCGGCACCCTCGAGTGGCTGGCGCCCTACACCTTCCAGGACGTCCCCCCCGACCACTGGGCCTGGTCCTACATCGAGGGGCTGTTCGCCGCCGGCCTGACCACGGGGTGCGACGCCACCTCCGACTTCTGCGTCGGCAACCTGATCACCCGGGCCGAGATGGCCGTCTTCCTGATCCGCGGCATCCATGGCCCCGCCTTCGTGCCGCCGCCGGCGACCGGCGTCTTCGCCGACGTGCCGACGAATTCCTTCGGGGCGGCGTACATCGAGCAGCTCTACGCCGACGGGGTGACCACGGGGTGCGCCGCCAATCCGCTGCGCTACTGCCCGGGCAATCCGGTGACGCGGGCCGAGATGGCGCTCTTCCTCCTGCGCGGCAAGCACGGCGGCAACTACACCCCGCCGAACGGCAGCGGCACGCTGTTCGCGGACGTCCCGGCGTCCAATTTCGCCGACTCCTGGATCGAGCAGCTCTACGCCGAAGGGATCACCACCGGCTGCGCCGCCAACCCGCTGCGCTACTGCCCGGCGGACTCGGTGGGCCGCGACCAGATGGCGGCCTTCCTGGCCCGCACGTTCGCCTTGCCGCTGCCGTAAGGGATCTGGCGCCGCGGGATGACAATTTCTGACGGTTTCCCGGTTCCGGGCTGTCAGATCTTGTCGTCCCGAACGGGAATATTTTTTACAAGCCCTTTGATATCAATGCCTTGACCGGCGGTATGAGGTTTGCTTTTGTGCCCGGCCAGTGATTTCAATACGGGTTGGCTATCTCCAGGTTGGCTGGTTTCTCGCCCCAGTGATGGGGCTCCTTTGTTTTGCCGCGGGTTCCGGCGCCGCCCGGGGGCAGAGCGTGGGGACCAGCAACGTCCAGAACCCGACGGTGACCTTCACGTCGCCGGGGCCCAAACAGGTCAGCGTCAAGGTCTGTAACGAAATCAGCTGCTCGACGGTCACCAAGACCGTCATGGTCCTCGATCCCCGGCCGGTGATCGCGAGCGTGGCGAGCGTGCCGCCGGTCGTCGGCCTGGGGCTGGGTGTGACCCTCTCCGCCCAGACCTCGGGACGCCCCGCCCTCACCCACCGCTGGGTGATCACCCGCGGCGCGTCCACCCTCACCGTCCTGGGCAATCCCGCGGTCTGGGACACCTCGGTCTCCGGCGTCGGCGACTACACGCTCCATCTCGAGGTCCAGAACCAGGACGCCACGGTGAGCTCGGCGCCGTTCACGGTTTCCGTCCGTCCCGTGACCTTCGCCGACGTCACCGCCGCGAACTGGGCCTGGCAGTACATCGAGACCCTGGCGGCGAGCGGCATCACCACCGGCTGCGCCTCGAACCCGGCCCGCTACTGCCCGCTGAACAACGTCCTGCGCGCCGAGATGGCGGTGTTCCTGGTGCGCGGCGGCCATGGGGTCTCCTTCGTGCCGCCGGACCCGATCGGACTCTTCGCGGACGTCCCGGCGTCCTACTGGGCCGCGCCACAGATCGAGCAGGTCTACATCGACGGCCTGACCACCGGCTGCGCCGCCGGCCCGCTGCGCTTCTGTCCGGACAGCCAGCTGACCCGGGCGGAGATGGCCGTCTTCCTGCTGCGCGCCGAGCACGGCACCCTGTACGTGCCTCCCGCCGCCACCGGCACCCTGTTCGCGGACGTCTCCGCCGCCTTCTGGGCCGCCCCCTGGATCGAGCAGCTCTACGCCGAGGGGATCACCACGGGGTGCGATTCCAACCCCCTCCGCTTCTGTCCGAGCGACAACGTCTCCCGCGACCAGATGGCGGCGTTCCTCGTCCGCACCTTCAAGCTGACGCTCCCCTGAGGGGGGAGAGAGCCGGCCCGGCAGGGCGGCTTCCTGGAACCATCTAGCAGTTCCTCGCAGATCCTCACGATCACAAAGATCTAACGTAGGGGCGGGGCTCGCCCTCGCCCGGGCGGGGGCCGGCCGAGATCCGGCAACCGCTCTCGCAGGGCGCTTTGTTCCTCCCCCGTACTCGGGGGAGGTCAGGAGGGGGCCTCAACCTCCCAGACAAGGAAGCGTCGCGGACTTCGGACACCACCCCCTCCTGGCCTCCCCCGAGTACAGGGGAGGAAAAAGGCTCCCGGGATCAGTAGATTCGCGACTCGGCCGGCCCCGCGCGGGCGGGGACGAGCCCCGCCCCTACGTCAGGACCTTGGAGATTTACAGGATGAACGGGGAGGAAAAAGAAAGGGCGGCTCCTCGACCGGAGCCGCCCATCGGCGTAATCAGATAACGCTCCCCCCTTACGGGCCGACCACCGGCTGCGGGAAGCCGAAGGTGCGGACGAGGAAGGCGGCCATCTGCAGGCGGAGCACCGAGTCGCCGGGGCAGTACTGGCTCGGGGCGCAGCCGGTGGTGATCCCCTCGGCGTAGAGGCGCTCGATCCAGGCGTCGGCCCAGAAGCTGGCGGACACGTCGATGAAGAGCGTCCCGGTGCCGGCCGGCGGCACGTAGCTCCGGCCGTGCTTGGCGCGCAGCAGGAAGACGGCCATCTCGGCCCGGCTCACGTTGTTGGCGGGGCAGTACTGGCTCGGGGCGCAGCCGGTGGTGATGCCGTCCGCGAAGAGCTGCTCGATGTAATCGGCGCCGAAGGAGGTCGTCGGCACGTCGGTGAAGATCCCCACCGCGGGGGGCGGCACGAAACCCGGCCCGTGCATCGAGCGGACCAGGAAGACGGCCATCTCGGCGCGGCTGACGTTGTTGAGCGGGCAGAACTGCTGGAAGGCGCAGCCGGTGGTGATCTCGGCCGAGTAGAGCCCCTGGATGTACGTCCAGAAGGCGTCGGTGCTCGGCTCGTCGGTGAACACCGACACCGGGCCGACGTAGCCGGTGCGCTGCGAGGTGAAGTCGTCGAGCCGGAACGTGCCCGACATCCCGGCGTCGAGGCCGGCGACGGCGCCCCAGCGGACGTAGTTGATCGACTCGGTGTCGTTGTTGAGGGCGCTCAAGGTCGTCTGCGCGTGGCCATCCACCCACAGCGCGAGGGCGCCGTTGTTGGCTCCGGGGCCGGTCGACTTCGACCAGTTGACCTCGATCGAGCGCCAGCCGTCGGCGAGCACCACGGGGGTGGCGAGCGCCGACTCGTTCCCCGAGTTGAGGCGGGCGTAGGCGACCAGCTGCTTCTTGCCGGCCGACTGCTGCACCTCGAGGCGCAGCGCCGGGTTGCCGGAGCTCGCCGGGGGGACCGGATCGCTGCCGTCATAGGCGGCGAAGAGATCGAACGCCGAGCCGTTCCCCATCGTGAGGTTCCGCAGGTTGACGTAGAAGCGGACGCGGTAGGCCCCCTCGGCCGCCGGCGAGTTGTCCTGGGTGTAGGCGGGGGACGTGTCCCCCGAGGCGAGGGTGACCAGCGCGCCGCAGCTCTGGCTGAAGCGGGCAGTGTTCGGATTGCCGGCCGCGCACTTCACGGCCCCCTCGGGGCTGCCGCCGTTCGGCACGCGGATGGAGTTGGCGCCGGCGGCGAGCGCGCCGGTGAGAACGAAAGCGCTCCCCAGGACGGCGGCGCGCCGGACTCGTGACATCGAATTCATGGACATGAGATCGCTCCTTGTAACCTTTCCGTCGTTCGCTGCCGGCCGCCCTAAGGCGTCTTGCTGCTCCAGGGTCCGGGGACGGCTCCCCCCTCGAAACCATCGCTGAAGATCCCGCCGCCGCTGGCGACCGGGGCGAGGCAGGACGACTGCCCTCCCGCCGCCAGGGTCGCCACGTAGCTGCTCATCCGCGACGACTCCCGGGTCGGCGCGACGCCGAAGGTCTCGGTGTTGCCGAAGGTCAGCTTGATGTTCGACATCCCGGGGGACAGGAGATGACAATAGCTCATGATCGTGCCGCTGCCACCCCCGGAGGGGCCCGGCAGCGTGGGGGTGCCCGAGTAGCAACCCTGCTCGCCCGAGTAGCACTGGTCGATCGGGCTCGCGTTGCCGCCGATCCCCCCGTAGCAGTGGCTGTGGGGAGAGTTGAAGTTGTGGCCGATCTCGTGCGCCACCGCGTCGATGTCCCACACCACGGTCGGGCTGTTGATGTTGAACGAGCCCTGGAGGTTTCCGGTGTAGCCGTAGCCGCCCCCCCACGGGGTGCTCTCGGTGCCCAGGGCCGGACAGCCCTGAGGCGAGCCGGCGTTCACGCCGGTGTTGAAGGGGCCGGCGCAGAGCACGCCGACCCAGGCGATGCCGCCGCCGTTGGCCTTGCCGCTCATGAAGTGCGCGATCGTCCGCGGGACGTTCGTCTTGTTCACGTTCCAGTACTTGCCGAACTCCATCAGGCCGCACTGGGTGTCGCTCTGCGTCCAGGGATCGGTGCCGCCCGTCCACAGGCTGACCGACTGCACGGCGAGCCCGGTGTTGATCTCGGCCGTGTAGATCGTCGAGGCGTAGCCGATCAGGTTGCCGATGTAGTTGGTGGCGGTGGTGCTGTTGTTGAACAGCGCATAGAACTCGGTGTCGGTCTCGATCGCCACCTTCGCGCCGTAGGTCGCCGCCGCGGTCGCGGAAGGGAGACCGGAAGCATCCGTGGCGCCGGCCGCCGGCGCGGTCTGCGGCGCCGCCAGCGTCACGGGAGTGAAGTCGATCCCCTTGGGGAGGGCGTGGACGTTCGACGGCTGGAGCTGGTCGTTGGCGCAGCGGAAGCCCGAGTTGCGCGCCGACTTGAGGAGGACGGGATCGACCCGCTGCATGGTCAGGGGACCGCCCAGCGCCTTGGCGGGAGCCCCGTCGGCGCCGATCAGGTAGGTCGAGTCGGCGTCCTCGAGGATCCCCTGGGTGGAGCCGTCCTCGAGCACGGCGAGGAAGGCGTGGGACTCCGGCTTGCCGTCGATCACGCCGCGGAAGTAGGCATTGGCGGGGGCGGGGACGACGCGGTCGCTCTCGGCGCCGTGGGCCCCGTGGAGGGTGACCGTGGCCCCTTGGGCGAACACCTCGAAGCGCTCGAGCACCAGCGCGGCCGGGTCGGCGTCCGACACCGCCACGTTCTCCAGCCGCAGCCGGGAGCCCACCGCCGCCGTCTTCGCGGCACCCGCGAAGTCCCGGCTGTCGACCACGGGGAGCTGGGCTCCCCCGCTCGCCGCCGCCGCGGCGCCGCCGGTGGCGACCCCGAGAGTCACGCACGCCAGAATCATCCATTTCAAAGTCCAACTCATCGCCCTGGCTCCTCCTGCGGAGCGAGGGAGGCGGCATGCGCTCCCCGCTCCTTGTTCGCTACGGTGCTCTGTTGAAGATGCCTTGCACCCCATTTTGGTGAGTCGGCAGCCTTATGTCAATCGATGCATACATCGAGCGTGTCAATTTCCGTCAGGGTCACTCTCATTCCTTGTCCGTCCTGGAGCTGACGCCGTGACCCAACGGCTTCTCGAATCAGTGGTTTACCCTTCGCCTCCCCGCCCGGTATCGCATCTTTCAGGGGTTGAAAAGCAAGCTTCGAGCCAGGAAATTCCAGGGTAAAAAATACATCGGCCCCCTCCTGGAGCGAAAAGGAGTATCGTTTCCGGAAAAGCTCGGACGCTCCATGGAGGACAGGGTTATGACCTGGACGCAGGTGTACTCTCCCGTCAACGGCAGCCTCCTCGGGTCGGCGCTGGTCGCCGCCCTCCCCGTCGTCGTCCTGCTCGGCCTCCTCGCCTTCCTCCGCGTGCGCGCCCACTGGGCCGCCGTGCTGGGGCTGGCCGCGGCGCTCGCGGTCGCCATCCTGGTCTTCGGCATGCCGGCGCGCCTCGCCCTCGCCGCCGCCGCGGACGGCGCCGCCTTCGGCCTGCTGCCGATCGGCTGGATCATCTTCGGCGCCATCTTCGTCTACGACGTCACCGTCAAGTCGGGGGACTTCGAGGTGCTGAAGCACTCGATCGCCGGCCTCGCCAGCGACCGCCGCATCCAGCTCCTGCTGATCGGCTTCAGCTTCGGCGCCTTCATCGAGGGGGCCGCCGGCTTCGGCACGCCGGTCGCCATCTGCGGCGCGATGCTGATCGGACTCGGCTTCCGTCCCCTGCAGGCGGCGGGGCTCGCGCTGCTCGGCAACACCGCGCCGGTCGCCTTCGGCGCGCTCGGCACGCCGATCATCACCCTCGCCAAGGTCACCGGCCTGCCGGAATCGTCGCTCTCCGCGATGGCCGGCCGCCAGCTCCCGTTCTTCTCGGTGCTCATCCCCTTCTGGCTGATCTGGGCGATGGCCGGCCGCCGCGCGATCCGCGAGGTGTGGCCCGCCTGCCTGACGGCCGGGGTCTCCTTCGGCGTCACCCAGTACCTGGTGAGCAACTTCTTCGGCCCCTCGCTGGTCGACATCGCGGGGTCGATCGTCTCGATCCTCTCGCTCCTCCTCCTCCTCCGCTTCTGGCAGCCGTCGACGACCTGGAGCTTCGCCCACGAGTCCGCGGAGGAGCGGGCGGCCGAGGCGGCGGCGCGCCCCGACCACACCCCGGGGCGGGCGGCGAAGGCGCTCGCCCCCTGGCTCCTGCTCTGCGTCTTCGTCTTCGTCTGGGGGTACCCGGCGTCGAAGGACTTCCTGAACGGCGGCGCCGAGGGACACCCGAACTTCCTGCACGGCATCTCGCTGGTCAACATCCCCGTCCCCGGCCTCGACAAGGCGGTGCTGCGGACGCCGCCGGTGGTCAAGAAGCCGACCCCCGAGGCGGCGGTCTTCGCCCTCAACTGGCTCTCCGCGACGGGGACCAGCCTGCTGCTGACCGGCTTCCTGAGTGGCCTCTTCCTCGGCTTCTCGTTCGGCGAGCTGCTGCGCATCCTGGGCGGGACGCTCTGGCGGGTGCGCTGGTCGCTGCTCACCATCTCCGCCATGATGGCGCTCGGCTTCACCACCCGCTACGCCGGCCTCGACGCCACCATGGGGCTCGCCTTCGCGGCCACCGGGGTGCTCTTCCCGTTCTTCTCCCCCCTCCTCGGCTGGCTCGGGGTGGCGCTCACCGGCAGCGACACCTCGTCGAACGTCCTGTTCGGCGGCCTGCAGCGCTTCAGCGCCGAGAAGCTGGGCCTCAACCCGATCCTCGCCTGCGCCGCCAACAGCAGCGGCGGCGTGATGGGGAAGATGATCGACGCCCAGAGCATCGTGGTGGCCGGCGTCGCCACCGGCCAGGAGGGGAAGGAGGGGGAGATCCTGCGCTACGTCTTCTGGCACAGCATCGCCCTCGCCTGCCTGGTCGGCGTGCTCGTCCTCCTCCAGGCCTACGTCTTCCCGGGGATGGTGCCGGCGATGCCGGTCGGGCCGCCCTGACTTGCGTCTGCTCAGTACCTTGAGTAAATTTACTCAGCGTACTGAGTAATTCGTCATTCGCCATTCGCCGATGCCCGACTTCATCCGCCCCCAGGCCGCCGTCCTCGCCCGCCGCCTCGAGGAGCCCCGCCGCTTCATCCAGGCGGTGGCCGGCCCGCGGCAGGTGGGGAAGACGACGCTCGTCGGACAGGTCACCTGCACCTCCGGCCTCCCCACCCGCTACGCCAGCGCCGACGGCCCGACCCTGCGCGAATCGGCGTGGGTCGAGCAGCAGTGGGAGGCGGCCCGCCTGGAGGCCCGGGACGCCGGCCCGGACGGGGCGGTCCTGGTCCTCGACGAGATCCAGAAGATCGGGGGCTGGT
The DNA here is from genome assembly GCA_963756595.1 of uncultured Acidobacteriota bacterium. GTDB lineage: Bacteria > Acidobacteriota > Thermoanaerobaculia > Multivoradales > UBA5704 > DATARR01. The sequence continues at coordinate 220,272 of CAVWOZ010000018.1, forward strand.
CCGAGCGGGTCAAACGCCTGTGGGACGAGGACACCCGCTCGGGGGTCCCGCTGCGGGTGATCCTGCTCGGCTCGGCCCCGCTGCTGGTGCAGGACGGGCTGACCGAATCGCTGGCCGGCCGTTTCGAGGTGCTGCGCATCCTGCACTGGTCGTTCGCCGAGATGCGCGAGGCCTTCGGGTGGACGGTCGACCAGTACATCTTCCACGGCGGCTATCCGGGCGCCGCGCCGCTGATCGACGATCCCGAGCGCTGGGCGCGCTACGTCCTGGACTCCCTGATCGAGACGACGATCTCGCGCGACGTCCTGCTCCTCTCGCGGGTCGACAAGCCCGCCCTGCTGCGGCGCCTGTTCGAGCTCGGCTGCCGGTACTCCGGGCAGATCCTCTCCTACACGAAGATGGTGGGCCAGCTCCAGGAGGCCGGCAACACCGTCACCCTCGCCCACTATCTCGACCTGCTCGCCGGCGCGGGGATGCTGGTGGGGCTGCAGAAATATGCCGCCCAGACGGTCCGCCAGCGCGGCTCGAGCCCGAAGCTCCAGGTCCTCAACACGGCCCTGATGACGGCCCCGATGGGGATCACCCTGAAGGAAGCCCGCGCCGACCGCGAGCTCTGGGGGCGGCTGGTCGAATCGGCGATCGGAGCGCACCTCGCCAATGCCGCCGCGGCCGGCGAGTGCGAGCTGTTCTACTGGCGGGAGCGCAACCGCGAGGTCGATTTCGTCACCCGCGCCGGCCGCTGGCTGACCGCCTTCGAGGTCAAGAGCGGGCGCACTCCCGAAGAGCTCCCCGGGATGACGGCCTTCCATGCCGCCTTCGCTCCCCAGCGGCAGCTCCTGGTGGGCGGCGACGGCATCGCGGTCGAAGAGTTCCTCGCCCGGCCCGTCGCGCACTGGGTCAAGGGATAAGCCGTTTCCGGCTTGCGCCGCGACGTTCCCGCGCTATGATCCGTACACTTGACGAGCCGTACGCTGAGCTTTCGCATGGTCACGAGCCGCGGCAGCCGCCGCCCGCCCGTCGCTGAACGCCGGTCCCGTCTGCCGGGGGCCGCTGCATTCCTGGTTGCCCTCCTCTTCGCCCCCTTCGCCACAACGGCCCACGCGCAGCCGTCTCCCGGCCTTTTGTGGTCGATCTCTTCGCAGATTCAGCCGGCCGCCGAGCCTCCCCCGCCGCCCGCTCTCGGGGTGCTGAGGCCGCAGGAGATCCCGCCGGGGAGCGTGATCGGCGAGGTGCGGGTGGTGGCCAGGAACATCTTCGATCCGGACAAGCCGGGCGAGGGGAACCGCCTCTTCCACCTCGCCAACTTCCTCCATCGCACCACCCACACCGGTGTGGTCGCCGAACAGCTCCTGTTCAAGCCGGGGGACGTCTTCTCCCCGGAGCTGATCCAGGAGTCGGCGCGGCTCCTGCGCACCCACGACTACCTCTACGACGTCGACATTCGTCCCATCCTGCGCGACGACGGCAAGGTCGACGTCGAGGTGGCGACGCGCGACGTCTGGACCCTCTCGGGGGGGGCCTCCTTCGGCCGCGCCGGCGGGCGCGACAGCTCGAGCTTCTCGCTCCAGGACAGCAACTTCCTGGGCACCGGCAAGGAGATCGACCTCGCCCGCATCGGCTCGATCGACCGCACCTCGAACCTGGTCCGCGTCCAGGATCCGAACCTGCTGGGGAGCCGCGTCCGCCTCCTCGCCTCCTACGCCGACAACAGCGACGGCGGCCGCCAGCGCCTGGAGATCGAGCAGCCGTTCTACTCGCTCGACACCCGCCGGGCGTTCGGCCTGCTGAGCTACCACGACGACCGCCTCGAGAACCTCTACAAGGCGGGGAAGATCGCCACCGACTTCCATCACGAGACCGACTTCGTGGAGCTCTACGGCGGCCTCTCCCCCGGCCTGATCGGCGACTCGACCGAGCGCTGGCAGGCCGGCTTCACCTACTCGCGCGACGTCTTCGCGCGCGCCGGCCGCCCCCTGAAGGCGGTGTTCATCACCCCTCCGGACCGCACCCTCGCCTACCCGTGGGTGCGCTTCGAGTCGGTGCGCAACGGCTTCGTGGTCGAGCGCGACCTCGACCGCATGCAGCGCTCCGAGGACCTCAACCTCGGCCGCCAGATGAGCCTGCTCTTCGGCCTCTCCTCCCCCCTCTTCGGCGGCGACGCCCAGCGCCTGATCGGCGAGGGGTCGATCGCCGACGGCTGGCGCCCCACCCCGGGGCAGCTGATCCTCGGCCAGCTCGGCGTCTCGACCCGCTGGGCGAAGGGGGACGCCGAGAACCTGGTCGCCGGCGGCAAGCTGCGCTGGTATGTCCGCGACTTCGGCCCGCATCTCTTCTACGCCGCCCTCGGCGCCGACCTCGCCCACCACCTGGACGGCGAGAGCCAGATCACCCTCGGCGGCGACAGCGGCCTGCGCGGCTACCCGCTGCGCTTCCAGTCCGGCGACCGCCGCTTCCTGCTCAACCTCGAGCAGCGCTTCTTCAGCGACCGCGAGCTGTTCCATCTGGTGCGCCTGGGGGCCGCCGTCTTCTTCGACGCCGGCCAGGCCTGGTTCGTCGACACCCTGTCGCAGCGCGACCTCACCCTGATCCAGCAGCGGCGGGTGCTCAAGGACATCGGCTTCGGCCTGCGGGTCGCCTCCAGCCGCTCGGCGCGCGCCGGCGTCCTCCACCTCGACGTCGCCTTCCCGCTCGACGGCGACCGCTCGCTCCAGCGCCTGCAGTGGCTGGTGTCGACCGGCGACACCTTCTGAGGGGCGAGCAGAACCCCCGCCACCATGCTCCCCCGCTCGTTCGCTGGGATTCTCCTCGGTCTCCTCCTGGCGGCCGCCGCCCCCGCCGCGCCGATCCCGACCCCGGCGCGGACGATGGAGCGCGGCTTTCCCCTCATCCAGGCCTACGAGCCCCCTCTCCCCGAGGCCGAGACGCAGTCGTTCGGCATCGTCCGCGACCCGCGCGGCGTGCTCTACGTCGCCAACCTGGGCGGCGTCCTGATCTACGACGGCGCCTGGTGGCAGATCGTCCCGGTGGGCAAAGGCAAGACCGCCTTCTCGCTCGCCAGCGACGAGCGGGGCGAGGTAGCCGCCGGGGGCGACGACGAGCTCGGGCTGCTGCGCCCCGACGCCACCGGCACCCTGCGCTTCACCTCGCTGCGCGACCGCCTCCCCGCCGCGCAGCGGCGTTTCGGTCAGGTCCTGACCCTCCAGGCGGTCCCGGGAAGGCCGGGAAGCTTCCTCTTCGTCACCGCGCGCTGGCTGCTGCTCTGGGACGGCGAGCGGTTCACCACCGCCGCCACCCTCCCGGGGGACCACCCCTACCCCGCGAGCTTCCTGGTGGGATCGACGCTCTACGTCTGGAGCCGCGAGGGGGGACTCGCCCGGCTGGCCGGGACGCGGCTGGCGCCAGTGCCCGGCGGCGAGATGTTCCGCGGCCGGCGGATCGACCAATTGCTCCCGATGGGAGCCGCCGCCACCGACGAGCTGCTCGTCTCGGTGCGCGGTGAGGGGCTCTTCCGCTTCCGCGCCGGCAGGGCGGAGCCGTTCGCCCCCGAGGCGTCGCGCTGGGCTCTCGCCAGGCACGTGATCACCGGCTGCCGGCTGGCCGACGGCCGATGGGCCCTGGGCTCGGTACTGGGCGGGCTCCTCCTCCTGCGCCCGGACGGCGGCGTCGATCAGGTGATCGACAGCGCCGCGGGGCTGAACGACGACTTCGTGAACGGCCTCGTGGTCGACCGCGAGGGGTCGCTGTGGGTGGCGCTCAACAACGGCCTGGCGCGCATCGAGGTCGCCTCGCCGCTGTCCGTGCTCGACCGCCGCTCGGGCCTCCAGGGGAGCGTCTACAGCCTGGAGCGCCACCGCGGGGCGCTGTGGGTCGGCACGGCGGCGGGGCTGTTCACCACCGCGGGAGTCGGCGCGGGAGCCGGCGGCGCGCCGGGGGATGGTCCGGCCGCCCGGCTGCGCCCCGTCCCGGGTATCTCGCCGGCCGTCTGGAGCCTCCTCTCGGTCGACGACGACCTGCTGGCGGGGGTGGCGTTCGGCGTGTTCTCGATCGGTCCCGCGTCGATCGGCCCGGAGGCGACCGCCTCCCCGCGGCGGGTCGCGGGCTCCGAAGAGAAGACGGCCTATGCGCTCACCCGCTCGCGGGCGGAGCCGGGCCGGGTCTGGATGGGGACCGAGGATGGGCTCGTCGCCCTGCGGCGGGACAGCGCCGGGTGGCGCCTCGAGGCGAAGGTCGCCGGCGTCGCCGACGAGGTGCGCGGCATCCTGGAAGGGAAGGACGGCGTCCTCTGGTGCAACACCGAAGGCGGCACCCTGCGCGTCGAGATCCCGCCCGGATGGCCGGCGACCGGCACCCCCCGGGTCCATCCGGTGCGAGGGAGCGACGTCGACGGACAGCTGGTCCGGGCCGGCGGCCGGATTCTGACGGCGGCGGGCGAGCGGCTCCTGGTCCTCGACGAAGCGCGGGGCGAGCTGGTGGCGGACCCCGCGCTGGCGCCCTTCGCCGGACAGCTGTTCAACCGCCTGGCCGTCGACGCCGGCGGCAACCTCTGGCGCAACACCCACCCGACCTCCATCCTGGTCCGCCAGGGAGAGGGCTGGGCGCCCGAAACCCACTCGCTCCCCGAGGTGCCGGCGCGCGGCATCGAGCAGATCGTCGCCGAGCCCGACGGGGTGGTCTGGATGGCGGCGGAGAGCGGCCTCTTCCGCTACCAGGGGAGCTCCGGCGCCGACCCCCTCGGCGACCCCGCCGGGGCCCTGCCGCCGCCGCGGATCTCGCGGGTGACCTCGGGCGGCGGCAAGCTTCTCTTCGGCGGCGAGGCGGGAAACGGCGGGGGGCGCGGCGCCGGCGGGGCTCCGGTCCTCCCCTACGACGGCCGCCGGCTACGCATCGAGTTCGCCCCGCTCTCCTTCCGCGCCGGCCTGCGCTACCGCACCTGGCTCGCCCCCCTCGACGCCGGCTGGAGCGCGCCGACCGCGGAGCCCTTCGCCGAGCTCGCCCGGGTGCCGCCGGGCGACTACACCTTCCGGGTGCGCACGATCGGCCCCGGCGGCGAGGCAGGGCCGGAAGCCTCCTGGCCGTTCCACGTCCGCCCCCCCTGGTACCGGACCGGCTGGGCGCTCGCCCTCTGGGCCGGCCTCGCGATCGCCGCCGTCCTCGTCTACGTCCGATTGCGCGGGCGCGCCCTGCACCAGCGGGCCGAGCGGCTCGAGGCCCGGGTGGCCGAGCAGACCCTCGAGCTGCGGCGCACCGTCCAGGAGCTGCGGCGCGCCCACGCCGACCTCGCCGCTGCCAACGGCCGGCTCGAGGAGCTGTCGCTGCGCGACGAGCTGACCGGCATCGCCAACCGGCGGCGGCTGCAACTGGCGCTCGACGAGGAGTGGGGTCGGGGCTGGCGGTCGATCGGCTTCATCCTCGTCGACCTCGACGAGTTCAAGCGTCTGAACGACACCCGCGGGCACCTCGCGGGCGATCTCGGGCTGCAGGCGGTGGCGGCGTTCCTCGCCGAGGTGGCGCGGCGCCACGGCACCCTCGCCGCGCGCTATGGCGGCGAGGAGCTGGCGATGCTCCTCCCCGGCGCCACCCTCGACGCCGCGGCCGACGTGGCCGAGGAGCTGCGCCAGGGGATCGAGGAGCTGGCGATCCCCAACCCGCAGGCGGCGCTCGGCCACCTGACGGCGAGCTTCGGCGTCGCCGCCCTATCTCCGACAACGCCGACAGCGCCGACAGCCGGCAAGGGGGGCAGGCGGCCGGCGGAGCTGATCGCCGCCGCCGACCGCGCCCTCTACCGCGCCAAGAGCGACGGACGGAACCGCGTGCGCACCTCGGCCGACACCGGCTCGCTGTCCATCCTCCCCACTGGCCTCACCACTGGCGCGTCGTAGCCCCCGAGTGGTCGACGATGGTGCGGCCGTTGTCCTCGAGCGGCTCGAAGGCCGACTGCACGGCGACCCGCCCCGGGCCGTGCAGGCGGAGCCAGAGGTAGCGGTCCCCCCACGAGCGCCAGGAGCGCCAGGTCCCCGCCGGCTTCTCGATGTGGAGCTGCATGCGCACCGTGGTGTCCTTGAACAGGAAGGCGGTCGGCTTGACCAGGATCGTCTCCCCCGCCGCCAGGTTGCGCACGAAGACGTTCCCCGCGGCGTGCAGCAGGAGCAGGCCGGGGGCCGCCGCGGACTGGAAGCGGTCGAGCAGCATGCCGAGGGGATAGTGGGTCTCGGTCTCGTCCCCCTCGCGGGTGCTGAACCAGATGTTCGACGAGAACCAGTCGTAGGTCACCGCGCCGGTCGCCACCATGAACAGGTGCTCGCGGACGTCGACCGCCTGCCCCGGCTGCAAGGGGAGCGAGATCATCTCGCCCGGGGTGTCGCGCGAGAAGGCGATGTGCCCCGGCCCCTGCGCCTGGGTCATGATCAGCGGCATCCCGGCCAGCATGCGCTTCCAGGCCCCCTTCATCGCCATCGCCGTGACCTTGACCTGGGTGTCCATCCAGAGCAGGACGTGGTGGGAGAAATAGACCCAGTCCCCCGCCGCCAGGTTCATGTCGGCCACCGGCACGTAGGTCCCCTCGACCTGGCAGTAGGAATGTCCGAACTGGAGCTTCGCCATGTCGCGGCGGCCGGGGAGCTTCGACCACCCCGAGTTGCTGACCACGTCGCGGACGTCGACCGCCGCGCCGCACGCCGGGCAGGAGAGCCCCGCGCCGTCGCTCGCCTGGCCGCACCAGGTGCAGGTGTAGGAGCGGCCGGAGGAGCCCGCGGGAGGAGCGGAATAGGTGGGATTCGTCATCGCGCGCCTCCCCCTACTCCGTAGTGTGGTGGACGTACATGGACTGGATGCCGACGCGGCCGGGGCCGGTCATGCGGGCGAGGTTCATGCTGGTGCCGCCGAAGAAGCCGCTGGTCAGCTTGATCGGCTCGACGTCCATGGTCACCGCCGAGTCCTTGTAGAGGAAGGCTCCGGGCTCGACCAGGATGCTCTCCCCCGGGTTGAGCCGCCGCTCGAAGACGTTGCCGTAGCCGTGAAGGATCAACAGGCCGGGCGCCGTCCTGGTCACGAAGCGGTCCATGAACATCCCCTGGCCGCCGAACAGGATGTTGCGCAGCCCCTTGATGCGCAGGAAGCTGTACTCGATGGTGTGCGAGGAGAGCAGGAAGGCGTGCTCGCGCACGTCGAGCTCCATGCCCGGATGGAGCGGCAGCACGACCAGCTCGCCGGTCGCGTCGCGCGAGAAGGCGACCCGCCCCGGCCCGTGGGCGACGCTGATGATGAACGGCATGCCGGCGAGCGCCCGCTTGACGCCGCCGGTCAGCGGCAGCACGCTCATCGCCGTCTTGTCGTCCTTCCACAGCAGCACGTGGTGCTCGAAGAAGATCGAGTCCCCCGCTGCCAGGTTGATCTCGGCCACCGGCACGATCTCCCCCTCCACCTGGCAGGTGCTGGCGCCGAACTGGATCTCCGTCATGTCGCGCAGGCGCGGCGCCTCGCGCCATCCGGAGTCGCTGACCAGGTTCTTGACGTCGAGCGGCGCGCCGCACGCGCGGCAGCTCGTCGCCGATCCCTCGTTCTGGCTCTTGCACCACTGGCATTCGATGCGGACGAGCGGATCGCCCGGCGCCGCCTGCGGATTCGGTTCGGTCATCGCAGACAAACCTCCTCTGTGGATGGGGTTAGGGGGGAGGACTGCTCTGGGGATTCTAAGGGACTTCAGGGACAACAGAGACACCACGGACGTCCCTGAGGTCCCTGCCGTCCCTGAAGTCCCTCGTTGACCCGCTCGGGTCAGCTCGCGTCGGCCCGGGCCGGCGCCCAGCGCTGGAAGAAAGACGAGATCTCGTGCACCGAGAGGAGCGCGCTCGAGTTCCTGAACTGGCCGTCGCGCTGGGCGATGACCAGCGAGCCGTCCGGCTCGAGGATGGCGACCGAGGGGATGCCGCTCCCCACGTTCATGCCGTACTCGGCCATCAGGTCGAGGTTGCGGTCGCGGTTCCCGACGGAGACCTTGACCACCACGAAGTTGGGATCGACGATCGGCGCCACCAGCCGGTGCCCCAGCGAGCGCTTGAACGCCTCGCAGTCGGGGCACCAGTTGGCGCCGAAGACGACCGCCACCCGCTTCCCCTCCGCCGCCGCCTGCCGGCGCGCCTCGTCGATGTGCTCCCGGGCATCTTCCTGATCGAGTGAAGGCTTGCGTGAGGTTTCCATATCGCACTTATTGTGCCTCCAGAACGGAATACCGGGACGGCTCAGGACGGCACGAATACCGAGTGGAAACCGAGGTGCATGGGTGCCTCGAGCGGGATCACCGCCACCGGCCCCGCCGGCACGGCGAAAGCGTCGAAGATCAGGAAGGCGCTCTCCCCCGTGCGGGCGTCGAAACACTGGCAGATCACCGCGCCGCCCCCCGCCGGGTTCTTCGCGAAGGCGGGCTCGCCCCCCAGGTAGCGGCCGGGGGGCGCCTGCCAGACCTCGGCGCGGTCGGGGCGCGACCAGGCGAGGTGGACGACCTGGTCGAAGAACTTCCGCCCCGGCCGGCCGGCCTGGCCGATCCCCAGCATCCAGAGGTCGTCGTACGGGCGGCCGAGGAGATCGGGATCGATCGCCGGGAAGTCGGGCGCCAGGTCGTAGGCGATCTCCCGGGTTTCGAGCAACTCCCCGCGCGCCAGATCGATCACGAAGCGCACCGGGCGCCCGGGGCCGACCTCGGTGAACAGGGCGTCGAGCTGGTACTGGTCGTAGACCGGGCGGTCGAGCTCGACGACGTCGACGGTCAGACGGTCTCCTTCGTCAAAGGCGTTGATGCCGTGGAGGACGTAGCGCTGCCCCACCGGCACCGAGGCCACCGGCTCGCCGTCCTCGCGGCGCACGATCAGCAGGCGGCTCCCCCGCTCCGGCTCCCAGGAGAGGCCGTCGAGCAGCGTGCCGCCGGCCGCCAGCGACCCCATGTCGAGCAGGTACGGCCCGAGATGGAAGATGGCGTAGCGCCCGGAGAGGCAGAAGTCGTGGACGGAGACCGGCGCGTCGAGCGGCAGGCGCCGGCGATAGACCGGCTTCCCCTCCGGGTCGAAGCGATAGAGGTTCAAGCTGGCTTGCGCGGAGGCGAAGTTGATCCCGAAGTTGAACAGCTCGCCGGTCGCCGGATCGATCTTCGGGTGCGCGGCGAACGGACTGATGGGATTGAGGGCGCCGCCGAAGGTGAACGGGGCGCGGGTGGCGAGGGTCACCGGGTCGAGCTCCCACGGCAGCCCCTGCTCGCCGAAGGCGAGGAGGGCGCCGCCGTAGGGGTAGACGCTGACGTTGAGCGGCGACTCGAGGGCCACGCCGCGCACCAGCCGGTCGCCCGGGAACGCGGTGCCGAACGAGCGGTAGAGCGGGCGCCCCGCCGCCTCCTCCTCGGTGAGGCGCGTGCCGCGCACGTAGCGGGCCGCGAGGCGGGCGCCGTCATCGTCCAGGGTCAGGGCGCAGACCATGCCGTCGCCATCCAGCCAGTGGCGGTAGCGCTCCGTCCCCCGCGCGAAGCGGGCGGGGCCGTTGACGTAGTAGGTGCCGCGCAGGAAGGGCGGCACCTTCCCCTCGATCCGCAGCGCGCACTCCTGCTCCGCCGGCGCGTTGGCGAAGAGGGGGTCGAGCCCCGGCGCGTGGTCCGTCGTCATCCCATCGCCTCGACCGGCACCTCCGCCGGAGCCGAGGCGGGCCTCGGCAACGCCGGCCGCCGTCCGGCCGCAAAGCGGGCCATGCAGGGCGGGGTGAAGCTCCAGGCGTAGGGCTCGGAGGTCTCGGCGCGGGCTGCCGCGAGGCGCGCCGCCATCGCCGCCGGATCGAATTCGAGGTGCGAGAGGTCGATGCCGCGCACGAAGGCAGCGTTGCTGAGCGCCGCCGGATCGTCGAGCACCACCGAGCTGAGATACGCCACGATCCAGCGGGCCAGCTCCTCGAGGCTCACGATCTGCTCGTCGAGCACCTTGCGCGCCTCCTCGGCGTTCAGCCCCACCTTGTAGAAGCAGCGTTCGGCGGCGTTGAGCGCCTCGAGCTCGGTGAAGTCGAAGAACACGGGCTCGCCGCCGCGCGGCCGGAGGTGCTCCTTCTTCCAGTGATAAAACGCGTTCAGGAATTCGTGCAAGCCGCGGTTGGTCGGCCCCAGCCGTGCGAAACGGCGCAGGTAGCCAGGCAGGAAGCCGCGGTCGGTGAACAGGTCGTTGATGAACGGGAAGACGTAGAACGCGAAGTAGACGGTCAGCTCCCAGGTATAGCGCAAGGAGAAGGTCTGCTGGTCGCCCAGGGTGTCGTAGCTCACCGCGTAACTCGGCACGTAGGCCTCGTAGACCGCGCGCGCCACCGACTCGTAGGTGCGGACCTTCGCCGCCAGCTCTTCCTCCCCCTCGGTCAGGATGGCGTCGGTGATCAGCGTGTTGTAGATCGAGATCAGGTCGCCTCCCGGGCTGTACAGCGGATCGGTGAAGCGACAGGCCTCGCCGACCATCGCCCAGCGCGACGCCGACAGGGTCTGCGCGCCGTCGAGGGCGAAGTCGGTGTAGCCGCTGTGGTGCAGGACCCGGCGCCCCGGCAGGTCGCGGGCGAAGAGCGGGAACTCGCGGCAGACCCATGCGGTCAGCTTGGCGGCGGTCGACACGTCCTTGCTCGAGATCCGCGCCGAGTCGTAGACCAGGCCCAGGCTGGTCTTGCCGTGCAGGGGGATGACCCAGAACCAGAAACCCTCGCCGCAATAGTGATTGGTGGCGAGAAAGGCCGGCGTGTGACCGACTGCGGAGCGATCCTTCCGCAGCCGGACCTCGCGCGCGGAGAGGCCGGTCAACTTCTCCGGATCCACCAGCCCTTCCACCCACAGGAAGGACGTGCCGTGGCGGATCGGGCTCCGCCGCACCAGCCCCCGGCGGCGCGCCAGCAGACGGTTGCGCCCCGTCGCGTCGACCACCCAGCGAGCCTGCCCCGCGATCTCCCGTTCTCCGGATTGAAAGCGGAAGGAGTGCGGACCAGCCTCCGCGAGCTCGACCTCCGGATGGCCGATCCCGGCGTGGAATTCGAAGCCGGGCGCTTCCTGATTGCAGCGCAGGATCTCCCCTTCGAGCACGTTGCGGTCGAGCTGATAGGTCATGATATTCGACAGCTTGCGGATGTACGACTGGCTGAAATCCTCGTAGCTGCCACCCACGCCGTCCGGCTTCCAATAAAAGCGGAGATTGTATTTGGGATAGTGCTCGCGCAGCAGGTGCTCCTCGAGCTCGAGCACCCGCGAGAGGTAGTAGCCGCTGACCTGCACCGTCGCCTCCCCCACCTTCTGCTCCGGAGGCGGGATCTCGGCGCGGCGGTCGGCCATCAGGATGCGCAGCTCCGGACGCGCCAGCAGGAGCTGGCGGCCCAGGCACAGGCCGGCCAGGCCGGCGCCGAAGATGGCGACGTCATAAACCGCTTCGTCGTCTCTCTCATGCTTCATGGCGAGACACCTCCGGGGCTCCCAGGATCACGGCGCAGGCGTGGCCGTCCGTGCTGAGAGCGGTCAGCAGAGCGCGCCGCGCGGCGACCTCGCGGGTCGCGGCGGCGGCTCCGGTCAACGGGAATCCATCCTCCACACGCTCCAACCCCAGGATTCCGGGGAGAGATCCTGTCCGCAAGGTCTCGAGCAGGGCCACGGCCTGGAAGCCACCCGAGGCGCCGAGCGCCTCGCCCAGCATCGATTTGACGGCGGTGACCGGCAGATTCGCGGCATGCCCGCCGAGCGCCGCGGCGATCCCCGCGGCTTCGGCGCGGTCCCCGGCCACGCTGCCGTTCGCCGACGCGCTCACACAGTCGAGGTCGGCCGCCGCCAGCTCGGCGTCGGCGAGCGCGATGGCGATCGCCCGCGCCAGCGCCCGCGCGCCGCCGGCCTCGGCGGTGTCTGCGGCGCCCCCCGTCTCCGGGTTGAACGCCGAGCCGTACCCGAGCACCCCGGCGAGCACCGTGGCCCCCCGCGCCGCCGCGGCTCCCGCCTCCTCGAGCACCAAGAGGGCCGCCCCCTCGGCGAGGGCGAAGCCGGAACGGCGGCGGTCGAACGGCAGCGGGTCCACCGCCTCGCCCGCAGACAATCGATCGGCGCGCAGGTGGCCGAGGAACGACTCGAAGCAGAGCTCCTCGGCGCCGCCGGCGAGCAGCGCCGCCGCCCGGCCGCCGCGGATCTGCCCCGCGCCGTAGGCGATGGCGGCGAGCCCGGAGGCCTCGCCGGCCGAGAGGGTCGAGTTGATGCCGCGCAGGGCGTGCCAGATGGCGGCCTGCCCCGCCGCGGCGTTGATCACGCTGTTGGCGAAGTCGAGCGGGCTCGCGTAGGAGGGGCCGAGCTGGAGGTTCCGGCGGTCGAACTCGGCGATCGTGCGCAGGCTGCAGAAAGTGGTGCCGAGCACCAGCCCCACCTCGCGCTCGGCGCGCAGCTCGGGCGTCCAGCCGGCGGCGGCGAGCGCCCGCTGCGCCGCCGAAAGGAGGAGGCGCGAGGTGCGGTCGATCGGGCGCAGGTTCCGCTCGCCCAGATAGTCGCGCGGCTCGAACGGGCGGATCTCCCCCGCCCGCCGCCCGCCGAAGCCGCCGAAGCCGTCGAGCCCCTCGGTGGAAAACAGCTCGATCGCCTGCAGCCCGCTCCGCCCGGCGCAGAGCGCGGCATGGAGGGCCTGCGGCGAATCCGCCAGCGCGGAGAGGACCCCGGCGCCGGTGACCACGACCTTCCTCCGCGGTGTGCTCAAGGCTCCACCTTCCGGAAGATCACCGAGGCGTTGTTGCCGCCGAAGGCGTAGGCGTTGTTCATCGCCAGGTGGACGGGGAGCTCGCGCAGGACGTTCGGCACGTAGTCGAGGTCGTCCTCCGGCTCCTCGAGGTTGATCGTCGGCGGCACGCGGTCCCCGGCGACGGCGAGGGCGCAGACCGCCGCCTCGATGGCGGAGGCGGCCCCCATGGTGTGGCCGATCATCGATTTGATCGAGCTCATCGGGATGCGCGGCGCCGCGGCGCCGAACACCCGCTTGACGGCAACGATCTCCAGCCGGTCGTTGGTCGGCGTGCCGGTGCCGTGGGCGCTGATGTAGCTCACCTCGTCGGGGCGCGCGCCGGCGTCGGCGAGGGCGCGCTCCATCGCCCGCGCCGCGCCGTCCCCCTCCGGGTGGGCCGCCGTCATGTGGTGGGCGTCGCAGGAGAGGCCGTAGCCGGCGAGCTCGGCATAGATCCGCGCGCCGCGCCCCCGCGCCCGTTCGAGCGGCTCGAGCACCAGCACCGCCGCCCCCTCGCCGGGGATCATCCCCTTGCGATTCTTGTCGAACGGCTGGCAGCGCTCGGGAGCGATGGCGCCCAGGCGCGAGAAGCCGGTGTAGGTGATGCGCGAGAAGGCGTCGGCGCCGCCGGCGAGCATCAGGTCGGCGCGGCCGGAGCGCAGGGTGTCGAGGGCTTGGGCGAGGGCGTAGTTGCCGGCCGCGCAGGCCGCCGGAATCATCGTGTTGACCCCCGCCAGCCCCAGCTCGCGGGCCACGTGAGCGGCGATCATATGGCAGGGATAGAGGCGGAGGAACTCGGGGCCGACCTTGTCGAGCTCGCCGGCCAGGTAGCGGTCGTCGAGCTTCTCGACCTCGAGCGGCTCCCCCGAGGTGGTCCCCATGGCGACGCCGGCCCGCTCGCGGTCCTCCGCGGAAAAACCGGCGGGATCGATGCCGGCATCCGCCAGCGCCATGCGCGCCGCGGCGATGGCGAGCTTCGAGGCGCGGCCGACGGCGCCGGCGTCGAGCCTCCGCACGTACGGGTCGGGATCGAAGCCGCGCACCTCGGCTCCCAGGTGCACGTTGAAGGCACGGGTATCGAAGGACTCGACCGGGGCCACCCCTGAGCGGCCGGCGAGCAGGCCGTTCCACACCACCTCTCGCCCGACGCCGATCGGGGTGATCAGGCCGAGGCCCGTCACCGCGACGCGGTCCTCCATGACTAGACCGTCTGCCGCTCGGCCAGCCGCCCCTGGACCAGCGTCACCATGCCGGGCAGGCTGTCGATCTCTTTGTAGCGCTCGTCGGGGAGCTCCAGCTTGAAAGCGAGGTCGACGTCGACACCGATTTCGAGCAGTGAAAGCGAATCGAGCTTGAGGTCATCCCGCAGCATCGACTCGTCGCCGATCTTCCTGGCGTCCAGCCCGGCGACGTTGGCGATGATCTGCTTGATGCGATCGCGGATCTCCGTGGTTTCCTGTGCCATCTCTGCTCCCCCTTTGCACTTGGCTCGTTCCTCTGTTCATCACAATAGATCCCAGCGGCTCATCGGCTGGTCCCTATGTTAGGCCCAATCGGGAGAGATTTGTTACAGCGTTCTAGTCGTTTAAATAGAATAATTCCGCCAGCGATTTTACGAAAAAGCCCATTCCCACGAGCGCTGCCGCGACCGTCCCCCCCGCCGCCTCGACGGCCAGGCGGGCGAGCCAGGCGAGGAACGCGGCGAGCGTCCACGCCAGAAGCCAGAGGGGCAGGACGCCCCGCGCGAGGGCGGCCGGCGCCAGCGGCACGCTCGCCGTGAGGTCGCGCCAGAAGCGGATGCCGCTGGTCCGCACCGCGAGCCCGGCGCGTTCGAGGGCCGCCGGTCCGGCCACCCAACCGGCGGCGCAGGCCGACTCGAACCGGCTGGAGCCGTGACCGGCCACTCCGTGAGCGGCCTCCTCCATCGGATGCCCCCGGTAGCGGAAGCCGTTGGCGGCGCCGCGGGCGAAATAGAGGATGACGAAGGGCCGGAACGGCGCGATCCCCCAGCCGGCTTCCTGCACCTGCAAGGCGTGGTACCCCTCGTGCACCAGCGTCCCGAGCCGCCCCGGACCGCGGAAGTCCCAGGCCTCCGGCATGAAGTAGATGCAGGTGCGCCGCCGCGCCCAGACGGCCGGAATGACGATCGCCTGGCTCCCCAGGCGCCGGATCAGGTGCGGGATGCCGCGATAGAACGCCACCGCGGAGAGGTCGAGGGTCGGGTAAATCCCCCGCAGGACCTCCATCGCCTCCGCCGGCGGCTCGACGCGCTCCGGGAACAGCCAGCGCCAGAGCCGGCGTCCCCGGGCCTCGAGACGTGCGCCGCGGATCTTCAACGGCCTGGCATCGGCATCATGGGCATCCTGGGTCAGCCCGGCAGATGGATGGGAACCTCGTGCCAATAGGCGGTCCCGAGGACGTTGACCACCAGGACGAGCGACGGCTGCCCGCCTGCGGAAAGAATGCCGCCGACCCCCGAGAGGGTGATCCTCCCCAGGTCGCCGGCCGCGATCGCCGCCAGCATGGCCGGATCCCGCGACCCCTCGAAGCCGTAGACCGCCTTGCCGACCCGCAGGAACACGGCGACGAGCTCCATCTGCGCCGGCAGGACGCCCGACGCGGAGAGGTCGAGCCCCAGGGTCTCCGGCGAATCCAGGAATCCACCCGAACCGCCGTTCCCCCGGCAGGGGACGCAGAGATCCACCCCCGGTTGCGGCTCGTTCCCGGCGTCGGCATGGAGCATCGAATCGGGCGGCAGAGGGGGCGCGAGACCGGCCAACGCCAGGGTGACCCCCTCAGACGGCTCCGGCGCGGCCGTGGCCTTCCCCCGGGCTCGTTCGAGGAGGCGGCTGGGGCCGTTCAGCCGCGAGCCCGACAGCGGCACCCCGCCGTAGGCGAGCGCGAGCCCTTCCGCCGTGAAGGCAGGGGTCCAGACGAGGGGTGCGCCGGGGCCGGCGCTTCCTGTCGCGGGATCGGGCAGCTTGCCGCCCGCCGCCAGCGTCCCTCCCAGCCAGCCGGTGAGCACCGCCGCCGCGAACGAGCTCCCCGGCGGGGCCGGCCAGTAGGTCTCGCCGTCGCCGGCCGGGAGATAGAGGCCATAGCCGAGCATCAGCGCCGTCGCGGAGGGGGGAGTCTGCGTCGAGGGCCTGATCCCTTGCGTCCCCTGGAGATAGGAAAGGTCGAGGGCACCGGAGGAGATCACCCCCGGGCTCGCCGCCGGAAAGAGCAGCTCGCCGTCATTGCCTGCCGCGGCCACCGCCAGGGTCCCGTGGGCCGCCAGATCCTGGAGGACATGGCCGATCGGCCCGCTCAGATCGGATGCCGATCCCGCGGTCCGGCGCCGGCCGAAGCTCAGGTTGACGGCCAGCGGGCGGTCCTCCTTGGGCAACTCCGCGACGGCGCAGAGCTCGATGAGGACGGCCAGGTCGGAGACCGGCGCCCCCGGCAGGCGCGTGCCGGCCGAGGTGAGATCGAAGAGCTCGACGCCGAGCCGCCGGTCCGAGGCCTCCTGAATCGTGGCCGCCACGCTCCAGCCGTGCTCCGTCGGCCAGTCGAGCACCGCGACCCAGGGGCGGCCCGGGGTATGCCCGAAGCAGCTTCCTCCGGCACAGGGGAACGCCGGCGGCAGGGAGGGAACCGGCTCGGTGGGGAACAGCGCCGGCGTCGCGGTGCCGCCGGCGATCGGGACGCAGTCGCCCTGATACGGCGCGTCCGGGGGGCTGAAGACGAAGGAGCCGGAGGCGCCGCAGGCGATCACCCGCACGTCCGCGCTCGCCGGCGCCGCGACACGGCAGTCCGGCGCGAGCTGGCTCCAGGACACCGCCGCCCCCGCGCCGAGAGGCGAGCTTTGGATCTGCGCTCCCGCCGGAGCCATCGAGAGAATCAATACGCCACAACCGAGCACCCAACGCTGACCCAGTCCGATCATCGCCCTCTCTCCTTGACCGGCGGCTCGGCCGCCAGCAGACGGATAGTCAATGGATAGACGAGACGACCGGAAGACTGCAGAGCTTCGCCGGCATCCTCCCCCCGCGCGGCCTCCACCCGCGCCGGCGGCAGGCCGGCGGCGCCGGCGGCCGAGACGACGACGTAGAGGGGGTAGGAGCCGGGAACCCGGGTGGCCAGCACCCGGGCGGCTTCCCCCACGAACGTCGCGCTCCCCCGCTCCTCCTCCACCCGGACCTCGGCCGGCGACGGCACCCTTTCGACCCCCCCCGCGCCGCGCCGGTAGAGGGCGAACGAGGCGCCGGCGGTGCCGTCCTCGCGCGCCCGCACCAGGATGCGCAGGGTGGTCCCGGCGTAGGCCCGCGCCGCTCCCGCGGCCGGGCCCGGCGCCGGCTCGGCCGCGCGCACCTCGGCGAGGCCGCGGGCGGCGACGTCGTAGGCCGGACTCCCGGGCCCCTTCGCCACGTGCAGGAAGAAGGGGGAGAGCACCGCCACGAGGATCGCGGCGGCGGCCGCGGCGATCGCCGCGGCCGGTGCCCAGGAGGGGGTCGTCCACCGGCGGCGGGCGGGCCTGCCGAGCACGGCATTGCGAACCCGCCGCAGGGGAAGGGTGCGGTCGACGCCGGCCAGCTCGAGCAGACGCCGGCGGCCGGCCGCGCTGCGCGCCAGCAACGCCTCGAGCTCGCCGCTCTCGGCGGCGCTCAAGGCTCCGGCCCGGTAGGCGCGCAGCCGCTCGTCGACGGGAGCGGGGAGATCGTCCCCCCCTTCCCGGTCGGCGAGCGCGCGGAGGATGCGTTCGACGTCGGTCGGCGGCGGGTCCGCGGCGGAGTCTGGCGGGCGCTCATTCATCTGCGGTCTCTCATCAGGGGGGAGGGAGTCGGCGGCGGGGAGGATTTCCCCCCTGCCGGGGAGCCGGCGGCGCGCAGGAGCAGGATGGCGCCCCAGATCTGCGGCGGCGCGACGGGTCGCAGTGCCGCCAGGGCGGCGGCGTGAGCGGCGGGGACCGCGAGGCCGGCGGCGATGGCGCGGTAGAACGCCTGGTTGTAGAGGCCGGCGGCATGGTCCGGGACCGGTCCCCGGGTCGCCACCACCCAGCCGGCGCCGAGCCGGGTCAGCAGCCCCCCCAGGCCGTACTGGCCGCTGTCCGCCGTGGCCGGCCAGCTCGCCGTGCGGCAGCCGCTCAGGTTGGCGAAGCGGCGCGGCGCCGGCAGCCGGGCCCAGTCCATCAGGCCGAGCGCGCCGTCGGCCAGCTCGAGCCGCGACATCTCCGGGAAGACCGGATCGTAGCTCGCGTGCGCGTCGACGTGCAGCCATTCGGCGCCGGCGAGCGCTTCCCGCACCGCCGCGCGGGTCGCCTCCGCGCCGCGCAGGAAGCGGCCGCCGGGGAACCGGCGCCGGTATTCGGGAAGCGAGCGCTCGGCCTCCCCCAGGTCTCCCCCCGGGTCGACCACGAACAGCGGGCGCCCTCCCGCGCCGCTCGCCGCCGCCGCGTGGCCGCCGGCGGTGTGGAGGGCGACGGTCGTCACCTCCCCCAGCCAACGGCGGCCGTCCGGCAGCGGCCGGACGAGCGGCAGCGCGGCGAGCGGCAGGAGCTGCAGCGAGCCGTGCAGGGCGAAGGTGGTCACCGCCCCGAGCGCCCCGGGCTGGCGAGGGAGGAGGGCCGCGGCGGCGCGGACGGCGGCCAGCGCGCGCCATCGCCCGCCGGCGCCGGCGTCGTCGCGCCCGGCTTCGAGCTCGGCGGCCACGGCGCGGAGGGCGGCCAGCCGCTCGCGGCGCGGCCAGCGGGTGCGCCGCTCCACGCGAACCCGGGCCGCGCCGTCCCGGCGCAGCAGCAGCACTTCGTCCTCGACCGCGAAGGCACGGAAGTCCACCCCGGCGTCCGCCGCGTCGGCCGGCGCGGCGCAGCCCGGCCACTCCCGCCAGAGCCGGCGCAGCCGCTCCTCGAGCGCCAGGCGGATGGCGACGGCCTGCCGCTCCCGGCTGCCGGAGGCGAGGCGCGGCAGCTCGCCGAGGTCGCGCAGCAGCCTGGCCGACTCCTGGTCGATGGCGGCCCAGCGGCGCGCCGCGGCGCCGAGAGCCAGCGCCCGGCAGCGGGCGCGCTCCTGCTCCTGGAAGCTCAGCGAATCGAGCCCCCGCAGCAGCTCCCAGGCGCCCGCCGGATCGCCCCTCTCGACGGCGACGCGGGCGGCGCGCGCGAAGTCCTCGCCGCGCTCGCCGGGGCCGAGGGGGAGGCGCTGGCCGAGCCCGGCGGCGATCCGGCCGTGCTCGCGCAGGGCGGCGGCGAAGTCGCGCCCGGCCGCCGGCAGATCGCCGGCCAGCCGGTCGGCGCGCCCGAGGCAGCTCAGCCGGGCGGCGACGAGCTCGGGGTCCGGGCTCGAGATCGCGGCGCACTCCGCCCGCGCCGCCCGCGGCGACGGCTCCCCCCCGCCGTCGAGCGCCGCGAGCCCCGCCAGCAGCGAGCCCCAGCCGGCGAGGGTCTGCCGCCTGGCGCTCCCGATGCCGGGGGCCGCCGCCAGCCGCCGCAGCTCCGGCAGCGCGGCGCGGGGATCGCCGCCCGTGCGCAGCTCGAGGAACGCCAGGTTGAGCCGCTGGTTGGCGGTCTCGAAGGGGTTGTGCTCGGCGGCGAGCTCGGGCAGGGAGCCCCGCAGCTCCGTTTCGGCGCGCTCCAGCTGCTCCGGCGTCGCCTCGCTGTGGCGCAGGGTGAGCCAGGCGAGTTGCAGCCGGCCGTAGAGCAGCAGCTGACGGTCGCAGCCGAGGCTCCCGCACTGCCGGAGCACGTCCCGCACGCGCTGCAGCGCCTCGTCCGGGGCACCCGCCTGGGAGAGCAGGTCCGCGGCCTCCAGCACGACCGCCAGCAGCGTCGGGTCGGCGAGGCGGAGGGCCTTCTCCTCGGCGCGCTGGAAGGCGAGCCAGGCCGCCCCCCGCTCGCCCTGCGCCAGGGCGAGGCGGCCGCGCTGGAAATCCGCCTGCAACGAGCGCCCGAGGGCGGCATCCACGGCATCGAGCCACGCGGGGAGCCGGGCGAGGCGCTCCCGCGCCGCGGCGAGGGCGGCCGGGGTCCCCTCGGCGGTGAGGAACTGGGCGGCGACCATCTGGAAGCGCGCCGCGGTCAACGGCAGGGCCGGGAGAGCCGCCGCCGCCAGCTCGTCGAGCCGGCGCAGGAGCCCGTCGAGCGGCAGGGAGGCGCGCGTCCGCAGCAACGCTGCGAAGCGGGCCTCGAGCCCGTCGATCCCCCGGCTGTCCGGCTGGTAGGCGACCTCCCGGCAGGGGAGGCGCCAGCGCCGGCCGTCGTAGCGGTCGACCAGCCGGCCGCACAGCGCGACACGGGAGGAGCGGCCGAGGCGGGAAGGGACCTCGCCTTCGAAGCAGAGGGTCGGGCCGGCGCGGGCGGCGGCGGCGGCGAAGCCTGTCGGCGACTCCTCGCCGTCGAAGCTGATCACCGCCTCCCAGCGGCTAGTGTCGGCGCTCGCCGGGGCGGCGAAACAGAGGGCGGCCCGATGGCCGCGCCCGACCAGCAGCGGCCGGGGAGGGCGGCCGGGCGCCAGCAGCACGTCCTGGTTGCCGCGGACCACCGCGGCGACCGGCAGCCGCGGCGCCTCGCTCCGGCAGGCCGACGCCGCCGGCAGGAGCGCCAGGACGGCGAGGGCGGAGAGCCACCCTGCCGCCGCCAGCCCGAGCCGGCCGAGGCAGTGCTCTACCGCCTCGTTGAGCGCCTGCTTGAGCTTGTAGGTCGCCTTCTTCGACCATCCGGTCCCGGCTGCGATCTCGTCCGGGGTCAGACCGTCGACGTAGCGCAGCTTGAAATAGAGGTAGAGCCGCTCTCCCCTCCCGGCCAGGCAGCCGTCGAGCCGCTCGAGGGCGTCGCGGGCGACCGTGGAACGCTCGGCAGGCGGCTCGGCGGCGGCGAGCGGCGAGTCCGGCAGCGGTCGCACGCGCCGGGACCACACCGAGCGGCGGACGTTGGCGGCGAGGCCGCAGGCCTGATCCCACAGGTAGCGCTGGAACGCCGGGAGAGCCGGCGCGCCGCCGGGCTGCCCCGCGGCGAAGGCGCGCAGCAGGCGGGCGCCGTCGCGCAGGCAGAGGAGGAAGGTCTCCTGGAGCAGATCGGCGGCGTCCGGCCCCCCCGGATAGCCGTAGCGGCGGCGCAGCCGCTCGAAGAGGCCGGGAGCGATGTTGTCGTAGAGCCAGGCGACGGCGGCCGGATCGCCGGCGGCCAGGCGCGCGGCGAGGTCCTGCGCCTCGGGCGCCGCGACACCGACCGGTTCCTTCACGCCGAGAGCGTAGCCGATGAGACCGGCGGGAGGAAAGGCGCGCGGAGCCGCCCGCCCTGGGACCAAAAAATGCGGTGCCGGCCCGGCTCCCGTGGCGGGAGACCTGCCGGCACCGGGGGCGGATTGCCCCCCTTTCCGCTCACTTCCTGTAGCTGATCCGGTAGACCGCCCCGGCCTTGTCGTCCGAGACCAGCAGCGCGCCGTCCGGCATCACCTGCACGTCGACCGGCCGCCCCCACGCCTCGCCCCCCTGGAGCCACCCCTCGGCGAACGGCTCGTAGGAGACCGCCTTGTCTCCCTGGAGGCGGACCAGAGTGACGCGGTAGCCGATCGGCGTCGAGCGGTTCCAGGAGCCGTGCTCGGCGATGAAGATCTGGTCGCGGTAAGGGGCGGGGAACATTGCGCCGGTGTAGAAGCGCATCCCGAGCGAGGCGACGTGGGGGCCGAGCTCGCGCGCCGGCGGCGTGAACTCGGCGCAGGCGTGCTTCCTGCCGAATTCCGGATCGGCGATCCGCCCGGCGTGGCAGTAGGGGAAGCCGAAATTCATCCCCGCCTTGGGAGCGAAGTTCAGCTCGTCGGGCGGGGTGTCGTCCCCCAGCATGTCGCGGCCGTTGTCGGTGAACCAGAGCTGGTGGGTCTTCGGGCTCCAGTCGAAGCCCACCGTGTTGCGGATGCCGCGCTCCATGATCTCAATTTTGGGTTTGGGGCCCGTCGTAGCGATCCGGGTGATCGTGCCGTAGAGGGGGTTGTCCTTCTCGCAGACGTTGCACGGCATCCCCTCGGGGACGTAGAGGTTGCCGTCCGGCCCGAAGCGGATGAACTTCCAGCCGTGGTGCTTGTCCCCCGGATAGGCGTCGGTGACCACCACCGGCTTCGGCGGGTTGGCCAGCCGGCCGTCGATGCCGTCGAAGCGCAGCACGCGGGAGACCTCGGCCACGTAGAGGGCGCCGTCCTTCCAGGCCACCCCGTTCGGCATGTCGAGCCCGCGGGCGACGATGTGCACCTCGTCCCCCTTCCCGTCGTGGTTGCGGTCGACCACCGCGTAGACCTCGCCCGCCAGGCTCCCCACGTAGAGGATCCCTGAGGGCGACAGCGCCATCGAGCGCGCTCCCCGCAGGCCTCCCGCGAAGACGGCGATCGAGAACCCCGGCGGCAGCTTGATCTTCTGCAAGGGCAGTCCGGCCGGATCGGCCGCCCGCGCCGAGCAGGCGAGGGCCGGGGTGAGGAGCGACAGGGCCGCCAGCAGCAGGGCGGGTCTACGATTCGAATTGAAGATCTTCATCACAAGAGCGCTCTCTTTTCTTTCCCTCTCCTCCATCCTGCTCAACGGATGCACCCTTCGAGCCAGGAAGGAGAGAACCCGTCAGGGTGGCCTTCCCGTAGCCCAGGGTGTAAACCCTGGGCTGGCGCGGACCGAAGCCCCAGGGCTCACGCCCTGGGCTACAGGAAGGACGCCCTGACGGGCTGGCGTCGAAGCATGGACCTTCACCTCATCGGCCACCCTCACGTCAGAATCAGCCCCACCCCCACCGCCATCACCCCCACGGCGACCGCCTTGCGCAGGGTCAGCGGCTCCTTGAAGAAGAACCAGCCGGAGACGAGGGCCGCAAAGTTGCCGATCCCCCGCTTCAGCGTCTCGACGGTGCCGACCCAGACGAGGGGGAGGGCCATGAGCTGGAGGGCGAGCGCCAGGGTGCTGACGACCAGGGCGAGGGCGTAGAGGCCTGGGACCTTGCGCACCGCCTTGAGATCGCCGAGCCGTCCGCTCGCGGCGATCACCAGCAGGACCCCCAGGGCCGACCCGAAGGTGAGGACGATGCCGTGGAACGGCGCGCTGGCGCGCTCGACGGCCAGCTTGTCGAGCGGGGTGGTCAGCGACCAGAGGAGCGCCGTCACGGCCACCAGCGCCGCCCCCCGGGCCGCGCCGGGGTGCGCCACGCCATCCCACTTCCCCTCCGTCTTCCAGTGCAGGGCGATGGCGCCCCCCACCACCAGCAGGATGCCGGCGGCGTGCGGGAGCGGCGGCCGCTCGCCGAGGAGGGGGATGGCGAGCAGGGTGGTGAACACCGGGGTGAGCGACAGCAGGGGGATCGTCGCGGAGAGCGGCGCGATCTGCATCCCCTTCAGGAACAGCAGGTTGGCGACGACGTTCAAGGCGACCGAGGCGAGCGCCGGCAGCAGGTAGCCCGCCCCCGGCCGGCCCACCTCCTGCTGCGCCGCCCAGAGGGCGAACAGCACGGCCGAGCCGATCGTCAGCAGGAAGACCAGGGCGGCCGGCGGCACGTCGCGCAGCAGGAGCTTGCGCAGCAGGTCGAACCCGGCCCAGCCCAGGGCGCAGGCGACGACCAGGAGGAGCCCCGGGAGCGGGATGGACATGGTGGCAGGAGTGTATCCTCGATCGCTGCTAGACTATCCCCGGCTTTCCGCTACCCGTTTCAAAGGACGCTTCCCGATGAATCTCACCCCCGAGCTGGTCGCCGACATCCTGGTGCGCCAGGGCGCCATCACCCCCGAGCAGGCCACCACGATCAAGCAGGAGGCCAAGTCGCTGCCGCAACGGATGCGCGACTCGAGCGCCTTCGAGCAGAAGGCGCTCGCCTACGACCTGGTCCTCCAGCTCCGCCTCCCCAACCAGAAGGACTCGGGCGGCGCCCTGACCGAGCTCGACCTCGCCCAGGCGATCGCCGCCGACGCCAAGCTCGACCACATCCGGATCGACACCCTGAACCTCAACGCCGACCTCATCGAGTCGAAGATGTCGCGCCCGTTCGCCAAGCGGCACCGCATGATCCCGCTCGACATGGCGAGCGGCAAGCTGCGGGTGGCGCTCGCCAACCCCTACGACATGGAGGGGATCGACTTCTTCCGGCGGATCGCCGGCCGCGACGTGCAGTTCGTGGTCGCCTCCGAGCCCGACATCCTGAAGGCGCTGACCGAGTTCTACGGCCTGCGCCACTCGGTGAAGCGCGCCGAGCGCGACCTGAACTCCGGCATCGACCTCGGCAACCTCGAGCAGCTCGTGCGCATGAAGAGCGAGAGCGAGATCGAGTCGTCCGACCAGCACGTGGTCAACGCCGTCGAGTTCATGCTCCAGCACGCCTTCGAGAGCCGCGCGAGCGACATCCACGTCGAGCCGAAGCGCGACGAGAGCCTGATCCGCTTCCGCATCGACGGCGTCCTCCACGACATCCAGCGGATGCCGAAGATCGTCCACGCCGCCGTCACCTCGCGGATCAAGACGATGTCCCGCCTCGACATCGCCGAGCGCCGCCGGCCGCAGGACGGCCGCGTCAAGATGACCCGCGCCGGCCGCGAGGTCGAGCTCCGCGTCTCCACCCTCCCCGTCGCCTTCGGCGAGAAGGTGGTGATGCGTATCTTCGACCCCCAGGTGGTGATGCAGGACCTGACCGGCCTTGGCTTCTACCCGGACGAGATGACGACTTTCAACGACTTCATCACCCGTCCGCACGGCATCGTCCTGGTCACCGGCCCCACCGGCTCGGGGAAGACGACCACCCTCTACTCGGCCCTCAAGACGATCTGCACCCGGGAGACCAACATCACCACGATCGAGGACCCGATCGAGATGGTCTACCAGGACTTCAACCAGACCGAGGTGCAGCTCAAGGTCGGCATCACCTTCGCCGCCGCCCTGCGCCACATCCTGCGCCAGGACCCCGACGTCATCATGGTCGGCGAGATCCGCGACGGCGAGACGGCGCAATACGCCATCCAGGCGGCGCTCACCGGCCACCTCGTCTTCTCCACCCTGCACACCAACGACGCCTCCTCCTCGATCTCGCGGCTGATCGACCTCGGCGTCGAGCGCTTCCTGATCAGCTCGACCCTCGCCGGCGCCATGGCCCAGCGCCTGATGCGGAAGATCTGCCCGCACTGCATCAGCGAGCGCTTCCTCGAGCCGGACGAGATCGCGACCCTCCGCCTCGCCGTGCCGCCGGGCAAGCGGGTGAAGGTGAAAGAGGGGGAAGGCTGCTTCGAATGCCGCAACACCGGCTATCTCGGGCGCACCGGCATCTTCGAGATCATGCCGATGGACGACGGCATCAAGAACCTCATCATCCAGGGCTCCGACACCCCCGAGATCAAGCGCGAGGCGGTGAAGAACGGCATGCGCACCCTGCGCCAGTCCGCCCTCCGCAAGCTCGCGGAAGGGACCACCACCTTCGAGGAGGTGGTGCGGGTGACCGGGCTCTGAATCCAGGGAGACCGCTCATCGGCGGCCGGTGACGCCAGGCTTCCGCGGGTTCAAAGCAGGCGGACCAGCCGGTACTCCTTTTTCCCCTTGCGGAGCACGACCAGCTCTCCGCCGAGCGTGTCGGCGAGGGTGATCGCCCGCTTCTCCTCGGCGACGCGGCGGTTGTTGACGTAGACGCCGCCCCCCTGGACCGCCCGGCGCGCCTCCCCCTTCGAGGGGACGAGCCCGGCGGCGACCAGCAGGTCGACCAGCGGCATCCCCTCCCCCTCGAGCCGCGCCTTCTCCACCTCGACCGAGGGGACGTCCGCGAAGATGTCGCGCACGTCGCGGGGCTCGAGCTCGCTGATCTCCGCCCCGAAGAGGACCGCCGACGCCCGCTCGGCCTTCGCCAGCTCCCCCTCGCCATGCAGCATCGCCGTCACCTCGCGCGCCAGCCGCTTCTGCGCCTCGCGCTCCTGCGGAGCCGCCGCCAGCTTCGCCTCCAGCTCGCCGATCTCCTCGCGCCCCAGCCAGGTGAACGCCTTCAGATAGTGGAGGACGTCGCGGTCGTCGGTGTTGATCCAGAACTGGTAGAAGCGGAACGGCGACGTCAACGCCGGATCGAGCCAGATCGTCCCCGCCTCGGTCTTGCCGAACTTCACACCGGACGAGGTGGTCACCAGGGGAAAGACCAGGCCGTGCGCCAGCTTCCCCGTCGGGGCCTCCCCCTCTCCCCCGCCGCCGCCCCGTAGCCGCCGGATCAGGTCGGCGCCGGCGGTGATGTTCCCCCACTGGTCGCTCCCCCCCATCTGCAGCCGACAGCCGTAGCGGTCGTAGAGCACCAGGAAGTCGTACGCCTGGAGCAGCATGTAGCTGAACTCGGTGAACGACAGCCCCTCCTCCCCCTCGAGCCGCCGGCGCACCGACTCCTTGGCCATCATGGCGTTGACCGTGAAGTACTTCCCCACGTCGCGCAGGAACTCGACCAGCGGGATCGTCCCCAGCCAGTCCGCGTTGTTGACGATGCGGGCCGGGTTCCCTGGCACCTCGAAGTCGAGGAAGCGCGCGAGCTGCCCCCTGATCCCCGCCAGGTTCTCCTCGATCTTCTCGAGGCTCAGCAGCTGCCGCTCCGCCGTCTTCCCGCTCGGGTCCCCGATCATCCCCGTCCCTCCCCCCGCGATGGCAATCGGCGAATGCCCGAACCGCTGCAACCGCGCCAGCCCCATGATCGGCAGCAATGACCCCACATGCAGGCTCGCCGCCGTGGGGTCGAAGCCGATGTAGGCCGTGAGCTTCTCCGCCGCGAGGAGCTCCCGCAGACCGGGGGTGGCGTCGTAGACGAGGCCCCGCCATTCGAATTCGTCGAATACGTTGGGGATGCTGTTGATGCTGTTGCCGTTCGCCGTGGTCACCCGGGGCCTCCTTGTGGAGGGGGTATCCTACCTTGGGCGGGGTGGGGTGGGACGGAGCGGCGCACCACAACCGAGGGCGACCGCGGGTCGCCCCTACACTATGGCTCAGTGCGGTTCGTAGGGGCGACCCGCGGTCGCCCTCGGCAGGTCGCTCCAGCCACCGTGCCCTGGCCTCCCCTTGAGCCCCCTCGCCCCTCGTAGAAGGGTCAACGAAAGGATGATTCGGCGGTTTCCGCCCGGAAATCACCCGAACGGAGGACGCGCGGCGCACCCTCATCGGCTTAGGGTGAGGGCCAACCCAAGGAGGAAGTGACAATGAAAAGAATCGTGCTCCGCTTCGCCTCCGTCGCTGCCTCCTGTAGTCTCGCTCTACATGACCCTTATAGCTCCCACCCCCCCCTTCTCCTCCTTTTTCTCCCCCCAGGCGCAGGCCGCCAGGCTGGCCGAGATGGCGAAGCATTACAACAACATCCTCTACAACTCCGCGATCACCTTCATGGAGATCTTCCCCGTCGGCCTGATCGTGACGCTGGTCTCCGCCACCATCCTGCGCCGGAAGCCCCGCCAGGGCGCCCCGGCGGCGGCCATGCCGGCCTGACGCAGGAGCCCTCGCCTCCGAGCTAGCCGAGCCGCGGCACATCCTTGTGTCCGCCCTGCTCTGCAATGCCGCGAACTTCCCCGCTTCCGGGGCGCCGTCCGCCGATCGCCGCGGCGACGGCGCCGAGATCCTGGAGCGATCGTTCGCCGTTTCGGCCGCTCCCCCGGTCGAACCTTGATGCTCAGCTCCCGATGTGTTTTAATTCCGTCCCAACATCTCCTTGTCCAAGGAAGGTTCGCATGTTGAAAAAGCTGGTCTCCGTTGCCATCGCGTTATTCGCGTCGTTTGGTGCAATTGCAAACGCCGCGGACCTGAGCGCGTCGTACGAGCGCGCCAGCAGGGAATTCGGCGTGCCGCTGGAGATCGTCCGCGCCGTCGCCTACGTGCGCTCCGGCGGAGTGCAGCGGCAGCCGTCGACGTCCAGTGACCGTCCGCCGGCGTACGGCGTCATGGGGCTGCGCGACGACGACTGGTTCGGGCACAGCTTGCGCGACGCGGCCGCGCTGCTCGGCGTCTCGCCCGATCTGCTGCGAACGGATGCCGAAGCCAACATTCGCGGCGGGACGGCGCTGCTGGCCCGCATCGCAGCGAAGCACCCCGAGGCCGTGGCGCGCGACGTCGACAGTTGGCGCGGCGTGGTCGCGGAGTTCAGCGGCATCCCTCAGAAGGAAATCGCCGATCTCTTCGCGCAGCAGGTCCTCGAGCGGATTCATCCCGACGCGCCGGCGCCGAGAAGCGGCGCCTGGCGCATTGCAACGCTGGCCAATACCAATTGTTCGAACGTGGTCTGGTACGGTGACACCATTCCCACCACCAACTATGCCGTCGGCCGAAACGGCGTGGCCATCACCATGAACGTCATCCACACCACCGAGGAGACCGCCGCCGACACGCTGTCGATTTTTCAGAATCCGTCGAACCAGGTGAGCTCGAACTATCTCGTCAATCGCGACGGCTCGGTGTGGCAGTTCGTCGCCGACGCCAACACCGCGTACCACTGCGGCAACAGCTCCTACAACCGCGCCGCGATCGGCATCGAGATGGAAGGATGGGCCGAGGGCTCGCCGCTGGAAGACTACTCGTGGCAGACGCCGGAGCAGTGGCAGTCGCTGGAAGCGCTGGTGTCCTGTCTGCACGGCGCGTACGCAATTCCGCTGGACCGCGCGCACCTCATCGGCCATAACCAGGTGCCCGACCCGAACAACCCGGCGCTGTACTGGGGCGGCGCGAACCATCACTGGGATCCGGGTCCCGCCTGGAGCTGGGACCATCTCATGACCGATCTCGGTCACCTCGCCGTCCCGGCCGCGGTCTCGGTTGTCTCGAAGTGCACGGTGACGGCGCTGCCGCAAGCGTCGGCGCCGCAAATCACGTACGTCTGGCCGGGAGAGAAATTCACCGCCTATGACGCGGTCGGCTCGTATCAGGAGATCTATCTGGCCGGCCGCGAATTCGCGCAGGCGTCCTCGCTGCCCGTGGGCTGGTACCACTGGGACGGATGGGTCCCGTCGTCATGCCTGTCCACGCTGGCCAGCAGTACGCGCCTCGAGGTCAGCGGCGCGTTCCCCAACACGCTGGAAGTCCGAGACGGAGCACAGCAGTCGTCGACGGTCCTGGGCCACATCGGCGAGGGCAAGCGGTTCGTCGCCACCGGCAATACGCAGTCGGGTTTTGACGGCTATCTCTGGTACGAGCTCGCGCTCGCCGGCGACACCGGCGGCCCCACCGGCTGGTCCTCCTCGGTCCATCTGACAGTGGGCGACGTGACGAGTTGCTACGGCGTGAGCGCCGCCAGCAGCCCGACCTCGGGCGGCACGGCTTCGATCGGCACCGCGCCGGATTGCTTCGGCGGCTTCGCGAACGGTGACGCGGTGTCCATCTCTGTGTCGGCGAACAGCGGCTACAACTTCTCGAGCTGGACGGCGGCGAACTGCACGCTGGCCAATCCAAGCGCGTCTTCGACGACCTGCACGATCACCGGCGCCGGAAAGGCCGCCGTCACGGCGAACTTCGCCGCCATCCCGTGCCACACGCTCGCGAAAAGCGTCAGCCCCTCGGCCGGCGGCAGCGTGACCCTCAATACATCACAGAATTGTCCGGGCGGGTTCACCAGCGGCACCGCGGTGTCGATCACCGCCACGCCGAACGGCACCTACAACTTCACGAACTGGACTTCCACCAATTGCACGCTGGGCAACGCGAATGCTGCTTCGACGACATGCACCATGACCAGCGCGGGGAACGCGAGCGTGACTGCGAGGTTCAGCAAGCACTGATCGCTACAGCCGCCTTCACGGATCGATCGTGACCGCCTGCAAGTTGGTCAGGACCGCGCCCGCCAGGACATAGGTGCCAGGCAATCCTGGAAGAAAGCCCGCAGCGGCGAGCGTGGAATGCCCTCCTGGCATCCCCCCAGTACAGGGGAGGAAAAAGGCGCCCGGGATCAGGAGACTCGTGACTCCGGCCTGTCCTCGGGCGGGCGGGGACGAGCCCCGCCCCTACGTTTGTCGGACCGTGTGCCTTCAGGAGAAGAGCGCGGGCTTGAACAGGCCAACAGGGCCTTCCACTCCAAAAAACCGCTTTTTTTGAACCTCTCCGTCAATTTTTAGTCCAAAAAATTGGAGTTTTGACTCTAAATTCTATTCTTAGCGGCTAATTTCAATTTTTAGGGTCTAACCTTCAATTTTTAGACCCTGAAAATTGGGGAACAAGACCTGAATTGAATTTTTTACAGCTGGAAATCGGTATTAGCCTCTAAAAACCCGTTTTAGCCTCAAAAAACGGCCCGAGAGCCCAATCCAAGACGCCGCGTCGTGTTGGACGACAGCCCGGGACGAACGGAGGCGATTCCGGGGCAAAGACGGACGTTTGGGCCAGGACATAGGTGCCGACAAGGAGGACCCTGGCACCTCTCCAGCACCTCTCCAGACCGGTTTCCGGCGGACCGCTGTCTCGGTGCTGAGCGAACTCGACACTTCAGTCTTTAGAGAAACCTTCATAAAGGAGACCGCCATGAAGAAGACCGCCGTCCGGAAGATCCGCTTGAACCGCGAGACCCTGCGTCAGCTCGATCCGCAAAAGCTCACCGAGCCCCAGGGAGGCGCGACGATAACTGCCTGCTGGGGCTCCTGTGTACAGACCTGTACCTGCGGCGCCACCAAACTTTGTACCATTACCGCCTGCAGCGTCTGCTGCTGACCGTTGGACGATCGCCCGGACCGCCCGCCTGGAGATACCTGGAATCTCTAGAGGATAGGTTCCAGGACATAGGTGCCGCCAGACTTAGGTGCAGACATAGGTGCCAGGCAATCCTGGAAAGTCCTCAGCGGCGAGTGGGGCGACACCCCCTGCCCTTCGCGACGAGGAGAAACCCCTCCCTGGTCGACCATTCTCTCGTTGTCTGGACACACCTCCGGCTTGCCGAGTCGCTCGGAGCTCGTCCGAATGGCCTTCAGCAGGCAGTTAGGCTGTCAAAGAGCAAGGGTCGGGGATCATCCGGCGACGAAGGGTAAGGCGGGTGGAAAGCTGCCAGGTGGAAAAGGCGCGTCGCGCTCGCCTCTTCGCAGCGCCTCGGTGGCGATCCGGAAGGCGCTGACGAATTCGGCGTAGATCTCGTAGAAGAATTTCCTGGCGGCCTTCGTCGCCGCGTGGACGAGGGGTGCAGGCGACCGGTCAAGCTTGGTCGGGCGATGCTGCGGGTCTGAACCGGATGGCGGCGACGCCGAGCCCGGGCCCAGCGGCTTTACGGGCTCGAGCGGCTCGGCTGTCAATGTCGTCCACCAGGCCTGGACGCAGCGGCGGTAGGCGTCAGGAGCAGACCGCCCAGCAGGGGATCGGCGTGAGCTCGACCGTCTCCGTGGAGGCGAAGTCGAGGGGGGCGAAGTCCTCTCCCTGGTTGCGGGCGGCTACCCCTGGTCCGATCAAACCATGCCCCTCGAGCGGTGCGCCGTCGAGGAGGGCGGCCGCGCAGTGGGCCCCGGCCAGCCAGGACGTTCTCCACGAGGTGGCCTCGACCCCTGGCCGAGGATGTACCGGAGGCGCTCCACCTGCGCCTGCCCCCTGGGTGACGACCGCCAGGTCATAGCGCCTCTCGAAGACGGTCCACGCCACCCGTCAACCGGTTGACCCCCGCCAGCTGGACTGGAGATCCCGCATAAACCCGGGACCTCGGGCGTCGTCCGCGATCAGGAGAAGGTGAAGTGGAGGACCCACAGAAGGCACAGAGCGACCGACGCCGCGAGCCGGCCGAGGAGCCGAGGAGAGCGGAAGACGGGCCCGGGGAGCGCGGAGCGCCCCGGAGGGCGGGGGAGGAGAGAGGGCGGGGCGGGAGAGC
Source organism: uncultured Acidobacteriota bacterium (assembly GCA_963756595.1). GTDB lineage: Bacteria > Acidobacteriota > Thermoanaerobaculia > Multivoradales > UBA5704 > DATARR01. Next base: position 251,763 of record CAVWOZ010000018.1, read on the forward strand.
GGGCAGGCAACCCGCAGAACGAACCGGCGCCGCCCGGCAACCCGACGCCCGGGAGCCCCAGGAGGCCCGGCCCCGGGAGGGGGCCCCGAGAGCCGGCCCGGGGGCCCGGGGAGGCGCCCCAGGAGGCCAGAGAGACCCGGCCCGGAGAGGCCCTGGGGAGGAGGCAGGGCGCGCCGCGCACGCCGCCCGAGCGACGCGCCCCCTAGGCCCGCCGGCGGCGGCCCGCGCGCCAGGGGCGAGCCAACCGCGCGCCACCCCGCCGAGGGAGGCGGGCGGGGCGGGACCCGGGGGGGGCCACCGGGCGCGGGGGCGCGACCCGCGAGGCGAGGGCAGGAGCGCGGGAGGCCCGGGAGGCCGCGCCCCGAGGCGGCGGGCGCGACGCCGGCAGCCAAGGAGCCGGGACACCCCGCGCGAGCCGAGACCCGGGCGACGCGACGGGGGAGCACCGGGAGACGGCGAGCGCCTGCGCCGGAGACACGGCAAGACCCACCCCCCGACTGCGAGAGCGGGGCACCGCCGGGCAGGCCGGGCAGGGCGCGGGAGCCGGGGACCCCGGAGCCCCCCAGAGAGGGCAACGAAGGAGACCGGGGCCGCGGAAACACCCGACGGAGGACGCGCGGCGCCCCCGGAGGCAGGGGGGCCAACCCAAGGAGGAAGGCAGAAAAGAGGCCCGCCGGCCGCGCCGGGCCACCGGCAGGCCGCCGGGAGCGACCGGCGCGCGGCCCGACCCGACCGCGCGAGCCGCACACCGCGAGCCGGAGCCACGCCGACGGACACGCGCCGCGACGGGAACGCGACAGACGCGCGACAGGGAGACAAAACACGCCAGAGCGCCGCAGAAAAAGAGAAACAAGAAAGAAAGGAGGGGGCCCTGAGCTCCTCCCCTACCCTTCCACCACCTCGCCGGTGAACTGCTGGCGCACCAGCTCGTGGGCGCGCCGGGCCTCGTCGCGGGGCTCGGCGACGCGGTGGAAGAGGGTCTTGTAGGTGAGCCCCAGGGTCTCAAGGTCCTGCTCGCGCAGGAGCTTGATCATCTCGTCGATCGCCCGTTGCGAGGGGGCGGGGTGGATGCGCCGCTCGGACTCCTGCTCGAGGAGGAGGAGGGCGAAGAGGAGGGGCTCCGGCAGCTCGGCCGGCGAGGGCTCGGGGGGCGGCGGCGGGAACTGGCTCCCCTGCACCACCTTCTCCTCCGGCGCCGGCAGACCCGCCGGCTCGGGGCGGCGCTCGAAGCGGAAAGGGAGCGAGCGCACCTGGTGGGCGAAGCGGGAGAAGAGCCCCACCAGCTCGCGCTCGGAGGCGAAGTTCCCCACCAGCCGGGCGTCGCGCCCGATCTCCAGCCGCTCGGTCTCCTGGAGCACCACGTGCGCCCGCGCCGACTCCTCGAGGTGGAGGGCGCGGGCGTTGACCTTCCAGGCGGTGAGGTGACCCTGCACGTAGCAGGTCTCCGGGCAGCGCACGGTGATCGCCTCCACCTCGACGCCGCGGTCGATGCGGATCGACCCGGAGAGCGATTCGAGGACGCCGTACTTCCCCGAGTTCTGCACCACCAGGTTGCCGGGGGCGTGGATCGAGAGCTGCCCCTCGGGATCGATCTCGATCCTGAGGCCGGCGGGGATGATCAGGGTGGGGGCCTGGGGCTCGGGGGATGGGGTGCGGCTCATAAGGTTCCTACTTCAAGGGCGGCAATGGGGGGAGTGGCTCGAAGTCTAGCAGCGGCGGGGCGGCGCGCGCCTTCGGCACCAGCTGCTCGTCGTTCGGAAAGCGGTGATCGAGGATGAAGAGCAGCGGATCGACCGGGCGCCAGGCGCCGTCTCCCCCCTGCGGCGGACTTCGTAGTAGAGATGCGGGCTGGCGCTCCAGCCGGAGTTTCCCACCGTGGCCAGGCGGTCCCCCCGCTTCACCTGCTGCCCCGTCTTCACCGCCAGCTCGTCGGCGTGGCCGAAGAGGGTGACGAAGCCGCCGCCGTTCGCGACGATCACCAGATTCCCCAGCCGCCACCACTCGCTCCCCCCGGGCGGCGCCGGCGGGTAATGCCCGGCGAAGGCCACCGTGCCGTCGGCGGTGGCGCGGACGGGGGTCCCCGTGACCGCCGCGAGGTCGATGCCCGTGTGGCGCTCGAGCTCGTGGGTGAACGGGCTGCGGCGCGGGCCGAAGCCGCTGACCAGCACGAACTGGTCGCCGCGCAGCGGCGAGACCGAGGGGGTAGTGCGCACCTGGTCCGGGTGCGCCCCCTCGAAGGCGCTCACCGCGTCGAGCCCGCCGTCGAGCGCGTCGAGCCGCTCCACCACCCGGGTGCGCAGGCGCTCCCCCTGCTCCAGGTCCGCGCGGTAGATCGAGCGCGCACCGGCCAGCGTACCGGACGGCGGGCCGCCGGGAGCCGCCGACCGCCGCGGGCGCACCGGCGGCAGGCCGTAGGCGAGAAAGACCTTCTCGAGGCGGAGGCCGAGGGCGCCGGTCCGCCCGTCGAGCTGGCTCAGGCGCGCGATCACCGCCTGCAGGCGCCGGCCGGACTGCGAGCGCTCGCCGGCCAGCCGCAGGTACTCGTCGCGGTTGGTGAGACCGCTCACCACCCCGGGCGCCAGGGCCACGCCCAGCGCCAGGTAACCCAGGTAGAGCAGCGCCGCCAGCGAGACGAGGGTGAGGTGGCGGCGCTTGAGGAAGAGGTAGCGCACCCGCCGGCGGATGTCGGCGGGGTGGATCTGGATCTCGAGGTTCCAGGGACTTCCGGAAGGGGTCGCCGCCGGCGCGCCGGCCGGCAGGCGGAGACGGCCCCTCATGGGATAGCCGGCGCCGCGAGCGGCACCAGCCGCTCGAGCGCCGCCTCGCCGGCGTGGCGGCGGACGGCGGCGAGCAGCTCGCGGTGGAGGGCCGGGCCGCCGGCCACCACGTTGCCGCCGGCGAAGAACCCCTCGCCGCCGTCGAGGTCGGTGACGATCCCTCCCGCCTCGCGGACCAGCAGCACGCCGGCGCCGATGTCCCAGGGGGAGAGGCGGAACTCGAAGAAGCCGTCGTAGACGCCGGCCGCCGTGTAGGCGAGATCGAGCGCCGCCGAGCCGCAGCGGCGGATCGCCTTCGACTGCGCGAAGACCTCGCGGAAGATCCCCAGGTAGTTGTCGAGCGCCGGCAGGGCGCGCCAGGGGAAGCCGGTGGCGAGGAGCGAGCCGCGGAGCCCGGCCTGGTCCGAGACCGCCATCCGTTGCCCGTTCCAGAACGATCCCCCGCCGCGCACGGCGGAGAAAAGGTTCCGCCCCTCCGGGTCCTCGATGACCGCGGCGACCAGCTCGTCCCCCCGCCGGCAGGCGATCGAGACGCAGAAGACCGGCAGCCCGTGCAGGAAGTTGGTGGTGCCGTCCAGCGGATCGATCAGCCACTCGTACTCGCCGTGCCCCTCCCCCCGGCCGCTCCCCTCCTCGGCGAGGATGCGGTGGTCCGGGAAGCGGCGGCGGATCTCGGCGACGATGGCTGCCTCGCTCTCCTTGTCCGCCTGGGTGACGAAGTCGTTCTCCCCCTTGCGCCGCACCTCCAGGCCGACGTCGCGGAAGTAGCGGGTGACGATCTGCGCCCCGGCGTGGGCGGCGGCGAGGGCGGTCTGGAGGATCTCGTCGTGCATGGCTATCGACTACCCAATCCGGCGGGCGGCGGTGGGGAGGGCTCGGACGGGTGCAGGGGCGGGATCGTGGGCGGCGTCGTGTTCGGCGCGGGCGGAGGAGGCGGTGAGCCGGCCGGGGCCGCTGGCGCCGGCTGGAGCTTCGGCCGCGGGGCGAGGACGTCGAATGCGAGCTTCCAGGAGCCGTCCGCCACCTGCCGCCAGACGCGCAGGTAGTTGGCGGTCTTCACGGACCCTCCCCCAGCGACGCCGTTGAGGACGACGCCGTAGGTGTAGCCGAAGTCCCCCGAGCGGGCGACCCCGCCCCCCACCACCTCCCAGGTTTGCAGCTCCGTGGCTTTGGCCACCGCGGCGCGGACGGCCTCCTTGCCGGTGACCGGCGGGACGCCGTCGCGCAGCAGGCGCGCGTCGTCGCAGAGGATGGCGGCATAGGCCGCGGCCCCCCCCTTCGTCCGGGCCACCTCGCCGAAGGTGCGGTCGGCGGCGAGCAGCGCCGTCTTCGCCGCCTCCACCTTGGCGGCGGAGAGGGCGTTCGCCGGCCAGCTCGGCGGCCCCTTGAGATGGATCGCCGAAGGTGGCAGCGCGGCGGGAGTGGCCGAAGGCGAAGGCGAGGACGCGAGGCCCGCGGTGCCGAGATCGACCAGCACCTTCCAGGAACCGTCCGCCTGGCGCTGCCAGACGGTGGCGAACTGGCCGGGATCGGCCTCGGCGTCGCCGGCCTTCTCGCGGTATTCGTAGGGGCCGGTGTTGTAGCCGAGGTCCCCTCCCATCGAGATCTCGGAGTAGGCCGGCACCCAGGAGAGGAACCCCGGCGATGGCGGATGGCTGCGCAGGTACGCCTTGCCGTTCACCGGGTCGGGGCGGAAGAGCACCCCGTCGTCGGCCAGGAAGTCGAGGAACGAGTCGCGGATCCCCTTCGCCGCCGCGTCGTCCGCGAACGCCTTCTCCGCCGCCAGCAGCGAGTCGAGCGCCGCCTGGCGGTCGATCGTGGCGGCCTGGGCGAGGCCTGGGAACGCGAGGAGGGCGAGGGCGAATCCGGGCAGGGTGTTGCGTTTCATGCAGGGGATCTTAACCCCTACCCGATCACGATCCGCCGTCCGGCCAGGAAGGTCGCGACCGGATGGCCGTGGAGCTTCCAGCCGTCGAAGGGGGTGTTGCGCCCCTTGCTGCGGAAGGCGGCGGCGCGCAGGGTGACCTCGGCGTCGGGGTGGAAGACGGTGACGTCGGCGACGCTCCCCGGCTTCAGGGTCCCCCCTTCGACGCCGAGCACCCGCGCCGGGCCGGTCGACAGGAGATGGACGAGGCGCGGCAGGGTCAGCACCCCCGGCCGCACCAGGCGGTCGAGACAGAGGCTCAGGGTGGTCTCGAGCCCCACGATGCCGAACGGAGCGAGGCTGAACTGCACGTCCTTCTCGTCGGCGTGGTGGGGGGCGTGGTCGCTCGCGATGCAGTCGACCGCGCCGTCGGCGAGCCCGGCGAGCAGGGCGTCGCGGTCGCGCGCCGAACGCAGCGGCGGCTTCATCTTGGTGTTCGTCGAGAAGTGGCTCTTCGCCACCTCCTCGTCGGTGAGGATCAGGTGGTGCGGCGACACCTCGCAGGTGACCCGGAACCCCTCCGCCTTCGCCCGCCGCACCATGGCGAGGCTGCGCGCCGTCGAGAGGTGCGCCACGTGGTAGCGCCCGGCGGTGTCCTCGGCGAGGATGAGGTCGCGCGCCACCATCACGTCCTCGGAGGCGCCCGGGATCCCCGGCAGCCCCAGCCGGGTCGACCACTCCCCCTCGTGCATCACGCCGCTGCCGGTCAAGGTCAGATCCTCGGCGTGCTGGATCACCGGCACGTCGAAGTGCTGGGCGTAGAGCAGGGCGCGGCGCATCAGCTCGGCGTTCATCACCGGTTTGCCGTCGTCCGAGATGGCACGCACGCCGGCGCGCACCATGTCGCCGATCTCGGCCAGCTCCTCACCCCTAAGCCCCTTGCTGACGGCGCCGATCGGGTAGACGCGGGCGAAGCCGTGCCGCCGCGCCTCGAGCAGGATGTGCTCGGTCACCGAGCGGCTGTCGTTGACCGGCTCGGTGTTCGCCATGCAGGCGACCGCCGTGAAGCCGCCGGCCGCGGCGGCCATCGTGCCGGTGCGCACCGTCTCCTTGTACTCCTGCCCCGGCTCGCGCAGGTGGACGTGGATGTCGATCAGCCCGGGCGAGACGACGAGCCCGGTGGCGTCGAACGTCTCGCACTCCTTCGGCTTCCGGATCCCGCCGTCCACCTTGACCACCCGGCCGTCCTCGATCAGCAGGTCGAGCGCGTCGTCGAGGTCCTGGCTGGGATCGATCACCCGGCCGCCGTGGATCAACACCTTCTCTCCGGCCATTTAGCGGCTCTCCTGGGGACCGGTGACGCCGGAGAGCAGATAGAGGACCGCCATCCGCACCGAGACGCCGTGGGTGACCTGCTCGAGGATGACCGAGGCGGGGCCGTCCGCCAGCTCGCTCGAGATCTCGACGCCGCGGTTCATCGGCCCGGGGTGCATGATGATGACGTCCTCCTTGGCCGCGGCGCGCAGCCGTTCGGTGTTGAGGCCGAAGAGCTGGAAGTACTCCTTGACCGAGGGGATCGACATCCTCCCCTGCCGCTCGAGCTGGATGCGCAGCATCATGATCACGTCGGCGCCGCGGATGGCGTCCTCGAGGGTGTGGGCGACCTCGACCCCCATCGCCGCGATCTCGACCGGCATCAGCGTGCGCGGCCCGCCGAGGACGACGTGGGCGCCGAGCTTCTGGAGCAGGTGGATGTTCGAGCGCACCACCCGGCTGTGCTCGATGTCGCCGAGGATGGCGACGCGCAGCCCCGCGATTTTCTTCTTGTGGCGGCGGATGGTGTAGGCGTCGAGGAGCGCCTGCGTCGGGTGCTCGTGGGCGCCGTCGCCGGCGTTGATCACCCCCGCCTCGATCCGCTTCGCCAGCAGGTGCGGCACCCCCGGGTGGCCGTGGCGGATGACCACCAGGTCGGGGGCCATCGCCTGCAGGTTGAGCGCCGTGTCGACCAGCGTCTCCCCCTTCTCGAGCGACGAGCCGGAGGTCGAGAAGTTGATGTTGTCGGCCGACAGCCGCTTCTCGGCGATCTCGAAGCTCGAGCGGGTGCGCGTCGACGCCTCGAAGAAGAGGTTGATCACCGTCTTGCCGCGCAGCGTCGGGACCTTCTTGATCGGCCGCTCGCCGATCTCGCTGAACGACTCGGCGGTATCGAGGATCAGCTCGATCTCCGCGGCCGAGAGCTCGGCGATCCCCAGCAGATCCTTGCGGCGCCAGCGGATGGGGGGCTCCGGCGTCATGCTTGCGGCTTTTCCGGCTTTTCCGGGGGCTGCTCCGGGCGCACCAGGATGCGCACCTGCTCGGTGTCGTCGGTGGCCAGGAAGGAGACCTCGATGATCTCGCTCTGCGAGGTGGGGACCTTCTTGCCGACGAAATCGGCCTGGATCGGCAGCTCGCGGTGGCCGCGGTCGATCAGCACGGCGAGCTGCACGGTCTTCGGGCGGCCGAAGTCGACCAGCTCGTCGAGCGCCGCGCGCACGGTGCGGCCGGTGTAGAGGACGTCGTCGCAGAGGACCACCGCGCAGTCGTCGATCGAGCGCGGCAGGTGGGTCCCCTTGACCAGCGGCTGGGCGCCGACGGTCGACAGGTCGTCGCGGTAGAGGGTGATGTCGAGGATGCCGACGGGGACCTTCGACTCCCTCCATGCGCTCGATCTCGGCGGCGATCTTCTCGGCGAGGGGGACGCCGCGCGTGCGGATGCCGGCGAGCAGGAGCGACGGGATCGTGTCGTGATGGACCTCGGCGATCTCGCCGGCCATCCGCCGAATGATCCGCGCCATCTGCTTCGCGTCGAGGATCGTCGTCTTCGGCGTCAGGTTCTTGGCCACGCTTTGGGGGGTCTCCAGATCCGCGGCATCGTATGGCCGCGGGGCGGGGTTGTCAATCGAGGGGCCGGCAGTGTCCTAGTCTGAACCGCGCAGCCGACTGGCAGCGACGAAGGAGCGAAGCCCGAAGGAGGCGAGCAGGTTTCAGACTAGGACACCGCTGAGGGGCCGGCAGGCTGGACACTCCCCCGCTCTCCGCCTAAGATCTCCTCTCACCTTCAACCTGGAAGCGCTGGAACCGTATGGCCCGCAAGACCCCCGTATCCGCCCCGAACCAGGCCCCCGATGGGGAGCCCGTCTCCTTCTGGCGGCGCAACCGCAAGGAGATCCAGTTCCTCGTCCTCTTCGTCGTCCTGCTCGGCGCAGGCTTCACCCTGATCTCGGTCCACTGGGTCAACGACCACGTGATCGAGCCGTTCACCGGCGGTATCGCCCGCGCCAGCGGCGCGGCGCTCAACCTGCTGGGGCAGCACGTCACCATGCAGGGGACGGTGATCCGCAGCCCGCGCTTCGCGGTCAACATCCGCAACGGCTGCAACGGGGTCGAGGCGATGCTGATCTTCCTCGCCGCCGTGCTCGCCTTCCCCGCCTCGTGGAAGTCGCGCCTCGCCGGCCTCGGCCTCGGCATCCTCGCCATCCAGGTGGTCAACCTGGTCCGCGTGGTGGCCCTCTTCCTGACCGGGATCTACTTCCCGAAGATCTTCGACACCTCGCACACGGTGATCTGGCAGACGATCGTCATCCTGTTCGGCGTCGTGCTCTGGATCTTCTGGGCGAACCGCTTCGCCACGCCCCCCGCGCCCGCCGAGCCGGCCGCCTGACGCTGAAGACGGATGGCCCACAAGCCGAACAAACAGGAGCGCCTGGCCCGCGCGGCCCGCCTGCACGAGCCGCCGAAAGCGGAGGCCAAGCCGCGGAGCTGGACCCTCCTCTTCTTCCGCAACGCCCTGCTCTGGGCGGTGCCGGTGGCGCTCCTGTGGACGGCGCTCACCCCGTTCTACAACCGCTTCCTGCTGGGGAGCGCCCAGAACCTGGTGCGGCTGACCGAGAGCCCGAGCGTCACCGATCTCTACCGCGAGGGGGACCACTTCGCCTACATCTCGCGGCGCGACTTCCCCCCCTCGCGCACCCTGCTCCACTCCTTCCGGGTGACCGACGTCCACTTCCACCTGCTGATGCTCGGCGTCCTCTTCCTCGGCGTGCCGCGCATCCCCTGGCGGCGGCGCTTCGAGAACCTCGGCTGGGCGGTGCTGATCACCATCTTCTTCGACATCTTCCTGATCTTCTTCTACGTCAAGTCCGCCTACGCGGCGCGGCTCGGCGCCTGGAGCTTCGTCCACTACGGCCCCTTCGCCCGCAACTTCTACGGCCTCGGCGAGCACCTGCTCGACCTGCCGTTCAAGTTCTCGCTCCCCTTCGTGCTCTGGGCCGCCTTCTACTACCGCGACCTGACGGAAGCCATCAAGCGGCCGGAACGGCGCCCCCAAGAAGCCCTCAGTAGTTCAGCCGCCGGGCCACGAAGTCCCGGAAAGGGTTCGGCTTCCGCCCCGGCTCGGCGTAGGTGTAGGCGATCAGGATGCGCTCCCCCTCGTCCGCCAGGGTGATGCCGCGGTGCAGCACCCCGCCCCCCCGCATCACCAGGAGATCCCCCGGCCGCGCCTCGACGGTGCTGCGCGGGAAGACCGAGAAGAGCTGCGGGAAGGCGTAGAGCGGGTAGAGGAGGAAGCGCAGGAAGCGGGACAGTCCGGGCGAGATGAACTGGGTCTGCCCGCGGTTGGTGTTCTCGAGGGTGACCAGCGCCACGTACGGGTGGCCGTCGAAGTGCCAGCGGAAGCCGTGCTCCTTCCGCTCGTAGACCTGGACGCGCATCGCCCGCCGCGAGCTGCCGAGAGGTGCCAGGGAAACCCCGGCGAACTCCTCGGTGAGCGGCAGCACCCGCCGCTCCCCCACCTCCTCGACCGCCGGCAGGTGGGCATGGATCTGGTCGCCGTCGATCACCCGGTAGCGCGGCCCGAGGGTGCCGCGGCCGTGCACCTCGCGCAGCAGGTCCTGGCGCTCCGCGATCACGCCGCGCAGCCGCGCGAGCTCCTCCGCGGTCAGGAAGCCGGGGACATGGCGATAGGGTTCCATCTCCATCTCGGACATCCTATGTCCTTTTCAGCGCAGACGATACACGCGGGCGTGGGGGTCGGCATAGACCGGCGCGAACCAGCGCCGGAAGGCGGCGTCCTCGGGGAACGGCAGCACGGGGAAGGCGCTGGGGAGGAGCAGGTGATCGGCCCCGACTCCGCGCAGGCGGGCATGGAAGTCCTCCGGGCCCTGGAGCCCGCCGAGCATGCGGTCGTAGCGGGCGAGGCCGATCCAGTCCCCCTCGAAGCGCCCGCGGGCATAGTAGGCCATGTTCTCGGCATGGTAGGCCCAGAGCGCGTAGGCGCTCCCCCGCGTCCGGTTGAGGAAGGCGATCGCCGGATAGAGCGGCTGCCGCTCGCGCCAGGTACGCCTCGCGCCCGGCCGGGGTCAGCGGCGGCGGCCCCTGGAGGCGCGCCCGGTAGAACGGATAGAGCCAGCCCGGAAGGAAACAGGCGACGCAGAGCAGCCGTCAGCTTCGACCCGCCCGTCGGCCAGCCGCTCCCCCAGCCAGTACAACAGCGGCCAGCAGCGCCCCGGCCGCCGCCAGGCTGATCCAGCGGCAGCGCCGGCACCAGGTAGCGGGAGTCGGGGGGGAGCCCCAGGCAGACGAAGGCATAGAGCGCCGCGAGCCCCACCAGCCGCCGCTGGCGGCCGTCGCGGACCGCCGCCAGCAGGGCGAGCGGCAGCGCCGCCAGGAAGAGGGGGGAGACCGGCGGCTCGCCGTTGTAGCGGGCGCGATCGAAGGCGACGTCCCAGGGGAGGCGGACGAGGGCTGTCAGCCGCGCGGCGAGCACCTCGAGGAACGGCACGGCGGGGACGGCCCCGGCGCCGTTGGGGTGGACCAGGAAGCTGCGGAAGCGCAGCGGCGCCCACGGTCCGCCCCCGAAGACCTGGGGGAAGAAGGGGAAGAAGGGGTTCCCCGTCCAGGCGTAGATCCGCCCGTACCAGGGGGCCAGCACGGCGCACCCCACCAGGGTGAACAGCGCCACGGCGGCGAGCCGGCCGCGCGGCGAGCGCCTCGGCAGGCGGCCGAACACCACGGCGAGGCCGATCACCCCGACGAAGAAGAGGCCGATGTACTTGACGTCCGCCGCCGTGGCCGCGAAGACGGCGGCGAGCACCAGCCAGCGCCGCTCGCCGGAGAGCCGCCAGCGGCGCAGGGAGTAGAACGCCGCGGTGGCGAACAGGGTGAGCCCCGCCTCGATGTAGCCGGTGCCGGCGAGGTAGGCCACCAGCGGGCTGCCGAGGAAGATCGCCGCCGCCAGCCAAGCAGCCGCCGGGCCCCGCTCGGCGAACGCGTCCCGCCCCCAGGCCCAGACCAGCGCCGCGGTGAGCATCGTCATCAGCCACTGCACGCCGTGGGCGGCGACGTCCGGCGCGAACAGCAGGACGAGGGCGAAGAGCATCTCGTTGGCCTGCGGGAAGACCGGGAAGCGCAGGTCGCGCAGGAAGGGGATGCCGCCCGATTCCACGAACCCCTTGGCGTAGGGGAGGTGGTACATCGTGGCGTCGAACGCCGTGGGGGGATAGAGCGCGAGGAGGACGAAGGGGAAGAGGGCCAGGACCACGAGTGCTGTTGCCGCCAGGACGGGCGGCGGAGCGGCGAGCCCGCATGCCAGAACCCCTCCAAACAACCCAGCAGATGGATCACCGCCACCAGGCCGAGCACCGGCGCCGGCCGCAGCAGCCCCGCGAGCCCCAGGAAGAAGCCGAGATGAGCGAGCAGGGCGAGCCCGAGCGCCATCGGCACGGCCCAGCGCTCGGCCGGCAGCTCCAGGTTCCCGATCAGCAGCCGTCCGAGCACGAACGCCGTGACGGCGAGGAGGCCGACGGCGAGGGCGACGCCGAGCAGCAGGGCGGACGCCTGGAGGAGCGCGGGCATGCGGCTTCAGGTGGGCTTGTCGGCGATCCAGGTCAGCAGGTAGCCGAAGCGGCCGGGCCAGCGCCAGCGGGTCTCGAGAAACTGGAACGGAGCGAGGAAGAGGGGGCTCAGGCGGTAGAGCGGGATGCCGCGGGTGTAGAAGAAGAGGTCCGCCATCCGCAGGTAGCCGGGGAGGGTGAGGATCCCGGTGCGCTCGACGGGCCGCAGCCCCGCCCGCTCGAGGTCGCGCCGCAGCTCGCCAGCGCTGAACGACTTCTCCGGCGCGTACAGGTACTGGCCGAAGCGGTCGAGCACCCACACCATCAGCGGCCGCAGGAAGAGGTTCCACTTGTGGGGCACGCCGACGATCGCCCGCCCGCCGGGGCGCAGCACGCGGTGGATCTCGGCGAGCGACTGCGGGTACTCGTCGATGTGCTCGATCGTCCCCATCGTGTAGACGACGTCGAAGGAGTCGGCGGGGAACGGCAGCTCGCGGATGTCGGCACGCAGCAGCGGCAGCGGGTCCCCCTTCGCCACCGAGTTGCGCCGCGCCCTGTGGGCCACCACCCGCGACAGGTCGAGGCCGGTCACCTCCGCCCCTTCCGAGCGCATCCAGTCGAGGATGCGGGTGTTGAACGCCTCGTTCCAGAGGTCGAGCTTGAGGACGCGCTTCCCCGCGAGGTCCCCCACGGCGTGCGTGATCAACGCCATCTCGCAGCGCCGGTAGTAGAGGGTGCTGGGGGCGGCGGCAAAGTCGCGCACCGAACCCGCGATGCGGTCCCAGTCGCGGCGCTGGCGCTCGCGCAGAGTCGGCGTGGCTGTGGCGATCATCTCCCCTCGATTCTTTCCGGCATGAGCTGCAATCCGTCAGTCAGCAAAAAGTCGATCGTGCGCTCCAGCCCCGCCGCGAACGGCAGCGGGCGGTAGCCGAGCTCCCGCGCCGCCTTGCCGGAGTCGAAGCGCCACTCCGCCAGGAGGCTCTGGACGGCGGTAGCATACCCGCCTCCGGCCTCGTCGCCACGCAGCCGGTCGGCGATCCCCGCCGCCGCCCGGGCGGCGCCCGCCGGCAGGGAGAGGGCGATCCGGGAGGTCGTCACTCCCCGCTCCGCTGCCAGCGCGCGCACCCGCTCGCCCAGCTCCCGGGCGGAGACCTCCTCGCCGCCCAGCAGGTACTCCTCCCCCACCACCCCGCGCGCCTCCGCCGCCAGCAGCCCGCCGACCACGTCGTCCACGTAGACCAGGTTACGGGGCTGCCGGCCGCCGGCGATCCAGAGCCGCGCCCCGCCGGCGAGCAGGCGGCGGATCTCGGAAGTGATCCGGTTCGGGTGCGAAGGATGGTCGGGGCCGAAGACGAGAGACGGGCAGAGGGTGACCGCCGGCAGCCCGCCGCGGGCCAGCTCGCGGATTCCCTCGACCGCCGCCGCTTTGCTGCGCGCGTAGAGCGAGGCGCCCGGCGCGAGCGGGTCCTGCTCGCTGCGCGCTCTCCCGTCGAAGGCCGCGCCGTAGATCAGCGCCGTGGCGACGTGGACGAAGCGCGCCACCCCCGCCTCACCGGCCACGCGGGCGAGCGCCAGGGTGGCCGCCACGTTGACCGCCGCCATCTCCGCCGGCCGGGCGCCCGGCCGGTTCCGCAGGGCGGCCAGGTGGAACACCGTCCCCCCCGCCGGCAGGTGCACCGCGTAGGAGGCGAGGTCGCGCAGGTCGCCGGCGGCCATCGCGAGGTTGGGAGACTGAAGATCGGCGAGATCCGCCGGCCGCCGGCAGACCGCCGTCACCGGGCGTCCCGCCGCCAGCAGCGCCGCGACCAGGGGACGGCCGAGGAATCCCGACGCTCCGGTGACGAAGGCCGCGCCGCTCAGCGCCCGGCCTCCACGCCCTCGGCTCGCGGGGTCATCGGACGCAGGAGGTCGTCGACGGAGCCCGCCGCGCGGCCCAGGCGGAGCTCGCCGCCCTCCCCGAGCATCCAGACCGCCGGCGGCAGGCCGGCGTAGGGGCTGGCCCGCGAGATCGAATAGGCGCCGGCGTCGCAGAAGGCCAGGAGGTCCCCGATCGCGAGGCGCGGCAGCCGGCGCCGGAGGTCGAGCACGTCGAGGGTATTCAGGGTGCTCCCGGAGAGATGGTAGAAGCGCCGTTCCCCTTCTGGAGCCGGCTCGCGCAGCGGCAGGATGCGCCGCGAGAAGAGGAGCGGCGATTCCGGCAGGAAGTTGCGGCTGGCGTCGAGGAACGCCCAGCGCCCGCTCAGCGCCCGCACCCGCGTCACCAGGATCGCGGCGTCCCCCACGATCGCCCGCCCCGGCTCGGCGGCGAGCACCGGGCGCACCGGGAGGCGCGCGCCGTCCGCCAGCTCGCCGAACCGCCGCGCCAGGGCCGCCAGATCCACCGTCCTGCGATGGGGAACCGGGCGGTCGCGCAAGCGGGCAAGCAGCCGGCGGGGCCCCAGCCGCCCGAGCGACGGCGAGGGGATGCCGCCGCCGAGGTTGACCTCGCCGAGGCTTACCCCCGTCTGGGCGGCGATCCGTTCGAGCAGCCCCAGCACGGAGCGCAGCTCGCGGGCGAAGCCGTCGAGCGACGGCTGCTGCGTCCCCAGGTAGAAGTTGACGGCCGCCGGCTCGAGCCAACGCGAGCCCGCGAGCCGCCGGCACGCCGCCACCGTCTCGTCCGCCCCGAAGCCCAGCCGGCGGTTGAGCCGCTCGAGCGGCGAGAGAGCGAATCCCTCCCGCCGCAGCCGCAGCGACACCCGGACCCGCCTCCCGGCCCCCGCCGCGGCCGCCTCCAGGAGGTCGAGGTCGTCCGGCCGGTGAACGTGGACGAATCCAACGCCATCGCCGATCACCGCCGCCAGCTCCTCGCGGGTGAGCACCGGCCGGGCATAGGCGATCCGCGCTGCCGGAAAGCCGCAGCGAAGCGCCAGCTTCACCTCGGCGGCATGGCTCGCCAGCAGATGGCTGCCGCACCCGGCGAGCGTCGACAGCACCGCCGCCTCGTGATTGGTCTTCGCGCAGTAGCGCACGACGCTTCCCGCCCCGGAGGCGGCGAGCGCTCGCTCCAGATTCCGGTAGTTGACGCGGAGCCGCGCCTCGCTGACGAGGAAGAACGGGGTGCCCAGCCGATCGGCCATCGCGGCGAGCGGGGTCTCCTGCATGCAGAGGGAACCCTGGTGGTAGGCGAGGAAATCAGCGGCCGGTGCTCCTTCGCCGCCTTCCATGCTGCGGACGATATCAAAAGGGACCCGAGAGACAGCAGGGACATCAGGTTCTTTAAAGCCCCTGCCGTCCCTGCTGTCTCTCTCGTCTTGTGCACCCCGCCCCGCGGCCGCCCCTACCTGCCGGTCTGCCCCGGATCCACCGCGAGCGGCGCGCACACGCTGTCGAACGGCGTCGCGTGGAATCCCACGCTGTACTGCCCCTGCGCCTTGAGCACCGTCTGCACCCACGACTGGCGAACCAGCGACGCGGGGCCCGCTCCCGGATTGGGGGCGTTGAGGTCGAGGAAGACCCAGCCGAAGGCGTAGGGCGCCGGGAAGGTCGGGCCGCCGACGTGGACCTTGTTGGCCTCGGCCGGGAAGAGGTCCGGGGCCGGCACGATCTGCGGCTGGCCGGGGATCTCCGGTGAGAGCGGCAGGAGGACCGGCTGCTCCTGCTCGTTGAAGGTGAACTCCTGATAGAGGGTGAGCGGGAAGCCCGCCGGATGCGTGCCGCACGCGAAGGGCTTGACGATCTGGCCGCTGTCGCGCCAGACCAGCAGGTCGGTCCCTCCCGCGAAGGAGCCGCCGTTCGCGAAGCGCGACCCCCAGGCGGTGGCGAGCGGCTGCCGCGAATCGATCCCCGACCTCCCGACGTAGCGCCCGTAGAAGGTGAAGTCCCCGGGATGGAAGGAGCCCGGCAGCGACTTGATGCGCACCAGGTCCTCGCCGTCCGAGTATTTGTTGGCGGGATCGAGGTAGATCGCGTCTCCCCAGAGGACGTTCTGGTCGGTCGCCACCCCGCCGGGGCCGAAGTAGCCGGCGTCGGTCGGGTTCTTCAACGCGCACTGATCGACGGTATCGATCGTCACGTAGCCGCGCAACCGGCCGTCCCCGAGGTCCTGGCCGGAGCAGCCGTTGAGCAGCACCGAGAACTTCCCGCTGTGCGCCGCGCGCAGGTGGGTCAGCAACGACGCCGGCGGGGTCGCGTACGGGAGCCCTTCGCAGCCCGGGAACGAGGAATCCTCCGAGGAGAAGCTGTGCGGGCTGATCGTGTCGTGCGGGTCCTCCCCCGCCGGCGCCGTCCGCGGCAGGAAGCCGTTGAAGATGTCGCGCAGGTTGATCGTCTGCACGTCGTACCCCGTCAGGTAGACCTGGAAGGTCAGGGTCGGCACCCCGAGGTCGGTCCACAGCTCGACGTTGGCGAGCACCGCCGCAGCGCCCGAGTTGTTGACCGAGAAGAGGGTCGTCATCCCCGAGGGGTCGCTCGGATCGACCTCGAAGTAAGGCAGCAGCAGGGTCGCCGCCGGACGGTGATCGATCGAGCAGTCGAGCGCCGACGACGACGCCGGCGCGAGGAGCGCGAGCAGGAGGACGGCCGGACCGCGGAGCCCCTTCACGGCCGCACCTCGTTGGCGGAGATGAACGGCGCGCCGACGGAAGGCAGCGGCGCGCAGGCGGTGTCGAGCGGCGTGGCGCTGAAGCCGGCGCTGTACTGCCCCTGCGCCTTGAGGCTCGCCGCCACCCAGGACTGCCGGAAGAGCGGCGCCGCCGAGGTCAGCGCCTTGAGGTCGAGAAAGATCCAGCCGAATTCGTACGGCACGGGAAAGGCCGGCGCGCCGACGTGGACCTTGTTGGCCTCGGCCGGGAAGGCATCGAAGCTCGGATCTGGCGGTTGCGGATCGACCGGTAAGAACAAGGTCTGCTCCTCCTCGTCAAAGGTGACTTCCCGCGCGTGGCGCAGCGGGAAGCCCGGCGGCGCCGTGCCGCAGGCGAAGGGGCGGACGATCCGCCCGCTGTCCTGCCAGACGATCAGGTCCGTCCCCCCCGAGAAGGCGCCGCCGTTGACGTAGCGGGAGGCCCAGGCGGTGGCGAGCGCCTGCCGCGCGTCGGCCCCCGACTGCTGGACGTAGCGCCCGTAGAAGGTGGGATCGCCCGCCGCGAAGGCGCCCGGGAACGCCTTGATGCGCACCAGGTTGTCGCCGTCCGAATACTTGTTCGCCGGGTCGAGATAGATGACGTCCCCCCACAGTACGTTCTGACTGGTCGCCACCCCGCCGGGGCCGAAATAGCCGGTGTCGGCCGGCGTCCGCAGGGTGCACTCGCTGACCGTGTCGACCGTGACGTAGCCGCGCAGCCGGCCGTCGCCGAGGTCCTGCCCCGCGCAGCCGTTCAGGAGCGGCGAGAACTGCCCGCTGTGCGCCGCCCGCAGGTGCGCGATGAAGGACGCCGGCAGCGGCTGGTACGGGAGGATCTGGGTGCAACCGGGGAAGTTGAGGTCCTGCGAGTACTGCCCCTTCGGGCTGATCGTGTCCTGCGGGTCCTGACCGGCCGGCGCCGTCTGCGGCAGGGAGCCGTTGAAGACGTCCCGCAGGTTGATCGTCTGCACGTCGTACCCCGTCAGGTAGACCTGGAAGCCGAGCGTCGGCACCCCGAGGTCGGTCCACACCTCGACGTTGGCGAGCACCGCCGCCGCCCCCGAGTTGTTGATCGCGAACAGGGTGGTCAATCCCGAGGCATTGTTGGGATCGACCTCGAAGTACGGCAGCAGCAGGGTCGCCGCCGGCATCTCGTCGATCGAGCAGACGTCGGCCCGCGCCGCGGAGGGCGGCGCGAGCGCAATGCTGCAGACGACGAGCGAGAGAAAGAAAAGGGAGGAGGCGGACCTCCACAGCGACGATGCTTCGTACGGCTGCTTCACGGTTCGCCTCCTTTAGGGAGAGAGAGAATCGCCTTATGCCTTTTCAACATATATGACTGTGAAGCGCTTGGCAAGGGGGAATTTCTCTCCCCTACCATGAAGCTATCTGGAAGTCTACATCTAGTAGCCTCTCCCTCCCCTCCCCCATCCCCTTGTGGCTTCGGCCGCACGCTGTTAAGCTGGACGCTCCTCCAGAAGAGAGACCATGCTCAAAGTCGAACGCCTCCAGATCTCCGGCTTCAAGTCCTTCGTCGATCCCGTGGAAGTCCGCTTCGCGGGCGGCGTCACCGCCATCGTCGGCCCCAACGGTTGCGGCAAGAGCAACCTGTCGGAGGCCATCACCTGGGTGCTCGGCGAGCAGAGCGCCAAGACCCTGCGCGGCGGCAGCATGGAGGACGTGATCTTCAACGGCTCCGACACCCGCAAGCCGCTGGGGATGGCCGAATGCATTCTCACCCTGCGCACCGACCTCACCTTCCCCGGGGTCGAGGACGGCCGCATCACCATCGGCCGCCGGGTCTTCCGCGGCGGCGAAGGGCAATACCGGCTGAACGGCAAGCTGACCCGTCTCAAGGAGGTCAAGGACCTGCTGATGGACACCGGGCTCGGCATCCGCGCCTACTCGGTGATCGAGCAGGGGAAGATCGGGCAGATCCTCTCCGGCAAGCCTCAGGAGCGGCGCAAGCTGATCGAGGAGGCCGCCGGCATCACGCGCTACAAGGCGCGCAAGTCGATCGCCGAGGTCCGCCTCCAGGAGGCGATGTCGAACCTCCTCCGCCTCGACGACGTGATCTCCGAAGTCGAGCGCGCCCTGCGCTCCCTCAAGCGCCAGGCCGGCGCCGCCCGCCGCTATCAGGAGAAGGAGATCGAGTACCGCCAGCTCCTCGAGCAGGTCCTCCTCGGCCGCTGGGCCGCCCTCGCCGCCCGCCTCGCCGAGCTCAAGGACCGCATCGAGGAGAGCACCTCCCGCGAGGCCGGCCTCGCCGCCGACCTCCACCGCGACGAGGCGGCCCTCGCCGCCGGCCGCGAGACGCTCGACGAGCTGGCCCGCCGGATGGCCGAGCGCCACCAGAAGGTCGCCGACTTCGGCGCCGTCATCGAGGGGCGCCAGGAGTTCCTCAAGGCCAACCGCCTCACCGTCTCCGAGCTCGGAGAAAGAGCCGCCCAGAGCCGCGCCCTCGCCGAACGCCGCGAGGAGGAGATCGCCGCCCACGGCGACACCCTCGAGGACCTGACCGAGAAGCGCCAGGAGCTCGCCGGCGAGCGCGAGCAGGCCGCCGCCGCCGTCGACGAGGACGAGCGGCAGATCGCCGCCGCCGAGCGCGACTTGAAGCAGGTGGCGGCCCGCGTCGAAGGGTTCCGCGCGCAGACCCTGGGCGCCGCCGCCGAGATCAACGCCGCCCGCAACCGGTTGCAGAGCGCCCACGTCGAGCAGGAGAAGGGGAACGTCCGCCGCCACCGCATCGAGCAGGAGGTCGCCCAGCACGCCTTCGAGGTGAAGACGGCGGGCGAGGTGCTCGAGATGTCGCGCGCCAAGGTCGCCGGCACCGAGGCCGCCCTCGACACCCGCGCCGAGGAGGCTGAGAAGGTCGCCGACCGCCTCGAAGGGACGATGCGCCGCGAGGGCGAAGCGTCGAGCCAGAAGCGCGCCCTGGAGGACCAGCTCACCGCCGCCCGCCAGCGCCAGAAGATCCTCGCCGAGCTGTCGCGCGCCCACGCCCAGCGCCGCTCCGCCCTCGAGAAGGTGCTCGCCACGGCCGGCATCGACTCCCCCGTCTACCTCGCCTCGCAGGCCAAGGCGGTCGAGGGTTGGGAGCGCAGCCTCGACGTCTATCTCGGCGCGCTCGCCGACGCCGTCATCCTCGAGCCCGGCGAGAGCGCCCGCGGCCTCGCCCAGGCGCTCGCCGGCCGCTCCGCCGCCATCCTGATCGAGCGCCAGCGCGGCCTCCCCGAAGCCTGGCCGGTGATCGACGACTCCGCCGTCGTCCTCTCCCTCGCCGAGGCCCTCGGCCTCGCGGACGACCTCGCGAGCGCCATCCCCCCCGCCTTTCTGGTGCGCACCGCCGAGGACGCCGAACGCCTCGCCCGCACCCATCCCGGCCTCGCCTTCCTCAGCCGCGACGGCATCTGGGTCGAGGCCGGCACCTTCCACGTCGAGGGGGAGGTCGCGACCCCCGGCGCCCTGGAGCGCGAGAGCGCCCTCGCCGCCCTCGGCCGCCAGGTCCCCGAGCTCGAAGGGCAGCTCCGCGACGCCACCCTTCTCCTCGAGGGTTTGATCGCCGAGCGCGCCGCGCTCGCCAAGGAGTCGAACCGCCTCCAGGGGGAGGTCGCCCAGCTCCGCCAGGAGCTCGCCGTCGGCAAGGCCCGCATGGAGGACGCCGCCGCCCGCCACCGCCGCCTCTCCACCGAGGCCGAGACGCTCAACAACGAGCAGCAGGAGATCCTCCGCGAGATCGAGCGCGTCGCCGAGCGCCGCGCCCACCTCCAGGAGGAGCTGACCGCCGCCGAGGCCCGCAGCGCCGGATTGCAGGAGGATTTCGAGCGGGCCCAGGCCGAGCTGGAGGCCGCCAAGGGGAACCGCGAGGGATTGCGCACCGCGAGCGCCGGCCGCCGCGGCCGCCTCGAGCTGCTCGACGAGCGCCTCGAATCGCACGACCGCGAGATGACCCGCCTGCGCGCCGAGCTCGACCGCGGACGCACCCAGATCGCCGCCTGGCGCCAGGACGCCGACCAGCTCGCCCGCCGCAAGGCCGAGCTGGAAGCCGCCATCGAGAAAGCCCAGGGCGACCTCCAGACCGCCCTCGAGCAGCGCGCCGCCGCCGAGGAGGGGGTGCTCGAGGAGCAGGACGGCCTCGACGTCCACCGCGGCGAGATCCGCCTCCTCGAGGAGCGCATCGCCGGCCACCGCGAAAGGCGCGACGCCGTGCGCACCGAGGTCGAGGAGCTGAGGATCGCCCGCGCCAGCGTCAAGCAGGACGCCGAGCACCTCGCCCTCACCTACCGCGACGAGTTCAGCCGCGAGGACCAGCCCGCCGAGCTTCCCGCGGAAGCCGGAGAACCGCGCGCCGACCTCGCCGAGCTGGAAGGCGAGCTGGCCCGCACCAAGGCGGCCCTCGAGCGCCTCGGCCCGGTCAACATCCTGGCCGTCCAGGAGCACGACGAGCAGGAGACCCGCTTCGAGTTCCTCACCACCCAGCGGGCCGACGTCGCGAACTCGGTCAACAGCCTGAAAGCCACGATCAAGGAGATCAACGAGGCCTCGGGCGAGCGCTTCGTCACCACCTTCGCCGAGGTCAACAAGAACTTCGGAGAGATCTTCGCCCGCCTCTTCCGCGGCGGCGAGGCCGAGATGCGCCTCCTCGACGAGGACGACGTCCTCGAGAGCGGCATCGAGATCCTCGCCCGTCCCCCGGGTAAGCGCCTGCAGAACCTGATGCTGATGTCCGGAGGCGAGAAGGCCCTCACCGCCATCGCCCTCCTCTTCGCCCTCTTCCGCACCAAGCCCTCCCCCCTCTGCATCCTCGACGAGGTCGATGCCCCCCTCGACGACGTCAACACCACCCGCTTCATCGACCTCCTCCAGGAGATGGCCCAGAACACCCAGTTCATCGTCATCACCCACAACAAGCTCTCCATGGAAATCGCCTCCCGCCTCTACGGCGTCACCATGGAAGAGAAGGGGGTCTCGAAGCTGGTCTCGGTGGAACTGGAGGAAGTGCAGCCGGAGGAGCGGCGGGCTACGGCGTAGATTTTTCGTCGACACTTACGCAACAAGCTCTCACCAGCGCGATCGCTGCTTAGTCTTTAATGCTACTCAAGCCTAATGCCGCAATCGCGATAAAACATGCAATTCCGGCTTCAATATCGCATACCAACACCATACTCATTCGCATCAAAGCCAATTGCGATCGATCCATCCTTTCAGACTCTCGAATGACAAAGAATCCCCATCTGGTACCAGAGCAGGCAAATCGCGTTCCCGATACCGCCAAGCATCTTTGACCCTCGCCCGCACAAGGTCTAACCGATCGTTCTCAGCAGAACCACCACTGCCACGTTCCTGCTCAATTTTCTCAACAGCAGGCCAGAACGTTCGCCAGGCCAGCTTAATGTTTGCATGGTCAAATGGTATACCATTAAGATCAGACAGGACGATACCAGCTAACCAGGCAGCGAGAGCTGGTTGGCCAGATTCTGTAAAAGCCGTTGCCCACTCGTTGTAGAAGGACCGCGTACCGTCTCGGCCAAGACTAACCCGAAGCACGGCGCCCTCCATAAACCGGCCAGCCTCAATGGTCTCTCCAGCGAGACGCAATGCTTGGCTAAACTTGGTTGCAAAGAAAGGATTGGTTGGATTTTGAGTCACCAATGCCCTTGCCAAACTCTGCCCGACATCGAATCTTCCCGAGTCAAGAAAATGGTCGACCAAGCCAAATCTCCAGTTTCGCAATTTGGCGACAAAATGACCTTCATTTGCCGCACGGTCAGCTGCGAGCAATATGTCTTGAAATAGACCAGCCAGATAGTATCCTCGCTCTTCGGTTAGGATAGAGATCGCCTCTCGCGCAATCTCTCGATGGCGACTGACAACCAGGCTTCCATGTATAGTCGCAGCAGCCTCTTCGCCGAGCGGAGCGATGACTGACTTCCGGAGATCTCCAACGCTCAAGTCCATCGTCCATCCAAGAATTTCATCTGTCAAGATATCGAGACCTTCGGAATGAACCGCACAGATATATGCAAAGGCGTCTATCAGACGCCGCCGTTTTCCTACACTACGCTCGCCAAATCGCGCCAAAAGCGACTTAATATGGTCTCTGAGCCCGGCCCCAATGCGAGTACGCAAAAGCGCACCAAGAAATGCGCCTTCGTCGAAGTAAGCCTCCTCTCTAGCCCCTCGAAGAAGCTCATCAACCGCCGCGTCTGTCTCCATTCTCTTAAGCTGGCCTAATCCTCGATCTCCCAATGCGCCCCACGCACCGATTATCAGTTGCGCGTCTTCGCGGGAAAGGCCACGAAGCTTAAAGACATTAAATTTACATATTGACTGCCAATCGATCCGCGTAGCTCCCGCACCTATCCAATCTGTATCTCGGGAACAGAGAAGATAGAGTACATCATCACGCTTACCTCGCTGCGAGGTCAAGTAATCCGAGAGTGCGGAAGCTATATTGTGGCCATCGTCAACAACTACTGCCACCCGCTTGCCATGAACTGTTTTTATAAAATGCGGGTCAAAACTAGCAGAACTTGAGGAACGCCAAAGAATTGCGTCAATATCATCGCTGCTCAGCAGTGAAGCAGCAGCTTGAATGGTTGCCGTTGTCTTTCCTTCGCCGCCTGCACCAAGAACGACACAAAGTGTCGGTCCAGGAGATTCGAGCGCCAGCCTTATAGTTTCTCCGATTTCGCTCACAATATTTCTTCGGGGAACCCTTTGGGAAAGAGCAATCGGCCAATCGGGGGCTCTTCCATCGAAAAAACGGATCAACTCGTCGTCACTGATAACACGCGCTTTTCCAAAGAGTCCCTGACGACTGATCAACTCCCAGCCAGCCGGAGGCGAGGTAGTAGACGGGCCCATGTCTTTGGTTGCAGCCTCTTTTGAGGCAGGCAACGGGAATGACCATCTTGCCGACTCTGGTAGACGACTGGCTTCGGGAAACGCTCTTCCGTCCAGTCTCCACTCACGCGCAGAGTCTACCCATGTGAAGGGTTCTGCAATCAAAGCCTGGCCAAGCCAATCGATTTCGCACCATAGAATTCTATTTTGCCATAATTCATCATCTCTTTCCTGAAAGCAAGCACCAGATTGGAAAGTACGAAAAAGGCGACCAGATCCATATTCGATGCGGGTCTCTGTCCGATGGTAGTGCCCGTGCAAATAGAGCGCTCCGTGGCGAGCTAGGATAACCCGAATTGCTTGCGCATCGGCCCCCAAAAGATTGTCGATAGGATGATGCCCGAGCACTATATAGACATCTGCGCCTTGAAGACGGGCCAGAGAAGCCTCAAGGATGTCCGCTCCGGCCATGAGTTGGCCTTCGTCCTCCTTATCCTCAGAATGCCAGGCAGTATTCAAGCCAACAATTCCAATCGAAATATCTCCAACCTTTCTAAGTTCACAAAAGGCTCCGTCGTCTGATTTCAGCCAATGCGGGCCAGGATTCGTGAGGTCATACTCCATGAATCCTGCAAACCTCGCCAGAATATGCTCTCGCAGAGAGGCACCTTTGGGAGTCGGATCAAGAAAATCTTTAGATCTCTTATATATTATTTCGCGCGAGATAAACGGCGCCTTGGTGCGATCCACATCATGATTTCCTGGAATGCAGTAGACGCGTCGATCTGCAGCTGGCCCCAGGAGCTCGGACAGGGGAAACAAGAATCCTTCCGCGAACTCTTCGTATTCACGCAAATCTCCTGAGTTTGCCAGATCTCCCGTAATGAACACAAAATTAGGCTCTCGATTTGAATCCATACGCTCACGCACGTGATTAAGAATGGCACGAAACATCTTGCGTTGACCATATTGATCCTTGCCGACATGAAAATCCGATAGATGTAACCATCTAAGCTGAGCCATTTCAGAAACCCCTCTTTCCTAAATACTGAAGATATCGCCTGCCCAGCGCCCGCCTTTGAGACGTCGACTCGAAATCTAGGTCCCGCAGCGGGTGAGTGAACCTAAACGATCTTATGCCGATTTCGGTGAGACTGCAAGGAACGGCCTGGCAACCGAAGCGGGGTGACGGGTGACGGTGGGCACGGCAACTATAGGTCGAAAGGAATTGCCGTTGCTAGCATCCTTCGCCTCTAGTGCCGGTGCCTCGGTCTCGACTGTAGCTCCATATCAACCTCCGCTCATCCAACTGGAATCGGGCTGTAGACGCCGATAACTCGGCGTCCACACAAATTTCAGCGTACGCGTCTCGCGCGTGCAAAATTCGGATCTTTGTGTTCCCTGGGGATCTGCACGAACGGCTTTCGCGTCTGGCGGAGCAGCAGGGGACGAGCCTGGGAGATCTGGTGCGGAAGAAGATCCCCCGACCAGCCGCCGAAATTGGGCGAATTGGCCGTCATCGAGATGCCGCCGCGCCAGATCAGCTTGCCGATCTTGCGCAGCCCGGGCTCGTCGAGCTTGAGCAGCAGCGGCTCGGACCGGATCGTGAGGTCGAGGGGCTGGGCACCGACCGGCGAGGATGGCGGCATGCCCGCGCAGGCGGCAGCGACGAGAAGGCAGAGGCCGACGAGGGAGTGAAGGACGGGGCGCATGGGCGGCGCTTGTATCACAATTCAGGTCCTTGGGACCGCGAGCTGCTGCCGGGACCGCGCCGCTCTCAGAGCTTGTGAATGTTCGCCTCGTCGTCCACCAACCTCACCCTAAGGAGCGAGCGCCGCGAGCGTCTCGAAGGGCGGCAACGCGAAGGACAAGGCTGCACACGAATGTCAGCGAAGCTATGAAATGTAAGGGCGTCGTCCCCGTTGCCACCCTTGGAGACGCTTCGCTACGTTCCTCGAGGTGAGGCCGGTGTGTCGCCATTTGACCGAAGAATTCACACGCTCTCGAAGTGAGGACGGGTGTCGCGCGATACCTCCTGCACTCGCTCCCGGTCCAAAAATTCACAAGCCCTCTGTGGCGCTCACATTCATGAGATGAGCACCACAGAGTGGCGCGGTCTCAGCGATGGGAGCCTTAGGCGGCGCGCTTGCCGCCGCCTTTCGAAGTCTTGGCCATGCCGCGACTGGCCCGCTTGGCTCGCGCGCAGCGCGGACGTCCTTGGCTGCTCGTCCTCGTCGAACAGCGTCGGCGAGCTGCTCGATCATCGCGCCGCCCAGCTGCTCGGCGTCGACGATGGTGACGGCGCGGCGGTAGTAGCGGGTGACGTCGTGGCCGATGCCGATGGCGATCAGCTCGACCGGCGAGCGCGTCTCGATCTCGCCGATCACCTCGCGCAGGTGGCGCTCGAGATAGTTGCCGGGGTTGACCGACAGCGTCGAATCGTCGACCGGCGCGCCGTCGGAGATCACCATCAGGATGCGGCGCTGCTTCGGGCGCGGCAGCAGGCGGTTGTGCGCCCACAGCAGCGCCTCGCCGTCGATGTTCTCCTTGAGCAGGCCCTCGCGCAGCATCAGGCCGAGGTTCTTGCGCGCGCGCCGCCAGGGCGCGTCGGCCGGCTTGTAGATGATGTGGCGCAGGTCGTTGAGGCGGCCCGGGATTGGCGCGGCTTGCCGGCGGCGAGCCAGTCCTCGCGCGCCTGGCCGCCCTTCCAGGCGCGGGTGGTGAAGCCCAGGATCTCGACCTTGACGCCGCAGCGCTCGAGCGTGCGGGCCAGGATGTCGGCGCTCATCGCCGCCACCGTGATCGGCCGGCCGCGCATCGAGCCGGAATTGTCGATCAGCAGCGTCACCACCGTGTCGCGGAACTCGGTGTCCTTCTCCTTCTTGAAGGACAGCGGCATGCGTCGGGTTGATGACGATGCGGGTGAGGCGCGCGGCGTCGAGCATGCCCTCGTCGAGGTCGAAGTCCCAGGAGCGGTTCTGCTGCGCCATCAGGCGGCGCTGCAGCCGGTTGGCCAGCGCCGACCACGCCCTGGAGATGCTGCCAGCTGCTGGTCGAGGTGGGCGCGCAGGCGGGCGAGCTCCTCGGCGTCGCACAGCTCCTCGGCGTCGACCACCTCGTCGAACTTCACCGTGTAGGCGTGATACTGCTGGCCGAGCGGCTCGTTGCGAGAGCGCGCCCGGCGGCAGCCACGGCCGCTCGGCGCGGCCCGGCTCCTCCTCGTCGCCCGGCCCATCTGCATCTCGGTCTGGGCCTGGTCGGCGGTGGTCTCGCGAGGCTCGTCCTGCTCGGACGCGTCCTCGGTCTCCTCGCCCTGGGCGCCGTCGCCCTGGGCTCTCGCTCGATCGCTCTGGTCGTCGCCGCTCTCGTTCGCCTGGCCGTCGGCGTTCTCCTGGTCCTGGCTGTCCTCGGGTCGTCGTCCTGCAGTCGGCGATCTCGTCGCCGAGCTCGAGGTCGCGGATCAGCTGGCGCGCGGCGCGCGCGAAGGCCTCCTGGTCGTCGAGCGCGTCGCGTCAGCTTCTGGAAGTCGCGGCCGGCGGCGCGCCTCGACGTCGGCCGCCACAGGTCGACCATCGCCTTGCGCCGACTCGCGGCGGCGCGCGCCCGAGCAGCTGCTCGCGCGCGAGCAGGCCGATAGCGCCTCGGCCACGGCGCGTCGTCCTTGCGTCGTCGATGCGGTCGGAGCCTGCGCTGGTCGAGCGCTCGTCGCAGCATGCGCGCGAGATTGCCGGCACGCCGGCCATGCGGCACGCGCCCAGCGCCTCGACCCGCGACCTGCTCGAGGCGTCGAAGACGCGCGCGCGATCTCGCCGCGGCGGCACGCGGCGCGTGGATGCATCGTGCGTCGTGATGGCGCAGCGCAGCGCCACGCGTCGGCCTCGCCGCGCACGCGGCTCACGTCCTCGGCCGGCAGGTCGCGCGCCGGCAGCGGCGATGCGCGCGCGCTTGCCCGACAGCGAGCCGCCGGCTCGGGCACGAAGGCGACGTCGAGCGTCCTGTGCTCGGCGATCGCCCGCAGCGTCGCGGCGGTGGCGCGCTGGAACTCCTCGAGCGGCTTGGTGTCCTCGGCCATCAGGCCCTCGCCTCAGGCAGCTGGCCGCCCTTGCCGCTCGACGCCGGCAATTCCTTGCCGAAGCAGCGCTGGTAGTACTCGGCGACGCATCGCGCGCTCGACTTCGTCGCACTTGTTGAGGAAGGTGAGCCGGAAGGCGAAGCCGACGTCGCCGAAGATGCGGCGTTCTCGGCCCAGGTGATCACCGTGCGCGGCGACATCACGGTCGAGATGTCGCCGGCGATGAAGCCGGCGCGCGTCAGGTCGGCGAGCGCGACCATGGCGCGAGCTGATCTTGCGGCCCTCGTCGTTGTCGTAGTCCGGCACCTTGGCCAGCACGATGTTCACTTCGTCGTCGTGCGCCAGGTAGTTGAGCGTGGTCGACGATGTTCCAGCGGTCCATCTGGCCCTGGTTGATCTGCTGCGTGCCGTGATAGAGGCCGGTCGTGTCGCCGAGGCCGACCGTGTTGGCGGTCGCGAACAGGCGGAACGACGGGTGCGGGCGGATGACCCGGTTCTGGTCGAGCAGGGTCAGCCTGCCCTCGACCTCGAGCACGCGCTGGATCACGAACATCACGTCCGGCGCGGCCGGCGTCGTATTCGTCGAACACCAGCGCCACCGGGGCGCTGCAGCGCCCAGGGCAGGATGCCCTCGCGGAACTCGGTGACCTGCTTGCCGTCCTGCAGGACGATCGCGTCCTTGCCGATCAGGTCGATGCG
This sequence comes from uncultured Acidobacteriota bacterium, assembly GCA_963756595.1. GTDB lineage: Bacteria > Acidobacteriota > Thermoanaerobaculia > Multivoradales > UBA5704 > DATARR01. The sequence goes on from CAVWOZ010000018.1 coordinate 279,490, forward strand.
GCTGACGTGGCTGTCGAGGTTGACGCGGATGCAGGGCCAGTTGAGGCGCGCCGCCACCTGCTCGATATGCGTCGACTTGCCGGTGCCGTGATAGCCCTGGACCATCACGCGGCGGTTGTGCGCGAAGCCGGCGAGGATCGCCAGCGTCGTGTCGCGGTCGAACTGGTAGGCGGCGTCGAGCTCCGGCACGTGCTCGGTCGGCGGCGCTGAACGCCGGCACCTTCATGTCGGTGTCGATGCCGAAGAGCTCGCGGGCGGAAACCTTGATATCCGGCATGCCCGAAACGTTTTGATGGGCAGCGGTCGTCGTGGAGGCCATCACGTGTCCTACAATACAAAGCCCGCCAAATTGCG
>CAVWOZ010000019.1:0-61550 GCA_963756595.1 uncultured Acidobacteriota bacterium
TTGGGGCGGGGGTGCAAAACGGGGCGGGATCAGCGCGGGATGGCCGCGACGTCGCCGAGCCGTCCTACCTGTCGAGGATGACTTGTGGCGGAGGCGGTAGAGATGGGATGAGAAGGCCAACCTCCCTGGGCGCAGTGCCAGAATGTGGCCTGCAAACAGGGGACAAAGCGCCGGAAGGCGCAAAGGGAGGTTGGCCATGGAGAACTCTAGCAAAGTGGCGAGCCGTTGGGTGGTGGGCATGGACCTCGGAGACCGTTGGAGTCAGGTCTGCCGGCTGGACTGGGACAAAGGAGCGATCCAGGAGGAGAGCCGTTTGTCGATGACCGCCCCGAGTTTGCAACGCTACTTCTCGAGGTTGGAGCCGTCTCGAGTGATCCTGGAGGCAGGTACGCACTCGCGGCGTGGGTTCGTCGTCTGCTGGTTTCTCTGGGCCATGAGGTGATCACCGCCAATCCCGCGAAGCTCCAGGCGATCACGTCGAGCCAGCAAAAGACGGACGAGCGGGATGCCCGGTGTCTGGCCCAGTTGGGTCGCGTGGATCCCACCCTGCTGTCGCCGGTCCATGTGCGCAGTGAGCTGGCGCAGGAAGCCCTGGCTGTGGTGCGCGCCCGGGAGGGTCTGATCAAGGTCCGCACAGCCCTGGTCAACCAGGTGGGGGGGACGGTCAAAGCCTTCGGAGCTCGCCTGCCGGGTTGCTCCGCGAAGAGTTTTGCCAGGAAGGTGCGGGAGGCCTTGCCGGATGGGCTGAAAGCCGCCCTGGAGCCTTTGCTGGCCATGATTGGCGACGCAACGGACCACATTCAAGCCTTCGACCGGGATGTCGAGGCTTGGGCACGACGGTTGGAGGTGACGCAGCGGCTGCGTCAGATCCGAGGCGTGGGGCCGCTGACCGCCCTGACGTTCGTGCTGATCCTGGATGATCCGCATCGCTTCGCACACTCGCGTGCGGTGGGGGCCTACCTGGGGCTGGTGCCGGCGAGTCGAAGCTCGGGCCGCTCGACTCCACAACTGTCGATCACCAAGCAAGGCGACCGGCTGCTGCGTACGCTGCTGGTACAGGCAGCCCACTACATCCTCGGGCCTTTTGGAGCCGACAGCGATCTTCGCAGCTTCGGGCTCGAGCTGTCGCGGCGCGGGGGCAAGAACGGCAAGAAGCGAGCGGTGGTCGCGGTCGCCCGGAAGTTGGCAATCGTGCTGCACCGACTCTGGGTCAGCGGCGCTGACTACGAACCGCATCGTCAGCCGGTGGCGGCGGCAGCGGCGTAACCAGCTTCGAAGAGAACAGCTCAGGGAAGAGAGATTTGGGTCGATCGGCATGCGAGTCAAACCCCCGTCGTCGGCGACTGCGTTGCTCGTCTTAGCCCAACTTCCACGGCCTACCTGAGTATCCCCAGGGAAACATTGGGGTGGGGGCTGGTTTTCGTCACTGTTCTGGGTCGCCCCCGCCCTGGACGGGTAGCCAGGTCTTGATCGGGGCCATGACCTCCTCTGGAATCCCCAGGACTCGGTAGATCTGGCGGTGCTGGGACTCCGGGGTGGTGGCCTTACGGATTTTCAGCAGGTGGCCGTCTGTGGTCGGCAGGACCGCCGTGACGACCTGATGGGTGCTCAACTGCTGACGCAGGGTCGCCCAGGAGGTGTGGATCTCGTGATCGAGGAAAGTCTTCTCGATGGCGATCAGCAAGTGATAGGCCAGAACGCACAGAAAGATGTGAGTCTCGACGCGCCTCTGGAGTTGGTGGAAGATCGGCCGCTCACTGAGCGGGCTTTTCATGTCGCGAAACGCGTCTTCGACACGGGTCAGCAGGATATAAAGGCGCCAAGCTTCTTCGGCCGTGAGGTCTTTACGGTCGGTCTTGAGCAGATAGGAGCCGTCGAAGCGGAGGGCACGTTGTCTTTTTTCGCTGTCCTCGTCCCAGTGGAGCTTTTGCTGACTGGCGTCATAGCGGAGGTTCCAGTAGCGGGCGACTCGCGAGTAGCGTTCTTTGAGCCGCCCGAGCGCTTCGTAGACTTTCTCTGGCTGTTGGAGCCGTCCGGCTTCGATCCGTGCCTTCAGACGTTCCAGGTCAGCCTTGAGGCGCTTTTCCTGCTTGAGCCGGATGGCCTGATCCTTGGCCTGTCGGCCCTCACTACAGCACAGTACGAAGAGATGATCGTCGGTCTCGGCTCTCTTGATCCAGACGCGAGATTTCTTCTGGGATGGATTGCGCGGCGAGGGCTGGCGGATCAGCTCTTGCCAGCCTTGCTCGTCTTCGATCTCGTCGAACCAGGCTTCCCGTTCGCTCTGGCGGCCGGCCACCAGGTAGTGGTGACCATGCGCCTTGATCTGGGCCAGGTTGTCCTCGTAGGCCATGCCGCGATCCACGATCACTGTGCCGCCGCCCTTTCGGCCGCTGCGCTTTTCGAGGATGCCCAGCATGTCCTCAAGCGAAGCGCGATCCTGACGATTGCCTTCGAAAACTTCATGAGCCTTGGGAAAACCATCCCGATCGAGAACCAGACCGACCACCACCTGCTTGCAGTCCGGGCGCTGGTCGCGCGAATAGCCGCGTTGCGCCTTTGGGTTGGCTTTGCACTGGCCCTCGAAGTAGGTCGATGTCAGGTCGTAAAGATAATAGGTGTCATCGAGATTGAAGAGGCTCTTTTCCCGTTGCGCCAGGGCCTCTTCGATGCGTCCCCGGTTCGGATGGAGGTGGTCCAGGTTGCGGTACAACGCCTCATCGTTGAGCTCGCTCAGATCGACGCTCAACACATCGCTGAGCGCCGTGCTCTGCACCCATTCCGGCATGGCGTGCTCCGAGCAAGGCGCCACCAGGCGATTGAGGACCATTACCTCACTGAGCAGTCGCGCCCTCGCCGACAGACCCGCCTCGCGCAGAATCTCCTCCAGGCCCAAGCGGCTCCACATCTGATGGCCGACATGCACGGGCCCCGCCTCGCGCGCCTCTTCCAGGCTGACTTGATCGGTATGAACAGCGACGATGTCTCCGTCGGGCTGGGGCGACATCCCCTGGGCCGAGCGGATCCGCCCGACGATACCTTCGATCAAGGGATCCGGACCTTCCAGGGAAGCCTGACCTCGGAGAGCGGCTTCGACGCGGCCGGCCAAGGCCGCCCACTTCTGACGAGGCCCCGGCGACAGGTCGCCCAGAGAGCAAATCGTCTTCTGCCGCGGCCCTTTCGGGGTGCTCACCGTCTCCACGAGCAGAAAGTGCGTGTAGGTCTGCTCTTTATACCGTTTGACCGTCTTGCGGATGAACACTCGGCATGTAGAGCAGAAACTCCGAGTCCGTGGTTTCGTCACTACTTCCGCAAATCGGGTACATGGCTCCTCGTAGAATCAAGCACTTACGCCGCCCCAACCTCGAGGTTCTGCTACCGCGGCTGGGGAGGCAGTGGAAGTTGGGTTAGCCCGCATCAAAGGCTGAGGTAGAGATTGCAGCGCCGCTTCGGTGGCACCCCATAATGCACCGAGCCCACTGAAGGGCTCCTCGAGAGTGCGGATAGAAGACTCGGGGACAGACTGCAGACCCGAAGACCCGGAAGGACGAAGACGAAGAGGAAGGCCGCCAAGGCGGCCTTGCAATTTGGGGCCTTCTCATAGAAGACGGGCCAAGTCCTAACGAGAACCTCTCCGAGACCACGGGGACCGCGGTCCGTCTCCGGCGGAGGGCAGGCCGCCTCGCACCCGCAAGGCACCACGAGGGTACACCGATGCGCTGTTTCCGACGCCGGGGGCGAAGCGTCCGTGTGCCCGCGAACTGCCTACCCTGCCGAGGCCACCTTGGCCCACCGGAGACGCCCCGCGTCCATGGTCTCGGAGAGGTTCTCGTTGGGACCTGGGGACGTCTCCGGCGGAGGGCAGGCCGCCTCGCACCCGCAAGGCACTACGAGGGTACACCGATGCGCTGTTTCCGACGCCGGGGGCGAAGCGTCCGTGTGCCCGCGAACTGCCTACCCTGCCGAGGCCACCTTGGCCCACCGGAGACGCCCCGCGTCCGTGGCCTCGGAGAGGTTCTCGTTGGGACCTGGGGACGTCTCTACCGCCTCCGCCTTGGGGTTTGCAGATCCCCAGGGGAAGCGCATTCAATCAGGTCACCGACCTCGGGCGCACTACACCGGATCCTCTCGCCCGGGCTCACCCCTCGAACCGGAAACCCTGGTCGTGGCGGGCGCGGAAGAGATAGCGCAGGACGTTTCGGGCGAGCTCGGCCGTGGCTGTTTCCCGCCCTGCGGCTTCGTGGAAGAGCCGCAGGGCGGCCAGGGCCTCGCGGTGGACCTCCTCGGCTGCGAACGCGGCGGGCAGGCCGCGGGTCAGCGCCTTGACCTCGGCCGTCCGCCCCTCGTCCAGCAGCAGGGCCGCCTCTTCCAGCAGGGCCAGGGCCACGTCGTATCCCATGTTGCGGGCGGCAAACTCCTGCCGCGCCTGCGCCAGCAGGCTCAGGGCTTCCTGGGTCCTTCCCAGCCCGGCGGCGATGAGGCCCTCGATCCAGGTGACGCGGAGGAGTCGGATCGCATCCCCCATCCCGCCGGCGGTCTCGCGGACCTGCCGCGCCAGCTCGGCCGCCTCGGCGAAGCGGCCGACGTGGCAGAAGTCGAGGGCCAGGTTGCCTTGCAGGATGCTGTGAAGCCGCGGATCGGACTGAACGTCCGGCAGGATCTCCGCTTCGAGGAGAGTTTCGATGGCTCGCTCGTAGTCGCCCATGACCTCCAGCGTGAACCCTTTCTTGATCAGGACGCGCCCAGGAGAGCGGCTCACACCTCGCGCTCGCTCCAACAAGGCCAGGGCGTCGCCAAACCGACGCTGGGCACGGCACAGAGAGGCTTCGAGGTCGAGCAGCCTCCCGGGATCGAGGAGTGTTGCCGGGTCGGAGCCGGCATGCCAGAGCGCCCAGGATTCCTCGAAGAGGGTGGCTGCGGCCTTCAGTTTGCCGGCCACTCGCAGGACGTTCGCGGCGTGCGCCGCGGCGAAAGCCAGGACGCGACGGCGCCAGCCTTCGGGTCCTGGGACCCGCTCCGCGACCTCCCGGGCAAGCCGCGTCAGGAAGGCCGCGCGCTCGACGTTGCGGGATGCCTGCACCACCGATTCCTCGCAGAGCCGCTCGACGAGTGCCCAGCTTTGAAGCTCCCGGGCCACCCTGACCACTGCCAGCGCCTGGCTCTCCGTGAGATTCTTCAAACGCGACCAGAGCTCATCCACAGGAAGCCTGTCGTTCGAACTGGGGAGGCTGTCCGGAAGCGGCAAGCGGAGCAGACGCCGGTAGACGCCGGAGACCAGCCCCGCGGCCAAGTCGTAGACGAGGTCTGCCGTTCCTTTGCCCACGCGCTCCCTCGGCTGCCGCAACGTGTCGGCGAACCGGAGGACTTCCTCGCCGGCCGCGACCGTGAGGCCGGCCCCTCGCGCCGCCAGCTCCAGGTTCTCAGGACCCGGCTCGACCTGATCCAACTCGTACTGCGCCAGAAGGATGGGATGGATCCCCGTCCTCTCGCCGAACTCCTTCTGCGTCTCCCCGGAGAGCGCCCTCGCCAGGCGCACTAGCCGATTCCTGGGCCTCATCCGCTCCTCCACTAGCATGAGAGAGAGAATTTTCACCAACCGCCCCGCCGTCAGCACCTAAGATGTGCCGACGCGGCCCGCGCGGACCAGAGAGGCCCGCGGCCGGCGCCGCGCGGGAGACCCCACCATGCGCCGCGCCTTCATCGCCCTGACCCTCGCCGCATCGACGCTGACCGCTACACCTTCCGGCTTCTTCCATCCCCTCTGGAGCGTCCTCTCCTCGATCTGGGGCGAGTCGTCCGTCAAGGCGGGCCCTGGCGTGGACCCCGATGGCCGGACTTCCACTGCGCCGCGGCCGAGCACGAAGGAAGGGCCCGGAATGGATCCCGATGGCCGAGCCCTCACCGCGCCGCGACCGAGCGCCAATGCAGGCCCCGGCATGGACCCCATCGGCTCCCATTAAGCTCATAGCTCGAACCGAAGATCTTGGTTGTGTCGAGCGCGGAAGAGGTAGCGTAAGACTCGCCGGGCGAGCTCGGGTGTGGCCGCTTCCCGCTCTGCGGCTTCGTGGAAGAGCCGCAGGGCAGCCAGAGCCTCCCGGTGGACCTCTTCGGCTTCGAAAACCGCGGGCAGACTCCAGGTGAGCGCCTTGACCTCTGCTGTCCGGCCCTGGTCCAGCAGCACGATGGCCTCTTCCAGCAGGGCCAGGGCCACGTCGTACCCCATGTCGCGAGCTGCAAACTCTCTCCGCGCCTGCGCCAGCAAGCTCAGGGCCTCTTCAGTCCGGCCCAGCCCGGAGGCGATCAGGCCATCGATCCAGAGAACGCGGAGAAGTCTGATCGCATCCCCCATCTCGGCGGCAATCTCACGTACCTTCTGCGCCAGCTCGGCGGCCTCGGCGAATCGGCCCACGTGGCAGAGATCGAGGGCCAGATTGCCCTGAAGGATATTGCGCAGCCGTGGATCGGCCTGAATCTCGGGCAGGCCTTCCGCTACGAGGAGGGTTTCGATGGCCCGCTCGTATTCGCCCATGACCTCGAGCGTGAATCCTTTTTTGATCAGGACACGCCCCGGGGAGCGACTCACCTCTCGGGCGCGCTCCAGCAATCCGAGGGCCTCCTCGAACCGGCGCTGGGCGCGGCACAGGGAGGCTTCCAGATCGAGCAGCCGCCCGGGGTCGAGAACGCCGTCCGGGTCGGAACCGGCGCCCCACAGCCGCTTGGCCTTCTGGAACAGCGCGTCGGCGGCCTTCAGCTTGCCGGCCACCCGCAGGATGTTGGCGACGTGCGCCGCGGCGAAGCCTTTGCCGCGGCGCACCCAGCCCTTCGGTCCGGGCAGCCGCCGGGCGACCTCCCGGGCGAGCCGCGCCAGGAAGGCGGCGCGTTCGAGGTCGCGGGAGGCCTGCACCGTCGATTCCTCGCAGAGGCGCTCGACGAGGGCCCAGCTCCGATACTCCCGCGCCACCTTCACCACGGCCCACTGCTCGTCCTCGGGAAAGCCCTGCAAGACCTGGAACAGCATCGCGGCGTGCCAGCGGGCCGCCTCGAGGTCGGCGGCTTGCGGGTAACGGTCCATCGCCGGGGCGCCGCGCGAGCGCCGGACGGCTTCGGTCAGGACCCGGCGGAGGAGGGCCGCGCCCTCCTCGACCCCCAGCTCGACCTCCGCCCGCTCCGCCGCGGTCAGCTCCTGGTCCTGCTCCAGGCTGGCCATCGCTTCGAGGTAGGCCTGAGCGACGGCGATCTCCGCCGGCTCGCCGCTCACCGCCGCCAGCAGCCGCGCGAAGACGTCGTCCTCGATCTCCGCCCCGCGCAGGAGCTGGGAGACGCGTTTCTGAGCGAAACCGGACGTGGCGGCGATCTGCTTCTGACTCCGGTCGTGCCAGAGCGCCAGGCTCGAAACCAGGAGCGATGCTGCGCCTGTGCCCCGGATTTCCAGGCTACGGATTTCCCCGGCCGCCCCCAGGTGCTATCCTCGGCAAGGATTCAAAACGTTCTATGAGCCTTGTCTCTGTCCTCCGCGGGCCCCGGGATTCGCGGGCCCTGAGCGGGTTCTCCCTCATCGAGGTCCTGATCGCCCTGACGTTGCTGGGGATCGCCCTGCTGCTGGGGATGGACCTGGTGCTCCAGAACCCGCGCGTCGTCCGCCGGCTCGACGGCGAGCGGCAGGCGTTCCGCGCCATGGAGTCGACGATGGAGGCGGTGCGCGCCGGGGTGATCCCGCTCCAGACCTCCGAGCTCGGCAGCATGGTGACGGCGGTCGGCGCGCCGGCGCCCAAGGACCTGACGATCTCGATGCAGGTCGGCCCCGCCGCACTCCCCGGCCTCTATCAGGTGACCCTCGTCGCGCAGTACTCGGTCCTCCAGCAGAAATACAAGAAGAAGCTGCAGACGATGGTCTGGGCCCCACCCACCTGAGCCGCCCGATGGATCACCGGCAACAGGGGTTCTCGCTGCTCGAGATGATGATCGTGCTCGTCCTGCTGATGGTGGGGCTGATGATCGCGGCCGACCTCCTGATGGAGACCTCGCAGCTCTTCGCCGAGACCTCGGGCGAGGCGCTCGACACGCCGGTGCCGCTGGTGATCGCCCGCATCCGCGGCGACATCCAGGGAGGGATCGGCGTCGGCACCGTGCTGCGTGAGGACGGCACGCTCGACAAGGTGCAGATCCAGGGGACGGATGAGCAGATCGTCTACGAGAAGAACGGCGACGCGCTCTACCGCACCGTGCTGTCGGACACCGCGCCGCCGCAGGGGGCGCAGGTCCTCTGGCGGGGGATCTCCGACTGGAGCTGCCGGGTGGTCCCGGGGACCGCCCTGGTCGAGCTCTCGGTGACCTACAGCCGGCGAGCCGTGCCGCGCTCGCCCCTCCCCGGCATGCCGGTCGACCGCGGGGCGCTCTCCCAGCAGCTCACCCAGACGATGTTCTTCCTGCCGCGCGGCGGCGGCCTGGGAGACACCTGGTGAAGCGCACACGAAGGAGGCGAGCAGGGACGACGACGACGCGGAGGGACGCCGAGGCGGGGTACGCGCTGCTGACGGCGCTGCTCGTCATCTTCCTGCTGTCGATCGCGCTCAGCCTGCTCGCCGCCTCGCTCCAGCTCCGCATGCGGATCGTGCGCGAGGACGCCGAGACGGTGATCCTCTCCGGCCTCTCGGACGCCGCGGTGGCCGAGGCGGTGGCCAACCTCGCCGCCAGCGCCTACTGGTCGGGCTCCCCCGAGCACACCTTCGGCGACGGCAAGATCACCAGCACGGTCGAGCCCGAGAGCCCCGGCCTCTACAACGTGGTGGCGACCGCCACCTACGCCGGCCGCAAGCGCGCCGTCGAGGTCGAGATCTTCCGCGCCCCCGGCGTCGCCCGCGTCCGCCGCTGGCGGCGCCTGGCGAGCTAGACGGCCGATGCGTGACGCCACCCGCACCTTGACCAGCACCCTGCGCTCGCTCGCCCGCCAGCCGGGGCTTACCGCTGCGGTGATCGTCACGCTGGCGCTGGGGATCGGCGCCGCCACGGCGCTCTTCGCCTACCTCGCGGCGATCCTCTGGCCGGGGCTCGACGCGCCGGACGCCGGGCGGGCCGTCTGGCTGTCGATCGGCAGCCGCGAGGAGCCGCAGCTCCCGGTCTCCTACCTGGACTTCCTCGATCTCCGGCAGCGGCAGGGGGCGGTGCGCGACCTGATCGGCTTCTCGAACGTCGGCGTTTCGGTGGGCCATGGGCGGGAGTCGACGTTCGCCTGGGGGCTCCAGGTGAGCGGCGACTTCTTCTCCTTCTTCGGCGCCCGCCCCGAGCTCGGGCGGCTCCTCCAGCCGGCCGACGACCGCCCGGGGGCCGAGCCGGTGCTGGTGGTCAGCCACCGCTTCTGGCAGCAGATCCTCGGCGGCGACCCGGCCGCCGTCGGCCGGCCGCTGCGGATCAACGGCGACACCTTCCTCCTCGTCGGCGTCACGGCCAAGGGATTCCAGGGGACCGGCCGGCCGGTCCCGCTCTACCTCCCCCTCGCGCAGTCCGACCGGGTGACCGGCATCCCTCGCCTGGACCGCCGGGAGAACGCCTTCCTCGGGGTGCTGGGACGGCGCACCGGCTCGCTCACCGCAGCGCGGGCGGCGCTCGACACCCTCGGGCGCGCCCTCGACGCGGCGGCCCCGCTCCCGGCCGGGCCGCGCCGGATGACGCTCCTCCCCGTCACCTCGCCCGACCCGACGGTGGCCGACGACCCGTTCTTCGTCGCCGCGCGCCTGCTGCTCGGCGCCGCCCTCCTCTTCCTCCTCCTCGGCTGCGCCAACGTGGCGAACCTGCTGCTGGCGCGGGCCACGGCGAGGCAGCGCGAGTGGGGGATCCGCGCCGCGCTCGGCGCCGGCCGCTGGCGCCTGGCGCGCGCCGTCCTCGCCGAGAGCCTGGCGCTGGGGATCGCCGGCGGCGCTCTCGGGCTCGCCTTCGCCGCCGGGATGGCGCACCGCATCACGGCGTACCTGCAGACCTCCCCCGGCGGCCTCGGCAACTGGTCCGAGGAGGTCGACGTGCTGCGGCTCGACCTCCGGACCTACGCCTTCGCCCTCCTCGCCGCCCTCCTGGCCGCCGCCCTCTGCGGCCTGGCGCCGGCGCTGCGGGCGCTGCGCGGCGACCTGGTGGCGCCGATCAAGAGCGACGCCGCGGGGTCCGCCGGCGCCGCCGGAGCCCTCGTCCCCCGCCGGCTCCTGGTGGTGGCGCAGGTGGCCCTCTCGGTCCTGCTGCTCCTCGGCGGCGCCCTGCTGGCGCGCACCCTCCGCCAGGCGGAGGGGGTCGATCCCGGTTTCAATCCCCGGCGCCTGCTGCTGGTCACCCTCTACGTGCCGCGCAACGCCACCCCCAAGGTCGAGCAGATCGGCGCCCTCTACGGCCGCATCCTCGAGCGCGTGCGGGCGCTCCCCGGCGTCGAGGCGGCCAGCCACTCCTACAACCCGCCGCTCGCCGGCTATCACGTCGGCACCCGTCTGGCGAGCCGTGAGCGGCCGGGCCAGCCCGTCGACGCCGGCTACAACCTGGTCTCCGCCGGCTACTTCGCGGCGCTGGGGATCCCGATCGTCGCCGGTCGCCCGCTCGATGCGCGGGATGGGCATGGCGCGCCGCCGGTGGCGGTGGTGAGCCGCGCGCTGGCGCGCAAGCTGTGGGGGAACGAGAGCCCGCTGGGGCGGACGATCACCCTCTCCGACGGTCCCCGCCCGGGCGAGCTCGGCCCCACCTTCGAGGTGGTCGGCGTCACCGCCGACGTGCGGATCGATTCGCTGACCGATCCGCCGGGCCCCCGCATCTACTTCTCCTTCGGCCAGCGCTTCCACCCCCGCGAGACGCTCGAGGTGCGCACCGCCGCCGCCCCGGCGGCGCTGGCGCGGGCGCTGCGCGAGGCGGTCGGCGCGGCCCATCCGGACGTCTCGATCGTCGACCTGCTGCCGCTCGACGAGCAGCTCCGCCGCAGCCTCTTCCAGCGCCGCATGCACGCCGAGATCGCCGGCCTGTTCGGCGTCCTCGGGCTGCTGGTGGCCGCGGTCGGCCTGTTCGGGCTGCTCAGCTACACCGTCAGCCAGCGGACGCGGGAGATCGGCATCCGCATGGCCGTCGGCGCCGATCGCCGCGACGTCCTGCGCCTGGTGCTCGGCCAGGGGATGGCGCTGGTCGCGGTCGGCCTCGCCCTCGGGCTCGCCGTCTCGCTCTTCCTCACCCCCCTGCTCGCCCGCCTCCTCTTCGGCGTCACCGCGGCCGATCCCCTCACCTTCCTGACCGTCCCCACCCTCCTCCTCGCCGTCGCCTTCGTCGCCTGCTGGCTCCCCGCCCGCCGCGCCGCGCGCCTCGATCCGCTGGCCGCCCTGCGGCGGGGGTGAGCCCGGGCGGCCGGCCGGGTGGGGGCCGGCCGGAGTCGTGGACCTGCCGATCCGGGAGCCTTTCTCCTCCCCCGTACTCGGGGGAGGCCGGGAGGGGGTGCTCCAACCGCCGGTACGCTTCCTTGTTCGCAACGTTGAGGCCCCCTCCTGACCTCCCCCGAGTACGGGGGAGGAAAAAAGCACCCTGCGAGGTCGGTTGGTGATCCAGAAGACCTACAGCGTTGGCACGCGATCCGCTCTGCTTTTCGGCGGCGTGCGGATCTGGCTGAAACGGCTGTGCTTCCTGGCCCTCCTGACGGTGGGCCTCTATCTGTTGGGGGTGAATCTCTTCCTCAATACCCCGCTCGCCCCGCGGGCGGTCAATCGCCATCCCGACAAGCTCCGCATGGGGTGGTCGTCGGCCTGGTCCCCCTGGCCGGGGCTGGTGATCCTCCGCGGCCTCACCCTCCACGGCCATGTCCACGACGTCACCTGGGGGGTGACGGCGAAGCGGGCGCGCGGGTGGATCGAGCTCCCCTTCCTCGCCGGGCGCACCCTGCGGGTGACAGCGCTGCATGCCGAAGAGGGGGTTTCGTGGGTGCGGCGCGGCCCGGAGCAGGAGACCGACCGGGACCGCCGCGACGACGAAGAGGAAGCGCGCAACGAGCGCGCGGGGAAGCGGGACGACAACCCCCATCCCTGGACGCTCAGCTTCCCCCACATCACCTTCGATCACCTCCGGCGGTTCGACTTCAATCAGGTGGGCCTCAGCGGCGACGGCACGGTCTCCGGCGGCTTCCGGGTGGTGATCGGCCGCAGCTTCGAGCTCCACCCCTCGCGGGTGCGGATGCCGGCCGCGCGGCTGACCATCGGCGGCGACACGCTGGCGCAGGAGGTCGGGCTCGACGCCGCGGCGCGGATGGCGGCCTACGCCCCGCACGACCACCCGGGCCTGCTCGGCTTCGACTTCCTCTCCGGCAGCCTGCGGGCGCGGGGGAAGGTCCCCGATCTGCCGTTCCTCGAGACCACGGGGTTCGTCAAGACCACCGACACCGCGCACGGCGGGACGCCGGGAGGGCTCGACGCCGATCTCACCATCGAGGGCGGGCGCCTGACGCCGGGGAGCCGCTTCGAGGTCACAGCGCCGGCCGTCGGGCCCGCCTCGCCGTTCACGATCCACGGCCGCGTCGCCGGCGGGCCGCCGCCGGTCTTCCACTTCGAGATCGACGCCAAGGGGCTCGCCGCCGGCCGCATCCCGGGGCACCCGCCCGTCTTCCGCGCCGCCACCCTGGCCCTCGATTCGACGACTCCCGAGACCCGCCTGAGCCGCCTCTTCCGCACCGCCCAGGAGCTGCACGCGAGGCGCGGCGACGAGGTCACCGTCCCCGTCGCCAGCCACCTCGTGGCTTCGGGGGTGCGGATCGAAGCGCCCAGCTCCCGCGCCACCCTGAGCGCCGTCTTCGACCGCGCCGAAGGGCACCTCGACCTCACCGCGCTGCTCGCCAACCGGATCGCGATCGACGGGCTGCGCGCCGACGGCGTCGCCGCCCGTCTCACCCTCCCCAAGGTCCCCGTCGACCGCAGGGACGCCGGCCCCCCCTGGTCGGTGCGGGTCGCGGGGCTCCACGTCTCCCATCTGCGCGAGCTGAGCTTTGACGAGTTCGTGCTCGACCGTCTCGGGGGGCTCAAGGGAGACGCAGGAGCGGACGCCGCCTTCTCCTACCAGCCGGACGGCACGCTCGCCGTCGAGCGGGTGGCCGTCGCGATCCCGGCCGGCCGCTTCCAGATCGCGGGACAGACGGTGGCCGAGCCGCTGGCCGTGCGGGCCGAGGTGAGCGCCGAGCCCGCCGTCCTCAAGGGCGCCGCCGGCCTCGGGTTCCTCCATCACCTCAGCGGCAAGGCCGCCGTGCGGGCGCGGATCGCCTCGCTCGTCTTCCTCCGGCCGTACCTCGCCCGGCTCCCCTGGCTGGCGCTCGCGGGACAGGGGAGCCTCGCCGCCGACGGCGGGGTCGATCACGGCCGCGTCTCCCCCGGCTCGCGCCTCACTGTGGACCTGCCGGCGATCCAGGCGAAGCTCTTCGAGAGCCTCGCCACCGGCCAGGGGACCCTGGCCGTCGCCGTCCCCCCTGGGACGATGCCCGCCCGCACCACGCTCCAGGTCGGCTTCGGCCGTTTCCAACTCGCCGACCTGCGGCAGCCGGGACATCCGGTCTACATCCGCGGACAGGGGCTGAAGATCGCCGCCGTGGCTCCCGGCGCGCTCGACCTCGCGTCACCGCTCGCGGACTTCGACGCCACGGTCGACCTGCCGGAGGCCGAGGTCCCCGACCTCCGGGTCTACAACCCGCTGCTCCCCGGGGAGGCCGGCTTCACGATCCTCTCCGGCCGCGGGCGCGCCCGCCTCCATCTCGCGGCTTCGACCGCCAGCAACCGCACGACCGGCAGCGCCGACCTGTCGTCCGACGCGGTGCGCGTCCGCTTCCAGAACCTCGAGATCGCCGGCCGCCTCGCCCTCCACGCGCCGCTGGTCAGCCCCGACTTCACCAGCCGCCGCTTCGACCTCAAAGGAACGCAGCTGGCGCTGAGCGAGGTCTCCTACCGCAACCTCGAGGCGGCCCAGGAGGCGGCGCCGCCCCCCGGCTCCCCCAGATGGTGGGCGCGCGCCGAGCTGACCGGCGGTTCGCTGGTGTGGAACGCGCCGCTCGCTCTGCGCGGCAGCGGCAGAATCGCGATGCAGAGCTCCGGCCCCCTCCTCGTCCTCTTCGCCGAGCGCAGCCGCCTCCTGCGCTGGTTCGACGACGCGCTGAACGTCCCGGACGTCACCGCCCAGGGGGTGGTGCGGATCGGCGCCGGCGCCGTCGAGATCGAGTCGCTGGAGGCGACCGGCGGCAAGCTCGAGGTCCGCTCGCGGATGCTGTTCAACAAGACGAAACGCCAGGGGGACCTCTACCTCCGCTACGGCCGCCTCGCCGCCGGCATCGAGCTCCGCGACGGCCAGCGCAGCGTCAAGCTGCGCCGCCCGCTCGACTGGTACGAGGGCGCGGCGCGGCCGCCTGCCGCCGTCAACCGCCGCTGATCGAAGGGCCCGCCGCCGTGATTGGAGCCACCGCGGAGAGCGCCGCGTTCAGATAGGCTAGCTGCAGCCGCATCTGATCGCGGATCGGCATTCCGATCACATTTCCATCTTCCATCTCGGCCCGCACCCGTTCGGGAGAGCCCCCGGCGACGCGGGCCAGGAAGGCGCGGAAATGGGGATCGTCCGGCCGTCCCGTCTCCCCGGCTTCGAGAGGGCGGAGGAAGAGGGGCATCTCGGAGACCAGGGTCAGCGGATCGCCGCCGAGCGAGCGGACGTACTCCATCGAGCTGGGACGGAACTTCGCGGCCATCGCGGGATCGTCGCGCTCCTCGAACCAGCGCGCCATCGAGCGCGAATCGGGGCGGGTGGTGAACCCTTCGTCGATGCGATGAAAACCTTTCTCTCCGCCGCGGTCGACGTCGAACGGCGCGTACCCCATCTCGCGCACGCGGCGGCGGATTGCGTCGCGCAGCGCGGCGGTGCGGTCGATCCACGCTGGCTCGAGCAGGAACCAGGGGCCGGAGGCGAAGCCCATGCCGTGGAAGCTCGCGTGGAGGTGGAACGGCGCTCCTTCGACGAGGAAGGAGGCGACGGCGAGGTTCTCCGGGCGCGCCCCGGCGTCCTCGGGATCGCGGGGGAAGCCCCACTCCATGTCGTCCCCCGGCAGCTCGCGGACGGCGTGGCGCAGGTAGAGCGACAGGTCGTAGGCGCGGTCGTCGCGCCCCAGGTGATCGCGCGCCGGCACCGTCGCCGCGCTCCACGGCGCGTTGCGCTCCTCGCCGTCCGGATTGACGTGGGGGACGATCGACCAGGTGGCCGCGGCGAGCAGCGGGGCCCCCTTCGGCAGCGTCACCAGGAACGAGACCAGGCGGCGGAGCATCGCGGGGCCGACCGGCTCGTCCGCATGGCAGCCGCCGATCAGGCTGACGTGGAGCGCGCCGCTCCCCAGCCGGTACCCCTCGATCTCCTGCCCCCGGCGCGAGCGCCCGAGGATGCGCCCCGGCGGCGGAAAGGGGGCGGCGGCGAGGACCTCGTCGACCGGGATTTGGATCGTCATGGCTTCCTAGTCTCCCTCCTTCGCCGCCTTCAGCTCGTCCTCGGCGTGCGCCACCCGCTCGGCGGCCCGCCCCGCTTTCTCCTCGGCCCGCCCGGCCGCCGCCTCGGCCGCCTCGGCGCGGCGGCGAGCCTCGGAGGCCGCTTTGTGAGCCTGGGCCACCTCCTCCTTCGCAGCCGTCGCCTCCTTCCGGGCGCGCTCCAGCTTCTCTTCCGCCACCGCGATCCGGCGGCGGCGCCGTTCCGCCTCGCGCTCGGCCTGCGCCCGCTCGGCGGCCTCGCGCCGCTGGCGCTCCTCCTCGTCGCCGGCGGGTTTCGGGACGGAATGGAGCTTCCGCTCGGGCTCGGGCTTCTCCTCCTTTTCCTTCCTCGCCTCCCGCTGCGCCTTGCGGGCGGCGAAGTCGACCACCGGGGCGCCAGCGAGCTGGAGGCCGGCGAGCACCTCGAAGCCGGGAGGATCGAGATCGCGGTCGAGCCAGCGGCGGGCGGCCTCCGCCTCGGCGGCGGGGCTGAAGGCGAGCGCCTGGAGATTGGTGGCGAGCCGCTCGCTCGTCGCCTTGCTGAGGGCGATGCCGGCCCCGGTCAACAGGGCGCCCCCGCGGCGGCGCAGCTCCTCGACGAGCTTGCGCGCCGCCTCGAGGCTGGCGCGCAGCGACTCCGCGCCCCGCCCGGCCACCGCCTCCTTCTGGCCGGCACGCGCCCGCTCCCCCGCCGCCAGCAGGGTCTCCATCCGCTCCGCCTCGTGCTCGAACAGGGCATTGACCGCCCAGGCGGACGGGGTGGGCTTCGGGAGCGCGCGGACCTTGTCCGCCTCAGCTTTGCCGGCTTTGCCGTCCCGCTTGCCCACCTGCTTGGCGAGCTCGTTGCGGGCGGCGATGAACTCGCCCGGCGGGCGGCGGTAGAGCCGCTCGAGATCGTCGTCGAGGTCCGTTTTCTTCTTCGCTGCCATGCCGAAGAGAATCGTATACCGCGATCAAGGTTTACACTGATTCCATGAGAACCCTCGCGCCCCTTCTCGCCCTTTCGGCCTGTCTGCTCGGGCTCAACGGCAGCAGCGCCGGCGCCGACCCGCAAACGCCCTTCTCCCGCAGCCGCTGGATCGAGGCCCAGAAGGCGTGGGGAGCCCGCTTCCCGGAGAACCTCGTTCCCGAGGACCCGCGGCGGCTCCAGGCCTTCCTCGACAAGATCGCCACCACCGCCCCGCCCCGCGGCGGCATCCCCAAGGGGGTGGTGCGGGTGAGCAACGATCTCCTCGCCTCCGCCCCCGGCGTCCCGCAGCCGGGGACCGAGACCGAGCCGTTCCTGGCGGTCGATCCCGAGAACCCTCTCCACCTCCTCGCCGGCTATCAGGAGGACCGCTTCCTCGACGACGGCTGCCGGGCGCTGACCGCGGCCGTCTCCTTCGACGGCGGGCGCACCTGGCGGGAGAGCCTGATCCCCAAGGTCGCCGCGGCGACCGGCGGACCGTACGAGCGCACCTCCGACCCCTGGGTCGCCTTCGGCCCGGGGGGACGCGCCTACTTCGTCTCGCTGGGGTTCGACGAGACCAGCGCGCCGAACGGCGTCTTCGTCTCGGTCTCGGACGACGGCGGGGTGACCTGGGGGGACCCGGTGACCGTCCACAGCAGCGGCAGCGGGGTCTTCGACGACAAGGAGGCGATCGTCGTCGACACGCGCGACGACAGCCCTTACAAGGGGCGGGTCTACGTCATCTGGGACTCGATCATGGCCGATCTGGCGAAGCAGGTGGTGATGATCTCCTTTTCGGATGACGGCGGCCGCTCGTTTCAGGCTCCTTTCGTCGTGTCCGACCAGGGAGAGAACGTCGGCGCCTTGCCGCTCGTCGGTCCCGGCGGCACCCTCCACGCCGTCTGGCTGAGCTACAGCGCCGCCCTGCCCGCCCTGCGGACCGCCCAGTCGACCGACGGCGGCCGGAGCTGGAGCGCGCCGGTCGAGATCTCGGACATGCGCGCCGTGGGAGTCTCCGGATCGCGCACCGGATCGGGCCTGCCGGCGGCGGCGATCGACCCCCGTTCGGGGATCCTCTACGTCGTCTGGGAGGACAACCGCTTCACGCCGGGGACCGACCAGATCGCCTTCTCCCGCTCGACCGACGGCGGCGAGACCTGGAGCGCGCCGCGGCGGGTCTCCGACGGCCCGGCGAACGTCGCCAACTTCACCCCCGCGATCGCCGTGAACGCGGCGGGTTGGGTGGGGATCTCCTACTACTCCCTGCGCAACGACCGCTCGGGGATCAAGGTGGACGAGTACCTCACCCTCTCGAGCAACCACGGCCTGAAGTTCGGGCCCAGCGCGCGCCTCACCGCCGCCTCCTGGGACCTGCGCTATGCGGCGACGTCGGACGGCTTCTTCCTCGGCGACTACCAGGGGCTCGCGGCCGCCGGGAAGACCTTCTATCCGCTCTGGATCGCCACCTTCGCTCCGGCCCCCGACGATCCGGCGGCGCGCCAGCCGGACGTCTTCACGCGGGCGGTCACCACCCGGTGACGGGCGGATTCGAGTAGGATTCCGCCCATGCCGATGACGCGGGGGGAGCTGCTGCTGGGGCCGGGCGAGGTCTTCCTCCGCCTCGTCATCGCCCTGCTGATCGGCTGCGTCCTCGGGCTCAACCGCGAGCTGCACGGCAAGCCGGCGGGGATGCGCGTCCACGCCCTGGTCGCCCTCGGCGCCTCGCTGGTCAGCGTGGTCAGCATCGAGCTCGTCGACCCCGCCCACATGGACGCGGTGCTCCGCGTCGTCCAGGGGCTGATCGCCGGCATCGGCTTCCTCGGCGGCGGCGTGATCCTGCGCGACGACTCGACGCACAGCGTCCACGGCCTGACCACCGCCGCCTCGATCTGGGTGGTGGCGAGCCTCGGGATCGCCTGCGGCGCCGGCCAGTGGCTGACCGCCGTGATGGCCTTCGCCCTCACCCTCGCGGTGCTGGTCGTCGGCGCCTCGGTCGAGAAGGTCTGCATCGGCTGGTTCACCCGCCGCTTCCACATGCCGGGCACGGCGCCCACGCAGCCGATGCCGACCATCCCCGCCGATAGCCCGTCGTCCCAGCGGCCGCCCGGGCTGATGTAGGAGCTTCTGTCAGGAGACGAAGACCGCATGGAGTTCCAGGGCACCGAACGCTACTACCTCGACCCCGAGCTGGGCGCCATCGTCAACATGGCGATCGCCATGGAGAAGCCGCTGCTGCTCACCGGCGAGGCGGGGACCGGCAAGACCCAGCTCGCCTTCGAGATCAGCCGCTCGCTCGGGCTGCCGATCGAGACGCTGCGCTGCAAGTCGACGATCAAGGGGGAGGAGTCCTGCTACGTCCAGGACACGGTGCTCCGCCTGAACGACGCCCGCTTCGGCACCGCCGAGACCGGACGCGACGTCAACCGCTTCTTCGACTACGTGATCTGGGGGCCGATCGGCCGCGCCTTCCGCAGCGAGGGGAGGGAGGTGCTGCTGCTCGACGAGATCGACAAGACGGAGTCCGACGTCCAGGACAACCTGCTCGACGTGCTCGAGGACTGCGAGTTCACCATCCGCGAGGTCAACCAGGTGGTGAAGGCCAGGGTGCGGCCGGTGATCATCCTCACCTCGAACGCCAAGCGCGAGCTCTCCGACCCATTCCTGCGCCGCTGCTTCTGCCATCACATCGCCTTCCCCAACCCGGAGCAGATGCGGGAGATCGTCGGCCTCCACTTCCCCGACCTCGACCGCGGGCTCCTCGACTCGGCGCTCGGCATCTTCTACGAGCTGCGCCAGCGCGGCTACGAGAAGCCGCCGGCGACCAGCGAGCTGCTCAACTGGCTGGGGGCGCTCAATCACGCCCGCATCACCCCCGACCGTCTGAACGTCCCGTTCATCGGCACCCTCCTCAAGCGCACCGAGGACATCCTCGCCTTCCGCGGCGGCGGCAAGCGGGCCCGGGTCAACTGACGGGACGGAGCAGGCCCCGTGTTCCTCGACGGCTTCATCCTCCGGCTGCGCGACTTCGGCATCCCGGTCAGCCTGACCGATTCGCTCGACTTCTACCGCGGCATGGAGCGGGGGCTGGCGCCCGACCTCGACTCGCTCTTCCTCTTCGCGCGCCTCTGCTTCGTGCGCCGTGTCGAGCACATGGACTCCTACGAGCGCGCCTTCGCCTTCCACTTCTACGGCATCGACCTGCCGCGGGTGGCCGAGGGGGACCCGGAGCTGCTCAACACGCCGCAGTTCCGGCAGTGGCTGAAGGAGGCGGTGCGCCGCGGCGAGCTGCCGCCGCAGGCCTTGTGGACCTTCCCTCCGGGCGAGCTGATGAAACGCTTCTGGGAGACGGTGAAAAAGCAGATGGAGGAGCACCACGGCGGCAGCCGCTGGATCGGCACCGGCGGCAACTCGCCGTTCGGCCACTCGGGGAACGCGCAGGGGGGCGTGCGGGTGCACGGCCAGGGCGGCAAGCTGTCGGCGTCGAAGGTGATCGGCGAGCGGCGCTACATCGACTACTCGAGCACCAACGTGCTGAGCGGCGCCAACCTCGCCCAGGCGCTCACCTCGCTCAAGAAGCTCTCCCCGGCCGGCGCCCGCGACCAGCTCGACCTCGACGCCACCATCCACGAGAGCGCGCGAAACGGCGGCGAGATCGAGCTGGTCTTCCGCCGCGACCTGCTCGACCGCATCGAGGTGGTGCTGCTGATCGACAACGGTGGCACCTCGATGCTGCCGCACGTCGACCTCACCCGCCTGCTGTTCGCCAAGGTGCGCGACCGCATCAAGCGCTGCACAACCTATTTCTTCCACAACACGGTCTACGGCGCCGTCTACAAGGACCCGCAGCGCCGGCGGCCGCTCGCCACCGTCGACCTGCTCAAGCGCTCGCCCGACACCCGCTTGCTGATCGTCGGCGACGCCTCGATGGCCCCCGACGAGCTGCTCTACGCCGGCGGCTCGCTCTACTTCGACGAGGGCGATTCCGAGTCCTCCCTGCGCTGGCTCGAGCGCCTGCGCGACCGCTTCCGCCACACCGTCTGGCTCAACCCCATCGCCAAGGAGCTCTGGCCGCAGGTCTACGGCCGCGCCACCATCCAGCGGATCGGCGACGTCTTCCACATGGAGGACCTCACCCTCGGCGGCATCAAGCGCGCGGTCGCCTGGCTGACGCGGGGGTAGAAATCGCGTCCAGGACGCATCGCCTATGACCGATCTGGAACGCAAGGAATTCGTCGCCAGCCTGGCCGAGATCCGGGTCCCCGAGACCTTCCAGCCCCGCGCTTTCTAGCGTAGTGCGCCCGATATTCGGGATCATTATCGAGCACGATCGAGCCGCCTTGAGGCCGTCGACGATCACCCTGCGGCGAAGGCGGTAGAGACGTGACAGGTCGTAACGAGAACTTGACCGAGGCCACGGGGACGGCGTCACGTCTCCGCCGGAGGGCAGGCCGGCGCCAACGGCAAGGCGTGCCCGGGGCAGGTTTCCAGGCCTCTTGCGAAGGTCAGAGGAAGGGCGGACCGGCGGGAGAGGATCCCTCCGAAGGGGCAATCCCAGGCGACCTGCCCTGCGAAGAGACGTGACGCCGTCCCCGTGGCCTCCGAGGCGTTCTCGTTACGACCTGTCGCGTCTCTACCGCCTTCGCCGCAGGGTGATCGTCGCCGAAAGACCGCCTCGATCATGATCCGAAAATCGGGCCCACTTCACCGCCGGACACCTCGCCCGCCGGAATGGATCACAGCCGGCAGGTGACCTGGGAGAACGCGCAGCTCAGGTACCCTTGAATCCCCTGCTCGTTCGTGGATGGCCTACAGGGGGGAGGACAGATCGTGCCTTGAGGGGCGGAGGGTGAGGACCTCAGGCAGCCGGGGGACTTCGCGAACACCGGGGTGCTGCAGATCGAGGTGAAGACGGGCTTGGGATCGCTGGTCTTGGCGAGCGCCTTGGCGGCGAGCTCCATGTAGGCCACGGCGACCAGCGGGTCCTGGGCCTGGACCTCCTTCCACTGGCGTTCGAGCTCCTTCTGCTGCGACGGCGGAGGCGCTGCGACCTTCGCGGGCTGGGCCCAGGTGGGGGCGAGAGAAACGCACAGGATCGCGAGCACCAGGATCGGACGGCGGGTCGAGAGCGTGGCCATATTTCCTCCTCGGGGTTGAGTGCGGCTCCACCTTCGTAGGCGCCGGCGGCGCGGGATCGTTACCCGCCACGGCTGGAACCGCCGCCTGCCTCTCTCGACAGGTGTATGCTTCCTCATACGCTTCTGGAGGAGGAACGGAGATCGTCCAGCATCCTTGCCGCCCGCTGAGGGTCGTGCGAAAGCCGCCAGGAGCCTGCGTTTGCCGTGAGTCGCCGCCGCTCAGGCAAGCGCCGGGGCGAGGCGGCACCACCTTTGCGCTCCCGGGGGACGCGATGCCAGCGCCATGCCGGCCCGTGGCCGACTTTCGAGGTACTCAGGTTTGATGCACCCCGTCCGTGCTCTCCGGCTCCAGCTCGCCCTCCTGCTCGCCTTCGGCGCGTTCGGCGCGCTGGGCGCGTCCGCCGTGCGGGCCGAGGAGCCTTCCCCGGAGCCCGCCCGCTTCCTGATCGAGAAGATCACCGTCGAGGGGCCGAAGGCGGCGGCGGCGAACATCGTGCGGACGGAGAGCCTGCTGCGCGAAGGGGGGTCCTACAGCGAGGAGCAGCTGCGGCAGGCGATCTACCGCATCCACCGCCTCCCCTTCGTGCTCGACGCCAGCTTCTCGCTGCGCAAGGGGAGCCGGCGCGGCGCCTTCGAGCTGGTGATCACGGTGCAGCCGGCGCGCTGGTTCTTCCTCGACCAGTGGACGCGCGGCTACCGCTTCGGCGAGCCGCTCCACCTCGAGACGCGGGGGTTCACTTCCGAGGACCGGCGCTACAGCGTCACCGCCGGCGGCCTCGCCGGGGCGCGGCTCTTCGTGGGGCGCTCCGGGGTCGCCTTCGCCGCCCTCGACAGCGAGGAGGGGTTCCAGGCCGGCTACACGCAGTACGACCTCCTCCACCACAAGGGGACGATCGCCAGCTTCGGCTTCTCGACCAACGTCTGCTGCATCGCCGAGCCGCTGCCGCTGGGGCTCGACCCGCGCTTCGCCAACTGGAGCTTCAGCAACTCGCGCCGCCTGTCGCTCGACCTCACCGTGCCGCTCGGCGGCCCGCAGTCGCTGCAGATCGCCCTGAGCGACCGCGCCGGGGGGGCCGGCCTGCGCGAGGAGATCCTCAGCCAGCCCGGCATCCAGGAGTCGGGCGGGGCCAACGGCAGCGAGCTCAGCTACCGCCGGGCCGAGGCGAAGTGGGTCTACGACACCAGCGACGATCCGGTGGTCCCCTCGCGCGGCGCCACCGTCTCGGCGGGGCTCGAAGCCTCCCGTTTCGCCGGCCACGGCCTGCTGACCGTCGACCTCAATCGCCAGCAGGAGGGGCTCGCGGCCGCCCCCGACTTCAGCGCCCAGCAGGTGGTGGCCGCCCTCTCCGCCGTCCAGTACTGGCCGATCTCGCCGCGCCAGACGATCTCGGGGACGGCCCGCGTCGCCGTCGGCCGCTCGCAGGTCCGCGGCCTCCTCGACGAGGCGACCTTCCTCGGCACCGTCGACCTCAAGGACCTCGCGGCCTCCGCCCGCCTCCAGCACTCGCTGACCCTGCTGCGCTCGCGCAGCCGCGACCGCGTGCACGACCTGCGCTGGGAGACCGCGGCGGAGATGGGGTACGAGCTGACCACGCCGCGGCTCGGGGTCAGCCCGCTCTACCGCTTCCAGCTCGACACCTCGCTGGTCTACCGCGACCAGTGGGGGCGGCTGCGGGCGTCGCTCACCTACCTGAGCTTCGGAAAGGTCATCCCTTGAGGAGGGCCGCCGCCCCGTGGGCGGCTCTGGCGCTCCTCGCGGCGCTCGCCGTCCCCGCCCGCGGTACCGCGGCGGCGGCGGTGCCGGCGGCGACCGTCGTCCAGTCGCCGGTCGCCGAAGGGGGGCGCGACGGGCTGGCGCTCGGCCATCTGCCGCCGATCCTCGCGGAGGACGAGGTCCGCAAGCAGCTCGGCACGGGGCTCACCACCACCTTCCTGTTCACCGCCGAGGCGCGCGGCGCCGCCGGCGCCAAGGTGGCGGGGGCGGCGCGCGTCGACATCCGCTACGACCTCTGGGACGAGGTCTACCTAGTGAGCCGCGTCGACGGCTCGGGACGGCTCGAGCGCGCCAACTTCCCGTCGTTCGAGCGCCTGGCCGACTGGTGGCGCGGCGTCCGCCTGCTGCTGATCCGCGCTCCCGCCGACGCCGGCGCGCAGCGCGTCGAGGTGCGGCTGCGCATCATCCCCTTCTCGCAGTCCGAGCAGCGCGACACCCAGCGCTGGTTCTCGGCCGCGCTCTCGGGGGAGAAGTCGGGGAGCGCCGGCGCCGTCTCGGACGCCGTCCAGGATCAGCCCGAGTCGTTCAGCCAGGTGATCAACCTGCTGATGGCGACCTCGATCGGCCGGCCGGCCCTGCTCGAATACGTCTGGAAGCTGAACGTCGCGGCGGCGGCGCCGCCGGCGGGGAGGAAGCGGTGAACGTCCGCTCCGCCCTGGTCACCCTCTGCGGCCTGCTGCTCGCCTCGGCCGCCGTGCTCTGGGTGTTCGACCAGCAGCTCTCCGGCGTCTGGTTCCGCCTCGGCGTGCAGCCCGAGATCGTCTCCGCCCTCGGGGAGTCGATGGCGGACCAGAAGGCGCTCGCCCGTCTCGATCCCGCCCACCGCGACGCCTATCACGCCCGCTTCGAGGCGACCCAGGGGCTGCTCAACCACCTGCGCATCCTGGCCGCCAACCGCAAGGGGATCACCCGCCGCTGGGAGACCATCCTGCTCGCCGCCCTGTTCGCCGTGCTGGCCGCGGCCGGCGCCGTCCAGCTGCTGCGCCAGAGCCGTCTCGACGCCCGTCTCGAACGCCTGCGCATGGGGCTGATCGCCCTCTCGGGGGGCGAGGAGGACCTGGCGCTCGGCGACCGCGGGCGCGACACGGTGGGGCGGATCGCCGGCATGATCGAGGAGACCTCGCGCGCCATGGCGCGGGACCGGAAGCGCCTCGCCTATCTCAAGCACCTCTCCGGCTGGCAGGAGACGGCGCGCCGCCACGCCCACGAGATCCGCACCCCGCTCACCGCCGCCCGCCTGGAGCTGAATCGCCTCGAGCGCTCACTCCCCGGCGACGAGCTCGCCGAAGCGCGGCAGGTGGCCGCCAGCGTCGGCGAGGAGCTCGAGCGGCTCGGCCGTTTCACCCAGCAGTTCACCTCCTTCGCCCGCCTGCCGCAGCCCCGCCTCCAGGCGCACGACCTCGGCGCGGTGGTGGCGGAGTTCGTCGCCACCTTCGCCGCCGCGTGGCCCGACCTCACCCTGCGGTTCATCCCCCCCGAGGGGCCGCTGGTGGCGGCGCTCGACCGCGACATGCTGCGGCAGGTGCTGGTGAACCTCTGCGACAACAGCGCCCTCGCCCTCCGCGCCACCCCCGAGGGACGGGGGACCGTCACCCTCTCCGGCGGCGAGACGCCGCGCGGCGTCTTCCTCGAGGTGGCCGACGACGGCCCGGGGATCGCGCCGGAGATCCGCTCGCGCGTCTTCGAGCCCTACGCCACCACCCGCCAGGTCGGCGAGGGGATGGGGCTCGGCCTCGCCATCTCGAAGAAGATCCTGCTCGACCACGGCGGCGACCTGGAGCTCCTCGCGAGCTCCGGCGCCGGCACCACCTTCCGCCTCACCTTCCCCCGCCGACCGGAGGACGTAGCGCCATGAGCAAGCTCCTGATCGTAGAAGACGACGAGAAGATCCGCGCCAGCCTCCTCCTCCAGCTCCGCGAGGAGGGGTACGCGCCGCACGCCCTGGCCTCGGCCGAGGAGGCCTCCGCCCACCTCGAGGACCCCCGCGCCACCCTCCCCGACCTCCTCCTGCTCGACGTCCGCCTGCGCGCGATGAGCGGCGTCGACCTGGTGCGGCGGCTGGTGGCGGCGCGGCGCTTCCCCCCCACCATCATCATCTCGGGGGAGGCGTCGATCAGCGAGACGGTCGAGGCGCTGCGCCTCGGCGTCCACGACTTCATCGAGAAGCCGTTCAGCCGCGAGCGGCTCCTCCAGGCGATCCACAACACCCTCGAGCACCAGGCGCTGAAGCGCGAGGTCGCCTCGCTCCAGGCCGACCTCAGGGGGGAGCCCGAGATCCTCGGCGCCTCGCCGCGGATCGAGGAGCTGCGGCGGAAGATCGCCCGCGCCGCCGCCACCGACGCCCGCATCCTGATCATCGGCGAGAGCGGCACCGGCAAGGAGCTGGTGGCGAGCGCCCTCCACCGCGAGAGCGCGCGCGGCCAGCGCCCGTTCATCAAGATCAACTGCGCGGCGATCCCCCATCACCTGGTCGAGGACGAGCTGTTCGGCCACGCCAAGGGGGCGTTCACCGACGCCAAGAACGCCAAGCCCGGCCTCTTCGAGGAGGCGGACGGCGGCACCCTCTTCCTCGACGAGATCGGCGACATGGACCTCTCCGTGCAGTCGCGCCTGCTGCGCGTGCTCGAGGATGGCCGCGTGCGGCGGATCGGCGAGACGCGCGACCGCCAGGTCGACGTGCGGGTGCTGGTCGCCACCCACCGCAACCTCGAGGAGGAGGTGAAGGCCGGGCGCTTCCGCGAGGATCTCTACTTCCGCCTCGCCCACCTCCCCATCCCGGTCCCCTCGCTGCGCGAGCGGAGCGAGGACATCCCCCTCCTCTTCAACTACTTCCTCGACCGCTTCTCGCGCCAGCACCGGGTGCGCCCGCGCCAGGCCGACCCCGAGCTCTTCCCCTACCTCGAGCACTACGCCTGGCCGGGGAACGTCCGCGAGCTGCGCAACCTCTGCGAACGGCTGGTGGTCTTCGGCGGCGACCCGCTCACCCCCGACCAGCTCCCCTCCTCCTTCTTCGAGCCGACCCAGGCGCCGGAGACCGGCCTGCTGCTCTCCTCGACCTCCCTCCCCATCGTGCCGCTGCGCGACTTCAAGTCGCAATGCGAGCGCGAGTACATCGAGAGCGTCCTCCACCGCACCCGCTGGAACTTCACCGCCGCCGCCCGCCGCCTCGACGTGCAGCGCACCTACCTGCACCAGAAGGTGAAGATGCTGGGGATCCGCCGTCCCGGCGTCGGCGCCGAGGAGGAGGTCGGCAGCGAGGCGCTCGGCAGCGCAATTTCCTGACAGAAAACCCCTGCGGCCCTCGCTTATGATGAGATAACATAAGAGCGTGAGCTCGTCTCATGTCAGAGCGGAGCCCGGACTTCGCCTGAGTCCGACAGGGGGAGAGATGTCCAACCGTCGTGGGAGTTTTCTTGTCGCAGCCCTCCTGCTGACCGCCGTGCCCGCCGCCGCCTCCTGGGTTCCGCTCGGCAGCCCCGAGCCGCCGCAGATCGAGCTCCGGCTCGCCCCGGCCCGCCCCGCCCTCCTCTACGCCCGCGTCGCGGCGGACCAGGACGGCACCACCAACTATCTCTGGCGCAGCGAGGACGCGGGCGCCACCTGGCGCGACGTGCAGAGCGGCCTCGGCCAGCCGTTCTCCGCCCTCGCCGTCGATCCCGCGAACCCGCGGGCGATCTGGGTGTGGACGCAGAGCGGCGAGCTGTGGAAGAGCGCCGACGCCGGCGACACCTGGACCCGGCGCTCGACCGCCTCCCCCGCCGCGTCCACCGTCCTCCAGCTCCTGGTCGATCCGCACCATCCGGACACCCTCTTCCGCGTCGACCTCGACGCGTCGCACAAGGTGGTGTCGGTGTCGACCGACGGCGGAGCGTCGTTCGCCCGCGGCACCCACCTCTCCACCTTCGCGAGCTTCGATGCGATCCAGTATCAGCCCCTCCACGACGAGCTGGTCTCGTTCGACGACCAGGGGCTCGAGGTCAGCACCGACCACGGGCAGAGCTGGAGCGTGCGCGGCCGCTTCCGCCACACGGGCTTCCTCAACGGCCGCCTGGCGCCGTCCGACCCCGACACGATGTACGCCGTCCCGCTCCTCCCCAACCAGTGCCTGGCGCGCAGCGACGACGCCGGCGCCCACTGGCAGGCGCTCGGCTTCCCGCCCCACCTCCCGGCCGCCAACTCCGGCTGCACCGGCGTCGCGATCGACCCGCTGGACGCCCGCCACCTCTGGGTGGTCGCCAACCTCACCCGCGGCGACCTGCGGCACAACCGGACCTACGAGTCGCGCGACGGCGGCGTCACCTTCAACCGCGGCTTCGACGTGCCGGCCGACGGCATCGTGGCGGCCGGCGGCGGGCTCCTCTACACCGGCGGCCTCCTCGGAGCCGGCCTCGCGGTGAGCCGCGACGGGGGGCACACCTGGACCCCGACCGACCAGGGGATCCTCGCCGGCACCCTGCGCGACGGCCTGGTCGCCCAGCGCCTCCCCGACGGCCGCTCCGGCCGCCGGCTCCTGGTGTTCGACAGCCCGCTCACCGGGATCGCCGACCAGCTCTACAGCAGCGACGGCGGCAAGACCTGGGTCTCGCTCCCCTTCGAGGCGGTGGCGATCGCCAACGCCGGCGGCTCGCACGTCGTCGAGGCCGACGCCAGCGGCGTGCAGTGGAGCGCCGACGGCGGCGACAGCTGGACGGCCGCCGTCTCGGCGCCGCCCAACGCGCAGGCGCTGCGCACCGACCTCATCCAGCCGCGCTTCCTGGCGCTCGCCGCCTTCGAGGAGCAGGGACCCTCCGGCAACGTGGCGATCTGGACCAGCGACGACGCCGGGGTCTCCTGGAGGAGGAACAGCGACGGCCTGCCGGTCGCCTGCCTCCACGCCGACGACCAGGACGACTGCCCCGTCTTCGACGCCTACGCCGTCGACCCCTATGATCCGGGCCGCCGCTGGCTCTCCGTCCGCTACCACCTCGCCGCCACGCCGGCGCAGCCGCGCCTCTTCCGCAGCGAGGACGGCGGCGCCTCGTGGCAGGAGCAGACCGCGGGCCTCGCCGCCATCCGCGCGCTCGCCCCCGACCCCGCCGTCCCCGGCCGCCTGCTCGCCGGCACCGACGCCGGCCTCTTCGCCAGTGCCGACCTCGGCGCCCACTGGCTCCCGCTCGGCGACCTGCCGGCCGGCGCCGTGATCCGCCAGTTCGCCCGCGACGGCAGCGTCTGGTACGCCGCGACGACCGCGGCCGGCATCTTCCGCAGCACCGACGGCGGCGCCCACTGGACCCTCCTCGCCGGCGCCCCGGACCGCGACAACCCGACGATCGCCGTCGACCCCCGCCGTCCCACCGCCCTTCTCGCCGCCTTCGCTGGGCAGGGGCTGTGGCGATGGACGCCGTGACGCTCTCAGGGTCCCGGCGCCTGCTGGCCGCCGGCGGCATCTCGCTGGCCGCGCTGATCGCCCTGGCCGGGGCTTCCCCGGCCGCGGCCGGCGGCTGGACGCCCGTGGGTGGGCCGGTGGTGCGGCCGGAGGTCGCGCTGCACCTCGTTCCACCCGCTCCGGGCGAGGACGCGCAGCTCTACGCCCGCGTCCTCGACGCGGGCGGCGGCTACCTCTGGCGCAGCCCCGACGCCGGCGCCACCTGGCGCGACCTCGAGCCCGGCCTGGGGCTGCCGGTCCAGATGTTGGGCCTCGATCCAGCGCACCCCGAGATCCTCTGGGCCTGGACGGTGGACCGCGGGCTGTGGCGCAGCGCCGACGCCGGCACCACCTGGTCGCAACGCTACCCGGCCAGCGGAGCGTCCGGCCTCGACAGCTTCGACCAGCTGCTGGTCGATCCCCAGGACTCCGAGACCCTCTACTCGGTCGAGTCGGATTTCTCCAGCGGTGAGATCGTCGCCGTGTCGCACGACGGCGGAGTGACGTTCCAGGCGACCCAACCCTACTCGCTCTACCGCCAGAGCCCCGATCCCATCCGCGTCCAGCCGGCCCGCCGCGAGCTCCTCGCCTTCGTCTACGAGGGGCTCGAGGCGAGCCGCGACGGCGGGCTGACCTGGCAGCTCCGCGGCCGCTTCGCGCAAGCCGGATTCCACGGCGGCGATCTCGCGCCGGCGGCTCCCGACACCCTCTATGGGCTCCCCTCCGACAAACGCCGGGACTGTCTGGCGAGGAGCGACGACGACGGCGCGCACTGGCGGCGGCTGACCTACCCCCCGCACCTCCCCGCCGCTCACGGCGCCTGCTATGACGTGCGGGTCGACCCGCGCGACGCCCGGCACGTCTGGGTGGCGGCCGAGATCGTCGAGGGAAGCCGATACCGGGACCTCCTCTTCGCCTCGCGCGACGGCGGCGAGACCTGGTCGCGCGGGCTCCCCCTGCCGGCCAGGCAGGTGCTGGCCGCCGGCGGCGAGGAGCTCTACGCCAGCGGCAACGCGGACGGCCTCTTCGTCAGCGAGGACGGCGGGCGCACCTGGACGCCGAAGGACCGCGGCATCATCGCCGGCGACCTGCGCGCCGGCTTGGTCGCCCAACGCAGCCCGAGCGGCGGCGGCCGGCGGCTGGTGGCGCGCAACGCTTCGGTCGTGGGCACGCCGGGCTCCGGGGTCTATCGGAGCGACGGCGGAAAGGACTGGACGCTGACGCCGGTCTCTCCCATCTTTATCGCCGGCGTGGGGGGCTCGACGGTGCTGGCCAACGACCACCGCGGCCTGATGCGGAGCGTGGACGGCGGCACGAGCTGGAGCCTGGTCCCCACGGCGCCTCCGGACCTTCTCCGGCTGCGCCCCAACCTGGCGCAGCCGCAATACCTCGTCCTCCTCCAGGACGAGGTCAGCGAGACTCCCCGCCGTGTCGTCTGGGCGAGCGACGACGCCGGCGCCACCTGGCACCACGCGAGCCGCGGGCTCCCCATCGACTGCCCCGACATCGTGTCCGTCAACCAGTGCCCCGAATTCGACGCCTACGCGGTCGATCCCTTCGCTCCCTCGCGTCGCTGGTTGAGCTATTCCTTCGATCTCGGCCCCCCGGTGCTGAAGATCTTCCGCAGCCTCGACGGCGGCGCCACCTGGCAGACCCAGACCACGGCCCTCCCCGCCGTCCATGTCCTCGCGGCCGACCCTCTCGTCCCCAACCGGCTCCTCGCCGCCACCGACGGCGGCCTGTTCGCCAGCGTGGACGGCGGCGACCACTGGCTCCCCCTCGGCGACCTTCCGGACGGCGCCGTCATCCACCAATTCGTCCGCGACGGCAGCTCGGGCGCCTGGTATGCCGCGACCGTCGCCCACGGGATCTTCCGCAGCCTCGACGGCGGCGCCCACTGGAGCCTCCTCGCCGGCGCGCCGGATCACGACCGCCCCGCCATCGCCATCGATCCGCGAAAACCCACCGCGCTCCTCGCCGCCTTCGCGGGGCAGGGGGTCTGGCGGTGGACGCCTTGAAGGAGCTTTTCATGTTGAGATCCGCCCGCTGCTCGCTGCCGTTGATCGCCGGGCTCGCCCTCGCGGGGACCCTGGGGACGCCGCCCGCCTCCGCCGTGTGGTCTCCCCTGGGCAGTCCCACGCCGCCGGAGGTCGTGGCGCGGCTCGCCCCGAGCCGGCCCGAGCGGCTCTACGCCCAGGTCGTCGCCCCGGACGGCAACGGCTACTTCCTCTGGGGGAGCCCGGACGGCGGCGCCACCTGGCGCTGCCTCCAGCCCGGCCTCACGCAGCGCTTCCAGGCGCTGGCGATCGATCCCGCGAACCCCGCCGCGCTCTGGGTGTGGACGCTCGCGGGCGAGCTCTGGCGCAGCGCCGACGCGGGAGCCACCTGGTCGCGGGTGGGCGCCAACCCCGACGTCGGTCCTCTGGTCGTCCAGCTCCTCGTCGACCCGCGGCATCCGGGCACGCTCTACCTGGTCACCGACGATGCCCGCGGCACGCTGGTCTGGGTCTCCCGCGACGGCGGCACGTCGTTCGCGGCGGGGGCTCCCCTGCCGCCCCCGCCCGACTCCGTCCGGCCGGTGGTTCACGTCCAGCCGGTACGGGGAGAGCTGCTGTCGTTCGGCGCCCAGGGGCTCGTCGCCAGCGTCGACGGCGGCCGCAGCTGGCAGCCGCGCGGCCGCTTCCGCCGCGCCGGCTTCACCGGCGGGGACCTCGCGCCGTCGGCCCCCGACGTCCTCTACGGGCTGCCGACCGATGGCAACCACTGCCTGGCGCGCAGCGACGACGACGGCGCGCACTGGCGGGCCCTCGCCCCGCCGCCCGGCGTGCGCAGCTCCTCCCAATGCCTCGCGGTGGCGATCGATCCCGGCGACGCGCACCACGTCTGGGTCGGCACCCGGGACCTCACGGCGGCGGGGACGTTTCGCGACCTGACCTTCGAATCGCACGACGGCGGGGCCTCCTGGTTCCGCGGCTTCCCCACGCCCGACTCCGACCTGGTGGCCGCCGGCGGCGAGCGGCTGTACACCGGCGCCAGCCCGCGCGGGGCCCGTCTGCGGGTCAGCCTGGACGGCGGACGGAGCTGGGAGCCCGCCGACCGCGGCATCCTCGCCGGCGATCTGCGCTCCGGCCTGGTCGCCCAGCGGCTCCCTGCGGGCGCCGGCGTTCCCGGCCGGCGGCTGGTCACCCTGGACTCCTCGCTCGACGGCGGCTTCGCCGTCGTCCGCAGCGACGGCGGCAGGGACTGGACGGATGGCGCCATCGACGCCTCCTGGCTCGCCGACGCCGGAGGCTCGACGGTCCTCGCCGTGGACATCTACGGCGCCCTGCGGCGCAGCACGGACGGCGGCGCCACCTGGGCGCGGGTCCTTGCGGCGCCCCCCCTCGGCTTCGCGCTGCGGCCCGACCTCGCGCAGCCGCGCTACGTGATCCTCGAGGCCTCCGAGACCGGCAGCGGCGGCGACGGCAAGGTCATCCTGTGGGTCAGCGACGATGCCGGCGCCACTGGGCGGCTCACCACCGTGGGGCTGCCGACCGACTGCGGCGAGCTCGGCCCCTTCGAGGAATGCCCCGGCTTCACCGGCTACGCGGTCGATCCCTTCGATCCGAGCCGGCGCTGGGTCACCGCGGTCTCCCTGGACGCCGACCCGAACGCCCTCTTCGTCACCGCGGACGCCGGCGCCTCCTGGCACGCGGCGGCTCCCCTCCCCGACGTCGGCCTCGCGCTCGCCGCCGACCCGTCCGTCCCCGGCCGGCTCCTGATCGCGACCTTCGCCGGGCTCTTCGCCAGCACGGACGGCGGCCAGAGCCTGCTCCCCCTCGGCGACCTGCCGGAGGGCGCCGTGGTCCGCCAGCTCGCCCGCGACCCGAACGGCCCCGCCTGGTACGCCGCGACGAAGGCCAGCGGCATCTTCCGCAGCCTCGACGGCGGCGCCCACTGGACGCTCCTTGACGGCGCTCCGGACCTCGCGGACCCCACCATCGCGGTCGACCCCCGCCGCCCCACCGCCCTCCTCGCCGCCTTCGTGGGGCAGGGGTTGTGGCGCTGGACGCCGTGAAGGATCGCATGAGAGGAAGCGTTCGCCGCTCGCTGCCGCTCCTCGCCCTGCTCGCTCTCTCCGGAGCCCTGCCGGGCCGCGCCGCCTGGTCGCCGCTCGGCGGACCGGTCACGCCGACGATCAACTTGCAGCTCGGCTCGGGCCGGCTGCTCTACGCCCGCGCCTCCAACGAAAGCCCGTTCCATTCGTTCCTCTGGCGCAGCGAGGACGGGGGCGCCACCTGGCACGACATCCAACCCGGCCTCGAGAGACCGGTCAGCGCCCTGGCGATCGATCCCGGCGAATCCTGCGCGTGATCTGGGCGTGGACCTCGGGCGACCAGCTCTGGCGCAGTAGCGACGCCGGCGACACCTGGTCGCTACGTTCCGTCGCCGAAGGCGACGTGACGCAGGCGATCCAGCTGCTGGCCGATCCGCGCCACCCCGGGACCCTCTACCGCGTCGACGCAGGTTTCGAGGGTCCCTTCGTCTCGCTGTCGCGCGACGGCGGCGCGACGTTCACCGCGGGGGTACCGCTGTCGCAGTTCTTCTCGACTCTGAACCCCGTCCGCCTCCAGCCGAACCGTGGCCGGATCCTCTCCTTCACCATCGAGGGGTTGGTCATCAGCCGCGACGGCGGCGCGTCCTGGCAGCTCCGCGGCCGGTACCTCGGCAGTGGGTTCAACGGCGGCGACTTCGCCCCGGCGTTCCCCGACACCCTCTATGGCCTCTCCGCTAACGGAGTCCAATGCCTGGCACGGAGCGACGACGGCGGCGCCAGCTGGCGGTCGCTGGCCCCTCCCGTCGCCTCCTCCGACTCCTGTGAATCGGTGGCGGTCGATCCTCGCGACCCACGCCACGTCTGGATCGGCGTCCAGACCTCCACCCCGGACGGCCGCCCGCTGACGAAGGAGATTCTCGAATCGAGCGACGGCGGCGCGACGTGGTCCTCTGCCTCGACCAAACCGGCCGGCGACCTCCTGGCCGTCGGCGGCGAGGTGCTCTACGCCGGCGGCGGCGAGCGGCGGCGGGGGTCTCGATCAGCGAGCGACGGCGGGCAGTACCTGGACGGGCCGGGACCGCGGCATCGCCGCCGGCGACCTGCGCTTCGGTCTCGCCGCGCAACGCCCCCCGGGCGGCGGCCGGCGTCTGGTGGCGCTGAACGTTTCGAACTACGGCGCGCCGGGCGCCGGGCTCTATCCGCAGCGACGGCGGACAGGGACTGGACGGAGATCCCCTTCCGCCCCACCGCGGTCGCCGACGCCGGAGGCTCGAACGTGGTGGCCGCGGACGAGCGACGTCGTGCATGCGGAGCCCGGACGGCGGGACGACCTGGAACCCCGTCCCGTCGGCGCCGGCCGGGATTCGAGCACTTCCGGGCCGACCTGGCGCAGCCGGGCCACCTCCTGCCTTCGTCGCATTCGAGGAGATCACCGCGACCCTCCATCGCCATCGTCGTTCTGGGCGAGCGATGACGCCGGCGCGACCTGGCGCCCGTACGCAGCCACCGGGCTCCCGATCGACTGCCCGGACGTCAAGCGTCCGGTCGACATCGTGTCCGGAATTCAACGGCCTACACGGTCGATCCCTTCGATCCGTCGGCGGCGCTGGGTGAGCTACTTCACGTTCTTCCCGGACCGACAGCCAGTCGACGGTCTTCACGCACCCTCGACGGCGGCGCCACCTGGCAGCCCCAGACCACGGTCCTCCCCGACGTCCACGCCCTCGCCGCCGACCCTGCCGTTCCCGGCCGCCTCCTCGCCGCAACCGACGGCGGCCTGTTCGACAGCCCGGACGGCGGCGACACCTGGCTCCCGCTCGGAGATCTGCCCGACGGCGCCGTGGTCCGGCAATTCGCGAGAGACGGCGCCACCTGGTACGCCGCGACGACCGCCGCCGGCATCTTCCGCAGCCTCGACGCCGGCGCCCACTGGACCCTTCTCGCCGGCGCGCCGGACCTCGACAACCCGACGATCGCCGTCGACCCCCGCCGCCCCGCCGCCCTCCTCGCCGCCTTCGCCGGGCCAGGGAGTCTGGCGGTGGACGCCGTGAAAAGGAGCCTTCCCCATGAGATCCGCTCTCCGCTCGCTGCCGCTCCTCGCCCTGCTCGCTCTCGCCGCGAGCCCTGCCGGTCCGCGCCGCCTGGTCGCCGCTCGGCGGCCCCGTCGCGCCGACGATCAACTTGCAGCTCGGCTCGGGCCGGCTGCTCTACGCCCGCGCCTCCAACGAAAGCCCGTTCCATTCGTTCCTCTGGCGCAGCGAGGACGGGGGCGCCACCTGGCACGACATCCAGCCCGGCCTCGGGAGACCGGTCAGCGCCCTGGCGATCGATCCCGCGGATCCGCGCGTGATCTGGGCGTGGACACCGGGCGACCAGCTCTGGCGCAGTAGCGACGCCGGCGACACCTGGTCGCTACGTTCCGTCGCCGAAGGCGACGTGACGCAGGCGGTCCAGCTGCTGGCCGATCCGCGCCACCCCGGGACCCTCTACCGCGTCGACGCAGATTTCGAGGGTCCCTTCGTCTCGGTGTCGCGCGATGGCGGCGCGACGTTCACCGAGGGCGCGCCGCTGTCGCAGTTCTTCTCGACTCCGAACCCCGTCCGCCTCCAGCCGAACCGTGGCCGGCTCCTCTCGTTCGCCGTCGAGGGGTTGGTCATCAGCCGCAACGGCGGCGCGTCGTGGCAGCTCCGCGGCCGGTACCTCGGCAGTGGGTTCAACGGCGGCGACTTCGCCCCGGCGTTCCCCGACACCCTCTATGGCCTCTCCGCCAACGGAGTCCAATGCCTTGCACGGAGCGACGACGGCGGCGCCCGCTGGCGGTCGCTGGCCCCTCCCGTCGCCTCCTCCGACTCCTGTGAATCGGTGGCGGTCGATCCTCACGACCCACGCCACGTCTGGATCGGCGTCCAGACCTCCACCCCGGACGGCCGCCCGCTGACGAAGGAGATTCTCGAATCGAGCGACGGCGGCGCGACGTGGTCCTCCCCCTTCACCAAACCGGCCGGCGACCTCCTGGCGGCGGGCGGTGAGACGCTCTACGTCCAGGGAGGAAGCGGCAGCGGTCTCTCGGTCAGCCGCGACGGCGGGAGGACCTGGCTAGGGAGAGGACGCGGGATCGCCGGCGGCGACCTGCGCTCCGGCCTCGTCGCGCAACGTCTTCCGAGCGGCGGACGGCGTCTGGTGGCGCTGGACGCCGCGGGCGACGGCGCGGTGGACGCGGTGGTCTATCGCAGCGACGGCGGACGCGACTGGACCGCCACTCCCATCCGGCCGGCCGCGATCGCAGGCGCGGGAGGCTCGACCGTGGTGGCCGCGGGTGACGGCGGCGGGCAGAGGAGCCTCGACGCCGGCACCACCTGGGACGCCGTTCCATCCGCTCCCCCAGGGAGCCAATCGCTCCTCTCCGACCTGGCAAAGCCGCAGTTTCTGGCCCTCGTGGCATTCGAGAACACCGGCCCCTACGGCACCATGGCGTTCTGGACGAGCGACGACGGCGGCGCCACCTGGCGGCGTACCAACACCGGACTGCCGATCGAATGCGGCCATCAAGCGTCCGTCGACTCGTGCCCCGACTTCGCGGCCTACGCGGTCGACCCCTTCGACCCCCGGCGGCGCTGGGTCGCCTTCACGATCGACCTCGAGCTCATCCAGCCGACGATCTTCACCACCACGGACGGCGGCGCCTCCTGGCAGGCGCAGACCCCCGTTCTGGAGGTCACCCACGCCCTCGCCGCCGATCCCGCCGTCCCCGGCCGGCTGCTGGCGGGAACTGACACCGGCCTCTTCGCCAGCGCCGACCTCGGCGCCCACTGGCTGCCGCTCGGCGACCTGCCGGCCGGCGCCGTGATCCGCCAATTCGCGCGGGACGGCGGCACCTGGTACGCCGCGACGACCGCCGCCGGCATCTTCCGCAGCCTCGACGGCGGCGCCCACTGGGCCCTCCTCAACGGCGCCCCGGACCTCGACAACCCGACGATCGCCGTCGATCCCCGCCGCCCCACCGCTCTCCTCGCCGCGTTCGCCGGGCAGGGGGTGTGGCGCTGGACACCCTGAAAAAGGAGCTCTACCGATGAAGCCCAGACTCCGCGCGCTGTCTCTCCTCGCCGGGCTCGCCCTGCTCACGACCCTGCCGGCCGCCGCCGGCTGGTCCTTTCTCGGCAGCCCCATCCGTCCGGTGAGCTTCCTCCAGCTCGATCCCTCCCGGCCCGAGCTCCTCTACGCCCGCGTCGTGTCTTTCTCCAATGAGACCTACCTCTGGCGCAGCACCGACGCCGGCGCGACCTGGCGCGACGTCGAGCCCGGGATCGAGCGCCCGGTCAGCGCGCTCGCCATCGATCCCACCAACCCGGAGGTGATCTGGGCGTGGACCGCGGACGGCCAGCTCTGGCGCAGCGGCGACGCCGGCGACACCTGGGAGCGGCGCACCCTGCTGATCGGCCCCCCGGAGGTGCGCGAGTTGCTGGTCGATCCGCAGCACCCCGAGACCCTCTACCGGGTCGACGCCGTCGACTCCTTCTCGATCAGCGTCGCCGTGACGCGGGACGGCGGCGTCTCGTTCGAGCAGAGCTCCCGCATCCCGGCCTCCCCGAGCCGGCAGGAGGTGTTCGTCCGTCCGGGCGGAGCCGTCCGCGGCGAGCTGGTCGCCTTCGCGCCGGACGGCTTGCTGGTCAGCACGAACGGCGGTGACAGCTGGACTCTGCGCGGCAACTTCCGCGGCACCGGCTTCCGCGGCCGCCGCCCCGCCCCCTCGGCGCCCGACACCCTGTACGGCGTGTCGGCGGCGCCGGGCTCCTGCCTCGTGCGCAGCGACGACGGCGGCGCGCGCTGGCGGGCTCTCGCCTATCCCCCGATTCCCCCGGGCCGCTCCACCTGCGTCGACGTGGCGGTCGATCCCCACGACGCCCGCCACCTCTGGGTGGACGCCGCGGTCGCCGGGCGGGGCGCACCCAGCTCCTCGCGGATCGCCGAATCGCACGACGGCGGCGCCACCTGGTCGGCCGCCTCGCCCCTCCCGGGAGACGGCTTGACCGCGGCCGGCGGCGAGGTGCTCTACACCGGCGGCGAGGTGCTCTACACCGGCGGCGAGGCGTCCCCGAACCTCGAAGTCAGCCGCGACGGCGGCCGGAGCTGGCGGCGGATCGATCAGGGGATCGGCGCCGGCGACCTGCGCGCCGGCCTGGTCGCCCAGCGCCTGCTGCGGCCCGGCGGCGGCCGGCGCCTCTTCGCCCTCGACACGCCGTTCGGCGACGTTCCGGACGCCGTCTACCGCAGCGACGGCGGGCAGAGCTGGCTGAGGCTCTCGCTGCAGCATCCCCTCGCCCTGGCCGACGGCGGCGCTCCGGCCGTGGTGGCGATCGACGCCCGTGGCCTCGTCCGCAGCCCGGACGGCAACGACGATTTCCAGCTCGTCCCCTCCGCCCCGCCGCAGCCGACCGCCCTGCGCTCCGACGTGACGCAGCCGCGCTCCCTGGCGCTGATCGCCTTCGAGCCGGGGAGCCCCGTCGGCGACGCCCCCTTCTGGCTCAGCGACGACGGCGGCGCGACCTGGCGCCGGTCGAGCACCGGCCTGCCGATCTCCTGCTCGCACATCGCCTCGGTCGACACCTGTCCGGATTTTCCCGCCTACGCGGTCGATCCCTTCGATCCGAACCGGCGCTGGGTGGCCTTCACCTCCCCCGCTCCGGGGAATTTCGCCCTCTTCGTCAGCACGGACGCGGGCGCCTCCTGGCAGGTGGCGGACCTGCTCCCCGACGGCGTCCTCGCGCTCGCTGCCGACCCCGCCGTCCCCGGCCGTCTCCTGATCGGAACCTATGGCGGGCTGATCGAGAGCAGGGATGGCGGGCAGAGCTGGATTTCGCTCGGCGATCTGCCGGACCTCGCCATCGTCCACCAGTTCGCCCGCGACGGCGCCACCTGGTACGCCGCGACCCTGATCGGCGGGATCTTCCGCAGCCAGGACGGCGGCACCCATTGGACCCGCCTCGAAGGCGCGCCGGACCACGACGCCCCCACGATCGCCATCGATCCCCGGCGGCCCGCCGCGCTCCTCACGGCGTTCCGGGGTCAGGGGGTGTGGCGCTGGACGCCGTGAAATCGAAAAAGGAAACAGGAGACCCACCGATGAAGCCCATCCTCCGTGCGCTCTCACTCCTCGCCGGGCTCGCCGTCGTCCCGACCGTCTCGACCCTCCCGGCCGCCGCCGCCTGGGCGCCGCTGGGGGGGCCGCTCCGTCCGCTGGCCGCTTTGCAGCTCTCTCCCTCGCGCCCCGCTCTCCTCTACGCCTCCGTCGGGCTCTTCGACAACTTCCGGGAGTCCTATCTCTGGCGTAGCGAGGACGCGGGCGCCACCTGGCGCACCCTGCAACCCGGGCCCGGCCGCCCGGTCAGCGCCCTCGCGATCGACCCCGGCGACCCGGAAGTGATCTGGGCCTGGACGGCGAACCACCAGCTCTGGCATAGCGCCGACGCCGGCGACACCTGGGCGCTGCGCTTCACCACGCCGGACCCCTCCCCGGTGATCGAGCTGCTGGTCGATCCGCGCCACCCCGACTCCACGCTCTACCGCGTCGACTCGAATGGGAGCGCGGCGCGGGTGGCCGTCTCCCGGGATGGCGGCGCCTCCTTCGGCCCCGGCGGCGCCCTGCTGCCGGCCACCTTCTCCCGCCAGGAGATCGCCGTCTCCCCGCTCCACGACGAGCTGCTGGCCTTCGTTCCGAGCGGCCTTCAGGCGAGCACCGACGGCGGCCGGAGCTGGACGCTCCGCGGCCGGGCGCTCGGCGCCGGCTTCACCGCGGGGCACCTCGCGCCGTCCGCTCCCGACACGCTGTACGGCCTGCCGTCCCGGCGGGGCTCCTGTCTCGCTCGCAGCACCGACGACGGCGCGCACTGGCAGTCGCTCTCTTATCCCCCCTTCCCCGCGGGGCGTTCCTATTGCTACGACGTGGCGATCGATCCGCACGACGAGCGCCACGTCTGGGTGACCGCGTCGGTCGCCGCGCGGCGGAACGATCCGGCCCAGGAGCTGATCGCCGAATCGCACGACGGCGGCGCGACCTGGTCGCCGGCCTTCCCCCTGCCGCCCAGCGGCGCGGTGGCGGCGGGCGGCGAGGTGATCTACAACGGCAGCGTCCAGGCGCACGGCCTCGACGTCAGCCGCGACGGCGGCCGGAGCTGGACGCCGGCCGACCGCGGGATCGCCGCCGGCGACCTGCGCAGCGGCCTGGTCGCCCAGCGCCTCCCGCGGCCCGGCGGCGGCCGGCGCCTCTTCGGGCTCGACACCCCCTTCGGCGACAACCCGGACGGGGCTTTTCGCAGCGACGGCGGCGTGGACTGGGTGAGGCTCTCCCTGCCGAGCCCCCTCGCGATCGCCGACGGCGGGGCGCCGGCCCTGGTGGCGATCGACTCCCGCGGCCTCGTGCGCAGCCCGGACGGCAACGACGACTTCCAGCTCGTCCCCTCCGCGCCGCCGCAGCCGACCGCCCTGCACCCTGACGTCACGCAGCCGCGCGACCTCGCCCTCCTCGCCTTCGTGCCGGGAAGCCCGGTCGGCAACAACGAGCTTTGGATCAGCGACGACGGCGGCGCGGCCTGGCGCCGCGCGAGCGACGGCCTGCCGATCGTCTGCGTCCACCTGGCCTCCGTCGACACCTGCCCCGACTTCCCGGCCTACGCGGTCGATCCCTTCGATCCGAGCCGCCGCTGGGTCACCCTCATCGCCGTCTACCCGGGACTGGACTCCCTCTTCGTCAGCGCGGACGCCGGCGCCTCCTGGCAGCTGGAGACGACCGCGCTCCCCCAGGCCCTCGCGCTCGCCGCCGACCCCGCCGTCCCCGGCCGCCTGCTGAGCGGGACCTACGGCGGCCTCTTCGTGAGCGCGGACGGCGGCGCGCACTGGAGCCCCCTCGGCGACCTCCCCGTGAACGCCGCCGTCCGCCAGCTCGTCCGCGACGCCAACACCGGGACCTGGTACGCCGCGACGACCCACAAGGGGATCTTCCGCAGCCCGGACGGCGGCGCCCACTGGACCCTCCTCGCCGGCGCCCCGGATCTCGACAACCCCACGATCGCCGTCGATCCCCGCCGGCCTACCGCTCTCCTCGCCGCCTTCGGAGGTCAGGGCGTGTGGCGGTGGATGCCCTGAAGGCCGGTTTGGACGGTGCGACGCCTTGAAACAATGTTTTTTCCCAAAAAACAATGTTTGAGCCGCCCAAACAATGTTTGACGGGCCCAAACAATGTTTGGGCGGCTGGAACATTGTTTTACGGCTTGAAACATTGTTTTTTCCCGGGAAACATTGTTTCGGCCGCTGAAACAATGTTTCAGGGCGTTTGGCCTTGAAACGGGCCGGTTGGGAGGAAAGCAGGGAGGGGGAAGCGAGATCGCGGAGCGGATCGTTCCGGCCTGGACTCTACGCTCAATCCGCCGGTTCGGTGTCGAGCAGTCGCCGGAAATCGTCCCACTCGAGGATCTCCACCCGGGCGGGGCGCTACGCACCGCGTTCCGCGCCATGGCGGTCCCGAGATCCTCGACGCGGATGCCGCGATAGTGGCGCAGCGGCCCGGCGAGCAGGGGATGGAGCCGCGGCCAGAGGGCGAGGAGGATCGCCTGGCTCGTGCCGTAGCGGTTCTCGGACGTCAGCAGCATCGAGGGGCGGAAGAGGCTGGTGCGCGCAAAGCCGAGCGCTTTCAGCCGCTCCTCCTGCTCACCCTTCAGCCGCACGTAGGCGAAGCGCGACCGCGGATTCGCGCCGACCGAGGTCATCAGCGAGAAGTGGCGGACCCCGGCCTCCCTGCAGACCGCGGCGAAGCCCATCACATAGTCGATCTCGACCTTCCAGACCTCCTCCGGGGTCGACTTCGAAGGTTGGCCGACGCCCAAGGTGCAGATCGCCGTCGTGTGCCCGGCGACCCGGTCGCATAGGAGGCGGGGTCCGCGAGGTCGACCACGTGCTGGGTGAGCTTCCCCGCGCCGCCCACGGCCTCCACGCCGTCGACCGGCCGACGGCCGAGCGTCGTGACTCCCGCGAACGCCGGCGACCGCAAGGTCTCCAGGAGGACATTGCGGCCGACGGCGCCCGTCGCTCCCAAGAGGACGACGCGCAGGAGAAAGGACGGGATCATCGCGTGACCCTGCAGGCTACCCGAGCGGGACCCCCCACCCCCATCTACGACAGCCATGGAGTAAAATCGGAGCCATGACCAAGAGCCTCCTCGCCGAAGCGTCCAAGCTCAGCGTCTCCGAACGGATCGACTCGTGGAAGCGATCTGGGACTCCGTCGGACCGGAAGCCGACACCATGCCGCTACCGGACGCCACAGGGCCGAGCTCGAACGCCGCTTGGCGGATCTGGACAAAGACCCTGATGTGGAAGCCCTCGAGAGTTCGCGCCCGACTTGAGCGGGTCCTTGAGCTTCTCCGTCATCGTTGACCTCTAGCCGACGGGACCTCCTCCAGGCACAAACCTGGTACGACGAAGAACCGTGCCTCGGCCACGATTCGGATTCGATAGGGACGATCTTACGCTCCTCGTAAAATCTCCACGAGGCTTCCCGATCGTTTTTTGCGACGTCAGCGAACGACCGTCCACACCTCCCGTATGCCTCTACTACGTCATCCGGCAGGATCGAATTCTGATGATCGGGTGTTTCCATGCCCGGCGCGACCCGAACGACGTGCTTCGCCGATCAGCGGAGAATCCTGATCTCGGGCCGCTTCCTGTACCCCGGCCCCCGCAGCACCTTCCCCGGCAGCTTTCCCGTCATCTTGCCGCCGTCGATCACGGGGACGCCGTTGACCAGGACGTAGTCCATCCCCTGCGAGAGCTGGTTGGGGTTCTCGAAGGTGGCGAGGTCCTTGATCGTGGCGGGGTCGAAGACGACGACGTCGGCCCACATCCCGGCTTTGAGGACGCCGCGGTCGGCGAGGTGCATGCGCTGGGCGGGGAGGGCCGCGAACTTGCGGATGGCGTCGGGGAGGGTGAGCTGGCCGTCCTCGCGGACGTACTTCCGGAGGATGCGCGGGAAGGTGCCGTAGGCGCGCGGGTGCGGGTGCTCCTTGCCGAGGGCGCCCTCGGTCGAGGTCCCCTGGGAGTCGTTGCAGATCGACACCCAC
Source organism: uncultured Acidobacteriota bacterium (assembly GCA_963756595.1). Classification (GTDB taxonomy): domain Bacteria; phylum Acidobacteriota; class Thermoanaerobaculia; order Multivoradales; family UBA5704; genus DATARR01. The sequence goes on from CAVWOZ010000019.1 coordinate 42,886, forward strand.
GGCTGCTTCAAGGCGAGCAGCACGTCCGGCTCGGACATCCCGAAGACGGCCACCTCGGTGTAGCCGTGGTCCTCGATCAGCAGGTCGAAGAGGGTGTCGATGGCGTCCTTCCCGCGCAGCTTCGCCGCCTCGGCCAGGGTCTTCCCCTGGAGCGGCACGAGCGCCGGATTCTGGAAGACGGAGAGCAGGATCCCCTCGGGGCCGGGGACCTCCTGCCACTCGTTGTCCCAGGCGACGGGGGCGGGGTCCTCGAGCTCCTTGCGCAGACGGGCCCGCACGCCGTGAGTCCTTCAGGCGCGCCAGCATCTTGTCGTCCCCGCCCTCGTGCGCCCAGGGGGGGATGAAGGCCGAGAAGGAGTTGAACCAGGCCGGGTAGGCGTAGGTGTCGGCGGTGAGGTCGACGCCGTCGCGGCGCGCCGCCTCGATCTTCGCGATCACCTCCGGCATGTGCCCCCAGTTGCGCTTGCCGGCGACCTTCAGGTGCCAGATCTCGACCGCCGTGTGCGCCTCGCGGGCGATGCGGATCGCCTCGTCGACCGCCGCCGGCTCGGCCTCGCTCTCGCTGCGCATGTGGGTGGCGTAGAGGCCGCCGTGGCGGGCGCTCTCGGCGGCGAGGGCGATCAGCTCCTCGGTGGAGGCGTAGGGGGCGGGCGCGTACTGGAGGGAGGTCGAGACGCCGACCGCCCCCTGCTCCATCGCCTCGCGCACCAGGGCCGTCATCCGCGCCAGCTCCGCCGGGGTGGCGGCGCGGTTCTCCTCGCCGATCACCAGGCGGCGCACCTGGGTGGCGCCGACGTAGGTCGCGAGGTTGATCCCCATCCCCTGCTTCTCGAGGCGCGCGAAGTACTCGCCCAAAGTCCGCCAGTCGGCCTGGATCCCCATGTGGTCGTAACCGAGCTTGTCCTCGGCCACCAGGGCGTCCGAGAGCGGCGCGATCGAGCTCCCCTCGCCGGTGATCTCGGTGGTGATCCCCTGGTAGATCTTGGAGGGGAGGCGCGGCTCGAGGAGGATGCTGAGCTCGGACTGCCCCAGCATGTCGATGAACCCCGGGGCGACCACTTTCCCCGCCACGTCGATCCGCCGCGCCGCCGCGGCGCCCGCGAGGTTGCCGATCGCGGCGATCCGCCCGCCGCGGATGCCGACGTCCGCCGCGTACCAGGGGGAGCCGGTGCCGTCGACGACGTGCCCGTGCTCGAGGATCAGGTCGAAGGAGGCGTCCGCGGCGGTGGCGCGGAGCGGCGCGGCCAGCAGGAGGGCGAGGGGGAGCAGGACGGGGAGCCGTCGCATCATCGGCCCTATCCCGGCTGCTGCCAGAGCTTGACGCCGCCGAGGAGCCCGGCGATGTTCTCGATCAGCTTGACGTTCGACGGCAGCTCGAAGTCGATCTCCTTGGCGTTGCCGCCGCCGAGGTAGAGGACGCGGTAGTTGAAGATCGGCGCGAGCTGCGCGATCACCTTCTTCACCCGCCGGTTCCAGCGCTTCTTCCCCACCTTGTGGAGGGCGGCGTTGCTCACCAGCTCCTCGTAGGTCTTCTTTTTCCGGAACGGATGGTGGGCCATCTCGATGTTGGGGACGTAGTGGCCGTCGACGTAGAGCGCGAAGCCCATGCCGGTGCCGAGGGTGAGCACCAGCTCGGTGCCGGCCCCCTCGATCGCCGCGAACCCCTGGACGCCGGCGTCGTTGGCGACGCGGGCGGGCTTGCCGGTCAATGCTTCGAGGGCGCCGGCGAGGTCGAACCCAGCCCAAGCGGGATCGAGGTTGGGCGCCGTCATCGTCCGCCCCTTCACCACCACGCCGGGGAAGCCGGCGGCCACCCGGTCGAAGGGGGGCATCTGGCGCGCGATCTCGCCGAACACCTCGACCATCGCGTCGGGGGTCGCCGGATGCGGCGTCTCCAGGCGCACCCGCTCGCTGGTGGGACGATCCGCCGCGTCGGCGGTGAAACCCTTGATCCCCGTGCCGCCGATGTCGAGGCAGAAGGTGATCAGCGATCCCGGCTTCCTCGCCGCCGGCTTGACCGCCGGCTTGACCGTCGGCTTGGGCGTTTGCTTGGCCGTCTGTTTGGCCATAGAGGGCTCCTCCCCTTGAGTGGTGTCGCCGGGATTATGGCATCGGCCGAGCCCTGCCGGTCGATCGGCCGCGCCGCCGACCGGCGGCAGGCTCTTCATGTCCGGGATACCCCCAGGTATCATCATCTGGTTTCTTAACCGATCAGCCGAAGATTCGACCCCGGCCGGCGGCTCCGTGGACCCATGAGGAGCTGCCGGTCCAAAGGGAGAAGGAAAGATCATGAGCACCGAGAGGACCGAGAGGATTGCCACGTCCTTGCTGCTGGCGGTGGGCCTGCTCGCCGCCACCGCCACCGTCGCCCGCGCCCAGCAGGAGCCGCCGCCCTATCCGGGAGGCGCCGAGGCGCAGGCACCCGACGAGACGCCGCCGGACCAGCCGGCCGACGGGTATGCCGAAGATCCGGAGGCCGCCGCCTCCACTCAGTATTTCCACGAGCAGTTGCAGCCCTACGGACGCTGGGTGCAGCGTGAGGGCGCCGACGACGTCTGGGTGCCGAACGTCGAGCGCGGCTGGCGCCCCTACACCACCGGCCACTGGGCCTACACCGACCAGGGATGGGCCTGGGTGGCGGACGAGCCCTGGGGGTGGGCGGCGTTCCACTACGGGCGCTGGGACTACGACCAGGAGCTCGGCTGGGCCTGGACTCCGGGCACCGTCTGGGCGCCGGCGTGGGTCGCCTGGCGCTCCGGCGGCGGCTATCTCGGCTGGGCCCCGCTGCCGTCGTCGATCGCCTTCTCCGACGAGGAGGGGCTGGGGCTGGGCGCCGCCGTGCTCACCGCCGGCTTCTTCACCTTCGTGGCCGAGCAGAACATCCTCTATCCGCGCGTCGCGACGGTGATCCTCCCCTCGACCCGCAACGTGATCATCGTCGAGAACACCACCAACATCACCCGCTACGAGGTGTCGGACCACCGCGTCTTCAACCGCGGCATCGACGTGCGCCAGGTCGAGAAGGTCACCGGCCGCCCGGTGCGGACGATGCGGGTCGCGGAGCTGGCGAAGGGGGACCCCCACGGGAAGGGAGCGTTCTACCAGCCGGCGGTCGTCACCCGCGCGGGCGCCGCGCGGCACGCCGAGTTCGGCCTCGCGCTGAAGGCGCAGAGGGCCCAGAGAGAGAACCAAAGGGGGAACCGCGAGGCCCGGCCGGGCACCTTCACCCCAGGCGCCAACCATCCCCGCCCCGACAAGCGGGGGGTCGACCGGACCGGCACCGACCCCGCCCGGCCGCAGTACGACCACCACAGCTCGACGCCGTATCCTCCCGCGACGACGGCGAGCCCGGAGTCCCGCCCGCGGCACTACACCCCCGACCCGGGACGCCCGACGCACACCGCTCCGCCGGAACACTCGACCGCGCAGCCGCCGGCCACGCACCACACGCCACCTCCGCCGCCGCCGGCGAAGAGCGAGCAGAAGCCGCAGCCCAAGAAGTCCGACGACAAGTCGAAGCACAAGCCGCCCGTCTGAGGTGGATTGCGCGCGCTGCCCGCCCGGGCATTCATGCCCGGGCAGGAACGTCGCGACCTACTTCCCGGCCGGCTTCTCCTCGAGCTTGCCGTCCTTCCCCAGCACCGCCCCGTAGCCCTTCTCCAGCCAGCTCTTCGCCGCGGGGTCGCCTTTGAGGTAGGCGTCCCAGAAGGCTTTCGTCCCCTGGAGGATGAGGTCCTGGAACCTGGCGTCCTGGGTGGCGCGCTCGGAACGCTCCATCAGGCGGCCGGAGAAGATCATGTGGTCTCCCCCGGTGAAGGTGACGAGGTACTGATCGGCGCCGTGGATGTGGTCGTAGGGGATGCGCCGCTCGGCGGCCGAGGTCTCGCCGAGCGGGCTGTCGTCGAGGGTGCCGGTCATGTGGAGGACCGGGATGTGGATCGCCGAGAAGGCGGCGTCGAGGTCCTCGCGTTGGCGGGGAACGGGCGCGCTCATCGCGATCGCCGCCTTGACCCGCGGATCGGCGTAGGAGGGGGTGGAGCCGCTCGCCACCTCGCGGCCGATCCGCTGGCCGGCGACGACCAGCGTCGTCCAGGCGCCGAAGGAGTGCCCCGCCATCCCCACCCGCGTCAGGTCGAGGCGGTGCGCCAGCGGCGAGCCCCCCTGGTTCAGCTTCTCCAGGCGGTCGAGGACGAAGCGCACGTCGAGCGGGCGCGCCACGGCGTTCTTGGGATCGGCGATCGACTCCCTCATGTTCGCCAGCAGGCGCCCGCGCCGGCCTTTGGTGAACGCCGCGGTGTCGCTCCCCAGGTGCTCGACGTGGACGGCGACGTAGCCGTGGCTCGCCCAGTGGCGGCCGAGGTACTTGTACCCCTCCCGCGAGCCGCCCAGGCCGTGCGAGAAGACGATCACCGGGAACGGCCCCTTGCCGGTGGCGGGAGCGTAGATCTTGACCGGCACCGGACGCTGACGGGCGGCGTCCGTCCAGTCCTCGAGCGACATGGTGACCAGCAGCGGCCCGGGGGCCTGCTTGTAGGTCCCCGGCGTGGGGACGGCGGCGGTGGAAACGGCGGCGGCGGGCTTCGGGGCCGCAGGCTGGGCAACGGCGAAGGCGGCGGCGGAGAGGAGCAGCGTGAGGGGGACGGGGACGAGGACGGCGCGCAGGGCTCGCATGGGCGTGGAACCTCCGGACGGCGGTTTTCCTACGGATTCTCTCGCTGCAGCCGCTCCGGCGGCGGGGCGCCCTCCAGCGTCTGCAGCGCCGGCAGGGTCTGCCGCGCGGCAGCGCGGGCGATCGCTCCCTTCAGCTTGTCGACGTCGATCGGCTTGACGAGGTGCTCGAGGAACCCCGCGGCGCGGCTGCGGCGCACGTCCTCCTCCATGCCGAAGCCGCTGACGGCGATGCCGCGCAGGCCGTACCCCGTGCGCAGCTCGTCCATCAGCTCGTAGCCGCTGCCGTCGGGGAGGCCGAGGTCGCTCACCACCAGGTCGAAGGTGTGGCGGGCGGCGAGGCTGCGGGCGGAGCTCAGATCGGTCGCCGCCCGCACCTCGTGGCCGGCGAGCTCGAGCAGCTCCGTCATCACCTCGAGGGTCGTCGGGTGGTCCTCGACCAGCAGCAGGCGGAGCGCCGGCGCCTCGGCGGCCCCCACCGCGAGATCCGCCGGCGCCACCGCCTCGGGGGCCGCCACGGTGGCGAGGGAGACCGTGAAGGTGGCGCCGTGGCCGCGCCCCGCGCTCATCCCCGCGAGCTCCCCGCCGTGCTGCTCGACCAGCGCCTTGCTGATCGCCAGGCCGAGCCCCAGGCCGCCGAAGGCGCGGGTGGTCTCGGAGCTCTCCTGCTCGAAGGCGTTGAACAGGCGCGGCAGCTCCTCGGGGGGGATGCCGATCCCGGGATCGATCACCGCCACCGTGATCCGCCCCGGCTCGGGGTTCGCCGAGACCACGCGGATGCGCCCGCCGTCGGGGGTGAACTTGACGGCGTTCTTGAGCAGGTTCCAGAACACCTGCTGCAGGCGGCCGGCGTCGGCCCGCACGTGGCGCTCCCCGGCGCCCGCCTCGAGGACGATGGCGACGCCGCGCCCGGCGATCCCCTCCGAGCAGATCTCCACCACGTGCTCGAGCAGGGGGTGGACGTCGGTGGCCTCGAAGTGGAGGGAGAGCTTGCCGCGCGCGACGCGGGTGAGGTCGAGGAGGTCGTCGATCAGCTTCGCCTCGAGCTCGACGTTCCTCTGCACCATGCGCAGGTCGGCGCGGATCCCCTCCGGCAGCGCGGGCGAGCTGGCGAGGGCCGCCACCCGCAGCAGCACCGGGGTGAGCGGCGTGCGCAGCTCGTGGCTGAGCGCGGCCAGGAAGTGGTCCTTGGCCTGGCTGGCCGCCTCGGCGCGGCCGTAGAGGCGGGCGTTGTCGATGGCGAGCGAGCCGCGCGCGGCGATCCCCTCGGCGAGCTCGAGGTCGGCGGGGCCGAGGTTGCGGCCGGAGTCGCGCGAGGTGGCGAGGAGCATCACCCCGAGCACCTCGCCACGGGCGGCGAGCGGCGCCGCGAGGAACGACCGCGGCGCCAGGCGCGCGAAGCCGGCGCGCATCTCGGGGTCCTGGTGGACGCTCTCCACCGTGTCGTAGCTGACGCTCGGCGCGAGCTGGCTCTCCCCCGTCGCGACCACCCGCCAGAGCAGGCTGCCGGGATTCGGCGGCAGGCGCTCGAAGACGTCGCCGATCCGCCGCAGCGTCTCGTCCTGGGCGGGGTCGACGTGGAGCAGCGCCACCTGGCGCAGCCGCGGCCCCGGCTGGAGCTCGAGGATGATGCCGTAGTCGGCCATCCGCGGCACGATCAGGTGGAGCAGGCTGCGCAGGATCTCCGCGTAGTCGAGCGATTCGGAGAGCGCGCTCCCCGCCTCCGCGAGCAGCGCCGCCCGCCCCTCGGCGCGCTTGCGCTCCGTGAGGTCGAGCACGAAGCCGACCGCGGCCTCGGAGCCGGGGAGCCGCGCCGAGCCGACCAGCACCGGCACCCGCCGGCCGTCGCCGCGGCGGAGCTCCTTTTCGTAAGGCGAGCAGGCACCGCTCACCGCGAGGTCGACCATCGCCCGCTGGTCCACCTCCTCCCACCCCGGCGGCGTGAGGTCGACCCAGCTCAGCTCTCCCCCTTCGAGCGCCTCGCGGTCGCGCCCGATCATCGCCAGGAAGGCGTCGTTGGCGCCGGTGATCCGCGCCCGCTCGTCGGCGTGGAAGAGTCCCAGGACGTTCGCCTCGAACAGGCGCTCGACCGCCAGCTGAGGCCGTTCGCCGCCTCGTCGCAAGGCCAGACGCTTCTCCTCCCTGCGGCGGCGCCAGCGGCGCAGAAGGTCGATCACATCCGGCCTACGCGGAAAGCCAGCCCCGGATCTGCTCGTAGAGCTCGCGGCGGTCGAGCAGGTCGAGATGATTCATGCCGTACCCCACCCACCGCCGCGACTCCGGGATGGCGAGCGAGCGCTCGGGATCGGGATGGCTCCCGAACGCGCTGGCGAGTGACACCAGGCCGTCGCCGAGCAGCCGGTCGTGGACGTCCCCGGATCGCTTTCCCTTCGTCGCCGCGGCGGCGTAGCCGAGGACGCCGGCCGGCAGGGGGACGGGGCGCCGCGCGTCGCTCCCCGGCGCGAAGCGGTCGCGCCCCGCCCAGTCCTCGTCGAGCAGGTTGCCGTGGCGCAGGTCGGTGATCCCCGCGCTGCGCGCCTTCCCCAGGCGGGCGAACGGCGCGGCGTACGGCGCCGCCGCGAGGAGCAGGTCCACCCCGTGGCCGCCCCGCTCGAGCGCCGCGCCGTGGTGCGGCGTGCCCAGGAAGACGATCCGGCGCAGCCGCGCAGGCCACGCGAGCCCCGCCGCGGCGGCGTAGTGGAGGGCGCTGCGCGCCATCAAGCCCCCCATGCTGTGGCCGACGATCGCCAGCTCCTCGACCGGCCGCGGCCACTCCTCGACCAGCGTTTCGAGCCGGGCCGCGAAGGCGCGCCCGTTGGTGGAGACGTGGAGGCCGCTGTTGTAGTGGAGATAGACCGGGGTCCAGCCGAGGTCGCGCGCCAGCGCCGCGCCGTGATCGTGCCCGTTGCGGCCCCACTGCAGGTCGTTCCGGCACAGGCCGTGCGCCAGCACCAGCAGCCGCCCCCCCGCCTCCGGGATCGCCGCCGCCAGCGCCTCCCGTTCGACGACCAGCGCCACGCCGTCCCGCCGCAGCGTCATCGGGATCGCCAGCGGATTGCCGCTCGCCGCCAGCCGGTCCCCCACCACCCCGTTGAGGGCCGCGAGCCACGCCTCCCGCCCCGGCGACGACTCACCGCCGGCGAAGCGCTCCGCGAGCGGCGCGAGGATCGCGTCGACGCCGCCCCCCGCCAGGCGAGCCACCCCTCGCACGCTGCCATAGACGAAACCCGCGATCCCCCGCCGCGGCATCCCCAGGGGAACCGCGATCCCCTGGTGCACCGCCTGCACGAGGTCCGTCACCCCCGTGGTGGCATCGGTCGCCAGGAGGGCCAGGCCGCGGACGTCGGAGAGGGTGAGGGCGGTGGGATTCATGGATCAACACTATACGCGCCTTGGCTCCGCTGCCAGTCGCCCCGCCTCGACGCCAGCTCGTAGGGCGGCATTCCTGTAGCCCAGGCCGTGAGCCCTGGGCGGCGTGGGGCATGCCGCGGAAAAGGAAGATCGGTACGCCGACGTTCCCAGGGTTGACACCCTGGGCTACAGGAATGCCGCCCTGCCGGGCTGGCGTCGAGGCATCCCCGAGGCGGCGAAAGAAACCAGACGGAGCTTGCCGTCTCCCCGCGGTGGGGCGTCGTCAAGGAGACAAACGTTACGCGCCGGGCGGCGGGGCCAGCAGGTCGTAGATCGCCTGGGGATCGACCGGCTTGGTCAGGTGGTAGTCGAAGCCGGCCGCCAGGGCGCGGCTGCGGTCCTCGTCCTGCCCGTAGCCGGTGAGGGCGACGAGGAGCGCTTTGGCGGTCCGCCGCCGGCCGCGCAGGCGGGTGGCGACCTGGTAGCCGTCGAGCCCGGGAAGGCCGATGTCGAGCAGCACGGCCTCGGGATGGAAGGAGGCGGCCTTCTTGAGCGCCGCCGGCCCGTCGTGGGCGGTGGCGACGTCGTAACCCTTGAGGCTGAGCAGGAGGGCCATGCTCTCCGCCGTGTCGACGTTGTCGTCGACCACCAGGACGCGCCGCGGCGGGGGGGCACCAGCAGGTGGTTCCGGCTTCGCGATCGACCGCGCCGGGCTCGGTTCCGCGAGAGGCGCGAACAGGACGGGCAGCCGCACCACGAATTCGCTCCCCTTCCCCAGGCCGGCGCTGTGCGCCTCCACGCTGCCGCCGTGGAGGGCGACCAGGCGGTGGACCACGGTCAGGCCGATCCCCAGGCCGCCCCGCCCGCGGTCGTAGGAACGCTCCGCCTGCACGAAGAGATCGAAAACCTGGGGGAGCGTCTCCGCCGCGATGCCGATGCCGTCGTCGCGCACCCGCACCACGACCTCGCCGGGGGCGTCGCCCGGCCGCTCCGCCGTCAGCCACAGGTGTCCGCCGACGGGGGTGAACTTCGAGGCGTTGTTCAGCAGGTTGCCGAAGACCTGCTCCAGCCGGAGCGGGTCGGCGTCGAGGAAGACCGGCACGCCGGGGAGGGACAGCGACAGCTCCTGCCCGCGCGCCTCGATCAAGTGACGGACCAGCTCCACCGCCTGCCGGAGCGCGGTCGCCAGCACGACCCGCTCGAGCCGCAGGCCGATCCGTCCGCCGGTGATCCGCGAGACGTCGAGCAGGTCCTCGATCAGCCGCGACATGTTCTGGATCTGCCGGTTCATCATCCCCCGCGCCGCCTCGATCGCGGCGCCGTCGGTGCCGGCGTCGGTGAGCTCCAGCACCTGCGCGGCGTTGCGCAACGGCGCCAGCGGGTTGCGCAGCTCGTGGGCGAGGAGGGCCAGGAACTCGTTGCGGCTGCGATCGGCGGCGGCCAGCTCCTCGACCCGCTGATTCAGGGAGGTCTCGAGCCCCTTGCGCGCCGTGATGTCCTCGAGGGCGAGCAGGGTGAGGGCGTTGCGGCCGTCCTCCTGGAAAAGCCGGCGGGCGTTGAGCAGCAGGGTGCGCCGGCCGATGCGCGGGAACTCCCGGTCCACCTCGTAGCCGATCAGGCCGTTGCCCACCGCCGGCATCTCCTCGAGACTCCGGCGCAGCTCGGGAAGGTCCCACTGCCCGTCGCCGAGGTCGTAAAGAAACCTTTTCTCCGTCTCTTCGGGGGTGACCTGAAAGGCCGCGTAGAAGGCCTGGCTCGCCGTCTGCACGCAGAGGTCCGGGTCGAGCACCAGCAGCGGCTCGCGCACCGTCGCCACGATGCTCTCGGCGTAGTCGCGGGCCCGGCGCACCCGGTCGATGTCGACCAGCATGACCACCGCGCCGTCGAGCTGATTCTCCAGCGTCCTGTAGGGCCGGATGCGCAGCGAGTACCACGTCCCCTGCGGGCCGCGGACCTCGCAGTCCTGGGTGCTGCCGGTCTCGAACATCGTCTTCAGGAGCGGCTCGAGGTCGGGAAGGCCGAGGTTGAGCCGGAGGTCGGAGATCGGCCGGCCGATGTCGGCGGGGATCAGGTTGAGGATCTTCTCGGCCATCGGCGTGAAGCGCCGGATGCAGCCGTTCCGGCCGAAGATGACGATCGCCGTCTCGATGCTGCTGAGCAGATTGAACAGGTCGTTGTTGAGCAGGCTCAGCTCGGCGTTGCGGTTCTGCAGCTCGTCGTTGACCGTGGCCAGCTCTTCGTTGCTCGACTGGATCTCCTCCTTCGAGGTCTCCAGCTCCTCGTTGACGCTCTGCAGCTCCTCGTTGGCCGACTGCGCCTCCTCGTTGGCGGACTGCAGCTCTTCGTTGGCGGCCTCCTGCTGCTCGATCACCGACTGGAGATATTCGCGGGTGGCGGCCAGCTCGGCGGTCAGACGGGCCGCCGCGTCGCGGGCGGCATCCTCGGCCCGGGGCTGCGGGGACTTCCCCTTCCCCTTCGCGGCGGGGACGGGGGCGGGGGGCTGTTCGAACAGGATCAGGAAGCCGCTTTCCCCACCCGGACCCGGCTGGACCGGAACCACCTCCAGATCGACCGCGGGGGTCACCCTGCCGGCATGGAGCGGCAACCCTTCCTGGCGGACCGCGGTGTTCGCCTTGCGGGCGCGGAGGATCGCGCCCCGCAGCCCGGGCTCCAGCGCCGGCCGCACCATCCGCAGCAGGCTCAGGCTCGCCTTGCCCGGGGCCGGCGAAAGGTAGGGTCCGGTGTCGCCGCGGAACTGCAGGATCTCGAGATCGGCGTTGACCAGCACGCTGGGCGGGACGTAGCGCGCCAGCAGGATGCGGTCGGCCTCCTTCTGCACGTCGGCCCAGGCGGGTTGCGGGCGCTTCGCACCCGGGCCCGCCGGATCGCGGTCCCGCGGGGCGCCGGCCGCGGGGCCGAAGGCCACCCGGCGGGTGGCAGGCTTCTTGGTGTAGATCTTGTGCTTCGCGTCCACCGCTTCGAACAGGTCGTGGTAGGCGCCGATCGACTCCGAGCTACCGAGCCAGAGGAAGCCAGCAGGCTTCAAGGCGTAATGCAGCAGCGGCACCACCTTCTGTTGCAGCGCCGGCTCGAGGTAGATCAGCAGGTTGCGGCAGCTGATCAGGTCCATCTGGGAGAACGGCGGGTCGGTCAGCACGTTGTGGCGGGCGAAGACGACGAGGTCGCGGATCGTCTTGTGGATGCGGTAGCTGCCGTCCACCTCGGCGAAGTAGCGCCGCAGGCGTTCCGGCGAGACGTCGTGGGCGATGTTCTTGGGGTAGAGGCCCGTCCGCGCCTTCTCGATCCCCAGGGGATTGAGGTCGGTGGCGAAGATCTGGAGGGGGAGCTGGCTCCCCGCCTCTTCCGCGAGCTCGACCAGGGCGATGGCGAGCGAGTAGGCCTCCTCGCCGGTCGAGCACCCCAGCGCCCAGACCCGCAGCGGCTCGTTGCGGGAGCGGTCCTTGAACCAGTGGGGAAGCACCGTGGTGCGCAGCGCCGCGAGCGACTCCGGATCGCGGAAGAACCGGGTCACCGGGATCAGGAAGTCCTGATGCAGGGCTTCCACCTCGGCGGCGTTCTTGCGCAGCAGGCGCTCGTAGTCCGGCACCCGGTGGATCTTGTGCAGGATCATGCGGCGGGTGATGCGGCGCTGGAGGGTGCCGGCCTTGTAGTGCGAGAAGTCCACCCCGGTTCCCTTGTGCAGGAGCTCCAGGATGCCCCGGATGTCCGGCTCGTCCGCCTCCGGTTTGCGCCGGGCCCGCGGGGTCCGGGCGACGTACGGGTGGCGCGCGATGCGCCCGATCTCGCGGCCGATCGCGGCCGGGGAGAGGACGAAGTCGACGCAGCCGGTGGCGACGGCGCTGCGCGGCATGCTGCCCTGCTGCGCCGTGCCGTCCTGGGCGAACGTGATCCCTCCCTCGGCCTTGACCTCCTGGAGCCCGAGGGTGCCATCGGTGGCGTTGCCGGAGAGGATGACGCCGATCGCCCGCTCCCGCCGCTCCGCCGCCAGCGAGCGGAGGAAGAGATCGATCGGGTGATGCTGGCCGCGGGGCGCCTCCCGGGGAATCAGCTCCAGGCACCCCCCGGCCATCACCAGGTCGCAGTCGGGAGGGATGACGTAGACGTGGTCCGGCTCGACCCTGACCCCGTCCGCGATCTCGGCGACCGGCATCGCGGTCGTCCGCGAGAGGAGGCTCGCCAGCAGGCTGGCGTGCTTGGGGGCGAGGTGCTGCACCAGCACGAAGGCCATGCCGGTGTCGACCGGCAGCGCGCCGAGCATCTGGGTGAACGCCTCGAGCCCGCCGGCCGAGGCGCCGACGCCGACCACGGGGAAGGTCCGGCTCACACCTTCCACGGCGCCGATCTCGACAGTCTCCGGCGCGATCAGCAATGCGGGGTCTGTCTCGCGCGACGGCGATTGGGGCACCTTCCCTGGTTCGGAGGCCATGGCCTGCCAGTCTACGCTCAATAGGGGGTGCGTGCCGGGAAGCTCCGAGGCCGCGGCTCCCGAGCGCACCCGGGAGCCCCCCTCACTCCCGCGTCAGCACCTCGCCGTGGACGTTGAGCAGGGCCAGGAGCTCATTCCGGCTGCGTTCGGCGGCGGCCAGCTCGGCGCGCCGCTGTTGCAGGGCGACCTCCAGTTGCTTGCGCCCCGTGATGTCCTCGACGGCCAGCAGGGTGAGGGCGCTCCGGCCGTCCTCCTGGAGCAACCGGCGGGCGTTGAGCCGCAGGGCCCGGCGGCCGATGCGCGGGAACTCCCGCTCCAGCTCGAAACCGGGCAGGTCGTTCCCCTCCGCCGGCAGCTCGGCGAGCCGGCGGCGCAGCTCGGGGAGGTCCCACTGCCCGTCGCCGAGGTCGTGGAGAAACCTCTTCTCCGTCTCTTCCGGGGTGAGCTGAAACGCCCGATAGAACGCCGGATTCGCCGTCTGCACACGGAGGTCCTGATCGAGCACCAGGAGCGGCTCGCGCATCGCCGCCACGATGCTCTCGGCATACTCGCGAGCCCGCCGCACGGTGTCGATGTCGACCAGCAGGATCACCGCGCCGTCGACCTGATTCTCGGGCGTCCGGTAGGGACGGACGCGCAAGGAGTACCACGTCCCCTGCGGCGCGCGGATCTCGCACTCCTGGACGCGGCCGGTGGCGATCACCTCCCGCAGGCGCGGCTCGAAGTCGGGGAAGCCGAGGGTGAGCAGGAGGCGGGCGATCGGCCGGCCGATGTCGGCCGGGAACAGGCGGAGAACCTCCTCCGCCTGCGGCGTGAAGCGCCGGATGCGGAGGTCGCAGTCGAGGATCACGATCGCCATCTCGACGCTGCCGAGCAGATTGAACAGATCGTTGTTGAGCAGGCGGAGCTCGGCGTTGCGCCCCCGCAGCTCGGAGTTGAGGGTGGCGAGCTCCTCGCAGCTCGACTGGATCTCTTCCTTCGAGGCCTCCAGCTCCTCGTTGGCCAGCTGCAGCTCTTCGTTGTCCAGCTCCTGCCGCTCGATCACCGATTGCAGGCATTCGCGGGTGACGGCGAGCTCGGCCCGCAAACGGACCTCCTCCTCGCGGGAGGCAGCCTCGGCCGGCGGGGTGCGGGCCGGCGGCGGATAGCGCTCGGTCGCGGCGGCCCGCGGCGCGGTGGGCAAAGCAAGGCCCGGCTCGCGCTGCAGCGATTGACGCGCCTTCCCGGGGTTGGTGTCCATGGTTCGCCGGTCAGTCTACGCTTAAATACGCGCGCACGCCACAACTTCGACGAACGCTCCGGAGCACCAGCCCCGCGAGCCCCCTCACTCCCGCGCCAGCACCTCGCCGTGGACGTTGAGGAGGGCCTTCCTGCCCGGCTTGGGAAGCTTGAGCTTCAGATCGACCGGGACGGCCGCCTCGCCGGCCATCGGCAGCAGGGCGACGCGCACCAGCTCGTTCTTGCCGAGCTCGACGTAGAGCGGGACGACGGCGCGGAACTCCTTCGACACCCCCTGCTGGCGGACGGTGCCGTGGACGTGGGTTTCCTCCCCTTGCGGCTCGACCTTGAGGTCGGCAATGTAGCGCGGCACCTCGGTCCCCTGCACCCACTGCTGGAAGAACCAGTCCATCCTGCCGTTGCCGGTGGCGTTCATCGCCGGCACCATGTGGCGCTCGACGACCTTCTGGAAGTCGGCGGCGGAGGCGAAGGAGCCGCCGTAGGTCGCCATGTAGTCCTTCATCATGGCGATGAAGCGCGCGTCCGGCGCCTTCGAGGCCCAGTCGTACATCATCATGCGCAGCATGTGGAGGACGTAGGCCCCCTTGGGATAGATCAGGTAGCCGGCGCCCGGGGTGCGCGGCGTCGACAGGCGCCACCCCTCGCTGATCGGTCCGGCGTCGACGAAGGCGAGGGCGTTCCCCGGACGCTTCTCGACGATCTCCCGCCGCCGCTCGCGCCAGAAGCGGTCGTACTCGCCCCACCCCTGCGTGTGCTGCACGGCGAGCCCCGCCGCGAACTCGGCGAACCCCTCCTCCAGCCACTGGTCGCGATAGCTCGCCGCCCCCACCTGATGCCCGAACCACTGGTGGGCGAACTCGTGGTATCCCACCTGGTCGACGAAGTCCTTCGCCCCCACCAGCCCGAGGCGCTGGCGCTGGGTGCCGTCGAGGAAGGCGAGGTACGGCAGGAAGATCAGCGACGGCCACGACTGCCCGAAGCTGAAGTCCGACTGCTGGGTGATCGCCACGCTCCCCTGCGGCAGCGGGCCGAAGTAGGTGGTGAACAGCCGCGCCGAGTTCAGGCCGTCCGCCAGGCAGTCCTCGGCGAGGTGGGCGGTGTTGACGTTCCCCAGGCCGCCGCCCGCCTCGTTGATCTCGCGGATGATGTTCGGCTTGCCGGGGTTGGTGTAGACCTCGATGTCGATCCCGCTGGTCGGATCGACCTTGTCGATCTTCTTGAACTTGCCGTAGTTGAAGCCGGCGACCTGCACCGGATGATCGGTCTTCCAGTGCGACAGGGTCTCCTTCCCCGCCGCCGTCTCGTCGACCTTGGTCCCCACCGAGATGATCTCGTTGCCGGCCGGCACCCGGTAGGTGAGCGCGAAGACGGCCGGGTCCGAGAACACCCCGAGGTTCGGGTACCAGCTCTCGCGGGCGCCCACGAAGTAGTTCTTGTCGCCGCCGTCGCGCAGCACCTTGTCCCCCTTGTAGACGAGGCGCAGCCAGACCTCCGCCTTCTTCGCCAGCGGCTCGGGGAAGACCACCGCCGCGTCGGAGTCCTCCTTCTCCGCCTCCTGGACGAAAGCGGCGGGCTTGCCCGAGTCGCCTCCTCCAGTCGAAGGCGCCGCCAGCGTGTAGGAGGCCTCCTGGAGGCGCAGCGACCCCAGCAGGTGGAGCGGCAGCACGCGCACCCCCGGCACCAGGGTCCGAAAGTGGAGGGTGGTGACGCCGGCGAGGTCGGTGTCGCGGGAGATCGTGGTCTCGATCGAGTAGTCGAGCGCGTCGGCCAGGCGGCGCGCCGGGCTCTTGCGATGGGCGTCCACCTCGACCCGCCGGTCGCTCTCGTACCAGACTCCCCCCTTGGTGGTGTCGGCGACCAGGAAGACGGTGTCCTCGTCGCCCAGGCGCAGGCCGAGGCTCAGCGCCTCGGCGCCGTTGGGATCGACCGCCGCCAGCGCCGGCGGCAGCTTGCGGCCGTCGATCAGGGCGAGGAAGACGCCGCTGGTCAGCCCCGGCTGGTTGAGCAGGTCGGCGAGGACGCGGAGGTGGAAGTTGAGCTGGAAATCCTTGCGCTGCCGCTTGAGGTAGCCCTCGTAGACGGAGACGGCCTTGCGGTCGGGGGCGCCGGTCGCCACCGGGGAGTGCTGCTCGAGCTCCTGGAAGGTGTCGTCCGCGAACAGCAGGACGAGGTCGCTGAACTCGTCGGTGAGCGTCTCGAACCCCTGGCCGCCCCCCGAGGCGAGGGAGAGCTGGCGCCGCTCGTTCTCGGTCGCCGGGCTCAGGCGGTAGGTACCGTGCCCCACGAACACTGCCCCCACCGTGCGCCCCCCCACCGGCGCCAGGAAGTGGAAGGTCCCGGACTCGAGCTGGAACTTGAAGGCATCGCGCTCCAGGGTCAGGCCATGCACCGCCAGAGTCCGCCCGTCCGGCCGCGCCGCGCGCAGGGCGGCGTAGGTGGGGTCCTGGA
Source organism: uncultured Acidobacteriota bacterium (assembly GCA_963756595.1). Taxonomy (GTDB): domain Bacteria; phylum Acidobacteriota; class Thermoanaerobaculia; order Multivoradales; family UBA5704; genus DATARR01. The sequence continues at coordinate 59,039 of CAVWOZ010000019.1, forward strand.
GGGGTGAGGCGAAGACGGCGGCAGGGAGGCAGAGGAGCAAGAGCAGGAGAAACAGCAGGGAAGGGCGGCGAACGAGGGGGTGGCTCACGATGAAAGGCTCCTCCGCTGGACGTTCCGGGGGGGCAGGCACCAGGATGGAACCTGCCGTTCTCAGTATACGTGCCGAATCTGGAGAAGCATTTCGGAGCTCAGGCCTTTTTCCTCCCCGTACTCGGGTACGGGGAAGGAAAAAGGCTCCCGGGATCGGCAGGTTCACAAATCCGGCCGGCCCCCGCCCGGGCGGGGACAAGCCCCGCCCCTACGTCCCGACCTCGAGCATCGGGAGGACATCCCCCCCTCACTGCACGTCGTAGGTGTCGATCGTCTTCCCCTGGAGGTACTTGTCCATCCAGGCCACGATGTGGCGCAACCGCTCGACGCGGTGCCAGGGCTGCCCCGAGCGCGACAGCTCGTGGCTCTCCCCCGGGAAGCGGATCATCACCGTCGGCTTCTTCTGGTACTTCAGGGCGCGGAACATCTGCTCGCCGCCGGAGGCGGGCGGGGTGCGGTAGTCGGCCTCCCCCTCGATCAGCATCAGCGGCGTGGTGATCTTCGCGGCGTAGGTGATCGGCGACCGGCGCGCGTAGTCCTGCGGGTCCTCCCACGGCGCGCCGCGGAACCAGAAGGGGCGGAAGAGGCTGAAGTCGGCGTCGTAGAAGAAGGCGGACCAGTCGGCGATCGAGCGCTGGGCGGCCGCCGCCGCGAAGCGGGTCGTCTGGGTGACGATCCAGTTGGTGAGGATGCCGCCGCCGCTGCCGCCGGTCACCCCCAGCTTCTTCGGATCGGCGATGCCGCGCTTGACCATCTCGTCGACGCCGGCCAACAGGTCCTTGGCGTCGTCGCCGGGGAACTCGTACTGGATGACGTTGCCGAACTCCTCGCCGTAGCTCGAGCTGCCGCGCGGGTTCGGGTAGAGGACGACGTAGCCGCGGGCCGCCATCCACTGCATCTCGTGGAAGAAGGTGGTGCCGTAGGCCGAGTGCGGGCCGCCATGGATGTCGAGGATCAGCGGGTATTTCTTCCCCGCCACATTCCCCGCCCCATAATCAGCCGGCTTCTGCACGAAGGCGTGGATCTCCCGGCCGTCGAAGCTCTTGTAGGTGATCTCCTCGGGTGAGCTCAGCTCGAGCTGCGCGAACAGCTCCTGGTTGGGATGGGCGAGCGGCGTCAGGTGTCCCGAGGCGGCGTCCAGGGTCGAGAGGTCGCCGAGCACGGTGGGGGTCGAGATCAGCACGGCGAGACGGGTGCCGTCCGGCGTCGCCGAATATCCCACCACCTCCTGGTCCCCCTGCGTAACAGGCGTCGCCGTCCCCGACGCGGCGTCGATCCGCCACAGGTTCCCCCGCCCGCGCTGGTTGACCTCGACGACCAGCGAGCGGCCGTCGCCGCTCCAGACGATCGGCAGGTTCTCGGCGCCGCGCGGCGGGTGCTGGTCCGAGCCGACCGCTTCGAGGACGTCGGCGTCGAGCTCCGCCGTCAGGTTGCGGGGCGGGCCGATCGCCGGGCTCCCCGAGGGGCCCGCGATGTCCGCCACGTAGAGGTTCGGCTGGTTGTAGGAGCGGTCCCTGGCCGGGTTGGCGAACCCCGAGAAAGCGATCCGCCGGCCGTCCGGCGACAGGGTGGGCTGGCGCAGGTCGCCGTCGAAGCTGAGCACGCGGCGGGCCGCGCCGCCCGCCGCCGGGACGGCGTAGAGGTCGTGGTGCGCCTGCGAGTAGTAGGGCTCTTTGTCGGGGTTGGCCTCGAAGTAGACGAGGGCGCCGTCCCGCGACCAGAAGGCGCTCCCCTCGTTGAGGTCGTCCGGCTTCCCGGCAGCCACCTCTGTGAGCCGCTTCGGCTCCGGGATCGCGCCGCCGCCGTCGGCGGGGACGCGCAGCGTCCACAGGTGATTGATCCGCGTGGGATCGAGATAGCCCGTGTCGTTGAAGCGGTAGACCGCGCGGGTGATCACGCGGACGTCGCTCTCGTGGGGCTCCTGGAGCTCGGCCGGCTTCGTCCCGTCCCTGTCCTCCTTGTCGTCCTTCGCCTTCTCCTTCGCTTCCCTGGCGTCCTTGACGGCCCGCTTCGCCAGGTCCTTGGCCGAGGTGGCGCTCGAGAAGGCGAGGGTGTGGCCGTCGGGGGACCACTCGGGGTTCCCCGCCCCCTTCGGCAGGTCGGTCAGCGCCGCCGCCTCCCCGCCCAGCGTCGAGATCAGGTAGATCTGCCCCAGCTGGCGCTTGCCGTCCTTCTCGACGGCGCGCACGAAGGCGATCCGCGAGCCGTCGGGGGACCACTTCGGGTGGGAGTCGGCCGGCCCGCCGGTGAACGGGCGCGGCGGCTCGCTGCCGTCGGCGGGGACGATCCACAGGGCCGTGTCGTAGCCGTCCTTCTTCGCGTTGACGGTGACCCGGACGTAGACCACCCGCCGGCCGTCGGGAGAGATCTGCGGGTCCGCGGTCCACACGAACTGGAAGAGGTCGGTCTCGGCGATCGCCCG
>CAVWOZ010000020.1:0-38537 GCA_963756595.1 uncultured Acidobacteriota bacterium
AGAGCGTCGGCGGCACCGGCCTCTCCTGGCGCTCGGCGCCGCGCTGGGTGCGCACCGCCGCCGCCGCCGCGCTGCTGGCCGGGGCCGCGGCCGGGATCGGCGTCGGCGTGGCGGCGAGCGGGTCGGACTCCGACTCGGCCGCGGACGCCGCCGCCTCCTCGCTCGGCTCCCCCGAGTTCAACTTGGCCGAGAGCTACTGGGGCGGCGTCGAGGACGCCACGGCGCGTCCCGGCGAGGCTTCGGGAAGCTCCGGGACCGAGGTCCGCCGGTGATCCGCTGGTGGCTGGTCATCGGGCTCCTCCTCTCGGTGGGGCTCAACGTGGGGATCCTCGCCGCCGTGGTCGCGCGCCGCGCCGCCGCGCCCGGACGCCCGGCGGCCCAGGCGCAGGGACCAGGCCAGGGGCAGGGGCAGGCGAATCCCGCGAACGCCAACGACCCCGTCCCCCGCCTGACCCGCCTCGCCGACCGCCTGAAGCTCGAGGGGGACACCCGGCGCAAGTTCATCGACACCCAGTGGAACCTCTACCAGGAGACCACCCGCCTGCGGCTCGACCTGGGGGAGATCCACCGCTCGCTGCGCAAGGAGATGATCCTGCCGAACCCCGACCGGCCGCGGGTCGACGCCCTGCTCGCCGACTCCTCGCGCACCTACCTGGCGCTCGAAAAGTCGCTGGTCGACAACGTCTTCGCCACCCGCGCCCTGCTCGGCCCCGAGAAGGAGGCCGAATACCTCAAGATCGTCGGCCGCCTCCGCCTCCCCAACCCCGGCCCCGGCATCTCGAACCCCCCGGCCGGCCCGAACGGGCAGGCGCCGGCCGAGAAGCCGGGGTTGTTCGAGCGCTGGCGGCAGAGGCGGCAGCAGCGGCAGCAACGGCGAGGGATGGGACAACCGTAAGGGAGCAGGAAGGAAGCGCCGATCCGGAGGGTGACTCGGCTCGAGGCGAGGCTGTGCCGCCGGGCCCTCACTCCCCCGGCCCCTCTCTCCCAGCCTCCCTCCCACCCCGCCGGGAGAGAGGGGAGAACTGCTGGGTAGCGGTGCCTTTTTCCTCCCCCGTACTCGGGGGAGGTTAGGACGGGGCTCGCTACCTGCCAACCAAGGAAGCGTACAGGACTCCGGAACGCCCCCTCCCGGCCTCCCCCGAGTACAGGGGAGGAGAAAAGCGCCTGACCCGGGCCTGCCGTGGATCGCAGGGCCCCCCTCTTCTCCCGGACGGAAGGGGGGGAGGCGGGGAGAAGAGGGCCGGGGTGATGAGGGCCCAACGCCCCCGCCAAGGCAGCCGCTCCTTTTACTTCCCCACCCCCCGAGCCGTCCGCACATCCTTCAGCCGGTCCTGGATCTTCTGCAGCGCCTCCGCCGGCAGCACCAGCACCGTGTCCCGCCCGGCGACGCGCGCCGGCGCCCCGCCGGCGGCCGGCGGGTAGAGGGTGATCGTCTCGGTGCCCGCGTCCTTCGTCCGCAGCTCGACGGTGAGCGCCGGCTTCCAGCTCGCCATCCCCTGCGCCTGCGCCTCGCGCGGGCTCAGCAGGTGCTCCGCCTTGGCGCTGGTCACGGCGAGGAGGAGGTCGGAGACCGGGAGGAAGGAGATGACGGTCGCGTCCCGCTTCCAGTCGGTGCCGGCGCGGGAGAGGTGCACAGGGGGGCCCTCTCCCCCCTGGATGGTGGCCGAGTCCACCTGGTGGACCTCGAACTTCGAGAGCTTGAGCGAGCGCCAATCGGCCGCCGGCCGGTGGACCGCTTCGCCGAGGCGGGTGCGCACCTCGAAGAGGGCGCCTCCCGAGCGGGCGTAGCTCGCCTCGCCGCTCGGCTGCCCGGGCGGCGTGGCGCCGCCGGTCACCGGCCCGCCGAGATCGATCTTCACCGGTGGTGCCCCGGCGACCGCCACCTCCACGCTGCCGCGCGGCGGATCGAGCCCCAGCTCCTTCAGGTCCTGCGAGCCGTCGTGGAAGCGGTCGGCGGTCAGCCCGGAGAGGTCCGCGAACAGCCCCTCGACGAGGTCGTGATCCGCCCAGTCCGGCTCCGGGAGGGCCGGGCTCTCGATGCGGAATCCCTCCGGCCGGCGGACCAGGCTCACCGCTCCTCCCCCCCGCCAGCCGCCCCGGTCAGGGTGATCCGCTGCACGGCGTCGCGGTCGGCGCGGAAGATCAGCCGGTCGCGCCAGTCCCCCGGCGCCTTCTCGAGCTCGGGGAGGATCGCATCGCTGACCACGTAGGCCCCTTTTTCATGGTCCACGCCGGCGATCAGCGTCCCGCCCGGCGGCACCTCGGCGCCGATCTTCAGCACCTTCTCCCCCGACTTGGTGGTCAGGCGCACGCTGGCCCGCGGCCGGTCGAGCCCCACGGCTTTGGGGTCGACCCGGTCCATCGTGCGCGTCTTCTCCAGCGTGCCGAGCGTCTCCAGCAGATGGTCGACGGCGAAGGTGTCGGCGCGGGCGGCGAGCGGCCCGGTCAGGCGCCACTCGGCGGACGGCTCGGGAAGATCGCCCCCCTTCTTCGCCTTCGTTGTCTCCTTTTGGGCCGCCCGCAACGCCGCGCCGCCGACCCGCTCGAGGCTGACGGGCCCCTTCGCGGAGTCGATCGCGATCGCCGTCACCTCGTCCTTCTCGAAGGCGAACACCTGCTTGCCGAGCTTCGTCCGCTCCTCGCTCGACGGCAGCTTCCTCTCGTAGAAGAAGATGAAGGCGCTGAGCGCCAGCACCACGGCGAACAGGATCAGCAGGGTGCGCGGCTTCATGGTGCTATCTCCGCCGCCGGCGCATGAACACCGCCACGCCGAGCCCCACGGCGAGCAGGGGGAGCACCCCGGCCAGCAGGTAGATGTTGCGGATCTCGTCGCGCGTCAGGGTGAGCCGCACCTGCTCGGTCTTCTTCGCCGGGATGTCGAGCAGCGCCTCGCGCTCGACCAGCCAGTTCACCGTGTTCGCCAGCAGCACGGCGTTCGGGCTGTTGGCCTCCAGGAGCTGGTTGGTGGCGAAGTCGGAGTCGCCGTAGACCACCAGGCGAAGCCCCCGCTTGCCGGGGGCGCCTCCGGCGGGGGCGGCCGTCTCGGCGACCACCCCCATCGCCACCGGCCCCGCGAGGTCCCGCGCGTCGCGCGACACCTTGTCGAGGTGCGCGAGGTCGGTCTCCCCCCATCCCTGGTCGGTGGTCTTCAGCAGCTCGGTGACCTTGAGCCCCGGCGCGCTCCCCGCCCCCGCCGAGCGGGCGAGGCTGACCAGCACCGGCACGTTCCCCTGCCCCAGCGCCTTGGTGATCGGATGATCGCCGTAGCTCTTGATGAAGATCGTCTCCGGCCCGAAGAACGGCAGCGGGTTCGAGGGATCGACCACGATGTTCTCCCCCACCTTGACGCCGTAGCGGGCGAGCCACCCCTCGAGGTTGGTGTTCACCAGCGCCGCGCCCCCCGGCCCCAGGGTGGGATCGAGCATCACCAGCATCCGCCCGCCGCCGTCGAGATAGGCCGAGAAGGCGGCGAGCTCGGGCGGCACGAAGCTGCTCGCCGGGCCGGCGATCACCAGCAGGTCGGTCCCCGGCGGCACCGCGCTCTTGCCGAGCGAGGCCCACTCCGAGATGTCGAAGTTGTCCCGCCCGAGGAGCTGCTGCGCCCCCGAAAGGCCATGCCCCCCCGGCTCGTCGAGCGTCGGCTCGCCGTGGCCGGTGGTGAACAGGATCTTCGGCTTCCTCCCCTCCGAGAGCTGGAGGATCGCGCTGGTGAACAGCTGCTCCCCCTTGAAGCCGGTGATCTTCGGCGGCCCCCCCTCCTGCTGGCCGCTGAAGTCGACCTCAGCGAGATCGTTGCTGTTGATCACCCGCTTGTCGTTGCCGCTCGCCACCACCACGCCGGTGGCGGTGACGCCGTACTGCTTGACGAGCTGCTGCGCCTGCAGCGGGTTCTTCTCGAGGTCGACCACCCGCACGTGCACCCGCCGCGACGCCGCCCCGTAGCGCTGCAGGAGCTCGGTCGTCGGCTGATACAGCTCGTGCTGCTGGTCGGGCGACAGGAAGACGATGAAATCGACGTCGCGGTCGAGCCCGCGCAGCACGTTGCGGGTGCGCTCCGAAAGGCTGTAGAGCTGGCTCTTCGTCCAGTCGAAACGCTTGTAGTACTTCCAGCCGAAATAGTTGAGGATCACGAGCAGCACGGCGAGCAGCAGCACGCCGGCGGAGAGCGTTCCGGTGCGCACCAGCGCGCTGCGCCTGGGCTCGGACGCCTGCGGGGGCGTCGGTTGGGAAGGATTCGGGGTGGCAGGCATCGCGCTCATCTCCACTTCTTGTCCGCCAGCGCGCGGCTGGCCAGGAACAGGAAGAACAGGGTGCCCGAGAGATAGAACACCAGCCTCCGGGTGTCGACGATGCCGCTCGCGAACTCGTCGATGTGGTTCCACAGGCTGCCGTAGCCGAGCACCTTCTTCAGCACGTCGTTGTTGACCATCTCCTCGAACACCCCCATCAGGAAGAGGATGAAGAGGAGGGCCCCCGTCATCATCGCCGCCAGCAGCTGGCTGCGCGTGGTCGACGACGCGAAGATGCCGATCGCGAGGAACAGCGAGCCGATCAGCAGGATGCCGAGATACCCCGCCGCGATCGGCCCCCAGTCCACCTTCTCATAGGCCGAGATCACCGCCCCGTAGGCGAGGGTCGGCAGCCAGAGGAAGGCGTAGAAGGTGAGCGCCGCCAGGAACTTCCCCACGATCACCTCGGTCTCGGTGACCGGCGCCGTCATCAGCACCTCGATCGATCCCGAGCGCAGCTCCTCGCTCACCAGGCGCATGGTCAGCAGCGGCCCGAGCAGCAGGAGCATCAGCCAGGTGGCGCGGAAGAAATAGCCGAGCGGCGGACCGCCGCCGGCCCGTGGGTCGCTGAGCTGCCCCACCAGATAGATGAAGATCACGCCGTTGACCGCCAGGAAGAAGAACAGCACCACGTAGGCGAGCGGCGAGAAGAAGTACGCCCGCAGCTCGCGCCGGCAGGTCGCCAGGATTCCGTTCACGAGACCACCTCCTGCTCCGGTTCCGGTTCACCTTCCGCGTCGCGCGCCCGGGCCACGGCCGCCGCCTCGTCGTCCACCGCCGCGTCCCCGCCGGCCGCCGGCGCGTCGATCGCGTCATGAGTCGTCAGCCGCACGAAGATGTCCTCCAGCGTCGCGCCGCGCTCGCGGGCCAGCTCGAGCAGCACCCAGCCGTGCTCGACCGCCGCCCGGAACACCGCCTCGCGGGGATCGGCGCCGCCCGCGCACTCGAGCTTGTAGCCGCCCGCCCCGCCGTCGACCGCCGTCACGCCGGCTACCCCCGGCAGACCGCCGAGCACCTCGGGCGCGCCGGCCGGAGCCTCCTTGAACGCCACCCGCACGGAGGGGTTCCCCGTCCAGCTCTGGCGCAGGCTTTCGGGGGTTCCCTCGGCGATGATCCGTCCGCGGTCGATGATCACCACGCGGTCGCAGAGCAGCTCGACCTCGGGGAGGATGTGAGTCGAGAGGAGGAGGGTGTGCTCGCGCCCCAGCTCGCGGATCAGCTCGCGGATCGAGATGATCTGCCGCGGGTCGAGCCCCACCGTCGGCTCGTCGAGCACCAGCACGCGCGGGTTGTGGAGGATGGCGGTGGCGAGCCCCACCCGCTGGCGGTACCCCTTCGACAGAGTGCCGATGATCTGGTTCTGCACGTCGCCGAGCAGGCAGCGCTCGAGGGCGACCGGGATCGCCGTGCGCGCCTCGCTCCGCGGCAGCCCTTCGAGCTGCGCCCGATAGCCGAGGTACTCGCTGACCCGCATCTCGGGATAGAGCGCGACGTTCTCCGGCAGATAGCCGACCTGCCGGCGCGCCTGGCGGGGGGACTCGAAGAGATCCTTGCCGTCCACCGTCACCCGCCCGCCGGTCGGCGGCAGGAAGCCGGTGATCATGCGGATGGTCGTCGTCTTGCCGGCCCCATTCGGCCCCAGCATCCCCAGGATCTCCCCTTCCCGCACGGAAAAGGAAATGCCGTCCACGGCCGTGAAGTCGCCATAGCGGCGGCTCAGGTTCTGCGCTTCAATCATGAGAGGCCCTCCCTCGATCGCCCGGGCCCGACGGACCCCGGCACCCAGCGCCCTACAGCAAGAGCGATGCCGCCAAGCCGAAGGGCTCCAACGGCCGCAAACTACGGAAAATGCAGGAGAATTCGCGACGTTCCGGCCGCCGCGGCTCCGCGAAACGTGCCACTTTGGCCGGCCGGAGGGGGATCGTATCGTGTTTCGGGCGGGGGGCCAAGGACCGTCGACGTCACCCTGCGGCGAAGGCGGTGGCATCACCCTGCGGCGAAGGCGGTGGCATCACCCTGCGGCGAAGGCGGTAGAGACGCCCCGGGTCCCAACGAGAACCTTCCGAGGCCACGGACGCGGGGCGTCTCCGCCGGAGGGCAGGACGGCGCCACCCGAAAGGCGTGCCCGGGGCAGGTTTCGAAGCCTCCCGCGGGGGGGGGCGTTCCCCAGCCCTCCCCAGGCTCCCGCCACCCCCGCCAATGGTATCCTTCCCCCATGGCAGACAAAGACCGGGCCTCCAACATGAAGTCGTCGTACCAGCTCTCGCTCGAGAGGCTGGAGAAGCTGGGAATCGAACGCCCCCGCGAGGAGACCTTCACCGAAGAGCTCCGCATCAAGATCACCGAAGAGCGCCGCAAAGCCGACGCCCGCCTCGCCGAGCTCGAGATCCTCCACAAGGATCGCCTGAAGTCGATGTACGACCCCGCCAAGCGCGAAGAAGAGGAACAAGAGTACGTCCGCGAGCGGCGGCGGATCGAGGAAGATCGGGATCGGAAGATCGGGGAGTTGCGGAAGTAGGGGGGGACGCCAGAAGTTCCCTTTCCCTCTCGCGCTACCGCTTGCCGCAGGAGACCATCTGGAGTATCTTGGTCAAGGTTGGTCAACCCGGAGGTGCCACCGTGTCCGAGGTTATTTACAATCTATACGAAGCCAAGACGTCTCTCTCCCGGCTCGTCGATCGAGCAGCGAATGGAGAGGAGATCATCCTGTCGAAGGCCGGCAAGCCTCTCGCCAAGCTTGTGCCTTACCACCGGTCTGCTGAGCCGCGTCGGCCTGGAGGGTGGGAAGGCCAAGTGCGCATCACCGAAGACTTCGACGCTCCTCTGCCGCCGGACATCCAAGCCGCCTTCGAGGGGCAAGGGTGACTTCGACCAGCCGACTCCTTCTCGATACTCATATCTTCCTCTGGTGGCGCGGGGAACCCTCCCGCCTTTCCGCAGAGGTCCAGAGCCGGATTGCGGCGGCGGACATCGTCTTCGTTAGTGCAGCCTCCGCGTGGGAGGTCGCCATCAAGGTCTCCGTGGGACGCCTGAATCTGCCTGGCACCGTCGAAGCCGGAGTTCACGACAGCGGCTTCGAAAAGCTCCTCATCACCTTCCCTCATGCCGAGCACGCCGCGAAGCTCCCTCTTCATCACCGGGACCCCTTCGATCGCATGCTGGTGGCGCAGGCGCAAGCTGAAGGCTTGACGCTGGTCACCCATGACCGGCTCTTGGAGCCCTATCAGGTTGAGATCCTCTGGGCCTGATGTAGCCTCTGGCTGCAGACTTTCTGGAATCGTTTACCGGGGCAAGAGAGCGCTGGTGTCGAGAACGAGAATCAACGGCGGTCTTCGCTGATCATCTCAGAGGCCAGCTTGCCCCGATTGGGGAAGGCAGGAAGATCGGGGAGTTGCGGAAGTAGGGGGGCGGCGGCGGGCCGCCATCCTAGCCCGATCACATCAAACCGGTTCCTGGCCGGTTACCTTAGCTGGGGTCCGTCGCCGTCCCGTCAGTCCCAATCCGTCCGTGTTCGTCTTCCCAGGCCCCCCTCCCACTCCGCAATCAACCGGCGTTTCTGGCCGCGATCATCCGACGAGAGGGCTTCCCTTGCCCTGGATTTTGTATTTTAATCGACTCTGCTCCTATCGCTTTACCTGATCGCCCAGACGCCGCCGCATATCGCCATTTCACAATTACCACCAGAGCAGCGCATGACTCAACCTACCGATTTGGCTGTCGTATCCTGCCACTTCAACCCGTGCAACTACTCATCTCGGTCTAATAATCTGATTGCGTACATGGCTAGGCTTGAGGAACAGTCTGTCCCACTATACTTGGCCAACCTTTGCTTTGCCGGTCAAGACAATCTGCTTCAGACGTCGACCGCGACCGTGCTCACTCTCCAAGGGCGTGATGTCTTGTGGCACAAAGAAAGATTACTAAACATTCTCATCAGAGAGCTGCCAAGCAGGTATACTAAAGTGGCATGGCTTGACGCAGATATTATTTTTCCTGATGCTAGATGGTTCAAATGGACATCTGAGCTTCTTGACACCTATCCGTTGATCCAACTCTATGACAAGGTGGACCAGCAGGACAGCGAGGGGAGGTCGATCCGCAGACTAGAGGGCTTGGCTTCCTACATCTCCTCGGGAAAACCCGACCCGTTCAAGTTCGACACATCACGCACTTGGCCTGGGCTAGCTTGGGCAGCAAGACGCAGCCTGCTGGCCACGCACGGGCTTTTCGATGTCATGGTCGTTGGAGGTGCCGACACTTACATGAGCCTAGCCGCATATAAAGAGTTGGGCAGAGAGTGGCACATTCAACAGCTCGCACCAAAGCTCAAGGAGGCTTGGCGCACTTGGTCCACCGGATTCCATCAAGACATCCAAGGACGAGTCGGATATATACCTACTCCCGTAATTCAGCTGGGGCATGGCACGACACAGAACAGACGCTATGTTGACCGCATGAAAATTCTTACCCAGCATGACTTTGATCCAGCAACGGATCTTGCTCCTGATGAAAATGGGGTATGGCAGTGGGCTACCAGAAAGCCACTTCTTCACCACGCCGTACTGGAATACTTCGAGTCTAGACAAGAAGATCGAGCTGAACAATCCACTCCAGGTTCGCCAACATGAACGGCCCCTCAGTCAAGCAAAGCCAAGATCATGGAATCCCGGAATTTTCACGACTACATCGCGCCATCGACCGCTATATGGCCGTTGGTTGGCCAAGGAGTTCCGAGCCCGGGAACAGCGTGACTCAATTTAACCTCTACCAACAGGCATTGAAACTTCGCAAAGAACAAGCTCCATCGGCAATCGAAGATCAAACTCATCCAGGGTATTACGGGAATGCTGGAGCCTGTAAAAATACTGCTCGCCATGAAACTGTGTCGGCAGCAGATCGCTACATTGGAACAGACGATTTATGCGTTATCTCTTGCTTCTTCAATCCATGCGCCTATCGCTCTCGAGTTGATAATTTCATGAAATTTGCCGACTCCTTATCAAAATCAGAGAGAGTGCACTGGAGGAGCATAGAATGCGCCTTCGGCAATTCAAACCATATGCTGCCGCCTTGTGACTACATTCTGAGGGTTCGCTCCAATAGCATACTGTGGCAGAAGGAACGGCTCTTGAATCGCTTAGTTTCCAGTCTTCCCCAGAAGTTTAAGAAGGTGGCCTGGGTTGATGCGGATGTTCTATTTTCTAACCCATACTGGATCGTTGACGCGTCCAGCGCTCTCGAGGAAAGCCCAGTCGTGCAACTCTTTACTTCTCTGGCGCGAGTCGATGACAGGATTGGACACTCAGAAGTTGACATCTTAGAATCCTTTGCCAGTTTATACAGAAAGAATCCTGACGGAGCTCTTGGACCCACTTATTTTCAGCACGGGCACACTGGCCTAGCGTGGGCTGGACGCCGCGAGTGGATCGAGCGCTACGGCCTCTACGACTGTTGTCTATCAGGCACTGGCGACCACTTGATGGCCCATGCATTCATTGGTGATTGGCAACCAGAATGCATCGGCATTGGGCAAGGCCCCGCCTACCTGCACTTCGTCGAGTGGTGTAAACGCGTTTATCCATCGCTAAGAGCGAGACTGGGTGTCGTAGCCGGCCAAGCCATAAGCCTGTGGCACGGGCCAGAATCTGCTCGAGACTATTATGGGGCAGTATGCGCTATACGAGATTTTGGATTTGACCCAATGAACGACTTAGGTATCAACAATGATGGATGCTGGGAATGGGCGACTGACAAGCCGGATCTACACTGGTGGGCCTGTAATTATTTTTCTAGACGGCGAGAAGATGGATAATCTTATGATTGGTACGACTTCGAGAATCTGACTGCGAGAGCCCTTGGCCTGCAACCGGAAGCGGCATATCCGCAGACACTGAGGCCCGACTCTCCGGCCCTCGAGATGACGACGGGGCAAATCCTGCGGCGGAGGGTGTAGAGACGTGACAGGTCGTAACGACAACCTGTCCGAGGCCACGGGGACGGCGTCACGTCTCCGAAGGGCCACCGACGGATCGAACCCGCAGGGTCCTCCGCGGGCACACCGCGGCCATGATTCCTTGACGGGTGATACGCGTAGCAGTAAAGAAAACAGACCGGCGTGCCCCCGCCCCTCCTCGCCGTTCGGACCCGCCTTGCCCCAGCGGAGACGGGACGCCGTCCCCGTGGTTTCCGACAGGTTCTCGTTACGACCTGTCCCGTCTCTACCGCCTTCGCCGCAAGGTGATCGCCTTCCGAAATCTCCTCGCCCACGTCGGCCCGCCAATTCATCGCCTCCGCCCCCGGTTATGGCCTTCAGAAACCTGCTCCCCCACCTCCGCCCTCGCGAATTTCGCTCCCGCCTTCTCGGCCCCGCACACCGCCCACCCATTCCCTGGCTCTCCCCTCTGATTTTTTGACCGCTCCCTCTGACATTTCGTCACCTCCCTTCAATCCGCGCAGCTCGGGAAGGAGAGGGAGTGCTCGGGGAACGAGGGGGAGGTGACAAAATCTCGCAGGGCGGCGGCTTCCCTCTGAGATTTTGTATCGCGGGGCGAGAGGGAGCAGACGAAAAAGGAGGGAGGGAGCGGAAAACGAGAGGGCGGAGACGCGGAAGCAGTGGGGAGAGGCGTGGGCGCGGTTCACCGAGGGGGAAAACCGCTGAGCGGACGCGACGAGCCGGAGGGCGGAGCCGGCGACTGGAAGGGCCACAGGCGCCGACAAGCCCCAGGAGCTCAGTCCGGAATCACCGGCTCGACCCGAGGCGCGGGCTGGACGAGCAACTCCTGCCAGCCGTGGTCGCACATCTCCAGCGGAACGGCCACCGGAATGCCTTCTGCTCGACGGTGAGCTCGATTCCGGCCGAGACTCGCTTCAGGGAAATAGCCCAGCCAACGGAGCAGATTTCTGAAGGTTGACTTCGAAATTTAGATTTCCAGTTGTGTATAATGGAATCGCCTATCCTGATTCAGGAAGGCCTCTCACTACAGGAGCCCAACCATGAAGAAGCAGGACATGAAGCTCAAGAAGCTCAACCTCAGCAAGGAGACTCTGAGCAGCCTCGAGGAGTCCAGCCTGGAAGCGGTCCACGGGGGCGCCTCCTTCAAGCAATCAAACTGCGACATCTGCACGTCCACCTGCCCTTGATGGGGGCCTGGATGTCCCGCGCCCAGGACTGACCCCGAAGGTTGAAGACTGACCCGCCCGGGGCGCCGGCCCCGGGCAACCAGCGAATTGCTCCCCGGACCTTCCTACAGGCCCAGGGAGCGCGTCCGCCCCCCGTCAGTCCGGAATCACTGAGGACCGCGCCCCGGAGCGAGCCTATCAGTGGCGTCAGCACTTCAGAATGCGCTATAATTCTCGGGCCGGGGGCGATCCCGGCCCAACCCAAGGAGCCCTCCAATGAAGAAACAGGCGAAGAAGCTGGTCCTCAGCCGGGAGACGCTGGTCGCTCTCGAAACCGACCTCGGGAAGGTGGCAGGAGGTTATACGCCGAACTGCCAATTCAGCGACGGGCGCCCCACCTGCAACACCTGCGACAATTTCACCTGCACCACCAATTTCTGCTGACGCCGGGCGGGGCGGGGCGGCCGAGCCCCGCCCCCCATCAAGGAGGAGACCCCTTATCTCAACACCGGTACCCGCAGAATGCCATTCTGGCGCCTGGAACGGGCCCCGGAGCCGTCGAATTCGGGGGAATGCCTTTTTTCATTGTTTTTTCCCGTAAAACAATGTTTGAAGCCAAAAAACAATGTTTGAGACGCCCGAATTGTGTTTTGGCCGTTTGAAACAATGTTTGAAGCCGTAAAACAATGTTCTGGCGCTTCAAACAATGTTTGAGGCGAAAAAACAATGTTTGAAGGGCCAGGAGCGTGTTCGACGGGGGAGGGGGCTGAGTCACGGGCCGGCAGCGCGTGCGGGCACACGGTGTGCAGTTTTAGGCCTCGAAGGCTGGATCTCAGCGAAAGGAGCCCAACCATGCCCGCGACCGCAACCGCACCCACCACCCTGACCGGCCAGACGATCCGCTGGAAGTTCGAGGACAGCCCGACGGCGGGGGGGAGCTACGAGCACACGTTCAACGAAGACGGCAGCGTGTCGTTCAGCATGCTGAAGGACGACAAGGCGGGGAAGCCGACGCGCGTCGAGAAGTACGCCTCCTTCGCCGTGGCGCCCGAGGTGCAGATGGTGTCGTACCTCAGCCCCGAGAGCGGCTACACGCTGACCGTGGCGATGAACTTCGCGACGAAGAAGATCTACGGCTTCGCGTCCAACGAGAAGGAGTGGCATCCCGTCTCCGGGACGATGGAGATCGTGAAGTAGAGCGTCAGCCCCGGGTGCCGCGGCCTTCCCGGGTGCCGCGGCTGCCGCGGTCCCGTTCGTAGATCTCCTGGAAGCGCCGGATGGCCTTGCCGCCGCCGCAGAGGTAGACGGCGTCGTCCGGCACGAAGCGGAAGTCGGGGGCGAGGTCGATCAGGATCTCCTCCCCGCGCTCGACCGCCACCACGAGGGCCCCGGTCCGCTGGCGGATGCCGAGGTCGGCGAGGGGACGGCCGACCAGGCCGGCCATCCCGGCGGAGGGGACTTTCAGGATCTTGAGCTGGGGATCGATCGCCACGGCGTCGAAGCCGAGGAGTTTCTTGGCGAGGAGCTGGCCGGAGACCTGGCTGATCGAGAGGGCGAAGTCGGCGCCGGCGCGGTGGATGCGGTCGACGTTCTCGGCCTCGTTCACCCGCGCGATCACCGGCACGTCCGGCGCGAAATCCTTGAGGATCACGGTGGCGAAGAGGGTGGCGCTGTCGGCGTCGAGGGCGAGGATCATCGCCTGGGCGGCGCGGACGCCGGCCGCCTCGAGGATGCGGGTGTCGAGCACGTTCCCCACCAGATCGACCTCGGGCCCCGCGTGGCGGTCGATCAGCCGCACCTCCTCCCCCACCGCGCGCAGCAGCTCGGCGACCTTGCGCCCGACCTCGCCGCCGCCCCCGACCACGAAGGCCCCCTCGCGATGCATGGTGACCGTCCCGCCCGCGAGATCGCGCAGGCGGTCGACGCTCTCGTGGCTCCCCACCACGACGAGGATGCCGTCCGGCGCCAGGCGGAGCCCGGCCCCCTCGGAGACCGCCAGCTCGCCGCCGATCCACTGGCCGACCACCGTAGCGCCGGTGCGCGCGCCGATCGCCACCTCGTCGAGGGTGTGGCCGGCGAGCGGGCTCTCGGGGCTCACCCGCACCTCGGCGACCTCGAGGTTGCGGCCGAGCTGCTGGATCCCCCCTGACGCGGGTTGATGAGGGCCGAGGCGCGCGCCGCGAGGGCCGCCCCCAGGATGTGGCGCGGGGTGAAGGCGGCGGTGGCGCCGGCGAGGATCATCGGCCGGCGGTGGTACGGCTCCTCGACGAGCGCCAGGATCGGCCCCTTGTAGCCGAGCTGGCGGGCCGAGAGGCTGAGGGCGGCGTTCTCGTCGTCGGTGCCGTTGGCGATCACCGCCCGCGCGGTCGCGAGGCGCGACGCCTGGAGGCCGCCATCCCCCGCCTCGCGGTGGACGACCTGCACGCCGAGCTCGAAGAGGCGGCGGGCGCGGGTCTCGTCCGGCTCGAGGACGAGCGTCGGCACCCCGGCGCCGGCGAGCTCGGTGAGGAGGGTCTCGACGGCAGGCCCGTAGCGGTAGATCACCGCGTGCCCGCTGAGGTCCTTCTTCGTCACCCCCTGCGGCAGTCGCGTCTCGAAGCGCTCTTCGAGGAAGGGGATCAGGTAGATCGGCACGATCAGGAAGACGAGGAAGATCCCCAGGAACTGGACGACCAGCACGAACAGCACCATCACGGGATGGCGCCACGACGTGTCCGCCCCGTAGCCCGTGGTGCTCAGGGTGCTGCCGGCCCACTCCAGGCTCTGCCACACGTCGCGCGGCTTTCCCTCGAGCGCCGCCATCCCCAACTGGTAGAGGAGGGCCGCGGCCACCAGGGTGGCGACCAGGCCGAGGGCCAGCTGAAGCAAGCGCTTCTGGGAGCGTCGCATGGGCATGGGAAGGACATTGTAGGCGTTCCGGCGGTGGGGCGATCGAGACCGATCCAGAAGGCCTCTTGACTCGCAGAGAGGACCGTGCCGCCGGGCCCTCACCCCCGGCCCCTCTCCCACCGCCCTCCCGCCCGACCGGGAGAGGGGGGGCTCTGCGATTCACCGTCGATCCGGTTCGGGCGCCTTTCTCCTCCCCTGTACTCGGGGGAGGCCGGGAGGGGGTGTTCCGGAGTCCGGCGCGCTTCCTTGGTTGAGAGGTTGAGGCCCCCTCCTGACCTCCCCCGAGTACGGGGGAGGAAAAAAGCACTGGTCCCCGGCAGCTCTCTTCCGGTTCGGCTGCGTCACCCCTCGCCCGGTTGGCGGGAGGGGGTGGGAGAGGGGTCGGGGGTGAGGGCTCGCAGGGCAGGTCGCCCCAGGAGCCACGGCCATCTCCCTAGTACGGCATGTCCTCCTCCTCCATCCCGAAGTGGTGCCCCAGCTCGTGGACCACGGTGTCGCGGATCTCGCGGATCACCTGGCGGCGGTTGTCGCAGAACCTCAGGATGGGGCCGCGGAAGATGTAGACGCGGTCGGGGAGGGCGGCCTGGTAGAAGGAGTCGCGGTCGGAGAGGGGGACCCCCTGGTAGAGGCCGAAGAGCTCCTCGTCCGGCTCCATGCCGAGGGCTTCGAGGTCCTCGGGGTCGGGCTCCTCCTCGACGATCACGGCGACGTTCTCGAGCAGAGCGGCGAACTCGGGGGGGAGGCCCTCGAGGGCGGTTTCCACCAGGGACTCGAACTCTTCGGGCGGGACTCGCATGACGGGATAGATTACCAAGCGTGAGCCGCGGCAACCGCCCCCTCTGGATCGTGCTGGCGCTGGCCGCCCTCCACATGCTGCTTTTCGACCGCGGCCTGGGGGGGGACGGCTGGGCGAGCTTCTCGACCCTCGAGGCGCTGGTGGACGACGGCAGCCTGTGGGTGGAGCGCCACGACCATGGGGTGGCGAACGGCCTGGTGGGGGCGCCCGGGGGGCACCTCGTGATGCAGTATCCGCCGGGGGTGCTGGCGCTCGACGCGCTCCCCTTCCTGGCCGGCCGCGCGGCCGACCGGCTCCTCCCCTCCCGCTGGCTGGCGAACGGCTTCGACCTGCCTCCGGCGGGTCGGGTGCCGCGCGAGGTCTTCCTCCCGGCGGCGGCGGTCGTCCTCTCCCGGAACGCCGCCACCCTGCTGGGATTGGCCTGGATCTTTTTCGCCTTGCGCCGGATGGGATTCACGGAACGGGTCGCCGCCGCGGCCACGGCGCTCACCTTCTTCGGCGGCCCGCTGATCTTCTACTCGCTGGTGGGGATGACCCACGCGCCGGTCTTCGCGCTCGCGGGGCTGCTGCTCTGGGTGCTGGTCCGCCAGCGGGAGGAGGGGGGCGCGGGGCTCGCCGCCGCCGCGGGGGCCGTCGTGGGGGCGGCGGTGCTCTTGCGCTACGGCTCGCTGGCCCTCGCGGCGCCGGCCGTGGCGGCGATCTCCCTGCGGTCTGAAAACCGGGGGCGAAATGGGATCGCCTTCGCGGCGGGCCTCGCGCCGTTCCTCCTCGTCCTCCCCTTCTGGTGGCGGTCGCTGTTCGGCGCCTGGGCTCCGCCGTACGGCGGGGTGTGGACGGTCTCGGCGGCCTCGCCGTGGAACGTGCTGCTGTCGCCGGTGCACGGCCTGTTCTGGTTCCACCCGGCGCTGCTGCTCGCGGCGGCGGGGCTGGCGGTGGGCGTCTGGCGAGAGATCGCCCGCCGATCGCCGGGGTGGTCCACGGTCGCCGCCGTCTGGTTCCTGGCGGTGGCGCTGCTCTATGGGTGGTGGTCGGAGTGGAACAACGCGGGGGGGTACGGGCAGCGCTTCCTGATCGACGCCCTCCCCGCGCTCGGCCTGGGCTTCGCGGCGTTGCTCGAAAAGCGGCCGCGGCGGCTCCGGCGGCTCCGGCGGCTCCGGCGGCTCCGGATAGCGGCGCTGGGAGCGACCGCGCTCCTCGGCTACCTCCTCTTCTTCGCCGCCGTCGGCGGCCTCGTCCCTCCCCCCGCGGGCTTCCCGTGGCCGCAGCGGCTGGCGGAGTACGCGCCTCTCCTCGCGCATCCCCCGGAGCCCGGAGAGATCGCGGGCGCCCTGCGCCGCGCCTCGGTGCCGGCGCGGATCGTCCTGCGATAAGCTTTCGCCATGTCCGACGAGTCCGTCCGGCTCGACAAATGGCTGAACGTCGCCTGCGTTTTCAAGACGCGCAGCCAGGCGACCCGCGCCGTGGACCTCAACCGGGTGACGGTGAACGGGCAGACCGCCAAGCCGCACCGCCACCTGGCGCCCGGCGACCGGGTCGAGGTGGAGATCGGCGAATGGACGCGGGTGCTGATCGTCAAGGAGCTGCGCGAGAAGCCGGTCTCGAAGGAGGAGGCGCGCACCCTCTACGAGGATCTGAGCCCGCCCCGCCCCGAGGCGGACCCGATCCAGCGCCTGATGCGGCGCCCCCCCGTGGTGCGCGACGCCGGGAGCGGCCGGCCGACCAAGAAGGAACGGCGCGATATCGACCGCTGGGAAGAGGGGGACGAGGGCTGAGACGGAGAAAAAAAGAGGTGCGACCCGGAGGTCGCACCGTAAGAGGGGAAACAGACCTCAAGCCTATGAAGCTTTCCTTGATCTGTCAATCAGATGTCCATCTTACAAAGCCCTCGATTCTTGACATGATCTAGACGCCTTGCTAGCCTGGGGGGAATGTCCAGCGATCGCCCGAGCTCCAGCGCCCCGCGCCATCCGATCGGCGTCGTGGCTCGCCGGACGGGGCTCAAGCAGGACCTGATCCGGGCGTGGGAGCGGCGCTACGGCGCCGTCGAGCCGGGGCGCACGGAGACGCGGCGCCGCTTCTATTCGGACGACGACATCGAGCGGCTGCTCCTGCTGCGCCGGGTGGTGAGCGGCGGGCGGGCGATCAGCCAGGTGGCCGGGCTCGGCAACGAGGAGCTCCAGGCGCTGATCGAGACCGAGCCGGCGCCCCCGTATTCGCCGCGGGCCCGGCCGGGAAGCGCGGGCGGCGAGGCGGACGCTCAAGGCCCCGACCCTCTCGACGAGGTGGCGGAAGGCTTCCTCAACCGGTGCATGGCGGCGGCGCAGCGCCTCGACGTGACGGAGATGGAGCACGAGCTCGAGCGCGCCTCGGTGCTGTTCAGCCGCACGCATCTGATCGAGCGCGTGCTGGCGCCGCTGATGACCCGCATCGGCCAGCTCTGGCACCAGGGGACGCTGCGCCCGATCCACGAGCACATGGCCTCGACGGTGGTGCGCTCGTTCCTCGGCGGGATGAAGGGGTCCTACCATCCGGAGGTCTCGGCGCCGCATCTGATCGTCACCACCCCCGCGCGCCAGCGCCACGAGCTCGGCGCCCTGCTCGCCGCCGCCACCGCCGCCGGCGAGGGGTGGCAGGTGACCTATCTCGGCCCCGATCTCCCCCCCGAGGAGATCGCCGCCGCCGCCCGCCAGACCCAGGCGCGCGCGGTCGCCCTCAGCATCACCTACCCGCCGGACGATCCGTTGCTGGGCGACGACCTCCGGCGCCTGCGCCGGCTGCTCGACCCGGAGACGGCGCTCGTCGTCGGCGGGCGCTCCTGGCCGGCCTACTCGCCCGTGCTCCAGGAGATCGGCGCCTTCGTGGTCGACGACCTCGGCGCCCTGCGGCGTGGCATCAACAAGCTGCGCACCCCCGGATTCGAGGGCGAGCCGGGGAACGGCGCCGCCGGCGCCGAGCTGAAATATCTGGACAGGAAGTAGACGCGCCGCCCCGCCTGTCGGCCGGGATCAGCTCCCCAGGAACTCGCCGATCGGCGCCAGCCGCTCGTTGTGCTCGCAGGTGATCTTGAACACCACCATGAGGGGCACGGCGACCAGGGCGCCGGCGATCCCCCACATCCATCCCCAGAAGGTGAGGGCGAGGAAGATCACCACCGGGTTCAGGGTCAGCCGGCGGCCGAGGATCAGCGGGGTCAGCAGGTAGGCCTCGAGCAGGCTGAGGGCGAAGAAGGCGCCGGCCGGCAGCAGGGCGTGCGGCAGGTCCGGGAAGGTGAGCAGGCCGACCATGGCGAGCACGGTGATCATGGCGATCGCGCCGAGGTAGGGGATGTAGGTGGCGAACGCCGCCACCACCCCCCAGAGGAGCGGCGTGGGGACGCCGAGCAGCGACATCACCCCCCAGACGGCGAGGCCGAGGACGCAGTTGATCAGCGTGATGGTGGCGAGGTAGCGCGAGATCTCGGTCTCGAGCTGGCGCGCGATGGCGGTGGCCCGCGCCTTGTCGTCGACGCTCGGCAGCAGCTTGATCAGCTTGCGCAGGAAGAGGTCCCCCGAGGCGAGCAGGAAGAAGAGGAGGATGACCGTCACCACGGCCCCCGAGACGAGCTCGGTCGCCTGGCCGAGGATCTTGGCGCCCAGGCTCTCGGTCGTCATCTGCACCTTCGGCGCGCTCCCCGAGCCGGCCGAGACCTGGGTGATCTTCTCCATCTGCTCGGTCGCCTTGCTCACCGTCTGCACCGGCCGCTTGAGGTCGCGGATCCGCCCCTCGATCCGGCGCAGGCTCTGCGGCGCCTGCCCGATCCAGGAGTAGGCGGGGACGGCGAGTTGGAAGAGGCCGAAGCCGAGCAGCCCGAGGAGGCTGAAGATCACCAGCGCGGCGCCCAGCCCTTCCGGGATGCGCAGCTTTTTCAAGGCGCGGACGATCGGGCCGAGCAGAAAATTCAGCAGCAAGGCGAGGACGATGGGGAGGAAGAACGAGCGCGCGAAATAGAGGGTGTAGAAGGCCGCCAGCAGGAAGAGCCCGGAGAGGGCGAACGAGCGGATCTCGAAAGGCCGCGCGAGGGCGTCGCGAAGTCGCTGCTCGAACATGGGCGGTTCTTTCGCTCCGAGCGGACCTCGAGCGTGAGGCCGGAAGGATGCCGGCGGGCCCGGTCGTTTCGTCGTTGCCGGCTTGAGGTCAGGCCCGGCGGGCGAGACCCATCACCAGCGAGATGACGAAGACTACCAGGAAGAGCACGAAGAGGATCTTGGCGATCCCCGCCGCGCCGGCGGCGATGCCGCCGAAACCGAAGACGGCCGCGACCAGTGCGACGATCAGAAAGATCAGTGCCCATCTCAACATGGCTCACTCCCCTCGGTCGAACCGTCCGCGCTCAGGGGTCGGACGGGAAGGTTTCTCAAAAGGGCCGGAGGCAAAACCTGGGAGGAGCTTACCTGGTGCCATCGCCCCCGGCCACCGATCATACATAGCAACGCCCGTGCCAACAACTCAGCTTGAAGTAGATTCTAACAGCGCCAGGATCTCCTCCAGGCGGTCGGCCTGCTGCGGGGTCTTGTCGGTGCGCCAGCGGGCGATGCGGGGGAAGCGGACGGCGAGCCCCGACTTGTGGCGCGGCGAGCGCGCGATCCCCTCGAAGGCGAGCTCGAAGACCTGCACGGGCTCGACGGCGCGCACCGGCCCGAACTTCTGCAGGGTGTGGCGGCGCAGCCAGCCGTCGAGGGTGAGGATCTCCTCGTCGGAGAGGCCGGAGTAGGCCTTGGCGACCGGCACCAGCTCGGCGCCCGACCAGACGGCGAAGGTGTAGTCGGTCAGCAGATTGGCCCGCCGCCCGTGTCCGGACTGGGCGTAGACCAGCACCGCGTCGAGGGTGAAGGGGTCGATCTTCCACTTCCACCAGTCCCCGCGCTTGCGGCCGGTCCGGTACGGGGAGGCGAGGCGCTTCAGCATCACCCCCTCGACGCCGCGCTCCCGCGCCTCCCCCCGCGCCCGCGCCAGCTCGTCCCAGGTCGATCCAGCAGCCTCCGGAGAGGTGAGCAAAAAGGGACGTCCCTCGGCGAGCAATTTTTCCAAGGCCGCGCGCCGCCCGGCGAGCGGAGCCTCGCGGAGGTCGCGCCCTCCGATCTCCAGGAGGTCGAAGGCCAGGAAGACGGCGGGGGCCTCGGCCAGCACTTTCTCGGTCAGCTTCTTGCGGCCGATCCGCCGCTGGAGGACGGCGAACGGCAGCGGCCGCCCCTCCTTCCAGGCGAGGATCTCGCCGTCGAGCACCGTGCCGTCGGGGAGGAGGGCCTGCGCCCCGCGCGCCAGCTCGGGGAAGCGCTCGGTGATCAGCTCCTCGCCGCGCGACCAGAGATGGACGGCGCCCCCCCGGCGGACGATCTGGGCGCGGATGCCGTCCCACTTCCACTCGGCGAGCCACTCCGCGCGGCTGCCCAGCGAAGCCAGCGCCTCGACGCCCCCTTCGAGCGGCGAGGCGAGGTAGAACGGGTAGGGGCGGGACGAGTCCTCCGCCTCCTCGCCCGGGGTCAGCAGGTTGGCGAAGAAGGGGGCGGTCGGCTCCCAGCTCCCCATCAGGCGATGGGCGAGCACCGGCTGCGGCACGCCGGCGACCTCGGCCAGCGCCCGCTCGACGAGGGTCTGCGCCACCCCCACCCGCAGCTCGCCGGTGAGCAGCTTGTCGAGCACGAAGGTCTCCCAGCGCGGCAACCCCCGCCACCAGCCGGTGACCGCCGCGCGCTGCTCCTCGGGGGGGAGGGCGCGCAAAGGCAGGAGGCGCTCCGTCATCCAGTAGGAGAGGGGGACCTCCGGCGCCGGCTCCCCCGGGCCACGCCCGTCGAGCACCAGGGCGATCGTCTCCGCGAGGTCGCCGACGCCGGCGTAGCACTCCTCGAACAGCCAGTCGGGGATCCCCGCCTCCGCCATCGCCCAGGCGGCAAGGAGGCGGCCGGGGAGGAAGCGCTTGAGGCGCCGCCCGGTGAGGAACCAGACGGCCCAGGCGGCGTCCTCCGGGGGCGCCGCGGCGAAGTAGGCGGCGAGCGCCGCCACCTTCTCGTTGGTGGAGGTGGTGCGGTCGAGCGCCTCGTAGAGGGCCGCGAAGCGCTTCAATCCCCTTCGTCTCCAGCCGCTTTCCCCGGCAGATCTCCCTCGGCCTCGCCTTCCGTCTCGCCGGTGAACGGCGTCGCCAGCGGCTCGGCGGCGAGCCCTCCCTCGCGCAGGTAGCGGGCGAGCGATTCGGACGCGCCGTGGG
This sequence comes from uncultured Acidobacteriota bacterium, assembly GCA_963756595.1. Taxonomy (GTDB): domain Bacteria; phylum Acidobacteriota; class Thermoanaerobaculia; order Multivoradales; family UBA5704; genus DATARR01. Next base: position 21,335 of record CAVWOZ010000020.1, read on the forward strand.
TGGTGAGCACGCGCCGGGCGCCGGTCTCGGCGATGGTGCGCAGCAGATCGGGCCAGTCGGCGTGGTCCGAGATCACGAAGCCGCGGTCGAAGCCCCGCCGGCGGCGGGTGCCGCGCACCCGCATCCATCCGGAGGCGAAGGCGGTGCTCGCCGCCCCGAAGCGGCGCATCCAGGAGGAGCCGCCAGCCGACGGCGGGGCGAGGATCAGCTCGCCGGCGAACGACTGGCCGCGCACCGTCTCGCCGACCGGCCGGGTGGGGAGCATCACGGCGCCGGCCTGGCGGTAGCACTCGTTGAGCGGCTCGAGGGCGCCGTGCACGAAGACGGGCCGGTCGGTCAGCCGCGCGAGCTCCCCCAGGATGCGCTGCGCCTTGCCGAGGGCGTAGCAGAAGAGGACGGAGGCCCGCCCCGCCTCGCCGTTCGCCTCCCACCAGGCGAGGATCTCGCGCGCCACCTCGGCCCCCGAATCCCAGCGGTAGATCGGCAGCGCGAAGGTCGCCTCGGTGATGAACGTCCCGCAGGGGACCACCTCGAACGGCTCGCAGGTGGGATCGGCGGCGCGCTTGTAGTCCCCCGAGAAGACCCACACGTCCTCCGGGTGCCCGCGGCGCTCCACCCGCACCTGGGCCGATCCCAGGATGTGCCCGGCGGGATGGAAAGAGACGGTGACCTCCCCCATCTCCACCCGCTCCCCGAAGGGGACCCCGGTGATCACCGCCCCCGGCCCCAGCCGCCGGCGCAGGATGGGGACCGAAGGCGCCGCCGCCAGATACGACGCGCTCCCCCAGCGGGCATGGTCGCCATGCCCATGCGAGATCACCGCCCGCTCCGCCGGCCGCCACGGATCGATATGGAAATCCCCCGCCGCGCAGTGGAGGCCGCGGTCGTCGGGGGCGAGGAGGGGGGCGCGATCGCGGTCATTCATCCCAAGAGAGATCGAACAGCGAGAGCTGTGCCACCCGCTCCTTGACCAGACTGGAGGCGGTGACGCCGAGCAGGCGGACGGGGCGTTTGGCGGCGTCGGTGCGGCGCAGCAGGTCGCGGGCGCAGGCGGCGATCGAGGGGAAGTCGTCGACCGGCACGGCGAAGGTGCGCGAGCGGGTCACGGTGGTGAAGTCCTCGTAGCGGATCTTGAGGGTCACCGTGCACCCCGCGATCCCCTTGCGCGCCAGGGCGTCGGCCACCTCCTGCGCCATGCGGTCGACCTCGGCGTGGATGCGGCCGAGGTCGGTGAGGTCCTCGGAGTAGGTGTTCTCGGTCCCCAGGCTCTTCCTCTCCTGGTGGGTCTCGACCGGGCGGTCGTCGATCCCGTGGGCGAACTCGTGGAGGATGCGGCCGTGCTTGCCGAAGCGGTCGATCAGCAGGTCGACGTCGGCGGCGCGGAGGTCGGCGATGGTCGCGAGCTTCATCTCGGCGAGCGCCCGCTCGGTCGCCGGACCGACGCCGTGGAGGCGCCGCACCGGCAGGGGGTCGAGGAACGCCTGCACCTTCGCGGGGGGGACCACGGTCAGGCCGTCCGGCTTGTTGAAGTCCGAGGCGATCTTGGCGATCAGCCGGTTGGGGCCGACCCCGACGCTCACCGTCAGCCCGCGCTCCTCGCGCACCCGGCGGCGGATCTCCCGGGCGACCGCCGTGGCGCTCCCCGCCTCCCCGAGGTGGTCCGAGACGTCGAGGTAGGCCTCGTCGATCGACACCGCCTGCACCAGCGGCGTCAGCTCGCGGTAGATGGCGAAGATCTTCTCCGACTCGCGGGCGTAGCGGCGGAAGTCGGGGGGGATGAAGAGGATGTCCGGGCAGAGGCGCTTGGCGCGCGACGAGGGCATCGCCGAGTGGACGCCGAAGCGGCGGACCTCGTAGCTGGCGGCGGCCACCACTCCGCGGCTCTCAGGCCGGCCGCCGATCGCCACCGGCTTGCCGCGCAACGACGGGTCGTCCCGCATGTGGACGGCCGCGTAGAAGCAATCCATGTCACAGTGCAGCACGCGGCGGCTCCGCTCCGGCTCGATGGCGGCGTCCGGGGATCGCACGGAGCGTAGCTTAGCGCGAAACCCGCCGCGTTTCCGCCTCGGCCGCGCCGCCGCGGCTCGCGGCTGGAACGTCCGGGGCGCAAACCGGTAAAATGGGCGCCGTTTTCGTGGATTGCAGGTCTTCTGTGATGCGTGTGACGTGGAGCGGGAAGGGGCTGCGGGAGACGTCGCGTCGAGTTGTCGCCAGACGAAAGGAAGGATGAGCCGCTCTCCCATGCCCCGCCGGTCCGCGCCGCGCCGCCGCGTCGCCGTCTCGCTGCTCCTCGCCGCGCTCGCAGGCCTCGGCGCCCTGCTCGGCGCCCTGCTCGGCGCCCGGGCGATGCCGCTGGGCGCCGCCAAGGGGCCGGAGCCGATCGTCGGACCCGCTCTCACCGACGGTCTCACCCTGGAGCGCGAGCTTCAGAAGGGCGAGATTCATAGCTACCCGGTCGAGCTGCGGACGGGGGAGTTCCTGCGCGTGGTGGTCCAGGAGATGGGCGTCGACGCCGTCGTGCGGCTGTTCGACCCCCAGGGGATCGAGGTCACCGGCGCGGACGGCCCCGTCGGCGGCGGCTCGGCGGAAGATCTCGCGGCCGTGGCGGCGGCGTCCGGCCTCTACCGGGTCGACGTGGGGGCCGAGAGCCGCCAGTTTCCGCAGGGGCGCTACCGCCTGCGCGTGGAAGGTCCGCGCCCCGCGGGAGGCGACGACCGCCTCCGCGCCGAGGCGGTGCAGGCGTTCTGGGGGGCCAGCGCTCCCGGCAGCGACGACGCGGCCAGGCAGCGCAAGATCGCCTCTCTCGCGCGCAGCCTGCCGCTCTGGCGCCGGCTCGGGGAGACGGAACGTTCGGCGGAGACCCTGTACCTGATGGGCGTCTTTCGGGCACCTCTCCCCGGAGGGGCCGAGGAGGCCGCGCGGGACTACCTGCAGGCGGCCGCCGCGTGGGAGTCGCTGGGCGATCCGACCGCCAGGGACTGGCAGGCGCAGTCGCTGAACAACGCCGGGAGGGTCCTCCTCCAGCTCGGCCGGGGGGACGAGGCGCGGGGGCATTTCGAGGCGGCGCTCGCGGCCCTCCAGGGATTGCAGGACCCACAGACCGAATCGGTCAGCCTCGACAACCTCGCCCTGCTGGACCTCGACCGGGGCGAGTCGCAAAAGGGGATCGCCGGGCTCTTCGCGGCGCTCGGGAAGGCCCGCCAGGGCGGCACTCCGAAGGCGCAGGCGATGGTCCTGAGCAATCTCGGTTACGCCTATGACCAGCTGGCCGAGTCCGAAAAGGCCATCCCGTACTATCGGCAGGCCCTCGACCTCGCGCGCTCCTCCTCGGAAGTCGCGATGGAGGCGACGGCGCTCAACAATCTCGGCCTGACCTACTTCGACCTCGGTGACTTCGAGACGGCTCTCAAGCACTACCATCAGGCCCTCGCCGTGATCGCGAAGCTCAAGGGGCGTCCCCACGAAGGAAGGACGCTGGTCAATCTGGCGGTCGTCCAGGAGCGGATGGGGAGCTTCGAAGAGTCCGAGCGATCGCTCGCGGCTGCGCTCGCGTCGACCACGGACCCGGAGGTCCGGAGGTCCGCGTTGATCCAGCGCGCCTATCTCTGGATCGCCCGCAAGCAACCGGCGAAGGCCGTGGAGCCCGCCCGCCAAGCCCTCCAGCTGGCAGAGGGTATTCCGGAGCGCGAGGCCAACGCGCTCTGCGCCCTGGGGATGGCCTACCGGGACTCCGGGGACCTGGCGGCGGCGCGCGAGCAGCTGACGCAGGCCCTCTCGCTGGTCCACCGCCTGCAGGATCGCGCGTCCGAGGCCAAGATCGGGATCTCTCTGGCGAAGGCCGAACGGGAAGCCGGCGACCGGGACGCGGCGCGCGCCCAGGCCCGGGCGTCGGTCGATCTCCTCGAATCGCTGCGCACCAAGGTCTTCGACCAGCGCCTGCGGACTTCCTTCCTGGCCGACAAGCACTTCTTCTACGAGGTCTATATCGACACCCTGATGACCGATGGGTCGCAGGCGACGGAGGCGGATGCCGCCGAGGCTTTCCAGGTCAGCGAGCGGGCGCGCGCCCGGAGCTTGCTGGACCTCCTGACGTCCTCAGGGACCGACGTCCGCGCCGGGGGAGAGCCGAAGCTCGTGGAACGCGAGCAGCGGCTGCATGACCGCCTGAACTCGCTCGACTCCTACCGGTTCAAGCTGCTGAGCGACGAGAAGCCCGACCGCCGGAAGCTGGCGGAGACCGAGCGGCAGCTCGAGGAAGCGCTCGACGACTACCGCAAGGCGCAGACCGATCTCCAGGCGAGCAGCCCCGGCTACGCCGCCCTGACGCAACCGCGCTCCCTGAGCGTGGCCGAGATCCGCGCCCAGGTCCTCGACGGCCGGGCGCTCCTGCTCGAGTACGCGCTGGGTGAGAAGCGGAGCTTTCTCTGGGTGGTGACCGCGGACGCGATCGCGAGCTTCGAGCTGCCCGGACGCGACCGCATCGAGCCGCTGGCCCGCCGCTACTACGAGCTGGTGACCGCCCGCAACCAGCAGCCGCCGGAGGAGAGCCTCGCCGGCCGCAAGCGGCGGATCGACAAGGCCGACGCCGCCGCCGGGCGGGCGGGCTCCGAGCTCTCGCAGTTGCTCCTCGCCCCCGTTGCGCGGCTCCTCGGCGACCACCCCCTGCTCGTGGTCGCCGACGGGGCTCTGCAGTACATCCCTTTCGCGGCGTTGCCGATCCCGGCCTCGGGGCTCCCGCTCGCCACCCGGCACGAAGTGGTGAGCCTGCCGTCCGCCTCGGCGCTCGCGGCGCTGCGGCGCCAGGTCCGCAACCGCCCCCGGGCCGCCAGGACCCTCGCCATCTTCGCGGACCCGGTGTTCCAGGCGACGGACGAACGGCTGACCCACTCCCCCCAGCGGCTGACCCTCGCCGCCCGGAGGGATGGCGGCTGGAGCCCCGGAGACTCCCGGCAGGAGGGCGAAGCGGGGCTCGCCGCGTTCGGCCGCCTCCCCTCCTCCGCCAAGGAAGCCCGGACGATCGCGACGCTCGTGCCGCCGGGGCAGCTCTTCCTGGCGACCGGCTTCGCCGCCACGCGCGCCCGGGCGCTTAGCCCCGAGCTCGCCCGCTTCCGCAACCTCCACTTCGCCACCCATGGCGTGCTCGACAGCCGCCGCCCCGAGCTCTCGAAGCTGGTGCTCTCGCTCTATGACGAGCATGGCCGCGCCCAGGACGGCTTCCTGCCGCTGAACGACATCTACAACCTGCACCTCAACGCCGACCTGGTGGTCCTCTCGGCCTGCCGGACGGCGCTCGGCCAGGAGATCCGCGGCGAGGGGCTGATCGGGCTGACCCGCGGCTTCATGTACGCGGGCGCCGCCCGCGTCCTGGCGAGCCTGTGGAGCGTCGAGGACCGCGCGACGGCCGAGCTGATGGGGGAGCTCTACCGCGGCATGCTGCGCGAGGGGCTCTCCCCTGCCGCCGCCCTGCGCCGGGCGCAGCTCGCCATGCGCGAGAGCCCGGGGCACCGCGCCCCCTTCTACTGGGCCGGCTTCGCCTTGCAGGGGGAGTGGCGGTGAGCCGGCACGCCGACGGAGGGAGCCGCGGCCCGCGCGAGGACGGGCTGACCGCCGAAGGGTTCGCCGCCCTCCTCGTGCAGCTCGATCCGGCCCCGGAGCTGGCGGCGGAGAAGTACGAGACGATCCGCCGCAAGCTGATCCGCCTCTTCGAATGGCGCGGCTGCACCTCGCCCGAGGACCTCGCCGACGAGACGATCAATCGCGTCGCCCGCCGGCTGGCCGAGGGGATCGAGCTGCGCTCGAACGATCCCTACGGCTACTTCTGCGGCGTCGCCCACCTGGTCTACAAGGAAGTCCTGCGCCGCGCCGCCCGCGAGCACCGGGCGATCGAGAGCCAGGGATGGCCGCCGGCGTCCTTCGCGGCGGAGGACGAGCCCGCCGACGCCCGGCTCGCAGGGCTCCGCCGCTGCCTCGAAGGGCTGCCGCCCGACCAGCGCGACCTGATCCTCCGTTACTACCGGGGGGAGGACCGTCCGGGGGAGAGCAACATCCGCAATCGGCAGAGCCTCGCCCGCGACCTCGAGCTGCCGATGAACGCATTGCGCATCCGCGTCCACCGGGTGCGCCGCAAGCTGGAGTCCTGCGTCCACGCAGCCCTCCGCCGGTGATCTTATTCTTCATCGCGAAATGTTTCTCTGAAGAAGGACACTGGTTCTTGAAGTCGCAGAGGGAGGGTTTGAGGGCATGCGAGAGAATCCATTGAATCGATCCGATGAAGAGCTGGTCAGGAGCTACCTGCTGGGAGAGCTCCCGGAAGAGGAAGCGGAGCGCACGGAAGGACGGCTGCTGGCCGAGGACGAGCTGTTCGAGCTGGCCGAGGCCGTCGAGGGGGATCTCCTCGCCGCCGCCGACCGGGGCGAGCTGACGCCAGCGGATAGGGAACGGGTCGAGCAGCGGCTCGCCGCGTCCCCCGCGGGAAGGGAGCGCCTGGCGCTCGCCCGCTCGCTGAACCAGGCCGCCCGCCCCACGGCGCCAGTCGTGCCGTTCCCGCGGCGCTCCACGGCCGCCGCCTCGCCGGCGGTGCGCTGGATGGCCCTCGCGGCGGGGCTCGCCGCGGCGGCAGGCCTCTCCTGGTATGCCCTGGAGCGGCCGCACGGAGGGGAGTCCGCGCCGCTGATCGCCCACGAGCGTCCGGCCCTCGCCCATCCCGTCGCTTCCGGGACCCCCGCCCCCGCTCCCGTGCCGCCGCCAGCACCGACCGCAGGGGCCGCAGGGACCGCGGGGGAAGAGCATCAGATCGCGAAACGGGAGCCCGCCAGGGTCCTCCTCCAGCTCGCCCTGATGACCACCCGCGGCGCCGGGTCCGTCCGGCGGCTCGACCTGCCGCGCGGCACGGAGATCGTCGAGCTGCAGATCGCCACCGAAGGGATGGAGGAGTTCAAGTCGTTCGATGTCGCGGTGCGGGATCACGCCGCCCAGACCCTCTGGGAGCGCCGCGGGATCGAGCCGAGGTCGCTCTCCGGCGTGCCGTCCCTGGTGGCCGAGCTCCCCGCCGACCGGCTGCCGGCGGGGAGATGTGAAATCAGGGTCCAGGGACTGACCCCTGGCCGCGCGCCCGAGGATCTCTCTTCCGTGGAGGTCGAGGTCACGCGCCAGGGGGACCCCTGATCTTTTCCACTCCGCTCCCGGGGCGCCCGCGCCTCCGGGGCTTACCTGGGAGGAATCGTCATGGACGTCAGCAATCAAACGGGGTCGGACGCAAGAGTCGGAGTCGTCAACAACAACGGCGGGGCCGGTGCGGATCACGGCCACCACTTCCGGCCCGACGAGGCGAGGAACTGGCCGCTCCTGCGGTCGGGGGAGACCTATCACCACGATCCCACGCCCCCCGGCCCCTGGCTGATCTGCTTCATGATCGGCGACCACCAGGTCGTCGAGGAGGTCAGCTCCGCTTCCGGTCAGGTGAGGCTGCTGCAGGCGGGCGCCAGCTTCCGCGCCCACATCGCCTGAACGGAAATCCCACGATCCGACCGTCCAACTGAGGAGGAACGATCCGCATGATAGAAACCCGACGGGCCTCCTCAGCGTCTCCCCCTTCCCCGCGCCGGCGCGCCGCGCCGCGGCCGCGCCTCCCCCACCCGCGCTACGACCCGCCGGTCCTCCTCGACCCAGCCGAAACCCCGGCCGAGGAGACCCCCACGCCGACGCCCGTCGCGGCGGCGGCGGCCGCCACGATCCCTGCGATCACCGCGACTCCCGCCCCTGCCGCGTTGTCCGCGGTCACCCTGGGGGACACCCTGCCGCCGACGGTGCCGCAGGCCTTCCCGCGCCCGACCCGGCGGGCCGTCCCGCCCGGCGACCGCAAGGTCCTGGCCCTCCTCCTGGCCGGCCTCGCCCTCAACGCCCTCGCCCTGCTGGGGAGCGCCCCGCTCACGCGCGCGGACCTCGGGCTCGGCATCACCGTCTTCCTGGCCGGGATCACCCTGCTGGTGGTGCAGGAGCTCTACCGCCGGCAACGCCGCTGACGCCGCTGATGCGCTGAAGCTCCCGGGCTTCAGCCGCCGGCTCCCCCGCCGGCGTGCACGCCCCCTTCGGTCTGCCCCCAGGGATCGAGCGCCTCGGCGAGCTCGTCCGGCGGCAGCACCTTCTTCTCGAGGCAGAGCTCGCGCACCGTCTTGCCGGTCTTCACCGACTCCTTGGCGATCTCGGCGGCGGCGTCGTAGCCGATCTTCGGCACCAGCGAGGTCACCATGGCGAGCGAGCGCTCCACCAGCTCCTCGCAGCGCTCGCGGTTGGCGGTGATCCCGTCGACGCACTTCTCGGCGAGCAGGCGCGAGGCGTTGGCGAGGATCTCGATCGACTGCAGGAGGTTGTAGGCGATCACCGGCATCATCACGTTGAGGTCGAAGTTCCCCCCCATGCCGCAGAGCGTGATCGTGGTGTCGTTCCCCACCACCTGGGCGGCCACCATCAGCACCGACTCCGGGATCACCGGGTTGACCTTCCCCGGCATGATCGAGCTCCCCGGCTGCAGGCTGGGGATCGAGATCTCGCCGATCCCGCAGCGCGGCCCGGAGGCCAGCCAGCGGATGTCGTTGGCGATCTTGGTCAGCGAGGCGGCGATCGTCTTCAGCACCCCCGACATCTCGACGGCGGCGTCCTTGGCCGCCATCGCCTCGAAGCGGTTGGGCGCCGCCTCGAAGGGGCACCCCGTCTGCTCGGCCATGCGGTCGATCACCCGCGGCGCGAGCTCCGGCGGCGCGTTCAGGCCCGTCCCCACCGCCGTGCCGCCGAGCGGCAGCTCGGCCAGGCGGGGCTTCGCCGCCTCCAGCCGGGCGAGGGCGTTCTTCGCCTGCTGGGCGTACCCCGAGAACTCCTGCCCGAGGCGGACCGGCACCGCGTCCTGGAGGTGGGTGCGGCCGATCTTGACCACGCGGTCGAACTCCGCCGCCTTGCGGTCGAGCGACGCGGCCAGGGTCTGGAGCGCCGGCTCGAGCAGCTCGCAGATCGCGAGGTACGAGGAGACGTGGATCGCCGTCGGGATCACGTCGTTGCTCGACTGCCCGGCGTTCACGTGGTCGTTCGGGTGGACCTTCTTCGAGCCGACGGCGCCGCCGAGGATCTCGATCGCCCGGTTGGCGAGCACCTCGTTGACGTTCATGTTGGTGGAGGTCGCCGAGCCGGTCTGGAAGATGTCGAGCGGGAACTGGTCGTCGTGCTTCCCCGCGATCACCTCCGAGGCCGCCTGCCGGATCGCCTCGGCGATCTCCTCCGGCACCGACCCCAGCTCGGCGTTCACCGCCGCCGCCTCCCCCTTGATCAGCGCCACCGCCGCGATGAAGCGCTTCGGCAGCGTCAGCCCCGAGACGGGGAAATTGCGGCGCGCCCGCTCCGTCTGCGCGCCGTAGTACGCCCCGGCCGGGACTTCGATCTCGCCGAGGCTGTCCTTCTCGATCCGCGTATCCGCCATGAGAGTGTCTCCTGATTCGATAGAGGCAAGGAAAGGGCTCTTCCGCCCGGGGCGATATCGTAACGGAGAATCCCCGGAATCCCCCGGCCCGCCGGCGCCTCGCCGGGGTTAAGATCCTGAGGAAGGTACGGCCGTCCGTCCACGTCCTGCTCAAGGAGGGTTCCCATGAAGCGAGTGCTCGTCCTGCTTGCGGTTCTGTTCCTCGTCCACGGCCTGGCCTGGGCCGGGGAGGCCCGCGCCACCGCCTCGCCCGCCCCCGCCGGCGGCCACTGCGCCCTGCCGGACCTGGCCCAGCTGTCGCCCGATCAGATCGCGCTCGCGGCCCTCCAGGCCGGCCTCGAGATCACCCCGAAGACCTCCGCTCCCATCCCGGCCTGCCCGGTCTCCAGCCAATGCTCCGACGTCCCCGGCTGCGGCCTCAGCGGCGGCCCGTGCACCACCGCCATTATCGGCCAGTGCTGCAACGCCGGTCCTGCGGTCCTCTGCTGTTCCGGCGAGATGGTGGTGACCCGCTGCCCCTGCCACTGTGTCGGCGAGGATTGCCCGACCCTGCGCTGCAACGCGCAGACCCAGGTGACGCGGAGCTGCACCTGACGGATCGGCAGCGTTCCCGGCGCGTTGACCCTCACCGGTGATAGGAAAACTTCGAGATCACGATCTCGACCTCGCGGCCGTCGGTCGGCGGGTTGCCGTCGAACAGCCAGAGGTTGAGGTGGACGGGGAGAGGGTGCTGCGGCACGTAGCGCGCCGGCTGCTTGGGGCTGAACTGCCAGCGCGCGATCGGGTTCCGGTTGTCGCTGCGGTGGCCGTTCAGGCTCTGGAAGAGGATGCCGTTGCTGCGCCAGGTGAAGCGGTGGGTGGTGTAGGTGCCGGCGAGAGAGAATTCGTAGACCTTTCCCTGCGGCAGCAGGTTGTCCCGCGTCGGCCAGACCGTGAAGTTGAGGTTGGGATTGGCCAGGTCTCCCCAGCGGGCGATCTCGACGTCGATCTCGTTCGTCGAGTCCGGCCCGACGTCCGGCGGCGGGTAATCGAACATCCCGAGCACTACGTTGCGGTCCAGCCGGTCGATCGCGCCGATCACCTCGAACTGGTAGACCCCGAAGCCCAGCCGGTTGGTGTCGGCCAGGCTGACCTCGGCGCACGACCACACGCCGCCCTCCTCCGACAGCTTCAAATGGAGCTGACCCGCCGCGTCCACGAACGCGTTCGCCGGGTTCCAGTGGCAAGGCCCCGGGCCGCCTTCGCCTGAACGCACCTCCCAGGTGTAGCCGGAGAACTGGAGGGTCGCCGCGCCGGCGAGGGCGGAGAAGGCTAGAAAGGAGGCCAGGGCGCTCACCGCTACGATACGTACGTGTCTGGGCAGCATGACTTTCACTCCAAACCCTGCTCACTTCAACCCTTCGACCAGGTAGAGAGTGGAGAGCAGACGGCCATAATTGTAGACGTAGGATCTGCCGTCGGGGGTCATCAGCAGACTGGTCGTGGTGTAGACGCCGGCGGGATCGGCAAACGAGATCTCCCGCAGGAGCCGCCTCTCGCCCGTGGCGAGATCGAGCCGGAAGACCCGGATGGGAGTGTCGAAGCGGCGCCAGAGGAAGACGGCGCGGCCGTCGGCGCTCCAGCGCACCAGTCCGTCTCCCGGGGAGAAGCCCGGCAAGGGGCGGGGCGACCCGCCCTCCACAGGGTAGATCCATGGCCGGTGCTCCAGGTCCCAACCCACGACCTGGCGGCCATCGGGGGAGATCGGCGAGGCGTAGGAGTAGGGGGGGAGGACGACGCCGTAGGGAGTGAGAGGACGCGTCTTTGCTCCCGCCAGGTCCAGCTCGTAGAGGCGTGGAAGCCTGCCAGGCTCCTCACCGGAAACCAGCAGGCGCCGGCCATCGGGGAACCAACCTTGGACAGAGACGCGTTCCAGAGGCACCTTCGGCAAGCGGCGCGGCGACCCCGGCCCGGTCGGCAGGAGGACCTCGGCGTTCGTGCTCAGATCGAAGGCCAGGGCCCATTTTCCATCCGGAGAGAGGACCCTGGCCAATCCATCTCCCAAGCGGACCGCGGGCGAGCCGTCCGTGCCTCGCACGTAGACGCTGGGTGAGCTCGATCCCTGTTCATCGAACAAGACCGTCCTGCCGTCAGCCGACAGGTCCTTGGCAAGGACGAGGCTGGACCATGACAGATCGCGCTCCCTCGTCTCTCCCGGCGCCAGACCCGAGAACCCTTGCCAGAGGGAGCTCAGCGCCAGGAGGGCTCGGCCTCCCGGGGCCACGTCGAGTAGGCGGACGGAACCCGCGAGGTGAAGAAGGGGCCGCTTCTCACCGGTCATCCGGACGGCTTCCAGGGAGGATCCGCGGTTACTGACGACCGTACAGACCCAGAGCTCATCGCCCGAGGGAGACCAGGCCAGCCCACTGGGCAAAGCGGTGAGGGGCATCGAGAGCTTCCGGTGTCCTTCGCGATCGAAAACGACCAGTTGCGAGCGCCCGAAAGCGATCTCGAAGACGGCGACGAGGTCACCGCGCGGAGCGACCCGAGGCGAGTCCAACCATCCCTTCGACTCGAAAACGACCTTGCCGATGGGATATTCGAGGCGCGTGCCGAGGGCGGAGTTGAGCACCACCGCCTGATGAGCTCCATCGGGAGCCCAGTCGGCCTGATGGACGTCCCGCAGGATCTCGCGCGGCCCGCCGCCGGCCAGCGCCGCCTGCGCTAGGGTGCCGGTGCTGAACCAGGGGTTGCCCAGGTGTCGACGCCCCAGCGAGAGCGCCATCTCCCCGGTGCGGGAGACCGCCAGCAGGTCGGCGTCGGGGAGGGGCAGGGCGGAGGATTCCGCGCTGTCCGTGCGGGTCGTGAAGACGCGGAGCGGCGCCCCATCCCAGGCGGCACCGTAGACGACCGTGGTCGCGTCGGGAGCGAAACGGGCGGAATGGATGGTCCCGCGCCGGAAGGTGAGCTGCCGGAAGGTGGGAAGAGGGGACGCCGCGGCAGGCCAGAGCCAGCGGCCGAGAAGCGCGCCCACGCTGCCGGCGACCAGCAGGGCCGCGAGCGCCGCCCTCCAGGCGCGGCGGCGCCCGGGGGCTGTCGAAACCTGTGGCCTCGCGCCCGCGCCCGACCGCTCCGCCAGCTCGGTCTCGAGCTGGAAGGCGAGGTCGGCAGCCGAGTGGAAGCGAGCTTCCGGCTTCTTCTCCAGACAGTGGCACACGATGCGGTCGACGGCCGCGGGCACGGTCGCGGGCAGGTCCGGCGGCTCCTCCCGCAGCACCGCGGTCATCGTCTCGACCTGCGTGCGGCGCCGGAACGCCGGCCGTCCCGCGAGCATCTCGTAGAGGATGGCTCCGAAGGCGAAGAGATCCGACCGGGCATCGGCAACCCCGCCGCGCACCTGCTCGGGAGACATGTAGCCGACGGTGCCCATGACCATCCCCGGCTCGGTCAGCCCGGCCGCCCCGGTGAGGTCGAGAGTCGCTTCCGGATCCGAGACCACGGACTGGCGGGCAAGGCCGAAGTCCAGGATCTTGAGATGGCCGTCGCGGGTGAGGAAAAGATTCTCGGGCTTGAGGTCCCGGTGGACGATCCCCCGGGCGTGCGCGGCGGCGAGACCGCGGGCGATCTGCAGGGCGAGGTCGAGGGCTTTGCGCAGGGGCAGGGCGCCGGCCGCCAGGCGGGAGCGCAGGGTCTCCCCCTCCAGCAGCTCCAGCACGGCGAACGCGGTGTCGCCGCTACGCCCCACGTCGAACAGCGCCAGGAGGTTCGGATGCGACAGGGCGGCCAGGGCTCGCGCCTCCCGCTCGAAACGCGCCAGGGCCTGGGGATCTCCGGCCAGGCGCTCCGGCAGGACCTTGATCGCCACCTGCCTCCTCAGCCGCGAGTCCCGCGCCCGGTAGACCTCTCCCATCCCCCCGGAGCCGAGCGGCGACAGGATCTCGTAGGAGCCGAGAATCGTTCCAGCCGTCAGGGGCACCCGCCCTCCTTCGTTGCAATCGACTTTCTTGAGAGTCTAAAGCATTGCGCTACAAAAGCCATCCGGCAGCGGGTTTGACTCCCTGGCGGCCCTCGGGTAGCGTCTGGCCAGATCGGCGAAGATGGGGGAACCATGCACGGCAAGACGGTCCTGATCACGGGCGCCACGAACGGCATCGGGCTCGAGGCCGCGGTCGAGCTTTCACAGCTCGGTGCCAAGGTGGTGATGGTCGGCCGCGACCCGGCGCGCACGGAGGGTGCCGTGGCCACGGTCAGGGCGCGGAGCGGCTCGGGGGACGTCTCGCATCTGCTCTGTGACTTCTCCTCGCAGGCCTCGATCCGGACGCTCGCCGCCGCCGTCCTGGCGAGCGTGGACCGGCTGGACGTGCTGGTGAACAACGCGGGGGGCGTCAACAAGACCCGGCGGCTGAGCGTCGACGGGATCGAGATGACCTTCGCGGTCAATCATCTCGGCTACTTCCTGCTCACCAACCTGCTGCGCGACATGCTGGTACGGAGCGCGCCCTCGCGGGTGGTCACCGTCGCCTCGATCGGCCACCGGCGGGGGACGCTCGACTTCGGAGATCTCGGCTACGAGAAGGGGTACGCCATCATGCGGGCCTACACGCGCTCGAAGCTCGCCAACGTCCTGTTCGCCGCCGAGCTGGCGCGCCGCCTCGCCGGTACGGGGGTGACCTCGAACAGCCTCCACCCCGGCAGAGTGGCGACCAACATCTGGTCCGGCGCGCCCACCTGGGCGAAGCCGCTGATCGCGATCCTCTTCCGTCCGTTCATGATCACCCCCGCGGAGGGAGGCGCCACGATCGTGCAACTGGCGGCCTCCCCCGAGTTGGAGGGGGTCACCGGCAAGTACTTCGAAGAACAGGTCGCCGTGACGCCGGCGCCGCTCGCCCAGGACGCGGCCCTGGCGAAGCGGCTGTGGGAGGTCAGCGCGGCGATGGTGGGGCTGCCGCAGGAAGCCTGACGGCCGAGAAGGCTTGAAACGGGCTCCATCAACCTTCCCGAGCCTCGCAGCATCCCGGGGCCGTCAAAGAACCTCGAAAATCCATCGCCTGGAAACGCTGGGCGCAGGCGCAGCAACATGGGGCGAAGGCACCGCAACATGGGGCGCAGGCGATCCCTCACGGGTACGAGCCCATCCCCACCGGGGACGTCGCGCTGCAGATACAGCCTTCTCCCAGCTGGGGATCGTCAAGTCCCTCGCAGGGTCGGGCCGCTCCCCGATGGGGACGGGCCTTTCCCCGTCGGGGACGAGCCCGTACCCGCGATGCCGAGCCTTCGCCCCGTCATGTAGAGTGGAAGCGCGGGCTTGCCGCCCCGTATCCCCGGAACTTCGGGCTCACCCCACTAGTGTATTTAGTGCGCCCGAGATTCGGGATCATGATCGCAGCGGTCCTTCGCCTTCGCAGCGAACCGCAGGATCGAGTCGCCTTGAGACCGTCTACGATCACCCTGCGGCGGAGGCGGTAGAGACGGGCCAAGTCCTGACGAGAACCTCTCCGAGACCACGGGGACCGCGGTCCGTCTCCGGCGGAGGGCAGGCCGCCTCGCACCCGCAAGGCACTACGAGGGCACACCGATGCGCTGTTTTCCGACGCCGGGCCAGGGGACAACCAAAGACAAACGCGTTCGTGTGCCCGCGAACGGCCTACCCTGCCGAGGCCACCTTGGCCCACCGGAGACGCCCCGCGTCCGTGGTCTGGGAGAGGTTCTCGTTGGGACCTGGGTCGTCTCTACCGCCTCCGCCTTGGGGTTTGCAGATCCCCAAGGGAAGCGCATTCAATAAGGTCACCGACCTCGGGCGCACTCCACTGGCTTGTGCCTCGGCCGGGCTCGAGATCGGCGATTGCCTCGAGGAGGCGTTGCGCGTTCTTGGGGCTGCTCAGGAGGTGGGCCGTCTCTTCGGTCGCCCTGCTTCCCTCATCACCGGCCACCGGCAGGCGCACGACGAGCTCGCTCCCCTTCCCCGGGCCTTCGCTGAAGGCTTGCACGGTGCCGCCGTGCATGTGGACGAGTTGGCGGACCAGGGTGAGGCCGATCCCGAGGCCGCCCTGGGCGCGCTCGAGGGTGCGGTCCACCTGGGTGAACATGTCGAAGACCTTCGGTAGCATGGCGAAGGGGATTCCGACTCCGGTGTCCGCCACCGTCACCACGGCCTCGTCCCCCTGGCGCTCGGCGGTGAGGCGGATGCGCCCCCCCTTCTCGGTGTAGCGGGCGGCGTTGTTGAGGAGGTTCGAAAAGACCTGGGCGAGGCGGGTGAGGTCGGCTTCGAGGAGGATCGGCTGCGGGGGGAGGCTCACCGTCAGCTCGTGGCCGCTCGCCTCGATCAGCGGGCGGCTGGTCTCGACGGCGCTCGCCAGGACGGCGGCGAGCTCGACCCGCTCCTTGCGCAGCTCGAGGCTGTTGCGGGTGATCCGGGAGACGTCGAGCAGGTCGTCCACCAGGCGCACCATCTGGCCGAGCTGGCGCTCCATGATGCTGCGGGCTTGATCGACGACGGCGCCGCCGGGGCCGGCCAGCTTGAGGATCTGCAGGCTGTTGCGGATCGGCGCCAGCGGGTTGCGGAGCTCGTGCGCCAGGGTGGCCAGGAACTCGTCCTTGCGGCGGTCGGCGTCCGAGAGGTCGGCGGCCAGCTTGGCGTTCGCCGTCGCCGCCTCGGCCAGCAAAAACCGCTCGCGCTCCGCCGCCTGGCGGACGGCGGCCTCGGCCCGCTTCCCCTCGCTGACGTCGCGGAAGACCAGCACGCAGCCGACGATCTCGCCGTCCTTGCAGCGGATCGGCGCGGCGCTGTCGTCGATCGGCCACTCCGTGCCGTCCCGGGCGAGGAGGAGGGTGTGGTTCGCGAGACCCACGACGACCCCCTCCGCCAGCGCCCGCGTCACCGGGTTCTCCACCGGCTCGCGGCTCTCCTCGTTGACGATCCGGAAGACGGTCTCCAGCGGCTGCCCCAGCGCCTCGCCGCGGGGCCACCCGGTCAGCGTCTCGGCGACGGCGTTGAGGTTGGTGAGGCGCCCCTCGAGGTCGGTGGTGATCACCGCGTCGCCGATGCTGGCGAGGGTGGTGCGCAGCCGCTCCGCCTGCTCGGCGATGACGGCGGCGTCCCGATTGCTAACGGCGAGATGCCGCAGCAGCAGGATCAGGAAGGCCGCCAGCGCGGCCAGCGCCGCGAGGCCGGAGAGGCTGCCGGCGATCACCGCCACCCGGTAGGTCCGCTCGGAGCGCCGCGAACGCTCGCGCAGCAGGGTCTGCTCGCTGGCGGTCATCTCCTCCACCACTCGGCGCAGGGCGTCCATCTCGACCTTCCCGCGGTCGGTCAGCACGGCGCTCCGGGCGGCTTCGAAGCCGTCCGGCTGCCGGCGCAGGGCGATCGTCTCGGCGAGCTCCCGCAGCTTGGCGGCGAGGTGGCGGCGCAGCTCGGGGATACGGGCCTGCTGGCGGGGGTTGTCCGCGGTCAGCCGCGCCAGCCGGTCCACCTTCGCCTCGAGGGCGGGGACGGCGGCGGCATAGGGCGCGAGGTAGCGCGGCTCGCCGGTGAGGAGGAATCCCCGCTGCCCCGTCTCGGCGTCGTTGGCGAGCGCCAGCACGCTGTCGAGGCCGGCGATCACCTCGTGGGTGTGGGTGACCCAGTGGGAGTCGGCGTTGAGCTGCCGGGTGTTGCGGAAGGTCAGGGCGACGTTGACCACCAGCAGGACGACCGCCAGGCACCCCCCGGCGACCAGCCAGGGGAAGGACCGCCGGCTCAGGGCGCTCCCCGCTGCGCCG
>CAVWOZ010000021.1:0-61347 GCA_963756595.1 uncultured Acidobacteriota bacterium
GTTTCGCGGCGGCTTGAGAAGGATGCGCGAGCGCCAGGAAAGTGGCGGCGACGACCGTTGCGACGGCGACGGCGGCGAGGCGACGGCGGGCGGAAGCGGGCATCGGAAGCTCTCCTTGAGAAACCTACGCCTTGAGACCGATTTCGCGCAGCCGCTGCTGCAAGAAATCTCCCGCGGTGATCGGCGCATGCTTCGGCGGGTGCTCCGCGTCGACGAACCGCTGGTGGATCGTCAGGTCGCACGCCGAGTAGGGGTGGACGAAGAAGGGGATCGAGTAGCGGTCGCGCCCTGCGTTCGCCGCCGGATTGACCACCCGGTGGGTGGTGGCGGGGATCACCTCGTTGGTGAAGCGGGAGAGCATGTCGCCGGCGTCGACCACGATCTGCCCGGGGCCCGTCTCGACCGGCATCCACTCCCCCTCGCGGGTGAGGATCTCGAGCCCGGAATCGGTCGCCTCGCAGAGCAGCGTGATCAGATTGATGTCCTCGTGGGCGGCGGCGCGCACGGCGGGGATCTGCTCGGGGCGCACCGGCGGGTAGTGGAGGACGCGCAGGATGCTGTTCCCCATCTCCATCATCGAGGAGAAAGTCTCCTCCGGCAGGGCGAAGAACTCGGCGAGGGCCCGGAGCAGGCTCGCCGCCACCCCCTCGAGCCCGCGGTAGAGGCGCAGCGTCGGCTCGCGCAGCTCCGGGATCTCGGCGGGCCAGACGTTCGCCGGATACTCCTGACAGTAGGGATGCCCCGCCGGCGGCTCCTGGCCGACGTGCCAGAACTCCTTGAGGTCGGGAAGCGGGTTGTCCTTGGCATGCTCGACCCCGAACGGGGTGAAGCCGCGCGCCCCTCCCACGATGCCGGAATACTGCCGCTTGACCTCCTCCGGCAGGGCGAAGAAGCGCTGCCAGAGCGCATACACCTCGCGGATCAGGGCCGGATCGATGCCGTGCCCCTCGACGTTCAGAAAGCCGAAGTCGCTCAATCCCGCCCCCAGCGTGGCGATGAAGCGCGAGCGGGAAGCGGCATCTCCCGGGGTGCCGGAGGTGAAATCGGCGAGGTCGACGGTGGGGATGTTCTTGGTGGTGGTCGTCATGGGGGCTCCTCTCGGCCAGGGAGTTTATCAGCGGGAATGCTGTATGGGGCTCCGTAGAGCCACGACGCGAGCCCGTAGGGCGGCCTTCCTATAGCCCAGGGTGCAAACCCTGGGTCTGTCTGGCGGACCCCACCTCCTTTTTTCGGATCACGCCTCTTGTCTAAACCGCTCCCCCCACGCCGACCCAGGGTTCACACCCTGGGCTACAGGCATGCCGCCCTATGGGCTCGCGTTCATCCCCAGTCACCCGTCCGTTACAATCCAGCGCCGTTTCCCGGGAACGGCTCTGGATGCCATGAAGCGATCTCTCCCAGCCGCCGTCCTCGCCGTCCTCTGCGTCCTCCGTGTAGCGCCGGGTGGCTCAGTTCCGCCTTCTCCCCCCCGCTCGCCCTGGCGCCGCTCCAGCTCGCCGGCACCGACCGTATCCTGGTGCTGGCGCCGCATCCGGACGACGAGGTGCTGGGGACGGGGGGGGTGCTGCAGGAGGCGGCGCGGCGGGGGCTTCCCGTGCGGGTGGTCTTCCTGACCTGCGGCGACAGCAACGAGTGGTCGTTTCTCGCCTACGCCAAGCGGCCGGTGCTCCTCCCCAAGGCGGTGCTGGCGATGGGGGAGATCCGCCAGCGGGAGGCGCGGGAGGCGGACGCGGCGCTGGGGGTGGCCCCCCGCGACCTCACCTTCCTCGGCTATCCGGACTTCGGCACCCTCGACATCTGGCGCGCTCACTGGGGGGCGAGCCCTCCCGACCGCGGCCGGCTGACCCGCGCCCGCGCCGTCCCCTACCCCACCGCCTTCCGGCCGGGGGCGCCGTACAAGGGGGAGGAGATCATCGCCGACCTCGAAAAGCTGCTGCGCGACTTCAAGCCGACCCAGATCTTCGTGTCGCACCCGGCGGACCATCACCCGGACCACGCGGCGCTCTATCTGTTCACCCGCGTGGCGCTCTGGGACTTGAAGGGGGAGGTGGCGGCGGCGCTCCATCCGTTCCTGATCCACTATCCGGGATGGCCGCGGGCCAAGGGGTTCCATGCCGGCGCGGAGCTGGCGCCCCCGGAGCGCCTAGTCTCAGGGTTTCGCTGGGAGTCGCGCCCGCTCGATCCAACGGCGGTCGCCGCCAAGCGCCGGGCCTTCGCCGCGCATCGCACGCAGTTCGGCTACAGCGCCTCCCGCCTCCTCCCCTTCGTCGCCGCCGACGAGCTGTTCGGCGATCTCACCCCCGCGCCGCTGCCGGGAGCAGGCGCACCGCTGCGTCTGGGCAGCCTCGAAGCCCGCCGGACCCAGAATCAGGGGAAAGACCAGGGGAAGGATCAGCTGGAGATCGCGTTCGATCTCCCCGGCCTGCTGCCGGAGGGGGGCAAGGTCACCGTCGCCGCCTTCGGCTACCGGCCGGACCGTCCGTTCGCCCGCATGCCGAAGCTGGAGATGCAGATCGAGCCGGACGTCTGGAGCGTCCGCGACCAGGGGAAGATCCTGCCGCGCGCCACCGCCTGGGGGGCGGCCATCGGCCGCCAGGTGATGGTCCGCTTGCCGCTCGCCGCACTGGGCGATCCCGACCGCCTCTTCCTCCAGGTCCGCACCGGCTCCCGCCGCACGGTGGCGGGGCAGACGCCGTGGTGGGTGGTGGGAAAACTCTGAACGGGTGCTACTGGTGAAGGCGCGTCACGGCGGTAACCTGATCGTATCCACCGTCGAAGCTCAGCGAGCCCCGATGAGATACATCGGGATGTTGGAGTCGACGAAGATCATGCCGGAGGATCGAAGCGATATCCCTGCTCGATCTCACCCAGCATCTGATCGATGTCACCGGTTGGAAACTCCAGCCGGGCAGCGGCGCGCACGGCACGGAGCTTCTCCTCCACCGAGCGAGGGCCCGGAAGGGTGACGTCGGCCGGCGGCTTCTGTAACTGCTGCCCCAGGAGCCCAGCCCAATGGACCTTTCCGGGGCCGTCAATTGGGCACCCCTTCAATCCGCCAGCGGCGACAGGTCCCCGGGTCCTCCCCCAGCGCCTGCGATTGGGCTTTCCTTCAGCGTAGCGCCAGAGGGGGTGGGGACTGCGTCCGGGGGCTAAAGCTCGCCATCGCAGGGCGCTTTGTTCCTCCCCCGAGTACAGGGGAGGAAAAGGGCTCCCGAGATCATTAAGCTCACGACTCCAGCCGCCCCCCACCCGGGCGGGGACCTGTCCCCTCCCCTACGTCAAGTCTCTAGGGGGCGACCCAGGAGCCGGCTGAATCAGCTCTCCGCCTTGCTCCCCTGAATCCACCCCGCGATGTCGTCGATCACCTGCGCGTCGACGTGCCCGGGGGTCTCGTACTCCTTGGGGAGGCTCTTCCCTTCGCCGGCGATGAACAGGTGGTTGAGCTTCGGGTAGGTATGGAAGGTCACGTTCGGGTGGCCGGCGAGCGCCCGCTTCCAGGCGGCGAGGTTGTCCATCGTCACCTGGTAGTCGCGCTCGCCCTGGAGGATCAGGAGCGGTTGTGTGAGCGCCTTTGCCGCCGCCGGCGGGTCGTAGCCGCGCAGGTCGAGCCAGTAGGAGGCGGGGGCGCCGAGGATGGTGTCGGTGTCGCCGGGTTTGAGCGCCTTCACCTTCGCCACCTCGGCGCGCATCGACTCGATCTGCCCCTTCCCGGCGGCGTCGGGGGTCTCCCCGGCCAGGTAGGTGACCTGCTCGAGGATGATGTCCTCGAGGGGTCGCGCCGCTCCGGCCATCACGATCAGGCCGGCGAGGTGGGGATCGCGCTGGCCGATCCGGGGGATCATCATGCCGCCGAGGCTGTGGCCGAGGACGAAGACGCGCAGGGGGTCGATCCCCGGCGTGCGGCGCAGCAGGGCGGCGGCGGCGAGGGCGTCGTCGACCGTCTCCTCCTGCACGGTGAAGTTCTGGACCGCCCCCATCCGCGAGCCGTGCTGGCGGGTGCGCTTCTCGTAGCGCAGGACGGCGATGCCGCGCGACGCGAGACCCCAGGCGAGGTCGCGGAAGGTCTTGTTCCCCTCGACCGACTCGTCGCGGTCGTTCGGCCCCGAGCCGTGGACCAGCACCAGCGCCGGGAAGGGGCCGGCGCCCAGGGGGATGGCGAGGGTCGCCGGCAGCGCCCAGGTGCGCGCGCCGTCGGCGTCGACCACCGCGTCGCGCTCGGTGAACGCTTCCGGCTTCACGTAGGGGGGCGCCACATAGGGGGGCGGCGGCGGCGCGCTCGCCCCTTCCCGGGGGGGACGAGGAAGAAGCCGGCGATCCTGCCGTCGCGGTCGACCACCACCTTGAAGTCGACCGTGCTGCGCGCGAACTGGGTGGTGACGAAGGCGACGTCGTAGATCCCCTGCTTCTCGGTGCGCACGCCGAGCTGCTTCTGGTAGGCCCCCATCTGCGCCTGGATCGTGGTCCACAGGTCGCCCAGCTTCTCGGGCGGGGCCGCGCCGCGCATCGTCTCGGTGAAGCGGGCCGCGGCGGCCTGGTACTCGCCGCGGGCGAGCCGGCCGATCAGGTCGGTCGCCTCGCCGGCCGCGGTGCGGGGAGCGGCGAGGGCGGCGGGGGGCTGGGCGAGGGCGGGGCCCGGGGCGAAGAGGGAGGAGAGCGCGGGAAGGAGGAGGAGGAGCGCGGCGGATCGTCTCATGGCGGGGATTTTACTCTCCCGTCGCCCGAGCGCGTCCGCGCGGGCCCTCCGGCTCTGCCATACTCCCGCCGCCATGAGACGGCAGCGCCGCTCCCGCCCCCGCCCTCGTCCCCGCAATAATCCCCGCAATAATCCCCGCAATAATCGTCCCCGCCGCTTCCGGCTCTTCAAGCCACGGCTGCATCCGGCGCCGGGGCGCAAGCTCCCCCCCGAGCTGCGCATCGGCCGCGTCGAGCGGCTCGCCGAGGCGCTGCCGCTGGGGATCGACGACCCCGGCTTCGCGACCCTGCTGCGGCGCATCGACGGCGCGCCGTTCTTCGGCGGCAACCAGGTCGAGATCTACTTCGACGGGCGCTCCGCCTTCGGCGCCATGCGCGACGCGGCGCGCGCCGCCCGCCAGGAGATCCTCCTCGAGTCCTACATCTTCAAGGACGACTCGACCGGCCGCCTCTTCCTCGCCGAGCTGCAGGCGGCGGCGGCCCGCGGGATCGAGGTGCGGGTGCTCGCCGACGCCGTCGGCTCCTACGAGACGCGGGTCGAGTTCTGGGCCGAGATGGCGAGCCACGGCATCGAGCTCCACCTCTTCCACCCGCTGTTCAAGAGCCTGTGGTACCAGCCGTTCCGCGACCACCGCAAGATCCTGGTGATCGACCGCGAGATCGCCTTCACCGGCGGCATGAACATCGGCGAGGAGTACGGCTCCTGGCGCCGCCGCCCGAAGCCGGGCGAGACCTGGCGCGACACCCACCTGCGGATCGCCGGCCCCGCCGCCTGGGAGATGGCGGTCGTCTTCTCCGAGGGGTGGGCCCACGCCGAGGGGACCCCGTTCGAGATCGATCCGCTGCCGGC
The DNA here is from genome assembly GCA_963756595.1 of uncultured Acidobacteriota bacterium. Taxonomy (GTDB): domain Bacteria; phylum Acidobacteriota; class Thermoanaerobaculia; order Multivoradales; family UBA5704; genus DATARR01. The sequence goes on from CAVWOZ010000021.1 coordinate 5,543, forward strand.
CTCGGCGGTCGAGGGGGCCGGGGTGCGCACGCTGGTCCTCGATTCGCGCCCGCGGCGGGGGCAGGCGGAGTCGGCGGCGGTGATGGCGGCGATCGCCGCGGCGGCGCGGCGGACGCTGTGGATCACCAACGCCTACTTCGCCCCCGGCCGCCGGGCGCTCGAGGTGCTCGGCGAGGCGGCGGCGCGCGGGGTGGACGTCCGCCTCCTGCTGCCGGGGAAGTCCGACGTGCCGATCGCCCGCCGCGCCGGCCACGGCTACTTCGGGGCGCTGCTCCGGCGGGGGGTGCGGATCTTCGAGTACCAGGCGGCGATCCTCCACGCCAAGACGCTGGTGGCGGACGGCCTGGTGTCGCTGGTCGGCTCGACCAACCTCGACTTCCGCTCCTTCCTGTTCAACGCCGAATGCGACCTGCTGATGATGGACGAGGCGACCGCCGCCGTGATGGAAAAGGCCTTCACGGCCGACCTCGAAAAGGCGACCGAGATCCACCTCGAGGAGTGGCGCCGGCGGCCGTGGCTCACCCGGCTGGGGGACCGCCTGGCGCGGTGGCTGTCGCCGGCGCTGTAGGGGGGAGCAGAGCACGGAGGGACAGGGACCGACACGGACGAACAGGGACCGCGAAGAGGCCGCTGGTAAGTTTTCTCTCCCCGGTCCGTGAAAGTCCGTGCTCGTCCGGGCCAGTCCGTGATCCAATGCCGGAAACCCCATGAGCGCTCCTCTCCACCCTCCCCTGCGCACGCTCCTGGCGGGGATCGCCCTCGGCCTCGTGGCGCTGGCGGCGGGGATCGCGCTGGCCGACCGGTTCCTCCCCGAGTGGCGGGCCGGCGAGCCGCCGTCCCGCGCGGCGCTGCGCGAGCGCTTCGGCGAGCGGCTGGCGGCGGGCGGGCTGACCCTCGATCCGGGCGAGCCGCGCATCGCGCTGACCACCCGCGGCCCCGAGCAGTTCGAGCCCTACCGCTGGCTCGGCGACGCCGGCGGCGGGCGGCTGCTCGCCACCCGCACGGCGATCCGCGCCACGGTGGTGCACGGCGTCCGCGACGGCGAGGGGACGCACCGGCAGCTCGCGGCCGACTTCTCCTTCGCCGGCCAGCCGGTCTATCTGATGGCCTGGGAGGAGGCCCTCGCCTCCCCCTTCGCGCCGATCGATGCCGGCAAGGCCGTCCGCTTCGCCGGTCGCCTGACGCCGCTGCTCCTCGCGCCGGGCGAGCGGCTCGGGACGGGGCGGCAGACCACTATGATGTCCTTCCCGCGGCTGCTGTATCCGATCGTGCCGCCTGCGGTGGCTGCGGGCGCGCGGCCGGAGCACCTGTTCGCCTGGATGCCGCAGACCGTCTTCGCCGGGCGCCGCCCCGGGGCGCTGAGCGAGGCCGGCGCCGCGGCGACCGACGCGGCGCTGCTGCGGACCCTCTTCGACTACTGGCGCGGCGCCCCGCTGCTCGCGGGGCTCGCCGGGCTGTTCCTGCTCCTCCTGCTGCGCGCCCGCCTCTCCGCCGTCAACGGCGCCCTGCTCGCCCTCGCCGCGCTGCCGACGCTCTACCCGTCGCCGGGGAGCGTCAACGGCCCCCTCCCCTTCAATCTGCTGGCGGGGTTTCTCTGGGCCCTCACCATCCTCCTCCTCTGGTCGTGCGCCGAGTCGCTGCTGCGCTCGACCGACCCCTCCTTCACCACCAGCCTCGACGCCCTGCGCGCCGGCCGCCTCGGCCCGCGCGGCGGCCGGGCGCTGCTGGTGGGGTTCGCCTGCGGCGCGGCGCTCGGCGGGCTGCGGCTCGCCCTGATGGCGCTCGCCGAGGCGGTGCCGGGGGTGTGGCCGGCGCGCGCCAGCGTCGAGCTGCCGCTGCTGCGCCCGTTCGGCAGCCCGCTCTCGGACGGCATCCTGCTCGCCGGCGGGGTGGCGCTCGCCTTCGCGCTGACCGTGCGCATCGTCCCCGTGCGCTGGGCGTTCGCCGTCGCGGCGCTGGTCGCCGGCGCGATCCTGCGGCCGGTCGCCGTCGGGCCGGCGCTCGCCGCGGTGGCCGCCAACGCGCTCTTCTGCGCCCTGCTGATCTGGATCGGCCGGCGGGCCGGCCTGACCGCCCTGCTGACCGCCGCCGTCTGCTCCTTCGCCCTCCCCGCCGCCGTCCTCGCCGCGCGCTACCTGGCGTGGATGCCGGGGGGCTTCGCCGTCATGGCGGGGCTGTCGGGGGCCGTCGTCGTCCTCGGGATCGCCGGCATGGCGCGCTCCGGGAACGCCGAGATCCAGCGCCTCGCCCCCCCCGCCTTCGTCCGCCGCCTCGAGGAGGAGCGCCGGTTCAGGAACGAGATGGAGCTGCTCGCCAAGATGCAGCGCGGCCTGCTGCCGCGCACCCTGCCGCGCGTCGCGGGGTGGGAGCTCGCGGCGCGCTCGATCATCGCCAACGAGGCCGGCGGCGACCTCTACGACCTGCTGGCGGACGACGAGGGGTACCTGTGGATCGCCGCCGGCGACGTCGCCGGGCACGGCTACTCGTGCGCCATCGCGCAGGCGATGACCAAGGCGGCGTTCGCCAGCCTCGCCGGCCGCGGGCGCACCCCGGCCCAGGTGCTGCAACGGATGGACCGCGTGCTGCGCGCCGCCGGCCCGACGCGCACCTTCGCGAGCCTCCTGCTGCTGCGCCTGCGCCCGGAGACCGGCGAGGGATTGCTGAGCAACGCCGGCCACCCCTATCCGCTGCTCGCGGCCGGGGGCGCGGTGGAGGAGATCGAGGTCTCCGCCCTGCCGCTCGGCCAGGGGCCCCCCCGCCAGTACGCGGACCGCGAGATCCGCCTCCCCCCCGGCGCCGCCCTCCTGCTCTTCTCGGACGGCGTCTTCGAGGCGGCGGACCGCGCCGGCCAGGCCTACGGCTACGAGCGCCTGCGCCAGGTGCTCGCGGGCGCCGCCGAGCGGCCGGCCGAGAAGATCCTCGAGGCGGTCGTCGAGGACTGGCGGCGCCACTTGGCGGCGGCGCAGCCGCTCGACGACACCACCGTGCTGGTCCTCAAGCGCTCGCCGGTCCGCTCGCCGGCAGACGAGGAGCGGGCGTGAACGGCGAGCGCCGCCCGCTCGCCCTCGCCGTCGCCGGGGGGCTCGCCCTCTTCGCCCTCGGCGCCGCCCTGGCCTTCGCCTTCCTCCCCGAATGGCGTTCCGGCCGCCCCGCCGAGCCGGCGTTCTACGAGCGGCAGCTGCGGCGGATCGCCGCCGAGGCCGGCCTGCCGCCCGGGAAGGGAGGGGCCGAGGTCGAGCTGACGCAGTCGCCGGAGATCGAGAACGCCGGCCGCCGCCTCGGGCGGGCCGCCGCCCCCTGGCTGGCGGCGACGCGGCAGGGGGTGCGCGTCCTGGTGCGCCAGGAGGTGGCGGTCGACGCGCGCAGCTCCCTGTTCCCGGCGCTGCACCAGCGGGGAGCGCCGCAGACGCTGACCGCGGAGCTGGCGCTCGACGGGCACCCCTGGCTGCTCGACTGGGAGAGCCCGGCCACTCCCCTCTTCCAGCCCACCGACCGCGCGCCGTTCGACCGTCTGGCGGCGAGCTTCACCGGCTCGCTGCTCTTCCGGGCGAGGCGCTGCAGCCGCCGGTCGAGGGGACCGTGGCGGGCGCCATCCCGGCCTGGCAGGCGCGGAACCTGACGGCGGCGACGCGGCCGCCGCAGACCGTGCTGACCGTCCTCACCGCGCCGCTGTCGGTGATGGCCCGGCGGCAGGCGGGGTGGATCGGCGCGCCCGGCACCCGGCCGAGCGACACCTTCGGCCGGCGGCTCCTCTCGGAGCTCGCCTGGCTGCCGCTCGCCCTCGCCGTGGTGGGGATCTTCCTCACCCTCCTGCTGCGGGCGCGGATCGACCTGGTGAACGGCGCGCTCGTCGGCCTCCTCGCCCTGCTCGGCGCCGGGCCGCGCTGGCTGCTCCAGCTCCTCCCCGTCCACTCCTGGCTCGAGGTGTTCGGCTGGGGGTTCACGGCGCCGGGGCGGGCGCTCGCCATCCTGCTCACCTGGTCGGCGGGGGAGTCGCTGCTGCGCGCCATGCAGCCGGACTTCACCACCAGCCTCGACACCCTGCGCCACGGCCGCCTGGGGCCGCGCGGCGGGCGCGCCCTGCTCGCCGGCTTCGCGGGGGGCGCCGCGCTCGCCGGTCTGGCGCTCGCCGCCTACGCCCTGGCGGCGGTGGTGCCGGGGGTCTCGCCGGCGGGGACGAGCGTCCACCTCCCCCTCCTCCGCCTCGACGGCAGCCCGCTCCTCGACGGGATCTGGCTCGCCGCCGGCGTCACCCTGGCGCTGGCGCTCGCCGTCCGCTTCCTGCCGGCGCGCCTCGCCCCGTGGGGCGCGGCGCTCCTCGCCGGCTACGTGCTCGGTCCGCTCAGCCTGTTTCCCTATCCCGTCGAGCTGGCGGCCAACGTCGCGCTCGCCGGCGCTCTGGTGTGGATCGCCCGGCGCTTCGGGCTGACCGCGCTGCTCGCCGCCTCGGCGGTCTACTTCCTGCTGCCGGGGGCGCTCGCCGCCACCCTCTACCTCGCCTGGATGCCGGGCGCCTTCGCCCTCACCGCCACCCTCTCCGCGGGGATCGCCCTCCTCGGCTTCGTCGGCCTCGGGCGCCCCGAGGCGGTCGAGACCGAGGCGATCCCGCCGCCCCCGTTCATGCGCCGCCTCGCCGACGCCCGGCGGGTGCGCCACGAGGTCGGCCTGCTCGCCCGCATGCAGGTGGGGCTCCTCCCCCGCGAGATGCCGCGCCTCCCCGGCTACCAGGTGGCCGCCCGCTCGGTGCTCGCCACCGAGGCCGGCGGCGACCTCTACGACTTCCTCTTCGACGAGGCGGGGGGCTTCTGGCTCGCCGCCGGCGACGTGGCGGGGCACGGCTACTCGTGCGCGGTGGCGCAGGCGATGGTCAAGGCTGGTCTGCAGAGCCTGGTCGAGCCCGGGGAGACCCCGGCCGGCGTGCTCCGCGGCCTCGACCGCGTGCTGCGCGGCGTCAGCCTCGGGCACAGCTTCACCAGCCTGTCGCTGATCCGCCTCGATCCGGGGAGTGGCGACGCCCTGCTCGCCAACGCCGGCAATCCCTACCCCCTCCTCTTCGCAGGCACCGCCGGAACGATGGTGACCGAGATCGAGCTCCCCGGCCTCCCGCTCGCCAAGGGGCCCGTCCAGCCCTACGCCGACCGCCCCTTCAACCTCCCCCCGGGAGGCGTCCTCCTGCTCTGCTCGGACGGCCTCTACGAATCGCTCGACCGCGACGGCAACGCCTACGGCTACGAGCGCGCCCGCGAGGTGCTGCGCGCCATGGGGCACCGCCCCGCCCTCGAGATCTTGGACGCCCTGCTCAACGACTGCCGGAGACACCTGGGAGGCGAGGCGGCGCCGGACGACGTGACGGTGGTGGTGGTGCGGCGGGGGTAAGCGGGGTTGAAGGCGGAGGGCGACCGCAGGTCGCCCCTACACCCGATGCTCGATGTCAGGTGTAGGGGCGACCTGCGGTCGCCCTGCTACCGCTGCTTCCTTTCCCGCCGCTGCCCGAACAGCAGCTTCTGCTCGAGCAGCCCGCGCTGGGCGCGGTAGAAGGCGTCGAGGAAACGGCGGGGGGGACCTGCCAGCGCTCGCGGGGCCAGGCGATCTTGAGCTTGATCTTCTCGGCGACCTCGTCGAGGATGCGCCCGTCGAGGGTCCCCTGGTCGTCGCGGCGCAGCAGGTCCTCGAGCACCTGGAGCTCGTGGACGCCGTAGATGTCGAGCTGCTCGCGGGTGAAGGCGAATTCCGGGTCGGCGGCCCGCGCGGACGCCGCGGACGCCGCCGCCGGCTTCCCGGCCTCGCGGCGGAGCGGGCGTTCCCCGCGCTCCGGGCCGCGGTCGGCGAGGTCGGCGAGGAGGACGGCGGTGGGGGCCTTGACCACCAGGGTCCCCGCCACCAGGTCGCCGCAGCGCAGGCGGTCGCGGTTGAACAGCGGCATCAGGGCGAAGACGAGGAGCCAGACGAAGGTGAGCAGCCGCCCCCAGCCCGGCGCGTCGGGGAGGATGCCGCTCCCCCCGGAGAGGAGGGCGGCGAGGGGGAGGAAGAACTCGAGGTTCCGCATCAGGTTGCGGGCGAACACCGCCTCCGCCGTCAGCGGCCCGCCGCCGCGCGCGATCACCCGCAACCCCGCCCGCCGCTTGCCGAAGGTGGTGCCGCCGCGGTGCACCTCGGAGAAGACGAAGTAGAAGTTCCAGAGCAGGAAGGCGACGAGGACCGCGAAGGTCACCCCCAGCTCCCCCATGCCGATCGTGGAGGCCAGCCCGGCGAGGATCCAGACCAGGATCGTCCCCATCACGATCACCAGCAGGTCGAGCAGGAAGGCGGTGGCGCGGTCCCCCGCCGCGGCGACCACGAAGGGGAGCGCCACCCCCTCCGGGGTGAGCACCGGGTGGATGCGGGCCTTCTCGAGCGCCACGGCGCTCATTCTCCCGCCTCCCCGCGCTTTTCGGAGCCCACTGTGGATGCCGCCGCCGCGGTCCCCCGCCCGGAGGCGAGGAAGTACCAGCTCCAGAAGGCCAGCGTGGCGGCGGCGAGCGACCAGCGGATGGCGACGTCGTGCACCACTTGGCGGAAGACCCCTTCGATCACCCCCGCCACCAGGAACATGGCGATCGCCCCGAAGGCGATCCGCGCCACCTCCGGGCCGCGCAGGGCGAGGTTGCGCAGGCGGGTGTGGCGGCCGGGGAAGACCAGCGCAGAGCCGATCGCCATCCCCGCCGCGCCGCACAGGCAGACGGCGGAGAGCTCGGTGACGCCGTGCGGCAGCACCCAGGCCCAGAACTCGGCGCCCAGCCCCCGCGACTGGTAGAGCGCCGCCATCGCGCCGAGCTGGAGCCCGGTCGAGAAGAGCAGGTAGATCACCGGCACCCCGGCCATGAAGCCGACGGCGAAGCAGAGCATGCCGACCTTGGCGTTGTGGGTGAACAGGTAGCTGGCGAAGAAGGCGAGGGGCCCCTCCCCGCCGCCATAGAGGATGTCGCGCAGCTCCTTGGCCGACGAGGTGGGGGTGCGCCCCTGCGCCATGCCGCCGACGAAGTTGTCGTAGCGGTCGAGGTCGGCGAGGGTCATCCGGTAGCCGACCAGGATGCCGAGGCCGAGCAGCAGGAAGGAGGCGATCACGAAGGGGGCGTAGCGGCGCACGGCGCGCGGGAACCCTTCGCGGAAGAACTCCGCCACCGCCTCCCCCGCCCGCCGCCTGGCGCCGTAGACGCAGATGTAGGCGCGGGAGACCAGGGCGTTCAGATAGTCGAGCAGGTTCTTGTCGAGGCTGATCGCGGTCGCCACGGCGAGCGCGCTGACTGCGCTGCGGTAGAGCACGGGGAGGCGGTTCAGCTCGTCGGCGTCGAGGTCCTTCAGCCCCTTCCTGTCCACCCGGTCGAGGAGCTTCTCGAGCTCGCGCCAGGCGGCCTCCCGCTCGCGGCGGAACTGGGCGGATTTGAGCACCAGCTCGGAGGGGTGGGCCATCGTCAGATCCTCTCCCGCCGCTTGATGTCGAGGTAGGTGTTGACCAGGCGGGTGGAGACCGCGGCCGGCGGCGCGTCGATCGGCAGGATCCCCAGCCGCCGCAGGCGGCGCAGCACCACCTCGCGGTCGCGCAGCAGGCCGCCGGCCACCACGGCGCGGTTGAGCTCGACCACGTCGCCCGGCAGGCCGGCCGCGATGTCGGCGAGCCCGGGATCCTGCAGCGCCACGAAGACCACCACATGGCGGCGCGACAGGCGGTCGAGGTTCTCGACCATCAGCTCGGCCGAGATGGTGTCGACGAAGTCGGTGAGCACCACGATCAGCGAGCGGCGCGACAGGCGCTGGGCGATCGAGGTCAGGCCGAGGGTGAAGTTGGTCTCGCGCTCCGCGTAGTCGACCTGCGCGGCGACGCGGGAGAGCACGTCGAAGCCGCGCAAGCCCCCCTTCGGCTCGACGTAGAGGCCGAGGCGGGCGTCGAAGGTGGCGAGCCCCACGCGGTCGCCGGCGCGCAGCGAGACGTAGGCGAGCAGGAGGGCGGCGTTCACCGCGTGGTCGACCTTGGGGATGCCGGCGAGCGGCTCGCACATCAGGTGGCCGGTGTCGATCGCGATCACCACCTGGTGGTTGCGCTCGGCGCGGAACTGGCGCGCCACCAGCTTCCGGTGCCGGGCCGACGCCTTCCAGTCGACCGAGCGGTTGTCGTCGCCGGCGGCGTACTCCTTGAGCGAGTCGAACTCGGTGCCGTCCCCCTTGTAGCGCTCGATCTTCAGGCCGGCGCGGAACTCGCGGTCGGTCAGGAAGCGCAGCGCCACCGCCTTGACCGGGCGGATGTTGGGGACCACCGGCGCCTGCCGCTTGAGGTCGACCCGCGCCACGGAAGCGACCAGCCCGAGCGGCCCCGCGAGGCGCACCCAGGCGCGCTCGACGACCACCCGCCCGCGCCGCGCCGGCACCAGCCGGAAGGGGAGGTCCGCCCGGCCGTCCACCAGCCGCCCGGCGAGCGGCGGCTGCGGCGCCAGGCGCTCCGAGAGGTCGAGGGCCACCTGCACGGGGATGCGTCGCGACGGCGCGGTCACCGCGGTCACCGCGGCTCCCGAAGACGCCACCCGCACCGTCAGCAGCGCCGTCGCCTCCTCGCCGATGTAGAGCGTCCCCGGCATCTCGACGGCGCAGGAGACCTGCCCCCGGCGCGGCGCCGCGAGCGCGTCCACCCCCAGCGCCAGCGCCAGCAATCCGAGATAGACCGGCCACAACGTCCACAGCCGCGCGTCGACCGCCACCGGCAGCAGGGCCACCGGCAGCCCGGCCGCGGCGAGGAAGATGGCGCGGCGCGTCGGTCTCATGCGAAAGGCCGTTTCATCGCGGCGCCGGCACCTGGGCGAGGATCTGGTCGAGGACGGGGTCGGCGGCGAGGCCGTCGACCTCGGCGCTCGGGGAGAGCACGACGCGGTGGCGAAGCAGCGGCTTGAACAGGCTCTTGACGTCGTCGGGGATGACGAACTCCCGCCCCTCGAGGACCGCCACGGCGCGCGCCGCGGCGGCCAGCATGTTGGCGGCGCGCGGGCTGGCGCCGTACTGGAGCGCCGGGTGGTTGCGGGTGGCGCGGATCAGGTCGACCACGTAGGCGACCGTCTCGTCGGCGAGGCGGATGCCGGAGACCACCTGGCGCACCCAGGTGATGAAGCGCAGGTCGCAGAGCGGCGCCACCCCGAGGCTCGCCAGGTTCGGCATCGCCGTCTGGTGGCCGTGGGTCTTCACCATCGTCATCTCCTCGTCGCGCCCGGGGTAGCCGATCAGCACCTTGAACAGGAAGCGGTCGAGCTGCGCCTCGGGGAGCGGATAGGTCCCCTCCTGCTCGATCGGGTTCTGGGTCGCCACCACCATGAAGCCGGCGGAGAGCGGGTGCGAGATGCCGTCGATGGTGATGGTGCGCTCCTGCATCGATTCGAGCAGCGCCGCCTGGGTCTTCGGCGGCGTGCGATTGATCTCGTCGGCGAGCAGGAACTCGGTGAACAGCGGCCCCTTGGTGAGGGTGAAGCTGTTGGTCTGGAAATTGAACAGGTTGGTGCCGATCAGGTCCCCCGGCATCAGGTCGGGGGTGAACTGCACGCGCTTGAAGTCGAGCTTGACGCAGGCGGCGAAGGCGCGCGCCAGGAGCGTCTTGCCGGTGCCGGGCGGACCCTCGAAGAGCAGGTGCCCCTCGGAGACCAGCGCCACCATCATCAGGTGGACCGCCTCCTCCTGGCCGATGATCACCCGGCCGATGCGCTCCTTGAGGGCGCTCCCCAGCTCGCGAACCTTTTCAATCTCGATGGCCATTCGTCATCTCCAGTCTCCAGTCGTAGAGCCGCCGGGCGATCCGCGCCGCCCGCTCCTCGCCGCGCCGCCCGTCCGGCAGGAGGGCGAGGCTGCGCTCGAGGGCGGTGAGGTTCAATCCCCGCACCCGCCGGCTGCGGGCGGCGTGGCCGTCGGTCAGCCGCTGGAGGCGGGCGAGGCGCTCGCCTTCCGGCAGGTCGGGGGGGAGGAAGTAGTGGGCGGCGACCGCGCGGGTCGTCTGCGCGAAGTAGCGGCGCAGGCCGTCCGCGGCGTGGCCGCCGGCGGCCAGGAGCTGCGCCGTGTTGTCGATCAGCGTCGCCTTGCCGGCGGCGAGCGCGGCGGCCGGCGGCAGCGGCTTGCCGAAGCGCCCCATCCCCGCCCACAGCACGACGCCGAGCAGCACCAGCGACTGCAGCGTCGCGAGCCCCATCGGGAAGCGCAGCGCCTCGGCGAGCAGCCCGGGGACGCGGGTGTAGCCGTGGATCGTCTCGTCGAAGACGACGCCGGTCGCGCCCAAGCCGCGAGTCAGGAAGTCGAACACCGCCGTGGCGTTCTCCCCCAGGTCGAGGCCGTGGTTGTTGAGGATGTCCGGGTCGGCGATCAGATAGGTCGCCGGCCCCCCCTTCCCGGCAGCCAGGCGGGCGATCAGCACCCCACCCGGGCAGGCGATCACCGCCGCGAGGCCGGGGGCGGGCTTGAGGAGCTGGGTCTGCGCCGCCACGATGTGCATCGGCTCGGCCGCCGCGTCCCCCCAGCTCGCCGTGCAGCGCGTGCCGCCGCGGCGGGCGCGCACCACCGCGACCGTCCCCAGCCCGAGCTCCGCCACCTGACGTTCGACGTCCTCGGGAGCGAGCAGCTCGGCCGAGGCCAGCCAGTCGGAGCGCTTGGGATCGGGGGGGCCCACCGCCCGCTTGGGGAGCACCACCACCAGCGGCGCCTCGTCGCGCTCGGCCTCGTCGCGGAGGTCCTTGATCCTCTCCGTGTCCTGCGGGCTGTCCGGCTCGGCGAGCACCAGCGGCCGCCGCGGACCCGGCGTGCCGCCGTGCGACGACTGGCGCGATACCACCCCGAGCCCCATCGCGCGCAGCAGCTCGGCGAGGCCGCGGTGGCCGAGCGCGCTGTAGCTGAAGGTGTCGTGCCCCGGCCGCGGGCTCTCGAGGTCGCGCCCGTAGACGCCGAGCAGCACGGCGGCGAGGAAGGAGACGGCCACGCTCCCCACGATCCAGGCGACGGCGCGGCGCGAGAACCCCCCTTCGAGCTCCTCGGCCGGATCGTGGGGTCGTCCGCGGAACTGGGACTGCCGGCGGCCCCCGCGGCCGGCCTCACGCCGCCCTCCGGGTGAGGGCGCGGAAGCGCTCGAGGTTCCGCTCGTACTCCTCGGCGCCCAGCGGCTCGCCGCCGAAGAGCGACCGCTCGACGGTGCGCACCAGGTCGGCGAACGCCTCCCGCGCGTCGGGCGGGAGCGGCAGCGTGCGCACCAGCTCGCGGCTGGTCCGCGACGGCTGGATCGCCGTCCGCGTCCGCGCCGCGAAGTGGCGGATCGCCGCCAGCAGCAGCGCGTGGACCGCCTCGGCGTAGCGCCCCTCGGCGGCGAGCCGCGCGGCGTCCTCGAAGGAGAGCTCCGGCCCGGCCCCCCCGTGGCGCCCTCCTCCCGCGCCGCGGCGGGAGCGGCCGCCGCCTGCGCCCCGCGCCGCCAGGGGATCGCCTGGAGGATCCAGAACGCCACCAGGGCGATCACCACCACCAGCAGGATGAAGAAGACGAGCTTCGAGATCGTAGCGCCGGCGCCGAGGACGGGGAGGGAGACGGAGACCGGGGCGGAGGCGGGCGCCATCCTCCCCGCCGGCTCCCCGTCGTCCTCGGCCTCCGGCTTCTGGTGCGGGAACGCCCGCTGATAGCGCGGGTCGGCGAGGGTGGCGCGCGCCCGCGCCTCGACGCCGCCGGCCCCCGCCGCGGCCGCCGCGACCCGCGGCGGCGCCGCGGCCAGGACGGCCGACAGGGCGAGCCCGGCGACCACCAGCGCCGCCGCCAGGCGCCGCTCAGGCGAAGACCGAGGCGATCTGGTCAACGTCGATCGATTCCTTCAGGCTGCGCAGCCGGTAGTAGATCACCGCGCAGGCGGTCGCGGAGAGGCCGATGGCGACGAGGCTCACCAGGGGTAGCAGCACCACCCCGGCCCGGGGGATCGAGGTCACGGCGCGGGTGAGCAGGGAATCGATCAGGCCGAGCAGGAAGACCACCCAGAAGATCGTGCCGCGCTCCCCCTCGGTCAGGAAGGCGCTGCGCCCCAGGGCGCCCATCGCCCCGGGCCGCTCCTCGACCGCCGCCGGCACCGCAACGTAGAAGCGCAGGACCAGCAGGAGGAAGCCGATGAGGCCGGCGAAGAGCAGCGGGATCAGCAGGACCGAGCAGCCCGGCGTCTTGGCGACGAGACCGATGGGGACCAGGGCCACCATCACGATGCCGAGGATCACCAGCATCTCGAGCCCCACGACCGAGAGCACGGGGAGGAGGCAGGAGAGGCCGACGCTCAGGCACGAACCGAGGGAGGCGTCCTGGCCGCGCATCTGCTGGAAGACCCCGTAGGTGATGGCCGCGGTCGACAGGGGGAGGGAGAGCAGCAGCGCCGCCAGGCCGACCAGCAGGGTGGCGATCGCGGGGGCCATGCCGTTCGATTTCCCGGCCTGCGTCGCGAAGCCCCCGAGCAGCAGGATCGGCGAGTAGGCGAAGCCGGTCAGGATGAGGAACGGGATGATGTTGCTCGAGTAGATCGAGAACGTCTCCGAGAGGACCTCCCCGACCCCCAGCCGCCGCGACGCCATCCGCAGCGACGACTGCAGCGAGCCGAACGACGGCGCCTGGCGCATCGCCTCCGCCGCCGGGGTGCCGGCGTCCGGCCCCTGGTAGACGGTGCCGCCGGCCGGCGACGGCGCGGGTGCCGAGGGGGCGAAGAGCGGAGGCTCGGGGGGAGCGGCCGGCGGCCCATCGAGCGCCAGGCGCACCGTCTCGTGGCCGGTCGGCAAGGGCGGCGGCGAGGCTTGCGATCGCGGCGATCGCGACGACTGCGGCGATTGCGGCAGCGGCGGCGGTGCGGCGAAGGGCTGCGCCGGCGGGTGGCGTTCGCCGGCGCCCCCTTGTAGCGGCTGATGATCACGCCGCAGCGCAGGCACTCGGGACTCTCGGGCTGCTCGAACCCGCACTTGGGACAGATCATCGCGCTCCTCTCGGTACCCAAGGGATGTCGGGCGCCGGCGTTCCATTTCGCCGCGACGCGCGCTTCCCTTCCCGGTTCCGGATGCTGTGCCCCGGATCGTAGACCGCCCCCGGGGGAGCGTCAAGGAAGCCGCCTCAGGCGAAGACGGACGCCACCCCTTCGGTGTCGACCCCCTCCTTGAGGCTGCGCAGGCGGTAGTAGATCACCGCCGTGTTGGTGGCCGAGAGGCCCACGGCGAGGATCTCCACGACGTCGCGCAGGAGCACCCGGACCGGCGGCGGAGCGGCGACCAGGCCGAGGCCGAGCACCAGCCCCGATCCGGCCTGGAGCAGGAAGAGCACGACCCAGGTGCCGAAGATCTCCCAGCGCAGGCCGTCGGTGAGGTAGGTGCTGCGGTTCAGCGTCAGGCCGATCCCGGTGCGCTCGGTCACCGCCACGGGGATGGCGACCGCCCATTGCATGGAGAGCACGATCCCCGGGATGACGCAGAGCATGAAGCCGAACCAGATGGCGACCGCCTGCACCACCACCAGCCCGAGGACCGGGAAGAGCGCGGCGGCGCCGTGCCGCAGGCAGTCGGCGACGGTGATCGCGCTCCCCCGCAGCTGCTCGACCACCCCGTAGGTGAGCACCGCCGTCGCGAGATAGCTGCCGAGGGAGGTCAGCAGGATGCCGATCCAGCGGTTGGCGAGCGGCGGCGAGGAGATCCCCAGCAACGCCAGCCCCTGATAGAGGAGGAGCGGCGCCAGGGAGACCGCCGCCAGCAGGCAGAACGGCAGGAAATTCGCGAAGTAGACGGTGAACGTCTGGCGCAGGATGCCGCCGATCTCGAACGTCCCTTCGAACCGGTCGGGCGGCCGCACGAAGGCCTCCCCCACCGGTTCGCGGGGGAAGGGGGGCGGCCCCGCCGCCGCCGCGGCCGGCGCCGACGAGGAAGCCGGAGAGGCAGGGGAGGTCGCGGACGCCGGAGGGCGCAGCGCCGCGGCGCCCAGGGCCGGGCCGCGGTAGACGTCGACGAGGACCCCGCAGCGCCGGCATTCGGGGGCGCCGGGCGCCTCGATGCCGCACTTGGGGCAGGTCGTCGGCCCGGAGGCCGGAGCGGAGGAGGGGCCGGAGGGCGTGTCTTGCAGGATGCCTTGGGTCGTGTCTGGCGTCGTGTCTTCCGTCATATCGGGAAATGCTCCGCGGCGGAATTCCATTTCGCCGCGGGCCCCGCCCGGGCATGAATGCCCGGGCTACGCTTGGATCAAAAAGCCGGGTGAACCCGGCTCCTGAAGGAGCGCCCCTGACTTCGGAGCCGGCTTCAGCCGGCTTTTCGTTTCGGACGTAGCCCGGGCATTCATGCCCGGGCGGGATAGGCGCTCTCGATCTGCAAAGCAGCCGTAGACTACACCGCATGGCAGACGAGCTCCCCCCCTACACCCTTCCCGGCGGCACGGACATCGGCCACGTCCATCTCAAGGTGGCCGACCTCGAGCGGGCGATCGCCTTCTACTGCGGCGTCCTCGGCTTCACCCTCACCTCCCGCTTCGGGCCGCAGGCGGCCTTCGTCGCCGCCGGCGACTACCACCACCACATCGGCCTCAACACCTGGGAGAGCCACGGCGGCACCCCGCCGCCGCACGGCCACACCGGCCTCTATCACACCGCCATCCGCTACCCCACCCGCGCCGATCTGGCGCGCGCCGTCCAGCGCGTGCTCGCCGCCGGCGTCGAGCTCCAGGGGGCCGCCGACCACGGGGTCAGCGAATCGGTCTACCTGGCCGATCCGGACGGCAACGGCGTCGAGCTCTACCGCGACCGCCCGCGCTCGGAATGGCCGCGCGCGGCCGACGGCAACCCCGCCATGTACACCGAGCGCCTCGACCTCGGCGCCCTGCTGCACGAAGCGGATGCCGCGGACGGGCCGGTTTCCGGAGCTGAATGACGGATCTCTAAAATTTGTGTCACGGGGGAGTGACAGCGGCATCCTTTGGGAGTAGCATCCGCAGAAAGCTCGATTGATCAAGTACCAGGCGGATCTTCCAACTACGCCCCTTGCGGGGTACAGAAAGGATGCACCGATGGCAAGTCGCTCCCACCTTTCGGTATGGATGGCGGTCTTCGTCGCGGCGGCGGTCGCCGTCGTGCTCACTCCCCGGCCCGCGAGCGCCCAGCTCCAGTTCTCCTCCGCCGACGGCAAGCAGAGCTTCAAGATCGGCGTCCTCGGGCAGCTCCAGGGGGAGAGCATCGAGAACGCCGATGCCAAGGACGACACCTCGAACAACCTGTTCCTGCGCCGCATCCGCCTGCTCGGCAACTTCAAGCTGTCGGACGACCTCACGGTCTTCTTCGACACCGACGCCCCCAACCTCGGCAAGGGGAACCCGGACGGCAGCAAGAACAACGCCGACCTCTTCCTCCAGGACTTCGCCGTCACCTACTCGTTCAGCAAGGGATTCCAGCTCGACGGCGGCATGCTGCTGCTCGGGCAGACCTACAACCACCTGCAGTCGGCAGCGACGCTGATGGCGCTCGACTACGGTCCGTACACCTTCAACGAGTCGGTGCCGACCACCTCGCGCACCGGCCGCGACTACGGTGTGCAGGCCCGCGGCTACCTCGGCGACGACCACCTCGAATACCGCGCCGGCGTCTTCCAGGGGCTGCGCGGCCTGAACGACACCAACGCGCTGCGCTACTCGGGGCGCCTCGCCTACTACATCATCGGCCCGCAGACCGGCCTGTTCTACCGCGGCACCTCGCTCGGCAAGATCCAGACGCTGTCGATCGGCGGCAGCTTCGACCGCCAGCAGGACTACAAGTCGTACGGCGCCGACTTCTACTGGGACCAGCCGATCGCCGGCGGCGACGGCCTGACGGTGCAGGCCGACTACCAGCAGCTCGACGGCGACATCTTCATCCCGGCCCTCCCCAAGCAGACGAACACGATGTTCGAGATCGGCTACTACATCCACGGCGCCCACCTGCAGCCCTACGTCCAGTACGCCCAGGAGAACTTCGACGCGGTGACGCGGCCGGACGAGAAGCGCACGCAAGGGGGGCTCGCCTTCTACTTCAACGGCCACAACTCGGACCTCAAGCTCGCCCTCACCTCGATCGACAAGGACGGCGCCAAGAAGCGCCGGCAGATCCAGCTCCAGTACCAGGTCTACGCTTTCTAGCCGATCGACTGGACATCCGATCGACATCTGATCAATAAGGGGGAATCCATGAGCGTTGCGACCGCGACTACCAACACGGCCGGCCCGCTGGTCTCCCAGCAGGAGGAGCGCAAGGTCATCTTCGCCTCCTCGCTGGGCACGGTGTTCGAATGGTACGACTTCTATCTCTACGCCACCCTGGCGCCGTTCTTCGCCGCCCTCTTCTTTCCGAAGGGGAACGACACCGCGGCCCTGCTCTCCGCCTTCGCCACCTACGCCGCCGGCTTCCTGGTGCGGCCGTTCGGCGCCCTCTTTTTCGGGCGCCTGGGCGACCTGGTGGGGCGCAAGTACACGTTCATGGTGACCATCGTGGTGATGGGCCTGTCGACCGTCCTGGTCGGCTGCCTCCCCACCTACGCGTCGATCGGCGTGCTGGCGCCGACCCTCCTGGTGCTGCTGCGCCTGCTCCAGGGGCTCGCCCTCGGCGGCGAGTACGGCGGCGCCGCGACCTACGTCGCCGAGCACGCCCCCGAGGGGCGGCGCGGCTACGCCACGAGCTGGATCCAGACCACGGCGACCGTCGGCTTCTTCCTGTCGCTCCTCGTCATCCTGGTCTGCCGGGTCAAGATGACCCCCGACGCCTTCAAGGAGTGGGGATGGCGGCTGCCGTTCCTGCTCTCGCTGGTCCTGCTGATCGTCTCGATCTACATCCGGGCCCGCCTCAACGAGTCGCCCGTCTTCCAGCGCATGAAGGCCCAGGGGAAGGGATCGGACTCCCCCCTGCGCGACAGCTTCTTCCGCTACCCGAACAACAAGTACGTCTTCCTCGCTCTCTTCGGCGCCGCGGCCGGGCAGGGTGTGGTCTGGTACACGGGGCAGTTCTACGCCCTCTTCTTCCTCACCATCACCCTGAAGCTCGACTGGCTGAAGGCCTACCTGCTGGTCGCCGCCGCGCTCCTCGTGGCCACGCCCTTCTTCGTCGTCTTCGGCAAGCTCTCCGACCGCATCGGCCGGCTCAAGATCATCCTCGCCGGCTGCCTGCTCGCCGCCCTCACCTACTTCCCGCTCTTCCACGCCCTCACCCACGCCGTCAATCCGGCGCTCGAGGAGTTCCAGGCGAGCCACCCGGTGAGCGTCGCGGCCACCGACTGCAACTTCCACATCTTCGCCTTCCCGGGGACCAAGTTCTCCGACTGCGACAAGGTGAAGGACAACCTGGCCAAGGCCGGCCTCTCCTTCACCTCGCTCCCCGCCGAGCCGGGCCAGGCGGTGACGACGAAGATCGGCAACACCACCCTGAACGGCTGGAACGAGGACCAGTTCAAGGCCGCCCTGAAGACCGAGGGGGTGCCGGCGGCCCCCGATCCGGCGCGCATCAACTACTTCCTGGCGTTCGTGATCCTCTTCGTCATGGTGCTCTACGTCACCATGGTCTACGGCCCGATCGCCGCCTTCCTGGTCGAGCTCTTCCCGACCAAGATCCGCTACACCTCGATGTCGTTCCCGTACCACATCGGCAACGGCTGGTTCGGCGGCATGCTCCCCCTCCTCGCCACCGCCATGGTGGCCAAGGCCGGCAACATCTACTACGGCCTCTGGTACCCGGTGGTCGTCGCGGTGCTGACGGTCGTCGTCGGCACCCTCTTCCTGCGCGACACGACGACCCATTCGCTGAGCGAATAGCCCTCGGGCGACGCCCAAGCAGGCAGGATTCCCGCCGGGCGGCTCGCCCGGCGGTTTCGTTTTCAGGGGTGGAGGGAAAAAGAGCCTACCCGGCCGGTGCCGGCTTCTCGGACTCTTCGATCCCCCGCCAGGTCTCCTCGCTGTCGTCGAAGATGGGGAGGTTCGGCATGCGGCCGCGGGCGGCGTTGATGTGCCACCCCCAGAGGAGGGCCCACTTCAGGTAGGTGCCGTACGCCTGGAGCATGCAGAAGACCAGGCCGTGCATGCCGTCGAGGATGCCGAACTGGAAGATGTAGGTGCGGAAGAAGCGCCAGATCGAGCGGCCGAAGATCTCGATGAAGCCGGCCCGTCGCTTCTCGCGCCACTTCTGCGCCGCCCCCCAGAAGCTGTACTTCTCGATCCGCCGGACGTACTCGTCGAGCGAGTCCGCCATGTAGTGCTCCATCGGGCTCTTGAGCACCGGCGCCGCGCCGCGGGTCACCATGTCGGCGTGCACCCGGCGGTTGGGGTAGCGGGCCGAGCCGTTGCGGATCAGCCGCACCACCCGGTCGTGCTGCCATCCCGAGAAGCGGATCACCCGGTCGAGGAAGTAGACCCGCCGCTTGATCGTGTACGCCTCGTGGTCGGGGCCCGCGGCGAGCAGGGTCTCGATCTCCCGCTGGAGCGCCGGCGTGCAGCGCTCGTCGGCGTCGAAGATCAGGATCCACTCGTAGGTCACCTGGTCCATCGCCCAGTTCTTCTGCGACGCCGAGCCGAAGTAGGTGCGCTGGAAGAAGCGCACTTTCTCCGGATAGCCGCGGACGATCTCGGGGGTCTTGTCGGTCGAGAAGGAGTCGACGACCAGGATCTCGTCGCACCAGAGGAGCGAGTCGATGCAGCCGGCGATGTTCGCCTCCTCATTGAAGGTGGTGATGATCGCCGACAGGCGGGGACGGGCGGACGGGATAGGCTGGCGGGCGGTCATGGTTTCTCCGCGGCAAAGACTATCAGAGGGCTCCGCCTGCTAGAATCCCGTCCGTCGCCCGTTCAACCCGAGAGCCCAATCATCGTGCGTTCCTACCTCGTGTTCCTCCTCCTGCTGACGGTGAAAGTCGTCGCCCGGCTCTTCTACCGGATCGACCGCCAGTGGATCGGCGACGTCCCCCCCGACGCCTGGCGGCACATCCGCCTGGCCGCCATCCTCAACCACACCAGCCTCTACGAGGCGCTGTTCGCCGGCAGCTGCCCCAACCACTTCCTCTGGCGCCTCGCCCGCCACGGCGTGGTGCCGATCGCCCAGAAGACCGCCGACCGGGCTCTGGTCGGCCGCTTCTACGGGCTGGTGGCGGCGCGGGTGATCTCGATCACCCGCGAGCGCGACGAGACCTGGAGCGAGGTGCTGCGCCAGATCGACCCCGATGCCATGGTGATCATCCTCCCCGAGGGGCGGATGAAGCGCGCCTCGGGCCTCGACTCCGAGGGGAAGCCGATGACCGTGCGCGGCGGCATCGCCGACCTCCTCGAGACGATGGGCGAGGGGCGGATGCTCCTCGCCTACAGCGGCGGCCTCCACCACGTGCAGGTCCCCGGCGAGCGCTTTCCCCGCCTGTTCAAGACCATCCGCCTCCGCCTCGAGGTGGTCGACATCGCCGCCTACCGCGCCGCCCGCCTCGAGGAAGGGGGAGCCAAGGGGTTCCGCCGCGCCGTCGTCCGCGACCTCGAGCGCCGCCGCGACCTCAACTGCCCGATCGAGGCGGAGACGGACCCCACGGCGTGGGCGCTGCGGACGGCGGGGGGGAGACTCCCGCGGGAACGCAGGACTAGGGACCAAAGGGACGGCAGGGACTCCAGGGACAGTAGGCGGGCCCGAAGGCGCGAACCGACCGGTCCCGGGAGCCTTTTTCCTCCCCCGTACTCGGGGGAGGCCAGGAGGGGGTGCTCGCAGGCCGGGACGCTTCCTTGGTTGGAAGGTTGAGGCCCCCTCCCGGCCTCCCCCGAGTACGGGGGAGGAGAAAAGCTCCCTCCGAGATCGGTTACCGACAGGCGGAGCCGTAACGCCGCCGCCGTCCCGGCCGCCTCTCCTTCCGGCACTGAGAGGAGAGAGGAGGAGCGATCCGATGAGCGCGTCCCCCGAGACCCAGGCACCCCCCGGCGGCTTCCTCCGCCGCAACCTGACGCGGCTGGTGGCGCTGGCGCTGGTGGCGGCGCTCTACGGCTTCGCCCGCGAGCCGTCGCTCTCGGGGCCCGAGCGGCAGGCCCTCGCCTCACGCTTCGCCTTCACCCGGGCGGCGTTCGCGGTGCCGCCCGGCGACCTCTCCCGCACGGTCCGCCGGGTCCACCCCGACTTCCGGCAGATCAGCGTCTGGGTCTCCGGGGTGGGGGCCGCGGTGGCGCTCAACGACCTCGACGGCGACGGTCTGCCGAACGACCTCTGCACGGTGGACCCGCGGGTCGACCTGGCCCTGGTCGAGCCGGTGCCGGGGACGGGCGCCCGCTTCGCCCCCTTCGCCCTCGATCCGGCACCGCTCCCCTACGACCCCCGCACCACGGCGCCGACCGGCTGCCTCCCGGTGGACCTCAACGAGGACGGCCGGATGGACCTCGTGGTCTACTACTGGGGGCGCCCGCCGATCGCCTTCCTGCGCCGCGCGGACGTCCCCACTCTCTCCGCCGCCGCCTTCCGCCCCGTCGACCTCGCCCCCGGCGGCGGGATCTGGAACACCAACGCGCTGACCGCGGCCGACGTGGACGGCGACGGCCACCTCGACCTGATCGTGGGGAACTACTTCCCGGACGGCATGCGGATGCTCGACGAGCGGGCGACCGACGAGGCGCACATGCACCGCTCGATGTCGCGCTCGGAGAACGGCGGCAAGAACCGGCTCCTGCTCTGGAAGGGAGCGACCGCCGGCCCCGACCCCACCGTCGAGCTCGCCGACGTGCCGGACGCCTTCGATCCGCAGACCACCTACTCCTGGACCCTCGCCGTGGGCGCCGCCGACCTCGACGGCGACCTGCTCCCCGAGATCTACTTCAGCAACGACTTCGGCCGCGACCGCCTGCTCCACAACCTCTCGACCCCCGGCCACCCCCGCTTCGCCGTGCTCCAGGGGCGGCGCGACTTCACCACCCCGCCGTCCAAGATACTCGGCCACGACTCCTTCAAGGGGATGGGGCTCGACTTCGCGGACCTGAACGGCGACGGCATCCCCGATCTCTACGTCAGCAACCTCGCGCAGCCTTACGCCCTCCAGGAGAACCACTTCGTCTGGATGAGCACCGGCGACGTCGCCGCCATGAAGAAGGGGATCGCCCCCTACGTCGACCGCGGCGACGACCTCGGGCTCGCCCACAGCGGCTGGGCCTGGGACGCCCGCTTCGCCGACTTCGACGACGACGGGGTGCCGGAGGCCGTGCAGGCGGTCGGCTTCGCCCGCGGCACCACCAACCGCTGGCCCGAGCTCCACGAGCTCGCCATGGGGAACGACAACAACATGCTCTATCCCCACGCCTGGCCCCACTTCACCCCCGGCGACGACCTCTCGGGCCATCTCCACAACCCCTTCTTCGTGCGCGCCAAGGACGGCCGGTACTATGACGTCGCCGCCGAGCTGGGGCTCGCCGGCTCGCACGTCACCCGCGGCATCGCGATCGCCGACGTCTTCGGCGACGGCGCCCAGGACTTCGCGATCGCCGACCAGTGGGAGCCGTCGTACTTCTTCCGCAACGTCAGCCGCCACCGCGGCACCTGGCTGGAGATCGAGGCCCGCCTCCCCGCCGCGAACGGCGCCCCCGGCGCGACCCGTCCGGCGATCGGCGCCGAGGCGACCGTCCACCTCCCGGATGGCCGCCGCCTGGTGGCCCAGGTCGACGGCGGCACCGGCCACTCCGGGAAGCGGGCCCCGGAGCTCCACTTCGGCCTGGGGAAGCTGCCGCTTGGCACGCCCCTCCGGGTCGACTTCCGCTGGCGCGACGTGGGAGGTGCCGTGCGCTCCGAGAGCGTCACCCTCCCCCCCGGGCGGCACACGGTGGTGCTCCATGGCTGAGACACCGGAAAAAGATTGGCAGACGATCCGCGTGGCGGCGCTCCGCCGCTTCGCCTTCGCCATCACCCTGCTCAACGTGGTGGGGCACCTGGTGCTCGGCTTCGAGCAGTCGTACGCGCAGCCGGTCGTCTCGCTGCTCACCGCCTACTCGGTCGAGCTGCTGCTGGAATGGATCGACGCCAAGCGGCTGGGCCGCAAGCCCCGCTTCCTGGGCCCCGGCACCACCTTCTTCGATTTCCTGCTGCCGCCGCACATCACGGCGCTCGCCGTCGCCATGCTCCTCTATCCCGGCGGCCGGCTGCTGCCGGTCGCCTTCGCGGCGGCGGCGGGGGTGGCCTCGAAGTACGTCTTCCAGGTGGGGACGGGGCGCGCCCGGAAGCACATCTTCAATCCGTCGAACTTCGGGATCGCGGCGACCCTCCTCGCCTTTCCCGCGGTGGGGATCGGCCAGCCCTACATGTACACCGAGAACCTCTCGGCCGGCTGGTCGTGGTTCCTCCCCGCCCTGATCATCGTCGCGGGATCGACGCTCAACGCGCTCCTCACCAAGCGCATCCCGCTGATCGTCACCTGGGTCGCGGCCTTCGTGGCGCAGGCCGCCGTGCGCCACTTCCTCTTCGGCAACCTCTTCCTGCCGTCGCTCAATCCGATGACCGGCGTCGCCTTCCTCCTCTTCACCTTCTACATGGTGACCGACCCGGCGACCACCCCGTCGACGCCCCGCGGGCAGATGGCCTTCGCCATCACGGTGGCGGCCTGCTATGGCGTGCTGATGGCGCTCCACCTCGTCTTCGGCCTCTTCTTCGCCCTCGTCCTCGCCTGCGCCGGCCGCGGCGCGCTGCTCCACTTCAGGTCGCGCGCGGCAGAGCGGGCGGAGGCCCTTCGACGAAGGGAGTCTCCGGTGCCGGCGGCGGCCTGAGCTCGCGCTCGATCTCGGAGTTGACCTCGCCCCCCATCAGGATGGCGAAGGCGGTGAGGTAGAACCAGACCAGGAGGACGATCACCGCGCCGAGCGAGCCGTAGGCCGCGGTGTACGAGTTGTAGTACGCGAGGTAGACCCGCAGGCCGTAGGAGGCGCCAAGCCACAGCGCGACGCCGGTGAACGCCCCCGGGCTCCCCCAGTGCCGGCTCTGCAGGCCGCCGAGGCAGGGGGCGAAGTTGTAGACCATCTCGAAGGAGAGGACCACGAAGACCAGGATCAGCGGCCAGCGCAGCACGTGCCAGGCCGCGGAGAAGAGCACGCCGACCCCCATCGCGCTGGCGATTGCCTCGCCGATCACCGCGCCGTAGAAGATCAGGCTGAGGGCGAAGACGATCAGCACCGAGAAGCTGAGCGTCAGCCCGATCGCCATCAGCCGCCGCCGCCACCACGGCCGCGTCTCCTTCAGGCCGCACGCCGTGTTCAGCGTGCGCGACACCGCCAGCATCCCGTTCGAAGCCACCCACACCGCCACCGCCAGCGAGGCGTAGAGCTTCGTCCCGTTGCGCGCCGCGCGGATCTCCATCAGCGTGTGGTTGAGGAGAGCCGTCACGTCCGCGCTCGGCGAGATCCGCCCCACCCAGCGGAACAGGGTCAGCTGCAGCCGCGGGTTCGCCTCCGCCAGATACCCCAGCAGGGTGGTCATGAACAGCAGCAGCGGGAAGATCGAGAACAGGAAGAAATACGCCAGCTCCGCGCACCGCCCCAGCAGCTCGTCCTGATACACCTGCAGCCAGAGCCGGCGCAGGATCTGCCGCCACGTCATCCCGGCACGGGTCCAGAGGGAGGGCATGGAGGGGAAGATAGCAGGAAGGGGGGCGGAGGCCTTACCGCGAGCCCGCCAGGGCGCCCTTCCTGTAGCCCAGGGTGTAAACCCTGGGCGGGGATGAACCGGCGACGTTCCGCATGCACTGGCACCCTCGCAACCCACCGCACCGCCGCAACCCACCGCACCGACCGAGGACCACCTCAACCCAACCGCCGCCCCGGCGTCCCAACCCAGGGTTCACACCCTGGGCTACAGGAAGGCCGCCCTCCGGGCTCGCTTCAATGTGCACATTGAAACGTAGGGGCGGGGCTTGTCCCCGCCCGCCCCTACGTTTTGCGAAGAGAATTCTCCATCTCCACCCCATGGTAAAGTCCCGCCCGGGTTGCGTTTCGACGGAGGCAACGGATGAACCGCGAGCAGGCCGCCGAGCGGATCGCCAAGCTGCGGTCCGAGATCCGGCATCACGAATATCTCTATTACGTCGAGGACCGTCCGCAGATCTCGGACGAGGAGTTCGACCGCCTCTTCCATGCCCTGGAGGCGCTGGAAGCCGAGCACCCGGACCTGGTGGCGGAGGACTCCCCCACCCAGCGGGTGGCCGGCACGCCGAGCGACTCCTTCCCCACCATCGAGCACGCCGCCCCCATGCTGTCGCTCGACTCCAGCCAGGAGGAGGCCAACCTGCGCCGCTTCGACGAGCGGCTGCGCAAGGGGCTGGCCGCTGGTGGGGAGACAACCGTCGCCGTCGAATACGTCCTCGAGCCGAAGCTCGACGGCCTCTCGGTCGAGCTGGTCTACCGCGACGGCGTCCTCCTCCAGGCCGCCACCCGCGGCGACGGGCGCAAGGGGGAGGGGATCACCGCCAACGTGCGCACCATCGCGAGCGTCCCCCTGAAGCTCCGCGACACCGAGCGCCCCGCCCCCGCCTTCCTCGCCCTGCGCGGCGAGATCATCATGTTCGCGGACGGCTTCGACAAGCTGAACGAGAGCCTGATCGCCGAAGGGAAGGAGCCGTTCGCCAACCCCCGCAACGCCGCCGCCGGCGGCGTCCGCCAGCTCGACCCGCAGATCACCGCCACCCGCCCCCTCCACCTCTACGCCTACGACATCCTGAAGTCCGAGGGAGCGGAAGGGATCGAGACGCAGTGGGACGTCCTGATGGCGCTCCGCGCCTGGGGGCTCAAGGTCAACGAGCGGATCAAGAAGGGCTCGACGCTCGAGGACCTGATGGCCTACCACGCGGAGACCGAGGCGCAGCGCGACGACCTCGGCTACGAGATCGACGGCGTGGTGATCAAGCTCAACTCGCTCGCCGACCGCGAGGGGCTCGGCTGGACCTCCCGCCACCCGCGCTGGGCCTTCGCCTACAAGTTCCCGCCGCGCAAGGAGATCACCCGCATCCTCTCGATCCTCCCCTCGGTCGGCCGCACCGGCGTGGTGACCCCGGTCGCCCTCATGCTGCCGGTCGAGATCGGCGGCGTGACGGTGGCCCGCGCCACCCTCCACAACCGCGAGGAGGTGGCGAGGAAGGACGTCCGCGAAGGGGACCGCGTCCGCGTGCAGCGGGCCGGCGACGTCATCCCGCAGGTGATCGAACGGATCGACGAGCCCGACCGCGAGCGCGCCCCCGAGTGGCGGATGCCGGAGACCTGCCCCTCCTGCGGCACGGCGCTCACCGAGCGCGGCCCGTTCACCGTCTGCCCGAACAGCTTCGAGTGCCCGGCCCAGCTCGCCGGCCGCATCGTCCACTTCGCCTCGCGCGACGCCCTGGACGTCGCGGGGCTCGGCGACGAGACCGCCAAGCTCTTCGTCGCCGAGAAGCTGGTCCGCCAGCTCCCCGACCTCTTCGAGCTCCGCGCCGAGCAGCTCCTCCCCCTCGAGGGGTTCGCCCAGAAGAGTGCCGCCAAGCTGGTCGAGGCGCTCGCCAAGACCGCCGCCGCCGCCGAGCACCCCCGCTTCCTCTACGGCCTCGGCATCCCCGAGGTGGGAGTCGCCGTCGCCCGCGACCTCGCGAGGCACTTCGGCACCTTCGCCAACCTCCGCGCCGCCTCCGAGGAAGCGCTCCAGGCCGTCCCCGGCGTCGGCCCCCGGATGTCCGAGCAGATCCTCCAGTTCTTCGCCGAGCCGAAGAACGCCGCCGTCCTCGACGAGCTGACCGCCAAGATCCACCTGGTCGAGACCGAGCCCGCTCCTGCCGAGCCGTCCAAAGACGATGCCGCGTCCGTATTGCCTCTGAAGGGTCAGAAGTGGGTCTTCACCGGCGGCCTCACCCATCTGACCCGCCGCGACGCCCAGGAGTACGTCACCGCTCTCGGCGCGCGCGCCACCGGTTCCGTCAGCAAGTCGACCACCATGGTGGTGATCGGCGAGGACGCCGGCTCCAAGGCCGAGGACGCCAAGAAGCTCGGCGTCCCGACCATGAACGAGGACGAGTTGCTGGCCTTCCTGCGCGGGAACGGGATCGACGTCTGACCTGTTACCCCTCCTGGAAGGCCGGCACCGAGCCCGGCCGCCGGACGAAAGGGAATGCCAACATGAAACTCGCCGTCTCCATCTTCGCCACAGCGCTGGTCCTCGCGGGCATCGCCTTCGCCGCCGGACCCGCCGCGGCGCCGAAAGGAACTAAAACCGTGATCGACAAGATCGTGAAGACCGATGCGGAGTGGAAGAAGCTCCTCACCCCCGAGCAGTACAACGTCCTCCGCAAGGAGGGGACGGAGCGCCCGTTCACCAGCCCGCTCAACAACATCCACGAGAAGGGGACCTTCGTCTGCGCCGCCTGCGGCCTGGCCCTCTTCAACGCCGACCAGAAGTTCGACTCCGGCACCGGCTGGCCGAGCTTCTGGGCGCCGATCGACCCCACCCACGTCACCGAGAAGACGGACCGCAGCTTCTTCCAGGTCCGCACCGAAGTCCTCTGCGCCCGCTGCGGAGGCCACCTCGGCCACGTCTTCCCCGACGGCCCCAAGCCCACGGGCCTGCGCTACTGCATGAACGGCGTGGCGATGAAGTTCGAGCCGGCGAAGTAGTTTTTTCCTGGGAGCGCCGGCACGTCCCCGCTCCACGCCGTCCTCCTGGGAGCGCCGGCGTCTCGCCGGCTACTAACTCCGTTTTTTTGTTTCGTTCTCCCGCTGGGCTTCGCCCCGGCGGGCCCCTCATCACCCCGGCCCTCTTCTCCCACCGCACTCCCCTCCCCCGGGAGAAGAGGGGGGCCCTGCGCCGCACCGTCGACCCCGGCCAGGAGCCTTTTTCCTCCCCCGTACTCGGGGGAGGCCAGGAGGGGGCACTCCGCTCAAACCAAGGAAGCGTCCCAGACGCCAGACGCTGAGTCTCCGCCCACGAGTTCCGGACTCGTCCGGATCGGCTCCACCCCTCCGCGATTCCCTCGCACGCCTCCGCAAATCCTTTCCGCGCCTCCGCCCACCCTTCCGCCGCCTCCGCGAACCCCTCGCACGCCTCCGCGAACCCTTCCCCCGCCTCCCCCCACCGCTCCCGCGCCTCCGCCCCTTCCTTTTCCGTCACGCGGAACGAGAGGGAGCGCTCCAAAAATCAAAGGGAGCGACCAAAATTCGCCTGGGAGCCCCTCGGGAACGAGAGGGAGGCTCCGAAAAATGAATGGCAGCCTCCGCGGGATCGTGGGGACAGCCCGAAAAACGAATCGGCGACACAGCGGAACCGCAGGTACGCTACGAAAAACCAGAGGGAGCCTCCGCGGAACGAGAGGGAGCTCCCGCGGAACCAGAGGGCGAACCCGAAAAATCCTTCCCCGCCCGCGAAAAACCCTTCCCGCCCTCCGCCCCCACGCTTCCCCGCCCCGCTAAACTACCACCCCATGCCCGGTGTCTACCCTCTCGCCGTGATCCCCTATCTGCGCCTCACCTTCACCCTCCGCGCCCTCGCCCCCGCCCGCCTGCCCCCCTTCCAGGGCTCGCTGCTGCGCGGCGCCTTCGGGCACGCGCTGCGACGGACGGTGTGCGCGATGGGCCCCGAGCAGCCTTGCGAGAGCTGCCGGCTGCGGCGAGCCTGCGTCTACACCCGCCTCTTCGAGACCTTCATCGAAGGCGACCCGCCCCCCCTGCTGCGCGGCCTCCCCACCTCGCCGCGCCCCTACGTCTTCGAGCCCGCCTTCGACCCCGCGCTCGCTGCCAACGCCGCGGGCGCCGAGCCGCGCCTCTTCGCCCCCGGCGATCCGCTCACCTTCGACCTCCTCCTGCTCGGCCAGGCGGCCGACCTCCAGGCCTACGTCCAGCTCGCCGTGGAACGCATGGCCGCCGCCGGCCTCGGCGTGCGCCGCGCCCCCTTCGCCCTCGACCGCGTCACCGCCCAGGCGCCGGACGGCTCCCACCTCCCCCTCTTCGCCGACGGCCGCCCCCTCGCCCCCGCCGCGCCGCCCGCCGATCATCTGCGGGCGGATGAAACGGATCGCCAATCGGCAGCAGGTTGAAGTCGAGCCAGGGGTGGTGCATCTCGATCTGGCTGGGCAAGAGGCGGTGGTAGCAGGTGCAGGGGAACCAGTCGCAGTGGTCAAGCAGGTCGACGAGCTCGGGTTGCCGAGACGGGAGTTGGTGGCTCAGCGAAGAGGATCTCGCGGAGATCAACCGGATCGTGCCGACAGGGACTCACAGCCGCACCTAGTCTCCGAGCGCGCCTCTGCGGATTCGGTCGCCCGTCAGGGGCTCCAGCAGAGTGATATCGATCCTCTGATTGTTGATCTTCCTCAGCAATCTCTCCAGCTCCCGCACGTGGGAACCCAGAAGATCCGGATGCTCCCCAGAGCGGCCTGCCGGGAGGGACCGATAGATCTCGATGAGCACGCGCAGGATGTCGGCTCGCTCCAACAAGGTGTCGGTTCTTTCGAGGTCTCCTGTCGCCCTCCGCAATGCATCGGAAAGAGGGACGAGATTTCTGTAGCCTGGGAGGGACTCTCGTAGCTCCACCGCGTGAAAATATTGCTGAAATGCCCTCAGCTGCGCGAGATCCAGGCTTGGGCGCAAGCACTGCTCCAACTCGCCGAGCCGATTTCGTAAGTCACCCACCCTCGAAGGCTCCACCTCCGGACGCAGCCAATCTCTCCAGAGGACTTCGACGTGGGTGCTACGTAGGGCTCGCTGTCCGAGGTTCTGAAACGCCTCGAATGCTTGCTTCCGCCAGCTGCGGAGAAAGCTTCTCACCTCTCCCTCAGACAGATCTGGCTGTAGAGCCGCAATCTCCGCTGCTCCACGCTCAGCTGTCTTCTGAAGAAGCAGGATGCTGATCAGGGCGTAACAAAGGTCCATCTCGGCCATCGACAGGAATCGATGCAACCACTCATTCGCAAGTCGGATCTGGCAGAGAGTCACCGCGAGCGCAGAGGGACCTTCTGGCCTCAGCCGCCAGGCGTGGCAGAGGCCCCGGTGGAGCTGTCGATCGGTCAGGCTCTGAATATTGCCGGAGCCCTGGATCACTGGAGGCTCATCCAGCCAGCCGAGATAGTCTTTGAATTCGGAGCGCAGGGTCTTAGGCTCTCTCCTTCCATCGACCATCCAGGCAGGGAGGTCGAGGAAGTATCTCTTCTTGCCGACCAAAACCGCGGTAATCATGGGCTGGCTTCCCGGGCCCAGGCTGCGCCGGATGACCTCGACCAGGATCGGCTGCCCCTCCTCGAAGCTCGTCTCGCCGTAGGCTTCCACCTCCAAGGCTATATGGGAGCCCCGCGTCTCCACGACATACCGGGTGATCTCTCCGGACCCGTCTCCGCGTCGAGCGAGAACCTGCACGGCCAGCTCCTTGCCGATTCCAAGCGCTGCGAGCTCATGCCGCACTTCGGCCACCCCAATCAGCGAAATCGAAGGGGAGTCGCAGAGATTCTCGGACAGCCGCACCCTGCACCGGCGGTTGCGTGCAAAAACCTTCTCAAGCTCGTCTGCTGAAAGTCGCGTCCAGGCCGCCTCGCGAGCTGGCAACCAATAGAGAGCGAGAGAACTCTCCGAACGGCAGACAACTCCCGAGGGAATTTTTTGCTCTCCTCCCAGGACGCCCAGGACTTTAACGTTGAACGTACTCCCCGGCTCGTCGCCCAGCCCGCAGCGGACAAGCTCCCCTACCTTACTGCCACGCAGCCAGAAACGGATTTGGCTCTGGCGCAAAGTTTCGACCGCCAACTGGTTGAGGTCTGGCGGTAGGCCGGAGATGAGACGACGTAGAGGCGCTTTCACCAAGCCCGAGCCGCAGAGCAACAGGACCGTCTCCCCATCGCGCAGAAGCCCGGTGACGCGTCCGAGAATCACGCGGCCTTCCGGGAGAATCGAGCCCGCTCGTTGCAAGCGTCGGGAAAAGAAGAGGACATTGTGCCGGGCCACAACCAGCTCAACTGTCACGGCGAGAGCGCCTCCAGCAGCACGGATTGCCGAGCCAAGTTGCTTATCTCGTTGCAGAGCTTGGAGGCTCAAGGCGGCCACGTCGTCCGCCAGCGGGTCGAGCTCCCAGCTAGCCGGTTGCTGCGCATCGGGCTGAGGCCTCAACTCGGGAAAACCTAAGACGATCGGCAGACCGTCGTCTGAAACACCCAGCAACACCGTCTCGCCACGTTCTGGAAAGTCGAGCACTTCGCTTAGGTGGTTGTTGGCTGAAAGAAGTACGACCGGAGGCGGCGGCTGTTCTCTCCACCTCATGGGAAGATCGAGCTGGAGCTCTCCTCCTCCTAACCGGACAGCGCCGCGCTCGCGGTCTACCGCCAGGACGGGCAGATACGCGCGCCGGCCGAAAGCCTGGCGCGGTCCTGGCATCCACTCTTCGAGAGCGATCCGGTCGACGGTCATCGGATCGCTCGACGACAGCTTCAGAGTGATTTGATCCCCTGGAGCAAACCAGGGCCAATGCAGATGGCTCAGCGATTTCTCATGGCCTTCGATCTCCGCCACCATGAGCGATGCCGGCAAGCTGACAATGCGGCCCGGCGCCAGCTCGATCCAGAGCCCCTCGTCCGGCAGCAATCCCGCGATCGGGCAACGTATCGTGCGGTCCTTCTTGCGTCGCAATAGCGCGCGCACCAACTCGCGTACGGGAAATCCATAGCGCGCCAGAAGGGGCTCGCTATAGCGCAGGCTCAGATCCTCACCCTGCGGCTCGAAAAAGAGCGGTCCACCGAGCGCAGTGTGGTCTCCCAGGCGCTGCGACTCGATCGAGCCGCTCGGATGCCAGGTGCCGGTCGAGGTGTCGTGATAACGCCATTTTTCCCGCTCGCAACGCAGGGCAAGGGAGGAGATCGGCTCGTCCGCGAAGGAGAGAAGCTCCCAACGTACCGGCCGGGCGCCATCCACGCCATCACGAGGGATGAGCTGCACTGCCAAGCGTTCTCGGTCGATCGATAAGCGACCGGCTGGAGAGGCAGGGGGTGCGGGCCAGAGGCGGATGATCCCGCGCTCGTCGCGGCCCACGACCGCCACTTTGGGATGTGCGGTCTGCATCAGAGTAATGAAGTCCCAGGGCACAGGATCTTCCCAGCCCTCCCGCCGCTCGTCATAACGGCCAGGCACGGCCAGAACGTTCGGCAACCCACCAATCGAGAAGCATTCGTTGGGGTACTCAGCGCCTAGCCAGAACAACGTGTTACGAGGATCCCGCACCTTTTCCGCATCGAGCAGTGTGTTCATCGGTAAGGCGACGGCAAGGCGCCCTTCCGGAGGGACGAACCAGTCCTCGCTCTCGGTGGCGCGTGTCAATCGGAACGTCCTGGCGCCGGCATTCTCGATGCGCACGAGGGCTCCGGAGCGCAGGTCGCGTGGTCGGCCGGCGATGCTGCTGGCGGGGAGGGTCACAAAAACGCCTGGCTTGAGCTCGATCTGCAGACCCGAAGAAGACGCCTGGACGATAGATGCTAGGACCACCGCTTCGGAAGCGGCGCGATGGAGGGCCCCGAGCGTCCGGGAAGGGATCCGCGGGGTGGCCCGGCCGCCCTTGCGGGCTCCGCCGAGCCGCTCTTCATCCCACCACAAGGCCGACGAAACACGGCCTGACCGATTCGTCAGGTTGACCAGCAAGGCGGAATCTTCGAGGGCTTCTTCACCTTGCGCATCGAAGATCCGCGGCAGCAGATCCTCGCGGACCGAGAACGGCCGGCGTAGCAGCAGTAGGCGCCGGCAATCCTCTCCGACGTCCTGGTCGTCGAGACCCTTCCAGGGAAACAGCTGTAGCCCAGTATCGTTCTTCAATTGAAGAATGCGTCCCCCACGCACGAAGACCATTTCGCTCTGCTCGAGAGAAGTGCTCCTACCCTGGAGAAAGCTCATGCGGACATGTCGAAAAATCACTTCGAGCCCAAGACTCGAGCGAAATCGATTGACGTCGAGACGGGCCAGCACGATCCGCTGCTTCGGCTTTCCATCTCCCTCATCAGAAGCCGGCTCGGGCGACCATCGTTGCCGTAGCTCCTCTTCGCTGGCCGGGTCGAGCGTCGCCCGCTCCACCTGGAACGTGCGCGTCATCTCTAGACCCTTCTCCTCCAGCCCGAGGATCGAACGGATTTCGAATCCACCATCCATCCGGGTCGTTAGCTGGAGAAGGTGAACGATCCGGTACCGGCTGCGCTGGAGAAACAGCGATGTGGCGTCCGAGACCGCCAGATGCAGACTCTCGATCGAGAGAAGAGAGGTCTCCGCGCCTGCGGATTCCGCAGAGTCGTCCAGAGCCGGCGCATTCTCGCTCGTGGGCTCCTCGGTACCGGCGGCCCCGCGAAGGAAAGTCAAGCCGGTGATTGCATCCTCGATGAAAAGGATCGGCTGAGCCGTCTGAAACGGCTCTCCATTGAAACGCAACCGGCTCTCGGGAGCTGCGAGCGTCCAACCGTACCCCCATTCAAAACTGTGCCATGTTTCGTCGCCTCCCTCCGGATCCTTTTGCGATGAAGCATAGTAGAGCCGCCTTTCGAGCTTGATGAACTGGTCGAACTCGGGGTTGCCGAGGTCGCTGCGAAAACCGTCGATGGTGCGGGGAGGCACTCTCTTGAACGATCCGAGTATCCGGCCATCGGCCGCCTCGAAAAGGCGGAGCCTGACGCCGTCAGTGGCATACGCCGCCGAGGTGATGTAAGGGCCTTCATCCTCGGCCAGAGGAACGGTTTGAATCCACCGGCCGGAAGAATCGTCACTGGGCACCCGCAACCCGGTAATGCGGACCTCCCTGCGGACCACGTCTAAAGAGCCGACGAGATCCTGGGGAGAAGCAAGATACTCAGCCAATCTAGCCTGCCACAGAGCCGCATCATCTTGGATGCGGACGCGCTCCGCTTTGATCGTCTCGGCAGACGAGAGCCGGAACGTACGGCGAAGAGTGAAAAACCCTTTCTCTCGTGGCTCAAGCGCCAGTCGGACCTGCGAGACAACGATATTTCGCGCAGGAGCGTCGGCCCAGCAGGTGCCACAGATCACGGTGTCACGGAAGGGCAGCAGCGCGCGCCGGAACTCGTTCTGACCGATCCGCCACACATTGCCGCCCCCGGCGTTCTCGGTCCTCTTGTCAGGTCCGAGGCCACCCTTGAAGGACAAGCCGTTACCTTCTGCAAGATGGCGGCGCGTTTCCGTATCGGCCGGCAGGACCAGCAGACGGCCGGGCTCGTCCTCGGCGATGATTCTGGTGTCGCCTTCCAGCAGGACTTGCCCCAGGTAGGCGAGACTTTGCACCGGCCGGCGCCACTCCGCGACCGTCCACAGCGCGCGCACCTTCACTGCCGGAGCCATGAGCTTGAAATCCCATTTTCCATTGCGCTCTTCTGCCGTAATGCGTGCACCCACGACCGCCTTGAGGCGCGCGATGTTTTCGACCTGATGGGTGCTTTCGGCGACCGCGCTCCCGAGATCCCACCAGATTTCACAAAGAGTCCCCGCTGCGGATGCCCGTTTCGGGATGCGCACCAAGACACCCTCCCCCATGCCCCGGGAGCGAACCTGGGCGGGAAGAGTCTCCGGATCTAGTGCAGGCGATTCCTGGGCCGCGAACCACTTGACGGTTACCACTTCGGCAAACCGCTCTCCATGGAACTCCAAAGCCTCCTCGGACGGCAGAAACCGCATCGACAGCGATTCAGACTCCGCCCGGACGACCAACCCGTCCTCCGTCAAACAATGAATATCGCCGTCACGGTTCACCGTGCCCAGAGCCTCCTGCAATCGGATTCTGTCGCCTTTTTGCAACCCGAGCCATTTTCGGACAAAGTCCAAAGGGGTGCGATCGTCTGGAAGCTCGACGTGGGAGGTCTGCACAGCCCTTCCGGTAATCTCTCCCTTCCAGGGATTCCATCCCATCACCATCATCTCGACTTCGCCGTCCTCCTCCGGCCAGCCTTTCCAGTACACATGCACCCGGGAAGGGAAGCGTGGAAGAGACTCTCTCACGTCCACCTTCCAGGACCGATTCAACGGGTAGGCGGTCTCAATGTTGCCGCTGCGGAACATGTCGCGCCAGACAAGATTCCTTGTATCGAACGGGATTTGCAGCTGAGGATACACAGAGGCCAGCTCCACGTCGTGGATCGGGTTCTGGGCGAGCCGCAGACGGATCCGGCCGTCGATCTCTTCCGCCCGCACAGCGACCAGCAGCCCACGAGGATTACGGTGCCGCTCGATCTCATCCGCAAGGTCATCTGCGTCTTCCTCGGCGAAGTCGCTTTCCGCCAGCAGGTAGACCTCCCCCGGCTGCACGGAGAAACGCCAAGCCTTAGGATCGGCTTCGGCGCCCAAGTAGCTCAAGGCGGCAACGCCTTCCGGCCTGAAGCCGGCAGGAGATAGGAGGAGTTGGGTCAAACCGCGATCGACCGGCCGCCAGGCTCCTCCCGGACCACCTGCAATAGCGTAAACCTCCCGGTCTGCACTTCGCAGATCTTCGTCCCGGATTGGGCGGAAGAACCTCGCCAAGTCCACTCCCCAGACCTCGCGGTCCGGTGGCCAAGTGGTATCGCCCCCGTCATTAAGCTCCAGCGTGGTCGCCGCCGCCCCGCCGCGGCGAGACTCCCGCAGTTGTAGCCGTTTCGTGCGGCCGGTGCTGTGTCTCAGCGGCAGCCACGTAATGCTGTACTGCGGGTCGACCTCCGGCCGATCATTCCCCTCTCGCCAGACAATCCGCAGGCGAACCATCTCGCCGTTCTCGAACCGCAGATTTGTCGTCGCCTTGAGGTAATGGCGGAACCCACAATTAAAGTAGAGGATGTACGGCGGAGCAACGCCCGAGGGAGGGCTGCCCACTGCAACAGCCACGACATAAGCAGGCTTGCGGCGGTCAAAAAACGCCTGGACTTCCTCGCGAGGGAGAGAAAACAGGTCGAACGCGTCGCCAATCAGCCGATCCTCGACCAACAGCTTTCCAGTCAGAAGATTGGGATCGAAGGCGACAGAACGGATCTGCCATTCTGCGATGGCGCCTTCTTCGGGAGGGAGAAGGAGCCATTTGCTGCGAGCACGCAGCTCGATCTCGGCCTCAACCTTGCGAAGTCGGCTCACCTCATGCATGAG
The DNA here is from genome assembly GCA_963756595.1 of uncultured Acidobacteriota bacterium. Lineage (GTDB taxonomy): Bacteria > Acidobacteriota > Thermoanaerobaculia > Multivoradales > UBA5704 > DATARR01. Next base: position 40,601 of record CAVWOZ010000021.1, read on the forward strand.
CGACCGGGTATACAGGCTGGTCAGAGCTTCGCGCAATCGTCGCCAATACGGAACAGAGCTCTCGCGGGTAAAGTATGCGATCCGCCGCAAAGTCTCGCGGATCAGGCGGTCCTTTTGCGCTACCGAGTGGACGTGGTATAGATCCTGCGGGTTGGGACGCGGCTCCCCGCCGTCGCGACGAAAATCCACTTCTTGGTACAACGCATGGAGCAGCGTCCTCTGGAGGTCGTGTGTCGCTCGATCAGGGGTTACACTCCATCCCTCTGCCTGCACCGGGTAGAGCTGGTCGAAGAGCCGCTCGAGCTCAAATTGACTGCCATATTCGAGGAGCGTCAGAGCGATCAGCTCTCGGCCCGCCAAATCCTCCTGCAGAATCGAATCATCGAGCAGCACCTCGAGTAGGCGCAGACGGACGAAGCGGTCGAGAAACCGCGGATTGTTGACGCGGCTCAGAAGGTCTACCCACTCGCGCCGCCAACGCATCGCGGTCTCGCCTTCCGGATCCAGACTTCCCGGCTCTTTCAGAGCGGCTAGGCGCTCCAGCCCTCGGACCAGTTTGGTGGAATCCTCGCTGGTGCTCTCGTCCCACCCCGGCCTCTCCCATTCGTCTGCCTGCAGTTGCGGAGTGATCAGGAGCTGGCGGTGCTTGACCCGCCAGTGCAGCGGCTCTCCCCTTGCAGACGCGCGCCGCCAGTCGAAGAAGTCGGTCTTGCTCCTCGGGACTTCGGGATGTAGGAATCGTGTAACGAGCTCGGCGTTGAGCTGATGCCTCCAGAGATCCGGCCCTTGACGGCTATAGAGCTCAGGCACCCGGTCCAGCCATCGCCGGGAGCTGCTCGTTCGGGCCGCGGAGAGGAACCCTTCCTGCACCCAAGACATGAGGACGGACGGCAGAATCGTGCGGACGAAAGCCGCCTCGTCGTACGAAAGCTCTGTACGTTCTCCCATACCGGTCTGCCGCAATGAGGCCAGGAAATCCTCAGGCGCCAGACGCTCATCCTGGCAGCTTCCGACCATTTGAATGCTCCGTTGAGCATAGATGGCCAGCCGGAGGAAGGCAGGCGTAACACGAGGATGTTCCTGGCTGACGGTCCGGTCGACGCCTGGGACGCCGCCAGGAAGCCGAAGCGTCTCTAGGACGTCGGAGGCATGGGCGACAAGAGCCGCGAAAGCCGGCCGGTCCGGATGCTCGCGAGGCAGGCTAAGCAGCAGCTTTCCTGACAAGATAGAGGCCGCCACCAGCCTCACCTGAACGGCGAGGTTAAGGGCCGCAGGGTACCGTGGAGTCTCCGGATCGAGACGCTTGAGGACGTTGCGGTTCGGATTCAGGCTCACCCAGGGGGAGAACAGAACCCAGATCGAGTCGGGTAATTCGAGGCGCGAAGCCCCTGCGATATTGAGATGTATCTGCGTCTGGCGAAGCTGTCGAAGAAAAAAGAGATCCTCCCTCAGCTCCTTGCGTGAATCGCCGGGCAGGGCGACGCGGATCGTGAGCGGCTCGCTGGTCAACGGCCCAGGCCGGCGCCAGAGAACGGCGAGCCGCGAGGCCGCCTCCGCCGGAGCCGCATGAACGGCGTGGTGCCAGAGCACTGATTGCCAGAGCACCGTGGCCAGGGGTCGCCCAATTTCCTCGCTCAGTACAGGCAGCAAGGCACTGAGCGCCGAGCCGGCCCCCCTCTTCCGCCCAAGCCGCTCGCCGATCCGCCGGCGGAGGTGGCCGAGAGTGACCGATTCTTCCAGGAGCGCTTCGACAAGAGCCGGCCGGCCGCGGTGGTCCGCGAAGAGCAGCTCGGCCCAAGAGACCAGAAGATCGGGCTCCAATTCGGTGATGAAACGACTCCGCCAGAGGAGGTCTGCGAGCTGCTCAGCGGCATAGCGGCTCCCGCCCAAGCGCGCCACCCGCAAAGCGAGGCGGAAGGCCAGACGGCCGAGCTCGTGACGCAACGCGGCTTCGAGCATCGCCGAAACAACAGCCGCCGCAGTCTCATCCGAGTCGCCAAGCAGGGAAGCGTAGCTGCCGTCCCGGGGCAACCGGTCGGCGATCACGGCGAGAACGATCGCTTCGGGCAGGAAATCCCGCAAGTCCACATAAGGAACCGCGGAAGGTTGGCGGGCGGGAAGACTGGGTAGCGTGAGAGCGCAACGGCGCAACGCCGCGATCGTTTCGCCGGACCTACCGGTTCCGAAGAGGCTGTCCCTCAGTTCCTCGAACGGTTCCGAGAATCCCTCGGGTAGGGCTTCCGACAGCTCCACAAAATAGCGGTTGATGCTGGCATGCAGTTCCGCGACCGGCGCCTGGCGGCCAAGGCGGCGCAGGATCGCCGGCAAGGCGTAGCCCTGCATCCACACGTCCATGCGCCCCAACTCCCCAATGGCGATGCGCGCGAACTCCGGGTTATGCTCCGCCCCCTCCAAACCATCCAGGATCTCGAGGAAGATCGCCGATTTGTCCGGATCGGCGTTGATGCAGCAGCAGAAGTACCAGTCGTGAAGCATGGTTCCTCTCTAAGAGTCAGACCCATTCGGAAACGTGAGGGGCCGGTAACGGCGAGCGTCGAGGACGAGACTCGCCAAAATCTTGTCTCGCTGGACCCCCTGCCACTCACGAGGCGTGCACAACCCGAAAACAGCACGGCAGGCAGGGTCCTCGATCGCGAGGAGGTCCCCGACACGCTCTGAGTTAACCGGCAGCGCGGTCAGCAGTCGCCAGAGATCCACCTGCTCGATGTCCAGGCTCTGCAGCAACGTCCGCGAAGGCCACAGGTCGAGCCCGGCTCTCAACGCAAGCCGGTGCTCTCCTGGACCGCAGTTTAGGAGAAAGCCATCCACTGCCTCCTGTGACGCGCCCTGTCGTAGGCGGTCGACGATGAGCAATTCTGGGCCGAGTTGCTCAGAGAGCTTCGCCAGGATCGATTCCCATTTGGCCGCACCTGTTGCTCGCCGGCTCCGACGCATCAAGGCGAGAACGATGTCCTCGAAAACCGGTCTTCCCGCAGGGTCCGCCAAGCCGGCAAGATCCTCCAGCGCAGCCTCTCCTGGGTCGCCCTCCAGCCAGGCATCCATCCGGGAGTCGATTTGAGCGGCGAAGATCAACGATCCGCGCCGCACCGCCGGACTGGAGCTGTGTGCGGAGGTCCTCAGCAGAGGACAGATCAGCTCTGGGCGGGTAATCCACGCCATGAATTCGTAGACGGCTCCTGCGGATGGAGCCGTCTCCAGGGATTCAAATTGCCGGATCAAGGCAGCGGCCTGGACCTCACCGTCTGCGGGTGAAATCTTTTTCGCATCCGCTTCAATCCCCAGCCAAATGGAGGGCTCTCCCATGAGCCCTTGTGCCAAGGCAGGGAGCGGCGCCGCGACCGTAGGGACGGGCTCGTCAGCGTCCTGGCCGCAGTCGAGCAACCGCAGAACGTCGAGGCGCGCCGCTGAGGTGCCAACCCGGCGCTCGATCTCCTGGATCCCGTTAGTGAGGGCTCCTCCCTGCAAGTCGAGGTGGACAGCGACCGCCACGGGCAGAGCTGAGAAGATCTTCAGCAACGCTTTCCACCAGAGCAGGAGCTCGGGCGATAGACCCTTCCCAGCAGCCGGCGCCACGAGAAAGAAGCCGGGCAGGAGGTCCTTGTGCAGACCTTGGCTCCGCAGGTAGGCGAGCCGAACGCTCCTGCTGTCGCGCGGTGCCGCCCAGACCTCTGCCGCGGTTTCGGGGATACGCGGCAGCTCGGGGCCGATCTGCAGCCACCAACGGATCGGTAAGGAGAGGACATTCTTACGGCCCCGCGACGCTCTCCAGAGAGCCTCCTCGCTACGGACCAGGGTCCTATAGGCTCGATCCTCTGCGCCGCCGCCGACGAGGAGTATCGAGAAAGCTCCTCGTTCCAGGCCCCAAGCCGTCCCTAAGTCTAAAGGCAGAGCCCTAAAATTGCTCTCTCTGATCGATAATGCCGGGAGACCTTCCGTGGTGAGCTGTGTCGCCAATCCGTCGTCGGGCGGCAGGTCCAGAGGCTCCACAAGCGGCTCCGGATGGTGTACATGCTGAGGCAACGAGGATGTGCGCGGAAGAGACTCCTGGAGAGATCTCAGAAGGTTCGGGAAAAACGCGAGGACATCGATCCCGCCATAGAGCACCAGCCGGCCACGAGTGACGACCAGCTCTAGCGACCCGATCCGCTCCAGGAAACCCTTACGGATCTGCTCTGGCTCTGTCTCCCGAAACAACCAGAGAACCTCTGGAAATGCTTCGACCTCCTGTGAAATGCTGGCGAGAGCTCGTGTAAACACGTCATCCCAGCCTCCATAAGCCACCACGACGACTGTCCGTTCCCGAAGGAGAGCGGCGAGCGATGACAAGAGCTGGGGACGCGGATGCTGGAGCTGCCAGGACATATGGAAAGTATCGGATTCGCTCCAGTACCCGTGGAAGTGAACCACATTACAGCCATCGCCCTTCGATAGACTCAGAGATGCATCAGCGTGGAGGGGTATGGTTCGGAAGCTCAACCCCGCTCCCGCCTTCCGAAGACTGACCTCGATAAGAGGATCGAAATTACTGGTCAGCAGCATCTCGCCAAACTGTTCCGGGTACTCAGCGAGGATCCTCCCTAAGCTCTCGACCGCAGAGTTGAGGGACCAACCCTCGAAATCTCTTTCGAGGGCAAGGCAGATATCCTGTCTGCCTGCCTCCGCACCAGAGAGTTCGGTGCCAATTGGAGGCTCCTTTCGAGCGCGGAGAACTGCACGACGGATTATGCGATTGACGCCCTCCTGCCCACATCTTCCAAGCAATTGAAGAAATGCCTCTTGATAGCTTTCCATGGGAGTTCCGGAGGGCAGCTCGACCTGCCCTTCGAGTTCCTCCTGGATGAGGCTGATCATACCGGCGACTCCGGGAACACCCGGTTCACCTGGGCGCACCGGCGCCACCAGCGGAGATCCGACGAGGAAGACAATGTTTCTCGAGTTGGACTTAGCCTGCCTGGTAAGCCGGAAAAGAAGCTCCCTCTCCCCGAAGATCGGAACCATTCGGTCTATGGGCTCCTGTGCTCGCGTTTCCATTGTGTAGGTGCTCATACTTTACCACTCTTTTCCCCATGTCAGGTGTTTGGACTCCGCTCCAGGGCTCGCGGGGCGCGGCGAAGCTAATCCGGCGCTCCCGGTCGGCAGGCAAGCCACAAGTCGTAGAACAACGCGGGGATCAAGCTCCGCGGCCCTAGCGCGACCGCCAAAGCCTGGCGATGGGCCGCGACGGAGATCGAGAAGGCCGCGACCGCCGCCGCCGGTTTCACCTTCTACCTGACGATGAATGCCGCCGCCAGTGAATGGGTCCGGGAACGGGAGCGGGCCTATGCCCTGAAGAATGCCGGACAGGACGGAAGCTTCGGCATCCTGCCTGTCTTCCGGGACGACAAGGACGAAGTCACCAAGGAGATGGTCCGTCTCGCACGGAAGACGAAATCGGCGACCCCGCTCTCGGAGTACGATCTTGGGAAGCTCAACGGCTATCTGGTCGACCCGCAGGAGGTCCAGCAGGGCCGGCTGGGCGAGGAGCTGCGGGCGGCGGCCGAATGCGTGCTCCGTTCTCTCCTGCTCACCCTCTCCCAGCGGCGGGAGCCGGGAGAGCGGCTGCGGATCGGGGCCGCGACCCGAAACGGACCCGCCCTACGCCCCCACGAGCTGGACCTGCTTCTCGACTGGACGTACGACTATCCGGAGGGCCTCCCCCCGAGCGCGGCCGAGGCGGAGGCCAACCTGAGCCCCGCCCTGGATTCCCTCGGGCGAGCCCTGGCGGCCGACTGGGGCCGGGTCGCCTTGCAGATCGTTCCGCAGTGCCACCTCACCATGGCGCTGGCCCTGGGGTTCCGTTTCCGGCGGAACACCGGCTACGACCTCGAGGTCATGGATCCCTACAGCGGCACGAAATGGAGCGGTCCGGCCCGCCCCCTCCAGCCGGCCTTCGATCTCTGGGACCTCGCCAAGACCCGCTCCCTGGGCACAGGCAATGGCCTCGCGGTGGTCGTCGGGGTCGCCCAGGCGATCGACAAGGACATCGAGACCTATGCGAGCTCGTCGGGCCTCGATGCGGGGAAGATGATCGTCTTCGAGCCGAAGCAGGGGCCTTCCATGACCGCCCTCGATCCCACGGACCCCTCCGAGCCCCACCGGATGGCGGTGGCAATCGCGGAGACCGTCGCCAAGGAACAGAGCGCGGGATGGCGCGGGCCGGTCCATCTCTTCGTCCGGGTGCCGGCGCCGTTCGCGGTCCTGATCGGCCAGCAGCTCTCGAATCTGGGACCGGTCCAGACCTACGAGTGGAAGGACAGCCAGACGCTCTACACCCCGCGCTTCCGGTTCTTCAGCTCCTGAGGCGCTTTGGCGCTCCCGGCGCCCCTCTGGGGCTTTGGGGAGGTTTGTGGGTTCTCCGATCCAGGGGCTGGCGCCCCTGGCTACAGTCCGGGGCTCCTCCGGAGCCCGGGGAGGAATGCCTCGAAGCAGGGGACGCCGGGGAACCCTGCCAAGCTCGAGCCCGCCCGCCTAACCCGGCTCGCCATCGCGCCATCGTCCGCGTCACGACGACCGTCCCGTAGAGACGTCCCCATCGCATAACGACACCCTCCGCAGTCCACGGGGACGGCGGGGCGTCTCCTCGGAGCGGCGGCCCTCCCGCCCTGTCCGACCGTAAGAAGGCCACAACATCCTTCGCGGCCTTCGCGAAGACGATGGCCACCCCACCGGCCTTGCCTCCGAGAGACGCCCCGCCGTCCCCGTGGCCTGCGTTGCGTTCTCGTTTCTCGATGGGGACGTCTCTACGGGACGGTTGCCGTGGACCGGGCGTTGCCGGGTTTCCGCAAGACCACCCCGCGAAATCTTCCTCCCCTCTCCGGAAAACGCGTTTTGGGCACTCCGGATTCGTTTTTAGAGCTTCCCGCCTGATTTTTTGAGTCTAATCTCGATTTTTAGTGGCTAAATTTACAATTTAGAGTCTAAAATCCAATTTTTTGACTCTATGGATTGTTTTTAGAGTGATCCGGAGCTTTTTTAGGGTCCAAAAATTAAAATTAGGCTCTAAAAACAAAAATCAGCGCCTAAAAATCGAATTTGGCGACTAAAAGGCAGATCCAGGTCCAAAAAATTGGATTCTGGAGCGAAAAGCTCGGGAGATCCTCAGGAAAGGCGGTCGCTGGCTCAGAAGGTTTCCGGCCAGAGGGAAACATGGCGCTCCCGGCGCCCCTCTGGGGCTTTGGGGAGGTTGGGGGTTCTCCGATCCAGGGGCTGGCGCCCCTGGCTACAGTCCGGGGCTCCTCCGGAGCCCGGGGAGGATGCCTCGAAGCAGGGGACGCCGGGGAAGCGGACAGGGAGACTTTGGCCACCGGGCTCCGGAGGAGCCCCGGAATGTAGCCAGGGGTGCGAACCCCTGGTCACCGGGGCCACGAAAAGGCAGAGAAGGCGAAAAACGGAGTCAGGAGCCGGCGGGACGCCGGCGCTCCCAGGAAAGGCCCCCCGACGCCCCACCCCCGCTCCTCCGTATCCCTCTACAGACCCCCACGTTCCGTCCTCAGGAGGCCGGTGGTGTACATCCGGGCAGTATCGTCTCGAAGTGCTAGACTGACGTTCCCGATGAGAGCGAAACCCGCGCTCCTGTTCCTCTTTTTGCTCATCTTCTGCGGTTCGCAGGCCCAAGCCGGCGGTCAAATCTCCGAGATCCGCATCGGCCTGGACGGCGACCGGGTGATGGCGAGCTTCGTGCTTCGCAAGGCGTTCGACCAGCGGCTGGCGGAGCGGGTGGACAGCGGGCTTCCCACTTCGATCCTCTATCGCTTCGAGCTCGCTCGCGACCGCCAGCGGTGGTGGGACCAGAAGCTGCGCACCGGCACGCTCGAGGTCGTGGCGATGTACGACGCCGTGTCGCGCGCCTACACCGTCCACTACAAGCTCGACGACAAGCTGATCGAGAGCCGCACGGTGCGCGAGCCCAAGGCGCTCGAGGAGGCGATGACCCACATCGAGCGGCTCCCCGTCTTCTCGGTCGCCGGCCTCCCCCACGAGTGGCGGCTGCTGGTGAAGGTGGAGGCGGAGCTCGGGTCGCGCACGCTCCTCTCGATCATCCCGGTGACGGTCACCACCAAGTGGCGGGAGTCTCCCAAGTTCCGCGCCCCGGGCGTCCCCGGGGGGCCCTGATGACGTCGCTCCGCCAGAGGTTCCTCCAGAACCGCAAGAACCACCGGGTGATCGGCGGCTGGCTGATCGCCCTGCTGCTGCTGTTCACCGGGCTCTTCTACCTCGCCGAGCGGGGGCGCGACCTGCCGACGGCCCTCGTCACCAACCGGGTGCTGCTGTTCGTCCTCTGGTACGCGAACGTCGTGCTCATCCTGGTCGTCCTCTTCGTCCTGCTGCGCAACCTGATCAAGCTGATCGTCGAGCGGCGGCAGAAAGTGCTCGGCTCGACCTTCCGCTTCAAGCTCGTGGCCACCTACGTGGGGCTGTCGCTGATCCCCGTCCTCCTCCTCTTCGCCATCGCGGCCGAGCTGCTGCAGGGGTCGATGGACCGCTGGTTCAATTCCCCCGTGGCCCCGGTCCTCGAACGGGGGAACGCGGTCGCCCAGGCGCTCTACGACCAGATTCAGAAGGCGAACCTGGGGGCGGCGCGGCGGGTGCTCACGGACATCCAGGGGATCGACCTCCACGACCCGAAGCAGCAGCCGCGCCTCACCCGCCGCCTCCAGGAGCTGCTCGGCGAGCTCGACCTCGACTTCCTCGAGGTCTACGAGAACCGCGACTTCATCCAGGCGAGCGTCAACCTGCAGTCGGGGCTCGCCGAGCCGCCGGAGCCGGACCGCGCCTTCCTCGAGCAGGCGGCGGCCGAGGGGCACGCGACGGCGGTCGAGACGCCGTCGGGCGGGCACGGCAGCCTGCTGCTCGCCGGGGTGGGAAAGCAGCTCCGCGGCGCGCCGGTGATCGTGATCGCGGGGTCGATGCTCGACCCGGTGCTCGCCGCCCAGCGCGAGCGGCTGGTCGAGGACTACCAGGCGTACCGCCAGGTGGTTGTGCAGAAGGACGACCTGCGCGCGAGCCACCTCCTCCTCTTCCTGATGGTGACGATGGTGATCCTCCTCGCCTCGTCGTGGACCGGGCTCTACCTCGCCCGCCGGGTGACGCTGCCGATCCAGGCGCTCGCCGAGGCGACGCTGCGGATCAGCGGCGGCGACCTCACCCACCGGGTGGAGGTCGAGGCGGACGACGAGCTGGGGGTGCTGGTCGACTCGTTCAATCGCATGACCGGAGAGCTGGCGAGCAACAAGGAGCTCCTCGAGCGCGGCAACCGCGAGCTCACCGCCAGCAACGAGCGCCTCGCCGACGAGCGGGCGCGGATCGCGGCGGTGCTCGCGAACGTCGCGGCCGGCGTGGTGTCGATCGACTCCGAGGGGACGATCTTCACCTGCAACGACGCCGCCCTCGCCATGCTGCGGCAGCGGGCGGAGGAGGTGGTGGGGCGCCCCTTCTTCGAGGCGTGGAGCGATCCGGACCGCGCGCGCCTCGCCGCCGCCGTGCGCGAGGTGGGGCGGGTGGGGCACGGCAGCCGCGAGGTGCACCTGACGGTCGGCGGCGAGTGGAAGACGTTCGACCTCAAGGTCACGGCGTTGCGCGACGCGGCCGGGGCGATCCAGGGCGGGGTGCTGGTGATCGAGGACCTGACCGAGCTGATCAAGGCGCAGCAGCTCGCCGCCTGGAACGAGGCGGCGCGGCGGATCGCGCACGAGATCAAGAACCCGCTCACCCCGATCCGCCTGTCGGCCGAGCGGCTGCTGCGCAAGTACCAGCAGGGGGACCCCGGGCTCGGCAAGGCGATCGAGGACGGCACGGAGATCATCGTGCGCGAGGTGGTGACCCTGCAGGGGATGGTCGACGAGTTCTCGCGCTACGCCCGGATGCCCCGCCCGCAGCCGGCGCCGGTCGACCTGCCGCGGCTGATCGCTGAGACGGTCCACCTCTACCGCGACCTCAAGCCCGGGGTCGAGGTGCGCAGCGACGTCGACGCCCGGCTGACCGCCGTGTGGATCGACGGCGAGCAGATCAAGCGGGCGCTGATCAACCTGCTGGACAACGCCGTGGAGGCGACCGAGGCGCCGGGGCGGGTGACGGTCGAGGCGCACGCGTCGAACGGCCACCTCGAGATCCAGGTCGCCGACACCGGCCGCGGCATCCCCCTCGCCTCGAAGGAGAAGCTCTTCCTCCCCTACTTCTCGACCAAGGGGCGCGGCACGGGGCTCGGCCTCGCCATCGTCCACCGCATCGTGGCCGACCACCAGGGGGCGATCCGGGTGGAGGACAACGCGCCCCAGGGGACGGTGTTCACGGTCGAGCTGCCGATGGGGTGAGGGGGCCGCCTCACCGGGCGTCGAGTCCTGGTCTGAACCTGCTCGCCTCCTTCGGGCTCCGCTCCTTCGTCGCTGCCAGTCGGCTGCGCGGTTCAAACCAGGGCTCGACTCAATTCAGCGCTTGCTGGCCTGTTCCCACCCCTGCGGGTACAATCGGGCGAACTCGGAAAAGTCTGGATGGCGACGTTGGAAGAGAACGAGGGTCTGCCCTCAACGATCGGCAAGTACCGCCTTGCCCGGCGGCTCGGCCGGGGAGGGATGGGCGAGGTGTTCCTGGCCTGGGACGAGCGCCTGGGCCGGCGGGTGGCGGTGAAGCGCATCCTGCGCGAGGCCCCCACGCCGCGGGAGCGCGAGCGGCTGCGCTGCGAGGCGCGGGCGGCGGCGCAGCTCAGCCATCCTTCCGTGGTGCAGGTCTACGACCTGATCGAGGACGAGGCGGGGGACGCCATCGTCCTCGAATACGTGGAGGGGCAGACGCTGAGCGCGCTCCTCGCGGAGGGGGAGCTCCCGCTCGCCACCGCCGTCCGCCTGGCGCAGGAGATCGCCGAGGGGCTGGCGGCGGCGCACGCGGCCGGGCTGGTCCACCGCGACCTCAAGGCGGACAACGTGGTGGTGACGCCGGAGGGGCACGCCAAGATCCTCGACTTCGGCGTCGTCAAGCTGCCGGAGGCCAGCCACCTGACGCCGCAGGGGTGGGCCCTCGGCACCGCCCACGCGATGTCCCCCGAGCAGGCGCGCGGCGGCGAGATCGACTCGCGCTCCGACCTCTTCTCGCTGGGGGCGCTGCTCTACGAGCTGCTCACCGGCACCTCCCCCTTCCGCGGCGGCAACGCGCTCGAGGAGATCCAGCGGGTGATCTCCCACACGCCGACGCCGGTTGCCTTCCTGCGGCCGGAGGTCCCCGGCGAGCTGTCGCGCCTGGTCGACCGCCTGCTGGCCAAGGAGCGCGAGGCGCGCCCCGGCAGCGCCGGGCAGGCGGCGCGCGAGCTGGCCGCCCTGGGAGCCCGGCCGGAGCTCGCCGGCGACGGCGGGCGGGAGCCGTCGGCGAGCGGGAGCACGCTGGTCCAGATGCCCGCCGCCGCGCGGCGTTCCGACACGGTCCTGCGCGGGCGCCGGCTGCCGCTGCTGCCGCTGCTGGTCCTCGGCGCCGGAGTGGTGGTGATCCTCGCGCTCTCCGTCTGGCTCCTCCAGCGCGCCCGGGTTCCCCAGGAGCCGGCGCCGCTGCGGATCGCCGTCCTGGCGCCGCCGGTCCGCCCGGGCGCTGCCGACCTGACGGCCTCGGGGCTGCTCACCGCCACCCTCTCGACGCTGGGATCGCTCGCCGGTCTCTCGCCGCTCGACCCCTCGCAGTCGGGGAGCGCCGCCACGCCGGTGGCGGCGGCGCGCACCGCGGCGGCCGGCGAGGTGATCGCCCTCGGCCTCGAACGGGAGGGGTCCGGGGCCCGCGCCTCGCTGCGGCGGATCGCCGGCGCCGACGGCCGGGTGCTGTGGGCGGCGAGCTTCCCCGTCCCCGCCGGCACCGGCGACCGCGACCTGCGGCTCCTCGCCGACGCCGTGGCCGTGCAGCTCCGCAAGGCGTATCCGGACCGGCCGCCGCGGCCGGGGCTCCCGGAGCTCGCGGTGAGCGACCACGACTACGCCGGGCTGCTGCGCGTCAAGGAGCGGCTCGACCATGGCAGCACGGACCTCGAGCCGGAGCTCGCGCGGCTCGAGGCGCTGGTGCACGACTCCCCGCGCTTCCTCGAGGGGCACCTGCTGCTCGCCGACGTGGCGCAGAGTCTGTTCAGCGCCCGGCACCGCCCCGCCGACCTCGAACGGGGGCTCGCCGCCGCCCGCGCCGCCGCCGCGCTCGCCCCCGGCGATCCGCGCCCGCTGGTCGCCCGCTTCCGCCTCTCGCTGTTCGCGGCGCGCCCGCAGGAGGCCGAGGCGACCCTCGCGGCGCTCTCCCGCCTGGTCCCCGGCGATCCCCAGCTCCATGCGCTCGCCGGGCAGCTCGCCGAGAGCCGCGGCGACCTCCCACGGGCCGCCGCGGAGCTCGCCGCGGCGGTCGACGCCGCCCCCTCGTGGAGCAACCTCTACCGGCTCGCCGACGTCGAGGCGCGGACGGGGCACCTCGGCGCGGCGCGCCATCACCTCGCGGAGCTGCTGGCGGCGAGCCCCGGCAACCCTTGGGGGCTCAACCGCCTGGCCAGCCTCGAGCTGCTCGACGGCGACCCGCGGCGCGCCGAGGCGATCTACCTCGACATCGTGCGCCGCCAGCCGCAGCGCAGCCCCTACACCAACCTCGGCGTCGCCCGCTCCCTCCAGGGGCGCCCCGCCGAGGCGGTCGAGGCCTACCACCAGGCCCTCGCCCTCGATCCTGAAAACCCCAACGTGCTCCTCAACCTGGCGGACGCCGAGCTCGCCTTGGGGCGGAGCGCCGAGGCGGCTGAGCACTACCGCCGCACCCTCGCGAGCCTCGCCCGCATCGAGGCCATGGCTCCCCTCCCGGCGCAGCAGCGGATGGTCCGCGCGCAGTGCCTGGCCCATCTCGGCCGCCCCCTCGACGCCGTGGAGGTGACCCAGCGGGCCCTGCGCGAGAGCGGCGACGACCCCGAGATCCTCTACGCCGCCTCGCTGGTCTACGACCTCGCCGGCGACCGCGCCTCGGCCCTGGTCGACGCCGCCCTCAGCCTGAAGAAGGGGCTCAAAGCCCGCTGGTTCGCCCTCCCCGCCTATGGCCCCCTGCGTCACGACCCGGCGCTCCAGGCCCTGCTGCGCGGGGCTCCGCCGCCTAGGTACCCGGAGGCGACCCCAGCAGGTCGATGACCGGATCGTCTCCGGCGATCACGTTCCCCGCCTCGTCGCGCAGCCGGAGGTGATACTGGGTCGAGGTCGTACCCGTGGGCAGCGAGAAATTCGCGCCGACGGCGACCGGCGCCGCGTTCACTCCGTGGAGCACCGCGAAGGACGAGAAGGGGCCGATCATCGTGTCGGGGCCCTCGAACGCGAAGGTCAGGAAGAGGCCCGCGGGCACTCCGCGGATCGTCCAGAGTGCCGGCCGGCCGGGCTGCAACTGGAGCGTCTCCGGCTCCACGAGGAGAGCCGGCGGCGAGCCCGGCTGGAACGTCACGGTCACCTGCGGCGAGGCATTCACGTCCAGCGAGGTATTGAGGATGGTGTGGCTCCCCGAGGAGCTCGCCAGGACCCCGTCATTGTTCAGCACCAGCGCCGTATAGGGGTAGGCGGCGGGGCCGCCGTTGTTGCCGGTCCCGAAGACGTGGAAGCTGGACGGCTCCAGGGACTGGAATGGTCCGAACACTCCCGACGGGGGACTGAAACGAATGTACGCCAGCTCGTCGACGGCGAGGCCGTTGAAATCCCACTGCACGAAGTCCCCGGCCCCGATCGCGACCTCCGAGCGGTCGAGGGTGAGCGAGTGGTTTTCACGGTCGATGGTGACCTGGATCACCTGTGCGTCTGGCATGGATCTCCTCCCTTACAAAGCCATGAAAAGGTTTTTAATGCCGCCTGGGCGACGCCCGGCGGAAAATCGATCGATCTTCTGCCGGAACGGAGAGCAGGATCAGTGCCAGGGGACGACGCAGGGGAAGGGCGGGGATAAGGGCTGAGCGCAGGGTATCCGTCCGTCCAGCCTGCCCGAGGGCGACGGGCGGTGCTGCGGGAGACGTCGGGTGTTGGGTCAGTTCGGATACACTGTATCTCTTTGTCGAGGACATCACGTTGTCACCCAAGCTCGTCGTGCTGAGCGGCCCAGAGGCCGGCCGGAGCCTCCCCCTCGGCCGGGAGGCGGTGTCGATCGGGCGCCAGGAGGGGAGCTCTCTCCAGGTGCGCGACCCCGCGGCCTCGCGGCATCACTGCCGGGTTGAGCCGGCGGACGGCGGCTTCCGCCTCCTCGATCTGGGGAGCCGCCAGGGGACGTTCGTCAACGGCCACCCCGTCCACACCCACCCGCTGCGCGAGGGGGACGTGGTGGCGGTGGGCGGCACCCTCCTGCTGTTCCAGAGCCGCGAGGGCGGGAGCCCCTCCGCCGAGCCGGCGCCGCTCGCCGAGGAGGGGGCGTTCTTCGCCGGCACCACGATCGAGCGGGCGGCCGGCCGCCCGCTCGAGGACGGGCTCGCGAGCCGCGACTTCCAGCTCCTGCTCGCGGTGGCCGCCGCCCTCCAGGCGCCGCGCTCGACGGCGGAGCTCGCCCGCAGTCTCCTCCAGCAGGTCCTCGCGGCGATCCCCGGCGAGCGAGCCGCCCTCCTGCTCGCCGACCGCGGGACCCCCGAGATCACGGCCGCCTTCACCCTTGACCGCGGCGGCTCGACGGAGCCGTTCCCCGTCTCGCGCACCGTGGCGCAACGGGTGCTCGCGGAGGGGCTCTCCCTGTGGGCCGGCGACGTGCTCCTCGCGGCAGGGCTGGCCGGCGCCGCGAGCCTCGAGGCCGAGCGCATCCGCTCGCTGCTCGCCGCCCCGCTGGTCCACGGCGGGCACCCGCTGGGGCTCCTCTACGTCGATGTCCGCGAGGGGGGGCGCGAGGCGGCCGGCCCGCGGGCGGGGCTCGCGGAGGAGCACCTCCAGCGGCTCGCCGCCTTCGGCGCCCTCGCCGTGGGGGCGCTCGTCCACGTCCGGCAGACCGAGTGGGTGGAGGGGGAGAACCGCCGCCTCGCCTCGGGGATAGCGCACGACCTGGTGGGCGAGAGCCCGCGCATGCGGGAGGCCTACCGCCTCCTCGCCCGCGCGGCGGCGACCGGCTCGACTGTCCTGCTGCGCGGCGAGAGCGGCACCGGCAAGGAGCTGGCGGCCCGCGCCCTCCACCAGGGGAGCCCGCGGGCCGGCCGGCCGTTCGTGGCCGTCAACTGCGCGACCTTCTCCGAGACGCTGCTCGAGAGCGACCTCTTCGGCCACGAGCGCGGCGCGTTCACCGGGGCGGTGGCGCGGCGGACGGGCAAGGCCGAGGCGGCCGACGGCGGCACCCTCTTCCTCGACGAGGTCGGCGAGATCCCGCTCTCCCTCCAGGCCAAGCTCCTGCGCTTCCTCCAGGAGCGGGAGATCGAACGGCTGGGAGGGACGCGCCCCATCCCGGTCGACGTGCGGGTGGTGGCCGCCACCAACCGCGACTTGGAGAAGGCGATCCGCGAGGGGAGCTTCCGCGAGGACCTCTACTACCGCCTGCAGGTGATCACCCTCCACCTGCCGCCGCTGCGCGAGCGGCGGGAGGACGTGCCCCTCCTCGCCAGCCACTTCGCGGCCCAGCTCTGCCGCCAGCTCGGCCGCCCGCTGGCCGGCTTCACGCCGGAGGCCCGCGCCTGCCTGCTGCGCTACGACTGGCCGGGGAACGTCCGCGAGCTGGCCAACGCCGTCGAGCGCGCCCTGGTGCTCGGCGAAGGGGGGGTGATCCGCGCCGAGGACCTCCCGGAGACGGTGCTCGACGCCGCTCCCTCGCCGGAGGTCCCCCTCGGGCGCTTCCACGAGGTGGTGCAGGAGACCAAGCGGCAGCTGATCCGCGCCGCCGTGGCCGAGGAGGGAGGGAACATCACCCGCGCCGCCGCCCGCCTCGGCCTCCAGCCCACCTACCTGCACCGGCTGATCCGGAACCTCGACCTGCGGGCCGAGATCGAGCGGTGAGGGGGGATTCCAGGTTTTTAGACCCAGCCGCGTGCCCGACGCGGGGCGGCGGTGTGGAACGGGACGGCGTCCCCCGCTCCGGGCCCTCACTCCCCCGGCCCCTCTCTCCCCGCCTCCCTCCCACCCCGCCGGGAGAGAGGGGAGAGCTGCAAAAGCCAAGAGGAGCTTGAGCGCCGATCGCAGGGCCCCCCTCTTCTCCCGGACGGAGAGGGGGGGAGGCGGGGAGAAGAGGGCCGGGGTGATGAGGGCCAACGCTCCGGCCGCGCAAACCCTCACGCGCCCTGAGGGGCGCCGCGCTACCCCTCGCCCGCGGGCACCGCCTTCTCCTTCTTCTTCCGCCGGAACCGCTCCCGCGCCTCTTCGATCGGCCGCTTCTCGATGAAGTAGGCGATGGCGGCCTCTCCGATCCCCCAGGTGCCGGCGAAGGCGACTCCGGCCGAGACGGCGGAGCCGGCGCCGGGGAAGACGAGCTTGGCGAGGGCGCGGGCGCCTTCGCGGAGGGCGAAGGCGGCTCCCACGTTGGCGCCGAGCGCGACCAGGAACTCCTTGGCGGCCTTGCGCGACATCTCGCGCCCGGAGACGTAGGCGATGCCGGAGATCAGGCCGATCTGGAGGGCGGTGATGGGGAGGATGTCGGCGACCGGGATCGGGGCCGCTGCGATGGCGGCGGTGACGGCCGCGGCGGCGGCGGTCATCTTGCGGGCGAGCTTCTGCTGCACGGCGCGGAGCTGGGCGAGGCGGGCCATCTGCACCTGGGCGCTCCGCGGCAGCACCTCGACCAGGTAGTCGACCAGCTCCTCGATGTTCCAGTAGTTGTCGTAGACCCGCTCACCCCCCTCCACCGCGTACTCGGCGTAGGTGGAGACGGGGATCACCCTGGCGAGGGCGATCCCTTTTTCGGACAGCGCCTCTTCGATCGCCCGCACGGCGGTCGCGATGTTCTGCCGCTTGGTGTCGTTGTCGTAGGGGGGCTCGACGCGCTTGGGGTCGAGCTCGTCGACCTGGGTGACCACCGCCACGATCGGCGCCTGGTAGCGGTGCCTCTCGGCGATGAAGGCGCGGACGGCCTCGATGTTGGCGACGTCCTGGGCGATGTGCGAGTCGACGTCCTTCGCCTTGCAGAGGAAGAGGATGGCGTCGGGGAACTCGTCGACCAGGCCGGCGCGGATCTCGTCGAGGGCGTCGTGGAAGTTCGCCGCCTCGGGACGGGTGCGGTCGCCGAGGCCGCGGGTGTCGAGGATCTTCATCTCGCCGCGCGGGCCGGCGTAGGAGTACCAGGTCGGCTTCCCCGTCTCCGAGAGCACCGATCCCACGGCCGCCATCCGCTCGCCGAAGATGGCGTTGATCAGCGACGACTTCCCGGCGCCGCGGCGGCCCAGGATCATCAGCTTCGGCGCCCTCGCGTCCATCAGCAGCTCCTTGAGGATGGTCAGCTCGTTGCGGGTGGCATGCCCCATGGCCTCCGGCAAGCGCTCGATGGCGCGCTCGGCCAGCTCGGAGATGGTGGCGAAGAGGTCGTCGGCCATGGGGGCATCTTACTCCGCGCCCCGGAAGCGGAGTGGGCGGCGTCGTTGGCCCTGCTCGCCTCCTTCGGGCTCCGCTCCTTCGTCGCTGCCAGTCGGCTGCGCGGGCCAACGACGCCACCCACTCCGCTTCCACCCCGTTTCATGGAATGATCTTGTCCCGAGGGCACCTGCCCTTCCCCAAGGAGACCGCCATGGCCACCGCTGCCCCGACCGCGAATCCCGCGATGCCGCCGCGCAAGCGCCGCGGACGCTTCCGTTTCTTTTTCGTCCTCTTCCTGTTCGCCCTGGTGGTGATCGGGGGCTTCGTCCTCTACGTCTGGAGCGCCCTGCACATCAACTACTCGGACGGCGAGCGCGCCGGCTACGTCAACAAGTTCTCCCACAAGGGGTACCTCTGCAAGACCTGGGAGGGGGAACTCTCGATGGTGAACCTGCCCGGTACCCCGGCGCAGATGTTCGAGTTCACGGTGCGCGACGCGGCCACCGCCGAGAAGATCAACAAGTCGCTCGGCCAGCGGGTGCGCCTCCACTACGACCAGCACCCGGGGCTCCCCACCTCCTGCTTCGGCGAGACCGAGTACTTCGTGACCGACGTTCAGCCGGTCGGCCCCTGATCCAAGCCGGCCACCGCCAGCAGGCCCGCCATGTCGGCGGGCAGGGGCGCCGCGATCTCGAGGCGGTCGCCGGTCTTCGGGTGGACGAAGGCGAGGCGCCGCGCGTGGAGCGCCTGGCGGGGGAAGTCGCGGCAGGCTGCGGCGACCTCCTGGTCCGCGATCCCCTTCCAGCGCGGCTCGCCGTAGAGCGGGTCGCCCACGATCGGCCACCCTTCGGCCTGGAGGTGGACGCGGATCTGGTGGGTGCGGCCGGTGACCAGCCGGCAGCGCAGGAGGGCCAGGCCGTTCGCCGCCGCCGCTGACAGCACCCGGTAGAGGGTGACGCTCTCCTTCCCTTCGGACTTCGAGATCGTTTTCTTCACAGCCATGCGCCGTTTGCGGTCGGCGGGGTCGCGGGCGATGTTGTGCTCGATCCGTCCGGCGTCGACGAGCGGTGCTCCGTACACCACGGCGAGGTACTCCTTCTCGGCGCCGGAGGCGCGCAGGCTGCGCGCCAGGGCGTGGTGGATCTCCGGCGTCTTGACCGCCAGCAGCACCCCGGAGGTGTCGCGGTCGAGGCGGTTGACCAGCCCGGGCCGCCTCCCCTCCCCCCAGTCGCGGGCGCGCCAGAGGAGGGCGTTGATCAGCGTCCCCTCGAAATGGCCGGGAGCGGGGTGGACCACGATCCCCGGCGGCTTGTCGAGGGCGAGGAGGTAATCGTCCTCATAGAGGACGGCGAGCGGCATCTCCTGGGCGGCGATCTCCCGGCGCTCCGGGGGCGGCGGCAGGTCGATCTCCACCCGGTCGTCGAGCGCCACGCGGCTCGCCGGCTTGGCGGCCACCGCGCCGTTGACCCGCACCTGGCCGGCGCCGATCCACCCTTGGATCCTTGCCCGCGTGACGTCCGGCCGGTCGGCCAAGTGGCGCATCAGCACGCGGTCGAGCCGCTCCCGGGCGTCGCCGCGGTCGCTGCGGAAGGTGCGGAGGACGGTGGGGGGCGGCATCGCTCCTTGCCACTCTACCCGAGGAACCCTAAGATCGCGCCGACCGCTCAATTCAAGGAGAGACCGCCCCATGCCGATCCGCCTCTTCGGCCTCCTGCTCCTCCTCGGAACCTCCATGGCGCAAACCGTCAGCGCCGCGGGGTTCGACTCCCAGTTCACCGGCCGCACCCTGCGCTTCGACTACTTCCATGGCGGCACGGCGAAGGAAGAGCACGTCAGCCTGGACAAGCTCCGCCTCGAGGGGGAGTGGCCGGGGAGCCGCGTCCACCTGCTGGACGACAGCAACCTCGGCGCCTACCGCCTGCAAGTGCTCGACGCCGCCACCCACCAGCCGGTCTGGACGCGCGGCTTCTCCAGCATCTACGGCGAGTGGGCGACCACGGGGGAGGCGGTGGCCGGCACCTGGCGGACGTTCCATGAGTCGATGCGCTTCCCCGAGCCGCGCGGCAAGGTGACCCTGGTGCTCGAGAAGCGGGGGGCGGACGGCGCCTTCCGCGAGATCTACCGGGGGGAGGCCGACCCGTCCGACCGCTTCGTCGACCGCTCGCCGCTCTCCTCCGCCGGCAAGGTGTGGACCGTCTTCGAGAGCGGGGCGCCGGCGGTGAAGGTCGACCTCCTGCTGCTCGGCGACGGCTACACCGCCGCCGAGACGGCGAAGTTCCACGCCGACGTCAAGCGGATCACCGACCGGCTGTTCGCGACCGAGCCCTATAAGAGCCACCGGGGGGACTTCAACGTGCGGGCGATCGACCTGCCCTCCGCCGCTTCGGGCGTCACCGATCCGCGGACGAAGACCTGGAACCACACCCCGCTCGGCCTCGCCTACAACGCCTTCGACTCCGAGCGCTACATGCTCTCCTTCGAGGATACCGCCATCCGCGAGGCCGCCGCCGCGGCCCCCTACGACGCCCTGATCCTGGTCGCCAACAGCCGCAAGTACGGCGGCGGCGGCATCTACAACCTGTGGAACACGGTCGCCGCGGACAGCGCCGAGGCGCTCTACGTAGCCGTCCACGAGCTCGGCCACTCCTTCGCCGGGCTGGGGGACGAGTACTACACCTCGCAGGTCGCCTACCAGAACTTCAATCCCCCCGGCAGCGAGCCCTGGGAGCCGAACGTCACCGCGCTGCGCGATCCCCAGCACCCGAAGTGGGGCGCCACCCCCGGCACCCCCGTCCCCACGCCGTGGAACCAGACGGCGTACGACACCTACATCCTCGCCTCCGAGAAGAAGCGGCACGAGCTGCGCGAGCGGAACGCCCCGGAGCCGGAGATGGAGGCGCTGTTCCAGGAGGTGCGCGAGAAGACCACCCCGATGCTCCATGCCGAGAAATACTTCGGCAAGGTCGGCGCCTTCCAGGGGGCCGCCTACGAGGCCAAGCGGCTCTACCGCCCCGAGGTCGACTGCATCATGTTCAGCCGCAACCCGCAGTCGTTCTGCGACGTCTGCGCCCGGGCGATCGAGCGGGTGATCCGGATGTACGCGGAGTGAGGCAGACCACGGACGACCACGGACTCACACGGACGAACAGGGACAGCGACGAGGTAACCTGCGAGGTTACCTCTTCCCTGTCCGTGTAGGTCCGTGCTCGTCCGTGCCAGTCCGTGATCCGCGCCTCCCCCGCTTGTCTCCGCCTCGAG
>CAVWOZ010000022.1:0-223626 GCA_963756595.1 uncultured Acidobacteriota bacterium
GCACCGCCGCCGCGTCCGGCAGGGCGGGATCGCCGCACTCGGTCTCCTTGTAGCCTTTGGGGATCTCGAGGCGGGTGGGGTCCTTGTCGAGGTTCTCGCGGACGGCTTCCTTCCAGCGCACCTGGACGCCGCGGTCGCGCTCGGAGAGGATCGACCAGTCGTCGCGGCTCATGTACCAGGCCTTGGGGGTGCTCCCCTCGGAGAGGATCCACTGGGTGACGATCCCCTGCTCGCCCAGGACTCCCGTCCACTTGCGGTCGGTGTCGTCCTTGAACTCGAAGCTCCGGCCGCGCGGCTGGGCGGTCGGCGAGCTCGGCGCCGGGTGGGCGGGGACGCGGCCGAGGAGAAGGGCGGGGAGGGAGAGGAGGGGGAACGGGCCTAGCGGCACGCCGGTGATGTCGAAGCGCCCTTCGAGGTGGCAGAAGGTGCGGTTGTGGTGGTTGAGGGCGAGCCCGGCGTTGTCCTGCACGTCGAGGCTCCAGAGCGCCCGGCCCACGGGGTCGACCGCCTGGAGCTGGTAGCGGGCGGGCGAGACGAGGCGCAGGGTGATGCGGAAGGAGCCCTCCCCCTCCGGACCCGAGTAGGTCATCCGGTAGAGGCGCTGCGAGCCGTAGGAAGCCTGCGGGATCTCCCAGGGGGCGAGCGTCGGGGCCGGCAATGGACGGGGGGAGGGGGTGCTCCGCGCGCACCCCAGGACCAGGGAGAGGCCGGACAACAGGAGGACCGCCGCGGCGGCCCTCCCGAGCGCGCTAATGGGCTTGGGTCTTGCCGAGATCGCCGAGCTTGTGCCGGACCTTCTCGGGATCGTCGCCGCCGAGATCGAGCGCCCTTCGGTAGGCCTGCCGTGCCCTCTCCGTCTGCCCCAACGCAACATAAACATCCCCCAGGTGCTCCTGCAATGCGGCGTCCTCGGGCTCCAGTCGGGAGGCCCGTTCCAGAGAGTCGCGAGCGAGCTCCGGACGGCCGAGTCGAAAATAGGTCCAGCCCAGCGAGTCGACGTAGGCGCCATTGTCCGGATCGAGCGCCACCGCGCGGCGGATCAGCTTCAGCGCCTCGTCCAGGTGGATGCCGGCGTCGGCGAAGGTGTAGCCGAGGTAGTTCAGCGCGGCATGGAAATCTGGCTGGATCTTGAGCACGCGCCGGAGCTCCGCGACCCCTTTGTCGCGCTGCCCCGAGCGCTCGTAGGCGGCCCCCAGCAGGAAGCCGACGGGCACCTGGTCGGGATGGGCGGCGGCGATCCGCTCGAGCACCGGGATAGACTCCTGGTACTTCTCGAGGCGCTGCCAGGCCTGGACGGCGGCGAGGGCCGAGGGGTCGTCGCCGGCGGCGAGGCCGGCGAGCAGGCTCGCGGACTCCGTCTCGCGGCCGGCGCGCGAGAGGATCTCGGCGCGCTTGGCGACGATCTGCGGCGGCACCTGCAGGGGCGCCAGCGGCGGGGAGGCCGGGTCCTTGACCCTGTCCTTCGCGCCCTCCTTGTCGAGCAGGGCGAGCGCCTCGTCGTAGCGCTTCTCCTTGGCGAGCGCGTCGGCCGTCTGGTTCACCGCCTGGAGACGCACCGCGTCGTCGGCCGCGGTGAGCAGGGGGCGCAGGATCTCCCCGACCTTGTCCCACTGCTTGCCGTTGTAGTAGACCTGGGCTGCCTCGAGGCGCGCGTCCTGGGCCTCCTTGGGCTTGCCGTCCTTGTCGAGCGCGGCGGCGAGGTCGGTGAGCAGCCGCACCGCGTCGTCGCGCCGGCCGGCGCGTTCCATCACCCGCGCCAGGGTGAGGGCCACCCCGCTGTCCTTCGGGTCGGCGTCGTGCAGCTTGCCGAGGGCGGCGAGCGCGTCGTCGGTGCGCCCCTGGGCGGTGAGGATCAGGCCGCGCAGCAGGGCGATCGCCTGCGCGCCTTCCTTGCCGGTGTGCGCGGGGTCCTTGGCGTCCGGCTCGCTCGGCGGCAGGGCGGCGAGCGCCTTCAGGGCCTCGTCGAGGTCGCCGTTCTGGTAGAGCGCCCAGGCGATCTGGCGGCGCAGGCGGGGGTCGTCGCGCACCTCTTCGGGCGCTTCGCGCAGCGTCTTGAGCGCCGCTTCCGTGTCGCCGCTGCGGGTCTCGAGGTCGGCCAGGGTGAGGCGCGCCTCGAGCGAGCCCGGATCGAAGCCGAGGATGTCGGCGAGCGCCTTGCGCGCTTCCTCGGGCTGGTTGGCGCGCAGCAGCGACTCGACCAGCAGGGCGTAGGCCATCCGCTGCTCGGGGACGTTGTTGACCAGCTCCCGGAACACCTCGGCCGCCTTGGCGGGCTGGTTCTGGTCGAGATAGATGCGCCCCAGGGTGAGGAACGCCTGGGCGTCGTGCGGATCGCGCTTGCGCACCGCCTCGAAGGCGTCGCGGGCGGTCGCCATCGCCGCGGGGTCCGAGGCGGCGAGGTCGACGTTGATCTCGCCGACGGCGCGCAGTACGTCGAGGTTTTCGGGCGCCAGCCGGCGGGCCTCGGCGACCTTCTCGGCCGCCTTGCGCAGCGAGTCGTCGCGCGTCGAGGCGCTCCGCGCGTACTGCGACATGCGGTCGAGGAGCTGCGCGTGCTCGACCAGCACGTACGCCGTCTCCTTCGCCCCCGGCGCCAGCTTCTCGGCCTCCTCGAAGGCGGCGAGCGCGTCGTTGACCGATCCCTCGACGGCGAGCAGCTTGCCGAGGGCGAACTGGAACGAGGCCCCGGAAGCGGCGGCCGGGGCGGGCGCGGCGGCCGCCGGAGCGGACGCGGCGCCGAGGAGGGCGGGGAGGAAGGTCAGGCTGGCGGCGCAAACCGCTGAGAAACAAAGCTTCACGACTCGGAGGATAACAGCGGGCGGCGCTCCTTTACAAGGCTATCGAGCCCCCTCTATAATGACGCCCTTGCGCTTAAATATCGTCCAGTGAACGAGTTACAGACACCCCGAACCACAGTGCACGCTCCAGGCACGATCGACGGCGAGGTCGCGAGGCGGAAAACCAAGGCGAATGGCTAAGCTCGGACAGCTCCTGGTGTCGCGCGGCTGGATCACGGTCCAGCAGTTGACGCGCGCCCTGAAGAACCAGAACGTCGCCGGCGGCCGGCTCGGCACCTGCCTGATGGAGATGGACGCCATCACCGAGGAGCTGCTGCTCAAGGGGCTCGCCGAGCAGCTCGGCGTGCCGACGGCGAGCGGCGACGACCTGCGCGGCGTCCCCGAGGAGGTCGTCGGGCTGCTCCACGAGAAGCTCGCCCGGCGCTGCCGCGCGATCCCCTTCCGGGTCGAGGGGGGGCGGCTCGACCTCGCCCTGATGGACCCCCGCAACCTCTCGGCCCAGGACGAGATCGCCTTCGCCTCCGGCAAGCGGGTCAGGGTCTTCGTCGCCGAGGAGGTCCGCATCCTCGAGGCGCTCGAGCGCTACTACGGCGAGGAGTGCCCGTCGCGCTTCGCCCTGGTCCTCGACCGGCTGAACCGCGCCCGTTTCCTGTGGGAGAAGAAGCCGGTCGAGCAGCCCGAGCCCGAGCCGCTGCTGTTCGACAGCCCGTTCGCGCCGCCGCCGAAGATCAAGCTGGCGCCCGACCTCCCCGAGCTGCTGCCGATCGCTCCCCCGCCGGCGCCGGCGGCGATCCTGTGGAGCCCGGACGAGCTGCCGCCGCCGCGCCCCCCCGGCCTCTCGGGGGTCCAGCCGGTCGTCGCGACCGCCCCATCCGCCCCGGCGGCCACCGCCGCGCCGTCAGCCGTCGCGCCGCTCCCGGCCGCCCCGCCTCCGTCATTGGCGGCGTCGGCGGCGCCGGCGGCCGTCGCCCCGGTCCCGATCCAGCGGGCGAAGAGCGTCTCGCTGACCCCGGAGGAGCGGGCCGCGCTCGGCCCCTTCGCCGCCGAGGTCCCGGCCGAGGCCCCGCCCGAGCCCCCCGCGCCCGCCGCCGCCACCGCAGGGAGGGCGCGCACGGCGGAGCTCGCGCCGACCCAGCCGATGTCGGCCGTCCGTACGGAGCAGCCGACGCGCCCCCAGGTCCTGCCGCCGACCCTGCCGATGCCCACC
The DNA here is from genome assembly GCA_963756595.1 of uncultured Acidobacteriota bacterium. Lineage (GTDB taxonomy): Bacteria > Acidobacteriota > Thermoanaerobaculia > Multivoradales > UBA5704 > DATARR01. The sequence goes on from CAVWOZ010000022.1 coordinate 4,006, forward strand.
GTGCAGCCACCGCCGCCGCCGCCGGCCACCCTCGAGGAGGCGATCGCGGCGCTCGGCGAGGTCTCCGACCTCGAGGAGGTGGCGCGCGTCCTGCTCGCTTTCCTCGGGCGCAACCACCGGCGGGTCGCCCTCTTCCAGGTCAGCCGCGACCGCATCAACGCCTGGAAGGTGCAGGGGACGGGGATCGACCGCGACGCCTTTGCCACCTTCTCGATCGGCTTCGACCAGCCCTCGATCTTCCTCAACCTGCGCCACGGCGGCGGCGTCTACTTCGGCCCCCTGCCGCCGATGCCCGCCCACCGCCAGCTCGCCCGCACCTGGGGGGGCGACCTGCCGCGCGACTGCGTGATGCTGCCGGTGCGCATCAAGGACCGGCTGATCCTCATCCTCTATGCCGACGGGGCGGTCAAGGGGCCCGTCGAGCTGCCGCAGATGCAGCGCCTGCTCGAGGCGACGACCGCCGCGGTCGAGCGCTGCATCCTCACCAACCGCCAGCGCGGAGAGGCCAAGTCCTAGCAGGATCTCGATTTGTTGACACCTTTTGAGACCCGTTGCTAGACTCGCCCCCGTTTCGGAGCCGCAAGCCCAATGATCAAGTCGGACATCGTCGACCAAGTCGCGGAAATCACCGACGTCCCCCGGGTGAAAGCGGCGCAGGCCGTGGACACCATCATCGAGGCGATGAAGAACGCCCTCTGCGAGGGGAAGCGCATCGAGCTGCGCGGCTTCGGCGTCTTCCAGGTGCGCGACCGCAAGAAGGGGGTCGGGCGCAACCCCAAGACCGGCGTGGAGGTGGCTATCTCCCCCGGCAAGACGGTCCGTTTCAAGCCCGGCAAAGACCTCAAGAACCTCTGAGCCCGCGCCCCTGCACCGCGCGGAAACCCGACGATGAGCGAAGGCACCCCCGACGGCCGGCCGGGGCCGGCGTCCGTGTACCCCGTCATCGACCTGATCCCCTCGGCCGCTCCGGCGGGCGAGCCCTCCGGCGGCGAGATCTACGCGCGCGCCGTGCGGCCGGCGCCGCGCTTCCTCTGGTGGCACCGCTACGGCCGGGCGCTCCTCTGCTTCGCGCTCACCTTCCTCACCACCACCACGCTCGGGCCGGCGATGTGGGCCGCCAGCCGGGACGCGTCCGCGCTCACCTGGCTGACCCCCCGGCTGATCGCCGCCGTGTGGACCCATCCAGACGTGCTCGCGACCGGCCTCGCCTTTTCGCTCCCGGCGCTCGCCATCCTGCTCTGTCACGAGATGGGGCACTACGTCACCTGCCGGATCTACGGCATCCCCTGCACCCCGCCCTACTTCCTGCCGGTCCCGATCAACTTCGGCACCTTCGGCGCCTTCATCCGCATCAAGACGCCGATCTACAGCAAGCGCCAGCTCTTCGACGTCGGGATCGCCGGGCCGCTCGCCGGCTTCGTGGCGCTCGTCCCCTTCCTGCTCTACGGCATCGCGAAGTCGCAGCCGACGCGCCTGGTGGGGGCGAACGGCGACGGCATCCTCTACCTCGGCCACTGCCTGGCGATCGAGCTGGCGAGCCGGGCCTTCCACGGGCCGCTGGCGCCGGGGATGGTGCTCCAGCTCCACCCGGTGGCGATGGCCGCCTGGCTCGGCCTCTTCGCCACCGCGCTCAATCTGATCCCCCTCGGCCAGCTCGACGGCGGCCACATCCTCTACGCCGCCCTCGGCCGCCTCCAGCGCCGCGCCGCCCTCCCCCTCTGGCTGGGGCTCGCGCTGCTCGGCTTCCACTGGCCCGGCTGGTGGCTCTGGTGCGTGATCGTGCTGGGGATCGGCCTCTTCCACCCGCCGGTCTCCGACGAGAGCGAACCGCTCGACGGCAAGCGCCGCGCCCTCGCCGTCGTCGCGCTGATCCTCTTCGTCCTCTGCTTCATCCCGGTGCCGATCCAGGATCTGGCGGCGGGGTGAGGGGGTACAATGCAAGACCTGACGAGCGGCGACAAGGGGAACGACGTCAACGAGGACGAGAGGCAGCAGCACCTGCATGAAGCTGCGATGAAATCTGTCGGCGTCCTCCAAGGAAACGACCCGGACCGAGCAGAGAACGCGCATTCCGAGGTCCGGTCGCGGATCGCACGCCGGCAGGGCCGCACGAACGCCGGCAGCTGATCTCGCAGGCTCTGCAGGTCCACGACTCCGGCCGGCCCCCTCCTGGGCGGGGACACCCACACCCTTGAGCGCGTTCCATTCCACAGCCCGAAATTTTTGGGCGCGCGGCGCACTTAAGATGCGCTGATGGACGGCCTCTCCGACACATCGCCAGCCCTCGAGATGCTCCGCTCGGCCCGCCGGGTGGGGCTCGTCCTCTCCGGCGGCGCTTCGCGCTGCTGCTTCCAGGTGGGGGTGATCGAGGCGCTGACCGAGCTCGGGATCGCACCGGCCGTCTGCGTCGCGGTCTCGGGAGGGGCGTGGAACGCGGCGGCGGTGTCGGCGGGGACGGTGCCCCGCCTGCGCCACTACTGGCGGACCTTCACGCGGATGCCGCGGCTCGACCTGCGCAACCTGCTGCGCGACCACTCCCCCTACCGCTTCCCGGAGATGCACCGCCGCACCTTCGCCCGCTTCGTCGGCGCCGAGCGGTTGCAGCGGCCGGAGGCGCCGCCGTTGTGGGTTGGGGTCACCCGCCTGCGCGACCGCCAGGGGGTCTTCTTCGACGCCCGCACGGTCGAGGATCCGCTCGCCCTCTGCCTCGCCTCCAACTACGTGCCGCCGTTCTACACCCACGCCCCGCGCATCGCGGGCGAGCGCTACGGCGACGGCGGCCTGACCGACAACATCCCCTACGAGAAGGCGTTCGCCGAGGGGTGCGACGCGGTGGTGGTGGTGACCATGAAGGGGGAGAGCGAGGGGGGGCTCTACCGCACCGCCCAGGACCCCGATCACGTCATCCCCGCCCCCTATGCCGAACGGACCGTGGTGATCCGCCCCCGCCATCGCCTCCCCTGCCCCTGGGTCGAGTCGCGCTGGGAGGTGCTGCGCCCGATCATCGACCTCGGCCGCCTGCGCGCCCGCGAGGTGCTCCTCGCGGAGATCCATCCGGAGACCGAGGTGCGCGCCCAGCTCGGAGCGCTCGACCTGTTCTTCCGCCGCCTGATGGCGACCCGCGTCCTCGCCGTCTCGACGCGGCGCCGGCGCGGGAGTCCCCCCTCGCCTTAATGTTGTCTGTAATCTTCCGCGGTTAAGCTCGCTTCCTTCTTCAAGACGGTCGCAGGATCTCCAGGTTGGCTGCGGGGCGCGCCGCGCGACGGCGGCGCGCCCTGGTGGTTCTTGGGGCCAGGCTCAGCGCCCCGGCGGTTTCGGCGCGGCGGGCGGCGCCTCTGGCGCGGTCGCCGCCGCCGGCTTCGCGGGGACGCTGTCGAGCGGCGGGCGCGGCGCCGGCACGCAGGGGACGGCGAAGCTGCGGTGGCCGTTCTTTCCCACGCTGCGCACGGCGAAGTACTCGTTGTCGGTGCTGGTGTTCGCCAGCACCACCTCCCCCGGCCGCGCCACCGTGCGCAGCACGTGCCAGCGGGCGTCGGTCGTCTCGCGGTGCAGGACCTCGAACCCCGAACGCTCCGCGTCGTCCGCCGTCTCCCCCGTTTTCCCACCCATCTGGATGTCGATCTTCGCGTCGGGGGTCACCGCGCCGGTGAGCACGGCCGCCTTGGGCGGCGCCGGGGCCGCCGCCAGCTCGCCGAGGAGGAGCTGGTCGAGAGCGGCCACGGAGGCGACGAACGGGAAGTCCATGGACTCGATCAGGTCTCCGTACTGGACCCCCTTCTCGAGGCGCACGTTCTGGTGCTGGTGGTCGTAGTTCTCGAGCGGCTCGGTGACGCGGATCGCCGGCAGCCCCGCCTCGGCGAACGGCAGGTGGTCGCCGCCACGGCCGAAACGGTCGCGCCGGAAGACCAGCCGCACGCGGGACGGTCCGGCCAGCTCGTCGAGCCGGCGCGCCATCTGCCGGCCGGGGGAGTCGACGCCGTCCGGCCCCCCCTCGCTGAACACGCGCGGCCGGCGGTCCCGAGAGCCGTTGGTGGCGCCGACGATGTCGTTGGTGATCATGCCGCCGACCTCGTACCCCTGCTCGGCCAGCCACGCCTTGAGCCGCGTCGCCCCCAGCAGCCCCTGCTCCTCGCCGGCCACGGCGGCGAAGATCAGGGTGGCGCGGAACGGCTGCTTCCTGGTCATGGCCTCCGCGGAGAGGAGCGAGACGATCACCCCCGAGGCGTCGTCGTCGGCCCCCGGCGCGTCGCTCGTGGCGTCCATGACGTCCGAGGCCCGCGAGTCGAGGTGCCCGGACATCACGTAGGCGGTCTTCCGCCGCTCCGGGTCGCTCCCCGGGAGGACGGCGTAGACGTTCTCCATGTGCACCGCCACCTTGCCGGTGCGCGCCCCGCTGGTCTCGTACTTGTCGACCACCACCTGGAGCCGGCCGCCGTTTTTCGCCGCGAGGGCCGCGATCGCCTCGAGCCGCCGCACGACGTGGTCGCGCGCGCAGCCGATCCCCCGCTTCGGGTCGGTCCAGGAGGACATCGAATGGCGGGTGCCGCACGCCACGAGCTCCGTGTCGATGGCGCGCGCCTCGGCGGCCGGGGCGCTCGCCGGGGGGGCCGCTTTCGCGGCGGCGACCGCGGCGCCCGGGAAGGAGAGCAGGAGAAGGGGGATCGAGAAGACGCGCAGCCGGGCCATGCGGGCTCCTTTCGAGAGGTCGCAAGCAACGCCGCGGATCTTACAGGATCGGTTCGTCGCGACGGGCCTTGCCTTGGTACGTGCGGTCGCGGCTGGGATGGGGAAATCCTGCGGCGGAGGCGGTAGAGACGTGACAGGTCGTAACGATAACGCTTCGACCGCCACGGGGACGGCGTCACGTCTCTTCGCAAGGCAGGTCGCCGGATTCACCCCTTCGGAGGGATCAACTTCCCGTCGATCCGAGCTTGATCGCTCGATCTGCCTTCAAATGAGGAATGGAAAACTGCCTCGGTCCCTCATTGCCCGTGTCCTTGGACGATCGGCCGGCCTGCCCTTCGGCGGAGACGTGACGCCGTCCCCGTGGCATCCGAAGCGTTCTCGTTACGACCTGTCACGTCTCTACCGCCTCCGCCACAGGGTGATCGCAGACGGCCGACCCCGCGCCTCAGGGGCGCGGCACGCCCCCTCGCGGCTGCCCCTCGGCGGCGCGCTGGGAGAGGGCGCGGTAGCCGCGCAGCTCGGCCTGGTGGCGGACGTCCTCGAGGGTCGCGGCGGCCGCGGCGGCGTCGCCGGTCTGCGCCTGGAGGATGCCGAGCTCGAGGCGCGCCTCGAGGCCGATGGCGAGGAGGCCGGTGCGGCCGGACTCGGCGGTCGCCCAGTGCAGCAGGTCGAGGGCCGCCGCGGGATCGCCGGCGGCGGCCAGCACGGGAGCGACGGCGAGGGCCACGGCCAGGTGCTGGTCGAGGTTCTCGCTCCCCTCGGCGATCCCCTGCGCCTCCTTGGCGGCGGCCACGGCCGGCGCCGTGCGGCCGTCGGCGAGCAGGGCCTCCGCGAGGCGGGCGAGAGCGAGGGCGCGGGAGCCGTTCATCCGCTGCTTGCCGTAAGCCTCCGCCGCCTCGGTGGCGAGGCGGGCGGCGTCGCGGGGAGCGCCGGCGAGCCGCAGCACCTCCGCCAGGTCGAGCCGCACCGCCGCCGCCTCGAGCTCCTCGCCATCCTGGACGCGGAGGCGCAGCGCCTCCTCGAGGCGCCGGCGGGCGCCCGGGAGGTCCCCGTGGTCGAAGCTGCGGGCGGCTTCGTTGCGCAGGGCGGCGGCGATCAGCGTCCGCGAGCCGACGCCGCGGGCGAGCGCCATCTGCTCGGCGCCCAGGCGCTCCGCCCCCGCGAGGTCGCCGCGCCGCGCCGCCAGCTCGGCGAGCCGCCCCAGCACCTCGCTGGCGCCCAGCCGGTCCCCGCCCTGGCGCTTCATGGCCAGCGCCTGCGCGAGCCGCTTCTCCGCCTCGCCGAGCTCCCCCTGGCGCATCAGGACGCCGGCCGAGGCGGCGAGCGCCGAGGCGCCGCGGATCGGGTCGCCGAGCTGGCGGGTGATCTCGTAGGCCTGATCCTGCAGGTAGCGCGCCTCGCCGAGGGCGCCGAGCCGTTCGAGGACGAACCCCTCGCCGCTGAGCGCCCGCGCCTCGTCGGTGCGGTTGCCGGTCTGCCGGCTGATCGCGACCACCGAGTCGAAGCGCTCGCGGGCCGCCGCGAGGTCCCCCCGTCCCAGCAGCACCGAGGCGATCGCGTAGTCCATCCGCGTCGCCATCACCCGGTCGCCGGCCGCGGTGTAGGCGGCGAGGGCCGACTCGAGGAGCGCCTGCGCCTGCGGCATGGCGCCGGCGTCGAAGTCGAGCATCCCCAGGTTGGCGGTCTGCAACGCCGTCCCCTGGACGCCGCCCGCCTGCTCCTGCGCGGCGAGCGCCTGCCGGTAGAGCTTCTCCGCCTCGGCGAGCTCCCCGCGCTCGTGGTAGGTCATGCCGAGGCGGGTGAGGACGACCGCCAGCGCCGCCTGGTTCCCCGATCTGGCGAACAGGTCGCGGGCCTCCTCGAGGCGGGGGGCCGCCTCCGCCGAGCGGCCGACCAGGACCAGGCCGTCCCCCTCGAGCGCCAGCGCCTGCGCCACGATCTGCGTCGCCCCCGACTTGCGCCCCTTGGCCTCGGCGCTCGCCGCGGCCCGCATCTCGCGCGCCGCGTCCGAGAGGCGCTTGGCGGTCCACGCCTCGGCGAGGTCGACGCGCGGGTCGTTCCCCGCCGGGGCGGGAAGCTTGCGCATCTCCTCGACCGCCGCCAGGGCGCGCTGCCCGTGGCCGCCCGCGGAGAGGGAGTCGGCGAGGCGCAGGCCATACTCGAGGTTGTCGGGGTAGAACGTCCACAGCGAGCGGTAGAGCTCCCCCGCCCGCGTCCAGTCCTTCTTCACCTCGCTGGCCCGCGCCTCGATCGCCAGCCGCTGCTCCTGCGGCAGGTGGACCGCCAGCTCCACCGCCTTCTCCGCCGCGGCGCGCGCCCGGGCGTCGTCGCCGAGCGCGGTGAAGGCGAGCGACAGGGAGGAGCGGATCACCGCCGACTCCGGATCGGCGCCGGCGGCCTGTTCGAGGAAGTCGCGAGCCCCCCGGGCGTCGAAGGCGCGCAGCCGCGCGAGCCCCTCCGCGTAGAGGCGCGCCGCGGCGGGATTGTGCGGCAGCAGCGCCTGGATCTCCTGGACCTCCGCCGGCGACGGGTCGGACCATCCGAGGGCGCGCCGCAGCCGAGTGCCGAGCCGCGCCGCGAGATCGGAGACGCCGTCCTCCGTCCCCACCTCGGCGAGCGAGGCGAGGGTGTCGCCGGTCGCCACCTTCACCACCCGCAGATCGACCCGCAGTTCCGCCGTCTCCCCCGCGCCGAGGACGACATAGGAGCCGACCACCACCAGATCGGCCCCGAGGTGGTCGCGGATCTGCTCGAGCTGGGGAGCGCTCAGCTCCTCGGTGTAGGGGAGCGAGAAGGTCTCCTTGAGGCGGAACACCTCGTCCCCCGGCACCAGCCGCGCCCGCGCGGCGGGGGAGAGCTCGGTGACCAGCATCTCGGAGAGGGCGGTCGAGAGCCAGGCCTGGTTGCGCTCCTTGCCCAGGTTGCGGAACCCGAGCACCGCCAGCGCCGGCCGCGCGGGCGCCGGGGCCGGCGCTCCGGCCGCCGGCTCGGCGCCGCCGTCGGCGGAAGAGGCGGCGGACGCGGCGGCGGCGTGCGGCCTCTCCCGGTAGGAGCGGTAGAGGGCGATCGCCGCGAGCGCCAGCAGCACCCCCAGGACCACCCCCGCGAAGAGGAAACGCCGGCGGCCGCGGGGAGGCGCCGGGGACGCCCGCGGTATCTCCACCAGGGTCGCCTCGAGCCTCTCCTCGGCCGGGGCCGGCGCCCGAATCAGCAGCGGCGCGGCGGCCGGAGGAACGCTCGGAGGAGAGACCGGCGGCGTCAGGGGGAGGGGGGCCGTCGATGTCCCGGCCGTGGCCACGGCCGGCGGCTCGAGCGCCTCGGGGGGAGGGATGGCGATCTCTCCGGTCGACTCGCGGGGGACCTCGAGGACGTCGGCGACGAAGCTGTACCCCCGCCCCGGCACCGTGACCAGGTAGCGGTGATCGTTGGCGCGCTCGCCGAGCGCCTTGCGGAGGGAGGAGACGTTCTGGGTGAGGTTGGCCTCGGTGACGTGGGTGTCCGGCCAGATCCGCTGGAGCAGATCCTCCTTCTCCACCACCTTCCCCCGGCGCTCGAGCAGGTAGATGAGGATCGAGAAGGCCTTGGGGGTGAGCGGCACCGTCTCGCCGCCGCGCAGCAGGCGGCGGCGGACGGGATCGGCGCGGAAGCCGTCGAATTCGTAGACGTGCTTCTCGGCGCGCGGGACCGGTGGGCTCGTGGACATGGGGAGAAATCAGGGTGCGCCGAAGGCGCCGCGACGACGGACCCATCACCCCACCGACAGGCAGGAGGAGTGCGATGGAGCCCTCTCCGGAATGCAGCGTGACCCTGGAAAAGGATTGTACTCCAGTCGCCGGAGACCCGAAACAGCTGGACTTTGATATTTTTTGAGGAAGCTTGAGCCGGATCGTGAGGACTCTTGATCGCTCACCCTCTAGACTCCTCCTCGCTGCACCCGGGGGGAGACGGGGCGGCCGATCCGGCCGCCGCGTTGAAGTCTTGTAGGTCTGCCGTACTCTTTTGAAGTTCTGTCGGGAGGAGAGGGAGAGATCTTATAGTTACTTGAATTGCTTTGTGGAGCGTGTGGAGGGTCGAGACCCGGGGGAGCAATCCGCCCGGGTTTTTTCTTTTGGGGGCTTCTCCGGGGGAATCGGGCGAGAATGAACGGCATGCGGGTGGGGGTCCTGGCGGATACGCACAACCTGCTCCGGCCGCGGGTGCTGGAGCTGCTCGCCGGCTGTGAGCGCATCCTGCACGCCGGCGACGTCGGCGACCTCGCCCTCCTCGAGGCGCTGGGCCGGATCGCGCCGGTGACGGCGATCCGCGGCAACACCGACTCCGGCGCCACCGCCGAGGCGCTCCCCGACACCGTGGCGGGCGAGCTCGGCGGGCTCGCCTTCCGCCTCGTCCACCGACGCGAGGACGCCGACCCCGCCTGGCTCCCCGACCTCGCCCTCCTCGTCTACGGCCACTCCCATCGCCCGGAGATTTCCTGGCACGGCTCCTGCTTGTGGCTCAACCCCGGAGCTTGCGGCCCCCGGCGCTTCCATCTGCCTCTCACCCTCGCTATTCTCGGGGTGACCGACCATCGGATCGTGCCCGAGATCCTGGCGGTGGAGTGAAGGGGCGGCAGGGGAAGCGCGCAGGCCCCATATCAGGCCATACCGGCCTATTCAGGAAGCCTCAAGGAGAGACCATGCGTCAGAAACGCCGCGTCGTCGTGCTGTGCCTGCTCACCGCGTGGATGGGGGCGCGCCTCGCCTCGGCCTCCGGTTTCGGATTGTTCCAGCACGGCGCCCGCGCCATCGGCCAGGACGGCGCCTTCACCGCCCGCGCCTCGGACCCCTCGGCCGTCTTCTACAACCCGGCCGCCATCACCCAGCTCGCCGGCCTGCAGGCCGAGGCCGGCCTCGACATGAAGAACCCCACGCTGAGCTACAACAGCGACAGCGGCCGCTTCGAGGACCGCCACATCATCCAGTTCCCCCCCTCGCTCTACGTCACCTGGAAGCCGAAGCGGGGCCCGCTCGCCTTCGGCCTCGGCTACTATTCGGCGATCAACGACAGCCTCAACTGGGACCCGGCGCTCTTCCCCGGCCGCTTCCTCACCAAGCGCTACGAGATCCGGATCTACGAGCTGCACCCGGTGGTGGCCTATGACCTCGGCGAAGGGTGGAGCGTCGCCGGCGGCCTGCGCTACGCCTTCGGCAACATCGACCGCGACAACAACGCCATCCTGTCGATCCTCCCCGGCGCGAACCCGGGCCAGGTCGTCCCGATCGAGGTCGAGCGCGACTCGACGGCCGACGTCGACGCGCTCGGCTGGGACGTCTCGGTCCACTACGGCGCCCCCTCGTGGGGATGGGGAGCGGTCTACCGCAGCTCCGAGAGCCTGAAGGGGAACGGCTCGGTGGGCTACCGGCCGCGCGACGTCCCCAGCGGCGTCCCGGGGCTCGACAGCGCGCTGCAGTCCGTCCTGACCAAAGGGAATGTGCACGAGACGTTCGAGCTGCCCCAGGAGGTGCGGGGAGGAATCTGGTACGCGCCCTATCCGGAGCTGCGCATCGAGCTCGACGCCAGCTACCAGACCTGGTCGAGCCTGAAGACGACCGACATCACCTACTCGCCGAACGTCTTCCACCCGTTCAACGCCACCGAGAGCATCCCGCGCGACTGGAAGGACACCACCAACATCCGCCTCGGGATCGAAGGGAACCTCACCGACGCCTTCGTGATCTTCGGCGGCGTCGGCCGCGAGCAGTCGCCGGTCCCCGACCGCACGCTCGAGCCGAGCTTCCCCTACGGCGACGCGACGGTCTACGCCGCCGGGTTCAGCTACGACTTCCCCACGATCTCCTTCGACATGGCCTACTCGTACCACTCGTTCGACAGCCGCACGGTGGGGAGTCAGGAGCCGTTCAACCCCGGCCGCTCCGGCACCTACTACGCCCGCGACCAGGTGTTCGGCCTCACCGCCCGCTGGCGGTTCTGAGCGTCTCCTGAGCGGTTCTTACTGGCGGCCCTCCCGGGCCGCCAGCCGTTTCCGGAAGTGCTCGCGCCACCCCTCGGCCAGCGCCTCGACGTCCGCCGCCCGCCGCAGCAGCTCCGGATCGGCCTCCCCCTTGCGGTCCAGGTAGAGCCGGACGACATCGACCACCGTCACCCCGCGCTCGTCCTCGTGGACCCGCTCCATGGCGTCGCCGGCCTCGATCTCCCCCTCCTCCACGATCGCGAAGTAGATCCCGGGGCGGCTGCTCTCCAGAAAGCGCTCGACGATGTCGTCGCGATCGAAGCGCAAGGCCAGCTTGAAGCAGGGCATGCGCGGCTGGGTGACGACCAGCTCCGCCGTGCCGACGCGGAAGCGGTCGCCGATGTGGACCTCATCCTCCCACCACCCCTCGGAGGTGAGGTTCTCGCCGAACGCCCCCCAGGGGAGGGATTCCAGCTCGAGCTCGCGGCGCCAGAAGGGGTAGTGCTCGGAGGGGTAGGCGTAGACGGCCTTCTCCGGGCCGCCATGGACGGAGAGGTCCGCCTGGCCGTCCCCCGCCAGGTTGTGCCGACGCAGACGGACCCTCCCCTCGACCGGCTCCTTGAAGATACCGGTCATGATCCGCCGGCCGCGCCAGCTCACAGGTTTGGGCAGCCCCACGTTCAACGAGAGGATCTTCATGGCGGCGGATTCTACCCCGCCTCCCGCCACCGCGCCGACAACCCGTCAGGCCTTGGCGCCGTGGCGGACGAGCAGCTCGACCACCGCATCCTGCTTGCCCGCCTGCGCGTGGCGGAGCAGGGGGATGCGGTGGGGCCCCTTCAAATCGATCACCGTGGGGTCGTCCGCGAGGTAAGCCCGGACGATCTCGAGCTTCCCGGTGGCGGCGGCGCAGAAGACGTCCATGCGGGCGCCGCGGGAGAGCAGGAAGGCGGCGATCTCCCGGTTCCCCATGTGCGAGGCGCCGCCGAGGGCGGTCTCCCAATCCCCATCCCCCCAGTCCCAGGCGGCGTTGATCAGGGTCGGATGCTGCTCGAGGAGCTCCCGGCAGCGGGCGAGGTCGAAGTGGCCGGCGACCACGAAGTCGTGCACCAGCCCGGGGTCGAGCCGGGGCGGGCGCTCGGGGGCCGGCGCCGCGGCGGGGGCGGCAGGGGTGGGGGTGGCGGCGGGGGTCTGGGCTCCGGCGGTCGCGCTCGCGACGCCGGCGGCGATCATTCCGGCGGTCATCAGCAGTCCTCCTTTGAGCAGGTCTCTCCGGGATCGGGTCATCGGGTCGTCCTCCTTCGCACCGGATCGTAGGGGAGCCTCGCCGGCCGCACATCTGCCGGCAGGGGTAGCGGCCGTCTATGCCTTCCGGCCGATGCGCGGCGGGAACGCCTGAGCGTAAGATCGACCGATGACCGCCGTCGATTCGCCGCGGTGGCTCCGCTTCGGGGGGCTCGCCGCCTGGCTGGGAGTGGGGGTGCCGCTCTGGCTGCAACGCGACCAGATCCGCCCCGGCGCGCTCCCCGGCTGGCTCGCCGCCTGGCTCCTCTTCGCCGTGGCGCTCTGGCTCACCACGGACGGCCGCGATTTGAAGGGGACATGCAGCCGGGGCATCGTCCTCGCCCTCCTCGCCGTGCAGGCGATCTCGGTGCTGGCGCTGGTCCTCCAGCTCTGCGACGGCTTCGAGGGGACGCTGATGGTGGTGGTCGCGATGCAGCTCGCGCCGCGGGTCTCGCGCCGCGCGGGGCTCGCGTGGATCGCCGTCCAGACGCTGCTGCTGGCGGCGGCGGTCACCGTCCACTGGTCGCTCCGCCCCGCCCTCCTCCTCGCCCCCCCGTACCTCGGCTTCCAGATCCTCGCCTTCCTCGCCGTCGAGGCGCTCGACGGCGAGCGGCGGGCGAACGCAGAGCTGCGGGCGGCGCGCGACCTCCTCGCCCACGGCAGCCGGCTGGCCGAGCGGCTGCGCATCGCCCGCGAGCTGCACGACGCCGTCGGCCATCGTCTGGTCGCGCTCAGCCTCAACCTCGAGCGCGCGGCCCATCAAGAGGAAGGAAACTCCCGCGAGGCCATACAGATGGCGCAGTCGCTCGCCCGCCGCGTGCTCACCGACCTCGGCGAGATCGTCGACACGCTGGGGCGCGCGGAGCCCGTCGACCTGCGGGGGGCTCTCCTCGGGCTGCGCGGCGAGATCCCGCGCCCGCGCATCCACCTCGAGCTGCCGGATGGGCTCGCCGTCGCCGACCCGGAGCTGGCCCACCTGCTGCTGCGCTGCTGCCAGGAGATCGTCACCAACGCGGCGAAACACGCCGGAGCGGCCAACCTCTGGCTGGAGATCGCCGAGGCGGACGGCGTGATCGGGGTGCGCGCCCGCGACGACGGGCGCGGCGCCGCTTCCCCGGCGGCCGGCCGCGGGCTGACCGGGATGCGCGAGCGCCTCGAGCGCGCCGGCGGCCGGCTGGAGGTCGTCACCCGCCCCGGCGAGGGGTTCGCCGTCGCCGTCTCGGTGCCGGTATCCAATGGGAGCGGCGCCTGACCCTGATGCCCAGGAAGGACAAGACCCTGCGGGTGCTGCTGGTCGACGACGAGACGCTGGTCCGGCAGGGGATCCGCAAGCTCCTCGAGCTCGATCCGCGCTTCGCGATCACGGCTGAGGCCGCGGACGGCGAGGAGGCGCTGCGCGGAATCGCCGAGACGCGCCCCGACGTCGTCCTCCTCGACGTGCGGATGCCGCGGCTCGACGGCCTCGGCGTGCTGCGCGCCCTGCGCGACCTCCCGGGCTCCCCGCCCTGCCTGGTGCTGACCACCTTCGACGACCGCGTCCTGGCGCTCGCCGCCATCCGCGAGGGGGCGCGGGGGTATCTCCGCAAGGACGTCACCCTGCCCGAGCTGATCGCCGCCGTCGAGACCCTCGCCGCCGGCGGCACCCACCTCCAGCCGGCGCTCACCCGTGCCCTCCAGACCGGCGCCGCGGAAGGGCCGCTCGCGAGCCGCCCGGCCACGGCTCCCGCCGAGCCGCTCACCCCCCGCGAGACCGAGGTCCTCCGCCTGATGGCCGCCGCCTACACCAACCGCGAGATCGCCGCCGCGCTCGGCACCGCCGAGGGGACGGTGAAGATCCAGGTCTCGAACGTCCTCGCCAAGCTGGCGGCGCGCGACCGCACGCACGCGGTGCTGCTGGCGCTCGAGCGGAGGATCCTGTAGGCGCAACCCCCCGGCCCACCCCAACGTACAGGTATAGTAGAAGGGTCCGCGAAGGGACCGCTCTCCGGGAGGTTCAAACTTGACGAAGGATCGCGCGACGGGCCGGGACATCGTGCTCGCCATCGGCGAGAACATGCGCCAGAGCCTCGAGCCGCTGGTGACGAAGACGATCGCCCCCAGCCTCTACCAGGTCTATCTGCACGCCGACGACCATGACCGCCTGCGCACCCTGTTCGGCGAGCTCGAGTCCGAGGCGAAGACCCTCCTCGACGGCGAGCTGGCGCGGCTCAACCGCGGCTCCTCCCCGCCCTTCTCCCGCATCCTGCGGAAGAAGAAGGAAGTCGCCGAGGCGCCGCCCAAGTTCGTCAGCGCCGAGGGTCGCTGGTCGATCCGCTTCCAGGAGGACCCCAACGGCACCCTGAGCCCCGGCGACGTCGAGGTGATCTCCGAGTTCGCCCGCCCCCCCGAGTCGGGGTACGGGGCGGGCTCGAAGACCCACCGCATCTCGACCACCCGGCGGCTGGGCGGCCAGATGACCACCCATCGCGAGGCCGAGCCGCAGAGCCCGACACCGGGCGCGTGGCAGGGCCAATCGCAGGGGATTCCCCCGGTCGCGGCGCCGCCCGAGCCCCCCGGGTTCGCGCGCATCGTCTACAAGGACGACCGCGGCACGCACACCTTCCGGATGGCCAAGGACGAGATCGTGATCGGCCGCCAGGCGCCCGACGTCTGGGCCGACCTGTCGATCGACACCTCGCTCGACGTCTCGCGCGAGCACGCCCGCCTCCAGCGCACGCCGGACGGGACGTTCCGCATCAAGGACCTCTCGAAGCTGGGGACCACGGTCAACGGCGCCCAGATCCCGTGCAGCCTGGAGAGCACGGAGAGCGGCGTGCGCGACCTCGACCGCTGGGAGCCCCTTCCCGACCGCGCCCGGATCGGCCTCGCCGGGGTGATCCTGCTCGATTTCGAGAAGGTGGCGGGGGCGCCGCTGCCGGCCCGTCCCGCCGCCGCGGACGCCGCCGGCGTGGCGGTCGCCGCGCAACCGGCCCATCCCGCGAACACCGTCAGGTTCGTCGACCCTGCCGGCCCCGCCGACCCGGACAACACCCTCGCCGAGAGGACCGCCAAGCCGTGACCGCCCTCTACTTCGCCCGCCTGGCCTTCGTGGCCGCCCTGGTGATCCTCGCCGCCACCCTCCTCGTCCTCGCCTTCCGGGAGGGGAAGTAGGTTGTCCGCGGCGGCCGCGCGGCGACCGCTGGCGGCGGCGGGGAGCGATCCCGGCCGGGCGCGCGACAACAACGAGGACCGCGTCCTCTGCGACCCCGAGCGGGGGATCTATGCCGTCATCGACGGCGTGGGAGGGGAGTCCGGCGGCGAGATCGCCGCCCAGACGGCGCTCGAGATCCTCCAGGCCCGCCTGTCGCGGCGGACGACCGACGACGCCCGCCTGATCCGCGAGGCGATCGCGCTCGCCAACAAGCAGATCTGGGAGCAGGCGCAGGCCAACCCCGCCCTCGCCGGCATGGCCTGCGTGCTGACCGTCGCCGTGGTCGACGGCGGCCAGGCGACGATCGGCCACGTCGGCGACAGCCGCCTCTATCTGCTGCGGGCGGGGGAGATCCGCAAGATCACCCGCGATCACTCCCCCATCGGCACCCGCGAGGACGCCGGCGAGATCTCGGAGAGCGAGGCGATGGCGCATCCGCGGCGCAACGAGATCTTCCGCGACGTCGGCTCGGCCCCCCACGAGCCGGACGAGGAGGGGTTCATCGACATCACCCGCGTCCCCTTCGAGGCGGACGCCGCCCTCCTCCTGTGCAGCGACGGCCTCTCGGACCTGGTGACCGCGCAGGCGATCCGCGCCGCGGTCGAGGGGAACGCCGCCGACCCGCGCGCCGCCGTCCAGGCGCTGATCGACGCCGCCAACCAGGCGGGGGGGAAGGACAACGTCTCGGCGGTGCTGGTCACGGGGGAGCGCTTCGCCGCCGCCGTCCGCAAGCAGCCCGCCGCCGCGGCTTCCACCGCGGCGTCCGCGCGGCCGGGGATCTACGGCGCGGGATCGGTGGCACCCCGGCGGAGGCTCGGGGTGCTCGGAGCCTTCGCCAGCCGGCCGGCCTTCCTGCTCTATGGCGCCATCCTCGGCGCAGCCGCCTTCGCCGCCTTCGGCCAGAACCTCCTCCAGGCCCTGCAGACCGCCCGTGGGACGGCCGCCGCCACCTCGCCGGACGTGCTGCGGGTGGGGACGGACGGCTACGCCACTATCGCCCAGGCGCTCGCCCAGGCGCAGGCCGGCCAGACCGTCGAGGTGGCGCCGGGGACCTACCACGAAGCGCTCCAGCTCCCCGCCGGCGTCGAGCTGGTGAGCCGGGTGCCGCGCGGGGCGGTGCTTCTCCCTCCCCCCGGCAGCGGCGCGCCGGCGGTGAGCGCGCAGGGGGTGGCCGGCGCCCGCCTGGCGGGCTTCCGCATCGCGGGCGATGCCCAGTCCCCCCTCCAGGTCGGGGTGCGGCTCGCCGACTCGGAGGTCGAGGTGGAAGGGGTGGAGATCACCGGCGCCCTGACGGCGGGGATCGACGTCTCGGGGGCGGACCGCTCGACCGTCCGCGCCAGCTACCTGCACGACAACCCCGGCGGCGGCGTGCTGATCGCGGAGAGCGCGGCGCCGCGCCTGCAGAACAACCTGATCGCCGCCAACGGCCGCGCGGCGGGCTCCCCCGCCCACCCCGGCGTCGAGGTGCGGGGAGCGGCGCGGCCGGAGCTGGTCGAGAACCGTTTCCAGGGGAACGGCGCCGGCGGCGTGCTCCTCCCCACCGCCGAGCGCGGCGACGAGCTCTTCGCCTGGAACTCCTTCACGCCGGCCGTCCGCGCCGACGCCGTGCGCGTGGCGCCGCCGGCGTCAGCCGCGACGGCCGCGGCGCAGGGAGCGGGCCCGCGGTGATGACGGTGCAGCAGGTGGGGCGCTTCGAGCTCCGCGACTTCCTGGGGCGCGGCGCGATCGGCGACGTCTACCTCGCCTGGGACCCCGAGGGGGGGCGCGAGGTGGCGCTCAAGGTGGTGCGCGCCCTGCGCACCGACCCCGAGATGCTGCAGGCCGAGAAGAACGGCGTCGCCCTCCAGGAGCAGCTCTCGCGGGTGGCGCCGCAGGTGGCGGCGGTCTACGAGTGGGGGGAGGACGACGGCTTCTTCTGGGTGGCCATGGAGTACGTCGACGGCACCGACCTCGCGCAGCGCCTCCACGCGGGGCCGCTCCCCGAGGATCGCGCCGCTTCGATCGCCTGCCAGCTCTGCGACATGCTGGAGGCCTGCCACAACTTCTCGGCCGAGGTCGGCGGGCGCAAGGTCTACGGCATCGTCCACGGCGACATCAAGCCGGAGAACATCCGCCTGCAACAGCGCGAGGACCGGGAGCGGGTGCGGGTGCTCGACTTCGGGATCGCGAAGCTCCTCTCGCAGACCCGGAAGTTCACCGTCAACCTGTTCGGCAGCCTACCCTACACCCCTCCCGAGCGGCTCGACCGCGGCGGCGTCGACCGCCATTCGGACCTCTGGGCGGTGGGCGTCGTCCTCTACCAGATGGTGGCGGGCTACTCGCCGTTCGACGGCGAGGACGCCGAGGCGGTCGAGGGGAAGATCCGCCGCGGCGACCCGCCGGCGCCGCTGCCGGAGGGGATCGCCTCGGGGCTGCGCCGGATCATCGGCCGGAGCCTCGAGTTCCAGGTCGACCGCCGCTACCAGACGGCGGCCGGGATGAGGGCGGACCTCGAGGCCTGGGATGCCGGCCAGCCGCTGCCGAGCGAGCTGGCGCGGACGGATTCCTCCGGAGACCCTTCGGCCGACGACCTGAACGCCACCCGGCGCACCCATCGCACGCTCCCCGGCTCGCTCGACGACTCGGGAGCCTTCCGCGCCGCCGCCGGCTCCGAGACCCGGCGCACGGACCGCCCGGCCACACTGGGGCCCCCGCGCGACGCTCTCGACGCCACCCGCCGCACCGGCGAGCTGCCGCACGGAGGGCTCCAGCCTCCTCCGCTGCCGGGAACGCCGGCCAGCGCGCCGCCGGCCGCCTTCTCTCCGCAGCCTCACACGCCGCCGCCGGCGCCCCCGCCCAGCCGGCAGCGCCGTTTCCCGTTGCAGGGCGCGGGGCTGATCGCCCTGCTCGCCGGCTGCCTCCTCTTCGCCGCGCAGATCTGGGTGCGCAGCGAGGCCGCCGAGATGCGGCACGATCTCGCCACCCAGGCGACCCCCGACCTCGACACCCTCGCCACCCGCTACCGCAAGCTGGCGCCGTTCAGCCTCCCCGGCTCGGGGCTCGGCGACGTGCGCGAGGAGCTGCGCGGCGCCCTGCTCAAGTCGGCCGACCACGTCGTCGACGCCTACCGCGGGGACGCCCCGAGCTCGACGGTGAAGAGCTGGCAGAAGGCGCACGACCGCCTGCAGACGGCCGTCGACCTCGACTACCGCGACCGCCCCACCCGCGCCAAGCTCCTCCTCACCCAGGGGCACCTCGACCGCATCGAGGCCCAGAACCTGCGGGCCAAGGGGGAGAAGAACGAGGCGCGGCAGAAGGTGCGCGACGCGATCGACGAGTTCCAGGACGCCGCCAAGCTCGCTCCCGACTGGCCCGACCCCTACCTCGGCCTCGCCCACGTCTACGCCTACGAGCAGTTCGACTTGAAGCAGCTGACGGCGGCGCTCGCCGAGCTCGAGCGCCGCGGCTATCCGCCGGGGCGCCGCGAGAAGGCGGTGCTGGCCGACGGCACCCGCATGCAGGCCGAGCAGATCCTGCTCCAGGCGCAGGCCGCCAGGGGGAGCGAGGGGGAGACCGACCTGCTCGAGAAGTCGCGCGACACCTTCACCGAGGCGATCGGCCTCTACCGCGACGCCAACGGCTTCGGCAACGTCAAGGCCAACATGGCCGCCGCCGCCGAGGAGCTGCGCGGCGTCCTCGCCCGCCTCGAAGAGCTGGGGATCTCCTGACGCCATGGCCGTGACCCGCAGCACCGCCGCCGACCGCCGGCGCCAGGAGGGCTCTCCGGCCGCCGGCGGCCGCCGGGGCGCGCCCGGCTTCCCGATGCAGGGGATGCCCGGCCTCGGTCTCCCCTCCCGCAACCGCAACCGCGAGAGCGTGCTGCTCGCCGCCGCCGCGCTCGTCGTCCTGCTCGGCCTGATCCTCGTCTACCTCGCGATGGCGAAGCCGCTCGCCGAGCTGGCGCCGAAGATCGCTTCGGGGGAGGTGGTCGACCTCAACGACCTGCGCGGAGCGGACCAGCTGCTGCCGGTGCTCGACGTCCTCGACAGCTCGGGCGAGCGGGCCTTCGTGGCGCAGCAGATCTGGCAGCGGGCGCACCAGGGCCCCCTCCCCAACGTCGGCGAGATCGAGCGCCTGCGCATCCCCGCCGCGACGATCGAGGGGGACCGCCGGCTGACCGGCCTGCGCGAGCGGCTCGACGCGCGGCGCGCCGCCGGAGCGAGCGGAGAGATCTCCATCCCCCTGCTCTCCCTGGCGCAGCTGCGGCTGATCAAGCCGCGGCTGATCGTGCGCACGCCGGCGGAGTTCCGCGACTCCTTCTGGCTCTGGTCGGCCGTCTTCCTCGCCGCCTTCCTCGCCGTCCACCTCGCCTGGCGGTGGCGGCGCTTCGCCGGCGACGACCTGATCCTGCCGGCGCTGCTGCTGTTGACCGGGGTCGGCCTGATGATGATGGCGACCGTGCGCGATCCGCTGCGCGACCTGCCGCTCTACCGCGGCACCGCCGAGGGGGTGCTGGCCGGCGCCGCCCTCCTGTTCGCCGCCAGCCTGGTCGACTACGAGCGCTGGCGCCTCAAGCGGGCGAGCCTGCTGCCTCTGCTCGCCGCCTTCCTCCTCTCCGGCGTGTTGATCGTCTTCGGCAGCGGCCCCGGCGGCAGCGACGCCAAGGTGAACCTTCTCGGCTGGCAGCCGGTCGAGGCGATCAAGATCCTCGTCGTCCTCTTCCTGGCCGGCTACTTCTTCGACCGCTGGGAGTTCCTGCGCGAGCTGACCGAGACGCGGGCCGGCCTGCCGCGCGCCCTCGGCATCCCCCGCCTCGAGTACCTGCTGCCGCCGCTCGTCGCGATCGGCCTCGTCATCCTCTTCTTCTTCCTGCAGAAGGACCTCGGGCCGGCGCTGATCCTCTCCTTCCTCTTCCTGACCCTCTACTGCGTCGCCCGCGGCAAGCCGTGGATGGCGCTCGCAGGCACGGCGCTGGTCGGCGCCGCCTTCCTGGTGGCCTACAGGATCGGCTACCCGGTGACCGTCAACGGCCGGCTCAACATGTGGCTCTCGCCGTGGGACAACTCCTTCCGCGGCGGCGACCACCTGGCGCAGGGGCTGTGGGCGGCGGCGGGGGGAGCGCTCTCCGGCACCGGCCTCGGGCTGGGGCAGCCGCAGCGCGTCCCCGAGGTGCACACCGACCTGGTGCTGGCGGCGGTCGGCGAGCAGCTCGGCTTCCTCGGCCTGATGGGGGTCCTCGCGCTCTACGCCCTCCTCGTCTGGCGCGGCTTCCGGGCGGCGTTCCGCTCCGGCGCGGCCTACAGCTTCTTCCTGGCGCTCGGGCTCGCGGTGCTGATCGCCCTGCAGATCCTGCTGATCGCCGGCGGCATCTTCGACGTCCTGCCGCTCTCGGGGGTGGTCTCCCCCTTCCTCAGCTCGGGACGCACGGCGATGCTCGCCAACTTCCTGATCCTGGGGGCGATCCTCGGCATCTCGGCCCGCCGGTCATCCTCGGGCGCGGCCGGCGCGGCAGAGGCCGCCGCGGCCACGGAGCGCTTCCAGGGGGCCGCGAAGTGGGCGGCGATCGCCCTCGGCGCCGTGCTGGCGGCGATCGTGGTGCGGGCGGCGCAGGTCCAGGTCGTCCAGGCCGACCGCTTCCTCGCCCGCGGCGCGCTGACCCTCCAGGGGGACGGCTACCGGCGCTTCGAGTACAACCCGCGGCTGGTCGACATCGCGCAGGGGTTCCCCCGCGGCGACATCGTCGACCGCAACGGCGTCCTCCTCGCCACCAGCGATCCCGCCCAGCTCGAGAAGAACCGGACGGTGCTCGAGCGCCTGGGGGCGGTGCTGCCGGCCGCGGGGGAGCGGCAGGAGCGCGGCCACCGCTACTACCCGTTCGGCGGGCGCACCTTCCATCTGCTGGGGGACCTGAACGACCGCACCAACTGGGCGGCCCCCAACACCTCCTACGCCGAGCGCGACTCGCGCATCCGTCTCCAGGGGTACGACGACTTCGCCGGCGTCGTCGAGGTGACGCAGCCCAGGGGCAAGCCGACCCGCGAGATCCGCCTCGACTACGGCGAGCTGATCCCGCTGCTGCGCCACCGCTGGCAGCCCGACCACCCGGCGGTGCGCCGCCTCCTCGACCCCGACCACACCCTGCGGATGACGATCGACGTCCGCCTCCAGCTCCGCGCCGCCGACACCCTCGCCAAGTACGCGCGGCAGGCGGGCTTCGGCGGCGCCGCCGTGGTGCTCGACGCCGCGACCGGCGACCTCCTCGCCTCGGCCAGCTACCCCTGGCCGGCGCAGCTCCCCGTCTCCGCCGGCAATGCCGGCGATGCGACGGAGGGCGCCGGCGCCGCCGCTGAACAGACGAGCCCGCTGATCGACCGCGCCCGCTACGGCGTCTATCCGCCGGGGTCGACCTTCAAGATGGTCACCGCCATGGCGGCCCTGCGCCGCGACCCCCAGCTCGCGACGCGCACCTTCGCCTGCAGGCTCCTCCCCGACGGCCGGGTGGGGAACAACGTCAAGGGGTGGGGACGGCCGGTCCGCGACGACCCCACGGACCGGACGCCGCACGGCGACGTCAACCTGGAGAAGGGGATCGTCGTCTCCTGCAACGCCTACTTCGCGCAGCTCGGCACCTATGCGGTCGGGCCGGAGGCGCTGCTCGCCACGGCGAAGGCGCTCGGCATCACGGTGGCGCGGCCGAACACGGCGGCGCAGCTCAAGGAGTCCCTCCCCCAGTCCTCCTACGGCCAGGGGCAGGTGGTGGCGACCCCGTTCCAGATGGCCCGCGTGGCGGCGACGCTCGCCGACGGCGGCACGATGCCCGAAGGGCACTGGGTGATGGACGCCAGCAACACCCGCCGGGGGCAGCCGGCGCGCGTCCTCGAGCCGAACCTCGCGGCGCTCCTCGGCCGCGCCATGCGCCGCGTGGTGACCGAGGGGACCGGCGCGCGCTACCTCGCGGGCGTCTCGCCGGCGATCGCCGGCAAGACCGGCACGGCCGAGGTCAAGGACCGCGGCTCACACTCCTGGTTCATCGGCTACGCTCCCTACGAGGCGCCGAGCGGCCGTAAGATCGCCTTCGGAGTTCTCGTCGAGCACGGCGGCTACGGCGGCCGGCTCGCCGCCCCGGCGGCCGGCGAGATCGTCCAGGCCGCCGCCCAGCTCGGCGTCCTCAAAACTCAGCCCTGAGCTCCGGGAGAGGGACGAAAAGACGACATGATCGGCAAGGTGCGTGACTGGCTCAAGCCCTGGATGAAGGGGACCTCCCCGCTCGAGATCCGCCGGGCGATCCTCGACGACGTCGAGTCGCACGTCGTCGCCGTCGGCGAGGGGCGGCGGATCTTCCCCTACAACCTGCTGCGCGTCCATCTCCGGGTCGAGGGGCCCGAGGAGCGCATCCGTTTCGAGGCGGTCGTCCGCGAAGGGTGGGACCTCGAGCGGGAGATCGCCGGGCGCCTGGCGGAGGCCGGCTGCCCGCTCCCCCCCGGTTTCGCCCTGCACGTCGACCTCGACGAGGAGGATCACCCCCGCTTCGCCGAGCGCCGCTTCTACGTCGAGTACCTGAACGGCGAGGCCCCGGCCGCCGTCGCCGCCGCCTCCGCAGCGACTCCCAACGCGCCGGGCGTCCCGGCCGGCGGGTCGGCGGAGCGGCCGCGGCTCGAGCTGACCGTGCTCAAGGGGGTCGCCACCCAGCGCGTCTACGAGATCGAGGGCCCCCGCGCCTTTCTCGGCCGCCTCGAGGAGGTGGTCGACGCCGACGGCCGGGTGCGCCGCCGCAACGACGTCGCCTTCCTCGAGGTGGGGGAGATCAACTCCACCGTCTCCCGCGAGCACGCCCGCATCGCCTGGGACGCCGAGGGCGGGGGATACTGGCTGCGCGCCGAGCAGAACGCCTCCGGCACCCGCATCTACCGCGGCGGGCGCACGATCGACGTCAGCGCCCACGACCGCCGCGGGGTCCTCCTGCAGCCGGGAGACGAGGTCTACCTGGGACGCGCCTGCGTCAAGGTCGGGATGCGGGATTGAACCCGGGACGAAAAAGATGGCGCATTGTTGTCACCTTTTCTCCTCCGGACACACCACACTAAGTAAGGACCCCAATCACACTTTGGAGCCCGGGTAGATAGGAACCACTGTACTTTGAGCTGACTGGGCGCCGGGAGACCGATCGCGGGCTCCCACCGCCCTTCTTGGAGGGATTTTCGATGTCACGATCCATCATTCGTCGCACCACCGCCGCCGTCGCCCTGCTGGCCGTGCTCGCTGTCGCCCTGCCGGCCGGGGCCGCCCCGATTCGCCGGCACGCTCCGGCTCCCGTGGCGTCCGTCGGCTTCTTCGACCAGCTCCTGGCGTGGCTCGGCCTCTGGTCCGGGCCCACGACGGCGACGAAACCGCCGGTGCGGGCCAAGGCCGTCAGCACGTCCGGCTCGACGTCGTCGTCCATGACCTCCGGAACCAGCACTCTGGACCGGGGCGGAATGATCGACCCCAACGGGGGGTCCTAGGAGCGATTCTTGCGAAGAGATCACCCTCTGGAGGCCACTGAGCTTCCGTCCGGGGGTTTGTTTCACAGCAGAAAAACCTGTGAGACAATTACGAGACATCTGTTTTTCTGTGGGAGGATTCAATGACTGAAGGAAGGCGTGACAATCACCCCGGCCGGGCCGAGTTGGACCGTTTCCTGCTCGGCGAGATGTCGCACCGCGAGGCTGCTCCGGTCATCTCCCATCTGTTGAGCGGCTGCCCGCGGTGCCGCGAGGCCATGCTCCCCCTCGCCTCCGCCGTCTTCGCCAACAGCACCCCGCCTCCAAAGGCGGAGCCGACCCTCGGTTCCGAGTACGATTCGGCGCTGCTCAGGGCCTTCGCCACGGCTCGGCAGTACGTTCCGGTCGCCGGCCGCGCCAAGGCGCCGGCCGAGCGTGACGCGACCGCGCAGACCGCCCAGACGCGGAAAGCCGCCCCACAGGTCGGCGGTTGGGAGCGCTGGGAAGCTCTCTTCGAGCTCTCCCGGGAGTTGCGCTACAGCGATCCCGAAAGGATGGCTCTCGCCGCATCGTTCGCCGTGACCCTGGCCGAAAAGGCGGCGCTCCCGACGCGTGCGCCGGAAGAGCTCGCGGATCTCCAGGCGCGCGCCTGGGCCGAGCTCGGCAACGCCTACCGGATCACGGACGACCTGGCCGCCGCGGAATCGGCATTCCGTCACGCGCTCACGTTCTCGAGCCAGGGCTCGGGGGATCCCCTCCTCCTCGCCCGCCTCATGGACCTGACCGCCTCGCTCTATACCGACCAGCGGCGCTTCGAGGAAGCCCGTCAGTTGCTCGATCTGGTCCAGGCGATCTACGAGCAGCAGGGTGACAAGCAGGCGGCGGCGCGGACGCTGATCAGCAAGGGCGTCTCCGCCAACTATGCTCTCGATTCCGAAGCGGCGATCGGCTTTCTGAGCGAGGGCCTTCGCCAGATCGACCCGGCGAACGATCCCAAGCTCGTCCTGGCGGCGGTGCATGGCCTGCTCTGGTGCCTGGTGGAGTGCGGCCGCGCCGCCGAGGCCCGCGAGCTGCTCGGCGAGTCCTACCCGCTGTACGAAGCGCACGGTCAGCACTTCGACCAGCTCAAGCGCGTCTGGCTCGAGGGGCGGATCGCCACCCAGCTCGGCGACGACGAGAGCGCCGAGAAGGCCTTCCAACAGGTCGGCGAAGGGTATCGCGAGGCGGACCTGGCCTACGATTTCGCCCTGGTCTCCCTGGATCTGGCCGCTCTCTGGGTCGGTCAGAAGAGAACGCCCGAGGTCAGGGGGCTGGTGGACGAGATCATCACCATCCTCCGCGCCCGCAACATCCAGCGCGAGGCGCTCGGCGCCCTGCTCATGCTGCGCAAGGCGGTCGACTCCGACCAGGCGACGGCGGCCCTCCTGCAGACGGTCGCGGCCCAGCTGGCGCGGCTGGAGCGCTTCCCCACCCGGAAGGCTGGCGCCTCGAGCTGAGACCGACAGCAGCGGCAGCCGGAGCCGCGTCTACGGGCGCGCCGGCTTGCTTTGACCCCGGGGAGTCGGCCTTCCCCGGGGTTTCGTGTTTTCGGGCGATTCCCCGAAAACCGCGCTGCTCTCCGGAGCCGCGTCGATCGCGCCCGACAGGGCAGCCCGGACGGCGTTCTGGATCATCCGCTCGAGCTCCTGGGGGTCGAGGGCCGGGCCGCGCGGCGGGGTCGGTTGCGTGCCGAAACCCAGCTTTTGGAAGCGGCGCAGGAACTCCTCCATCACCACCGCGTCCGACGCCGGACGGTCCTCCGGGTACAAGGTCTGAAAGAAGACGCTCGGTTCGACCTCCAAAGCTCGCAGAATCGCCAGGATATGGCGAAACTTCAGCTCCATCCGCCCGGTGAGCACCTGGCTGATGTAGCCAGGGCCCGCGCCGAGCTTCTGGTCGAGATCCTTCCGCGTCAAGCCGGCCGCTTGCATCACGGTCTCCAGGAGCTTCGTCGCCCTCCGCACTTCATCGTCGATTGTCATACCTTGAGCCTACTACAACACTGAATTTTGCTAAAGAGGTTTGATCCTTGAAATCCAGCAGGAATTCTGCCAACACACGCATTCGCATTTGGCAATGTAGTGCTGTTCCGTCCGGCGATCGCGCTTTTCACGAGCTTTCCCCCGCGTCGGCCCGCGCTTCGCGCAGGAGATCCTCGCCGATGACCTCCCGTCGCCACCCCTCGAGCTCGCGAGGGAGGCGGGGATCGGGCTTGTCGACGTTGAGCCGGAGAAGGGCGTCGAGCGTGCGGCGGGGAGCGAGGATCTCGGGCGGAACGTCGAGCTCCGCGGCGCGCTCCCGCACCCGGTCGCGCAGGCGGTTCTCGACCTCGCGCGCGGCGGCCGAGAAGGGCTTGCCCGAGAGCCGGTTCGGCAGCTCGGGCTCCGGCCTGGCCGCCGCGTCCGCGAGGAGCTGGAGCCAGGTGGCGCCGTCCCGCGCCGCCTGGCGGGGGTCGAACGACGGCAGCCGCTGGAGGTCTTTGGCCTCCTGCGGCCGGCGGGTGGCGAGGTCGAGGAGCAGCCCCTCCTTCAGCACGAAGTTCCGCGGCAGGTCGCGGCGGCGCGCCTCGCGCTCGCGCCACGCCGCCAGCCCCTGGAGAGCGCCGAGCTGCCGGCGGTCGAGCCGTCCGGCGCCCTTGATCCGCAGATAGGCGCTCTCGTCGTCCTCCGTGAAGCGGGCGGTGTCGAGGAGGGCGGCGGAATCCTCGAACACCCAGGAGAGCCGGCCGAGCGCCGCCAGCTCCGCCGCGAGCTGCTCGTAGACGGGGAGCAGGAAGGCGACGTCCTCGGCCGCGTAGGCGAGCTGGCCGGCCGAGAGGGGGCGCGCCAGCCAGTCGGTGCGGGTCTCCTCCTTGGCGAGCTCGACCCCCAGGCAGGCCGCCACCAGCTTCTGATAGCTCAGGAAGGCGCCCTTGCCGGCGAAGGCCCCGGCGATCTGGGTGTCGAAGAGAGGGGCGGGGAGCACGCCGAGCGCGCGGTAGAACACCTCGATGTCCTCGCTCGCCGAGTGCAGGACCTTGACCCCCGGCGAACGGAAGACCTCCGTGAGCGGCGCGAGGTCGCGCGCCGCCAGGGGGTCGACGAGCCACGCGGCGCTGCCGTCGAAGACCTGGATCAGCCCCAGGCGATGGTAGAAGGTGTTGGTGCGCACGAACTCGGTGTCGAGCCCGAGCGCCGGCGCCTCGGCCCATCGCCGCGCGGCCTCGCGGAGCTCCGCATCGCTCTCGATCAGGGTGAAGGCTTCGCGTTCGACCGCCATGGGCGGCGATTGTATCGGGAAATCCGAGATGCATGCCCGCGGCGGCATTCCGGCGCAAGAAACGGGTGGATCGGGGAGCGGAAGGCCGCTATATTGGCGCCATGGCGTCGCGTGAAGGCATGCTCGATCCGGAGCAGGAGATCGTCGAGGGGGTCGTCGCAGAGATGCGGCGGGAGCCCGCCGCCTTCCGGGGGGCCGGCGACCTCGCGCGGGTCTCCGGTCTCGGCACCGCGAGGCTCGACGAGCTGGTCCGCCGCCATTTTCACTCGACCCCCGACCAGCTCCTCGACCGCGCCCGTGTGGAGGCCGCGCAGCGGCTCCTGCTGGCGACCGGCCGCACGGCTTCCGAAGTCCTCTCCGACGTCGGCTACACGGGGCTCCCGGCCTTCGACGCCGGCTTCCGCCGCCTGGCGGCGATGACTCCCGCCGCCTACCGCTGCCTGCTCGGCGCCGCCGGCTTCGAGATCGCCCTCCCCGCCTCCTACTCGACGGCGCCCGCCCTCGAGTACCTGGGGCGCGACGCGAAGAGCCTGACGATGCGGGTCGAGGGGAAGAGCTTCGCGACCGGCGTCCGGCTCGGCGGCCGTCCCGCCGTGCTGCGGGCCGAGATGAGACGCGGCAGGGTTCGTGCCACGATCGAGGGCTCCGGGCGCCGGCCGCTCGCGGCCGGCGCGGCGGCCGAGGCGCACGCCCACCTCCTCCGGCTGCTGGGCCTCCACCGCGACCCCGCCCCCTTCGAACGGAGCCTCGCCGCCGTCCCCCGCCTGGCGCCGCTCGTCGCCGGCCGCGCGGGTCTGCGCATCCCCCAGGTCCCCGACCCGTTCGACGCTCTCGCCTGGGTGATCGTCGGCCAGCAGATCACGCTCGGCTTCGCCTTCACCCTGCGCGAGCGCCTGGTGCAGCGGGCGGGCGCGCCGGCCGGCGGCGGGCTCTTCGCCCCTCCCACCGCCGAAGCGGTGGCCAACCTCGACGTCGAGGCGCTGGCCGCCGACCAGCTCTCGCGCCGCAAGGCCGAGTACCTGACCGGCGTCGCCCGCCTCGTCGCCGCGGGCGAGCTGGCGCTCGACCGCCTGGCCGCCGGCTCGGCCGTCCGCATGGAGAGCGCGTTGCTCGCCGTGCGCGGCCTGGGCCCCTGGTCGGCGAACTATCTGATGATGCGCTCCGCGGGCTTCGAGGACTGCCTGCCGGTCGGCGACGCCGGCCTGGTGCGCGGGCTCGAGCGCTTCTTCGGCCTCCCCGCCCGCCCGGACGCCGACGCCACCCGCGAGCTGATGCGACCCTTCGCCCCCTACCGGAGCTGGGCCACCTTCCATCTCTGGCAAAGCCTGAAGACCTGAAACTTTCGAGGACCGAGCGATGACCTACTACACCACCGTTGAGGACAGCCCCTGCGGCCCCCTGCTCTGCGTCGTCGACGAGACGGGGGCCGTGGTCCGCATCGACTTCAGCAATTCGCGCGATGGGCGCGAGCCGCGCGCCCCCCGCGACATCGTGGCGGCGATCGAGCAGCGGGGGATCGAAGTCGTCGAGGATGCCGGACGCACGGCGGAGCTCCGCCGCCAGCTCGCCGAGTACTTCGCGGGGGAGCGCCGCGAGTTCGCGCTGCGCCTCGCTCCCGAGGGGACCCCGTTCGAGCGCTCGGTGTGGGACGAGCTGCTCTCCATCCCCTTCGGCGAGACCCGCAGCTACGGCGAGATCGCCCAGGCGATCGGCCGCCCAGGCGCCGCCCGCGCCGTGGGGCGGGCGAACGGCGCCAACCCGATCCCCATCGTCGTCCCCTGCCACCGGGTGATCGGCGCCGACGGCTCGCTCACCGGCTTCGGCGGCGGGCTGGCGGCGAAGTCGCACCTGCTCGAGCTCGAGGGGCGGCTGCTCCCCTTCTGAAGCCTCACCCCGGGATCGCCGAGGTGTCCCCCTGGCTGCCGAACTTGTGGGCCGGGTTCGTGTAGGTCTTGCGGAAACCGGTGCCGGTGTCGATCACCGTGATCGTGTACTCGAGGTTCGAGAGACCCCCGTAGAAGACCCAGAAGTGGCCGTTGAGGGCGCGCCCGTCGAGCACCTTGACGATCACCTCGACGTTGTCCGGCGAGGTGAACCAGAAGTAACCGGTGTCGTCCGACAGCGGCACCGCCTGTCCGGTCCCCGCCTTGCCGGAGAAATCCTTCCAGGAGAGGAGGACCTGAAAGCGCGCGGCGCCGAGGCAGAGGCTCGCCGGCCCGGCGGCGCACGCGGCCTTGGTGCCGGCGAGCGCCGTTGCGGGCGTTGCGGGCGCCGCGGGCGCTTCCGGCAGAGATTCAACCGCGTCGTCCGGGGCCAGGGGAGCGGCGGCGGACGCGGACGCCGCGAAGGCGGCGGTGTCGCCGGCGCTGGCGAACTTGCCGGCCGGGTTCGCGTAGACCTTGACCGCTCCGGTCACCGTGTCGGTGATCGTCAGGGTGTAGGCGAGATTGGTCAGGCCGCCGTAGAAGACCCAGAAGTGGCCGTTGAGGGCGCGCCCGTCGAGCACCTTGACCACCAGCTCGACGTTGGCCGGGTCGACGAACCAGAAGTAGCCGGTATCCCCCGACAGCGACACCGCCTGCGCGGGCGCCGAGACCCCGTTGGCCTTCCAGGTCACCTCGGCGCGGAAGCGGTTCGCCGCCAGGCATAGGAACGGGCCCGCGGTGCAGGAGCCCGCGGCCCTCGCCACCGCCGCCAGGGTCTGGTCGACGATCAGGCTGTAGATCCCCGGCGGCACCGCGATGAGCCCGGCCTTCTGCGCCAGGCCGAAGGTGCCGTTGAGGTTCGCCGAGCTCCCGCTCCAGGCATAGGCGAGGGTGGACCCGGTGGGAGCCGAAGGGGCGGCGCCGGCGCTGTCGGGGGAGGGGACGACCCGCAAGTCCCCCTCGTGGGCGCCGAAGATCTGCTGGTTGGGGACGGCGCTCTTCTTCGTCGTCCCCCGCGCGCCGCGGAAGACGGAGAGGACGTTC
Organism: uncultured Acidobacteriota bacterium; assembly: GCA_963756595.1. Lineage (GTDB taxonomy): Bacteria > Acidobacteriota > Thermoanaerobaculia > Multivoradales > UBA5704 > DATARR01. The sequence goes on from CAVWOZ010000022.1 coordinate 33,841, forward strand.
AACCCCCCGACGGTCGTCCCTCCCGACGCGGCGAGGGTGTCGACGTAGACCAGGCCGCCGAACGCCGTGGCATTGAAGCGGTTGCCGTCGTAGCGCATCTCGTTGGTGGGCCCGCTCTGCGGATCGACGTCCCAGATCGGGATCCCTGGGTTCTCGCTGAAGGTCGAATTGGCGACCACGCCGTCGACGTTGCGCGGATGCGCCGGATCCATCTGGGGGATGGCGTAGATCGCCGCGCCGCGCGAATCGCTGACCCCTTCGGAGATCCCGGGCACCACGTCGTCGGCGTAGAAGCGGCTGGAGTCGATCTGGACGGTCGAGCCGCTCACGAAGAGGGCTCCCCCCCACTTCTGGGCCGAATCGTGGGCGAAGGTGGTGCGCACGATCCGCGCGTTCGACTCCTGGAGGATGGCGAGCGCGCCGCCCCCGGCGTTGGTGCCGCGGGCGTCGGAGTCGAGGATCATCGAATCCTCGAGGTCGAGGTCGATCATCGCGCCGTTGAGCGCGCCGCCGAGCCCGCTGCCGGGATCGGCGCCGGCGGCCACGTCACAGTCGGAGAAGACGGTGCCGCGGATCACCACCTGGGCCCGGTTCTCCTCGACGGTGCCGATCGGGGTCACCGCCCCGCCGTAGACCCGCCCCGCGTCCCCCCCCACCACGATGCACCCGCCGCTGACAGGCGCCTGCGCCACCCCTCTCCCCCCCTCGATCAACGACTGGTCGATCACCAGCCGGGACGGCCGGCGGTTGACGTCGCCGTCGCTTGCGGAGTCGGCGGAGAGGGCGGAGATCGCCCCGCCGAAGCCTCCCGCGGGCCTGGCGAGGGTGGTCTGGTTGGCCTGGAAGACCGAGCCGTCGATCTCGACGTCGGCCCGGTAGTCGTCGAGGCCGCCGCCGAGGTCCGCCCGGTTGAGCGCGAACAGCGAGTCGTGCACCCGCATCGTGGTCAGGTCCTCGGCGTGGATGGCGCCGCCGAAGGTCGACTCGCTCTGCGTGCAGCAGGGGTCGGGCACCGCCTGATTGGCGACGAAGGTCGCGCCGGAGACGAAGACGTTCGAGCCCGCCTGGTCCCAGAGGCCGATCGCGTAGATGGCGCCGCCCGTCCACCCCGCCTCGTTGGCCTCGAACCGGGTGCCGGTGATGCTCAGGCTGCCGTCGATCACCGCGATCGCTCCGCCGATCGACTGCGGATTGTGCCCCGGCAGATTGGTGCGGTTGGCGGTGAATTCCCCCCCTTCGATCGTCGCCGTCGCATCGCGCACCACCATCGCGCCGCCGCGCAGGTTCGAGCTGTTGCCGTCGAAGGAGCAGCCCTTGAACGTCGCGGTCGACCCCACGATCACCTTGAGGGCGCCGCCGCCGGTCAGCAGGCTCGCGGCGCGGTTGCCGGCAAAGCGGCAGCTCTCGAAGCGCGCCGCCGCCGCCGACAGGGTGATCCCGCCGGCGAAGCCGGTGTCCGCGCTGTAGCCGTTCTGGAAGGTGATCCGCTGGAAGGTGACCAGCCTCCCCCGCGCGAGGTTCGAATTGACGTAGCGGATCAGCTTGCGGCTGCCGCCGCCGTCGATGGCGACCGCGGCGCCGGCCGCGGCCCGCACGGTGAACCCCTTGTTGAGGTTGCCGAGGAAGAAACCGTTGGGCGGCGAGGAATAGGTCCCCGCCGCCATCTCGATCACGCCGCCGTCCGCCACCCGGCTGATCGCCGCGTCGAGCGTGCGAGCGTCCTGTGGCACGCGGACCAGCTGGTTCGAGGCGGCCGCCGCCGGCGAGGCGACGCCGCCCCCGAGGGTGGGCACGAGAAACACGCAGACGCAGCCGACGATCCGTAGCGCGCGCATGGAAGTCCTCCATGGGATCCCCGGGACCTGCTCCTGCTGGGTGCTGCGGAACCGACGATCTTGATTTATCGAGATTTTAGCATGGAGCCGGGTGCTCCTGGAAAGCCTGGGTCTCCATCTGCACCGTGATGTGGTCGATCCCGAAGCGCTCGTGAAGGGTGGCCCGGATCTCGCCCAGGATGTCGCAGTCGAACCGGCGATCCTCCACCACCACGTGGGCCGAGAGCGACTCCATCCCGCTGGTGATCGTCCAGACGTGGAGGTCGTGCACCTCGAGGACGCCGGAGACCCGGCTCATCGTGTCGTGGACCTCGTTGACGTCGATGTGCGCCGGCGCGCTCTCCATCAGCACCCCGGTCGCCTCCTTGAGCAGCGACCAGGCCGACCAGATCACCAGGATCGAGATCAGCACCGAGGCGACCGGGTCGGCCCACTGCCAGCCGAACCCCCAGATCAGAGCGCCAGCGACGATCGCCTGCACGGTCCCCAGGGCGTCGGTCAGCACGTGCAGCCAGACCCCCCGCATGTTGAGGTTCTCGTCCCGCCCGCCGTGCAGGATGGCGAGCGCCGCCAGGTTGACCAGCAGACCGCCGGCGGCGATCCCCACCATGCCCCCCGCGTTCACCGTCTCGGGGGTGCCGAACCGGTGGACCGCCTCGACGATCACCAGGATCGAGATCGCCACCAGCGTCGCCCCGTTGGCGAGCGCCGCCAGGATCTCCAGCCGGTGATAGCCGTAGGTCTGCTTCGCCGTCCGCGGGCGCCGGGCCATCGACATCGCGAACATCGACAACCCCAGCGCGGCGGCGTCCGACAGCATGTGCCCGGCGTCCGCCAGGAGGGCGAGCGAGCCGGTCAGCCAGCCGCCGACCGCCTCGGCCACCATGTAGGCGAGGATCAGCCCGAGGGTCCACGCGAGACGCGTCGAGCCGCCGCTTCCGGCATGGGAATGGGAGTGGGAATGGGCGTGCGAGTGCCCGTGAGAATGGCTATGCGAAGGAGCGGCGCTCATGGCAGCGAGGAGGGTAGCAAAAAAGGCGTGGACGATGGGGGGGCGGGACGCGGCGATCTATGCAAATTATTCGATATGCTTGCGCTCACGCCCAGGGGCGCGTAGCCTGGCGCCATGGTCGTCCGCTCCGGCGGCGGCCAGCCCACCCGAGGCGGACGCTGAAGTCTGCGCGATCCGCTGGCTGATCCGTAAAGTCGCGCGCTCTCCCGCGCGGCCTGCCGGTCCCCGGGCCGGTCCGGATTCACCTCTGGACCGGTAGCCGCTCCCGCGGCCTTTCCGGGGGCCGGATTATTTATCTCTTCTACCTGCTTCAACCATTCCCGTCCCAAGATCCTTCCAGCCGTCCCCTACTCTCTTCGCCGCCGGCGGGCCGTGATCCCCATCTGCACCGCGATCCCGGCGACGGCGAGGACGATCAGCAGCAGGCGCCCGGCCCCCGGACCGGGATGGAGGGCGGCGACGACCAGGTCGGCCCCGGCGAGCGACGAGAGGACGATCAGGGCGAGGTCGAACAATGCGATGGCCAGCACGGCGGCGATCACCCCCGCGAGGACGAAGATCAGCAGGTCGCCGCCGCGGGGATTCGACATGTGGAGCCCGAGGAACTGGGCGGCGAACCAGCCGCCCGCGAAGAACCCGGCGAGCGCCACCGCCACCCGCTGCAGGAAGATCGCGAGCAGGATTCCCACCACCCCGGCGAGGACCGCCAGCAGCCATCCGCCCGAGGCGAGCGGGCCGTGCGCCGGCGCGAACCAGCGGTACACCGTCTCGAAGCCGACCAGCCCCACGAACAGCCAGAACAGGCGCCGCCCGGCGATCAGCAGGGCGACGCCGGCGATCAGGGTCAACAGGGGAGCTTCGGGTCCGAGCATCGGAAAATTCTAACGGGACGTCCGGGAATTCGCACAGCGGCCCCGCTCCAGACGCCGCCGGGCGCGGAGCCGCATGGGAAAGCTAGAGTCCGAAGGAGATGCCGCCGGCGATCTCGCGGCCGCCGAGGTCGAGCCTCCCGAGGCCGTCGAAGTCGTCCTTGAGGTCGGCCTTGACGCGGGTCCACTTCCCCTCGGCGAAGAGGGAGACCCGCCGCGAGACGGGGAACTCCAGGCCGGCGAGGAAGTAGTAGCCGAAGGCGGTGTCGCTGGTGGTCAGACGGTCCCGGAAGACCGGCAGGCTGGCCTGGCTGAAGTCGATGAAGTCGCCGTGCTCCTCCAGCCGGTAGGAGTAGGCGCCGCCGCCGGCTCCCACGTAGGGTTGGATCGGCGCGTTGATCGGGGCGAGGTGAACGACCAGGCCGACGGTCCCCGAGGCGATGTCGAGCCGGGTGTCGTGACGGATGCGGTCGTTGTGGTTGTCGAGGAAGTCGCGGTAGGAATTCGTGGTGTTCCCCTCGTACCAGTTCCCCGAGAACATCACGCTCATGCGGTCATTGAGCGGCAACAGGTAGTCGAGCCCGAAATTGGGGGCTTCGAAATCGCTGGGATCGGAGTTGGTGAAGTCGTGCCGGATGCCGTCCCAGTAGGACGACTTGCCGTCCGGACGAAAGTCGCCGACGTGGAGGCGGAGCTCGCCGGCGCCGCGGCCGGAATAGTTGCCATACCCCTGAGCAAAAGCCGGCAGCGACAGGACGCCGAGCCCGGCGAGGGCGATCAGGACGCGAGTGGGTCTCGAAATCATCGTTCTTCTCCTTTAGGTGATACCCCTACACCGTCGGTCTACAGGCAATGCCGGTGCCAGCCCTTCCCGGACCGGTGCAGACGCCCGAAAGTCTATCTCTCTTGAGGTACGCAGAAATTGAAGCGGTGTTACAAAGCGCGGAGACCGTCCCTTATCGAGGACGGCAGCTCAGGAAGAAACGGCCGGGACGATCACCCGCAGCGCCTGGACGCGGTTGCGGTAGAGCAGCGGCGAGTCCATCCGGGCGACCTCGCCGTCGAAGGCGACCGGGATCTGACGCTTCTTCCGCACCTCGACCTTGAACTCGGGGAGGCGGCGGTCCTCGACGCTGCGGACGTTCTTCAGGTCGCGCACCAACCCCAAGAGGGCGAGCCCGATCAGCCCCAGCCGGCTCCGGCTGCGCGAGATGTAGAGATGGAGGTTGCCGCCGTCGTCCTCCAGAGCGTCGGAGGCGCCGTGGACGAAGGCGTTCAGGGTGTACTCGTGGACGCCGACGAAGAGGACCTCGGTCTTGCGCTCGACCTGCCATTCGGCGGCCGAGATCTTGACGTGCAGGGAGGCGAGCTTCGGCAGCAGCCGGAAGGTGGCGACGGCCGCGGCCACCCACTTGTTCCGCCGCGAGCGGCGCATCTCCTGGTCGCGGGCCTGGACGATGGGCGGGTAGAAGCCGAGCGACGAGTTGTTGAGGAAGATCTCGCCGTTGACCTCGCCGACGTCGACGGCACGGACCTCCCCTTCCCCGATCAGCCGGACGGCGGCTTCGAGATCGGTCGGGATGCCGAGATTGCCGGCGAAGTGGTTGAGGGTGCCGAGGGGGAGGACGCCGAGGGGGATCTCGCCGCCGACCAGCACCGAGGCCACGCTGCGGATCGTGCCGTCGCCGCCGCCGGCGACCACCGCCCCCGTCCCCGCTTTCACCGCCGCGCGCGCGGCCTCCAGGATCTGATCGCCGGGAATGAGCCGGACGTCCGCCCGGGTTCCCGCTTTCTGGAACATCTCCCGCAGGCTCTCGGCCATGATCTTCCGTTTGATCACCGTGCCCGCCGAGCGATTCACCAGCACCGTCACGTCCATCGCGGCATCCTAGCACCCATGTCTCCCGCGCCCCTCGCCTTTCTCCTCCTCCTCGCCGGCTCGGTCGCGCCGCAGCCGGCCGCCGGCCCCCCGTCGCCGGAGATCCTCCGTCATCGTCTGCTGGCGGTGATCAACGACGAGCGGGCGGCGGCGGGGGTGGCTCCCCTCCACCTCCTCGCCGCCTTGAGCCAGGTGGCGCAGCAGAACGCCGAGGAGGCGCGCGACAACCAGGCCGCGCTCTACGACGAGAGGTCGATCCCGCGCATCCAGGCGCGCCTGCGCCACGCCGGCTATCTCGCCCACGGCTGGCACCAGGCCTACGCGGCGGGGAAGGAGGAGCCGGCGGCGCTCCTCGCCTGGCTCAGGACGTCCAACCCGGACGCCTACAAATCCCTGCTCGACTCCGACTACCAGGAGCTCGGGATCGGCATCAGCGAGATCCGCGGCACGCCGCTCTACGATTTCTTCCTCGCCTGGCGGGAGAGCGAGTCGTTCGCCCGCCAGACGGCGAGCCTCGCCGACCTCGCCGCCGCCCGCGCCGCGATGCTCGCCCGCGTCAACGCCGAGCGCGCCGCCGCCGGCCGGCCGCCGCTCGTCCTCGATCCGCACCTCAACGAATCGGCGCAGCAGCACGCCGAGGACATGCTCCTCCACTCCTACTACGACCACCTCTCGCCGCAGGGGGCGACCCCGACCGACCGCGCCCGCCGGAACGGCTACACGCCGCGCATCCTGGCCGAGAACATCGCCCGCGGCCCGTTCACCGTCGGCGAGGTGATGGAAGACTGGATGCTGAGCCGCGAGCACCGCGGCAACCTCCTCCACCCCGCCTTTCAGGATCTCGGGGTTGGGATCGCCGTCGGCAAGAACGCGGTGGGGTACACGGTGCTCTGGGTGCAGGACTTCGGGGTCAGGTAGGGCTTTTCCCCAGATCGTTGAGCATCAGCGCCACCAGGGCCGTCCAGCCGGTCTGGTGGCTGGCGCCGAGGCCGCGGCCGTCGTCGCCGTGGAAGTACTCGTGGAACTGGAGCAGGTCCTTCCAGTGGGGGTCGGTGGCGAAGCGCGGATCGTCGCCGAAGCAGGGGCGGCGCCCCGCCGGGTCGGCCCGGAAGATCCCGGCGAGGCGGCGACGGAGCTCGCCGGCGACCTGCCCGAGGGTCATCAGGACCCCCGAGCCGGTGGGGCACTCGACCTTCAGGGTGTCGTGGTAGAAGTGCTGGTAGCGCTCGAGCGCCTCGATCAGCAGGAAGTTGAGCGGGAACCAGACCGGCCCCCGCCAGTTGGAGTTGCCGCCGAAGAGGGAGTCCTGCGACTCGCCCGGGGTGTAGCGGACGCGCGCGACCTCGCCGTCGTAGGGGAGCTCGAAGGGGTGCTCCAGGTGGTGGCGCGACAGCCCCCGCACACCGTGGGGCGAGAGGAACTCCGACTCGTCCAGCGCGTAGCGCAGCACCCGCACCAGCCGCTCGCGCGAGGGGATGGCGAGCAGGTAGATGGTGTCGTCCGGCCGCCGCGGCGACTCCATGAAGGAGATCTGGCTGGCGAGGTCCTGGCGGTTGCGCAGGAACCAGCGCATCCGCTTGGCGAAGCCGGGGAGGCGGCGGAAGACCACCTCCTCGTTGATCGCCGAGACGGCGAACAGCGGGATGATCCCCACCATCGAACGGATGCGCAACGACAGCCGCTGGCCGTTGAGCGCCATCTGGTCGCAGTAGAAGCCGTCCTCCTCGTCCCACAGCCCGCTGCCGCCCAGGGTGTTGATGGCGTCGCTGATGGCGATGAAGTGCTCGAAGAACTTCGAGGCCACGTCCTCGTAGGCGGGGTCTTTGCGCGCCAGCTCGAGCGCCATGGCGAGCATGGTGATGCAGAAGAAGGCCATCCACGCCGTGCCGTCCGCCTGCTCCAGCGTGGCGCCGCCGGGCAGGGGGCGGGAGCGGTCGAAGACGCCGATGTTGTCGAGCCCCAGGAAGCCGCCCGAGAACAGATGGTTCCCCTCGTCGTCCTTGCGGTTCACCCACCAGGTGAAGGTGATCAGCAGCTTCTGGAAGGCGCGCTCGAGGAAGAGCCGGTCGCGGTGGCCGCGCGGCGCCGTCATCTTGTAGACGCGCCAGCAGGCCCAGGCGTGCACCGGCGGGTTGACGTCCGAGAACGACCATTCGTAGGCCGGGATCTGCCCGTTGGGGTGCATGTACCACTCGCGCAGCAGGAGCAGGAGCTGCTCCTTGGCAAAGTCGGGATCGATCTTGGCGAACGCCACGGTGTGGAAGGCGAGGTCCCAGGCCGCCCACCACGGGTACTCCCAGGTGTCCGGCATCGACACCACGTCGCGGCTGTGCAGGTTGCGCCAGTGGCCGTTGCGGATCGCCTTGCGCTCCGGCGGGGGCGGCGGCTGCGCGGGGTCGCCGTCGAGCCATTCCGCGACGATGAAGTGGTAGAACTGCTTCGACCAGAGGAGCCCCGCGAAGGCCTGGCGGGCGATCCGGCGGCCGTCCTCGTCGAGGCCGGCGGCGATGTGCCGCGCGTAGTACTCGTCGGCCTCCTGACGCCGAGCCTCGAAGGTGTGGGAGAACTCGTCGGCGAACGCATCAGACACGCCGGAGGCACTGTCCGGCCCTTCCCCCTCCATCGTCAGCCGCAGCCGGAGCACCACCTCGCCCCCCGCCGGCACCTCCAGGCGATAGTGGAAGGCGCCCTTGGTCCCCGATCCTTCGGGATCCACGGCGTCGGCGCGGCGCTCGACCAGGTAGCGGTGAAAGGCGTCCTTGACGTAGGGGGAGCGGTTGGCCGCCCCGAACAGGCGTTCGACGTTGGTCTCGTTGCCGGTGAAGAGGAGCGCCTCCGGCGCCGTCTCCGCGACCAGCCGCAGCGAGCCCAGCCCCGGGTGCTCGGCCGCCAGCGCCCGCTCGCCGTCGCGGCGGATCGACCCCTTCGGCCAGCACCCCTCCTCGCCGGCGCGCCCCCAGGCCCAGGTGTTGCGCAGCCAGAGGGTCGGCAACACGTGGAGCGCCGCCGCCTCCGGGCCGCGGTTGGCGATCGTGAGGCGGATCAGCAGGTCGTCCGGCGCGCCCTTGGCGTACTCGGCGAAGACGTCGAAATAGCGGTTGTCGTCGAAGATCCCGGTATCGAGGATCTCGAACTCGCCCTGCTCCTTCCCCCGGCCGCGGTTCTCGGCCACCAGCCGGGCGTAGGGGAACTCGGCCTGCGGGTACTTGTAGAGCCCCTTGGCGTAGGAGGCGGTCGGCGTCGCGTCGAGGAAGAAATATTGCTCCTTGACGTCCTCGCCGTGGTTCCCCTCCGGGCCGGTGAGGCCGAACAGGCGCTCCTTGAGGATCGGATCGCGCTCGTTCCAGAGCGCCAGGGCGAAGCAGACCCTGCACTCCCGGTCGCAGATCCCCAGCAGGCCGTCCTCCCCCCAGCGGTAGGCGCGGCTGCGGGCGTGGTCGTGCGGCAGGTATCCCCAGGCGTCGCCGTTCGCCGAGTAGTCCTCGCGGACGGTCCCCCACTGGCGCTCGGAGAGATAGGTCCCCCAGCGCTTCCAGTTCTTCTCGCGCTTCGCGTCCTCCTGGAGGCGCAGGGTTTCTGGATCGGCCGGCGCCGGGTCGGGGGGGAGCATCGGGAGAAGCTTACATCGCTTTGCGGTACCGGCTGAAGGAGCCCGTGGCGAGCAGGCCGCAAGCGAGGGCGAAGGCGGCGAGCAAAGCGAGAGAGAGGACGATCTCCCTGGCGTCTGTCCCCTCGAAACCGTCGCGCGCGGCGGTCACCGCCCAGTTCACCGGGTTGAACCGGGAGATCCCGCGGATCCACCCCGGCATCAGGTTGCGCGACATGATCATGCTCGACAGGAAGGTCGACGGCAGCACCACGAAGTTCATCACCGCGATCACCAACTCCTGACGCCGTGCGGCGAGCGCCAGGGCGTTCGAGAACGCCGCGAAGGCGGCGCCGAGAAGGGCGGCGGCGAGGAAGACGACGAGAACGCCGGGCAGGCCGCCGTGGGGTCTCGCCCCCAGCAGGCAGGCGACGAGGAGGATCAGCGCCGCCTGGATCACCACCTGGAACGCCGAGTGGAGGATGCGGGCGGCGATCAGGGCGCCGCGCGAGACCGGCGTCGCCAGCAGGCGGTCGAGGACGCCGCGGTCGATGTCCCCCAGCATCCCCATCCCCGAGTAGGCGGCGCCGAACAGCGCCGTCATGATCGAGATCCCCGGCGCCAGGAACTGCACGTAGGACGAGGCGCCGAACCCCTGGATCGTCGTCACCTTGGCGAACAGCTGCCCGAAGAGGAGGACCCAGAGGATCGGCTGCACGATCGAGATCATGACGAAGACCGGCATCCGCACCGTCTGCCGCAGCAGGCGCACGAACAGGTGCCAGGTGTCGAGAAGGAAAGCCATTACCGCTCCTCTCCTCGATAGGCATGCCCCGTCGCCTTCAGATACACGTCGTCCAGCGTCACTCCCTCCCCGGGGATCGCCCGCTTCAGCTCCGCCGGAGTCCCGGCGGCGACGATCCGGCCGCCGTCGACGATGGCGATCCGCTGCGCCAGCTGATCGGCCTCCTCGAGGTAGTGGGTGGTCAGCAGCAGGGTCAATCCTCCCGCCGCCAGCCGCCGCACCTCCTGCCACATCACGGCTCGGCTCTCCGGGTCGAGGCCGGTGGTCGGCTCGTCGAGGAAGAGCACCTCGGGACGGTGGACCAGCCCCATCGCGACGTCGAGCCGACGCTTCATGCCTCCTGAGTAGGTCGCCGCCGGGCGGTCCGCCGCCGCCGCGAGTTGGAAGAGATCGAGCAGCTCGGCGACGCGGGCGCGCAGGTCGGCGGACGACAGGCGGAAGAGCTGCCCCTGGAGGGTGAGATTCTCGCGGCCGGTGGCGGTCGGGTCGACCCCGGAGGCCTGCGCCACCGCGCCGATCCTGCGGCGGACCTCGCGCGGCTGGCGGACGACGTCGAAGCCGGCGACGCGGGCCCGGCCGGCGGTCGGTGCCGAGAGGGTGGTCAGGATGCGGACGGTGGTCGATTTGCCGGCGCCGTTCGGGCCGAGCAGCGCGAAGACCTCGCCGGGCTGGACGTCGAAGGAGACGCCGCGGAGCGCTTCCACCCCCCCAGAGTAGGTCTTGCGGAGGTCCTCGACCGCGATCGCCCCCATCCCCAGGTCAGTTCGACCCGGGCTGGCCGGGAAGATGGCCAGGGATCAGGCTGCCCGGAACGTGGGTGAACTCGCTGGTGCCCTGCCCATTCTGCCCCCCCTGATGATGCTGGTGCGGCGGCGGCGCCGGCTGGCCGACCCCCGGTCCCACCGGACCCCAGTAGCCGGTGAACACGCCGAGCGGGATGCCGTAGGAATTGTCGTAGACCGGATACGGCGGCGGGGCCGGGGCGGCCAGGCTGCGCACCACCGACAGCTCGGCGAGCGCGGTCAGCCGCTCCTCGCGGGCCTGCTGCTCGCGGGCGGCGCGATGGCGGGCCTGCTCCTCCTCCTGAGCCCGTGCCTTCGCCTGGTACTCGTCGCGCGACAGCCACTGGCCGTTCGCCAGCACGAACCCCCGCCGGCGCATCGAATCGGCGTACGGGGTCCAGCGGTCGATCTGCGGGTCGTAGACATAGCCGTAGGTGCGCAGGATGGCGGCCAGCCCGTCGAGCTTCGGATCGAGCGCCGCGCCGGCCATCGCCGCCTCGCGGGTCGCCTGGTCGAGCTCCTTGGCACGCGCCCAGCGGGCGAGATCCAGCCAGTCGGCGGCCCGCGCCGAAGGGCTCTTCTTCAGCGCCTCCTTGCGGCGGAGGTACTCGGCGAGGTTCGAATCCCCCGCCTCGATGCGCAGCACCTGCTCCTTGGGGAGGCTGATGACGCCCCCCTGCATCCGGATGTGAACCTGCCCGCCGCTCGTCTCCGCGATCACCCCCTCGAACTTCCGCCCATTGGCCAGGTAGACGTCGTCGGCGAGCACGGGAAGGGCGACGAGCGAGAGGAGGAGAAGGAGAGGAAGAGGCCGGCTCTGCATGGAAGCTTCCTTTCAGCGGCGTGCGTTGTGGCTGCCGCATTTTACCACGGGCGGCGACGGCCTTGTTCTCCAACATTCCTCCAGTCCCAAGAAAAAGGGCGGCCTCACGGCCGCCCTGAATTCCGAAGCACTGGAAGCACCAAGCTTAGTCGCCCTCGAGGACCTCCTGGGGGAGGCTGCGGATCTCCTCCTCGCCGAACTCGAAGAACAGCTCCTCCTCGGGCTCGGACTCGGAATCGATGTACTCCTCGGCCATGTGGAAGTCGTGGTAGTACCCCATCCCGGTGCCGGCGGGGATGACCCGGCCGACGATGACGTTCTCCTTGAGCCCGCGCAGGCCGTCCACCTTGCCGCTGATCGCGGCCTCGGTGAGCACCCGGGTGGTCTCCTGGAAGCTCGCCGCCGAGATGAAGCTGTCGGTCGACAGCGACGCCTTGGTGATGCCGAGCAGCAGCGGCCGGCCGATGGCGGGGGTGCCGCCCGCGGCGATGACGCGGTCGTTCTCCTCGCCGAACTTCCAGCGGTCCACCTGCTCGTCGATCAGGAACTCGGTGTCGCCGACCTCCTCGATCTTCACCGACCGCATCATCTGGCGCACGATCACCTCGATGTGCTTGTCGTTGATGGCGACGCTCTGCGACCGGTAGACCTCCTGGATCTTGTCGGTCATGTAGCGCTGCAGCTCCTTCTCGCCGAGCACCTGCAGGACGTCGTGCGGGTTGATCGGACCGTCGATCAGCGGATCGCCGGCGCGCACCCGCTCGCCCTCCTGCACGTTGATGTGGATCGAGCGCGGCACCAGGTACTCGCGGTTGTCGCCCGAATCGCTCTCCACCACCACCTTGCGCATCCCCTTGTGGACCTCGCCCAGGCGGACGGCGCCGTCGATCTCCGTGATGATCGCCGGCTCCTTCGGGCTGCGCGCCTCGAACAGCTCGACGACGCGGGGCAGACCGCCGGTGATGTCCTTGGTCTTCGTCGTCTCGCGCGGGATCTTGACCAGCGTGTCGCCGGCGAAGATGTCCTGGCCGTTCTGCACCATCAGGTGCGAGCCCGAGGGGAGGAGGTAGCGCTTGGTCCGGCCGTCCTCACCGTTGATCAGGATCGCCGGCACGCGCTTCTCGTTGGCCGACGCCTCGACGATGATCTTCTGCGACAGGCCGGTGACCTTGTCGGTCTCCTCGCGGACGTTCTCCCCTTCGACGATGTCCTGCAGCTCCACCGTGCCGCCGATCTCGGTCAAGATGGCGTAGGTGAACGGGTCCCAGGTGACCAGCTCGGTGCCGGGCTCCACCTGATCCCCCTCGTGCACCAGCAGCTGCGACCCGTAGGTCAGGGCGTAGCGCTCCCGCTCGCGGCCTTTCTCGTCGGTGAGGACGAGCTTGCCGCTGCGGTTGATCACGACCAGCGAGCCGCGGCGGCTCTCGACCGTGTTGACGTTGAGGAACTTCACCAGCCCCGGGTTCTTCGAGATGTGCTTCGACTGCTCGGACACGCGCGAAGCCGTGCCGCCGTAGTGGAAGGTCCGCATCGTGAGCTGGGTGCCCGGCTCGCCGATCGACTGCGCGGCGATGACTCCCACCGCCTCGCCGATCTCCACCTTCCGCCCGGTCGCCAGGTTGCGGCCGTAGCAGAGGATGCAGACGCCGCGCCGGGCCTCGCAGGTGAGCACGGAGCGGATCTTCACCTTCTCGATGCCCGCCGACTGCACGGCGGTGCCCAGGACCTCGGTGATCTCGTCGCCCACCGAGAGGATCATCTCGCCCGTCATCGGGTCGTAGATGTCCTCCTGACAGATGCGTCCGACGATGCGGTCGCGGAGCGGCTCGAGGATCTCGCCCCCCTCCATGATCGCCGTCACCGTGATGCCGTCGATCGTGCCGCAGTCCTCGACGTTGATGATGACGTCCTGCGCCACGTCGACCAGCCGGCGGGTGAGGTATCCCGAGTCCGCCGTCTTGAGCGCCGTGTCGGCGAGGCCCTTGCGGGCGCCGTGCGTCGAGATGAAGTACTGCAGCACGGAGAGCCCCTCGCGGAAGTTCGCCGTGATCGGGGTCTCGATGACCTCGCCCGAGGGCTTGGACATCAGACCGCGCATGCCGGCGAGCTGGCGCACCTGCTCGCGCGAGCCGCGGGCGCCGGAGTCGGCCATCAGGTTGATCGGGTTGAAGACCCCCGTCTCCTTCTCGATCTCCCGCATCTCGCGGAACATCTCCTCGGACACCTTCTCGGTCACCCGGTGCCAGATGTCGATGATCTTGTTGTGGCGCTCACCCTGCGTGATGACGCCGGCCGAACGCTGCTTCTCGATCTCGACCACCTCGTTGCGAGCGCGCTGGAGGATCTCCGGCTTGCTCTTCGGCACCACCATGTCGTCGACGCCGAACGAGATCCCCGCCTTGGTGGCGTAGAGGAAGGTGACCTCCTTGATCTCGTCGAGCATCTCGACCGCCTTGTCGTTGCCCAGGGTGATGAAGCAGAAGCCCACCAGGTCCTGCAGCCCCCGCTTCTTCAGCAGGCCGTTGACGAACGGGATCTCCTTCGGCAGGTGCATGTTGAGGATCACCCGGCCGACGGTGGTCTCGATCAACTGGCGGTCCAGCTCCTCGATCTCGGCGTGCACGACGTCCTGCTTGTCGAGCTGCGTCTCGAGGCTGATGTAGGAGCCCGAGTAGCGCACCTTGATCGGCGTCAGCGTCTCGACCTCGCCGGCGTCGAGCGCCAGCAGGACCGAGTCGAAGTCGGGGAAGATCCGCCCCTCGCCCTTGGCGCCGAGCTTGGGGAGCGTCAGGTAGTAGCCGCCGAGCACCAGGTCCTGCGTCGGCACGGCGACCGGACGGCCGTGCGCGGGGGACAGGATGTTGTTCGACGCCAGCATCAGCACCTTGCTCTCGATCTGCGCCTTGGGCGACAGCGGCACGTGCACCGCCATCTGGTCGCCGTCGAAGTCGGCGTTGAACGCCGCGCAGACCAGCGGATGGATCTTGATCGCCTTCCCCTCGATGAGGGTCGGCTGGAACGCCTGGATGCCCAGACGGTGGAGGGTCGGCGCGCGGTTGAGGAGGACGGGATGATCCTCGATCACCTCCTCGAGCGCGTCCCACACCTCGTCGACCTCGGCCTCCACCAGCTCCTTGGCGGCCTTGATCGTGCCGACCAGCCCCTTCTCCTCCAGCCGGTTGTAGATGAACGGCTTGAACAGCTCGAGCGCCATCTTCTTCGGCAGGCCGCACTGGGAGAGCTTGAGCTCGGGACCGACGACGATCACCGAACGCCCGGAGTAGTCGACGCGCTTGCCGAGCAGGTTCTGCCGGAAGCGCCCCTGCTTCCCCTTGAGGGTGTCGGAGAGCGACTTCAGGGGGCGGTTGTTCGACCCCTTGAGCACCCGGCCGCGGCGGCCGTTGTCGAACAGGGCGTCGACCGCCTCCTGGAGCATCCGCTTCTCGTTGCGCACGATGACCTCGGGGGCGCGCAGCTCGAGGAGCTTCTTCAACCGGTTGTTGCGGTTGATCACGCGCCGGTAGAGGTCGTTCAGGTCGCTGGTCGCGAAGCGGCCGCCGTCGAGCGGCACGAGCGGCCGCAGCTCGGGCGGAATCACCGGGATGACGTCGAGGATCATCCACTCCGGACGGTGCCCCGAACGGCGGAAGGCGTCGACCACCTTGAGCCGCTTGGCGGCCTTCAGGCGGCGGATCTGGCTGGTCTCGGTGCGCATGATGATGCGCAGCTCCTCGGCCAGCTCGTCGACGTCGATGCGCTGGAGCAGCTCCTTGATCGCCTCGGCCCCCATCTTGGCGGCGAAGGCTTCCTCGGAGTACTTCTCGCGCAGCTCGCGGTAGCGCTCCTCGGTGAGCAGCTCGCGCTCCTTGAGCTCCGTCTCACCGGGATCGATGACGACGTAGCTCTCGAAGTAGAGGATGCGCTCGAGGTCGCGCAGGCTGATGTCGAGCAGGTGGCCGATGCGCGACGGCAGCCCCTTGAAGAACCAGACGTGCGACACCGGGCAGGCGAGCTCGATGTGGCCCATCCGCTCGCGCCGCACCCGGGACCGGGTGACCTCCACGCCGCACTTGTCGCAGATGACGCCGCGGTGCTTCATCCGCTTGTATTTGCCGCACAGGCACTCCCAGTCCGTGATCGGACCGAAGATCTTGGCGCAGAAGAGACCGTCCCGCTCCGGCTTGAAGGTCCGGTAGTTGATCGTCTCCGGCTTGGTGACCTCGCCGAAGCTCCAGGACCGGATCTTCTCCGGCGAAGCGATCGAGATCTTGATCGCGTTGAAATCCTTGAGCGCGTGTGTCTTGTCAAAGCTGCTGAATGGTTGCAACTGTCTGTCCTCCCATTAGACCTTGAGGAGTTCTACGTCGAGACAGAGGCTCTGGAGCTCGCGCACGAGAACGTTGAAAGATTCGGGCAGACCCGGAGGCTCCGGTACGTCCCCCTTGACGATCGCCTCGTACACCTTGCTGCGCCCCTCCACGTCGTCGCTCTTGACGGTCAGCAGCTCCTGGAGGGTGTAGGCGGCGCCGTACGCTTCGAGCGCCCAGACCTCCATCTCTCCGAAGCGCTGGCCGCCGAACTGCGCCTTGCCCCCCAGCGGCTGCTGGGTGATCAGCGAGTACGGTCCGATCGACCGCGCGTGGATCTTGTCGTCGACCAGGTGCGACAGCTTGAGCATGTAGATGTAACCCACCGTCACCTTCTGCTCGAACGGCTCGCCCGACATGCCGTCGAAGAGCGGCGTCTTGCCGGAATCCGGCAGGTTCGCCTCCTTCAGCAGGTCCTTGATGTCGATCTCGCGGGCGCCGTCGAACACCGGCGTCGCGAACTTCAGACCGAGCACCTTGCCGGCCCACCCGAGGTGGGTCTCGAGGATCTGCCCGACGTTCATGCGGCTCGGCACGCCGAGCGGGTTGAGCACGATCTCGACCGGGGTGCCGTCCGGCATGTAGGGCATGTCCTCCTCGCGCAGGATGCGCGAGATGACGCCCTTGTTGCCGTGGCGGCCGGCCATCTTGTCGCCCACCTGGAGCTTGCGCTTCATGGCGACGTAGACCTTGACCAGCTTGATGACCCCCGGCGGGAGCTCGTCCCCCTTCTGCAGCAGGCCGACCCGCTCCTCGTTGACGCGGTGCAGGACCTCGATGTGCGAGTCGGTCTTCTTGTAGACGATCTCGACGGCGTCGATCAGCCGCCGCTCGTCGACCGGCAGGCGCAGGATCTCCTGCCGGCTGAGCCGCTCGAGGACGGCCATGGTGATCGCCTCGCCCGTCTTCAGCAGCTCCTGGCCGGTGCGCGCCTTGACGACCGCCGAGACCTTCTTGCCGATCAGCAGGTCGCTCACCTTCTTGTTGCGCTCCTCGGTGAGGATGCGCACCTCGTCCTTGATGTTCTTCTCGAGCCGGCCGATCTCCTCCTGCTCGATCTCCTTGGCGCGGACGTCCTTCTCGACCCCCTTGCGGGAGAAGATCTTGACGTCGACGATCGTCCCTTCGATCCCCGGCGGCACCTTGAGCGAGGCGTCGCGGACGTCGCCCGCCTTCTCGCCGAAGATGGCGCGCAGCAGCTTCTCCTCGGGGGTCAGCTGGGTCTCACCCTTCGGCGTCACCTTGCCGACCAGGATGTCCCCCGCCTTGACCGTGGCGCCGATGCGCACGATGCCGCTCTCGTCGAGGTCCTTCAACGCGGTCTCCGAGACGTTCGGGATGTCGCGCGTGATCTCCTCGGGTCCGAGCTTGGTGTCGCGGGCCTCGATCTCGAACTCCTCGATGTGGATGGACGTGTAGTAGTCCTCCCGCACCAGCTTCTCGTTGATCAGGATGGCGTCCTCGAAGTTGTAGCCGCGCCACGGCATGAAGGCGACCAGCACGTTGCGGCCGAGCGCCAGCTCGCCGAGCTCGGTGCACGGGCCGTCGGCCAGCACGTCCCCCTTCTTGACCCGCTGCCCCTCCCAGGAGATCGGCTTCTGGGTGATGCAGGTGTTCTGGTTCGAGCGGCGGAACTTGATCAGCTGGTAGATGTCGGCGCCGAAGTCCTTGGTCTCGCCGGTCTCCAGGTCCTCGCCCTCGACGCGGACGATGATCCGCTCGGCGTCCACCGAGTCGACCACGCCGCCCCGCTTGCAGAGCACCACGGCCCCGGAGTCCTGGGCCACGATCCCCTCGAGCCCGGTGCCGACGATCGGCGAGTCGCTGCGGAGCAGCGGCACCGCCTGGCGCTGCATGTTCGAGCCCATCAGCGCGCGGTTGGCGTCGTCGTTCTCGAGGAACGGGATGAGCGCCGCGGCCACCGACACCAGCTGCTTCGGGCTGATGTCCATGTAGTCGATGCGATCCTTCTCGACGGTGATGAAGTCGCCGCCGGCCCGCGAGCTGATGCGGTCGCTGATGAAGTGCCCGGTCTCGTCGGTCCGCGAGTTGGCCTGCGCGATGATGTACTTCTCCTCGTCCCAGGCTGACAGGTAGAAGGCGTGCGGCTCGGCGTCGACCGCCCGCTTCCCCGCCTTGGCGAGGCGGTCGTTCTCCGCCTTGAGCTCGTCGCCGGTGACGATCTGCCCGAGGCGGAACTGGCCGTCGCCCACCTTCATGATCCGGAAGTGGTCGAGCACCCGCCCGGCGTCGACCTTCTTGTACGGGCTCTCGATGAAGCCGTAGTCGTTGATCCGCGCGTAGGTGGCGAGCGACGAGATGAGGCCGATGTTCGGCCCTTCCGGCGTCTCGATCGGGCAGATGCGGCCGTAGTGCGTGGCGTGCACGTCGCGCACCTCGAAGCCCGCCCGCTCGCGCGACAGGCCGCCCGGTCCGAGGGCGGAGAGACGCCGCTTGTGGGTGACCTCCGAGAGCGGGTTCGTCTGGTCCATGAACTGCGACAGCTGCGAGGAGCCGAAGAACTCCTTGATCGCCGCGATCACCGGCTTCGAGTTGATCAGGTCGTGCGGCATCGCCGAGTCGATGTCCTGGTGGACCGACATCTTCTCCTTGATCGCCCGCTCCATGCGCACCAGGCCGATGCGGAACTGGTTCTCGAGCAGCTCGCCCACCGCGCGCACGCGCCGGTTGCCGAGGTTGTCGATGTCGTCCACCCGCCCGACGTCCTTCTGCAGGCGGAGGAGATACTCGATGACGCGGAAGAAGTCGTCCGCGCCGAGCGTCTTCTGGTCGACCGGCACCTCGGTGTCGAGCTTGATGTTGAACTTGAAGCGGCCGACCCGCGAGAAGTCGTAGCGCTTGGCGTCGAAGAACATGCCGTAGAAGAGCGAACGGGCGCTCTCGAGGGTCGGGGGGTCGCCCGGCCGCATGCGGCGGTAGATCTCGATCAGCGCCTCGCGCGAGTTCTTGGTGGTGTCCTTGGCGAGCGTGTTCGACAGCGTCGCGCCGACCAGCTCCCAGTCGGGGAAGAAGACCTCGACCGGCGTCGAGCTGCGGCCGTCGAGCCGCTCGTCGACGTCCTCGGGGACCAGCTCGTTGGCCTCGAACAGCACCTCGCCGGTGTCGAGGTCGACGACGTCGCCGAGGAAGAAGGCGCGGTCGAGGTCCTCGCGGTCGACCTCGAAGGCGAGCGTCTGGCCGGTGTCGAGCTTGCCGATGTGCTCCTTCGACAGGGTGATGCCGGCGAAGATCGGGTAGCTCTCGCGGCGGCCGCGGCTCTGGCGGTCCTTCAGGCGCTCGGGGTCGAGCACCTTGGGGCCGACGTGCAGGGTGAACTTCCCCGCCCCCTCGGCCGACAGCCCCACCGGGGTGTAGAACTGGCGCAGGATCGACTCGTCCGACTCGAGCCCCAGGGCGCGCAGGAAGACCGTGCCGTGGAACTTGCGCTTGCGGTCGATGCGCACCGACAGCACGTCCTTCTGGTCGTACTCGAACTCCACCCAGGAGCCGCGGTAGGGGATGATCTTCGACAGGTACGAGCGCGGCCCTTCCTTGGTGAAGAAGACGCCGGGGCTGCGGTGCAGCTGCGAGACGATGACCCGCTCGGTGCCGTTGATGACGAAGGTGCCGTTGTCCGTCATCAGCGGGATGTCGCCGAAGTAGACCTCCTCCTCCTTGGCGTCCCGCATCATGCGGGTGCCGGTCTCGGGGTCGCGGTCATAGACGAAGAGGCGGAAGGTGACCTTCAGCGGCACGGCGAAGGTCATCCCGCGCTCCTGACAGTCCGAGATGGAGTACTTGAGCTGCAGGTCGACGGGGTTGCCGCAGATGTCGCACTTCGTAACCCGGTTCTTGTTCACGAAGCCGCACTCGGTGCAGGTCACCGTCTCCTCGT
Source organism: uncultured Acidobacteriota bacterium (assembly GCA_963756595.1). Lineage (GTDB taxonomy): Bacteria > Acidobacteriota > Thermoanaerobaculia > Multivoradales > UBA5704 > DATARR01. The sequence continues at coordinate 53,694 of CAVWOZ010000022.1, forward strand.
GCGGATGGTCGGTCATGATCTTGGCGCTGCAGTTGGTGCAGGTCATGCGGAGGTACTCGAGCCCCTTGAGCTCGCCGCACTTGCACTGCCAGTCGCCGATCGAGTACTTCACGAAATCGAGCGAGCAGGTCTCGCGAAAATCGGAGAACGGGAAGATGCCCGTGAAAACCGCCTGCAGCCCCTGGTTGCCGCGCTCCTCGGGCAACAGGTTCATCTGCAGGAAACGCTCGTAGGACCGCCGCTGGACGTCGATGAGGTTGGGGATGGGTAGCGACGTCGTGATTCGGGAGAAGTCCTTCCGATGGCCGTCGCGCGTTGGAATCTGCGGGGTGGGGAACGTATCCATAGGGGTCTTGCTATCTCCTCGATGCCTGAGTAGATGGGTGCAGCTTCTACGCGGCAAGCAAAGTTACTGCCGTGGGGGCGTCCGGATGTCCTCTTTCGAGGGCGGATTCCGGAAGCAGGAGACACCATGCCCGGCCTTCCGCTCGCCTTGCGGAAGGTCCCGGTGCATGGTGCGCACAGGCCAGAACAGGACCGACGCCCGGTTTATGCCCGGGCCGGTCCTGGTTCCGGCTTCTTTTAGCTCTCGGCGACCTGCTGGCAGGCCGGCCTTGCGAGCACTCTTTCGAGGGGTAACGCGTGGCGCCGCTCTCCTCTCGCTCCGCGTTACTTGATCTCGATCGTGGCTCCGGCCTCTTCGAACTTCTTCTTGATGGTCTCGGCCTCGGCCTTGGAGACCGCTTCCTTGACGGTGGCCGGGGCGGACTCCACGAGGTCCTTGGCCTCCTTGAGACCGAGGCTGGTGACCTCGCGAACCGCCTTGATGACGTTGATCTTCTTGTCGCCCGCCGCCTTGAGGATGACGTTGAACTCGGTCTGCTCCTCGGCCACCGGGGCGGCCGCCCCGCCGCCGCCGGCCGGAGCCGCGGCAACCGCCGCCGCCGCGGAGACGCCGTAGTGCCCCTCGAGGGCCTTGACCAGGTTGTTCAGCTCGAGGACGGTGAGCTCGTCGATCTGCTTGATGAAATCTTCGGTCGCGATAGCCATGTTCTCTCCTTAGCGCTGCGGACCGCGAAAGTCCGGAAATCGGTTTTCTTCAACTCGCGTAAATCGCGAAACTCTTCGAGGCCGGGGCGGACGGGCCGCTCCTCAGGCCTGCTCTTCGGTCGTCGGCTCGCCGCCGCCCTCTTTCTTGATCCGGACCTGGTCCAGCACCATCACGAACGACTGCGGGACCGCCGCCAGCACGCGGACGAAGCCGGTGATCGGCGACTGCAGGAGGAAGAGCAGCTTCGCGATCAGCTGCTCGCGGCTGGGCATCGAGGCGATGTCCTTGACCTGGTCGGCGGCGATGGCGCGCCCCTCGACCAGGCCGGCCTTCACCTTGATCGCCGGCACGTCCTTGGCGTAGTCGGTCAGCGCCTTGGCGATGGCGACCGGGTCGGTCTGGCTGAAGACGACCGCCGTCGGCCCCACGAAGTGCTCCTTGAGCTGGGCCAGGGCCTGGCTGTCGATGGCGCGCAGGGCGATGGTGTTCTTGACCACCACGTACTCGCCGCCCCCCTGCCGCACCCGGTTGCGCAGCTCGGTCACCTGCGGGACGGTGATCCCCTGGTAGCTCACCAGGAAGGCGTGCGGCGCCTTGGCCAGGCCGCCCTCGTAATCGGCCAGGATCTGTTCTTTGTCGCTACGGGTCAGTGGCATGTCGCCTCCTACGCCTCGACCGTCGTCATGGCGGTTTCGTCCACCTGGATGCCGGGGCCCATCGTCGAGGAGAGGCTGACCCCCCGCACGTACTTCCCCTTCGCGGCGCTCGGCTTCGCTTTCAACACCGCGCCGATCAGGGCGTCCGTGTTGTCCTTCAACTTGTCGGCGCCGAAGGAGAGCTTGCCGACCGCGGCGTGGATGATCCCCGTCTTGTCGACGCGGAACTCCACCTTGCCGGCCTTGATCTCCTGGACCGCCTTGGCGACGTCCATCGTCACCGTCCCGGCCTTCGGGTTGGGCATCAGGCCGCGGGGGCCGAGCACCTTGCCGAGGCGTCCGACGACGCGCATCATGTCCGGGGTGGCGACGACCGAGTCGAACTCCAGCCAGCCCCCCTCGATCTTCTTCGCCAGCTCGTCGCCGCCGACGTGGTCCGCCCCGGCCTCTTCGGCCTCGCGGAGCTTCTCACCCGAAGCGAACACCAGCACGCGCGACGTCTTGCCCAGGCCGTGCGGCAGCACCACGGTGCCGCGCACCATCTGGTCGGCGTGCTTGGGATCGACCCCGAGGCGCATCGCGACCTCCAGCGACTCGTCGAACTTCACGTACGACGTCTGCAGCGCGAGCTCGATGGCCTTCGGCAACGCATAGGGCTTGGCCTCGACCTTCTCGGCCGCCTGCCGGTACTTTTTTCCATGCTTCGGCACGACTGTTCTCCTTCGTTCCTTAACCTTGGATCAGCCCTGGATCTCGATGCCCATCGAGCGGGCGGTGCCCTCGATCGTCTTGATCGCGGTCTCCAGGCTCGCGGCGTTGAGGTCGGGGAGCTTCGTCTTGGCGATCTCCGCGACCTGCGCCGCCGTCACCTTGCCCACCTTCTTCTTGTTCGGCTCGCCCGACCCCTTGTCGATCCCTGCCGCCTTGATCAGCAGGATCGCCGCGGGGGGGGTCTTGGTGATGAACGTGTAGCTGCGGTCGGCATACACGGTGATGACCACGGGGATGATCAGACCCGACTGCGCCGCCGTCCGGGCGTTGAAGTTCTTCACGAAGTCCATGATGTTGACGCCCGCCTGGCCGAGGGCCGGCCCCACCGGGGGAGCCGGCGTCGCCGCGCCGGCCGGGATCTGCAGCTTGATCATTCCAACGACTTTCTTGGCCATCGAGTATCAACCCCCGCGCGAGGCGCTCAGAGCTTCTGCACCTGCGAAAAATCCAGCTCGACCGGCGTCTGCCGGCCGAAGATCGTCACCATCACCTTGAGCGTGTTGCGGTCGAGGTTGACCTCGTCGACGACGCCCGTGAAGTTGTTGAAGGGGCCGTCGGTGATGCGCACCGGCTCCGCCTTCTCGAACATGTACTTCGGCTTCGGCTTCTCCTTCGCCGTCACCACCTGCTCGAGGATGTTGTTGACCTCGCTCTCGGAGAGCGGCGTCGGCTTCTTGCCGGTGCCGACGAAGCCCGTCACCTTCGGCGTGTTCTTGACCACGTGCCAGGCGGCGTCGGACATCTCCATCTCGACCAGGATGTAGCCGGGGAAGAACTTGCGCTGCGTCTCCTTCTTCTTCCCCCCCTTGTACTCGACCACGGTCTCGGTCGGAATGCGGATCTCGCCGAAGGCGTCCCCCATGCCGAGCGCGTCGGCGCGCTGGCGGAGGGTCTCCTTCACCCGCTCCTCGAACCCGGAGTAGGTGTGGACGATGTACCACTTCCGGTCGGGACTCGTCTCCTCGGTCATCCGAACACCTTCACGATGCTCTGATAACCCCAGATGATCAGCCGGTCGGAGACGAACAGGAAGACGGCGAAGACGAAGCTCGTCACCAGCACCACGATGGTCGTACCCACGACCTCGTCACGGCTGGGAAAGCTCACCTTCCGCATCTCCGTCCGGACTTCCGCCACGAACTCTTTCGCTTTGGTCCACCAATTCATCGCTTGGGCCCCGATCTCTTATCTCAGATCTCTAGATCTCGAAACTGGCAGGCCAGGAGGGACTCGAACCCCCAACCCTCGGTTTTGGAGACCGATGCTCTACCATTATGAGCTACTGGCCTTTGTAACTCTCTCAATACAAACTACTTGACGATCTCGGTGACCGTGCCGGCGCCGACGGTGCGGCCCCCCTCGCGGATGGCGAAGCGGACCCCCTTCTCCATCGCGATCGGCGCGATCAGCTCGATGTCCAGGCCGATGTTGTCCCCAGGCATCACCATCTCCGTCCCCTCGGGAAGGGTGGCCACCCCGGTCACGTCCGTCGTCCGGAAGTAGAACTGCGGGCGGTACCCGTTGAAGAACGGCGTGTGACGGCCGCCCTCCTCCTTGGTCAGGATGTACACCTCGCCCTTGAACTTCGTGTGCGGCTTGATCGACCCCGGCTTCGCCAGCACCTGACCCCGCTCCACGTCGTCCTTCTTGGTGCCGCGGAGAAGCACCCCGATGTTGTCCCCCGCCTGACCCTGGTCGAGCAGCTTCTTGAACATCTCGACGCCCGTGACGATCGTCTTCGAGGTGTCGCGGATCCCCACGATCTCCACCTCGTCGCCCACCTTCACGATCCCGCGCTCCACGCGGCCGGTCACCACCGTGCCGCGGCCCGAGATCGAGAAGATGTCCTCGATCGGCATCAGGAACTCCTTGTCGATCGCCCGCTCCGGCAGCGGGATGTAGCTGTCCACCGCGTCGATCAGCTCGATGATCTTCTTCCCCCACTCGCTGTCCGCCGTGCCGGACTCGAGGGCCCGCAGCGCCGAGCCGCGGATGATCGGAATGTCATCGCCCGGGAAGTCGTACGAGGAGAGCAGCTCGCGGAGCTCGAGCTCCACCAGGTCGAGCAACTCCTCGTCGTCGACCATGTCGCACTTGTTCATGAACACCACCATCGACGGCACCCCCACCTGACGCGCCAGCAGGATGTGCTCCCGCGTCTGCGGCATCGGGCCGTCAGCGGCCGAGACCACCAGGATCGCGCCATCCATCTGCGCCGCACCGGTGATCATGTTCTTCACGTAGTCGGCATGCCCCGGGCAGTCGACGTGCGCGTAGTGGCGCTTGTCGCTCTGGTACTCCACGTGCGCCGTCGCGATCGTGATGCCGCGCTCGCGCTCCTCGGGAGCCTTGTCGATCTGGTCGAAGGCCACGAAATTCGCCAGGCCCTTCGAGGCCAGGACGCGCGTGATCGCCGCCGTCAGGGTCGTCTTGCCGTGATCGACGTGACCGATGGTGCCGACGTTGACGTGCGGCTTCGAACGGTTGAACTTCTCCTTGCCCATGGCGCTTCCGATGCCTCCTAAACAGGTATTTTGATCTCGAGACGAGCCCGGTGTTTCGATTCGCTCGGTGTTTCTTCGATTCGGTTCGGTTTGCCCTAGCGGTCCCCCAAAAACCAGATGAGGACCGGATGTATGGAGCCCACGACCGGATTTGAACCGGTGACCCCTTCCTTACCAAGGAAGTGCTCTACCCCTGAGCCACGTGGGCTTTAGACACCCGTAGAACTGACCTCGGCCTGCGCCGGAGCCGGTTCCTACGGTCAAACCGCGCGATCCTACATCCTCCCCCAACTCGTGTAAAGCCCCTGAAACCAACCCCTGACCTGAGGGTAACGCTTCTCCGGAGAGGGCGTCCCCGGCAGGGGGCGCCCGAGGGAAGGACGAACAGTGTGCCTGAAGACGGACGATTTGTCTAGTGGAAGCTAGTAGAAATTTTGCCCCGCGCGCTCGAAGAGCCACCACTCCCCGTCCCGCTTTCCCACCAGCCCCAGCCGCCGCGGGTCCCCTCCGAAGACGGCCGTCACGTCCGCCGGCCCGCCGCGGACGAGGAAGTAGCGGAACCTCCCGCCGTGCCTCCGGTAGTCGAAGAACTGCGGATTCCACTCGTTCCATTCCCGCAGCAGGTCGTCCCAGCTCTTCCCCGGCCGGAAGCGGGCCGAGGTCTGGAACAGCTCGGCGAAGGAGAACAGGATGCGCCCCCCCTTCTCCACCTGGTAGAAGGCCGGGAAGTGGAGGTAGACCGGCACCCCCGGCCAGTTGGGCGACCCGCGGTCGACGATCAGCCCGGCCAGGCTCTCCCCCGGCACGGTGCCGGCCAGCAGCTCGTCGAGCCCGGCGCTCTCCGCCCGGAAGCGGAGGAAGGCCGAGGCGGTCTGGCCGAGCTGGAAGACGAACACCGCCGCCGCCACCAGCGCCACCAGCCGCCGCCGCTCCGGCCGCACCGCCGGCAGCGCCAGCACCCCCACCATCGCCGCGAACGGGGCGATCCGCGAGGCGATCAGGTAGCCGCCGCGGAACTCGGGGAGGACCAGGTAGAGCAGGAAGAGCCACCCCGCCAGGGTGGCGAACCGGGTGCGGAAGAGCCAGGAACCCTGACCGTAGGGTGCGCTCTGCGCACCGTCGCCGGCCGGCGGATTTTCACCCCGCTCCCGGAAGGCGAGCGCCAGCGCCGCCGCCACGATCACCAGCCCGGTGAGCACCCAGGCCGTGCGGTCCGGATGGTTGCCGAACAGGAGGTCCGGGAGGGCGGCGAGCTTCTCCCCCGGCGGCAGCCGGAACGGAGGCGCGCTCCGCATCCGCCGCTCGTACTCGGAGATCACCCCCACCGGCGAGCGCAGGACGCCGTAGGCCATCACCGCGCCGCAGGCCGCGACCCCCGGCACCAGCGCCGACAGCCAAAGGAAGAGGCGCCGCCACCCGGGAAGGCGGCAGATGGCGAGCCATCCCACCATCCCCGCGAAGAGGAGGAGGAACTGCAGGTGCACCGTATAGAAGAGGAAGGTCACCCCGGCGAGCGCCAGCCACGGCCGCGCCCCGAACGGCCGCGCGAACAGCCCCTCCGCCATCGCCACGCCGGCGAGCGCCAGCGGGAAGGCGAGCAGGTTGTCCACGAACCCCCAGTAGAAGACTGGGTTGTAGGTCATCGCCAGCGCCAGCAGCGCGTAGGCCCCCGGCTTCCCCGTCCGCCGGCAGACGGCGAGCGCCGCCCCCCCCACCGCGAGGAGCGCCGCCGAGACCACCAGCTTCCCCGCCACGTTGATCGGCATCGCCAGCGCCAGCCCCGCCGTCAGCAGCTTGAACAGCCCGTGCGGCGCCCACAGCGCCAGCTCGTAGGTCTCCCGGAAGCGCCGCGCCGGGTCGGAGTACCAGCGCAGGATCGCCGACAGCGCGAGCTGCTGCGGGTAGTCGACCATCGGCGGGAAGGTGACCAGCCAGAGCGGAAGGACCCACGCCGCAGAGATTGCGGAGAGCGCGGCGGCGGCCAGGGCGAGCTTCCGCCGGGGATCTCCTGAAGTTCTCGCTGACATGACGCTCGGGGCGACATTATCATCCACGGTCATCCCGCGCGGCGGCCATTCCGGCACTAACAGCGGATCTCCGGCAACTGACCTCGCAGGGAGCTCTGTTCCTCCCCTGTACTCGGGGGAGGTCAGGAGGGGGTTCGCAGCCTCCCGACCAAGGAAGCGTCCCGGCCGCCGGGACGCCCCCTCCTGGCCTCCCCCGAGTACAGGGGAGGAAAAAGGCGCCGCGATCGCCAGGTTCACGACTCCGGCATGGGCGCCCACCCTGCGGCGAAGGGGGTAGAGACGTGACAGGTCGTAACGAGAACCTGACGGAGGCCACGGGGACGGCGTCACGTCTCCGCCGAAGGGCAGGCCGGCTGATTGTCCAAGGACACCAACAAGGCCGGACCAGGGCAGGATTCGACTCTCAGGCCTTCGCCCGGTACTCCGCGGCCTTCTCCGGTTTTCCCCAAGCGGTATAGAGGTCGACAATCCGTTGCCGGGCCTCCGCCGCGTGCTTGGCGCCGTCGCCTTGGTCTTTCTGGAGAGTGGAATAGCTCTGACACAAGAGGGGCTCAGCCTCTTTGAACTTGCCCTGGGCCGCGAGAGTGCCTCCAAGAAGGCTGTCCGCATCTGCAGCTCGCCAAGTTGGAATCTGTTGCGAGTGAAAAATTGAAGCGGCTTCTCGGGCATGGACCTCAGCTTCGGCAATCCTCTTTTCTATAAGCAACACAGACGCCAAATGTAGTAAATAGATGCCACGATGTAACTCTTTCGGGTCGAGCGTCGCGTTTGCCATCTCAAGCGCCTCCCGGTAGCGACTCTCGGCACCTTGAACGTCTCCCTTAGCCTCGAGAACAGTTCCCAGATTATTTAGCGCACTGGCCACTTTAGGATTAGCGCCCGAAAAGAGCTTTTGACGCATCAACAGAGCATCTCGGCAATATTTTTCGGCGCCGGCAAGATCTCCGTGGTCTTCTAGAAAAAGACACATATTTCCAAGGCTCGTGGACAATTCTGCGTCGGCTCTGTTACCAGCAAGCTCTCTTCGCATGCTCAGAGATCGGGCGTAATAGGGAGCAGCGACGACATATTTACCTTGAGTGGCATAAAATTTTCCCAACGCATTGAGGCTGGTCGCTATATCCGCAGGCTCTACATCAGGAAGCTTCTGCTTAATGGCAAGAGATTCCTTGTAAAGCGCTTCAGCCTGAGTGAAATCTCCCTTGTCTTCGACGATTGCTCCCAAATTGGTAAGGCTCTTGGCGAAGTCGATGTCCAGAGTTGCCTTCTGCTTGCGCTGGATATCAATGGCTTTCCGGAGCAGAGGCTCAGCCTCCGTCAACCGATCGAGGCTATGCAAGTCGTTCGCAAGGTTTTGCATGTCTCGAGCAACACGGAGATCCCCTTCGCTCAGCGTCTGAAGATGCAGGTCCAGCGCCTGCTCAAGCAGCGGGAGTGCCTTCGCATACAGACCGAGATCGCGATAGATCCTACCTAAAGTCTCCGACAGCTCTGCCCGCACGAAAGGCTCGGTTCTCAGGTTTGAATGGAATTTCTGAACTCCACGGTCCAGCAGATCCTTCGCAGTAAGCTCGTCTCCGTGCGCCTGCTTTGGATCCGCACCGGTAAAAAGATCTTCTAAAAATGACGACACGGCCTGGGCTCGCTTCTCCCCGCGCACTGCCCGCCGCCAGAGCACCGTCGCCGTGATGCTGAACCCCAGGATCAGCAACACCAGCAAAGCCGCCGCAGCCACCCCACCCGGGTGCCGCCCCACGAACTTCCAGGTCCGATATCCCAGCGTGTCCTTGCGCGCCACGACCGGCAGCCCTTGCAGGTGGCGCTCGAGGTCGTTCGCCAGCTGATCCACGGAGGCGTAGCGGCGCTGCGGGTCCTTCTGCATCGCCTTGAGGACGATGTTGTCGAGGTCGCCCGCCAGGCGGCGGCGGAGCAGGCGCTCCTCGCCGTCGCGAACCCCGCTGACCGCTTCCGGAGTGAGCTCGTACGAGGAGCCGTCGGCGCGCTTCACCTCCTCCACCCGGGCGACCACGCTGCTCGGCCGCATCGGGTCGGTCTCGCAGATCGCCCGCGCCAGATCCTCCGGCGCCTGCGTCGAGGCGCGGTACGGGCGGTGACCGGTGAGCAGGACGTAGAGCAGCACCCCCAGCGAGTAGATGTCACTCGCCGTGGTGATCGCCTCCCCCCGCACCTGCTCGGGGCTCGCGTAGTCCGGCGTCATCATCCGCAGATCGGCGCGGGTGAGGGCGAACGGCTCCTGGGCGGGGTCGAGGAGCTTGGCGATTCCGAAGTCGAGGAGCTTCGGCACGCCGTCCGCCGTGACCAGGATGTTGCCGGGCTTGAGATCGCGGTGGACGATCAGGTTCTGGTGCGCGAAGTGGACCGCCGCGCAGACCGTCCGGAACAGCTCCAGCCGCTCCGCCGTCGACAGCTTCCGCGCGTCGCAATCCTCGTCGATCGGCCGCCCCTCGACGTACTCCATGACGAAGTAGGGACGGCCATCCTCGGTGGTGCCGCCGTCGAAGAGCTTGGCGATGTTCGGGTGGTCGAGGTGGGCGAGGATCTGCCGCTCGGCGCGGAAGCGGTGGACGATCTCGTCGGTGTCCATGCCGCGGCGCACGACCTTGAGGGCGACCCGCTGCTCGAACTCCTGATCGGCCCGCTCCGCCAGGTAGACCGACCCCATGCCGCCGCGCCCGATCTCTTCGACGATCCGGTAGGCGCCGATCCTCTGTCCGATGGCGAGGGGGGGGCCGCCCCCTTCCGGATGGATACGGAAGACGGGGATCTCGATGAAGTCGCCGAGCTCGCGTTCGGTGGCGAGGAGCGACTCCACCTCGTGCCGCAGGTCGGCGTCCTCGCGGCAGGCGCCGTCGAGGAACACCGTGCGTTCGCCGTCCTCCCGGTCGAGGGCACCGGCGAGGACGATCTTGATCTGTTGGTAGCGCTCGGGTGTCACCGTACCCCCGGAGCCGCAGCGGCTCCCGTCGCATTCCTCGTCTTCCTGAAACGCGAGAGACGCCCGCGGAAGGGTCCGTTGCGGACGGCCCTAGTCCGTGCTCAGCTCGCGGAACAGCCAGAGCCGGGCCGTCTTCCACTCGCGTTTGACCGTGGTCACGGAGATGTTGAGGACCTCGGCGATCTCCTCGTGGCTCAAGCCGGTGTAGAAGCGCATCTCGACGATCTGCCCTTGCCGCGGGTCGAGCGCGGTAAGCCGGGTGAGGGCATCGTCGAGCGCCACCCAGTCGAGGTTGCGCAGCTCCGGGAGGGCGATCGTCTCGTCCAGCGGGACGTTGGGGATGCCGCTCCCCCGCTTCGCGGCCTGCCGCCCCTTGGCGTAGTCGATCAGGATCCGCCGCATCAGCATCCCCGCGACGCCGAAGAACTGCTCGCGGTTCTGCCAGTGGACCTTCCGCTGGTCGATCAGCCGCAGGTAGACCTCGCTGACCAGCGCCGTCGGCTGCAGGGTGTGCCCGTCGCTCTCGCGCTGGAACATTCGCCCCGCGATCTCGCGCAGATCCTCGAAGACGAGCGGGATGAGCTTCTCCAGAGCCGAAGGGTCGCCCTGGCTCCAGTCCTGGAGGATCGTCGTGACATCCGATTCGGGTTTAGCCATGAGGTAACGCGATTCTAGCAAATGCCGTGGGCCCTTTCCTCCCACCGTCTCGCGTTGACCCTCAGGACCGGTCCCCAGGGACCGGCCTCCTCGTCGAAGGGGCGGCCCGCAGCCAGGGTTTAACGACCGCCGCCCGGCTGCCGGTGCCGCCCCCTTTTTTTTGCTTTCTTTATCCCCCCGCCAGCTTCACCGCCGGATCGCCGAAGACCACGAAGTTGCGGGCGTCGTTGTGGGCCATCCAGAGGGCGGAGAACCACGCCGGATCGACGTCCTCCCAGGCATGCTGGGCCTCCCACAGGCGGGCGAGCTCGGCAGCCATCACGGCGTGCGCCTGGTTGAAGTACTCCATCGCCCAGCCGACGGTGTGGCCGGCGAGGAGGCGGCGGAGGGTGTTGCGGAAGATGTCGACCCCCTCGCCCTCGGCCGAGCCGTCGAACGAGGTGGTCCAGGCGCGGTCGACGTGGCCGATCACGGCGAGGGCGCCGCCGTTGGGATGGCCGAGCAGGCGTTGCGGGAGCTGCGCGACGAAGGCGCGGGGCGCGATCTCCGGCGGCTTGCCGAGGGCGCCCGGCGCGAAGTTGTCGCGGCGGGGGGTGCCGCCGCTGTAGCAGGCGAAGAGGAAGGCGATCAGCCCGTGGACGGCCGCGTCGCGGGAGAGGTCGCCGGCCGCGAAATACTGCTCGCGGTCGACCCCGCCCTCGTCGCCCGGCCCCGGCCAGTCCTGGCAGACCAGGGCCCCCTGGCGCTTCAGCTGGCGGGCGTCCTCGCGCGGGAAGCCCACCCCGTGGCTGGCCGAGAAGAGGAGGGCGGGGGTGTCGGCGCCGCCGAGGAGCCGGGAGAGCCGCGCCTTGTCCGCCTGCGGGCCGAGGTAGGCGCGCAGATCCCAAGTCTTCTCCTTCCCTCTCAGGGTCTCGGCCAGAGGGGTCACCAGCTCGTCGGCCGTCTGTCCGGTGGCCATGTCCCCTTCGTTGCGGACGCCGAAGAAGGCGGCCTGCCGGGGAAGGCTCGGGGGACGCTTCCCCGTCTCGGCGTCGACCACGCTGGCGGCATACCTGCGGTAGGACGCCAGATGGTCGAAATGGATCCGCCCGACGCCGTAGTTGACGTCGAGCTCGGTCTGGAAGGAGAACGGGATCGCCTCCGGGTCCCCCACCAGCAGCAGGTGGTAGGGGAAGCGGTCGGCGTCAGGGCAGGCGCCGAATTTGGCGCCCTGCCGCTCCAGGAACTGCGCGACCCCCTCCCCCGCGATGTACTCGCACTCCCGGTAGTAGGAACCGCGGCCGGCGCCCGCCTGCTCGCGGCGATGGGCGAGGAGGGGGGAGAGGGCCTGCCTCACCTTCTCCGGCGTGCCGGGGGCGAAAATGACCCCCCAGCCGGTCTCCGCCAGGCTCCGCGGGTCGCAGTCGAAGACCGGATCGCGGCTGGAGTCCCCGGGGGCACCGAGCTGCGGGCACGCTTCGACCCGGACCCTCCGCCCGAGCGACACCATCTCCCGCGACGTCATCGGCGGCAGGAGGTAGCGCCCCGTCGCGCCGTCGAGGCCGTTGAAGAAGAGCCGGCTCGCGGTCTTTGCGGTCACCGCGGCTCCTGCGCGGGGGGCGGCGGGCTCGCCGGCTTCCGCTTGCGGCGGTCCGGAGCCACCCAGGGCGGCGGCAGGTCGCTGCCGGGCTTCTTGACCACGGTCACACCCCCCGAGTCCTGGGCCTCGAGACCGCCGTCCGCCCGGCGCTCGAAGTCGCCCAGATAGACGAAGCCGGCCCAGTGCCAGGGAGCGCTCCACTCCGGATCGTCGTGCATCGAAGCCTGCGCCCGCGCGAGGGCCTCGGCCGGCCGCAGCCCCACCTCGAAGAGCTGGTGATAGAAGCGTTTCATCAGCTCCGCGGTGCTGCGATCGTCCACCTTCCAGAGGCTCACCACGAGCTGCGACGCCCCGGCGTAGAGGAAGCCGCGGGTGATCCCCAGCAGCCCCTCGCCGCGCAGGTCCGGCCCCGACCCGCTGTCGCAGGCGCTGAGCACGACCAGACCGGCATCGAGGTCGAGGTCGTAGATCCGGTGCAGGGGGAGGAAACCGTCGCGCGGCCTCCCCTGCGGATCGACCATCGAGAAGAGGATGCCGGAGAGCTCGGGCTGGCGGTCATCGATTAGGCTGTGGGTGGCGATGTGGACGATGTGGTAGCCGCGCAGGCTCCCCCCGGTGAGCAGCTCGCGGGTGGCGTCGAAGCCGAAGGCCTCGAGCGGCTTCCCCCGTTTCACCTCGGAGACGATCGAGTCGGCCTCCTGGCGGGTGTAGGGGAGGCGATCGAGCGCGCCGGCGCCGGCTCCACGGTCGCGCACCGAGCGGGTCAGCTCGCGGGGGAGGGGCGGGGCCACGGCGGGCGCGCCGGCGTTCTGCACCCGCGGAACCCGCGGATCATCGGCCCGGAAGACGGGGTCGGCGATCACGGCGATCCGCAGCTCCTCCAGGGGTTTCCTCTGCGTCGCGTCCCGCCGGCGCCGCTGGCGGAGTTGGGCGAGCACGGAGACCGAGGGGAGGTTGACGATCTCGTGGTTGCGCACCAGGAGATCGGTCTTTTTATCCGCGGCATTCGCGGCACCCGCCGGCAGGGCCGCGAAGGGGACGAGCTGGAGGGCGCCGTCCGCCACGATCAGGAGGCGCCCGGAAGCGGCGATCCGCTGCCGGGCCGGGGCCAGCACGAGGGCGGCGAGCGCCGCGGCAGCCCGCCCTTCGGCGACCTGCGCCTCGCGGCTGGTCCGCGGCAGGAGGTCGAGGAGCCGGCGGGCGGCGTTCTCGATCGCTCCGCGGCCGGGGAGGACGTGGCTCTCCAGGCTCTTCCGGGAGACCGTCCAGAGGTAGCTCCGGTCCTCCCCCAGCGAGTAGACGAGGAGGAGGGTGCCCGCCGGCAGCAGACTCTTCTGGATCTCCCGCAGGGTCAGCGGCGCGGGCCCCTTCACCTCCTCGCCTCCCCCCTCCCGCATCCGCGCCCGCAGGATGTCCTGCCGGGCGAGGAGGTCGCGGATCTCCCCGTCGGCGGCGGCGAGGGCGGCCTCGCGCCCCCGCCCCTTCTGGAGCGCGCCGCGCCGGGCCCCGGCGAGGCGCAGGCTCTCCTCGACCGTCCGCGCCTCGGCGGCGAGCGCGGGGACGGCCTCGCCGGCCGCGGCCACGCGGTTCTCCCCCAGCGCGTCGAGCAGGCTGCGGGCGCGGCGGCGCTCGACGGTCTCGAAGGCGGCCACTTCCTGGTGCAGCTCCATCAGGATGTCGACGTAGAGGTCCCAGTAGTGCTGCTTGCCGGCGAAGTAGGAGGCGCGGAAGTCCAGGCCCGGCGCCTCGCCGCGCAGCGACTCGACCAGCACCAGGGCCGGCTCCAGCTCGGCGCGGGCGCCGGCGAGGTCGCCCAGGCGGACCAGCGAGCGGGCGGCGCCGTAGCGGCTGAGCGCCATCCCCTGGCGGTCGTGGATGCGCTCGAAGATCGCCCGCGCCTCGCGCTGGCGCGCCACCGCCTCGCGGTCCTCCCCCCGCGCGTGGTGGACGCGCCCGAGGTTCGAGAGCGCGATCCCCTCGCCCGCGGCGTGGTGCCCCTTGCGGAAGAGGGCCAGCGCCTCGTTCTGCGCCTTGGCCGCGCCGTCCAGGTCGCCCGCCTTGAGCAGGGTCGTCCCCAGGCTCGCGAGGGTGATCGCCTCGCCGTCCTCGTCGCCGCTCTGCCGCTGGAGGGCGAGCGCCTTCTGCAGCACCTCCCGGGCCTCCCCGAAGCGGGTCTGGCGCTGATCGAGCTCGCCGAGGTTGCTCAGCACGCTGGCCGTCAGGTCACGATTCCCGATCTGCTCGGCGGCCCAGCGGGCGGCTTCGAGCGCGTCCCGCGCTTCCTGCGGTCTCCCTTCGGCGATGTACGCCTGGCCGAGGTTGAGCAGCATCGTCCCTTCGCTCTTCGGGTCGTCCACCCGCTTCCAGAGGGTTGCCGCGTCCTCGTAGGCCACGATGGCGAGCCGCATGCGGTCGACGCGGAAGTACGCGTTGCCGATATCGGTGAGCGAGGTCGCCTGGCCATGGAGGTCGTTCAGCGTCTCGAAGCGGGCGAGCGCCTGCTCGAAGGCGGCCACCGCCTCGGTCGTCTTCCCCTGCCCGTCGAGGATGCCGCCGCGGCGGTTGAGCACGGCGGCCTCGCCGCGCGAATCGCCGATCGACCGGTAGACGGCGACCGCCTGGTCGAAGAGGTCGAGAGCCCCCGCGGCGTCCCCCTGCCCCTCCCGCATCCAGCCGATCCGGTAGAGGGCGGTCGCCTCCCCCTCGGCATCCTTCAGCGCGCGCCAGAGGTCGAAGGCCTGGCGATAGCTCGCCTCCGCCCCCTTCCAGTCGCTCTGTCGCCGCCAGCCCTCACCGACCGCGAAGATCCGCTCCGCCTTCACCCGCGTGCGGTCCTCGTCGGTCGCCGGCCGCATTTCCTCGACCTTCATCTCGTAGCGCCCCGGCTTCGCCTTGGCGTCGTCCGAGCGCACCACGATCCGATAATCGCCTGCCGCCTGGGCCACCACCGAGGCTTTCTCGGCCCCATGAGTGCCGGAGGGGCTGTCCACCTCGGTGATCAGGCGGCCGTCCGGCCCGAGCAGGCGCAGCGCCACGTCGATCCCCTGCTGATCGGCGGCGCAACGGACGTACTGCCCGGCTTCGAGCTTCATGCGGTAGGAATCGCTGCCGCCGCCGGCAAGGTCGCGCAGGATCGGATGCCCCACTTCGAGAGTCATGTCTTCGTTCATTTTTTTCCCTCTTGAGTCGCCGCGACAGCCCGCGAGCGCGGCCAGAAACGCGGCAGAGATGATGGTCGTGAACAGAAAAAACCTTGTGATCCTTTGACGGCGCCGGCTCATGGCGCGAGCTCCCCGGCGGTCCGGATCTCCACCGCCTTCTCGCTCAGGGTCTTCCCGGAAGCGCCGGCGAGCCGCACCCGGTAGTCGCCGTCGGGCAGCAGCGCGCGCCGGAGGACGAGCTTGAACTCGCCGGCCGCGAGGGCGACCGCAGGACGGCTCCATACGGTCCGTCCCCTGGCGTCGGAGATCTCGAACCGCCCTTCGCGGGCGTCGATCGAGGGGTCGAGCACCAGGACGAGCAGCACGTGGCTCGCTCCCGGCGGGATCTCCAGCACCTCGCCCCCCCGGTTCTCCCTCCCCAGGACGACCTCGGCCGTGGAGATCCCGAAGATGGGCGCGGAGAGCAGGTCCGCCTCGCGATGCAGCCGGCCGATCTCGCGTTGCTGCTGGACCCCCCAGATCGCGAGGCCGAGGGCGGCGAGGGCGAACAGCGCGGCCAGCCGGTGGGCGGGCCCCCAGGCGTGACGGGCGAACCGCTCGGTTTTTCCCGGCTCGCCGGCAGGAGCCGTGGAAACCAGCGTCCGCGCCGGCTCCAGCACGTCGCGGAGCCAGTCCCGATACTCGGTGTCGACGTCGACCTCCTCCGCCAGCGGCGAGGAGAGCCGCGCCCCGGCCGCCAGCCGGCGGTGGCAGCGCCGCGCCGCGGTGAGCGTCTCGGGCGACAGCGAGCCGGTGCGCAGCCCGGGTTCGCAGGCCTCCGCCTCCAGCCAGACGGCGAAGCGGCAGCGCAGGGTCAAGGGTCCGGCGAGCGCCTCGGCTCCCACCGCGAGGTCGCCGCTGCCGACCGCCGGGTTGGTGTCCGCGGGCACGGCGAGCAGGCGGCCGTCCCGCTGCTCGAGGATCGCCCATTCGATGGGCAGCTCGGCGGTGGCGCGCAGGACGAAGAGGTCCCCCGGCGCGGCGGGGAGGTCGGCTGGGTTTTCAGCGGTCACGGGGCGGGCTCCTTCTGCGGATGGGCAGACTTCTCCACTAACGAGATAACTGCACTTTTTCCGGAAATGGCGGCGCGGCAGCCGTTCACCAGCTCGCCCAGGGTGCGATAGAGCCCCGGCAACCGCTCGCGGGGGATGCGCAGCTTTTCGGCCAGGCTGCGCAGCGACGGGTTCTCGTCGTCGTCCGCGGCATCCGCGGCATCCGCGGCCAGCGCATGGTCGAGCCGGGTGGCCGGGGCCGCTGCTCCTTCGCAAGCCTGCGCGCGGAGGAATTGCCAGAGGACGCCGAGGTACTCGCGCGTCCTGCGGCTGGTCTCGAGACGCTCGAGGCGCTTCAGCACGCAATCGATCAGTTTTCGGAAGAGCTGCTGCTCCTCGATCCCGTTGTCCGGGCCGACGGCGCGCACCGCTGTGTTGGCGGCATCCCCGTCGTGCTGCGGGAGCACCTCGCCCTCCTCGAGCTCGAGGAGCGCGGCCCAGCGCGCCCGCACGTCGGCCTTCAGGGGATCGACCAGGTCCTTGAAGCGGAAGGAGAGGAACCCCCAGCGCTGGAGGTCGGGGAGGTGGGCGCCCAGCTTCTCGACCACCTCCTCCTGCCGGCGCCCGCGGGAGGTGACCAGCCCCGGCAGCAGCTCGTCGTTCCAGCGCGCCACCCGCGAGGCCAGCGTGCCGCCGCGGCTCCCCGGCCGGTCGAGCTCGTGCGGGAAGCCGAGCACGGTGTCGTTGCGCACCGATTCGTCGCCGGAGAGCACGCGCAGCTCCCCCTTGTCGACCGCCGAGCGCACCGCCGCGCGCACCACCTCGAAGATCTGAAACCCGATCGGATCGTGGCTCTTCTGCCGCTCGTGGAGGAAGTGCCGGAGGTTGAGCGTCACCAGCCCTTCGACGTTCGTCTTGACCAGGAGCTGCGCCTGGAGGCTGCGCAGGCGATCGACGAAAACGTAGACGTAGCACTCGGCGAGCAGCTCCTCGAGCGGCCCCTGCGCATTCATCCCCGCCGTCCCGGTCGTCCCCGCGGGCCCCGCCTGCCAGCTCTCCCCGCCGTAGACGCCGAGGAACGCCGGCGAGCTCTCCCACAGCCCGCGCCGCTTGAGCTCGCGCCGCAGCGCCGCGCCGAGCGCCCGCCACAAGCTGGCGAACTGCCGGTCGTCGAGCGTCCCGCCGCTCGCCAGGGCGCGGACGTGATCGGTGAAGGGCTCCGGACCGTCGGTCTCGGTCGTCGTTTCCTGATCGGGAGGAGTGTGGTCGGAGAGCTTCACGGCATCTCTACAAGACACCTCCGGCGGCCCAGGGTTTAGCCGCGCTCGACGATTTTTCCTCGTGATCGGTTTCCCGCCACTTTTCGAGAACCCCCCGTTAGTCAGCGCCTGAGGCGAAGTTGGGACGCCTCACGCCGGCCGGCGAGCTCAACCGATCGGACCGATTTCGCGGTCCGGCCGGGATCCCAGAAACGCGATGCATTTCAACCGTTTTTTGGGGCCGTGTGGCCTGAAGGGAGTTGTTCCATGTCCAATCGGTGCGCCTCGATCCATCACGATTTCGTTTCGCTCTTCGTTCTCGCCCTCGCCGGTGTCACAGCCCTCGCCGGGCCGGCCGCCGCCCAGGATTGCCAGACCGCCCTGGCCAATTCGACCGGCGCCGTGTCGATGACCAACGCCAGCAACACCTCGAAGTCGAAGGGGGTGGACGAGTGGGACGGCGAGGTGGTCAAGGTGGTGACCCCGCTGCCGGGGGTGCTCGAAATCTCGGGGGACGGCGACCCGGCGCAGAGCTCGCTCTACACCGCCGGCGACGGCGAGACCCATCCGCTCGTCGACAGCGCTTCCCTGAGCACCGGCTCGCGGACGCTGAGCGCCATCGTCCCCGCCGGCACCCACTGCATCCAGGTCGCCCCCGCGGACGGCTCGACGGGGGATTTCGAGGTCTCCGCCACCTTCACCGACGTCTGCCATCTCAGCGCCACCGACGATCACGGCGACAGCTTCCTCTGCGCCACCCCGATCGCCCTCTCCGGCTCGGACAGCGGTGAGATCCTCTCCGCCACCGAGGCCCCGGACCTCGACATGTTCACCTTCGAGCTGACCGCGGCCACCACGGTGACGATCGCCAGCACGGGGAGCGGCCACGTCGCCGGGACCCTCTTCGACAGCACGGGGGCGACGGTGGCGACCAACAACGCGGACCTCACCAACGCCAACTTCTCGCTGGCCAACCAGTCGCTCGGCATCGGCCGCTACTACGTGCAGGTCGCCGGGGCCGAGGAGAGCAGCTACGGGATCGGCGTCACGGTGGTGTCGACGCCGTAGGCAGTCCGCAGAGCGCGGCGCGGGGAGGGGGTGACAGGTTGGCGGCCCGGGGGGTGACCTCCGGGCCGTTCGCCTTTTCCGTTCGTTCTATTCGCCTTCGTTCTTGACCACTTTTTCGATCCTTCGGTCGGGGATGAACCAGATCAGGGCGACCGCCACGTAGATCGCCATCGCGATCGCCGGCCGCACGAAGGCGAGCGGGATCGCCAGCGAGTAGAGGATCATCGACAGCCATCCCTTGTCGTCCCGCCCCACCGCCCGCGCCAGCGTCGAGTCCTTGCCATGGAAGGCGATCAGCATCTGCGCCAGGATGTAGTAGGCGACGCCGCACATCAGCAGCGCCACGCCGTAGATCGCCACCGGCACGTTGGCGAAGTCGTTGGTCCCCATCCAGCCGGTGATGAACGGGATCAGCGACAGCCAGAACAGGAGGTGGAGGTTGGCCCACAGGATGCCGCCGTTCACCTTTTGGGTCGCCGCCAGCAGGTGGTGGTGGTTGTTCCAGTAGATGCCGACATAGACGAAGCTGATCACGTAGCTCAGGAACACTTTCAGCAAGGGGGAGAGCGTCGCGAGCGACGAGCCCTCCGGCACCTTGAGCTCGAGCACCATGATCGTGATGATGATGGCGATCACCCCATCGCTGAACGCTTCCAGGCGCCCCTTCCCCATCGGCTCCCCCTCCTCGGCGTGGTTCCGAGTCCACACGATAGCGCGATCCGGAGCGCTCCGGGCGACCGCAGGTCGCCCCTACACCAGATCTCGACCGAAGGTGTAGGGGCGACCTGCGGTCGCCCTGCTTTCCCCTGTTGACACCCCGGACTCACTGTGTATACTCAGTATGTGGGTATGCACAGTGACTTCATCATCTCCAAGGCCGACGGCCGCCCCATGTATCTGCAGATCATGGAGCAGATCAAGCAGCGGATCGCCGTCGGCGACTGGCCCCGCGGCGCCGAGATCCCGTCGATCCGCCAGCTCGCCGTGGCGCTGCAGGTCAGCGTCATCACCATCAAACGGGCGTACTTCGAGCTCGAACGGGAGGGGGTGATCGTGACCCAGCACGGCAAGGGGTCGACGGTCGCCGCCGATCCCGCCTTGAGCCCGCGGCTCTACGACCAGGACCTGGCGCAGCAACTCGACCAGGTGGTCCGCCTCGGGGGGCTGCTCGGCCTCACCTCCGAGGAGCTCGCCGACCGGCTGCGCGAAGCCGCCGATCGATTGTCCGATCGATTGCCCGATCAAAAACGAGAGGGAAAGTCCAATGAGTGATCTCGCCGTGCGCCTCGCGGGGGTGGGGAAACGCTACCCCCACTTCACCCTCGCGGACATCGACCTCGAGCTCCCCACCGGCACCATCATGGGCTTCATCGGCGCCAACGGCGCCGGCAAGTCGACGACGATCCGGATCCTGATGGGGCTCGTCCACGCGGACCACGGGACGGTCGAGGTCCTGGGCTCCGCCATGCCCGCTCAGCAGGCCGCGGCCAAGCGGGAGATCGGCTTCGTCTCCGAGGACATGCGCCTCTACAAGGCGGCGACGCTCGCCTGGCATATGGGCTTCCTGCGCTCGATCTACCCGGGCTGGGACCCGGCCTACGCCGGGGAGCTGCTGCGCCGCTTCGACCTGCGGGCCGAGCAGAAGATCAAGGGGCTGTCGCACGGCCAGCGGGTCAAGGCGGCGCTCCTCCTGGCGCTGGCGCGGCGCCCGCGCCTGCTGGTGCTCGACGAGCCGACCACCGGCCTCGATCCGGTGGCGCGCCACGAGGTGCTGGGCGAGCTGATGGCCGTCCTCGCCGACGAGCGCCGCACCATCTTCTTCTCCTCCCAGAACACCCTCGACGTCGAGCAGATCTCCGACCGGATCACCTTCATCGACCGCGGCCGGATCATCGACTCGGGGGACAAGGAGAGCTATCTCGACCGCTGGCGGCGCGTCCGCCTCGACGTCCCGCCGGGGGTCGTCCTGCCGCCGCTCCCCGGCATCGTCGCCACCTCGGGGCGCGGCGGCCGCCTCGCCGTGCTCACCACCGACCGCTTCGAGCCCGCGATGGCCGCCGCCTGCACGGCCGCCGGCGCCACCGTCCACGCCGTCGACCCCATGACGCTCGAAGAGATCTTCGTCGCCAACGTCCAGAGCCGCCGGGAGCAGGACGGTCGCCAGGACAGTAACCAGGACAGAAGGGACCACGCCGCATGAACGCTCCGATGAACGCCATCGCGCTCGATCGCCCGACCCTCCATCCTCCGATGATCCGGCATCTGGTCCTCAAGGACTGGTATTTCCTGCGCGCGCCGATCGCCGGCTATCTCGCCGCCGGCGCCGTCGCCCTCGCTCTGATCGCGGCGGGGAACGAGGGGCCGGTCTACATCGGGACCGTCCTCCTCCTCACCGTCCTGATCGCGCTGGGCATCCATCTCGCCATGGCGACCGTGGTCCAGGAGCGCACCGACCACACGCTGCCGTTCGTGATGAGCCTGCCGATCTCCCCCCGCGACTACACCCTCGCCAAGGTGCTGGTCAACGTGGTCCTCTTCCTGGTCCCCTGGCTCGCCCTCACCCTCGGCAGCATGGCGGTGATCGCCGCCCGCAAGTCGTTGCAGGACGGCCTGATCCCCTTCGTCGCCGTGCTCATGGGGGAGATCCTCGCGAGCTACGCGCTGATCCTCGCCACCGCCCTGGTGACCGAATCGCAGGCCTGGACGATCGGCGTGATGGTGACGCTGAACCTCGCCTTCCAGGGGTTCCTCTACTTCGCCTCGCACCTCCCCAGCCTCGCGGCGGTGATGAAGGGAGACGCCGTGGTCTGGCCGCCGGCCGCCCTCGCGCTGCTCGCCGCCGAGCTCGCCGTGATCCTCCTCGCCTTCGGCCTCACCTTCTTCTTCCAGGCGAGGAAGACCGACTTCCTCTGACCGTCTGATCCTCCGCGGGCTTCAGGTCCGCTTCACGACTCAACCGATTCTTTGCTGCCTGCTCGACGCAGGCCAGGAGGGACGTCCATGCGCCGCACCCCGCGTGAAATCGCCATCTGGCTCGCGACGCCAAGCCGCTGCTCGTGGTGGCCGGCGAGAAGGACGAGGCGTTCCATGCCGAGGAGTATCCCGGCGTGGTGGCGCTCCACCGCAACGGCCGGGCCGTGATCGTCCCCGGCGCGAGCCACGACGGCGTGCTGCGCGACCCCAAGGCGCTCACCACGGCGGAGGACTGGCTCAAGGACACCTACGGAGCGAGGGATTCGAGGACCGCGGCGAGCTCCGCCACCCCGCGCCGGATCTCCTGAGCGTCGACGGCGGCGAAACCGAGCACCACCCCCTCCCGCTCGCCGCGGGTCCCGCTCAGGAAATAGCGGCTGAGCGGGCCGACCTCCACGTTTCGCGCCGCCGCGGCATGGGCGACGGCGATGCCCGCGGGAGCAGCGGCGGCTGAGCCCGACAGCCAGCCGGCGGTCTGCAGGCCGGCCTCGATGTCCGACACCGCGAGACGCCCGGCGAGCCTCTCCCGGGCGCTCGCGAGGAGCACCGCGAGGCGCTCCGCGTAGATCTCCCGCATGCGGCGGATGTGGCGGCCGAAATGCCCCTCGGTGATGAAGTCGCAGAGCACCGCCTGCTCGAGCACCGGGGCGTGCCGGCTGGCCACCGACTTCGCCGCCGCGAGGGGATCGATCAGGTCCGGCGGCACCACCAGATAGCCGAGCCGCAGCGCCGGGAACAAAACCTTGCTGAAGCTCCCCACGAAGATCACCACGCCGTGGCGGTCGAGCCCCTGCAACGCCGGGATCGGCCGCCCCGTGTAGCGGAACTCGCTGTCGTAGTCGTCCTCGACGATCAGCGAGCCCGCCTGGCGCGCCCATTCGAGCAGCTCGAGGCGGCGCGCCAGGCTCATCGCGATCCCGGTCGGGAACTGGTGCGCCGGCGTCACGTAGACCAGCCGCGCCCCCTGCAGCGCGGAATCGATCACGATCCCCTCGCCGTCCAGGCGCGCCGCGGCGACCTCCGCCCCCACGGCCGCGAACGCCTCCGCGGCCCCGGGATATCCCGGGTTCTCGATCGCCACGCGGTCCCCCGGATCGAGGAACAGCCGCGCTATCAGATCGAGCGCCTCCTGCGCCCCCGAGACGATCGCTACCTGCTCCGGCGCGCACTTCACCCCGCGTGACGTGGCGAGATAGCCGGCCACCGCCTCCTGCAACGGCCGGTAGCCGAGCGGATCGCAGGCCAGCAGGAGGCTCGCCGGCGCGCGGCGCAGGCGGCGGGCGGCGACCTGCGCCCAGAGGGTGGTGGGGAAGAGGTCGAGCGCCGGCTGATCGGTGCGGAAGGCGCGCGTCGGTCCCGGCTCATGCGCGGGGAGGAGCCGCACCCGCCGCCCGAGCCGCGACAGGCGCCGCACCGGCGGCGCCGCCGTCTGCGCAGAGGGATCGCCCGCGGGCGCCCGGCGTTTGCGCGGTGCCCGCGGCCCCCGCAGCCAGTCGTCGGGGAGGACCGGGCTGACGTAGGTCCCCGAGCCCACGCTCCCCTCGAGGTACCCCTCCGACTTGAGCTGCTCGAAGGCGTTGACGATCGTCCCGCGCGACAGCCCGTACTGCGCCGCCAGGTCGCGCGTGGCCGGCAGGCGCGCCCCGGGGAGCAGGCGCCCCTCGAGGATCTCGGCGCGCAGGACGGTGCAGAGCCAGCGGTAGCTCGGCATCCCTGCGTCCCTTGGCGGCAGGGTGAGTGGAAGGGTAGTGGTTCGTTTTGCCAAGAAAGTGGTCCAGTGGAATGACTGTAAATGGACCTTGGGGAGCGGTCAACTCCGCGTTACCTTGGTGCCGTCCTGGTTGCCCCGCGCAGCCCTCTGGCAGGGAGCGCAGCGACCGGAGCCCGAAGGAGGCGAGCCGGGGCAATCGGGACGGCACCCAATCCCTCAACGAACAAGGAGATCCCATGAAAGCACGCCTCAGCTATGCCAAAGCCGCCTCTGGAATCTACGACGCCATGGAGCACCTGGAGACCTACCTCCAGGGTTGCGGGCTCGAGAAGTCGCTCCTCTTCCTGATCCAGCTCCGCTCGTCGCAGATCAACGGCTGCGCCTACTGCCTGGACATGCACTGGAAGGACCTGCGGGCGATCGGCGAAACCGAGCAGCGCCTCTACTCGCTCGACGCCTGGCGCGAGTGCCCCTACTACACCGAGCGCGAGCGGGCCGGCCTCGCCTGGGCGGAGGCGGTCACCCGGATCGCCGACGGGCACGCCGACGACGCCGTCTACGAGGCGGTGCGCCCCCACTTCACCGAGAAGGAGCTCTCCGACCTCACCTTCGCCGTCGCCACCATCAACGCCTGGAACCGCCTGGCGATCGCCTCGCGGACGGTGCCCGGCGGCTACAAGTCCGCGCAGAGCCCCGAGAAGGCTGCCCAGGTCGTCGCCTGATGCGCCCGGACCGGGTTGACCTCGCGCGCCTCCGCCGGCTCGAACGGGAGGCGCGCCCCCTGGAGCCGGGGGCCGGCGAGCGCCGCCGGCTGCGCCACGCGGCCGTCGCCTCCTCCGAGCGTTTCCTGCACGCGATCGACTCGCTCAAGGCGTTCGACGAGTCGGGAGACCAGGGGCACGGACTGCTCGCCGCGCCGGTCTCCGAGCACGGCCTGCCGATCGAACGGGTGATCGGGATGCTCGAGGCCGACGTCGTCCGCCCCGGCGGCAACCCGGCCTCGGCCGGCCACCTCGCCTACATCCCGGGGGGCGCGATCTATCCCGCGGCGCTCGGCGACTACCTGGCCGCCGTCAGCAACAAGTACGCGGGGATCTTCTTCACCGGCCCGGGCCCCGTCCGCATGGAGAACCTCCTCCTGCGCTGGGTGGCCGACCTCGTCGGCTACCCCGCGGCGGCCCGCGGCAACATCGCCTCCGGCGGCAGCCTCGCGAACCTGACGGCGATCACCACCGCCCGCGACGCCCACCGCCTGCACAGCGCCGGCGTCCCCACGGCCGTCGTCTATCTCACCTCGCAGGCCCACCACTGCATCGGGAAGGCGCTCCACATCGCGGGTTTGAGCGAGGCGCAGGTGCGCCACGTGGCGATCGACGAGCGCTTCCGCATGCGCCCCGCGGCCCTCGCGGAGGCGATCGCCGCCGACCGCGCCGCGGGGCTCAACCCCTGGCTGATCGTGGGCTCCGCCGGCACCACCGACACCGGCGCCGTCGATCCGCTCGACGAGCTGGCGGCGATCGCCGCGTGCGAGCGCTGCTGGTTCCACGTCGACGCGGCCTACGGCGGCTTCTTCCTGCTGACGGAGACCGGCCGCGAACGGCTGCGCGGCATCGAGCGCTCGGACTCGGTCGTCCTCGATCCCCACAAGAGCCTCTTCCTCCCCTGGGGCTCCGGCATCGTGCTGGTCCGGGACGGCGCCGCGCTCACCGCCAGCAACCGCTACTCCGGCGCCTATCTCCAGGACATGGCGGAGAACCAGGACCTCGATCCCACCGAGGTCTCCCCCGCCGACGTCTCGCTCGAATTGACCAAGCACTTCCGGGAGCTGCGCATGTGGCTGCCGCTGATCCTGCTGGGGACGAAACCCTTCCAGGCGGCGCTCGACGAGAAGCTCCTGCTCGCCAGCTACTTCCACCAGGAGATCCAGGCCCTCGGTTTCGAGGTGGGCCCGGCGCCCGACCTCTCGATCGTCACCTACCGCTGGGCGCCCTCCGGCATCAGCCCCGAACGGGCGAATCAGCTCAACCAGGAGATCGTCGAGAGGATGCGCCGGGACGGCCGCATCTTCCTCTCCTCGACGATGCTCGACGGCCGCTTCACCCTGCGCATGGTGGCGCTCGCCTTCCGCACCCACAAGAAGACGATCGACCTCGCGCTGCGGCTGCTCGGGGAGCAGGTGGCGGCGCTCTGATTTTCTGCCGCCGCCCTCACCGGTCCTCTTTCGAGAACACCACGATCCAGCGGAAGTTGTCGCGCAGCTGCACCACCTTCCTGGTCTTCGCGTGCAGGTGGTGGCCGTCCACCATCCCGTCGAGCACCAGGTCGTCCGGCGTCGGCTGGGTGAAGGTCAGCTCGGCCTGCCAGCCGGGCTCCTTCACGGGCTTCCTCGCGGCGTCCTTCACCACCCCCGTCTCGGGGCTCCAGCGGGTCCTGGCGAGCCCCATCCGCTTCCCCTTCAGGTCCAGATCGAGGGCAAAGTGCTCTTCCGCGCCGATCATCTCCTCGACCATCAGCACCCCGGGAGACTGGAAGGTCACCCAGCGCCAGCTCTTGGGATCGGTCTTCGGGGGGATCACTTTCCCGTCGAGCGAAAACTCGTTGACCGACCATACCCCGTAGAACGGCGGGCGGGGCGGATGGAACTTCTGGTAGCGCTGGTAGGCGTTCGTGAAGCTCATTCCGATCGCGTAGACACCGAACAGGAAGAGGAGGATGTGGGGCACCCGGTCGAGCCGGCGGTTGGCGAACAGCGGCGGCGTGGCCGCCGGCTCCACCGTCCGGTTGAGCAGGAACAGACGGGCCAGCCGCGCGGCGTCCGGAGCGATCAGCAGGAGGGACATGCACAGGAAATGGAGCGAGAGCAGCTTGACGTGGACGTCGAAGCACATGTTCAGCGTGACCACCATCATCATGTCCGCGCAGCAGATCAGGGCGCCCAGCAGCACGGTCCGCGGCACCAGCAGCAGCACGCCGCCCGCCAGCTCGGCGGCGCCGGTGAGCATCTCGTAAGGGGTCGAGGAACCGACGAAGATCCACAGGAACTGCATCGGAGGCGTGTCGCCGATCCGCTGCTTCAGGTAAGGCAGCGGCAGGGGTGAGGTCATCTGGACCGGAATCACCTTCAGCGCGCCATAGCCGATCAGGGCGCCCGCCAGCGAGAAGCGCAGAAAAAGGCGGAGCCACGCGTACAGGCGGGGGTAGCTCTCCCGCCGCCGGTCGAGCAGCGACCACACCAGGGTGGCGACGGCGGCCAAGGCCAGATAGCAGCCGAACAGGATCGTGCCGTACGCCGTGTTGCTGATGCTGGCCTCGCCGCCGACGGTGTAGATCTCGTACCGGGTGTGGACGACGTGCTGCGCCACCCAGTTGACCACCGGCGTCCAGAGCGCTGCGTGGGAGCGGACGAGAAATCCGCCGAAAGGAAGGATGCCGGCGAGGTCCGCCGGCACGAGGTAGAGCACGAAATAGCAGACCACGAAGCGGAACGCGATCCGCAACGCCAGGCTCCAGCGCGGGCCCGACGGGCCCTCCGGCGGCGGCGTCCGATCCTCGGCAGGGAGAGGTTGCATCGCGGGACTCCTCATCAGCCCAACAGGAGGGTGGCACCGAACGCCAGGGCCAGAAGGCCCGGCCCCAGCCCCAGCAGCAGAGTCCAGGTGAAGCCGGGTTCGAGGACCGCCTGCGACGGCCGCTCGAAGTCATAGGCGATCGGCAGCTCCCGCCCCGCCGGATACTTCTTCAAGGTGCGCGCGAAGGTGTCCCAGAACCGGCTCCAGGACCGCAGGCCGAAGCCGATGCGGTGGCCGGTGTGCTCGATATCGCCAACCCGATACCGGTAGGCGACCTCTACCCGGTAGATCGTGTAGAACCTGGAGCGCAGTTGGTAGATGGCGCGTCCGTAGCTCTCCTTGCGGTCCACGAAGCTGTGCAGGATCCGGCCGCGCACCCGGGGCCATCGCCGGCTGGCGAAGGCGCGGCCGATCTCGCGGGCCTGCCACAGCGTCAAGCCGCCCCCTGCCAGCGCGATCAGGCTTCCCAGGGCGAGCTGAACGGAACGTCCGTCGTCCATCGGGCTCGGGGTCAGGCCGACAGCTCGTAGGCTTCCGCGAGCCAGGAGGTCAGCTCGCGGTCGACGTCCGCCGGCGCCGTCAGCTTGACCTCGAGGTGCCAGCGGTTCGCGGAGACCTGCTCGCGCTTGACGACGCGGGGGCTCGCGATGTCGCGGCTGGCCTTGATCGTGAGGACGATCGCCTCCCGGCGGGTGGCGACGCCGGCGAAGGCCGTTCTGCGGTTGAGGTGGATCGAGGTCTTCTTGGGGTCTTCCGCCACCTCGCCGAACGGACGCACCGCGGCGAGGAGGAGATCGTAGAGGGCCCGGACCTTGGGGTCCTTGCCCTCGAAGTGCTGCTCGACCGAAGGACCGCCAGTCTGCATGGATGGCTCCTCGATACGTTTCTCCGGCCGTTGGGGCTGGTGAGACAAGTATAACGGAGGAGCGCGGGGTCGTTCCCCGGCGGCCGGAAGACCGTCCCGAACGCCGGGGAGCGGTCTCCTCAGGCGCAGGTGCAGTAGGTCTGCATCGTCGGCGGGCAGCTCCCGGCCCGTTGGGTGCAGGTCAGGCAGTCGGAGATGACCTGCGTACACACCGTGATGCTGAGGTTCTTGTCGACGCCGACGGGATCCGCCACCAGGCTCCCCCCGGCGAAGGTCAGGGATGCGTTCGAAAGGCGATGCAGGGTCTCGCGGTTCAGGCTCAGCTTCTTGACGTGCTTTTTCATGACTCTCCTCTCCTTGGGTCCTCTCCAGTCTCCTGGAGGGTCGGGGTGGGTGGGTAGGGCCTCTACCTAGAGAGTGTGCGCTAGAAGGCTTGCGCGGGGACAGGAACGGGAAGGCCCTCCCCTACCCCCCCGTCTTGATCGCCTTCCGCCGCGTCGCCAGCGACGCCCTGCCGCCCGTCACGGCGGCGGCGCGGAGGCTTTCCCGGATGTGGCCGAGGTTCTTTTCGAGGGTGTCGATCAGGTCGGCTTCGGACTGGAAGGTGGCGGACTGGTGGAGGATGTCCTCCTCCAGGCGGCCGAGCTCGACGAAGAGGCGGGCGCGGAGCTGGTCGGCGGGCATGCCGAAGGGGGGGTTGGTGACGGAGAGCCGCAGGTTGTCGACCACGCTGCCGACGGGCTCTCCCAGCGCCGGGTCCTTGGCGGCTTCCTTGCGGGCGTCCTCGACCTTCTGGCGGGCGCGGCTCAGCGACTGCGCCAGCGCCATCGGCGACACGGAGTCCGCCGCATCGGTCAGATCGCCCAGGATCTCGAGCTTGCGCCCCAGCTCCTCGCTGCGGATCCGCGCGTCCCGCTGATAGGCGTTGATCGCCTCGCGGGTGGCGGCGATCACCCGGACGGTGTCGCTGCCGTCCTGGGCGAGCGCGGCGCGGGGGCCGAGAGGAAGGAGGAGGAGGACGACGAGGAGGACGGGCACGACTCGCACGATCCTGGGCATGGCGCTCTCCATGACCGCAACTTCCGGCCGGACGGGAAACGATCTTCCCTGTCTACGGATCACCTGGCGGGGACGTCGGCCTGCCGCTCCCTTTTCGCCTGCGCCGGTCCCGATCTTCTCCGTCGTATAATCGCCGCATGATCCTCACCGCCGCGGTCCAGATGACGTCGACCTCGAACGAAGAGTCCAACTGGGAGCAGGCGCGCACCCTGATCGAGCGCGCCGCCGGCCTCGGGGCGCGCTTCGTCGCCACCCCCGAGAACACCAACTACCTGGGCCCCCACGAGGAGAAGGTGCGCCGCGCCGAGCCGCTCGACGGCAAGACCGGCCAGCGCTTCGCGAACCTCGCCCGGACTCTGGGCATCCACCTCCTCCTCGGCTCGTTCAACGAGCGGAGCGACGACGCGGCCCGCTGCTACAACACCAGCGTGCTGTTCAGCCCCGAGGGGACGATCCTCGCCACCTACCGCAAGGTCCACATGTTCGACATCGACCTGCCGGACCTCAAGTTCATGGAGTCGGCGACCTGCCTCCCCGGCGCCGGGCCGGTGGTGGTGGCGACGCCGTTCGGCAAGCTCGGGCTGTCGATCTGCTTCGACCTGCGCTTCCCCGAGCACTACCGGGAGCTGGTCGACCAGGGGGCCGAGATCCTCCTCATCCCCTCCGCCTTCACCCGCCCCACCGGCAAGGACCACTGGGAGATCCTCCTGCGCGCCCGCGCCATCGAGAGCCAGTGCTACCTCGTCGCCCCCGCCCAGGTCGGCAAGCACGACGACGGCGGCCTCAAGGAGAGCTGGGGGCACTCGATGATCCTCGACCCCTGGGGAGGGGTGCTCGCCGACGCGCCGGACGGCCCCGGCGTCGTCACCGCCGGGATCGACCTCGAGCGCGTCGCCGAGGTCCGCCGCCGCCTGCCGCTGCTGCGCGCGAAAGACCATCGGTGGGCTGCAGTCGCCGTCGAGTGAGTTGCTCGAAGGTCGCAGTCGGCCCGTTCTGGGCTATGGAAATGGTGCTTCTGGGTTCGCGGAGAGCGCAGGCTGTATCCCCGGTGCCATAGCCTCATCCTTCTCAAGAGGTCTCGACCAGGAGACTACCATGTCCTTGGGGAGCGTAATGCGCTGCTCTCCTGCTGTGATCAGATAGGCGGAGCCCAGGCGCGACAGGATGAGGACGTTGGGAAACCTTCCATATGCGGCGTCGGATTTCAGCGGCTTCAAATCATAACTTTCAAGAAGTGCTCGTCCCTTGTCATTTACGACCAAAGTTACCGCTCTGGAACCGAATCCAAACCTCTTCATGATCTGAGTTGACAGTCCTTCGGAGAGGGCTTCTCCAGCGATCAAGAGCGCGACTGCGGCAACGATTCCCGTCAAGGTGGCCCGCGAAGGCTTATTTCGGAACTGTACCGCGACCAACAAATTGGACGTCACCACGACCGAGGTACAGATCGTCATCAAGAGCCAAGCCCTGGGATCAGGCTTGCCGGGAACAATAAGCGCGTGAATGAGAAGCACCGAGACGAGACTCATAACAGACGAAAGTCCCAGGGCCAGAACATATTTTGAAAGCAGCGACTTCGATGGCACATCATGGGGTTCGTACAGATAGTGAACCTTTGCGCTCTTGCGAGTCATCCGCTTCAATTCCTTGCCGAACCTCTTCCATGCGTATCTCAACAGCACCGGCAACCCAAGGACCGCTGCCACGGCGGCGTAGGCCCGACCGAAGGACGCGATGGCAGCCCCCATCAGGACTAAATGGGCGTAAAATATGAAAAAAGCGAAGGGAATGGCAACCAATTTACCAATGTTCCAATAGCAGGGCTCCCACCCATCCGGTCCTTTATAGCAAAGAATGTTCTGAAATTCGGTGTCAAAAATCAGAAATTCAGACCACATGAGCCCCGGAATGTACAGCAGCAGACTGTAAATGACCACGAACCCGCCTCCCAGGATTGAAAATGCGACCAAAAACGTCAGGGCTTGATGCCATTCGAGGTCGGGGAAAAAATGGAGGCGGCGATAATAGAGAGACATCAGCGCCCCGCCAAAACCGAGAAACAAGAGCCACACCACCAGTGTTGCGTTTGTGGTGAGTAAAGAAGAGAGGGTCTTGCCTTCCTGGCTCTGCTTGACCTCCGAGCCAGTCTCCGATTCGGGCAAGTCTCTCTTCTCTTCGATAGCGAGCCGGCTGGCCTCCACATGCATGAGTTCCTCTTTCCTGTCGGAAGTTATTGAGCAGGAAGATAGTCTACCAAGCACCTCTTGGATAAAAATTGAAACTAATTTTGAAATGTGCTCATACTGACACGCTCGACCCCGAGCTTTCCTTCATTCTTGGTTAGACGCGAAGCTTTGACAAGACAGGCCTCCGGCCGGCCCCTGGAAGAGGCTGGCCGGTCGGTGATGCGAAGGATCTAGGGACTCAGTGGGGGGGCGTCGCCGGCGGGCACGTCGGGAGGAGGTCGGTGCTCTTGCTCCCACCCCCCAGGCCGACGATCTGCTTCAGGTGGTCGTACTTGGTGAGCTGATCCGCGGTGAGGATCGCCGAGAAGCTGGTGTCGAAGGCGGTCAGCGCCGTCTTGACCTTGTCCTGGTTGTCGATCAGGGCGAGGTAGTCATCCCCCACCGTGGTCGGATTCGGATGGGCCGCGGCGACGTCCGTCCGCAGCGTCTGGCAGAGCGGTCCCTGGGCCGTCCGCACGGACTGAACGGCCGTCTGCAGCGTCTTCAGGAAACCCTGGAGCTGCGTTTTCTGAGCGGCCGACAGATTCAGGTAATGGGACAGGAGCCGGGGATCGGTCAGCGCTCCGTCACCGAAACCGGCGGTTCCCGGGCCGCCGCGGTCCGCGAACGCGGGCAGCACGCACAGCGATCCGAGCAAGAGGGCGAGGACGAGGGTCTTGGGCTTCGACATCATGACGCGTCTCCTCTGAAAAAGGAGGGCCCCCCAACGCCCCCCGACATGGGAGCTCCGGGTCCATCGCCCTCCTCGATCGTGCCGTTAGGATACCCCGGACGGCCCTGAGTTGCATAGATTGTCAGGAAGCTATGAATCGGGCCGGAACCGATTCCCCGAGCCGGCAGTCCAAGCAGGCATGACCCCGACTGGAGAGCCGCCATGAGCGCCGCGTCCGCGTTCCCCTTCTCCCTCGCCCTGCTGCTCCTGTTCGGAGCCCCTTCGACGGCTCCAGCCGGCCGGCCGCGGCCCCCCCTGGTCTTCAACCCCGTCCGCGAGAGCTACGGCTGGCAGCTCTACCTGGAGGGCCCGGACCCGGACCTGCGCTACGAGATCCTGGTCCGTGACGAGGTCAGCGCCCCCGAGTGGTACCGCCAGGACCGGCGGAGGGAGGTGGACCCGCGCCTCCTGACGCCGGGCCGCCACCGCATCGAAGCCCGGATCGCCGGCCCCAAGGAGAAGATTTCGAGCCCCCAGACCTTCTGGTTCGACCCCGTCGAGACGATCCTGCGCGCCGCGAAGCACCAGGCCGATCAGTCCGTGGCCCGCTGGGCCAGCTTCCACGAGGACAGCGATCGGGATTTCACCTGGCTCTTCTTCCCGGTGCTGGACGTCCGCGATGCGCTGCGCGAAGTCCGCTACTCGCTCGACGGCTGCGCCCTGGACCGCCGTTTTCCTTTCAAGCCGTGGACCGACCTGGAACGCGCCCCGGGGTCCGTGGACGGCGAGAAGAGCTACACCGAGATTCCGAAGACGACCGCCTCGGTCTGCGTCCAACTGGTGTACCTCGACGGCGCCACGACCGAGCCCCAGCTTTTCTTCCCCCACCCGGAGCGGGTCGCCCCCACGCCCCCTTGGAAGGCGATCGAGGCGGGCCAGGCGTCGGCGCCGCCTGGGGCCGCCGCCCGTCCTTCCCCTGTCGCCTTCCGGACCCAACGCGGCGAGGGATGGGACATCTTCCTAGGCGTCGCGGAGCCGTCGGCCTGGCGCGAGATCCGCTGGCGGTTCGTTCCCGATCCGTGGCGCTCCACCGGTTTCGAGCCCAGGATCGACCCCAGGACGGGCCGGCGCGTCCCGGTAACGCGGATCTCCGTGCCGCAGGCGAAGATCACGCCCGGCCCGCACGAGTTGGAGGTGCAACTCGTCGACCTGGGGGGGAGGAAGATGGGCCCCTACCCGTTCTCGTTCT
Source organism: uncultured Acidobacteriota bacterium (assembly GCA_963756595.1). GTDB lineage: Bacteria > Acidobacteriota > Thermoanaerobaculia > Multivoradales > UBA5704 > DATARR01. Next base: position 86,738 of record CAVWOZ010000022.1, read on the forward strand.
ACCCCGAGCGGATACTTCTCGAGCAGACGAAGCAGGAGCTTGGCGCCCCCGGCGCAAAGTGGGCCTCCTTCGACGCCAAGCTCTACGGCGGCGAGGCCGTCCTCTACGTCATGAACCTGCAACTGCGGAGGGACGCCCTGCGGGAGATCCGCTACTCGATCGATTCCTGCGATCTCGACCAGCGCCTGCCCTTCCGGAAATGGGACGACCTCCTCCGCAGCCCGAGCGTCTCCGAGGGCGAGCTCCTCCGCCCGCCGGCGGACGTCGCCTGCGTCTGTTTCCAACTGGTCTACCGCGACGGCGAGGTGACGGAGCCCCGGCGAGTGGAGCGCGTCAAGGGGGGGCGATGCGCGGTTCGCTGAACGGAGAGCAGCCCGCCAGGGCCCGCCGCATCGCCACCGGCGACGGATTCAACCGAGGGCGACGTGCAGCCGCCCGGAAGCTCAGGTCGGGTCGAAGCCGGCTTCGGGTACCGAGGGCGCCTCGGCCCCGGCCGGCCCTGCCTCGCGGGCGAAGGCGCTCCGCGCCGCGCGGATGGCCGCGTGGTGGTCGTCGGCCCACTGGATCAGGGTAGAGAGGGGGACGAGGAGCGAGCTGCCCAACGGAGTCAGGGCGTACTCGACGCTCGGCGGGGTGGTGGCGAACACCCGCCGGCTGATCAGGCCGTCGCGCTGGAGGTCGCGCAGGGTCTGGGTCAGCATGCGCTGGGAGATGTCCGGCACGGCGCGGCGCAGCTCGCCGAACCGGTGCGGCCGGCCGCCGAGGGTGATGAGGAGCAGCGTGCTCCACTTGTCGCCCATGTGATCGAGCACGTCGCGCACCGGGCAGCGGGTCCAGTCGGGAACGCCGCTGCGCACCTGAAAGCGCTCGGCGAGCTCGCGGCCCAGGATCTCGGGTGTCTGCGGTGTCTGCACGGGGTGGTTCCCTCCGGGTAACCAGGAGCCGTCAAGGTGCCGACTTGGCGCCGCTCCTCGGAATCTCTATGCTCCATTCTATCCCTGGTCTCAAAATGAGACCAGCTCGCAAGGAAGGAGCCTTCGATGTCTTCCACCCTTCTCGTCACCGGCGCCGCCGGCCATCTCGGCCGGCGCGTGATCGCGCACCTCCTCGAAACCCAGAACGTTTCCCCCAGCCACATCGCCGCCGCGACCCGCTCACCCGAAAAGCTCGCCGATCTGGCCGCCGAGGGGATCGACGTCCGCCGCCTGGACTTCGACGATCCCGCCACCCTGGGCCCGGCGCTCGCGGGGGTCGACCGGATGCTCCTGATCTCGACCGACGCGCTCGACCGACCGGGGCGCCGGCTCGAGCAGCACCAGGCGGCGATCGAGGCGGCCCGCCAGGCCGGGGTGAAGCACGTCGTCTACACCTCGATGCCGAATCCGGAGAGCTCGCTGGTCCTCTTCGCCCCCGACCATCTCGGCACCGAGCAGGCGCTCGCCGCGAGCGGGCTCGGCTGGACGGTCCTGCGCAACAACTGGTACATGGAGAACCTCTTCATGGCCCTCCCCGCGGCCCTGGCGTCGGGGCAGTGGCACACCGCCGCGGGGGACGGGAAGGTGGGCTACGTCGCGCGGGAGGACTGCGCCCGGGTCGCCGCCGCCGTCCTCGCCACGGAGAACGGCAACGGCGAGCGCTACGACGTCACCGGAGCCGAGTCCCTCACCACCGAGCAGGTCGCCGCCGCCGTCCGCGAGATCACCGGCCGCCCCCTCGCCGTCGTCCCGGTGACCGACGACCAGCTCCAGCAAGGCCTGCTCGCCGCCGGCATCCCCGCGTTCCTGGCCCCGACGCTGGTCTCCTTCGACGCCAACATTCGGGCCGGAAAGCTCGACGTCGTCTCCGACACGGTCGCGAGGCTCACCGGGAAGCCCCCGCAGACGCTGCGCGCTTTCCTGGAAGAGCACAAGGGGGAGTTGGCCGGCTCTTGAGCGGAGCCTGCGCCAGTCAGGATTGGAACGGGGGCGAGCTGGAGGCTGCCAGCGGGGTTGTGCTCCTTCTTGGCGACGACCTCGTGGGGGCCGCCCTCCCATATGCAGAAGTCCGTATACTTCCCGGGAAACGCAGCCCGTCCGGACTGCAACCGGACGGAGCATGCGTTCCGGGAGATGCCATGAACCGACTCCGCTTCACCCTGTTGCCCCTCGCCCTCGTCCTCACGTTTGCCGCCAGCACCCCGAAGGCCAGCGTTGCCTGCCTGCGCCACTGCTCCGCGCCGGACGGAACCTACATCCAGGGGCTTCCCTCCGGCTGCTGCACCTCGGGGATCCACTCGTTCCAGCGGTACAACGTCGCGGTGTGCATGGGCGGCTGCGCGATTGCGACCGGAAACTCCGAATGCTCCACCAACATCTGCAATCCGGTCTGAGCGGCGGCGTTGGCCGGCTTCTGACCCGGCGGCCTTTACGACGATCTTCTACGGCTGTTAAGCGGATACGGCACATGATAGTATTCGTATAGCCTGACGCGAGATAGGCTCGTACTCAGCGCTGCTTGAGGAGGAGGCGGCTTATGCGACCGAGAAGGATCTCGAAGTTCGTGGCCTCGTTAGCAGTTTGTGGGTTCCTGCTAGGAGTTGGCGCCGCGAGTGCGGCCCCCCATCATCTGAGTAAGCCGAAAGGCCACTCGGGATCTAGCAAGGCTCCTGACAAGCAGGCTTTCCTCGCCTCCCTGACCAAGGACTCGTTAAATGACGCTGGGTACTGCCAGTCTACTTGCTGCTATGCCTGGTTTTCGAATTGCAGCGGAGGCACCGTCTCGTGCACTACCACGAGTTGCTCCTGGACCTGTAATGGTGTGGGGGGAGGCTCCTATACCTGCGCTGCAGTAGACGCGACACAGTGACGAACGAGTAGAAGAGGAGAGGGGGGCCTGCCGGCCCCCTTTTGCATCTATCGGCCGCGATCCACCTCATTCCGGCGATAGGTTGACCATCCCGCCAAGTGCCAGCCGGATCGCCTCTCAGGAGCACCAGTCGGCGCTCGCCGGCTCCTGACCGCCCGCGCAGCACGGTCCAACCGGAGGGCACCGAGCCCGGACCGTCGGCGCGACCAGACGATCTAAGTGCCTTTCTCTGGAAGAGATCGAATGGAGCGGGAGACGGGATTCGAACCCGCGACCAACAGCTTGGAAGGGCCCGGCGGGGTGCAGACACACTTCCGCCGGACCTGACCCGAGCAAGGAGTTACCCCATGCCCGAGCTAGTGCAGGAGTCTATCCCGACCCCCGACCCGCCTCCTCTTTGTCCGGCGTCAACTAGATTTGAGGGTCGGCGACAATTAGAACTGCGGGATTCTTCCTCCGGTTAGTAGGGTCTCTCCTGGTAGCGTGGGGGGCTTGTTGGGGGAGGGGGCTGGGCGTTGGGTTCTTGACCTCCTTCGGTCGGCAGTAAGGATCAGCAGGGAAGGAGGCCCCGCAGCTGCGGGGCCTCCTTCAGAAATTGCACTTATGCGTCACTGGGAGTCGGTGTCAAGGACTCCTTCACCCCGGTTGCCCTGGCCTTGGCGGCTTGGGCCCGATAGCTCTCGATGTTCAGCTCCAGGATGATCGAGTGATGGACTATGCGGTCCACCGCGGCGGCTGTCGTCATCGGGTCTTTGAAGATCTGATCCCACTTGCTGAACACCAAATTGCTGGTGATCAGCACCGAGCGGCGCTCGTAGCGCTCGGCGATCAGGGTAAACAGAACCTCCATCTCCTCGCGGCTTTGCTCGACATAGCCCAGATCGTCGAGGATCAAGGCGTCAAAGCGGTCGAGCCGCTTGAGCTCGGCCGCCAAGCGCAGATCCCGCTTGGCCGCCAGCAGCCGCTGAACGATCTGATACGTCGGGGCAAACAGCACTGTGCGATTTCTACGCACCAGTTCCTGACCGAGGCCGCAGACCAAGTGGGACTTGCCCGTTCCGGGGTTGCCAAACACGATCAGATTCGTGGCGCGATCGAGAAACGAGCCGTCCTGAAGGGCCTTCAAGGCGGCCTTGGCCTTGACCGGGAGCCGACCGAGGTCAAGACCAGCAAGGCTCTTGTCGCGCGGCAGCTTGGACTCCAGGAGCAGGCGCTCGATGCGGCGCTCCGAGCGTTCGCTGGCCTCCTGCTCGGCCAAGGCGAGCAGATACCCCTGCAGGGAGAGCCCTTCACGCTCGGCCTTCACGGCCATCGTCGCGTACTCCCGGGCGAAGGTCGGCAGACACAAAGACTTGAGCAGGAGGGGCAACGCCGCTTCGCTGGCCGGCTTCACAGAGCACCTCCCGCCGCAGCGATGCACTCGTCGTAGATCCGCAGGTCGGGAGCCTCGATCCGGCAAACCGGTGTCTCCGGGCGCGCCGGCCGGATCGCCGCTTGGACTTGCGCGAAATCCCGCAGCTCACCACGCTCCAGCAGGGACGACAGAACGGCCTCCACCGCACTTTCCCCCGCATTGGCCGCCAGATGCAGAATCCTCACGTACTCCACGTCGGCCCGCCCACCGTGGCGCCCTTCCAGTGCGTCGAAGGAATAGCGGAAGGCCAGGCTCGGAAACAGGGCTTCCCGGTACCGGTACCGCGCGAAAGCTCCCGGCTTGCGCACCAGCGACCCGATCAGATGGCGGTAGTCGATGGCGGCATGGCCCCGACCCCGCAGCCGCTCCATTTCGGCGACCTGATCGCCGGCGTAGTACACCTCGATCCGCTCCGCATAGAGCCGAACGTCGACCCACTCGCCGATCAACCGCGAGGCCACGGAATAGACGTTCTCCGCCGCCCGCAGGGTCGAGAACACGCTGACCCGCACTCTCTCGCGCCGGAAGTCATCCAGCCGCGACAGCGGCAGGTCGTGCATCCGCTCGAGCTCCTCGCGCAGCTTGCCGGCCCGCCCGCGATTGCGCCCCGCCAGAATCTCACGCAGAAACTTCCCGTACTCGCTGCGGCAAGCAAACTCACGGCTTCCACGCAGCAACAGCGCCTGCTCGACCGAGCGCTTGAAACGGTGGTGCGATTGCTCGACGTCGCCATTCTCATGACCGCGGCCCGGGGTATTGCAGTCGGCCTCCACCCGGTAATGCTTCAGCGCTACCAGATAGCGGTCATTGAACGCCCGGGCTCCGTCCCTCAGCTCGTGGGTCGCCGCCGAAAGATTGTCCGTCCGATGAAGCTTCGGCGCCTTGCCCAACTCCCAGACCGCCGCCTGGAAGCCGCCGATCAACGCCTCGAAGCTCTCCGAAAAGCAGATCCCGCCCGTTTCCCAGTTCGAGTACGGCAGGACGAAGTGGAAAAACAGATGCTCGAAGCGCTCACCCCCGAGGCAGATCCCCAACTCGTTCATGCACGTGAAGTCGCTTTGGGCATACTCCCCGGGGCGGTGCTGCTGGGCGAAGAAGACCTCGCGATCCGGACCCTGCGAGGCCCGCCAGCGACGGATCCGCCGCTGCAGCGTGCGCAGCTGGCCGTCGGAGAAGCTCAGCTCCTCACGCCCCCTCAGAGCCTCGAAGATCGTGACCGCCTCCAGGCCCGGCGCCTGCTCGAGCATCGCCTCGATCTCCGGCCAGACCCCCGCAAACGGGTCCGGCCGCGTCCGGTACTGGCGGGGGCTCTTGCGCTGGCCTGGAAGCTCACCGGCCCGATGCCGACGAGCCGTGTTCTCGCTCATTCCCGAGCGCAGAGCTGCGCTCAACAACGACTCTCCTTTGCCGAGTTCCATCCTCAATCTCCTCACCTGCCTGTCCGTGACCATCGCCCTCCCGTCTCGAAGGGGAAGAGCTTAGGGGACAAGCGTTTACGAGGGCTGGAACCCCGCAATTCTAATTGTCGTCACCCCGCAGTTCTAACCCAACTTCCACGGCCTACCTGAGTATCCCCAGGGAAACATTGGGGTGGGGGCTGGTTTTCGTCACTGTTCTGGGTCGCCCCCGCCCTGGACGGGTAGCCAGGTCTTGATCGGGGCCATGACCTCCTCTGGAATCCCCAGGACTCGGTAGATCTGGCGGTGCTGGGACTCCGGGGTGGTGGCCTTACGGATTTTCAGCAGGTGGCCGTCTGTGGTCGGCAGGACCGCCGTGACGACCTGATGGGTGCTCAACTGCTGACGCAGGGTCGCCCAGGAGGTGTGGATCTCGTGATCGAGGAAAGTCTTCTCGATGGCGATCAGCAAGTGATAGGCCAGAACGCACAGAAAGATGTGAGTCTCGACGCGCCTCTGGAGTTGGTGGAAGATCGGCCGCTCACTGAGCGGGCTTTTCATGTCGCGAAACGCGTCTTCGACACGGGTCAGCAGGATATAAAGGCGCCAAGCTTCTTCGGCCGTGAGGTCTTTACGGTCGGTCTTGAGCAGATAGGAGCCGTCGAAGCGGAGGGCACGTTGTCTTTTTTCGCTGTCCTCGTCCCAGTGGAGCTTTTGCTGACTGGCGTCATAGTGGAGGTTCCAGTAGCGGGCGACTCGCGAGTAGCGTTCTTTGAGCCGCCCGAGCGCTTCGTAGACTTTCTCTGGCTGTTGGAGCCGTCCGGCTTCGATCCGTGCCTTCAGACGTTCCAGGTCAGCCTTCAGGCGCTTTTCCTGCTTGAGCCGGATGGCCTGATCCTTGGCCTGTCGGCCCTCACTACAGCACAGTACGAAGAGATGATCGTCGGTCTCGGCTCTCTTGATCCAGACGCGAGATTTCTTCTGGGATGGATTGCGCGGCGAGGGCTGGCGGATCAGCTCTTGCCAGCCTTGCTCGTCTTCGATCTCGTCGAACCAGGCTTCCCGTTCGCTCTGGCGGCCGGCCACCAAGTAGTGGTGACCATGCGCCTTGATCTGGGCCAGGTTGTCCTCGTAGGCCATGCCGCGATCCACGATCACTGTGCCGCCGCCCTTTCGGCCGCTGCGCTTTTCGAGGATGCCCAGCATGTCCTCAAGCGAAGCGCGATCCTGACGATTGCCTTCGAAAACTTCATGAGCCTTGGGAAAACCATCCCGATCGAGAACCAGACCGACCACCACCTGCTTGCAGTCCGGGCGCTGGTCGCGCGAATAGCCGCGTTGCGCCTTTGGGTTGGCTTTGCACTGGCCCTCGAAGTAGGTCGATGTCAGGTCGTAAAGATAATAGGTGTCATCGAGATTGAAGAGGCTCTTTTCCCGTTGCGCCAGGGCCTCTTCGATGCGTCCCCGGTTCGGATGGAGGTGGTCCAGGTTGCGGTACAACGCCTCATCGTTGAGCTCGCTCAGATCGACGCTCAACACATCGCTGAGCGCCGTGCTCTGCACCCATTCCGGCATGGCGTGCTCCGAGCAAGGCGCCACCAGGCGATTGAGGACCATTACCTCACTGAGCAGTCGCGCCCTCGCCGACAGACCCGCCTCGCGCAGAATCTCCTCCAGGCCCAAGCGGCTCCACATCTGATGGCCGACATGCACGGGCCCCGCCTCGCGCGCCTCTTCCAGGCTGACTTGATCGGTATGAACAGCGACGATGTCTCCGTCGGGCTGGGGCGACATCCCCTGGGCCGAGCGGATCCGCCCGACGATACCTTCGATCAAGGGATCCGGACCTTCCAGGGAAGCCTGACCTCGGAGAGCGGCTTCGACGCGGCCGGCCAAGGCCGCCCACTTCTGACGAGGCCCCGGCGACAGGTCGCCCAGAGAGCAAATCGTCTTCTGCCGCGGCCCTTTCGGGGTGCTCACCGTCTCCACGAGCAGAAAGTGCGTGTAGGTCTGCTCTTTATACCGTTTGACCGTCTTGCGGATGAACACTCGGCATGTAGAGCAGAAACTCCGAGTCCGTGGTTTCGTCACTACTTCCGCAAATCGGGTACATGGCTCCTCGTAGAATCAAGCACTTACGCCGCCCCAACCTCGAGGTTCTGCTACCGCGGCTGGGGAGGCAGTGGAAGTTGGGCTAATTGTCGCCCAACATCCTCTTCCCCCTGGTCGCCGATGCCGCCGCCGGAGGATGACGGCGACGATCCCCCGCCCGCGATCCCGCCCGTCATCGACCCCAGCATTTCGAGGACCTCCCCACCTTCCGGGAAACGTTCCTCCTCTATGTGACGGACCCCACCGCCAATGCCGCCCTCCGGGGCTTTGGCAAGCTCCTCTTTGACGGCATCTTGGCCGTCTGGGGGGACTGGCCCGACCACCCCGAAGGGCTGTCCGGGCCAGCCTACGGGCCGCCATCGCCGACCTGCGGCACGTCCAGGAAGCTCTCCTGGAATAGACCGGAGAGAGCTTCGCCCCCGATACGCCGCATGAGGAATATCTCGCCAGCGTCGGAACCGAAGTGGCCCACGCGGTCGGCGAGCTGGTAGACCGCCTGGAGGGGGAGCTGGGCTCATGGCGGGGAGGGGTGTAGGTCATGCCGTGGGGCAGCGCCAGCAGCGACCGCGAGAGCTTCACGGTGGACGCCGACCGCGAGCGGGCGGAGCTGTGGCGGGCGGCGGCGGCGGAGCGGAGCACCTCCGTTGCCTCCTGGCTGGCGGACACGGCCGATGCTCACCTCCGGGAGCTGTCGAGGACGGGCCGCGCCACGCCGCTCCTCTGGGATCGGGGCCGCTTCCTGGTCCGGTTGACGGACACCTCCCAGAATCCCGCCGTCGCGGCCGATGTCGAGGTCCCGGGGCTCGTCTCGCGACCGTTCGGCATCTTCCGGGGGTGCGGCCGGGGATTGGGCGCGCCGGGGATTGGAGCGCATACCGTCGCCCACCTCCCAACCGCGCGGACCATCGCCACCCTTTCCCTGCGGAAGAGCTGCATGGCGCTGGCGGCCGAGCTGGCGGGCCTGGAGATCGACTGGCAGGAGACGGACCCGGATAAGGTGCTCGTGGGCGCCCCGGACCAGGGAAAGGCTCAAGCGCTCATCCGGCTGTACGAAAAGCTCACCCGCACGTAGCAGGATCGACGTAGCAGAATCGGGGGCGGCCTTTTGCGGGGGCCGCCCTCTGTCTTCTCCTGTCTTCTCCTGTCTTCACCGGAAGCGAGAGCAACGAATCTCTCAAAGAGCTAGAATCTCTCTGGGATCTTGACCAAGATCCGGGAGGAATGCCACGTAGAGATTGACGGTCCATAGTTCGGTCGTTTCTTTTTAGCTGACCGGGCAGACTGTCTCGAAAGGATGAGAAGATGGAATTCAGTGACTGTACTTGGGGACAATTCAAAGAAGTTGTAACAGCCCAAATTCAAAGCGGCGACAAACGGTTCATTTATCGAGGTCAGTCGGACAGTACGTGGAAGCTAAAAACCGGCATACATAGAACTGGCCAATGGAGAACTCCTGAAGACATTAGATTGTATGTGGAGAAGGTTGTTCCGATAGCTCACCAGTCCATCGCCGCGTGGGAGGGCAGGACTCGTGATCTCCGCGACCCCCTTGAGCTAGCCCAATTTATTGCCTACCTTCAGCATAACGGTTTCCCCACCCCGCTTCTCGATTGGACCTTTTCTCCTTACATCGCGGCCTACTTCGCTTTCGAGGGGGTGAATCATTTTGAGCCTCAATGCAATCACGTTTGCATTTACGCATTTGACGCTCAGAGATGGGGCAATACATTCGCGCAGAGCAATGATTACACAGACCCGGATATGCATGTCTCAGTTCTAGAGCCGTCTTTCGTAGGAAATCCAAAGCAGATGCTACAGCAAGGCATTTTCCTCTACACCAATTTTGAGGACGTTGAGTCGCATATAGAAGCCAACCAAGATGATAGGGAACCATTCCTTTACAAATACCGCTTGTCTTGTCGTGAAAGAGTGGCCGTGCTCCGGGAATTGCGCCTAATGAATATCACTGCGATGCACCTGTCTCCATGCCTTGAAAGTGTATGCAAAAAGGTCGCAACAGATATTTCTCTTTGCTTTCCGGTTGGAAAGAGCAGGGCGGATCTCAATATGGAGTTACTTGAAAGCTTCATGAACAATTCGTGGCCGCCGACGCAGGAAGCGTCATTGGCAACTTCAGGCTCTCCCCGCCCTATCCCTAGAGCTGCCGAGGCGGCTAACCCTTTACCAGGATTCCGCCCGTCAGGAATTGATTTGCCCTAAGAAAGAAACCGGCGTTAAACCGTCAACTTACATAACTAAAAATGCGCGACTGAGCAAGAAGGAACGTAAATGCCTCTCCAAAGCAAGAGCGGGAAACATTGGCGATCAGTACACCTCCTGAATCGAGCACGAGAGAGCGAGCAATGAGTGAAAACGAGGATGATTTACCGGAACACTGGCCACGACTAGGACAGCGGCTCTTTGTTCCAGGAAGTCCAGGCCGCGATGCAGATGTTGCATCCGGCCTAGAGGAACGACTGTACTGGATGAAAGAAGCTTTCAAGGAGGCTGCTGACTTGTTAGCTATCCAGGCGAAAGAGAGCCACCATGAACAGAAGAAGTTTGTGTGGCCGATCGTCTTCTGTTATCGGCAGTATATCGAGCTGGCTCTCAAGGAAGTCCTAGCCAAGCATGGGGAACAGGTTGAGCCGGAGATTGAGCCGAACTGGAAATCGCACAAACTCGGGGAGCTTTGGTCTGACTGCAAGAGCATAATGCAGGAGACTCTTTCTGGAACGACGTTGGATGATGTCCCGGGCGTTAGAGCCCTAGAGGGACTCATTAACGAATTTCAGGAAGTTGATATGGGCTCATATTCTTTTAGATTTCCGACGGATACAACTGGGAAGTTAGTCGAGTTCCCCTTTGAATCGATCGACCTTGCCAATCTCAAGAGCGTCATGGAGGGCATTTATACCTTCCTTGACTGCAACAAAGAGGTCTTAACTCTCCGTTTCGATGGCCCTTACAACATGTGACGCAAGAGCCCGAGAAGGTGCTATATGCCATTGGACGATGCTGGAAATACCCTCCCTGAAGTTGCATTCGATGACTCTGGCAATACTGGATCCAAGCTGTTGGACCCCGAACAGCCGGTCTTTGTTCTCGCTTCGGTCTCGCTCTCTCGTACTCAAGCAGAAAAAATCCTGGAGGGCATTCGTACTGACCAAACTAGAGAGCTTAAATTTACAAAGCTCAAGAGGAACGAATCTGGTCGGCAACGGATTCTCAGAGTAATTGCATCGCCCGAGCTGAACTCTGACAACACCAAGACTTATTTCGTCCATAAAAGATTCATGGTGGTATCCAAAATAGTAGACACCTTGATAGTAGAATCTCTTCACTATGAGGCAGGCTTTGACGCATACGAGGACGGCGTTAACATTGCTCTTAATAACCACCACTTCCACTATATGCCGATCTTCTGCGGCCAGGATTGGACAGAGACGCTCCTGCATCGGTTTGTAGATATGCTTCGCTTCCACACGCCGGAGAGTGTTCAACGGTTCTATGGCGCCGCACGGACTCTCTATGAGATATCAACCAGCAAAGAGTACGCCAAACTCCTACTCCCGCTCTTGGCCAGTGAAAGGATAAGCCAAAGAATTCTCTCGCACAGCAATAAGAACTCCCTCGACCCTGCCATTCCCGCGCTTTTCGCGCACTGCGTTAATTGGGGGGAACACTTTGGCGGAGCATTTGCTCTCGTGCATGACGAATCAAAGCCCATATTCCAGGAAAAGACGACCTTAGAAGATTTTTTCTCCCGTGGAGAGGAAGAGCATCAGATAGGCTATGGCCCTAGATCGTTCGTTTTCCCGTTGCGAGTGAGTGGCGGTCTCAGATTCGCGCGATCTGAGGATGATGCGAGATTACAAGTTGCCGACCTCGTGGCGGGGGCGAGCGCCAAATGGGCATCCGGCTTTATCCCGTCCCAAAGGAGCCAAGACGAGGACTTTTCTGCCGCGATTGGCAGATCAGGCATTGATAGGTTCTTATCAGGTAACCGAGAGGGGGGAGTCTGGCCGATCAGTACCCCAGAACAACTCCGTGCAATTCGCGCGGAACACACAGGAGGAACAAGTGCCATCGACCACATCACAGAGTTTGTCTCAAAACACAGAAAGAAGCCATAAAACAAGCGAGATCCGAAGCTAACCAACGGCTCACAGATTCGCTCCTATCTCCCGGCTGACACCAACGCCAAATAGGTCCCTGGCACCTTGGACAGCGGCGCTTCGACTGCGAGGAGGCCGACGACGACGTCATGGCAGGGCCCTTGGATGGCCGGAGCTACTTCAGGCTGCTTCGCCGGTAACCCGGATTCTCCCCTTGTCGAGACTGCTGGAAGTCTCCTTGACGACGATCTCTACGTCTTGCCCAAGGGACGTCAAGAGCCGCATCAGACGATCGGTCGAGAAGTTTGCGAGCCGACCGTTGAGCAATGCCGACACTTTCGGCTGATCGATACCCATAAGCGCGGCAGCGGCCACTTGGGTCAGCCGTCTCCGTTGAATGACCTGCCGGATATGACTGGCCAACTGAGCCTTCGTGAGCTCCTCCTCAGGCTCCGCAAAGCCTAGATCCGCGAACACGTTTCCGCTACCCTGAATCACCGGGATGTCGGGTGCTTGCTTCTTGACCATTGTTCGTAATCCTCTCTGGCTCGTTTGAGTCGCTGTTCGACCAGACCCAAGTCAGGTTTCGGGAAGCCGATGCCATGCTTGGACTTTTTCTGAAAAGCGTGCAGCACGTACACGACTCCCGAAAAACGGACGGTGTAGACGGCGCGATACGTGTCACCATCGAAGTCGTCTACAACCTCCAGAACGCCAGCGCTGCCAAATCCTTTAAGCGGTTTGGCGTAGAGTGCCTTGCGACCCAATTGCGCATCCCATAGCGCACCGCCAACTCGCCGGCGGACCTCCTCGGGAAAGTCCCTCAGATCTTCCTGACTGCTCCCGATCCAGCGTACCGGTTTGGGCTGAGTGTCGTGTCGGGCCGGCATCGTGTCCTCTGGCTCGCATCATATGCCAGTTCAGGCATGGAGTCTAGGTCAGACTCGTGAGAAGACAATGCGCAACCGGCGGGTCGGCTTCGGATGAACGCGGCGCAGACGGAGAGCGGCGCGCTCCTGCGCCAGGGTCACCGGCTCCGGGAGCCCGCGAATCGCTCTTCGGGTCAGCACAGAGGACAGCAAACGGGCGGAAACGGCGTAGGCTTGCGTAGCGCAGGTCGAGCACCAGTAGGGCTTAAGTGCTATACTTGCATAGGGTTACGTAGAAAAGTGATGGAGCGGGAGACGGGATTCGAACCCGCGACCAACAGCTTGGAAGGCTGTGACTCTACCCCTGAGTTACTCCCGCGAACCGGAACGCCGACGACTGCGAAGAAGAGAATGGTGGAGGCGGGAGGATTCGAACCTCCGTAGGGCGAAGCCCGGCAGATTTACAGTCTGCTGCCATTGTCCACTCGGCCACACCTCCAAAGAACTGCTTCTCACCGGACCGGGGTTGGAGCCGGCACCCGGATTTGAACCGGGGACCTACGGTTTACAAGACCGTAGCTCTACCCCTGAGCTATGCCGGCGCGCCGAGACCCGGAGGCCGCAGCTCCACCGGGTCGCTCCCGATCCAGGAGCCGAGAGAGTCTAGCCGCTCCAGCCGGCGGTGGCAAGCGGAGGGGTGACACCCGTGCTGACAGGCCCGCCGGGCCAGTCCCTCTGCCATGGCACTCCTCATCATTGAGACGACCCAAGGTGTCGACGAGGGTGACGCAGACCGAGGAGTCTCCGCTGATGTCCTTCTGACACCGCCGTATAGATCTGGGTAGTCATGATCGAGGTATGCCCGAGCAAACTCTGGATGTAGCGGATGTCCACCCCTTCCTCGAGCAAAAGCGTGGCGACTGAATGCCGCAGCATATGAGGAGTCACTCCGATCTCCACCCCGGCCCCTTCCGCATGCCGCCTCAATCCTGTCCGCACGGACTGCTCCGAAAGCCTCCCTCCGTGGCGGTTGTGGAAGAAGTACCCGTTGCCCTCCACCTCCTCCTCCCACAGAGCCCGGTGATCCTTGGTGGCCGCCAGCACCTCCTGGTCGCAGAGCTGCAGCATCCTCTCCCTGCCGCCCTTGCCCAGGATCTTCACCCGGCCTTTCTTCAAGTCCACATCCTCATCCCTGAGGTGACACACCTCTGCAACGCGAGCTCCGGTGGCGAAAAGGATCTCCAGGACGGCGATGTCCCGGACGAGGGCCTTGTAGGCGTAGGAGTCGCGGTCGGGATGGTCGCTCTTGAGGCGGTAGAGGTGCTTGAAGAGGCGCTTGAGGTCGGCGAGGGGGATGGTTCGGGGGAGGCGGCGGGTCTCTTTGATGCGGACGTCCATCTTGCGGAAGGGGTTGATGGCGATGGTGTCCTCCCTCTCGAGGAAGTGGAAGAGGGCCTTCAGGGTCGCCACTTTGCGCTTGATGCTCTTCTCCTTTAGGGGGCCGAAGAGGCTCTTGATGTAGGCGCGGAGGGCGATCTTGTCCACGGCGGGGAGGGCGGTGACGGCGAGGTGGGTGGCGAGGTACTCCCTGAACTGCCGGAGGTCGATCGAGTAGGCCTTGAGGGTCTTGGGGCTGAGGTTCTTTTCGTACTGGCAGTGGAAAAGGAACTGCGACACGGCTTCCTGTAACTCCATTCGTCGATCTCCCCGTCGGAATCTTGAAAGCGGGGATCATAGCGTTGAAGGACGTCACGAGAAGGGGCAGGAAGGAGCCGGCGTTTCGTTTTTCCGCTACCGTCGCGTATCACCTCTCCGCGACGATCAGGGCCCGCACCAGGTGGTCGAGCTTGGGGAAGCTCGCGTCGAGGTAGGCGTTCCCTCCTTCGAGCATCTTCCCCTGCTGGCCGCCGCGCATGCCGCCTCCGGCTCCTTCCCCGTAGCCCGCGTAGAGCCGGTCGACGACGTCCATGCCGGAGACGACGCGGCCGATGGGGGCGAAGCCCTGGGCGTCGAGGCGCGGGTTGTCGGCCAGGTTGACGTAGATCTGGGTCGTGCGGGTGCCGAGGCCGGTCATGGCGAAGGCGAGGGTGCCGCGGAGGTTGCTCTGCCGGCTCTTACCCGGGGGGTCGTCCGGGATCGTCCTCCCCTTCCAGGCGGCCGTGACCTTGGGATCACCGGCGATCCCGAACTGGGCGATGAACTTCGCCACCACCCGGAAGAAGCGGGAGTCGTCGAAGTACCTGGCCGAGACCAGCTCCCGGAAGCGGGCCACCCCTTGCGGCGCCCACTCCGGGTGCGCCTCCACGACGAAAGGGCCCTGGGTGGTCTCGAAGCGGACCTGGAAGGCTTTGCCAGTCTGGGGCGGCTCGCCGGTCGAAGGGGAGGGGGCGAGGAGCAGCAAGAGCGCGAGGAGTGTCAGAACGATCGCACGACGACCGGTCCAGAGAATCATGGTTCCCGGGTCGCCACCTTCAGGGACTCCCAGGACATTGTGGGCCGCAGGGGAGCAGAGGCGACAGCGGCGAGGCACTGAGCCCTGCTCAGGCTGGGTGCCGGCGTCGAAGGCTTGGCACCAACCTTGGAACCATCCGTTGACTTCGCCATGCTGGAATTGTCCCACCAAGCCGGAGCGAGCGCAAACTCGCGGTGGCCCCTCACCCTTCAGCCCTTCCCGCCCCCCGTGGTATCTTCGGCCCCACAAACTCTTCTTTCCCAAGCCACGAAAGGGTAAGCCATGAACGGAACGTCTCAACCCGTCCCTCCTCCCCCCGGCGTGCCTCCGGCCAAGAAGGGCATGAGCCCGCTGGCGTGGGTGGCGATCGGATGCGGGGTGATCCTGGTCTTCTGCGTGATCGCCCTGGGCGTCATGGGCTGGTTCGCCAAGCGCGCGGTCGACAAGTTCTCGAAGAACCCCACGATGGCCGCCGCCGAGCTGATGGTGCGGGCCAATCCGGACCTCGAGCTGGTCAGCAAGGACGAAGCGAAGAACTCGATCACGGTCAAGGACAAGAAGACCGGCGAGGTGACCACCTTCAGCGCCGACGACGCCAAGAACGGCAAGTTCACGTTCAAGACCGACAAGGGGTCGGCGACCTTCGACGCCACCGGCGGGGCCAACGGCGGCGCGACGATCAAGACGACGGACGACAAGGGGCAGCAGACCACCTTCAACGCCGGCGCCGGCGCCCCGACGAACCTCCCCTCCTGGCTGCCGACCTATCCGGGGGGCACGGTGCAGGGGACGATGGACACCACCGGCCCCGAGGGGCGCTCGGCGGCGTTCACGGTGTCGAGCAAGGACGACTCGGGCAAGATGCTCGACTTCTATGAGTCGCAGCTCAAGAGCGCCGGCTTCAATCCGACCAAGAACACCTACAACACCACCAACAACGGCGCCTCGCAGACCGGCGGCACCGTCAGCGGCAAGAGCGCCGACGGCAAGCGCGAGGTCAGCGTGCTGATCTCCTCCGTCCCCGAGGGGGGAGCCCAGGCGGTCGTCACCTTCAGCGACAAGAAGTAGCGCAGCGCTCGACCCAGACCCCAAGCGGGCCGCCTCCGTCCGGAGGCGGCCGTTTTCCCTCAAGGGAGCCGTCACATGCCCCGCACCCGGATTCCGATCACCCTCGGCGACTGGAAGGTGCTGACGGAGACCGTCACGCCGGAGACCCGGCAGGGACGGGCCTATCTCGAGCACGCCCACGCCAAGCTCGAAGGCTTCCTCGCCGAGGTCATCCGCCTCACCGCCGAGCGCGACGATCACCAGGCCAAGAAGCAGGAGGCGACGCGCCGGATCAACCAGATCGTGGACGAGGGGCGGCGTCTCGCCTCCACCCTGCGGCAGGCGCTGAAGGAGGAGCTCGGGCCGGAGAGCGAGGAGCTGGCCCGCTTCGGCATCCAACCGTTCCGCGGACGGAAATCCAGGAAGCCGAAGAGCTCGTCCGCGAAGAAGCCCGCGGAGACCGCCGCCGCGAGCCGGGAATCGTCCGAAATCTCCGAAACCTAGCGCTGGCGACCGGGGGAGCGTCACGCTCCCCGCGTGGTCCGGAATGTCGTACCGCGGGAGCGTCCTGCTCCCTCCGGTTTCCCTACCGTTGAACCGGGGGAGCGTCACGCTCCCTCGGTATCCAAACCGTCGAACCCGGGGAGCGCCTCGCTCCCCCGGGTCTACGAGCCGTCGAACGGAGGGAGCGTCACGCTCCCTGGGGAATCCGGGCCGTCGATCGGGGGGAGCGTCATGCTCCCTCCGTAGCCGGGATGTCGAAGCGGGGGAGCGTCATGCTCCCCCGGTCCTCTGGAGCGTTGCATCGGGGGAGCGTCGTGCTCCCCCGGTCGCCGAACCGTGCAACGGAGGGAGCGTCACGCTCCCTCGGTATCCAAGCCGGCGAACCGGGGGAGCGTCACGCTCCCTCAGGTCTCCAGAGCGTCGAACCGCGGGAGCATCATGCTCCCTTGGGTTTCCGGCACGGCGAAGGGGTGCGCGCTGATATCCTCCCCGGCGTTCGCCCCATGTCCGGGGTCGACGGAGGAGATCGCACGATGATCAAGCTGGTGCTGCTCCGCCATGGCGAGAGCGCGTGGAATCTGGAGAACCGGTTCACGGGATGGAAGGACGTGGACCTCTCCCCCAAGGGGCTCGAGGAGGCGAAGGAGGCAGGACGCCTGCTCGCCGAGGGGGGATACACCTTCGACATCGCCTACACGTCGCTCCTCAAGCGGGCGATCCGCACGCTGTGGATCGCGCTCGACGAGCTCGATCTGATGTGGATTCCGGTCGAGCGGAGCTGGCGGCTCAACGAGCGCCACTACGGGGCGCTCGAGGGGCTGAACAAGGCGGAGACCGCCGCCGAGTACGGCGACGAGCAGGTGAAGATCTGGCGCCGCAGCTACTCGCAGCCGCCGCCGCCGCTCGACCGCGACGATCCGCGCTTCCCGGGACACGACCGGCGCTACGCCGCCCTCCGCCCGGAGGAGCTGCCGCTCGCCGAGTCGCTCGCCGACACCGTCGCCCGCTTCCTCCCCTACTGGCACGGCACCATCGTCCCCGACCTCCAGGCCGGCAAGCGGGTGGTGATCGCGGCGCACGGCAACAGCCTGCGGGCGCTGGTCAAGCACCTCGACGGGATCTCGGAGGACGCGATCGTGGAGCTCAACATCCCGACCGGCATCCCGCTGGTCTACGAGCTGGATGGGGAGCTGAAGCCGCTACGGAGCTACTATCTGGGGGATCCGGAGGCGGCGCGCAAGGCCGCGGAGGCGGTGGCGAAGCAGGCGCAGGGACGGTAGGACGGGGCCGGAGCGCCCTCTACTTTTTCTTCGCCTCTTCGCCCAGCGAGCGATGGCGGGCCATCCCCCGCAGCACGGTCGCCAGGACGGGCTCGCGGTCGACGTCGCCCTCCAGCCGGCCGAGGAGGTTGCGGTCGAAGCGGCTCAAGGGGCGCTCGTAGGACTGGCCGGCCACCGCCATCGGTTGCATCAGGCGGCGCAGCGTCGCGACGCAGACGGAGCACCCCTTGATGAGGTGGGCGACCACGGCCCGGCTCTCGTCCCGCGGCGAGCTCCCGGCGGCGAAGCGCTTCAGAGTCTCTTCGGAAGGATGATCCACCACGGTCCTCCCTGCCCGGTTGGGCTGTTGTAACACTCTCTACTTAAGAGTGTGACACGAGGAGGCAATCTGTTTCACCCTTTCCGGGACTTATATGCCAAGTCGTATCTTTGAGCCGTCACCTCCCGTCATCTCACGGGACCCCGGCCGCCGCCGGGGTCACTGGCACGTGAAGCCGTAACCGGAGCAGCATCCGGTGCCGGTGCAGGTGGTGGTCAGCATGTTGCGCTGGATCACCCCGGTGTTGTTCTTGGCCCGGAAGTGCCCCACCCCGTCCTTGTCCCCGCCCCCCGTGTTGAAGACACTCCAGTCGCTGAAGTCGTAGTCGAGCTGGGCAGCGGTCGAGCCGCGGCCGACGTTGAGCTGGGCCTTGACGTTCGCGTAGGTGTCGAACTTCGAGGTGTCGCCGCAGCCGGTGTAGAAGGAGAGGGTGGAGCAGGCGATCTGGTCGTTGTAGCCGGCGCGCAGGGAGTAGAACTGCGTCGCCTTCCCCGACGGGCGGTCGCGGTAGCCGCCGTCGTCGAGCTTCGGGTTGTAGCCGGGGGCGACCGGCGGGAAGAAGCCGAAGATGTTGGTGTCGAAGACGTTCTGGCTGCCGCAGGTGGTGATGGCGGGATTGGCGTAGCCCGCCCAGTAGCAGGAGGCGAGGCCGCGCAGGCCGCCCGAGATGGCGATGAACTTCCGCACGCTCCCCCACAGGTTGCCGTAGTCGATGCCATGGATACCCACGGTCACCCCCATCGAGTGGGCGATCACGTCCACCTGCGACTTCCCCGTATAGGCCTTGACGGCGTTGATGAAGTCCCGCACCCGGGCCGCCTTGGTCGAGGTGTGGTAGTTGAGCTGCGGCGCGCTGCGCTCGGAGGACGACAGGTAGTTGAGGCCGAACAGCTCGCAGTCGTTGTAGCCGGCGGCGCGCAGCTCGGCGTAGACGGAGGGGACGCCGGTCGCGGCCGGATAGTCGAAGTTCTTCGCCTCGTCGCCGTTGCCGTGCAGGAAGACGACGGGGGTCTTGACCGCCGTGCAGCTGCCGCCCCCGAAGCCGCCGTCCGGCGCGTTGGTGGGGTGGAAGCCGCCGGCGAACTGGTTGGAGGCTCCCGTGTAGGTGAGGGCGTGGGTTGGGAGGGCGAGCAGGAGCAGGATGGGGAGAATGCGGATCGATCGATTCATGATTCCTCCTTGGAAAAAAGGGCGTTCGGCAGTTTTCCTCCCCCGCCCTCAGGGGGAGGAATCAGATCGCTCCGGCCTGGCCTCTCTGTAATTCAGCCCCGGAACGCCACCGCCGCCTGGTTGTAGCCGACCCCGGAACCGACCAGGATCACCAGGTCGCCCGGGCGGACCTTCCCCTTCTGGCGCGCGTCGTGGAGGGCCATGGGGACGCAGGCGGAGCCGGTGTACCCCCACTCCTCCATCACCGTGTGGGTGCGCGCGGGCGGCAGGCCCAGCTCGGCCATCACCAGCTCGATCGACGGCTTGCGGACCTGGGTGAAGATCAGCAGGTCGATGTCCGCCACGGCGAAGCCCCCCTCGCGGGCGAGGCGGCGGACCAGCCGCGGCCACCCTTCATGGTTGACCTCCGGCGGGTAGCGCTCGACGAGCTGCACGCGGGTGCGGCCGGCGCGGACCGACTCCTCGCTCGCCGGCTCGGCGGTGCCGCCGGAGAAGATCCCCCAGTGGCCGGCGTAGGAGCCGTCGGCCTGGAAGGCGGCGTTCACGAAGCCGGGCTGGTCGGCCGGCGCGAGCACCGCCGCGCCGGCGCCGTCGCCATAGAAGAAGAGCATCGGGTCCGCCGGATCGGCCAGCTTGTGCATCAGGTAGACGCCGATCACCAGGACCGTTCGCAGCGCCGGATTGGCCGCGATCAGCCCAGCCGCCGCCGCGAAGCCGGTGGGGAACGAGGCGCAGGCGCAGCCGACGTCGAAGGTCCCCGCGTTCTTCGCCCCCAGCTTCGCCTGCACCACCACCGAGGTGGCGGGGGTCAGGTAGTCGGGGGAGTCGGTGCCGAGGATGATCAGGTCGACCTCCTCCGGCTCCCGCCCCGCCGCCTGGAGCGCCTGGGCGGCGGCGCGGACGGCGAGGTCCGAGGCGGCCCAGTCGTCGGGGGCCCAGAAGCGGCGGCGGATGCCGGTCGAGGCCTCGAACTTGGAGATCAGGTCGGCCGGCTCGGGGAACCACTCGCGCAGGAGATCGTTCGAGATCTCCCGCTCGGGGAGATGGAGACCGGTCGCGAGCAGGGCGGCGTGGCGCGGCATGCGATCAACCGTTCAGAGGGGAACCGAGGCCAGGAAGTCGAGGAGGATGCGGGCCACCTCCTCCGGTTTCTCGATGACGATCGCGTGGCTGCCGCCGGGGATCACCGCGAAGCGCGCGCCGGGGATGGCATCGGCCAGGGCGCGCGCGCGGTCGAGGGCGAACATTTCGTCCCGCTCGGCAGCGAGCACCAGGGTCGGGCAGTGGATGTGCGCGAGGTAGGGGGTGAGGTCGAGCCCTTCGAGCGACGAGATGATGGCGGCGATCCCGCGGTACCAGGCGGCGGGGAGGAGCGCGGTCTGGCGGCGGTGGGCGCCGAGCAGCTCGGCGTTGGCGGCGAGGTACTCGGGGCTGTAGGTCGAGGGCAGGATGAGGTCGAGCACTTTGCCTCCGTCTCCGCCGGCCGCCGCCGCCAGCGCCGCGTCGCGGACGCGCGCCGACCCTTCCCAGAACTCCGGCTCGACACGGTCGGCGGCGGTGATGGCGGCGAGCGAGGCCACCCGCTCGGGGTGCAGGGCGGCGAGCTCGACGGCCACCAGGCCGCCGAACGAGGTGCCGCCGACGTGCACGCGCTCGAGACCCAGCGCGTCGAGCAGGGCGGCCACGTCCGCCACATGGGCCTCGAGCCGGGCCTCGGCTTCGCCGGGGGAGAAGAGCTGGCCGCGGAAGTCGCAGCGGATCACCCGGTACGTCTCGCCGAGCGGCGCCGCCACCGGCTCCCAGGCCCCATGGGTCATCATGCTGCCGTTGAGCAGGAGGAGGGGGGGGCCGTCCGGATTGCCGGTGATGCGGTGGAAGAGGGGGGGAAGGGTGGTCATCGTCGGGGTCATCCTTTCGCGGTCATTCTGGGGAGACGGGAGTCGCAAGATACCGCGCCCGCAGCTCCCCCTTGACCACTTTCCCATACGCCGTCCGCGGCAGCGCCTCGACGAAGAGGATCTCGCGCGGGATCTTGTAGCGGGCGAGCCGCCCTTCCAGAAACGTCGTCAGCTCCGCCGCCGAGGGCGGATCGTCATCCCCCTCGTCGGACACCACGAAGGCGATCCCCGTTTCCCCCCAGGTCGGGTGCGGCACGCCGACCACGGCCGCGTCCCGCACCGCCGGGTGCTGGAGGAGCTCCGCCTCGATCTCGGCCGGGTAGACGTTGACGCCGCCGCTGATGATCATGTCCTTCTTGCGGCCGGCGATGGCGAAGAAGCCGTCGGCGTCGCGCCGGGCGAGGTCGCCGGTGTGGAACCAACCGTCGG
Source organism: uncultured Acidobacteriota bacterium (assembly GCA_963756595.1). Classification (GTDB taxonomy): domain Bacteria; phylum Acidobacteriota; class Thermoanaerobaculia; order Multivoradales; family UBA5704; genus DATARR01. The sequence goes on from CAVWOZ010000022.1 coordinate 108,591, forward strand.
CGTCGAGGGCGGCGGCGGTCGCCTCGGGGTTGTTCCAGTAGCCGCGGCAGACGTGGGGGCCACGCAGCAGGAGCTCCCCCACCTCCCCCACCGGCACCTCCTCCCCGTCCTCCGCGTCTTCTGCGATGAGCCGCGCCTCGGTGAACAGCAGCGGCTTGCCGATCGACCCCGGCCGGGCCGCCGCCTCCTCCACCGTCATCGCGAAGCAGTTGACCCCCACCTCGGTCAGCCCGTACCCCTGCCGCAGGGGGACCCCCCGCTCCCGGTAGGCGGCGACCAGCCAGGCCGGCAGCGGCGCGCCGCCGCTGACCAGCTCGCGGACGTGGGAGAGGTCCACGGCCGCGAACCCCGGGTCGTCGAGCAGCAGCTTGTAGATCGTCGGCACGCCGAGCACGATCGTGCAGCGCTCCTGCTCGATCACCCGCCAGACCTCGCCCGCGTCGAAGCCGCGGTGGAGGACGATGGTGCCGCCGATGGTGAACAGCGGCACCAGGAAGACGCTGAGTCCCCCCGCGTGGTAGAGCGGCGTGAAGAGCGGGCTGACGTCGTCCGGCCGCAGCTGCCAGGAGGCCGCGGTGTTGTAGCCGTTCCAGAGGATCATGCGGTGCGGCAGCATCACCCCCTTCGGCTTGCCCGTGGTCCCCGAGGTATAGAGCAGGCACCAGAGGTCCTCCGGCTCGCAGCGCGAGGGGTGCCAGGAGGGTGCAGCTTCCAGATCGGCGAGGCGGGAATGGCCGGGGAGGGCCGGCTCGTCGAGGGCGATCCAGCGGTCCAGAGAGACCAGCTCCGCGAGGCTCCGCACCGTCTCTCCATGCTCACCGCCATAGAGGAGAGCAGAGACCTGAGCATCCCCCAGGATGCCGGCCAGCTCGCGCGCGGTCAGCCGGGTGCCGAGGGGGACCAGGATCACCCCGGTCTTCCCCGCGGCGAAGAAGGCGTCCACGAACTCCACCCGGTTGTCGGCGAGGATCGCGACGCGGTCCCCCTTGCCGATCCCCAACCCCCGCCAGACGCGGGCGAGGCGCACGGCCCGGGCGTCGAGCTCGGCGTAGGTGAAGCGCTCCTCCGTGGGGACGTAGACCAGTGCCGTCCGCTCCGGGGTGAGCCGCGCCCGTTCGCCGAGGAGATCGCCCGCGATCATCAGGCTAGGTTCCGATCACCAGGCCGCCGTCGACCGAGAGGACGGCGCCGGAGATGAACGCCGCGGCGTCCGAGGCGAGCCAGAAGTAGGCCTCGGCGACGTCCTCGGGCTTTCCCATGCGGCCGAGCGGCGTGTGGGCGATCATCCCCTGCAGCACCTTCTCCGGGATGGCGAGCGCCATCTCGGTGGCGATGAAGCCGGGGGCGACGGCGTTGACCCGGATGTTGTGCCGCCCCAGCTCGCGCGCCCAGGTCCGGGTGAACGAGATCACCCCCGCCTTGGTGGCCGCGTAGTTGGTCTGCCCGAAGTTGCCGTAGAGGCCGACGACGGAGGAGGCGTTGAGGATCGATCCTCCCCCGCCGGCGATCAGGTGGGGGACCACCGCCCGGGTGCAGAGGAAGACCCCCTTGAGGTTGACGGAGATCACGGCGTCGAAATCCGCCTCGCTCATCGCCCCGGTCTGCCGCCCTTCCTTCCACTTGACGAGTTGGGCGTCCCGGACGATGCCGGCGTTGTTGACCAGCACGTCGATCCGCCCCCACCGCGCGACGACCTCGGCGACCGCCGCCTCGACGGCGGCGGGATCGGTGACGTCCACCTTTTGAAACGTCCCCTCTCCACCTTCCCCCGGCTGCACGTCCCAGACGGCGACCCGGGCCCCGGCCGCGGTGAAGCGCCGGGCCGTGGCCTTGCCGATGCCGGCGGCGCCGCCGGTGACGATGACAACCCTTTCCGTCATCTCCGTCATCTCTAGAAGGCCCATCGCAGGCCGAGCTGGATCTCGCGGGCGGGGAGGGTCGCCCGCGCCTTGCCGAAGTTCGGATTGACCCGGAACGGCAGGTTGGGGTTCGCCAGCGTGGGACCGGAGAGGTACTGGGCGCCGTCGATCGAGTTGACGTCGTAATTGACCGTATTGAAGACGTTGAACCCCTCGACGATGACGTCGATCCGCTGCCCCCGGATCGGGACGGCGCGGGTGAGGCGCAGGCTGAGCTGGCGGAACGGCGGGCCGTCCTCGTCGTTGCGGGCGACGCCGGCGGGGCGGTCCGAGTTCTTGCCGTCGCCGTTGAAGTCGTAGCCGAGGCGGTGGGTCCACGGCTGGCCGGAGCCGTACTCGTAGATCGGCGCCAGCGTGAGCTGCCAGGGGAGATGGATCACGCCGGTGAGCACGAAGCGGTAGCGCTCGTCGCCGCGGCTCCTGCCGTACTCGGACTCGATCTTCGACGGATCGCTCGGGTAGCCGAAGGGGAACTCGGGGCTGAAGTCGTCCGAGATGTTCTTCTTGCTGGCGATGGTGAGCGAGGAAGTGATCAGGTTTCCGCCGTCCAGGGCGCCGTTCAATTGCAGGATCAGCGCCTTGTATTCGCTGTGCCCCTCGTTGGTGAACTCGTTGATCTGATCGTAGGCCGTGTTCGGCCGCACCGGATGGGAGTTCCCCCCGAAGTTGACGTCGCGGATCACGATCTCCTTGCGCCCCTTGGCGTACACCCCCTCGGTGTCGAGCACGAGGTGGGGGGTGAACGCCAGCGTCCAGCCGAGGCTGCCTTGAGTCGACTCCGGCGTGTCGAGCTCGGGGGCGATCAGCGAGATGGCGGGCTTGAGCGGGATGCCGGTGGTCGTCGGATGGTTGGGATCTAGCACGAACGGCGGCGTGTTGAGGCCGAAGAGGAGGCCGTTGACCCGGGTCAGCGAGACGCGGCCGGTGATCCCGCTCTGTTGCAGCTCGACGCCGGCGGGGATCAGCAGATAGCGGCCGTTGAACAGGCCGAGGCCGCCGTGGAAGACGTTCCTGCCGTTGTTCCCCGGATCGAACGAGAAGGAGAGCCGGGGCTGGAAGTCGTTGGTGTCCTTATTCCTCGGCTTGGGGACCAGCGGATGGGTGAAGCCGGGGTCGTTGCCGCCGTCGTCGAGGTCGTAGCGCAGGCCGAAGTTGAACGCCAGGTTGCCGCGCGGGCGCCAGTCGTCCTGGATGAATCCGGCGTAGCGCTTGTCGTCATAGGTCACGTCGCTCGAGCCGACGCCGTAGAGGTAGGCGATGGGGATCGCCCGCGTGTCGGTGAGATAGGTGAACAGTCCGTACTGGAAGGTGTCGATTCGCGACCGCTCCTGGTGGTAGTGGTAGTCGACGCCGGCCTTGACGTCGTGCGAGCCGCCCCCCTCGAAGCTCGCGTGGAAGGTGTCGAGCACCTCGTAGTCCTTCCCCTCGCCGAGCAGGTCGCCGAGGATGTTGGCGCCGGTCTCGAGCGTGTTCCCCGAGGAGAACCACTCGCCGACCGCCTGCGAGTTGGTGGGCTCGAAGAACTTGCGCTTCCCCCCCTGCGCGCGCAGCTCGTTGAGGCGGCCGCTCGACAGCACCGCCACGTCGTCCAGGGTGAAGTTCCAGTTGTCCTTCTGGAGCTCCTGGCCGTTCGCCTCGTCGTTGACGCCGCCGACGCGGAAGTTCTTCTCGCGGTAGCGCTCGACGACGAAGTTGCCGCCGACCGTGTTCGACTGTGAGGTGCTGTCGTCGAAGCGGAGGAAGCCCAGGCTCTGGTTGAAGGGGTGCTTGATGTCGGCAGCCTGCGAGGCGTAGGCGCCGGAGGGGCGGAAGAGGGCGACGTTGTGCTCGTCGACCTGCTCGAAGTTGGCGAAGTAGTGGGCGCGGTCCTGGACGATCGGCCCGCCGACGCTGATTCCGTACTGGTCGCGCGAGAAGTCGTTCTTCTTCTGCTCGAGCGCCCCTTTGGCGCGCAGCGCGTCGGCGCGGTAGAAGCCGAACGCCGACCCCTGGAGCTGGTTGGTGCCGGCGCGGGTGATGATCGAGATGGCGCCGCCCGCCGTGCCGCCGATCTCCGAGTCGTAGCGGTTGTTGATCACCCGGAACTCGCCGACGGCGTCCTGACTGAAGCGGATCTTCGAGAGGCCGAGGGCGGCGTCGGTGAAGTCGACGCCGTCGACCAGGATCGTCGACTGGCTGGCGTTGCCGCCGGCCCCCACCACCGGGCCGCCCGACACGAAGCGGAAGCCGCCGCGCTCGCGCTCGACGCCGGGCGCGATGAAGGCGAGCTTCTGGACGTCGCGGTCGGCGACCGGCAGCGACGCGATCTGCTCGGGGACGACGTTGGTCGAGGTGTCGGTCTTGTAGACGTCGACCAGCGGCACCGTGGTGCTCACCTCGATCGACTCGGTCACCGCGGGGCTCAGGGTGGCCCGCACCTTGGCGGTCTGGCCGACCCGCAGCACGACCTTCTCCTGGATGACCGGCGAGAACCCCTGCAGCTCGAGCTCGGCCTTGTAGGTGCCGGGCGGCAGGGCGGCGAGCGTGGCGCTCCCCTCGGGCCCTGTCACCTCGACCCGGGTGAGGCCGGTCTCCGTGTTGCGCAGGGTGACGGTGACGCCGGGGAGCGGCGCCCCGTCGGTCCCCGCCGCCGCCACCTCGACGCTGGCGGTCGACAGCTGCGCCGCCAAGCGTCCCGCCGTCCCCAGAAGCCCCATCACCCCCAGCGCCAGCGCGAGGGCGAGCGCGAGGGCTCCCTTCCAGCGCTGCAGAAGCATCGTACTTTTCAGCATGGCCCTCTCTCCTCGCGTCCGCTCGGGGACGCCCAAAAAAGATGGAACGGCGTATCACTTCCGCTTCAAATCGCGCGGCTCGAGGCCGCGGCGCAGGATGTTCGAGAACTCGTCGACGGCCTGATGGGCGTCGAGGCCGAAGTGCATGGGGACGCCGAAGCACTTCTCGACGGTGAAGAAATAGAAGAACCAGCGGGTGGCGAGCATCACCGCCACCAGCGGATCGACCTCGCCGAGCTCCCCCGCCTCGCGGCGCGCCGCGAAGCTCGCCGAATAGGCGCCGGCGAAGCGGTCCGCCATCTGCTGGTAGAAGGCGCGGATGTGCTTCCCCTTGAACTCGATGACGTCGATGTAGATGAGCAGGATGTGCGACGAGTTCGCCGCCACCACCTGCTCGATCGCCGCCGCCATCTCCTCGAGGTCGGCGGGGAAGCGGGCGGCGGTGAAGATCTTGTTGAGCGGCAGCTCGGGGTCCATCAGCACCTCCCAGTACCGGTCGATCAGCCGCTGGAAGATCGCCTCCTTGTTCCCGAAGTGGTGGTAGAGGTTCCCCACCGAAAGCTTGCACCGCGAGGCGATCTGCCGCATCGACGTCGCCCGGTACCCCTGCCGCGAAAACAGCGACAACGCCGCCTTGAGGACCTTGCGGGTCGACGCGTCGGACTTCTCCTCCTGCGTCTTCACTCTCGGCATCGCGACCTCTTACGGAACGAGCGTTCGGTTTTTTTGAAGGATAGGCGTGCGACGGCGGGGTGTCAAGAGGGGTGCGCAAAGAAGCGGAGGGGGAAGGAGGTGCGGGGGGGCGGACGGTTGGGCGTCGGAGTTGGGGACTCGACGGCGGTTCAGCTGCCGCCCGAGCTTCCCGGCGCCGGGCCGGTGTAGGTGAGGCTGAAGACCATCTCGGTCAGCCGCCGGCGGAAATCCTCGTTGTCGCTGAACAGTTTGAACAGCTCGGTGTCGTCCTTGAGCACGCCCGTCATCACCCGGCCGAGCGCCTTGTCGTGCTCGATGCGGGCGTTCTGCTTGTCCGAGCCCTGTTTGGCGTTCTGGTACGCCGTGTCCGCCGCCACGCGTTGGGGGATGTCCTGGGTGATCAGCCGCTGGACGCGGTCCGAATCGGACCACGGGTAGTTGCCGAACTGGTCGTTGAAGGTCCTGAGGATGCTCGACAGGCGGTCGAGCTCGGGCTCGAGACGCCGCCCTCCCCCTTCCGTCGGCATGGGCTCGATCTCCCCATCCTCGTCCGCCAGGTGGATCTTCATCACCGCCTTCTTCTCCACCCGGTAGCTGTCCATGTCGATGGCTTCGAGGATCCCCTTCGCCAGATCGTCCTCCTTCGGCGCCGGCAGCTTGGGGACCAGGAAGTTGAGGAAGATCGACAGCTTCTCCCACTCGGCGTTGGCTGTACGGAAGGATCGCCGCGAGGAACCCATAGGCGCGGAGGAACGCCTTCGCCTTGCCCTTGAACTCCACCTGCCCGTCCTCGTCGAGCTCCTCGAGATAGACGGCGACGCAGGCGTCCAGGATGGGGATCGAGCTGATCGCGGTCGGCGCCGCCGAGGTAGAGCTCGACCAGCCGGTCGATCCGCGCTTCGTCGTAGACCTGGTAGCCGTCGAGCGCCGTCTTCAGGTCGTGCAGCTTGTTGGGATCGGTCTCCTCGGCTGAGGATGGTCGTGCGGTAGTAGCCTGGCGAACGCCGCCTGGATCGTGTCGGCGTCGTTCATGAAGTCGAGCACGAAGACCTCGTATTTCTGCGGGGTGCGCGCGGTTCAGCCGCGACAGGGTCTGCACCGCCTTGATGTCCGACAGCACCTTGTCGACGTACATCGTGTGCAGCAGCGGCTCGTCGTAGCCGGTCTGGAACTTGTCGGCGCAGACCAGGAACCGGTACGGGTCGCTCCTGGATCTTGTCGGCGATCATGGCTGGACGGAAAGCCGTTGAGCGACGCCTCCGTGACCTTCTCCCCCCCGTACTCGTGCTCCCCCGAGAAGGCCACGATCGCGCGATACGGGCTCTTGCGCTCCAGCGAGGTAGTCGCGGATCGCGCAGTAGTACTGGATCGCCCGCTCGATGCCGCTGGTCACCACCATCGCCCGGGCCTCGCCGCCGATCTTCCGCTGCGCCAGCACCTGCTCGTGGAAGTGGTCCACCATGATCTCGGCCTTGAGCCGGATCGCGTGGTCGTGGCTCTCGACGTACCGGCGGAGCTTCTTCTGCGCCCGCTTGGTGTCGAATTCCGGGTCGCCCTCCACCTTCTTGATCAGCTTGTAGTAGCTGTCGACCGGGGTGTAGTGCTCGAGCACGTCGAGGATGAACCCTTCCTGGATCGCCTGCTTCATCGTGTAGCTCGTGGAAGGGGCGGTGCTTGACCTCCCTGTCCTCCTCGTACGGAACGCCGAAGATCTCCAGCGTCTTGTTCTTGGGGGTGGCCGTGAAGGCGAAGTAGCTGGCGTTGGGCAGCAGCTTGCGCCCCTCCATCAGCCGGTTGATCTTGTCTTCGATGGTGTCGTCGTCCTCCTCCGCCCCCGCCTCGGAGAGCGCCAGGGAGAGGGCCGCCGTGCTCTTTCCTCCCTGGCTCGAGTGCGCCTCGTCGATGAGGATCGCGAAGCGCCGCGTCCGCTGCTCGTTGCCGATCGCCTCGAGGATGAAGGGGAACTTCTGCACCGTGGTGATGATGATCTTCTTGCCGCTCTCGATGAACTTCCGCAGGTCGCTCGAGTGCTCGGCGTGCCCCATCGTGGCGCCCACCTGCGCGAACTCCTTGATGGTGTCGCGGATCTGCTGGTCGAGGATGCGGCGGTCGGTGACCACGAGGATCGAGTCGAAGACCGGCGCGTCGTCCTTCTCCAGGCCGATGAGCTGGTGGGCCAGCCAGGCGATGGAGTTCGACTTGCCGCTGCCCGCCGAGTGCTGGATCAGGTAGCGCCGCCCGGCGCCGTGCCGCCCGGCATCGTCCAGCAGCCGGCGCACGACGTCGAGCTGGTGGTAGCGCGGCCAGATCTGCTTCGGCTTCTTCTTCCCCGTCTTCTCGTCCTTGGGCTCGACGATCTGAGCGTAGTTCTCCAGGATGTCCGTCAGGCCGGCAGGGGTGAGGATGCGCTTCCAGAGGTAGTCGGTCTTGAGGCCGTCCGGATTCGGCGGGTTGCCCGCGCCGTCGTTCCAACCCTGGTTGAAGGGGAGGAACCAGGAGCGCCTTTCCCTTCAGGTGGGTGCAGAACCGCACTTCGTTGTCGTCCACGGCGAAGTGCACCACGCAGCGCCCGAACTCGAAGAGCTTCTCGCGCGCCTCGCGGTCGCGCTGGTACTGCTCCACCGCATCCGCGACCGTCTGCTTGGTCAGGCTGTTCTTGAGCTCGAAGGTGGCGACCGGCAGGCCGTTGACGAACAGAGCGAGGTCGAGGGCGCGCTGGGTCTCGTCGCGGCTGTAGCGCAGCTGGCGGGTCACCGAGAAGCGGTTCTGCGCGTAGCGCTCGGCCGCCGCCGGGTTGCCCGGCGACGGGGTGCCGTAGAAGAGGTCGAGGTTGTGCGGCCCGTGCTTCACGCCCTTGCGCAGGACGTCGATCACCCCGCGGCGGCTGATCTCGCCCTGGAGCCGGTCCAGAAATTTGCGCTGTGTCGGACCGTCGCTTTCGAGACCGAGCGCCTCGACGAGCGGCTCCTGCGTCATGCGCAGAAAGCCGCGGAGTTGGACGAGGTCCACGGCGTGCTCGCGGTCGTAGTGCTTCGCATCTCCGAGCAACCAGCCGGTGCCGCCAGCCACGGGCACGGACGTCTCCGTGGCCTGATGCGGCGGCACGAGCAGCTCGGTTCGTCCCGTCATGGCGCAGACGATGAGGAGCTCGAGGCCTTTCTCGGTAGTGTCGGTTGTCATGGGGTGGTTTTCATCACGTCAAGCGGCTTGCGGCAGCAAAGTAGCGACGCCTCGCAGAGGTTAGATTCATCACGCATAGCGTGATAAATCGCCTGGACGATAGGCGCCGAGATGGCCAGTTAGATCACTCCTCGGCCTCCTCCGGATCGGCTTCGAAGTCCGTGTCTTTATCCTGCTCCTCAGCTTCAACCAACGCACCTCCATCGAGTTGCTCTGGCTCTTCCTCAAGAAGCCGCCCAGCCGCTTCGCGCACATCGAGCTTCCCTGTGACCACATCAGCGATCAGACGGGCTCGGTATCCGTAGAGAAGCTCCATTTCGCGTTCTGCTCTAGAAATTACAACGTTGAGCCGCGCGGTCTCTCTCTCCAAGAGTTCATTAATGGCCAGTTGTTCCTCAAGCGGCGGCATTACAACTACCAACTCTCGCCAACGCTCGGTGGGCAGTCGCCGGGTTCCATGACCAGCTTCGTCAATCAAGGGTTTGAACGCCTCCTGCGCAGAATCCAGTGAGTACGCGAGAAACTGCGCGCTAACATCTTCGCGGAGTTTCAGCGCCTTCATATCCTGATTGATCGTAACCTCCTTGGTTGTCCAAGCAATCGGCACGCGTCGGGCTAAGATCATTCCCCGAACCACCAGCAGGACAGATCCCGCATCAATCTTTGAAAGCGCGGTTCTCTGAAGGGCCAAATCTGTGATACGAATACTCGAATCACTAATCGAACTGCTCTTCATGTCCTTCGGAGTAACCCACGGTATATCGCCTCCCCAGTACTCCGCAATTTCCATGCTTGGAGTCAAGCCACCCGTAATGACCCCGCATTCCCGCAGCTTGCGAAGCCTCCAGTGTTCTGGTACGTCTCCTAGCCACTCCACGCCTGAGGGTTTAAGGCACACCCTGAAGTCAAGACCCCTGGTCACAGTACGATGGATAATAGCCCGCTTCTGTTCGTTTAGCAGCGAGATTAATTTCTTCTTGGCACGGATGTAGCTCTGAATGCGTCGATCAGCGCTTTCGAGAAAGCGAACGATGAAAGACTGTTCCTGGAGAGTAGGAAGCGAAACAGACTGCGATGCAAAATCATCAAACCGGAAATCGGTCGAGCGCTCACGAATCCCCTTGGCCAAAGCTACGATCCACTGGCTCCTAGCCATCTCGCGAATCACGTACGCATAATAGTGAGCGCTAACACCCGCTGACGGCTCGCAAACAGAGTACACCGGCGTGCCCTTGCCGTCCGAATCAGCTACGCCTACCGCACCAGCAAAAGCATCCATGGCGTGGATCACAAGATCGCCGCGGCGAATACCTTGATAGCCAATCTCCTTGATGGACTCAGTAAAGCCGCGGATCCTCCGGTTCTTCCGGAGTGTTACGATGCCGTCCCGAAAGCATGTCACGACTTCGGAATTCCCTGAAACAGGCCGATCCATCTTATGAAAAAGCCACTTCGCGCGCTGCATTTCCCAATGTGACGGAATCGCACCCAACCAGGGAACACCCGAATCCTTATAGGCAGAGTAGGGCTTCAGGTCGTGGATCACGCACCGGCCTCCGTATCTTGGAGCCGTAGACGGTCGGTCACACAGGCTTCTTTCGCTTCTGGGCCAAACGGTCGCGACCGTTTGCGGTAAGTCGGTATTGCTGCAAACGGCTGTTGGGCTTTTCAGGAAGAGTGCGCTCAATCAAGCCTTCGGCAAGAGCCGGGTGCAGATAGTTGGCCCGAAACGTCGGCCGATGCCTGATTCCGGTGGCCTGCCTAAGACTTTGGGCGGACCGGCTCCCGTCTTCCAGAGCGACGAGGAGATGATCGATGGGGGCCGACTGGGTCGGTGACTGGGTCTGTGACTGGGTCGGTGACTGGGTCAGTCCAAGCGCGAAAGCAGGTATCGTCTCCAACTGAGCCGCCATCGAGCGACCGGCCCTCGCCACCGACGGATGGGCCCGGAGCCGCGTAATGAAATAGGAATGGTCTTCATCGAACTCGAACGTGGGGGCCGGTGACCCGTTGGCTTTCATCGCCAGTAGAATCTTCGGAATGCCCGTCGAGCGTCCTTCAGTCAGATCTAGCTCCTTCAGAATCTCGCCGATACGACGATTGCGGTAGCGTCGAGCAACGGCGTTACCTCGGCGCAGGTCGGCAAGCCGGACGGACCGGTCGGGGCCGGGGTAGCTGACGATGACCAGTTCTTCCGGCGAAATCCTTACTTCGATGGGCTCTCGCTCCTCGTAGCTGCGGTGATAGACCGCGTTGACAAGCGCTTCCTCGATCGCGTCATATGGATAATTCTCTACTCGGGTCACTTCGGCACGGTCGCGATGTTTTATGATCGTTTCGCTGATATAATTGCGACGGATGTAGTCGAGAGCTTCGCGCGTCATGCGCCCGATGGGCCCTTGAAAGACTTTCTCTTCGAATCGATCGCCTCCGGCGCCCTCTGGAAACCAGACCACGTCGATCTGCGTGAACGGAAAGAAGCGCTCCGGACGCTCGCTAAAGAAGAGCAGGCCGACATTGACCGGAAGCGGAGCTTCCTTTGGCCCTGCAACGATGCCGAGTTGCCGTCCGAGCGTCTCCAGAGACATCCTCCGCGCTGACCTGGCAAGGTCGCTTTCGATCTCGACGAGGAACCGCACGATCAGGTCGCGGGAAAGATCCTCGACGCGCGCCTGCTGGTTCATACGGTCGTCGAAGGGTACCGTGGCTGCCAGAGAGAGCAACTCTCGCTCGTCGGCACTACGGACTCTCAAGGTGCTCGAACCCTTGCGGATGTAGTACACCATCTCCGTCGCAGACTTCGCTAACGAAACGCGCGCCTTGTAGGGCCGCGTCTGGCCGCCGCGGGCCCACAGCACGAGAATGTGCCTGCCATCCACCGTGTAGGGTTCTGCGATTGGGTGATAGGGAGGCTGGATGGCGTTGTTGCCGAGATTGAGAAGCTCCTTTTGAATCCGATCGATGGCGTCCCTCGCGAGCCCCTCGGGCGGCAGAATCGGGAGGCCGCCGCGTTCAGCGACCCCGACGACAATGTAGCCGCCACCGAGATTGTGGAAGTCGTTGGCAAAGGCACAAAGCGTGTGCAGCGTCGCTTCGGGATTCCAACCGGCTTTGAGCTCCAGCCGTTCCGATTCGACTGTGTCTCCATGCAACAGATCCTGAAGGTTGATGGGCAGTGGCATTCGTCAATCCCAGGAGGACGTTTCCACGCCCACGATCTCCGCCAGCAGCCCCTCGGTCTCCTTCTCCAGCGCCAGAATGTCGGCGCGGATCTCATCCAGAGTGCGCAGGGGCTTCGGCTTGTAGAAGTACCGCGTGAAGCTGATCTCGTAGCCGGCCTTGACGCTTTCCGGGTCATACCAGGCATCCGGGGCATGTGGCAGCACTTCGCGGTTCAGGAAAGCCTCGATGCCGCCGGGCTCGAGGAGCGGCACCTGCTCGGTGTCGCGGAGATCGCCGTCCGGCTCGTACTCGACGACGGCGGGCTTGCCTTCGATCGTCGTCGTAAACAGGCCGCGGATGGGATCGGCCTTCACTCCCTTCTTGTGAATCTTGCGGATCACGGCCGGCGCGTTCTCGTCAGGCTCGGCGCTCTCCTTGAGCTTCTTGATCTCCTTCGGCAGGTAGGCACGGTTCGGGTCGACGCCAGGGAGGCGGAGCGGACGCTCGACCGTCACCTTCCAATAGCCGAAGGCGAGGTTGGGGAAGATCTTGGACTGCTCGGTCTCCTCGAAGGCGAGGAAGGTCTGGCAGACGCGCTCGATGTCCTCCGCGGACAGCTCGCAGTTCTTCTTGCCGAGGTTCTTGCGCAGCGGCTTGTACCACTGGGTGGCGTCGATGAGCTGCACGCGGCCGATGCGGTGCCGGGGCTTGCGGTTGCTGAGCACCCAGATGTAGGTCGCGATGCCGGTGTTGTAGAACATGTTGAGCGGCAGGGCGACGATGGCCTCCAGCCAGTCGTTCTCGATGATCCAGCGGCGGATGTTGCTCTCGCCCTGGCCGGCGTCGCCGGTGAAGAGCGAGGAGCCGTTGTGCACCTCGGCGATGCGGCTGCCGAGCTTCGTGCCGTCTTTCATCTTGGAGAGCAGATTGGCGAGGAAGAGGAGCTGGCCGTCGCTCGAGCGGGTGAGCAGCGAGTATTCGGAGTCGCCGCCGTGCTCGATCACGAAGCGCGGGTCCTTGATGCCCCCCTTCCCGCCCATGCGCTCGAGGTCGCTCTTCCAGCTCTTGCCGTAAGGGCGGATTGGAGAGCATGAAGTCGAACTCGCGCGACGGGAAGGCGTCGTTCGAAAGCGTCGAGTGCTCGGGGCCGCCGACGATGTTGTCCGCGGCCTCGCCTTCGCCCTTGAGCAGGAGGTCGGCCTTGCAGATCGCATAGGTCTCGGAGTTGATCTCCTGACCGTAGAGATGGGCGGCCACCTTCTTGCCGCGCTGGGCCGCGAGCTCCAGCAGGGTCTCCTCGGCGACGGTGAGCATGCCGCCGGTGCCGCAGGCGCCGTCGTAGAGGAGATAGGTGGTGGATTCGATCTGGTCCGCCACGGGGAGGAAGATCAGCTTCGCCATCAGCTTCACGGCGTCACGCGGCGTCCAGTGCTCGCCCGCCTCCTCGTTGTTCTCCTCGTTGAAGCGGCGGACGAGCTCCTCGAAGATCGTGCCCATCGCGTGGTTGTCGAGGCCGGGATGCTTCACCGAGCCGTCGCCGTGCAGCACGGGGTTGGGGCTCAGGTTGATGTCCGGCGAGAGGAACTTCTCGATCAGCGAGCCGAGCGCGTCCGCTTTCGAGAGGCGCGGGATCTGGTTGCGGAACTCGAAGCTCTCGAGGATGTCCTGCACGTTGGGGGAGAAGCCATCGAGATAGGCCTCGAAGTCGGCGCGGAGCTGCTGCTGGCTGGCTCGGGCCTTGAGCGCGCGAAGGGTGAACTTCGAGGTGTTGTAGAACGCCTGGCCGGCTTCCTGGCGGAGGGCTCCGTCCTGATGGACGATCCCCGCCTTGTCGAGCGAGGCCTTCATGGCGAGCACGGCCGCCTGGGCCGGTTCGAGCAGGGTATCGAGCCGGCGCAGCACCGTCATGGGAAGGATGACGTCCCGGTACTTGCCGCGGACGTAGAGGTCGCGCAGAACGTCGTCGGCAATCCCCCAGAGGAAGTTGACGATCCAGCTCAATTGCGAGGAATCCATCGGTCTCCGTTACGGCAAGTGGCCGGAGCGAAACGCCTGGGTGCCGGGCCTTGAAAGAGCAGCGTAGCGCCCGGAGATGCGAGTCACACCCGCTCGCACGTAATTTATACTATATAGACATTACGCTTCTCCGTCCAAAGTTCCTGAGAAGGGGAACTTCGGAGGGAGGGGCTTCCAGGCGTGGGTCGCGGAGACACGACGCTTTCGGCCAGCAAGGCAGGAGGCGCGCCACCGGCGGGCGAAGTCCGAGGAGGCCCGAAAAGCACCGCCCCGTCAGGGCGAAAGGAGGGGTGGGATCACCAGACCCGGCGCTGAAGCACCGGGCTAATCAAATTTGCGCCCCTTCGGGGCGGGCGTTGGGGATCGGTACAGGAGGCCTTGTGACAACACGCACAAGCTTCAGCGGGCGGACGAATCCCCGAGGTGACGGGTAAATCCGCTCAAAGATGCGCCCCCGCGCTCACCCCCGCTCGGCCGGGGTGGGGGCCGCTTCGGGCTGGCGGGCGGGCTTCTTCTTGCCGGAGCCGGGCATGACGCCGTCGCCCATGCGGTTGCGGGCTGTGATGTGGGCGGAGTAGGAGGCTTCGACCCGCTTGAGCTCGTCGGTCTTCAGGTGGCAGCGCTTGTACTTCTTGCCGCTGCCGCACCAGCAGACGTCATTGCGGCCGATCGGGGTCTTGAGGTCGGCCTGCTTGCGGGGGGACACCAGATTGCGGAACCAGGTTGCCAGCGACACGGGATTCTCCAGTCGTCGATTTGTTTTGCGGATGGATCGCTTCCCAACAGCCCTTCAACAGGCCGGCGCCCGCCTGCATTTCAGGCCCTCGCGGACGCCTGCGGACGGCGCGGAAGGATAGCATGCGGGCTCGCTACCCCGGCAGCCAGCAGACGACGGCCGTGCCTCCCCCCTCGCGGCGCTCGATGCGCAGGCGGCCGCCGTGGGCTTCGACGATCTCGCGGCAGAGGGGGAGGCCGAGGCCGGAGCCGCCGGGCTTCGAGGTGTAGAACGGCAAGAGGGCCTGGCGCATCCCGTCGTCCGAGAGGCCGGTGCCGCGGTCGAGGACGCGGAAGCGGACGCTCCCCTCCCCCGTCGCCTCGACGGCGAGCTTCACCTCCTCCGGCGGGCCGCCGGCTTCTTGAGCGTTCTTGAGCAGGTTGATCAGCGCCTGCTGCATCTGCCCGGGGTCGAAGCGGCCGGGCTCCTCGGGGGGCGGCGCCACCAGCTCGCAGGGGACGACCTGCCGCAGCTCGGCGAGGAACGGCCCCCACGCCACCTCCCGCGGCACCGGGGGCGGCAGCCTGGCGAAGCGGGCGTACCCCTCGAGGAACTCCTTCAAGTGGACGGTGCGCTCCTCGATGACGTCGAGGGCGGCGCCGAGGCGCTCGGCGTGCTCGGGGCTGCCGGCCATCAGGCGGACCGAGCGGGCGAGGGAGGCGATCGGCGCCAGCGAGTTGTTGAGCTCGTGCGAGAGGGTGCGGATCGCCCGCTTCCAGACGTCGACCTCCTGGCGGCGGAGCTCGGGGGTGAGGCGCTTGACCAGGGTGAGGTCGTGCCGCCGCCCGTTGAGCTGGAAGCTGCGGCGGGCGACGTGGAAGACCTCCTCCTCCCCGCCCTGGTCGAGGGAGAAGAGCGAGTCGCGCCCGCTGGCGAGCGCCTCGCGGACCCCGGCGGGGCACTCGGCGAGGACGTCGGCGAAGCGCCGCCCCTCGAAGCGCCCGCGGCTCGCGAACAGCTCGCGGGCGGCGCGGTTCGAGAAGACGATGCGGTCGCCGGCGTCGGCGAGCACCAGCGCCGTCGGGGAGGCCTCGAAGGCGGTCTCGAGGAGCATCTCGCGCTGGATCAGCGCCGAGCGCTCGTCGCGCAGCACGTCCCCCACGGCATTGTAGAGGGAGACCAGCTCCCCCAGCTCGTCCCGGCGGTCGACCGCCAGGTTGAGGCTGAAGTCGTGATCCCGATACCCCTGGACGCCGTCGCGCAGCGCCTGGAGGACCCGCGTGGCGGGGAGGAGGGCGCGGTCGAGGACCCACCAGCCGAGCGGCAGGCCGAAGCCGACGCCGGCGAGGAGGACGGTCCACGGGGAGGGGAAGAAGTACGCCGCCGCCACCGCGGGGGCGAGCGCCACGGCCAGGCCGGCCAGGAAGGCGAGGCGGACGCGGGCGGCGAAGGAGAGCGGCTTCACCCCCGCTTCATCCGCGCAGCCGGCGCTCGACGGCGAGGCCGTGCTTCTCCATCTTGCGGTAGAGCGCCTGGCGGGAGAGGCCGAGGAGCTCGGCGGCGCGGGCGACGATCCCTCCGGCCTCGCCGAGGGCGCGCTCGATCCGCACCCGCTCGGCGAGCCCGGCGTCGCCCCCCGCGCCGCCTCCCACGGTGGCGGAGCCGGCGGCGAGGGACGGTTCGAGGGGGACCTGGAGCGGGGAAACGGCGCCCAATCCCAGGTCGTCCGCCCGGATGAGGTCGCCGGCGGCGACCAGGGCGGCGCGGCGCAGGGTGTTCTCGAGCTCGCGCACGTTCCCCGGCCAGGGGTGGCGGACGAGCCGCTCGCGGGCCGCCGGGTCGAGGTGCCAGAGGGCACCGGTGGGGGCCGGCGAGAGGTCGCGCAGGAAACGGTCGGCGAGGGGGAGGACGTCCTCCGGGCGCTCGGCGAGGGGCGGCACGGCGAGCTCGATGACGTTCAGGCGGTAGAAGAGGTCCTCGCGGAAGCGGCCGGCGGCGATCTCGCGACGCAGGTCGGCGTTGGTGGCGCAGATCAGCCGCACGTCGACCCGCCGGGTCTCGCTGCTCCCCAGCCGCTCGAACTGGCCGCTCTGCACGACGCGCAGGAGCTTCGCCTGCCCGGAGGGGGAGAGGTTGCCGATCTCGTCGAGGAAGAGGGTGCCGCCGTCCGCCGCCTCGAAGCGGCCGATCCGCCGGCGGGCGGCGCCGGTGTAGGCCCCGGCCTCGGCGCCGAACAGCTCGCTCTCCAGGAGCTCGTCCGGAAGGGCGCCGGCGTTGACGCGGACGAAGGGGGCCGCGCGCCGCCGCGAGTTGGCCTGGACGATCTCGGCGAGCTTCTCCTTGCCGGCGCCGGAAGGGCCGGTGATCAGCACCGGCACGTCGCCGCGCGCCACCTGGAGGGCGAGGGCGACTACGGCCTGCATCGCCTCGCTCGCCCACAGGGCGCCGCGGAGGTCGTGGCGCTCGGCGAGCTCCTCGAAGCTGCGCCGCCCGCGCCCGCGCAGCAGGGCGTTCTCGAGCTGCAGCTCGCGCAGGTGCAGGAGGTTGCGGACCGTGGCGAGCAGCTTCTCGTCGTCCCACGGCTTCGCCAGGTAGTCGCTCGCCCCCTCCTTGACCAGCTGGACGGCGGTCTCGAGCGAGGTCCAGGCGGTGAGCAGCAGCACCGGCAGGCCGGGATCGCGCCGGCGGATCTCGCGGAAGAGGGCGATCCCCTCCTCGCCCGAGGTCGCCTCGGGGCTGAAGTTCATGTCCTGGACGACGACGCCGATCTCCCCCCCGCCGGCGGCCTCCGCGGGCGCGTCGAGCCGGCGCAGCGCCTCGGCGGGCGAGCGGGCCACGGCGCAGGCGATCCCGCGGATCTCGAGCAGGACCTGGAGGGCGGTCGCCACCGCGGGCTGGT
Source organism: uncultured Acidobacteriota bacterium (assembly GCA_963756595.1). GTDB lineage: Bacteria > Acidobacteriota > Thermoanaerobaculia > Multivoradales > UBA5704 > DATARR01. Next base: position 125,946 of record CAVWOZ010000022.1, read on the forward strand.
CTTCGACGACGAGGACCTTCAGCATCGGGATTCCTTCACGGCTCCGCGGGAGGATACCAGCTCGCGGAGTCCCCCCGGCCGCCTCGAGCGCACTTGAGGAAGTGGGATTTCAGAATGTCTCTGACTCCCCCTCCAAGGAGGTCTCCCGAAACATGCGCAAGAAGTTGCTCTTCCTGGCCCTCTCCCTCACCGTCACCGCCGCCGCGACGCTGACCACGCCCGTGCACGCGACCACCTACGTGGGGTGCCCGCAGTGCATCACTTATTCGGACGGCTCGCAGTGCTGCGTGAGCTGCATCTGCGACGGCAAGGGGCACGTGGTCGCCTGCACCAACAACTACTGCCCGCCGGAAGGCGGAGGGGCTTAACGCGATGCGGAAGAAGATGCTTCTCCTGGCCCTCGGCCTCGCCGCCACCGCGGCTTCGCTCACCGCGCCGCGCGCCCAGGCCGGCCTCCTCGGCGGCGGCGGCCCGTGGCATGCCTGCCCGCAGTGCACGACCTACCCCGATGGCTCGCAGTGCTGCATCAACTGTCAGTGCAGCGCCGACAACCGCGTGACCGTCTGCCCCGACAACGCCTGCGCCCCGGCGATCTAACCGGCCCGGGCGATCGACCCCGTGTAGGGGCGCCGGAGCGCGCCCCTACACGTTCCGGGTGGCGATCGCTGGCGCCACCCGCGCGCCGCGCAGCGCGGGGCCGAGGGCGGCGGCGAGGCCGATCGTCCACAGCGCCGCCGCGCCCGCCGCCACCACCGCGGGGCTCAAGCGCGCCCCGGCCACCCAGGTGACGAGGCCGAAGTTGAGGGCGTAGGCGAGGGCCGCGCCGAGCACCACGCCGCAGCTCGTCACCATCCAGTTCTCGAGCAGGAAGTGGCGGAGGATCATCCCGCGGTCCGCCCCCAGGGCGCGGCGGACGCCGATCTGGCGCTGCCGCTCGGCGACCGAGAAGGCGGTCAGGCCGACGATCCCCAGCGCCGTCACCAGCACCAGGAGCGCCATCACGGCGTCGAGCGAGGCGACCAGCAGGCGGTCGCGGCCGTGGAACTCGTCGCGGTCGTCGACCAGGGTGTGGGTGCGCACGAAGCGCCCCTTGTCCCCCGCCAGCAGGGTCTTCTCGAGCTGCGGCAGCAGGCGCCCCGGCGGGCCGTCGGTGCGCACGAGATAGGAGCCGCCGTGATCGAACCCCGCCGAGCGGCCGGGGACGAACATCGCCCGCTCGCTCTCGCCGGCGAACGGGTTGTAGAAGCGATCGAGGATCCCTACCACCAGGAAATGCTGCGACTCGTCGCCGTCGGAGATCTGCCGGCCGACGGCGCCGCCGTGGGGGAAGAGCTGGCGGGCGAGGGCGCGGCTGAGGACCACGGGGAGCACCTCGGAGGGAGGAGCGTCGGCGCCGTGGTCGTACTCCGCCTCGGTGAAGCCGCGCCCCTCGGCGACCGGCACCCCGAGGGTGGCGAAGAGGCCGGGGTCGGCGTCGGCGCGCTGGGTGTGCACCGGCTCGTCGTGGGTGCCGGGGATGCGCACGGTGGTGACGTTGCCGCTGCGCGCCCAGGGCTCGAGGCTGGTGTGGGTGACGGCGCGCACGCCGGCCACCGCGCCGAGGGCCCGGCGGTCCTGGTCGACCAGCAGGTTAAGCGCCTTGGAGTCGCGCAGGCGGTCCTCGAAGGGATTCATGCGGACGACGGCGATGCGCTCGTCGTCGAACCCCGACGGACGCGCCAGCTGAGCCCGGGTGTCGAGGATCAGCGACAGGCAGTTGACCACGATGGCGAGGGTGAGCGCCACCTCGGCGACGATGAGGACGACCCGCGCGCGGTTGCGCAGCAGGGAGCGGAAGATCGGTCCGAATTCCATGGCGGTTCTCCTGGGAGGCTCCTGGCTACTGGCTCTTGAGGTGGCGGGCCGGCGGGGTGGCGCAGATCCGCCAGGCGGGATAGAGGCCGGCGATCGCCCCGGCGACGAGAGAGAGGGCGACGGCGGCGAGGACCATCGGCACGTCGAGCTGGAAGAAGGGCACGCCCTCCGGGCCGTCGCCGTAGACCTTGTTGAGGACGGCGAGGCCGGCGAGCGACAGCAGCACCCCGAGCGCGCCACCGGCGATCCCCATCAGCTCGCACTCGACGAGGTGCTGGACGAAGATCGTCCAGCGGCTCGCCCCGAGCGCCCGCCGCACGCCGACCGTGGCGGCGCGGGAGAGGAACTTGCCGAGGAAGAGGCCGATCAGGTTGAGCGCCGCCACCACCAGGAAGAGGAGGGAGATCACCGCCAGCGCCTTGGTCTGCGGCGGCACCACCTTCAGCTCGTCCATCAGCGCGAGCAGCGGCGTCACCCGGTTGTTCAAGGGATGCGGGAAGCGGCCGAGCTTCTTCTGCTCGGAGACGTAGGCGTCGACGAAGCTCTTGTACCGGGCGGCGCTGCGCGCATCCGGCAGCTCGGCCCAAAAGCCGAGGAAGAGCGACTCCTCGAGGATCATCTGGGAGGCGAAGGGGAGCTTCTCCTCCCCCGGCTGCGGCGTCCGCCAGCTCATCTGCACCTCGGCGGGGCGGATCTCCATCGGCCCGGCCAGGGCGAGCGGGACGAACAGCGGCTCGGGCGGCGCCAGCGGATCGGAGACCATCGCGAAGGCGCGCACCCGCGGGCGCCAGGGCTTCAGCACGCCGACCACCTTGAGCTCGCGGTTCTCCACCCGGATCGTGCGGCCGACGCTGTCCGCGCCGCCGAACAGGCGGTCGTTGAGCGCCGCGTCGATCACCGCCACGGCCTCCCCGCGGGCGTCGGCCTCGCGGCTCCACGGGCCGCCGTAGCGGAAGGGGGCCGCGAACATCGGAAAGAAATCGGCGGTGGCGAGACGGATCCCCTGGCGGAACGGGCGCGCCGCGGCGTCCGAGCCCCCTGCGGCGCGATCGGCCGGAAAGACGGTGACCCGCGAGGCGAAAGTCGCCGTGCTGCGCGCCGGGATGCGGCTCTTCAGCAGCTCCACGGCGTCGCGCCAGGTGACCAGCGGCGGCGGCGTCTTGAGGAAGGGGTCGTCCGGCACCCCCCAGGAGTTCATCCGCACGTAATAGAGCGAGCCGCTCTTCCCCGGCACGGGGTCGCGCGCCAGCACGTGGTAGGCGGTGATGAAGGTCGTCGAGACCCCCACCCCGAGGGCGATGCCGAGCAGGATCAGCGCCGAGAGGACCGGATAGCGTCGCACGCTTCCCCAGGCCAGGCGGAGGTTGTAGAGCAGCATGGCAGGTCCTTTCTACCCGGCCACCTGGAGGGCGGGCTCGGGGCGGTTCAGGGGGAAGGGGGCGATGCGCTCGAAGTCGACCATGCGGCCGTCCGCGATGTGGAGCTGGCGGTGGGCGCGCGCCGCGTGCTCGGGGTTGTGGGTGACCATGACGATCGTGGTGCCGGCCTCGTTGACCCCCTCGAGGATCTCCATGATCTCGCGCGCCATGGCGGAGTCGAGGTTGCCGGTCGGCTCGTCGGCGAGGATCAGCTTGGGATCGCCGGCCAGCACGCGGGCGATGGCGACCCGCTGCTGCTGCCCGCCCGAGAGCTGCGACGGGAGGTGGCGCAGGCGCGACGACAGCCCCACCATGGCGATCGCCTTCTCGATCCGCCGGCGGCGTTCGGCGGCGGGAAGGCGGCGGTAGCGCAGGGGGACGTCGACGTTGTCGAAGACGTCGAGGTCGGGGAGCAGGTTGAAACCCTGGAAGATGAAGCCGATCTTCTCGTTGCGCACCCGCGACATCTCGCGGTCCGAGAGGCGCGAGACGTCCTGCCCGTCGAGCCGGTAGGTCCCCTGCTCGAAGGCGTCGAGCAGCCCCGAGACGTTCAGGAAGGTCGTCTTCCCCGACCCCGAGGGGCCGGTGATGGTGACGAACTCCCCCTCCTCCACCTCGAGCGAGAAATCGCGCAGCGCCCGGGTCTCGACCAGCCCGGTGCGGTAGATCTTCGAAACGTTCTCCATCCTGAGCGTCGGTTTGGCGGTGGTCATGGGAATCTCCTGAAAGATCTCGAAAAGGATTTCAGCGCCGCACGAGCACGGTCCTGGCGCCGTTGAAGGATTCGGTTTCGGAGAGGAGGATGCGCTCCCCCTCCTTCAAGCCGGCGACGATCTCCACCTCGGAGACGCTGGTGGCGCCGACCTGGATCGGGCGCAGGGTGGCGAGGCCGTCGGAGAGCACATAGGCCTGGCGTCCGCCGCCGGCTTCGAGGAACGGCCCGCGGGGGACCTTGAGTACGTTCGGTCGGGTCTCGAAGACCAGCCGCACGGAGACCCGCTGGCTCTGCCGCAGCCCGGCGGGGGGAGCGCCCACGAAGCGCACCGTCGCCGCCACCTGGCCGGCCGCCACCTCGGGGGAGACGGCGGTCAGGGTGCCGCGGGACCTCGCGCCCGCCGAAGGAGACCGCGGCCGGCGTGCCGACCGCCGCCTCGGCGGCGTACGACTCGGGGATCTCGACCTGCACCTCGAACTTGGCGAGGTCGACCAGGGTGAGGAGGGGGGCGTTCGGGGGGACGGCGTCGCGGTCCTGGGCGTCGACCGTCGCCACCAGGCCGTCGAAGGGAGCGCGCACAGTGAGCTCCCCCACCCGCCGCTCGAGGTCGGCGACCACCAGGCGCTGGCGCTCGACCTGCCGGCGGCGGTCCTCGACCTCGAAGTCGCGCGCCTCGCGGCCCAGCCCGCCCCCCTGGTCCGCCTGCTCGAGCTGCACCTCGGCGATGCGCACGGCGTCGCGGCTGCGCTCGTAGTCGACCTCGTTCATCAGCCCCTGGGTGCGCAGCGTCTCGGCGCGCTGGAGGTCGCGCCGGGCGGACTCGAGGCTGACCCGGCGGAGCTTGACGGTCTGCTCGTCCCCCTGGTTCTGCTGGCGGGCGGCGAGGCCGCTCCGCGCCAGGTCGGACTGCATCGACTGCAGGCGCGCCGACTCCTGGGCGAGCTGCGACCGCAGGTCCGGGCTGGTGATGGTGGCGAGCACCGTGCCGGCCTTGACCGCCTCCCCCGCCTTGACGGTGAGCGAGACGATCCCCTGCGCCGGGCTGTACAGCCGCGGGTGGTTGGCGGCGACGATCTTCCCCTGCGCGGAGACGTCGCGCTGGAGGTCCCCGCGCACCACGGTGGCGATCTGCAGCCGGTCGAGGTCGACCGACTGCTCGGCGCGCGCCCAGCGCTGGAGCGACGGAGCGAGGGCCACGGCGAGCGCCACCGTTCCGGCGGCGACGCCAAGCCCGATCTTCAAGCGCCGCGAGAGCCCCGGCGCCTTGGCGACGATCTGGTCCATGGAATCGGTTTCGGTGATCATGCCGGCCTTGAAAAGCAACCGGTGTGCCAGCGGCGCGTTGGTCTACAAGTTGTTTTTTTGTAGTGGATTTACAGGATCGGACAGGCGTCCGGTGAGGCGGCCGCGCAACAGGTGTCCGGCGGGTGGGCGGACAGGTGTCCGGGAGGGGTGATCACGGACGGGCACGGACTGACACGGACCTTCACGGACAGAGCCGAGGCGACTGCGCAACCACCTCGTCGCTGTCCCTGTTCGTCCGTGTGAGTCCGTGCTCGTCCGTGGTCTGCCGTGGTCTGCTTCGAGCAGACAAAAAAAGGGGGCGTACGTCGGATTGAACCGCCGCACACCCCGGGAGGAGGCGCCTTTTTGCTGACAGGGAGTCAGCTACCGGCGCTTGTCAATATCTTCGTGCTTACGCTTGCGAGGGGCTCGTTCACATGCCGATTGGGACCGTGACGAGCCGCTCTAGTAGTAAGTTGCCGCCCGCCGGTTTTTTTTGACAAGGAATCGAAAATTTCTTTTACGAAGTTTGGGCGGGCCCCCGCCGGGGCCGTCCACTGGCCCGGACGCCGGGGTCCAGCAGGTTGGATCGGGGCCGGTCCGTCCCCGTTTCTCCTCGGGACGACGGGGGGAAAACGGGGTGGAATCGTCCTTGCTGAGGGCTTCTCCATCGTGCTCGCTACGAGATCTCTGGCGATCCTCCTGCTGCTGGCCACCGCGCCGCTGGCGGCAGCCCAGGCCCCGACCGCCTGGGCCGGCGGCAGGGTGGTCGACGAGGCCGGCCGACCCGTCGCGGGCGTCCGGGTCGAGCTGCTGCGCTTGGAGGTCATCTTCCTCGTGTACGGCGGGCGTGGCGCGAGAGACCCGGCGGGCAGCGATGAGCGCCGGTCGAGCGGAATCAGGCGCCCGATTCCAGGCCATCTCCGGAGCGGACGGCCGATTCCGCCTCGCCGATCTCCCGGCGCGATCCTGGTTCGTGTTGCGGATCACACAAGCGGCTTCACCGTCCTGATGCGGCGCGGCATCGCGAGCCCGGTGGCCGGCGGCCAGATCGCCCTCGGCACGCTCCGGCTGCCGAAGGTCCCGACGGTCCAGGGCCGGGTGGTCGACTCCACGGGGCGCCCGCTGGCGGGAGCGCAGGTGTGGGCCCTCTCCGCCGGGGATCTGGAGCTCAGGGGGCGGATCTGGATCCTCCCTGGAGCTGGGCGGCGGCGAGGCGCCGGTGGCGCTGACGGGGCGCAACGGCCGCTTCGCGATCCCGCGCTTCGAGCCGGGGATCCTGGGGGTCTGCGGCCAGGGGCTCGTTCCCGCCCGGGTCACTCCCCTCGCCTCGGGGCCCAATCGGATCGTCCTCTCCGCGCCCTCCCTCCCCGCCGGCTCACCGGGCGGGTGATCGATGGCCAGGGGCTGCCGGTCGCCCAGGCGAAGGTCCACCTCAAGGCCCACGGCCGTGATCCCTGGCTGGTGCTTGAGGAGGAGCGGCTCTGGCACCCCTGCCCGCAGCCCCGGCGCGACCCGGCCGTGCCCGTCTACGACAAGGTGAGCTCCCCCGAGGAGGTCGTCGCCCTCTCCGGCCCGGATGGGCGCTTCGCCTTCGAGCTGGCCGGGGCGGCCGAGGAGATGGAGGTCCGGGCCGAGGCCGCGGGCTATCTCCGGCAGGAGAGCATGCTCGTCCCTGCCCCGCCGCGGTTCCCGGCGAAGGTCGAGCTGGTCCTGGAACGGGGAGCGGTCGTCTCCGGACGCGTCCTCACCGCCCGGGGGCTCCCCGCCGCGGGGGCGGAGGTCAAGATCTCGGGCGGCCGTAGCGAGGAGGCCGAGCCGGTGCGGACCGATGCCGCGGGGCGCTACCGCGTGCCGGGGATCGAGCCGGGCCCACGCGAGGTGATGATCCAGCACCTGTCCGGCAAGGAACTCCGCCACATCGAGGTCGCCGCGGGATCGAGCCGGCAGCCGGACCTGACCCTCGACGCCGACTCCCTCCGCGAGGTCCGCGGACGGGTGAGCGGTCCAGACGGCGCTGGACTGGAGGAGGCGTCCGTGGTGGCGGCGCTGGTTCCCGCGCTCCAGGCGTGGAACGTCAGCGTGACGAGCGGAGTGGACGGCGCCTTCCGGCTGGCGTTCCGCGACAGCGACGCCGCCGGCAAGGCTCTCACCCTCGACGCCGAAAAGGAAGGATTCACCCCGCGGCACCTGCGGCTCGATCCGGCAGAAGTGGCGGCGGCGGACGCCGCGCCGCTCACGGTCCGGCTCGATCCGGGCTCGCGGCTCACCGGCCACATCCTCGGCGTCGAGGCCGAGGGGCTGCCGGAGGTCACCGTCGAGATCCTCCAGGGGAGCGACCGCCACCGCTCGCCGGTGAGCCGGGACGGAGAGTTCCGATTCGCCGGGCTCGCAGCCGGAGAGCTGATCGCCACGGCGAGCTCCGACGGCCGCTGCGGCTCCGTCCGGACGACCCTGGAGCCCGGCGCCGACGAGACCGTGCTGAACCTCGAGATCCCCGCCGGCCTCGCGGCGCGGGGAAGAGTCTTGGCGCCGGACGGCACGCCGGTAGCGAGCGCCAGCGTGGAATTCCAGAGCGTGCAGGAATCCCCCAACTGCGCCGCGGAGGCCTCGGTGCGGGCCGACGCGGAGGAGGACGGCACCTTTTCGACCCCCCTCCAAGAGGGGCGCTATACGCTGCTGGCCTACGCGGACGGCTACGCCCCCACGGTTCAGGAGGCTCCCCTGACGGTCGCGAGAGTCCCGGTGGAAGGGTTGGAGCTCCGCCTCGGACCCGGGATGGTCCTCGGCGGCCATCTGCTCGGCCTGACCCCCGAGGAGATCCTCCGGGCCGCCGTGAAAGCCGTCGCGGGACCGGTCTACCGCACCGCCCGGATCGCCGCCGACGGCACCTACCGCTTCGACGACCTGGGCCCCGGGGAGTGGTCGATCCACGCCGAGGTCCAGCTCGCGGGAGGCTTTCGGCAGCGCAACGGAAAGGTGACCCTCAAGCGCGGCGAGGCGGCCCCGCCCTTCGACCTGGACCTCGCCGGGCCCTGAGGCTCAATCCGGCGGCGGCACGCAGTTGGTGACACAGGTGCCGCAGGTGGTGTGCGTGGTGGTGCCGCAGCGGACCACCGTGCAGGGCTTGGACTTGGTCGAGGTACAGGCCTGGCAGATGCCGTAGGCGATACAGACGTCCGACTTCGCGGGGCGGACCGCCACGGTGGTCATCAGGACCGCCGCGGCCACCAGCAGGAGCTTGAACCGGTTCATGAGTCCTCCTTGTCTGAAGGAAGCCCGTGTCGGGCTCCCAATCAGAAGGTGCGGCGGGGAGCCGAATCCGAGGCAGAACGGTGGGGACGCGAGTCCGGCGGGCCCTGGAGACCCGCCGGAGGGTCTGCGCGACGGGTGACTACACCGGGGGCAGCACGCAGTTGGTCGTGCAGCTGCCGCAGATGTACTCGCCCGTACAGGGGTTGAACTTGCAGGGCTGCTTGGTGGGGACGACGGTGTTGCAGGTCCGGCAGAGACCCTGGAGGAGGCAGCCGTCGGACTTCGCGGGCTGGACGGCGACGGTGGAGACCAGGACGGCGGCGGCGACGAGCAGGAGCTTGAATCGGGTCATGCGGTTCTCCTTCGGAAAGGCGGCGCCCGCCATGGGCGCCAATTCCAAGGTGCTCCGAACGGGAAAACCGGGGCCTCCGGTTCGGATCGCGAGCTGGGAGCCTGCGCAGCAGGAACCCAGTGCGTAAGGACGCCAGGGACAGCAGAGACAACAGGGACAACAAAGGACAAGAGAGATGTGCCGGCGTCGGCGTTTTCTTGTTCCTGCTGTCCCTGGCGTCCTTGTTGTCCCTATTCGGCTTTTTCTGCCGCGCAGGCTCTTAGTTCTAACTTGTCAGATCTATCCTGGAGGGTTCAGCGCCTGATCCTGTTGGTGCGTCCCCCCCTCCCAGGATTAAAATCCTGGGCTGGCCCCCCTTGTCCCTGCGGGACGGCTCCTGAAGCTGATATCCTTCCGAGCTCTTTGGGTCCGTAGACGCGCAATTTCTTGTGAGAAGAGCACGGAATGGCACACAGCTATGTGATGCTGGTCCTCCACATCGTTTTCAGCACGAAGGGCAGAGTGCCGTTCATCGGCGCGGAGCACCGCGACCGCCTCTACGACTACATGGGCGGTATCATCCGCAATGAGAGAGGTCTCCTCCTCGAGGTCGGAGGCATGCCGGACCACGTCCATCTGCTGGCCCGATTCCGCGCGAGCGTGTCCCTGTCGGAGATGCTCAAGGTGATCAAGGGGAGGTCGTCTCACTGGATGAATGGACTGCCCGACCTCGGGTATCACTTCGACTGGCAGGAGGGCTACGCGGCCTTTTCGGTCAGCGAGTCGCAGATCGCCGCGGTCCGCAAGTACATTCAGACTCAGGAACAGCACCACGCACGCCGCTCCTCCCACAAGGAGCTCGTTGTGCTCCTCCGCAAGCATCGAGTCGAATTCAACGAGGAAGACCTCCACGACTGAAAAGAAAACCTGTCAGCCGTCCCGCAGGGACAAGGGCGGCCAGCCCAGGGTTTCAACCCTGGGAAGGGATGACCACGAGCCTTGCTCTTGCGCAACCACGGCCAAGCTCTGAAGACGGGGCAGATCTGACAAAGGCGGAGGTTGACGCCGGAGGTGCATGGCAGCGGCGGAGGAGCGGACGGGTGAATCTCGAGCCTGGAGAAGCAGCCCCGACCCTCGACCTCGAGCTCATGGGGACCTCGAGCCTCACCCTCCGCTTCACGGGCGCCGAGGGCAATCTCGATTACGCCGTGGCCTTGTCGCAGTCCGAGGCGAGCTCGGAAACCGTCGAGGAGACCGGCCGGAAGAGCGACCCCATCCTCCGCTTCACCCGGCTCCCCGCCGGGAAATACCGTCTCCGGATCAAGGATTACCAGCACGACCGGACCTTCGAGCGGCCGGTCGTGCTCACGGCGGATCAGGAGATCGTGATCGATCTGTCTACGCCAGCCGCCGCGGGATCTTCTTGAAGCCGTAGACGGCGACCAGCAGGAGGGCGCCGAGGAGGATGATCGCCGGCCCCGAGGGGAGGTCGTAGTCGAAGGAGAGGACGAGCCCGCCGAGGGTGATGCCGACGCCGATGGCGACCGAGCCGGCGAGGACGCTGCGCAGGTCCTTCCAGAGCATCAGGCTGATCACCGAGGGGATGGTGAGCAGGGCGACCACCAGGATGATCCCCACCACCTGGATGAGGATCACGACCGAGAGGGCGATCATGCCGAGCAGGAGCGCCATCACCAGGCGCACCCGCACGCCGCGGACGCGGGCGAACACCTCGTCGAAGGCGACCGCCACGATCCCCTTGAAGAAGAGGGCGAGGGTGGCGAGCACCGAAACCGAGAGGACGAGGATGGCGACGAGGTCGCGGCGGGTGACCAGCAGGATGTTGCCGAAGAGATAGGTCATCAGGTTGGGGGCGTACCCCGGCGTCTTGTAGACGAAGACCACCCCCACCGCCATCCCCACCGCCCAGAGGACGCCGATCACCGCGTCGTAGGAGCGGATCGTCTGGCGGTCGACCGCCCCCAGGGCGAAGGCGCAAGCGAGGGCCACGGGGAGGGCGCCGAGCAGCGGATCGACGCCGAGGAAGAAGCAGATCCCCATGCCGCCGAACGCCGCGTGGCTGATCCCGTCGCTGATGAAGGCGAGCTTCTTGACCACCACGAAGGTTCCGATGACGCCGCAGAGGATGCTCGCCATCACCCCGGCGAGGACGGCGTTGCGCAGGAACTCGTAGTGGAGGGCGTCGAGGAAGCCGGGCATGGAGGGTTTCCGCGGGGGCTCCCTTAGTGATGGTGGTCGTGGAGGACGCGGTGGGGGACGCCGTGGGTGACCAGCTCGACGGGGCAGCCGTAGACCTCCTCCATCACCTCGCGGGAGAGCTCGGGGTCGCCGTGGTAGAAGAGCTTGCGGTTGATGCAGGCGATCCGCCGCACCATCGGGGCGAGCGAGGTGACGTCGTGGGTGACGACGACGATCGGGATCGTGCGGTTGAGGTCGGCGAGCAGCTCGCGCAGCGTCTCCCGCGACTCGGCGTCGATCGAGGCGGTCGGCTCGTCGAGGAAGAGGATCTCGGGGTCGGAGACCAGCGAGCGGGCGATCAGCGCCCGCTGCAGCTGCCCCCCCGAAACCTCGGCGACGTGCGCGCGGGCGACGGCGGCGAGCCCCAGGCGCTCGATCACCCCGGAGGCGGCGGCGCGGTCGGCGCGCGAGTAGGGGCGCAGCAGCCCGCGGCGGCCGAGGCGCCCCATCAGCACCATGTCGAAGAGGCGCAGCGGGAAGTCGCGGTCGAAGGTCGAGAACTGCGGCACGTAGCCGAGCCGGCCGCGCGGATCGCTCCCCGAGGGGAGATGGAACTCGACCGTGCCGGAGGCGGGGCGGACGAGGCCGAGAATCGCCTTGAGCAGGGTGGTCTTGCCGCCGCCATTGGGGCCGATCACCGCCAGGAAGTCGTGCGGCTGGATCTCCAGGCTGACGCCGTCGAGCACCAGCTCGCGGCCGTAGGCGAAGGTGACGTCGCGCACCGTGACGAGAGGCTGTCTGGATTCAAGGACGTCAGGCATGGGGGAGCGCCTCCTGGAGCTCGCGGGCGACGCGGCGCAGGTTGCCGAGCCAGTCGGGGTCCTGGGGATCGGCGACCAGGACCCGCCCCCCCACCGCCTCGGCGATCACCTGCGCGCTCTTGCGCGGGAAGCCGGCCTGGACGAAGACGACCTTCACCCGCTCGCGCCGCGCGCGGTCGATCAGCCCGATCAGCCGCTGGGCGCTCGGCTCCTTCCCCTCGGCCTCGATCGCCACCTGCTCGAGCCCGTACTGGCGGGCGAAGTATCCCCAGGTCGGGTGGTAGACCATGAAGCGGGCGCCGTGGGTGCCGGCGAGGCGGGCGCGGATCTCGCGGTCGAGGGATGCGACGTCCGCCTCGAAGGCGGCGAGGTTGGCGCGGTACTCGCCGGCGTGGGCGGGGTCGATCCCGATCAGCGCGGCGGCGATGTTGCGGGCGGCGACCGCCACCGTGTCGGGCGACACCCAGACATGCGGATCGCCTCCGGCCTCTCCTTCCTTCGCATCCTCGTCCCCCTCGACCTTCCCTTCGATCAGCCGCATGCCACGCGACATGTCGACCACCTGGAGGCGGGGAAGGTCGCGGAGGACCGCTTTGAGCTGCACCCGCTCGAACTCGAACGCCGGGTGCCCCACGGCGATGTAGAGCCGCGCCCGGCTGAGCGCCGCGACCTGGCGCGGGGTGAGCGGATAGTCGGCGTGGGAGTAGCCGGGGGGGATCATCACCTCCACCCGCACGTGGTCGCCGCCGATCCGCTCGACGAAGTAACCCTGCGGCGGTACGCTGACGGCGACCCGGATGCGGCCGTCGTCCATGGGGGCCGCCAGCGCGGGTGGGCGGCAGGCGGCGAGGGCAAGGAGCGCCGGGAGGAGGACGAGGAGGGGGCGGCCGGTCATCCCCCGCATCATATTCGGAATCGCCGGAGCGGCCCGCCGGGGGCGCGCCCTCTATAATCCCCTGTCATGACAACCACGACGCCCCAGCAGCGCATCGAAGCCGACGTGAAGACCGCCATGAAATCGGGGGAGAAGGAGAAGCTCTCGACCCTCCGGATGCTCCTGACGGAGATCAAGAACGAGCGCATAAGGCGGGGGGGCGAGGTGGACGAGGCAGGGTTCATCTCGCTGGTCCGCAAGTCGCTCAAGCAGCGCGAGGACTCGGTCGCGCAGTTCCGCGCCGGCGGGCGCGAGGCGCTGGCGGCCAAGGAGGAGGCGGAGATCGAGGTGCTCAACGCCTACCTGCCGGCGCAGGTCGACGAGGGGCAGATCCGCGCCGCCGTCCAGGAGATCGTCGACGCCCAGGGGCTCTCCGGGCCGGCGGCCATGGGGCCGATCATGAAAGGGGTGATCGCCCGCTTCGGCACCAGCGCGGACAACGCCACGATCAGCCGCATCGCCCGCGAGGTGCTGGCGAAGCCGGCCGGCTAGGCTCCCGGGGTCGCCAACTTCATGCGTCGCGTCATCGTCGGCACCGCCGGGCACATCGATCACGGCAAGACCAGCCTGGTGCTGGCCCTGACCGGGATCGACTGCGACCGCTGGGCGGAGGAGAAGGCGCGCGGCATCACCATCGACCTCGGCTTCGCCCACCGGACCGAGGGGGATCTCCAGCTCGGCTTCGTCGACGTCCCCGGGCACGAGCGCTTCCTCCACAACGCCCTCGCCGGCCTCGGCGGCATCCGCATCCTGCTGCTGGTGGTGGCGGCGGACGAGGGGGTGAAGCCGCAGACCCGCGAGCACCTGGCGGTCTGCTCGCTGCTCGGCATCCCCGCCGCCGTCGTGGCCTTGACCAAGGTGGACGCCGTCTCGGCGGACCTCGTGGAGCTCGCCCAGCTGGAGGTCGAGGAGCTGCTCGCCCCGACCCCATTCGCGGGGGCGGCGATCCTCCCGGTGTCGAGCCTCACCGGCGAGGGGATCCCCGCCCTCCAGACGGCCCTCGTCGCCCTGGCGGCGACGCACGCCGTGCCGGACCAGCCGGAGCGGCCGGCGCGGCTGCCGATCGACCGGGCCTTCCATCTCAAGGGGCTGGGGGTGATCGTCACCGGCACCCTGGGGAGCGGGGCGATCCGCGCCGGCGACACGCTGGAGCTCCTTCCTGCGGTGTCCGCCGGCCGGGACGGCGAGAAGGTGCGGGTCCGCAGCGTGCAGGTCCATGGCGAGGCGCGCGAGGGGGCGGCGGCCGGCGAGCGCACCTCCTTGCAGCTCACCGGCGTCCCGCTCGAGGAGCTCGCGCGCGGCCAGCAGCTCGGCACCCCGGGCGCCTTCGAGACCACCACCAGCCTGCTCGCCCGCTTCACCCTGCTGCCGGACGCCCCGGCGCCGATCCGCGGCTTCGTCCCCGTGCGCCTCCACCTCTATGCCAGCGAGGTGCTGGGGCGGATGCGTCCGTTGGGGGGCGATAGCGCTGAGGGGATCGCGCCGGGGGAGACGGGGCTCGTCGAGATCCGGCTCGAAGGGAGCGTGTCGGCGGTGCGCGGCGACCGCTTCGTGATCCGCCGCCCCTCCCCTCCCGCGACCCTCGGCGGCGGCGAGATCCTCGATCCGCGCTGGCGGCGCCACCGCGGCAGCGTCCTCCAGCAGGGGCTCATCAGCCTTCAGAAGGACCTCCAGGCCGCCCTCGCCTTCTGGGTGCAGGAGGCGGGCGAGCGTGGGATCGAGGCGGCCGAGCTGGCGCGCCGGCTGGGGTTGCCCCCCGCCCAAGTGGCGAAGCGCCTGGCGGCGCTCGCCGCGGGGCAGAAGCTGATCGAGATCCCCGAGGAGCACGGGCGGGCGCGGCGCTGGCTCGCCTCCGCGGCCGTGCAGCGGGTCACCGAGCGGGCCCGTCGGGTGCTCAAGGAGCACTTCCAGAAGGACCGCCTGGCGGAGTCGATCCCCAAGGCCGAGGCGGTGCGGCGCATCCTGCGCGGCCGCGGGGCGGAGCTGGCGGACGTCTACCTCGGCTGGCTCGCGGCGCAGAAGGTGCTCGTCCTCCAGGGGGACCAGGTGACCCTCCCCGGTCGCAGCGCCCAGCTCACCGGCGAGGAGTCGAAGCTGTCGGCCGACGCGCTGGCCGCCTTCGAGCGCGCCGGGATCGCGCCGCCCTCGCCGGGGGACGTGGCGCGCGAGCTGGGGGCGAAGCCGCAGATCCTCGAGGGGGTGATCCGGCACCTGGTGGCCCGCGGCCAGCTGGTCAAGCTGCCGAGCGGGCTGATCCTCGCCGCCTCCGCCCTCTCGGGGCTGCGCCGCGACCTGCTTGCCACCTCGTGGGAGCGTTTCTCGGTCGCCGATTTCAAGGACCGCTTCGGCCTCACCCGCAAATGGGCGATCCCGTTTCTCGAGCACCTCGACTCGACCGGCGTGACCCGCCGTATCGGCGACGACCGGATGATCGTGCGCTCCACAGCTCCGTGAGCGCCGCAGCCTCGCAAGGAGACCCGATGCAACACCCGTTGCAGTACCCGATCACCCTCAACTTCAAGCTGGTGGCGCTGGCGCCGCAGATCTCCGCCACCGACGCCTCCGGCCGCGAGATCCTCTACGTGCGCCAGAAGCTGCTCAAGCTGCGCGACAAGATCCACGTCTTCGCCGACAGCTCGCAGTCCCACGAGCTCTACGAGATCAACGCCGACCGCATCCTCGACTTCTCGGCCCGCTTCGCCTTCACCGACCCCCAGGGGCGGACGGTGGGCGGCGTCCAGCGCCAGGGGATGCAATCCTTCTGGAAGGCGACGTACGACGTCCAGGACGGCGCGGGGCGGGACCTCTACCAGATCGTCGAGGAGCAGCCCTGGCTCAAGGTGATCGACTACATCGTGGAGGAGGTGCCGTTCGTGGGGATGTTCGCCGGCTACCTGTTCAGCCCCACTTACGGCGTGCAGAGCCGGGCCACGGGGCAGACGGCGCTGCGCATCACCAAGCGGCGGACCTTCATCTCGCGCACCTTCACCATCGAGAACCTGGCGGGGAGCCTCCCCGAGGCCGACGAGGTGGCGACCCTCCTCGGCATCCTGATCATGGTCCTCCACGAGCGGCGTCGCGAATAGCGCAGAGGAGAGCCCCCTTGCCCACCCCTCTCCTCTCGGACTCCGAGTTGCTCGCCCGGCTGGTCGGCTTCGACACCACCAGCCGCAACAGCAACCTGCCGCTGGCGGACTTCCTCTGCGACTACCTGGACCGCCCCGGGGTCCGGATCGCGCGGAACCCCTCGGCCGACGGCGCCAAGGCGAACGTCGTCGCCTGGCTCGGCCCCGAGCCGGAAGACGACCGGGAAGGGCTGACCCTCTCCGGGCACATGGACGTGGTGCCGGCCGAGGAGGAGGGGTGGCGGCACGACCCCTTCACGCTGGCCGACGAGGGGGAGCGCCTGGTCGGGCGCGGCGCCTGCGACATGAAGGGGTTCCTCGCCCTCGCCGCGAATCTCGCGGCCGAGGCGCGAACGGACGCCTGGCGGGCGCCGCTCGCCCTCGTCTTCACCTACGACGAGGAGGTCGGCACCCTGGGGGCGAAGCGGCTGACCGAGAGCTACCCCGAAGCCGCCCGGCTGCCGCGCAGCGCGATCATCGGCGAGCCCACCTCGCTCCAGGTGGCGCGCACGCACAAGGGGCACGCCAAGCTCCGCATCACCCTCCATGGGGTCTCGGCGCACAGCGGCTACCCCCACCTCGGCGCCAACGCCATCGAGCCGGCGGGGCGGGTGATCGTCGCCCTCACCCGGCTGCGCCAGGAGCTGGAGGCGGAGCTGGCTCCCAACCGCGAGCTGTTCCCCGAGGTCCCCTACGTGCCGCTGAACGTCGGCACGGTGCACGGCGGCTCGGCGATCAACGTGGTGCCGGACCGCTGCGCCGTCGAGGTCGGCTTCCGACCCCTGCCGGGCATCCCCTCGGCAGAATTGTTCGAGCGCATCGCGGCGGTGGCCCGCGCCGCAGCCGCCCCCTTCGAGCCCGCCGTCGAGCTGCTCTCGGACAGCCCTCCCCTGCTGCTCGACGCGGCCTCGCCCATCCACCGCCACCTCTGCGCCCTGGTCGGCCAGGAGGCGGGGGCGAGCGTCTCCTTCGCCACCGACGCCGGCTGGCTCCAGGGGGTGGGGCTCGACTGCGCCATCTTCGGCCCCGGCTCGATCGCCGTGGCCCACAAGCCCAACGAGTTCCTCCCCAAGGACGAATTCGCGGCGGCGCGCGGGCTCCTGGCGCGGACCATCGAGCATTTCTGCGGAGGGCAGCCATGAGCACGGCGCAGATCATCGAAGCGGATCTCACCTGGACCGGCGCGCGCTTCGAATCCGGCGTCCGGATCGCCGTGGGCGACGACGGCCGCATCGCGGAGGTGGGGGCCCTCGGCCGGGCCACCGACCGGCGGCTGGCGGGCTGCGCCCTCCTGCCGGGGATGGTGAACGCCCACTCGCACGCCTTCCAGCGCGGCCTGCGCGGGCGCGGCGAGACCTTCCCGGCGGGGAGCGGCAACTTCTGGACCTGGCGCGAGGCGATGTACGCCCTGGTCGGCCGGCTCGATTCGGCCGAGCTCTACGCCTTGAGTCTCCAGGGGTTCCGCGAGATGCGCGCCGCCGGCATCACCACCGTGGGAGAGTTCCACTACGTCCATCATCGCGACCCGGACGCCGCCGACTACGGCTTCGACGGCGTGGTGCTCGCCGCCGCCGCCGAGGCGGGGATCCGCATCGCCTTCATCCAGTCCTACTACCGGACGGGGGCCGTGGGGCAGCCGCTGGCCGGCGCCCAGCGCCGCTTCGACTCGCCGTCCCCGGCGCGCTACTGGGAGCAGATGGACCGCCTGGCCGCCCGGCTCGATCCGCGCCGCGAGAGCCTCGCCGCCTCGGTGCACAGCCTGCGGGCGGCGGGGATCGAGGACCTCGCGGCGATCTACGCCGAGGCCCGCCGGCGCGACCTCCCCTTTCACATCCACGTCGAGGAGCAGGAGCTCGAGATCGCCGACGTGATCGCCTACTACGGCCGGCGGCCGATGGCGCTGCTCCTCGAGACGCTGGGCACGGCGACCGACCTGACGGCCGTCCACTGCACCCACACCGACGGCGAGGAGATGGAGCGCTTCCTCTCGGCCGGCGGCCGGGTCTGCCTCTGCCCGCTGACCGAGGGGAACCTGGGGGACGGCATCGCCACCGTCTCGCGGGTGCCGGCCAACGCGCCGGCGTTCTGCCTGGGGAGCGACTCGAACGCGCGCATTTCCCCGATCGAGGAGATGCGCTGGCTGGAGTACGTCCAGCGGCTCGCCACCGGCAGCCGCGGCGTGCTGCGCAGCCTCGACGGGGCGGGGAACGTCGCCCCCGTGCTGCTCGCCGCGGCGACCGCGGGCGGCGCGGCGGCGCTCGGCGTCGAGGCCGGCCGCATCGCGCCGGGGCTGTGGGCCGACTTCGCGGCGATCGACCTCGGCTCCCCGCTGCTCGCCGGGTGGACCCCCGAGACCCTGCTCGAATCGGTGATCTTCGGCGCCACCGAGGAGGTGGTGACGGCGACCGCGGTGGGGGGCGTGTGGGTGGAACACAGGAGAACGTTGTCCGCCCCGGCGACGGGACGCTGAGCTCGGCGTCGGATCGCGAGAAAACCGGCGCGAAATGGGCGCTCCGCGACACCATTGAATTTTAGGGAGGAAATCGGACCGGAGCGCGCCGGCGTCCGATGCTTTGGAGTCTTTCGATTTGAACCTCCGTACCAGGTCCCTCTGGCTGATGTCGGCCATCGCCGTCGCGGTGCTCGGCATCGCCCTGCTGCTCGTGGGCAAGCTCGTCGCCGTGGCGAACGACCGCGAGCTCGCCCTCCAGATCGGCTGGAATCTCCTGTTCATCGCCCTCTCGGCCGGCATCCTCGCCGCCGGCGCCGCCTTCTGGGTGGTGCGGCGGATCACCCTCCCGCTGCGCCGGCTGGCGCAGACGATGTCCGGGATGGCGCGGACCGGGGAGCTCGCCGGGGACTTCCCGAGCGCCGGCGGCGGCGGCGAGGTGCAGCTGATCGAGGAGACCTTCCGCTCGCTGACGGTGTCGCTCGCCGAGTCGCAGCGCGCCCGCGAGCGCTCCTACGTCGAGGCGGTGGGGGCGGTGGTGACGGCGGCCGACGCCCGCGATCACGAGACGACCGGCCATTCCTTCCGCGTCGCCCTCTACGCCGTGGCGCTCGGCCGCGCGATGGGCTTCCAGGGGGAGCTGCTGAAGGCGATCGAGTGGGGGGCCCTCCTCCACGACGTCGGCAAGATGGTGGTGCCCGACGAGATCCTGCGCAAGATGGGGCCGCTCACCGAGAGCGAGTGGCACATCATGCGGCAGCACCCCTCCTGGGGATTCGACATGCTGGCCGAGGTGAGCTTCCTGCAGCCGGCGGCGCTCGAGATCATCTACAGCCACCACGAGCGCTGGGACGGCGAGGGGTATCCGCGCGGGCTCGCCGGCGAGGAGATCCCGCTGAGCGCCCGCATCTTCGCCGTAGTGGACACCTACGACGCCATCACCTCCGACCGCCCCTACCGGCGCGCCCGCCCGCACCAGTACGCCCTCAACGAGCTGCGCCGGGTGGCCGGCCAGCAGCTCGACCCCGAGGTCGTCGAGCGCTTCGGCGAGATCCCGGAGGTCGACCTGCGCCGCCTGCGCGAGCTGTGCAAGCGCGTCCACCCGGGCTTGCGCCTCCCCTTCGACCTGGTCCACTCGCTCGCCGAGCCGGAATCCCTGGCGGAGGCCGGATCGTAAGCCTCCGGACGCACCCTCCATGCCACGCTGTCCGCCGCGGAGCGCGAGCGCCTCCTCCGGCTGGGGATCGACCTCTTCGATCAAGGAAGGTTCTTCGCCGCCCACGAGGCGTGGGAGGAGATCTGGCGCTCCACCACGCCGGAGCCCAAGGACCTCTTTCAGGGGTTGATCCAGGTCGCCGCCGCCCTCCACCAGCACCTCGACCTCAAACGAACTGACGGCCCCCGCCGCACCCTCGCCAAGGCGCGGGCTCGCCTGGCGCCCTACGCGCCGGCGGCGCTGGGGATCGAGGTGGGAAGGCTGCTGGAGCAGGTGGCGGCTTGGGAAGGCTGGCTCGCGAGGAAGGAAGGGGAGGCTCCACCGCTGCCTCGGTTGGGTTAGGGAATCCCATACCGGCGCCGCTTCTCCCACAGCGCCTTGCGGCTGATGCCGAGCAGGTCGGCCGCCTGCCCCTGGTGGCCGCGGGTGTAGGCGAGGGCGTTCCGGATCTGCTCCTTCTCGACCTCGAGGAGGGGGCGGGGGACCACGGCGAGCGATCCCTCGGGGGCCGTGGGGTCGATCGGCGCCCCCCCTTCGGCGCCCGCCAGGATGAGGCTGCGCTCGAGGGTGTTGCGCAGCTCCCGCAGGTTCCCCGGCCAGGGGTAGTCGAGCATCCAGGCGCGGGCCGCGTCGGAGAGCACCGGCTCGAGGATGCCGAAGCGCTCGCCGAGGTCGGCGAGCAGGCGGTCGAGGATCGCCGGCAGGTCGGCCCGCCGCTCGCGCAGCGGGGGGACGCGGAAGGCGACGACCTCCAGCCGGTAGAAGAGGTCGGCGCGGAAGGTCTCGCGGGCGACCCGGTCGGGGAGATCCTCCGAGCCGATGGCGAGGAAGCGGACGTCCGCCGCCACCTCCGCCCCGCCGAGGGGGGAGTAGCGCCGCTCGGCCAGCAGCCGCAGCAGCTTCCCCTGGGAGAAGAGGGGCAGCTCCTCGACGTGGTCGAGCAGGAGCGTCCCCCCTTCGGCGCGCGCCACCCGTCCGGCGGCCGCCTGCCCGGCGCCGGAAAAGGCACCCGCCCGGTAGCCGAAGAACTCGCTTTCGAAGAGCGTGCTGGGGATGGCGCCGGGGTCGACCTCGGCGAGGGGTCCGCCGGCGCGCGGGCTGGCGGCGTGGAGGGCGCGGGCGAGGGTCGAGCGCCCGCTCCCCGGCTCGCCCAGGATCAGCACCGGCGCCTCGGTGGCCGCGGCGCGCCCGGCGCCGCGCAGGCGGGCGGCGAGCGCGGGGAAGTCGGCGAGCAGACGGTCGAGCGACAGTGGCGAAGGTGGCGAGGGCGGCGACTGCGCGGGGTTCACGCGCGCAGCTCGGCCGAAACCTCGGGCGCGTCCCCCCACAGCCGCTCGAGCGCGTAGTAGCGGCGCGGCTCCTCGAGGAAGACGTGGACCACGAGGTCGCCGTAGTCGAGCAGGACCCACTGCGCGCGGGCGAGCCCTTCGACGTGGAGGGGGCGCACCTTGTGCTCGCGCAGGCTCGCCTCGACCGCGTCGGCGATCGCCTGCACCTGGCGCTCGCTCGAGCCGCTGCAGATCAGGAAGTAGTCGGTGAAGTCCGTGACCTTCTCGAGGTGCAGGACCTTGAGGTCCAGCGCCTTGCGATCCTCGGCGGCGGCGACGGCCAGGCGGACTCGTTCGAGGGTGGGGGTCGTCTGCGGGGGTATCGGTTCTGGATTCATCGGTAGAGGGCGTACTTTTGCAGGTATCGTACCACCAGGTTGGGGACCGCCCCCGCGGGGAGGGGGAGGCCGGCGGAGAGGAGCTCCCGCAGGCGCGTCGAGGAGACGTCGACCGGCGGTTGATGCAGCAGCAGGGCACGGCCGGAGTCGACCAGCCCCGTCAGCTCGGGCGGGAGCGCCGGCGAATCCGGCTCCCATCCCGGGCGGGTCAGCACCACCAGCCGCGCCAGCTCCGGGATCTCCCGGAAGCGCACCCAGTGATGGAGGTCGGCGAACGAGTCGCCGCCGATCAGCAGATGGAGCTCGGCGTCCGGCAGCTCGCGCCGGAAGTGCTCGAGCGTCTCGATCGTGTAGGCCTTGCGGCCGAGGGTCAGCTCGAACCCCGAGACCTCGAGCCCCGGCTCGTCGAGCAGCGCCAGCTCCACCATCGCATACCGGCGCAGCGGGGGCGCCAGCGTCCGCTCCGGCTTGTGGGGGGGCTGCGCGGTCGGCAGGTAGATCACCCGCTCGAGGCCGAGGGCGCGCCGCGCCGCCTGGACGGGGTCGATGTGCCCGCGGTGGATCGGATCGAAGCTGCCGCCGAAGAGACCGATCTTCATGCGTTGGCCGGAGAGGCGGTTTCGGCAGCGGCGGCCGCCTTCGCGGCCTCGAGGCGCCGGGAGAGGTCGGCGATCAGCTCCTTGATCCCGTGCCCCGTCGCCGAGCTGATCTCGCGGTACGGCAGCCCGCGCTCCTCAGCCGCCGCGCGCAGCTCCTGCCGCCGCTCGTCGAGGGCGGAGTCGAGCTTGCTCCCCACGATCAGCCGCGGGCGCTCGAGGAGCTGCGGGTTGAACCCCGCGAGCTCCGCTTCGACGACCGCCAGCTCCGCGGCGGCGCTGCCTTCGGGGTTGGAAAGGTCGACCAGGTGGAGGAGCACCCGGCAGCGCTCGATGTGGCGAAGGAACTGGATGCCGAGCCCCGCCCCCTGCGCCGCGCCGGCGATCAGCCCGGGGAGGTCGGCGATCACGAACGGCTCGGCGAGCGGCCCCTCGGCCACCACGCCGAGCTGCGGCACCAGGGTGGTGAACGGATAGTCGGCGATCTTCGGCCGCGCCGCCGAGACGACGCTGATCAGCGTCGACTTGCCGGCGTTGGGGAGGCCGATCACCCCGACGTCGGCGAGCAGCTTGAGCTCGAGGCGGAGCCGCAGCTCGCCTCCATCGCGCCCCGGATCGGCGCGCCGCGGCGCCTGGTCGGTGGCGGTGGCGAAGCGGGCGTTCCCCCGTCCGCCCTTGCCGCCGGCCGCGACCAGCAGGCGCTCGCCGTCGTGGAGGATCTCGCCCAGCGTCTCCCCGGTCTCCTCGTCGATCGCCACCGTGCCGAGCGGCACCGCGATCTCGAGGTCCTCGCCGTCCTTGCCGGTCTTCGTCGACCCTTCGCCGTGGCGGCCGCGCTGGGCCGCGTAGAGCGAGGTGAAACGGAGATGGTAGAGGGTGTTGCGGTTGGCGAAGCCCACCAGGTAGACCGATCCGCCGTGCCCGCCGTCCCCCCCGAGGGGCCGCCCCTGGGGACGTACTTCTCGCGGCGGAACGCCACACAGCCGTTGCCCCCCCGTCCGGCGCGGACGTGGATGCGGGCTTCGTCGAGAAAGATCAAGGTCGGTTTTCGCTGACTGGGTGACGGAGAGTCGGGGAGGATCGCGGGGAGCCGGGCGAGGTGCCCGGCCCGCCCGAGCGGAAGCCGGTTATTCGGCGGGGGCTGCGGTCGCGGCGTTGTCGCCGGCGGCGGCAGCGGCGGCCTCGGCCGCGGTCAGGATGTGGATGAAGGTTCCGCGCCGTCCCCGGTTCTGGAACTTCACCACGCCGTCGGCCTTGGCGTAGAGGGTGTCGTCCTTGCCGCGGCCGACGTTGTCGCCGGGGAAAAACTTGGTGCCGCGCTGGCGGACGAGGATCGAGCCGCCCGTCACCTGCTCGCCGCCGAACCGCTTGACGCCGAGGTGCTGCGAGTTCGAGTCGCGGCCGTTGCGGCTGGAGCCCTGTCCTTTTTTATGTGCCATGAGCTGATACCTCTCGTGTCTCTCTGTACGTCCGCCCTAGCGGGAGGACGGCAGCTGGATCTCGTCGATGCGCACCCGGTGCATGTGCTGCCGGTGACCGGCGTTGCGCCGGAAGGTCGAGCGCCGCTTCTTCTTGAACACCCGGATCTTCGGTCCCTTGACCTCGCCCACCAGGGAGGCCGTCACGGCCGCCCCCTCGAGCGCCTTGCCGAGCTGCGGGCCGTTGTCCCCAGATCCGGAGACCATGAGCACCTGGTCGAAACGGAGCGAGTTACCCTTCTCGCCCGCATCGCCGAGGAGCTCGACGTCGATCACGTCGCCCGGGGCAACGCGATATTGTTTACCGCCACTTTGGATCACTGCATACATTGGAAACGCTCCCAGAGTCGTCACAGACGCGTGGACGGCGAACCCTACCACAGGAGGAATAGCGGGTCAACGCGGGGAGTAGCCCCTGAAGGTCCCGGTGCCCTGGCTCGGCCCGCGCAGCCGACTGGCAGGGAGCGCAGCGACCGTAGACCGAAGGAGGCGAGCAGGGCCGACCAGGGCACCCTCGGGTATCCTGATCCCGTGCTCCTGAAGCTCTTCAACCTCGCGATCAGCCTCTACTTGCGGCTGCTCGGAGCCCGGCGGCGCGTTCTGGAGACCGGGGACACCGCGCTCGTCTACTACGCGATCGGCCCCCCGGACGGCGAGCCCTGGGTGCTGCTCCACGGCTTGGGCTCGGTCGCCGTGATGTGGAGCCCGGAGATGCGGCGGCTGCGCCGGAGCTGCCGGATGCTGGTGCCGGAGCTCTCCGTCCTCGGCGGCACCCGCTGCTCCGGCGGCGGCCTGGCGGTCGCCCCGGCCCTCGCGGTGCTCGCGGCGCTGCTCGACCGCGAGCTCCCCGGCCGGCCGGTGACGCTCGCCGGGCTCAGCCTCGGCGGCTGGATCGCCGTCCGCTTCGCTCTGTGCCACCCGGAGCGGGTGGCGCGCCTGGTGCTGATCGACGCTGGCGGCTACCGCCGGCAGGACTGGGAGCGCATCCAGTCGCTGGTGACGGTCGACGACCGGGCCGGCGTCGACCGCCTCTACCGGGCGCTGTTCGTCCGCGTCCCACTGCTGCTGCGCCTCTCCCGCGCCGCCTTCCTCCGGGTCTACTCCTCGCCGGCGGTGCGCGACGTCCTCGCCGGGCTCTCCGAGGCCGACACCTTCACCGACGCCGACCTCGCCCGCCTCCGCCTGCCAGCCCTGGTCCTCTGGGGAGAAAGGGACGGCCTCTTCTCCGCCGCCACCGGGAGGCGGATCGCGGCGGCCATCCCCGGCGCCCGCCTGGAGATCCTCCGCGGCTGCGGCCACGCCCCGCACCTCGAGCAGCCCCGCGCCCTGCTCGCCGCCATCGAGCGCTTCCGCCGCGAGACCTCGGCGGCACCTATCCCCACCGCCGCCGGTCCGATCTAGAATCGACACACCCGACCGGAGGCTGAAATCATGTCGACCCCCGAATACCTGGTCTGCCTGGAGTGCGAGTCCCCCTGCTACACCTTCGAGTGGGAGGACGGCAAGATCACCGAGGTCCTCTGTCAGGCCTGCGGCAGCGACGACCCCGAGCAGTTCGCAAAGCCCGAGGACCTCGAGGAGATGGACTCCTGATCTGAATTCTGCCGCCGCGGAGCCTAGGCTTCGGCCGCCGTCCCTTCGATCGCCGCCGCGCGCGCCGCGGGCTCACGCACGGAGGGGTCGGACGCCACCGCCGGCAGCTCGAGGCCGACCGTGGTGCCGGTGCCGTGGATGCTGCGGACGGTGATCCGCCCGGCGTGGGCGCGGGCGATGCGCTCGACGATGGCGAGGCCGAGCCCGGTCCCCCCCTTGCGGGTGGAGTAGAAGAGCTCGAAGATCCGCGCCCGCTCGGCCTCCGTCATGCCGACGCCGTTGTCGGTCAGCTCGAGGGTGACCGTCGGCGTCCCCTGGCGGATCTGGCGGGTCGCCGCCAGGCGGAGGACCGGCCGCCGCCCCGCCTCCTCGGCGGCGTTGAAGGCGTTCTGGGCCAGGTTGAGGAGGAGCTGGTTCATTTGCCCGGGGTCGATGCGGATGCGCGCGCCGCCGCTCTTGTCCTCGACCAGGACCTGGGCGCCGCGGCTCTGGATCTCCCCCGCCAGCAGCTCCCGCATCCGCTCGAGCGGCCGCGCGGCGGGGACCTCCTCGAGCTCCAGCGGGCGGGGCTTGGCGTAGGCGAGGAAGTCCGAGACCAGGCGCTCGAGGCGGCTGAGCTCGGAGCGGGTGATCGACAGCAGGCGCTTGCCGGTGGGGGCCGAGCCGTGCTCGTCGATCTCCTCCTCGAGCATCTGCATGTTGAGGTTGAGCGAGTTCAGGGGATTGCGGATCTCGTGCGCCAGCCCCGAGGCCAGGGTGCCGAGGTAGGCCAGCCGCTCGGCCTCGGCGGCCTGGATCTCCAGGCGTTGCGAGCGGCGCAGGACCAGCCACACCACGACGTAAGCCGAGATCAGCAGCAGCATCGAGGAGATGCCGATCAGCCCGGTCTGGCGGATCAGGTCGGAGCGCAGCACCTCGATCCGCTTGCTGAGCTCGAGCGGGCTGATGGCGATCTGCAGGTTGCCGTACTCGCCGATCGGCACCTGGATGTCGGGGACCTCGAAGGTGCTCTCCGCCTCGTGGACGCGGTTCGAGATGCGCGCCTCCCCCGGCACGGCAGGCACCGAATGCCGTTCGAGCTCGGGCGAGTCGAGGACCTGGGGCGCGATCGAGGGGGGCGCCCCGACGCCGGGGCCGGCCCGCAGCCGCGCCTCGCTCCTCCCCTCGTAGACCAGGACGCCGTTCCTGTCGCGGATCTCCACCCGCTTCACCAGCTCCCGCTGGCGCATCATCTGGTCGATGTAGGTCTGGGTCTCCCGCTCGATCGCCACCGCCGTGTAGAGGTCCTTCCCCTCGCGGTCGGCGCGGCGGGCGATCTGCTGCGCCAGCTTCTGGGCCTCGGTCCTGGTCTCGAGGAGCACCCGCTCGACCTCCCGCTGCGAGAGGGAGCGGAAGATCAGCCAGCCGAAGAGCGCGATGTCGCAGAGGACGAACAGCCCGAAGACCAGCGAGGCGATCAGCAGCTTGCGCGAGGAGGCGGAGGGCGCGAGGCGTTCCATGCCGGTCCCAGGATAGCACCGGTGTCCAGGCCCTTTCTTTGGGTACCCCTGCTCGCCTCCTTCGTGTGCGGTCGCTGCGCTCCCTGCCAGTCGGCTGCGCGGGGCACCCAAAGAAAGGGCCTGGACACCGGCGCTCCGCCCTGGGACTGTCGCTGAAGTCCCTGCCGTCCCTCTCGTCTCTTGTTCCGCTCTCCCAGCCGCGATACCATCCCCGCACCCCATGCTCCGATCCCGAGCTCTGATTCTCCTCCTCGCCGGCGCGCTGCTCGCCTCAGGGTGCAAGGCCGGCCCCGAGAGCGCCACCCCGGCGGGCTCCACCCCGCGCCGCGGCGGCACGGCGGTGATCGGCTGGCCCGCCCAGCCCACCAGCGTCAACGAGCTGATCGTGCCCCCGACCCAGATCACCAAGGAGGTGATCTTCCAGATGTTCCTCCATCTCGCCGAGGAGCAGCCGGACTTCCAGGAGCACCCCGCCACCTTCAAGCCCGCCCTGGCGACGAGCTGGGAGTGGTCGGCCGATCACAAGACGCTCACCTTCCACCTGCGCGACGGGGTGCTGTGGAGCGACGGCGTGCCGGTGACCGCCGACGACGTACGCTGGAGCTGGATGGCGCAGAAGGACCCGGCGATCGCCTGGAACGAAGCGGACACCAAGAAGTGGATGACCGACGTCGAGGTGGTGGACGCGCGGACGGTCCGTTTCCACTACTCGCGGGTCTACGCCAAGCAGTTCCTCGACGCCAACGAGGGGGTGATCCTCCCCCGCCACGCCTGGGAGAAGATCCCCTTCGCCGAGTGGCGCAAGAGCAGCGACTGGTTCCGCCAGCACCTGGTGGTGGACGGCCCGTTCACGCTCGGCTCCTGGGTCCCCCAGCAGCAGGTCGTGCTGCAGAGGAACCCCCGCTTCTACCGGCAGGGCTACCCGCTCCTCGACCGGGTGGTGATCCGCCAGATCGCCGACACGGCGGCCGGCTTCACCCAGATGCTGAGCGGCGACCTCGACTTCCTGCCGCAGATCAACCCCGCCGACATGGCGCGGGTGAAGCAGGACCCGCGCCTCGAGCTGATCACCTACTGGGCGAACCTGGTGGTTTCCGTCGACTGGAACAACGACCAGCCGCTCTTCCGCGACCCCGAGGTGCGCCGCGCCCTGACCCTCGCCATCGACCGCAAGACGATCGTCGACACCATCCTCGGCCCCCTCGGCCGGGTGGCGAGCACCCCCTACATGTCGACGATCTGGGCCCACGACAAATCGATCCAGCCCCTGCCGTACGATCCGGAGCAGGCGCGGAAGATCCTCGCCGCCAAGGGGTGGAAGGACACCGACGGCGACGGCGTGATCGACAAGGACGGCAAGCCCTTCGCCTTCGAGCTGATCACCAACGCCGGCAACTCCCTGCGCGCCGACGCCACGGTGATGATCCAGAACCAGCTCCAGAAGGTGGGGATCCGCGCCACCCCCCGGCAGATCGAGTTCAACACCCTGGTCGACCAGACCAACAAGGGGACCTACGAGGCCGCGATGTTCGGCTTCACCGTCGACACCAGCCTCGACCTGACGAACAATTTCCACAGCTCGATGGTGGGCGAGGACGGCAACCTCGTCCGCTACCGGAACCCCGAGGTCGACCATCTGCTCGAGACCGCCCTGGCGCAGACCGACCTGCTCGCCGAACGCCCCTATCTCGAGCGCATCCAGCAGATCCTCGACCGCGACCAGCCGGCGACCTTGCTCTGGGAGTCGCAGCGGCCGACCGCCGTCAACCGGCGGCTTCACAACGTGCAGCCGAGCCCGAACTACTCGCTGTTCCGACTCGAGGAGTGGTGGATCGCGCCGAAGGTCTAGCCGCCGATCTCCCCATGCTCCGCTTCGTCCTGCGGCGGATCGCCGTCTCGCTGCTGACCCTGCTGCTGGTCCTCAGCTTCACCTTCTTCTTCCTCCACCTGCTGCCGGGAGATCCCGCCACCCTCTTCCAGGCCGGGCGCCTCACCGCCGCCCAGCATCTCAAGCTGCGGCACCTCTACGGCCTCGACCTCCCCCTCCCCGAGCAGTACCTCGTCTGGATCTCCTCGGTGGCGCGGTGGGACTGGGGGATCTCGCTCGCCCAGCAGCGGCCGGTCTCGACGGCGCTCCTCGAGGCCCTGCCGGCGACCGTGCTGCTCGCCGTCTCCGCCCTCGCGCTCGAGTACCTGTTCGCCCTGCTGCTCGGCATCGCCTCCGCGCTCCGGCGGGGAACTTTCGTGGACCACGCCGTGCGGGTGGTCACCCTCCTCCTCTTCTCCCAACCCCTCTTCTGGCTGGGGCTGATGACGATCCTCCTCTTCTCCTACGTCTGGCCGGTGCTGCCGGCGGGGCACATGCGCTCGGTCGACGCCGACCTCCTGCCGCCGCTGGCGCGGGCGGCCGACGTCGCGCGCCACCTCCTCCTCCCCGCCCTGGTGACGGCGCTCGGCGCCGCCGGCGGGACCGCCCGCTTCCTGCGCGGCAGCCTGATCGAGGTGATGAGCCAGGACTACATCCGCACCGCCCGCGCCAAGGGGCTCTCCCCCCGCCGGGTGGTCTGGGTGCACGGCCTGCGCAACGCCGTCGTGCCGCTGATCCAGGTCTTCTCCCACTCGCTGCCGGTCCTGCTCTCCGGCGCGCTGATCACCGAGGTCGTCTTCTCCTGGCCCGGCCTCGGCCGCCTGACTTTCGACGCCCTCCTCACCCGCGACTATCCGGTCATCCTAGGCGCCACCGCGCTCAGCGCCACCCTGGTGATCCTCTGCAACCTCCTCGCCGACATCCTTCACGCCCTGGCCGATCCGCGGGTCCGCGAGGAGGTGGACGGTGTCTAGATGGACGGTGTCCAGGGAGACGGCGTGGTTGCGGCGCTCCCCCTCCTTCGCCTGGGGAGCCGGGCTGACCCTCGCCCTGCTCCTCGCCGCCCTCTTCGCCCCGCTGCTCGCCCCCTACGATCCGAACGAGCAGCTCGATCCGCCGGCCGGCCAGTACCGTCCTCCCGGGACATCGCTCGCCGCCGTCCACCTCGCCGACGGCTCCTGGCGCCTCGCCGACCGCTTGCGGCGCACCCCCGCAGGGGTGGCGATCGAGCGCCTCGGCGTCGCCGAGGCGTATCCCGCGGCGCGGGTCGTCAACCTGACCTCCCATGGAGTCGCCGACCGCCGGCTCTACCTCCTCGGCAGCGACCGCTTCGGCCGCGACCTCCTCTCCCGCATCCTCTACGGCGCCCGCGTCTCGCTCGCCGTGGGGGTGCTCGCGGCCCTGATCGCCCTCACCCTCGGGGTCGCCGTCGGCTCCGCGGCGGCGCTCGGCGGCCGGCTCGTCGACTCCCTGCTGATGCGCAGCGTCGACGCCCTCCTCGCCTTCCCCTGGGTGTTCCTGATGCTGGCGCTCGCCGCCTTCTTCCGGCCGAGCCCCGCCGAGGTGGTCGGCCTGCTCGGCGGCACCGCCTGGATGGGGATCAGCCGCCTGACCCGGGCCGAGCTGCTGGGGCTCCAGCGGCGGGAGTTCGCCCTCGCCGCGCGCGCCCTGGGGCAGCATCCGCTCGCCATCCTCTGGCGGCACCTCCTCCCCAACGCCATGACCCCGGTGGTGATCCGGACCACGCTGATGACCGGGCAGCTCATCCTCCTCGAGGCGTCGCTCTCCTTCCTCGGCCTCGGCATCCAGCCGCCGACGCCGAGCTGGGGGAACCTGATCGCCGAAGGGCACGACGTGCTGATTCAAGCCTGGTGGATCGCCACCTTCCCGGGCGCCGCCCTCGCCCTGACGGTGATCGCCGTCAACCTGCTCGCCGACGGCCTGCGCGACGTCCTCGATCCGCGCCTCGCGCAAGCCCGGCCGGAGTCCGCGCCGGCTCCTGCGCTCCCCGAGGGCGGTGCTATGCTCCCGCCGCCGTGAACGACCCCGAGGAATTCCACGCCGCCCCGCGCCGGCGGGCGCGGCTCACCATCTTCTTCACCATCCTGCTCGACCTCATCGGGTTCGGCATGATCGTGCCGTTCCTCACCTTCTACGCGCAGGAATTCCACGCCACGCCGCTGCTCATCGGCCTCCTCTTCTCGTCCTACAGCCTGACCCAGCTCCTCTGCGCGCCCCTCCTCGGGCGCCTCTCGGACCGCCTCGGCCGGCGGCCGGTGCTGCTCGCCTCGATCGCCGGGAGCGTCGTCGCCTACGCCCTCTTCGCGGCGGCCCCCAACTACGCCGTGCTCCTCCTCGCCCGCGCGCTCGCCGGGGTGGCCGCGGCCAACTACGCGATCGCCCAGGCCTACCTGGCGGACATCACCCCGCCCGAGGGGCGCGCCAAGGCGATGGGGCTGGTGGGCGCCGCCTTCGGCATCGGCTTCGTCCTCGGGCCGGCGCTCGGCGGCCTGCTCGCCCACGCCGGCAGCCTGACCCCCGCCCTCGCCGGGCTCGGCCCCCGCATCGTGCCGGTCGCCGCCGGCCTGCTCGCCGCCGTCAACCTGGCGTACGCCGCCACCAGCCTCCCCGAGTCGCTCTCCCCGGAGATCCGTCGCCAGGCCGGCCTCCGGCGGGGGTCGTGGCTCGGGGTCACCGAGCTGCGCGAGGTCTGGCGCGACTCGCCGCTGCGCGGCCTGATGCTCCTCTTCTTCCTGGTGATGTTCTGCTTCGCGATCATGGAGACCACCCTCGCCCTCTTCTGCCAGGCCCGCTTCGGCTACGGCGCCCGCGAGACCTCATGGCTCTTCGTCTTCGTGGGGGTGGTGCTGGTCATCGTGCAGGGGGGGCTGATCGGCCGGCTGGTCAAGCGTTTCGGCGAGCGCCGCATGATCCTCGGCGGCATCCTGCTGATGGCCGCCGGGCTCGCCGTGCTGCCGCTCGCGCCGGTGTCGATCCCCCCGGCCGGGCCTGCCCTCGCGATCCTCCTCGCCGGCCTCCTCCTGCTCGCCGCCGGGCAGGGGATTCACAGCCCCTCGAGCCTCGGCCTGCTCAGCCGCCTCACCCCGCAGGAGTCGCAGGGGAGCACGATCGGCCTGTCGCGCTCGTTCGGCGCCCTCGCCCGCATCCTCGGGCCGGCCGCCGGCACGCTGATCTTCGCCACCGCCGGCGCCGGCTGGCCGTTCTGGACCGCCGCCGCCCTCATGCTGGTCGCCTTCGCGATCGCCGTGAAGGTGCTGCGCCAGGCTCCTGGCGACTGAAGCTCCGGCCGTGCGGACGGACGATTTCGACTACGACCTGCCGGCGGCGAGCATCGCCCAGCAACCGGCCCCGCGCGGCGAGAGCCGCCTGCTGGTGCTCGACCGCGAAGGACCTGAAAGACACGCGCGGATCTCCGACCTCCCCCGACTGCTGCGCCCCACCGACCTGCTGGTGCTCAACGACACCCGGGTGATCCCTGCCCGCCTCTTCGGCCGCAGCGCCGGCGGCGGCCGGATGGAGATCCTCCTCCTCGAGAAGACCGGGGAGCGCGACTGGGAGGCGCTGGTGAAGCCGGGGAAGCGCGCCCGCCCGGGTTCGGTGATCGAGCTCGACGGGATTGACTGGCTGGGGGCCGAGGTGATCGCCAAGCGGGAGGACGCCGCCGCCCACCGCTATCTCCTCCGCTTCTCGGAGCCCGTCGAGCCCCACCTCGACCGCCTGGGGCACGTCCCCCTCCCCCCCTACATCCATCGCCCGGACACCGACGAGGACCGCGAGCGCTACCAGACCGTCTTCGCGCGCTCCCCCGGCGCCATCGCGGCCCCCACCGCAGGGCTCCACTTCTCGGAGAGGGTGCTCGCGGAGATCGCGGCGGCAGGGATCGGGACGGCGCGGGTGACCCTCCACGTCGGCCTCGGCACCTTCAAGCCGGTCGCCGTGGAAGAGGTCGCCGAGCACCGGATGGAGAGCGAGCGCTACGAGATCGGCGAGGAGGCCGCGGTGGCGATCCGCGAGGCGCGGCGGGAGGGGCGGCGGATCGTGGCGGTGGGGACCACGGTGGTGCGGACGCTCGAGAGCGCGGCGGCGGCTGATCCCGAGGGAGAGGTGCGGGCGGGGAGCGGCGCGACGACCCTGTTCATCATCCCGGGCTTCCGCTTCCGGGCGGTGGACGTGCTGCTCACCAACTTCCACCTCCCCCGCTCCACCCTGCTGATGCTGGTCTCCGCCTTCGCCGGCCGCGACCGCGTGCTCGCCGCCTATCGCGAGGCGGTCCGCGAGGGGTACCGCTTCTACTCCTACGGCGACGCGATGCTCGTCGAGCGGGTTTCTTTAGGAGTCTGAGCGCCGCGGGCGATGCGGCTGGCGAGGACGGCGGCGCCGTAGCCGTTGTCGATGTTCACCACCCCGATTCCCGGCGCGCAGGCGTTCAGCATGGTGAGGAGAGCGGCGAGCCCGCCGAAGCTCGCCCCGTAGCCGACGCTGGTGGGGACGGCCACCACCGGCGCCGGGACGAGGCTCGCGACCACCGTCGGCAGGGCGCCGTCCATCCCGGCGACCGCCACCACCACGTCGGCGCGGCGGATCGCGGGAAGGTTGCCGAGCAGCCGGTGGAGCCCGGCGATCCCCACGTCATAGCAGCGCTCGACCTCGTGCCCGAACCAGGCCGCGCAGACCGCCGCCTCCTCCGCCACCGCGAGGTCCGAGGTGCCGGCGGCGAGCACGGTGATCCGCCCCGGCAGCGCCGCCCCCTGCCCGTGGGTGAGGATGCGCGCCCGCTCGTGGTACACCGCCCCCTGGTGCTCGGTGCGCAGCACCGCCGCCGCCTCGGGGCGCAGGCGGGTCACCAGCACCTTGCCGTGGGCGGCGATCATCCGGGAGGCGATCTCCGCCAGGTCCTCGGTCCGCTTCCCCTCGGCATAGACCGCCTCGGGGAGGCCGTTCCTCAGCTCGCGGTGGAAGTCGAGCTTGGCGAAGCCGAGGTCGGCGTAGGGGAGCTCGGCGAGGTCGCCGAGCGCCTCCGCGGGGGAGCGCTCGCCGGCGGCCACCGCCTCGAGGAGCTTCTTGAGCTGATCGGGATTCACGAGAGAGAAGATCCCATGTCCGCGCCGCCGCGGCGGTAGCCCGCGGGATCGTAGGCGACCCGCTCGAAGCCGAGCGAGCGCAGCCGCGGCTCGAGCGCGCTCCACTCCGCGGCGAGCCGCGGAACCTCGTCCGGCCCCACCTCGACCCGCGCCGCGCCGCCGTCGTGGCGCACCCGCACCACCCGGAAGCCGGCGGCGGCGAGCACGTCCTCGGCGGCCTCGATGCGGCGCAGCTTGCCGAGGGTGACCACCTGCCCGTGCGGGATGCGCGACGACAGGCAGGCGTTGGCCGGCCGGTCCCACACCGAGAGGCCGAAGGCGCGGGCGATGGCGCGGGTCGCCGCCTTGTCGACCCCAAGCGCCAGGAGCGGCGAGTAGACCCCCTGCTCGCGCACGGCGCGCAGCCCGGGGCGGTCCGGCCCCGGGTCCGAGGCGTTGGTGCCGTCGCAGGCGACCGCGTACCCCCGCTCCGCGGCGAGGCGCACCATGGTCCCCATCCGCATCCCCTGGCAGACGTAGCAGCGGTGGCTCGGATTGGCCACGAACTCGGGATCGTCCAGCTCGCTGTAGGTCACCACCTCATGGCGGATGCCGATCTCGGCCGCCAGCCGCCGCGCATGGTCGAGCTCCGACCCGGCGAGCGTCTCCGCCGCCGCGGTCACCGCGAGAGCCCGCCCGCCCAGCGCCCGCTGGGCGAGGGCCGCCACCACGGCGGAGTCCACCCCGCCGGAATACGCCACCAGCGCCGATCCGCGCGCCGCGAGGTCGGCGAGGAGGCGGTCGATGTGGGGTGTGGGGTCCGGGGATTCTTCCTGCATGACGGGCTCCTTCCGCTCCGCGAGCCCGGGGATTGTATCTCTCCGTGGTCTCGTCCGGTGCTGGAGCCTGCGGATCCCCTGCCAGCTCGAGCGAGCCGAAGGTGCTTCTCACGCTCGGAGGCCCGCACCTTCGTTGCACTCGGTCCGAAGAGATCCACGGAGAGGATGACTCCTTCCTGAGGGAACACACGGCGCATTACGCCGCTTCTCTCTGAAGGAACTTCAGGACCAGCATCAAGATATTTTTAAAACGGCGCCGGCTTCTTCACTAGCTTAACTCTCTCCAGCAAGAGGAGGACGCGCTGATCACCGATTTGTACCATTTGTTGAATTGTCCAATTGGCCGCGAACATGTCCTTGATTGTTTTCCACTCTTCCTGCTCACTCTTAGAGGTCGGATTCAAGAGCTTGATGACATTTGAGTCATCTGCAGTTATAATTTGAAGTCTTTGTTCCTTGGCTGCTTGTGCCTGCCCTGGCATCGATATCTCCCTTTCGGAATCTAAGACGGATAATAGTGTATTTGGCTACCTCATGGTAGCAGGATTGGGCCGCGCCTGCCATGATATACTTAGAACATGCCGAGGCATGCCTCCAGGCTATATAAAAAGGAGACAATAAATGTCAGAAGTCGAGTCGTTCCCTTCCCGATGGGCCTCTGTGCGTTCTTACATACATAGCTTAATTCAATACCAACATCCCAAGTCTGAGTCTCTGGGAATAGGCGAGGTCACGGCCGAGCTTGGGAACGAGAATGATTTGACGGTAATCGTCAATAATGATGAAACGAAGTATGAGCTTATTTTTTCACCGGACAATAAAAGATCAGTCGTTATTAGCACATCAAACATTGAAAACATCAATGAAGAAAAAATCAAGCTGGGGCCTCTCGTGGAGACACAAATCATACAGAAAATTCGCGACTTTGCATACCAAGCGTCGAAGGGGGCAGCAACTAAACGCTCTCCGGGTGACTGGCGGGTGGTCCAGTAATAGACGAGATCGGATCCACTACACTTGCGGACGGGCGTTTTGCGCGCGTCGCCACAAGGCATCCTGGAAGGTTCCCCACAGCGCGCCCCGAAGGGGCGAAAATTTGATTAGCCGGGTGCTTTAGCGCCCGGTATCGGACGTTCCCCCTCCCCATCCGCCCCGAAGGGGCGGTGCCTTTCGGGCGAACCGCTCAATCAAAGAGATCTTTCGGATCGAGCTCGATTCCGTGCCGATGCAACAATCCACAACTCGTCCTCGAACGTCGCCCGCCGATGGTGCTCCTCCTGCCTTGCGATGTACCGATGTACCACCACACAGTTCTGAGCGCACAAGCACCGCCCCTTCGGGGCGGATGGGGTTGGGGGTAGCCAGGAACCCGGCGCTGAAGCGCCGGGCTAATCAAATTTTCGCCCCTTCAGGGCGCGCTCTGGGGAACCTTCCAGTGCGCCTCGTGGCGACTCGCACAAACGCCAGCCCCCGTGTGTAGCGGGCATCGCCCACCTTTGGGAGGTCACAAAATCTCAGAGGACAGTGGCTGCCCCCTGAACCCGCGTCGTCGCCGATGGATGGCAGGTCACGAAATCTCAGAGGGCAGTGGCTGCCCTCTGAGGGGAGGAACCGCGCGACGGTTGGGACGGAAGGAGATCTCAGTGGGGCGGACCGCAGAACCGCCGGGGACGTCCCGGCCGGAGCCGGCCGGGACCTGTCCGATCGATGGGCCGATCAGGAAGCCGCGCGGCGCCTCAGAAGGGCGCGCCGGTCTTGCAAGAGCACTGCGTGAGGTTGTCCTGCGAGCAGGTTCCGACGTCGCCGCAGTATTTGTACTGGCCGCCACCACCGATGCCGCAGATCGAGCCGACGTTCGCTCCGACGCAGGGGGAGCCGCTGCAGACCCCGCACTTCGGGAGGGGGAAGCTCTTCGGCAGGATCTTCAAGGTCACCGGGTCGAGGATCGAGGCCGGCGTCGAAGCCTGCGCGCCGCAGACCGGCGCCGTGGAGGCCAGCGGCTCCGCGAAGCCCGCGAGGGGAGCCACCAGGAGGGCGACGGCGAAAACCAACAGGGTGAGTCTCAGCTTCATTCAGTCTCCTTTCTAGAGATGGAGCCATAACCTACCATGCATGAATTGATGGACGACTAAGGCGCGGCTGCGCCGGACGGGGCTTCGTGAGACTGCAGCCCGAGCCCCGAGAGGAAGGCCGCGTTGGCGGGACGGTGCCCCAGCCGCGCGTAGTCCAGGGCATTGAAGCCCATACCGTCCACTTCGGCGAGGCGCGCCCCCCGCGCGAGCAGGAGCTTCAGCATCGCGACGTTCGCGTGCTGGGCGGCGTGCATCAGCGGCGTCCTTCCGTAGTGCCGGAGGTCGGGGTATTCACCGCAGATGGGGTTGCCGAACTCGTCCGGCGGCGGCTGGAGCTCCACCGCGGATTTGTAGGGATGATTGACGTCGGCTCCGCGGTCGAGCAGCAGCTCGGCGAGCGCGCGGTCGTTCTGACCCACGGCGTAGAACAGCGGCGTCTTCCCAAATCCGTTCGCATAGTCGACCGCGGCGCCACGGTCCAGCAGGAGCTTCACCGCCTCCCGATCGCCCAGGGCGAAGAAGAGCGCCGATTCGTCCCCGGCGTCGAGCGAGGCGAGGTTGTCCAGCAGGAGCTCGAGGTCGGGGCGCGGCTTGCCGGCGAGCAGGGCGGCCTTCAACGCCTGATCGGTCTCCTCCTGCGTGGGCGCCGGGGTCGCCGCGAGGGCGCGGCGCAGGTCGGCGGCCGAGCTCTCCGGATCATGGGCGAACAGGACCAGCGGCGGCAGGGCGCTCTCCGGGACGCGCGAGGAGAAGTCGCCGAACGCACGGTAGACGACGATCCCCAGAGCCTGCCGGGCGGAGGCGCGGGCCACCGCCGGTGCGAGGTGGAAGCGCTGCCGGTAGTAGCGGGCGAGCCGTGGCTCCGCACGCGCGTACTCGGCGAGGAAGGCCGCGTGCCACTGAAAGTTGGTACGGCTCTGGAGCGACCAGGCGGTGAAATAGGCGAGCTTTCCGGCCGGCAGGCCGGCGCTCCGCCCTTCGGCCCGGGCCTGTTGCAGGAACAGGGTGGGGACGAAGCCGGCCTTCAGCAGATCGGCCGCGTAATACCGTTCGATGGCGTAGAAGACCCGTGCACCGCAGGCCTGCCGCACGCTGCGGACCTGCTCGGCCAGGCCGAGGAGCCGCTGCAGGAAGGGGCGCTGCGCCAGGCTCTCCTCGCACTCGAAGTAGAGGTCGGTTGGCGAGTAGGTGCTCGACCCGAGATCGATCGGCCGCGAGAAGATCCCCACCGGGTCCCGCCGCAGGTCGGCGCAGGTGATCGTCACCTGAACGTTCGGATTCGGCGGAACGTGGGGACTCGGGGCGGCGGCGCCCGGACGGACGGCGGGGAGCGCCAGAGCGAGGAACAGAGGAACGGCCCGGCAAAAGGTTTTCATCGTCAGCCTCCTTGGAAACGGTGTTGCCATGGAGGCAGCTTGCCGTTCCAAGAAGGACCGCGAATGAAGCGCCGATGAAGAAAAAATGAAAAAATCAGCGCGTCTCGCGCGCGGCCGGACGGGGGTGCAGCCCCAGAGATCGCAGATAGGCGACATTCTCCGCGCGGTGCGCCTCCATGGCGAAGTCCAGCGCGTTCCAGCCGGCGCCGTCGACGTCTGCGAGCCTCGCCCCCCGCGCGAGCAGGAGCTTGAGCATCCGGACGTCCGCATGCTGGGCCGCGTGCATCAGCGTGGTCCGCTCGGGGTGGCGGATGAAGTGATGCTCGCCACAGCCGAAGGAGTCCGCGTCCGGCGCCAGCTCCGCCGCCTTCTTGTAGCGATGATTGACGTCCGCCCCATGGTCGAGCAGCAGCGTCGCCAGCCGGCGGTCGCCCATTCCGATCGCATAGAACAGCGGCGTCTTGCCGAAGCCGTTCGCGGCGTCGACCTTCGCGCCCCGGTCGAGCAGCCACTCCACGTCGTCCGCATCGCCCAGAGCGAAGAAGAGCGCCGGTTCGTTTCCCTCCTCCAGCGTCGAGAGATCGTCCACCAGGAGCGCCAGATACGGCCGCGGCTTGCCGTGGAGCAAGGCGACTTTGAACGCCTGGTCGATCGTCTCCTGACTCGGAGGCGGGGTCGCCGCGAGGGCATCCCGCAGCTCGGCGAGCGTGCTCGTCGGGCTCTCGGAGAGCTGCACCAGCCGCGGTGGCGCCGCCAGGACGTCCTCGGAGAAGGTGCCCGCCGCCCGGTCGACGAAGAGCATCAGCGCGTGCCGGGCCACGGCGCGAGCCCGCGCGGCGGAAAAGTGGAAGCTCCGCCGGTAGTGCGCCGCGAGCCGCGGCAGGGCGCGGTCGTACTCGGCGAGGAACGCCCGGTGCAGGCGAAAGTTGGAGAAGCTCTCGTGCGACCACGTGGCGAAATAGCGCAGCTGGTTGGGATAGAGGTCATCCGCGCGATCGTCGGGTCCCCCCCTTCGCGCCTGTACCTTCTCGGACTCCCGCTGAAAGAGCGCCGGGGCGAAGCCGGCCTCGAGGAGCTCGAAGTCGTAATACCGCTGCTCGGCATAGATGATCGTCCCGTCGCAGTCGCGGTCCCGCTGGCCGCGCACCGCGTCGGCGAGATGGGCGAGCCGGCGCAGGAAAGGGAGGCTCCCCAGCCCCTCCGGGCAGTCGTACTCGACTTCGACGGGCGAGCCCGTCCCCGATCCGAGGTCGATCTCCTCGGCGAAGACCTGCGCCGGGTGGCGCCGCATCTCGGCGCAGGTGAGCTCGGTGCGGTGGAACGGCTCCGGCGGGTCCGCGGGAGCGTCCTGGG
This sequence comes from uncultured Acidobacteriota bacterium, assembly GCA_963756595.1. Lineage (GTDB taxonomy): Bacteria > Acidobacteriota > Thermoanaerobaculia > Multivoradales > UBA5704 > DATARR01. Next base: position 164,967 of record CAVWOZ010000022.1, read on the forward strand.
CGACGGCAGCCTGGGCGGCGCCGAGAAGCAGAAAAATCGAAAGGCAGAAACGTTTCATCGCATCCTCCTGGATCGGATCGGCCGGCGGGGGTCCATCCGGCCCTGCAGCGAGTCTGCCGTTCTTAGAAGGAGGGAGTATGAATCAGAAATGAAGCAGCCGGCCCGGGGCCGACGCCGGCTCCTCTACTCCGCCCGGATCGCCTCCAGAGGGTCGATCTTCGCGATGCGGCGCGCCGGCAGGTAGCCGGCGAGGGTGGCGACCGCGCCGAGGACGAGCACCATCCCCAGATAAGTCCCTGGGTCGGTGGCGGTGACGCCGAAGAGGAGGCTGCCGAGGGCGCGGGCGAGGAGCCCGGAGGCGGCGAGCCCGACGAGCAGGCCGATCCCGGCGAGAGCGAGGGTCTGGAGGAGGACGCGCCCCGCGAGCTCGCGGGGGGTGGCGCCGAGCGCCATGCGGATACCGAGCTCCCGCGTGCGCTGCTTGACCGCGTAGGAGATCACGGCGTAGATCCCGAGCGAGGCGAGGAGCAGGGCGAAGGCGGAGAACCCGGCGAGCAGGATCACCACGAAACGGCGGGGCGACAGCGCGTGGTCCACGATCTGCTGCAAGGGGCGCAGCTCCCCCGGCGGCAGGCTCGGCTCGACGGGGAGCAGCGCGGCGCGCACGGCCGCGCCCATCGCGGCGGGCGGGAGCGAGCTCCGGAACACCAGGTCGACGATCGAATAGGCATTGGTCTGGCGCAGCGGCAGGTACAGCTCGCCGCCGGCTTCCTTTTCGAGGGCGAGGTGCCGCACGTCGCCGACGACGCCGACCACCCGGCGCTGGCCGTCGCCCAGGTTGATCCGCTGTCCGACCGCGTTCTGCCCCGGCCAGAGCGTGTGTGCCAGCGTTTCGTTGACGAGGAGGACGTTCTCGCCCGGCACGGTGTCCGCCGCCGTGAAGTCGCGCCCGGCGCGCAGCGGAATCCCCAGCGCCGCGAGGTAGCCGTCGCTGACCACACGGATGTAGGCGCTGGGCTTCATTCCCATCGGATAGACCACTCGCTCGGCGCCGACCGTCCAGCTCCGGTTGCCTTCGAACGGCAGCACGTCGGTCAGCCCGACCGCCGTGATCCCGGGGATGGCGGCCGCGCGGCGGAGTACCTCGTCGAAGTACGCGTTGCGCTGCGCCTGCGTGGCGTAGCGCGAGCTGGGATCGACGCGGACCGCGGCGGACCGCTCCGGCCTGAATCCCAGATCGACGCCGAGCACGCCGAGGAAGCTGCGGATCAGCAGCCCCGCGGCGACCAGGAGCACGCAGGCGAGGGCGACCTCGGAGACCACCAGCGCGCCGCGGAGCCAGGCGAGCCGCCGGCCGCCGGTCGCGCCGCGGGCGCCGTCCTGCAAGGAGCCCTGCACGGCGAGGGAGGGGACTTGCAGCGCCGGCGCCAGGCCGAAGACGAGGCCGGTCACCACCGCGACCAGCAGCGTGAAGACGAGCGCGCCGCGGTCCACCTGGACGCTCTCGAGCAGCGGGATGCTGAACACGTTCAGGCGCGCGAGGACGCGCGTCGCCGTCACCGCCAGGAGCAGGCCCAGCGCGGCGCCGCAGGCGCAGAGCGCCAGGCTCTCGGTGAGCACCTGGCGGATCAGCCTCCCCCGTCCGGCGCCGAGCGCCGCCCGCAGGGCCATCTCCTTCTGCCGCGTCGCCGAACGGGCCAGCAGCAGATTCGAGAGGTTCGCGCAGACGATCAGCAGCACCACCCCCACGGCGCAGACCAACACCCGGAGGGACGGACGGATCGGCCCGCGGACGTGCTCCTCGAGCGAGCTGGCGCGGGGATCGAAACTGTTCCAGTCCGCGGAGTGCTGGAGGCGGACCGGGTCGACCACGATGTGGCTCTCCGCCTCCGCGCTCCGCACGGTAGCGCCCGGTTTCAGCCGTCCGATGATCGCGATCGTGTTCCCCCAGCGATGGGTTTCCTCGGTGAGCGGAAACGGCACGTACAGGTCGACGCGGGTGCCGGGGGCGAAGACGGTGGCGAAGTCGAAGGAGGGGGGGAGCACCCCCACCACGGTCACGCGCCTCTCGTTGAGGGTGATCGCCTTGCCGACGATGTCCGGATCGGCGGCGAAGCGCCGCCGCCACAGGCGGTCGCCGAGCACGACCGAGCGCGGCTCGGCAAAGGTGCCGTCGTCCGCCGTGAACTCCCTCCCCAGCCGGGGCCGGACGCCGAGCAGCGAGAAGAAACCCACGGTGACGGGCACCGCGTTCAGCCGTTCCGGCTCCCCCGCGCCGGTGAGCTTGGCGTCCCCCACGCCATAGAACGCGTTGTAGGCCGCGAAGCCGGAGAAGGAACGGGCGCTCTCCTGCAACGCGAGCAGATAGCCGACCTGCACGGTGCGGCTGGACATCCCCTCCCCCTTGCCGTTCTGGAGCCACACCAGACGGCCGGGATCGCGGAACGGCAGCGGGCGCAGGAGCACCGCATCCATCACGCTGAAGATCGTCGAGGCGGCGCCGATGCCGCAGGCGAGGATGAGGATGGCGAAGAGGGTGAACCCGGCGTCGCGGCGCAGAGTGCGGAAGGCGTAGCGCAGGTCCTGCACCACGCTCTCGAGGGCGGGGAGCCCGCGCGCGTCACGGTGTTTCTGGCGGGTCGACTCCACGCCGCCGAGGCGGAGGATCGCCGCGCGGCGTGCCTCGGCCGGCGTCATGCCGCCACGCACGTTGTCCTCGGTGAGCATCTCGAGGTGGGAGGCGAGCTCCTGGTCGAAGTCGGCGTCGAGCTCGGCGGTGCGGAAGAACGCCTGGGTCCGCGCGGCGGTCTGCTTGAGCAGGCTCAGCATCAGCGGCATCAGCGGCATCAGCGGCATCAGCGGCATCAGCGGCATGGCCTACCGCCGCGGGTCGAGCTGGAGGAGGCGCCCGATGACGCCCGCGACCCGCTCCCAGTTCTCGGTCTCGGCCACCAGCTGCTGCCGCCCCGCCTTCGAAAGGTCGTAGAACTTCGCCTTGCGGTTGTTCTCCGACGTCCCCCACTCGGCCTCGATCCACCCCTTCTGCAGCAGGCGGACGAGGCAGAGATAGATCGTCCCCTGATTGATCTGCAACGCCTCCTCGCTGAGCTGCTCGATCCGCCGCGCGATCCCGTAGCCGTGTAGCGGCCCCATGGCGTCCAGAGTCTTCAGCACCATCAGGTCGAGGGTGCCTTGCAGGATGTCCGACTTGCTCTCCGCCATGCTCGCTCTCCTGTGTGTTGCCCAGAGGAGAGTGACGCAAGACCTGTGGGATGTCAAGAGGAGGGGCAGAAACCTGTCCCCAGGTGAAGGTACCCGTCAAGCTTGGCTCATCGTCTGCCGTGCTAGGATTCCCCGCCCCCCTCACCAGGGAAGGCCGCGGGCGTCTCCTCTGTTACGAAGAGTAGCCCCCGGAACCGGCCGGTTCAGACACCCCCCCGGCCGAGCGCGGAGCACAATCCAATGGACAAGACGAACGATCCGGTCTCCCGGCGGCGAACCTTCGCCATCATCTCGCACCCCGACGCGGGGAAGACGACGCTCACCGAGAAGCTGCTGCTGTTCGGCGGCGCCATCCAGCTCGCCGGCGCGGTCAAGGCGCGCGGCGAGGCGCGGCGCGCCCGCTCGGACTGGATGAAGGTCGAGCAGGAGCGCGGCATCTCGGTCACCTCGTCGGTGATGACCTTCGAGTACGGCGGCTGCACCTTCAACCTGCTCGACACCCCGGGCCACGAGGACTTCAGCGAGGACACCTACCGCACGCTGACCGCCGTCGACTCGGCGGTGATGGTGATCGACGCCGCCAAGGGGATCGAGGCGCAGACCCGCAAGCTGTTCGAGGTCTGCCGGCTGCGCAACGTGCCGATCGTGACCTTCATCAACAAGCTCGACCGCGAGGGGCGCGACCCCTTCGACCTGATGAGTGAGATCGAGCAGGACCTCCAGCTCCACGTCACCCCCGCCGCCTGGCCGATCGGCATGGGACAGGACTTCCTCGGCGCCTACGACCTGCGCCACGAGCGGCTGGTGCTGATGGACCGCAGCCGCCGCGACGTGGTGCGCGACGGCGAGGTGGTGGAAGGCTTGGACGATCCCAAGCTCGACCGCCTCCTCCCCTCCTACGCCGCGATCAAGCTGCGCGAGGAGATCGAGATGGCGCGCGGCCTCTGCCCGCCGCTCGAGGTCGCGGACTACCGCGAGGGGCACCTGACCCCCGTCTTCTTCGGCAGCGCGGTCAACAACTTCGGGGTCCGCGAGCTGCTCCAGGGGCTGGTCGAGCTGGCGCCGCCGCCGCGCCCGGCGCCGACCGAGACGCGGCTGGTCGATCCGCACGAGGAGAAGGTCACCGGGTTCGTGTTCAAGATCCAGGCGAACATGGACCCCAAGCACCGCGACCGCATCGCCTTCATCCGCCTCTGCTCGGGGCGCTTCGAGCGCGGCATGAAGCTCCTCCACGTGCGCTCGGGGAAGACGATGTCGATCCACAACCCGGTCCTCTTCCTGGCCCGCGAGCGCGAGCTGGCCGAGGAGGCGTGGGCCGGGGACATCCTGGGCATCCCCAACCACGGCAACCTGCGGATCGGCGACGCGCTGACCGAGGGGGAAGAGCTGCGCTTCACCGGCATCCCGAGCTTCGCCCCCGAGCTGCTCAAGAAGGTGCGCGCCGAGGACCCGATGCGCTCGAAGCACCTCGGCCGCGCTCTCCTCCAGCTCGCCGAGGAGGGGGCGGCGCAGGTCTTCCGCCCCACCTTCGGCAACGAGTGGATCGTGGGGGTGGCGGGCGCCCTCCAGTTCGAGGTGCTGGCCGACCGCATCCGCACCGAATACAACATCCCCGTCCATTTCGAGGGGACCACCCTCTACACCGCCCGCTGGGTCGACTCGGGCGACCAGCAGCTGATGAAGAAGTTCACCAACGCCAACCACGCCGCCATGGCCGAGGACCACAACGGCTCCCCCGTCTTCCTGGCGCGCAACGCCTGGCACCTGAAGACGGCGGGCGAGGAGTGGCCGCAGATGAAGTTCCTGAAGACGAAGGAGCAGGTGCAGTAAGGGCGCGAAGTCTCCCTTTCCCTCCGCCGCCGCACAATCCTTGAGGGGATCGCCCGCCGCCGGACGTCGACGGGGCGGGCCTGCCCCAGGTTCTTCGGTGTCCCAACTCAAGGAGGGTTTCAGCATGTTTCAGGTCACGAAGAAGACGGTTCTGCTTCTCCTCGCGGCAGCGTTCCTGCTGCCCGCGCTCGCCGGCGCGCAGCCGGTGTCGAGCATTCAGCGGCGTTCCCTGGGCCACGGCGTCGCCGAGTATTTCTTCACCGTCCAGGTCGGCTCCGGCACCTACGACCGGATCGGCATCCACCGGGTGGTCCAGGAGATCGCTCCCAACGTGCCGGCGCATGCCTCGCGGGCGGTGTTCCTGGCTCCCGGCGACATCTGGAATTTCCAGGCGGCCTTCGAAGGGCGGGCGAACCCGCTGCCGCTCTTCCTCGCGGAGAACGGCGTCGACGTCTGGGGGATCGACTACCGCTGGACCCGCGTGCCGGCGAGCGTGACCGACCTCTCCTTCATGCAGCACTGGGGACTCGAGCAGGACGCGCACGACCTCGGCGTCGCCCTCGGCGTCGCCCGCGTCACCCGCGGGCTCACCGGCAGCGGCCTGGGCAAGATATTCCTGCTCGGCTGGAGCCGCGGCGGCCAGATCAGCTACGCCTACCTGAACGACGAGACCCGGCTGCCGCCGGCGCTGCGCCAGGTGCGCGGCTTCATCCCGGTGGACATCTATCTGAAGACCGACGTGCCGCAGCTCCAGAGCTTCGCCTGCCAGCGCCAGCAGGCGAGCGCCGCGGCGGTCGCCGCCGGCAACTACGCGGCCACCTCGGGAGGGCTGATCAACCTGATCGGCACCCTCGCCACCACCAATCCGGCCGGGGCGTCCCCGGTCGTCCCCGGGTTCGACAACCACCAGGCCGGCCTCTTCGTAGGCGAGCTGACCTTCGCCCTGCTCGGCGGCCTCGAGCCGGTCCCCTTCTACCACTTCACGGGGGGCACCCTCGACGCCAACGGGGTGCCGACCGGCCTCACCTACTCGAACGAGGCGGACCTCTTCCACTTCGAGATCGGCGCCTCCCCCTACCAGCCGAACCAGGAGCTGGCGGACGCCGACGCCTCGACCTGCGGCACGCCGGCGGTGTCGTTCGACGACCACCTGCACGACATCACCGTGCCGATCTTCTACCTCGGTGCCGGCGGCGGCTTCGGCGAGTACGGACTCTACACCCTGACCCTCCTCGGCAGCACCGACGTCACCAGCCACATCGTCCACCAGACCACCCCCGACCAGCGCCTGTTCGACTTCGGCCATGCCGACCTGTTCATCGGCAACGCCGCCCAGACGCTCGCCTGGCAGCCGATTCTGGACTGGGTGCGCGCGCACTGAGGCGACCGATTTTCTGTCGGACATAGGCCGGGAGCTTCGTCCGGTTTATGTCCGACAGGCTGCTCGTCGCTTTGACACAACATTAAATCGCTTCGCATCCGGCCTTTCCCAGGAAGCTGCGGGCTGGCCCTCCCGTTGCAATCGTCGTCTTCCGTCCAAGGAAAAGCGAGGAGCCAATCGAGGCTCTCTCCATTCGATGGGGGATCGAAAAATGTCCACCGAAAACGTCAGCATGATCAAGTTCGCCGGGTACGGGGTCTACAACTCCACCAACGACGCGACGCAGCTCGTGCAACGGGCATATGCCGCCGGCATGCGCAATTTCACCGCGGGCAACCAGTGGGGCGGCGACCCCGCTCCCGGCGAGCGGAAATACCTTTACATCGTCTGGAACCCGGGCAGCGGCCAGGTCTCGGGAGTCACCGGCGAAGGGGACCAGCACGGCGTCCAGGTGCCGTAAGGCCGCGCCGGGTCATCGATGCTCCCGCCGCTCGCGGGCCCATTGCCTGGCCGCTTCGACCCGGAGCGCGGTCTCCGGGACGGTGCTCCGCCAGGCAGCCTCCGCGGCCGGCAGGTCGCCGGCGCGGGCCGCGCGCTCGACCCGGGCGACCGCCGCCGAGAGGCCCTCGGAGAAGAGCTGCCCGAGCACCCCCTTGAGCGCATGGGCCGCCGCCGCGACGGTGGCGGGCGCGGATTGCCCGAACGCCGCATCGAGCGCCGCCGACTGGTGCAGCCACTCCTCGTGGACGAGCTCGACGACCTCGAGGAGCAGCTCCTCGTCGCCGGCGAGGCGATCCAGCGCCTCGCGGGGATCGAAGGCCGGGAGCGGCGGGGCTTCGCTCACCCTTTCGCTCATCCTTGCGGCCGCCGCTTGGCGAGCACCACGAGGTTCCAGCCGTCCTCGAGGCGGAAGGAGACCTCGTCCATCGTCGCGTGCATCAGGAACAGGCCGCGCCCCCCCTCGAGGAGGGACTGCGGATCCGCCACGTCGACGTCCAGCCGGTCCGGCGTGACGCGGCGTGCCTCCGGGATGGGGGTGCCACGGTCCGCGATCTGCAATTCGAGGCGCTCGGCGCCGACCTCGATCCGCACCCGCACCGGCAGACCCGGCACCCCGTGATAGGCGTGCCGGATCGAGTTGGTGACCGCCTCGACGGCGCACAGCTCGAGGTGATAGCGCTCGCTCTCGCCGAAGCCGAGGGCCGCGGCGATGCCGCCCACCGCGCCTCCCAGCAGGTCGAGGTTCTCGAGCCGGCTGTCCAGCCACAGCTCGATCCTCGGCGCGGGGGGCTCAATGGGTTGGGTCATGGTACTCCCAGGCGAGAAAGGAGATGTCGTCCTCGGCCGGGGCATCCCCGGTGAAGCTCGCGACCGTCGCGCGCAGCCGCTCGACCAACGCGGCCAGCGGCAGGGCGCGGGAGGCGCGCAGGAGCTCGTGGAACCGCTCCTCGCCGAGGTACTCGCCGGCCGGCGACCGGCACTCGGCGATGCCGTCGGTGTACAGGAAGACGCGGTCTCCCTGCCGGAGCCTCACCTCTCCCTCCTCGTAGCCGCCGAGGCCGAGGCCGACGATCGAGCCCCCCTCTTCGAGCCGGCGCAGCGTGCCGTCGCGCCGCACCAGGATCGGCAGCGGGTGGGCCGCGGTGCTGTAGGTCAGGCGGCCGGTGGGGAGATGGAGCAGGAGGTAGGAGATCGTGAAGTAGCGCTCGAAGCGCTCGAAGGGGTACTCGCGCTCCAGGCTGCAGAGGACCTCGGCGGGGGGGGCGACGCGGGGTTTCTCCTCGCCCTTGCCGGCGTGGACCACCAGCCCCATCGCCGGCAGCAGGCTCTGCCAGACCAGCACGGCGACCATCGCCGCCGGCACGCCGTGCCCGTTGACGTCGAGGATGTAGAAGGCGACGTGCTCGGCGTCCAGCTGCTGGGCGTTGAAGAGGTCCCCGCCCACCGCCGAGGAGGGGACGAAGTGCCAGCTCAGGGTCAGGCCGGGGAGCGCCAGGTCGGCGCGCGGGATCAGCGCGCCCTGGATGCCCGCCGCGGCGCTCAGGTCATCGTCCAGGCGGCGCTGCTTCTCCACCAGGTCGCGGTTGAGCCCCTTCAGGTCACGGGTGAGCTGGAGCAGGCGGAGCTGGTTCTGCACCCGGGCCAGCACCTCGCCGCCGTCGAAAGGCTTGGTGATGTAGTCGGCGGCGCCCGCCTCGAGCCCCCTGATCTTGTCCGCCGCCTCGTCGAGCGAGGAGAGGAAGATCACCGGGACGTCGGCCAGCCCGGCGTCCGCCTTGAGCTCGGCGCAGACCCCGTAACCGTCCTGCCCGGGCATCACGACGTCGAGCAGGACGAGGTCCGGCGGGGACTCGCGGGCGAGGCGCAACCCCTCGCCGCCGTCGCCGGCCACCCGGCACTCGAAGCCGGCCTTGCCCAGGATGGACGAGAGGATCCGCCGGTTGACGGCCACATCGTCGACGATGAGGATGCGGCTCGTCATGGCGGGGCCGCGGCGGAGCTCTCCAGCCCGTTCGCCACCTTGAATTTCGACAGCGCCAGGATCATGAGATCCGTCCTGTTCTCGAGATGCATTTCTCGCGGGTGTCTATTCGTAGTATACTTTAAAATGTTTTAATATTGGGGTCTCGGCGCTCCAGGAGATGCGATGAACATCGATTTCATCTTTTCGCACGGCGTCACGGTCGCCAGGCTTCTCGACCCCCGGCTCGACGCGGCGGGCGCTCCCGACTTCAAGGCCCGGGTGGGGAGCCACCTCGAGGCGGGAACGGCGCGGCTCGTCCTGGACCTCACGGCGGTGGAGTTCGTCGACAGCACCGGCCTCTCGGCGATCCTCTCGGCGTTCCGCCGTCTGCCGGCCGACGGCGGCGCCCTGGCGCTCGCGGGGTGCCGCAAGCCGGTCTTCGACCTGATCAAGCTGACCCGGCTCGATCGCGTCCTGCGGCTCTTCGACACCGCGGAGGAAGCCGTCGCAGGGCTCGTCGCTGCCGCCTGAGCCACGCCGCACCGGTGCGGACTAGGCCAAACCGGCGAGCGGCTCCGGCGGGCTCGCCGGGGCCGGGACGAGCTCGGCGATCAGCGCCAGCAGCTCGCCGGCGTGGATCGGCTTCGACATGTAGGAGTCCATCCCCGCCGCCAGGCAGACCTCGCGATCCCCCTTGAGCGCATGGGCGGTGAGGGCCACGATCGGCAGACGCCCTCCTCCCGTCTCAGCCTCGCGCCGCCGGATCTCCGCGGTCGCTTCGAAGCCGTCCATCTCGGGCATCTGGACGTCCATCAGGGCGAGGTCGAAGCTCTCCCTCTCCGCCGCGGCGATCGCCTCCCTCCCGTTGCCCGCCAGGACGACGGAAAATCCCTGTTTCTCGAGGACCTTGACGATGATCTTCTGGTTGACGAGGTTGTCCTCGGCGAGCAGGACGTGCAGCGGACGGCTCCGCCGGTTCGTCGCACCGTCGTCCACCGCCGGCGCGGACATGCCGCCCAGCCTGGCCAGGGGGAGCTGCGTCTTCCCGCTCGCGGCCGGCGAGGGGCGCACGGCCAGCGGCACGGTGAAGTGGAACGTGCTCCCCGCGCCGGGCGCGCTCTCGACCCGGATGGCACCGCCCATCAGGGTCACCAGATGAGCGGCGATGGTCAGCCCCAGGCCGATGCCACCGAAGCGGCGCGTCATCGACGAATCGGCCTGGGTGAAGGCGGCGAAGATGGTGTCGAGCTTCTCGGGCGCGATGCCGATCCCGCTGTCGGTGACGGTGAAACGGAGGCTCAGGCGCTCGCCGTCCCGCTCCTCCGGGGCCACGCTCACCACCACCTCTCCGGCGGCGGTGAACTTCACGGCGTTGTTGACCAGATTCACCAGCACCTGGCGCAGCCGCGTCGGATCGCCCTCGAACGCCGACGGGATCTCGGGCGCGACGTGGAGCACCATCTCCAGCCCCTTCTGGTGGGCGCTCGGCGCCAGCCAGCGGACGGTCTCGTCGAGCACGTGCCGGAGGTCGAAGTCGACCGACTCGAGGTCCAGCTTGCCGGCCTCGATCTTCGACAGGTCGAGGATGTCGTTGATCAAGCGCAGCAGGAGGTCGGCCGAGACCCCCGCCACCTCGAGGTACTCGCGCTGCTCGGCATCCAGGTCGGTGCCCAGGACGAGCTCGATCATGCCGATGACGCCGTTCATCGGCGTGCGGATCTCGTGGCTCATGTTGGCCAGGAAGTCCGACTTGGCACGGTTCGCCGCCTCGGCGGCCTCCATCGCCTGGCGCACGGCATTCTCTCCCGCCTTGCGCTCGGTGATGTCGACCAGCGTCCCCTCGAGCACCTCGCTCTCGCCGACTTTGTCCGCCAGGCGCACCGCGTTCACCAGCACCCACAGGGGGCGGCCGTCCCGCCGGCGGAGATGGATTTCGAAGCCCAGGAGCTTCCCGGTCTCCATGAGTTGGGCGATCAAAGCCTCCCGCTCCTCCGGACGGTCGTAGAGGTCCATCATCGGGTGCTGCATGCACTCTTCGCGCGACTCGTATCCGAAGATGCGGGAGAAGGCCTCGTTGCACTCCAGGAGCCGGCCTGCGACGGTGCTGCGGTACATGCCGGCCAGGCTGTTCTCGTACGTGAGCCGGTAGCGCGTTTCGCTCGCCTGGAGCTCCAGCGCCTGGGCGGAGAACAACCGGTTCACCACCGAGGTCACGATCGCCAGCGTCAGCACCATGAAGGTGACCCCGATGATCCCCGTCAGGCCGAGCTCGGAAATGCTCACGGCGTCCGAAGCATCTTCGGACATCCGCGCCGGCACGAAGCTCACCGCGGCCATGCCGGTATAATGCATCGACGCCACGGCCACCCCCATGACGGCGGCGCTCGCCAGCTTGAGCGGCGCGAAGCTCCTGTCCACCGAACGGAAGCGGAACCCCAGCCACAAGGCGACGAAAGAGACCACGATCGCGATCACCACCGACAGCGCAACGATGCGGTAGTCATAGCGGCACATCGCCGGCAACCGCATCGCCTCCATCCCGACGTAGTGCATCGCCGAGATGGCGGTTCCCATCGTCAGGCTGCCGAGCACGGCGCCCCGCACGTCGAAACGCTTGCGGCTGATCACGTAGAGGGCGATGCCGGAAGCGAAGACCGCGGCGAACAGCGAGACCACCACGGTCGGCAGGTCGTAGAGCACGGGAACGGGGAGGACGAAGGCCAGCATCCCGACGTAGTGCATCGCCCAGATGCCGAGCCCCATCGCGCCGGCACCGCACAACAGCCAGGCGATCCGCAGACGACCCCGCGCGGTGGTGGTCCAGGCGGCCAGATCGAGCGCGACGAACGAGGCGCAGACCGCGATCAGCACGGAGAGCGCGACCAGCCAGTCGTCGTAGTCTCCGTGCAACGCCACTCCGGCGACGCCGTTCATGGGGGGTCTCTCCTGCGGAGGGTGACCCCGCGCCGGATGTGCGACATAATCTAAGCATACTCTTAGAAATACCAGTTTGCCATCGCGCGTCTCGCCTTGCCTCCGCCGTCCGATCCGCATACCGTAAGGGGATGGCGCAGTCCTGGCACGACGACCCGGAGCAGGAAGGGGAATCCTCCGTCGAGGAGCGGCGGCGGACGAAGCGCCCGCGGCGGTGGAAGGTGCTGCTCCACAACGACGACTTCACCAGCATGGAGTTCGTCGTCGAGGTGCTGGTGACCCACTTCCACAAGGCCCCCGCCGAGGCGACCCAGGTGATGCTGACGGTGCATCGGAAGGGAGTCGGCGTCGCCGGTGTTTACACCTTGGAGGTGGCGGAGACCAAAGTGGCCGAGGTCACCGACGAGGCGCGGGTGCACGGCATGCCGCTCAAGCTCACCCTCGAGCCGGCGGAAGAAGGAAGAGACGACGAAGAATGAAGATTTCGCTCTCGGACGACCTGCAGATCTCCCTCACCGTGGCGATCGCCGAAGCCGAACGGATGGGGCACGAATACGCCGGGCTCGAGCACCTGCTCTACGCCCTCACCTTCGACGAGGAGACCGCCGAGGTGCTCAAGAACGCCGGCGCCAACCTCGGCCGGGTGCGCGAGACGCTGACCGAGTACCTCGCCGAGGAGCTGGAGTCGGTGGGGAACGCCGGCGCCCAGCCGCGCCTCACCCTCGGCGTGCAGCGCGTCCTCCAGCTGGCCGCCGCGCGCGCCGACAGCACCGGCCGCGGCGAGATCACCGGCCCGGACGTGCTGGTGGCGATGTTCGACGAGGCGGACTCCTACGCCGTCCAGGTGCTCGAGGACGGCGAGGTGAGCCGGCTCGACGTGGTGAGCTTCCTCGCCCACGGGGTCTCGAAGATCGGGCAGCCCCCCTACTTCGGCGGCGCGGTCTCCGGCGCGGGCGCCTCCGGGATGCCGGCCGGCGACGACGAGGACGACGACGACGAGCCCGGCCGGCGCAGCGCCTCCCCCGCCGGCGATCCGCTCAAGGCCTTCGCCCAGGACCTCACCGAGCTCGCCCGCCGCGGCGGCATCGATCCGCTGATCGGCCGCGACAAGGAGATCCTGCGCACCCTCCACATCCTGCAGCGGCGGCGCAAGAACAACCCGATCTACGTCGGCGACCCCGGGGTGGGGAAGACGGCGCTGGTCGAGGGGCTGGCGCTGCGCATCGCGCAGGGGGAGGTCCCCGCGCCGTTCCGCGATACCCGCGTCTTCCGCCTCGACCTCGGCGCGCTGATCGCCGGCACCCGCTACCGCGGCGACTTCGAGAACCGGCTGAAGGCGGTGCTGGCGGCGCTCGCCGGGCTCGCCAGCCCGGTCCTCTTCATCGACGAGATCCACACGGTGGTCGGCGCCGGCAGCGCCGGGCGCGGCACCATGGACGCCTCGAACCTGCTCAAGCCCGCCCTCCAGGACGGCACCCTGCGCTGCATCGGCGCCACCACCTGGGAGGAGTACCGGCAGACCTTCAGCGCCGACCAGGCGCTCGCCCGCCGCTTCCAGAAGGTGGAGCTGACCGAGCCCTCGATCGAGGAGACGACGCGCATCCTCACCGGCCTCAAAGGGCGCTACGAGAAGCACCACGGGGTGGTCTACTCGGCCGAGGCGATCGACAACGCCGCCCTCCTCGCCGACCGCTACATGCGCGACCGGCGGCTACCCGACAAGGCGATCGACCTGATGGACGAGGCCGGCGCCGCAGTCGCCCTGCGCCGGCCCGACGCGGTCGCCGCCGCCGACACCGCGGCGAGCCCAGAGGAGCGCCCGGCCCCGCCAACCCCGCCGACCCCGCCAGAAGTCACCGAGGCGGACCTCGAGGAGGTGCTCGCCACCATGGCGCAGGTACCACCGCGCCGGGTCAAGGGGGGGACCGCGAGCAGCTCCGCCAGCTCGAGAGCGAGCTCAAGGCCCGCGTCTTCGGCCAGGACGAGGCGATCGAGCGGCTGGTCTCGGCGATCAAGGTGTCGCGCGCCGGCCTGCGCGACGGGCAGAAGCCGGTCGGCGCCTTCCTGCTCACCGGCCCCACCGGGGTCGGCAAGACCGAGGTCGCCAAGCGGCTCGCCGAGGTGCTGGGGATCTCCTTCCTGCGCTTCGACATGAGCGAGTACATGGAGGCGCACAGCGTCTCCCGCCTGGTCGGCGCCCCGCCCGGCTACGTCGGCTTCGACCGCGGCGGCCTGCTCACCGAGGCGGTGGCGAAGAGCCCGCACGCCGTCCTCCTCCTCGACGAGATCGAGAAGGCGCACCCGGACATCTTCAACATCCTGCTCCAGGTGATGGACCACGGGACGCTGACCGACGCCAACGGCAAGCCGACCGACTTCCGCCACGTCATCCTGCTGATGACCTCGAACGTCGGCGCCCGCGAGCTGGCGGCGCGCGCCCCCGGCTTCCACGACACCCACGACGCGGACGGGGCTCCGGTGCGCCCGCACAAGGCCTCCGACTCCGACCGCGCCGTCGAGCGTCTGTTCAGCCCCGAGTTCCGCAACCGGCTGGACGCCCGGCTGCGCTTCAACCCGCTGTCGCCCGTGGTGATGGAGCAGATCGTCGACAAGTTCATCCGCGAGCTGTCGCTCCAGCTCGCCGAGAAGAAGGTGGTGGTGGAGATCACCGAAGCCGCCCGGAAGCGGCTCGCCGAGAAGGGGTTCGACCCCACCTTCGGCGCCCGCCCGCTCGGCCGCGTGATCGAGGAGACGGTCAAGCGCCCGCTCACCGACGAGCTCCTCTTCGGCTCGCTCGAGAACGGCGGCACCGCCACGGTGGACGTGGCGGAGGGGGAGATCGTGATGCGGTATGCGGGGGCGGGGGAAGAGCCGGCGGCCCCGGCGGCCGAGGAAGCCCGGGCATGAGTCCTTGCAGGACCGGTGGCAACTGATCTCGCAGGGAGCTTTGTTCCTCCCCCGTACTCGGGGGAGGTCAGGAGGGGGCCTCAACCTCCCGAACCAAGGAAGCGTCCCGGACTCCGGAACACCCCCTCCTGGCCTCCCCCGAGTACGGGGGAGGAAAAAGGCTCCCGGGATCGGTCGTTCGCGACTCCGCCAGACCTCTCCTTCCCTACTCCCCCTTCCGCGCCTTGTCGTTCAGCCACTGCTGGAGGACGCGCAGGGCGTCGGGGCGGATCTCGTGCCCCATGTCGAACTCGCGGTAGGTGAGCGCCACGCCGTAGGGGCGCAGCGCCTCGCGCGACTCGCGGGCGCGCTCGACCTCGATGCGGTCGTCGCGCGTGCCGTGGATGACGAGGACCGGGAATCCCGCCTGCTCCGGCCTCTGCGGCAGGATCCCGGCGAGCTCCGGCGGGAACCACGAGGAGAGCGCCGCGAGGCCGGCGAAGCGCTCGGGGTCGCGCAGGGCGACCTCGTACCCCATCATCCCCCCCTGGCTGAAGCCGGCGACGACGAAGCGTTTGGGATCGATCGGATAGCGCTCGAGCGCCTCGTCGACGAACCCCTTGAGGAGGCCCGCCGCGTGCTGGAACGCCGCGACGTCCTGCGGCTGCCCGGCGCGCAGCGGGAACCAGCCATAGCCATACTGGCCGCCGCCGACCGGGATCGCCACCGGCCCCTGCGGGCAGAGCACCAGCGACTGGCCGTTGTTGAGGGCGGGCGCCAGCCCGAGGAGATCGTGAGCATTGGCCCCCCAGCCATGGAGAGCGAGGATCGCCGGGAACGGACCGTCGCCGGCGGGAACGTGGGCGGTGTAGAGGAGATTCATGGTTCGATCGAGTTCATTCCGCGATGAAGGGTTCGAGGTCACGCCAGCCGAGGACCCGCAGGCCCGGGATCTTCAGTCGGCTGTCGTTGGTGAGAAAGGAAGAGCAGGGTCCAGGTAGATTTCGATCCGGGCGTCTCGCCTAGCGATCCCAAGTCTCACGCTCCAACCGCAGGAAGGAATCGATCTCAGCTGCATCCGCGAAGCAACCCTTGCCTTTCCCGATGAAGCTGACCAGAGGCGCTCCGTAGAGGTAATGATGAAGGTTGATCGACAGATCCGTCGGCACCTTCGCCCACTCTTCCGGAGGGACGCTGGCGCCAATCTCGAGCACCTCCTCCCAAATGGGACGAGCGCTGTCATCGTAGTCGGGATCCTCCTCAGATTTTTTCATGGTGATGGGTACCTCCGCCTACGAAACCGCGATGACGGGCTCGATCGAGCCGATCGGCGGGTCGTCTTCGTAGGATACCCGCTCCAGGAACAATCCGGAAGGCGGCGCCGTCCATTCGGCGGGGAGCCCTTTTCCGGCTTTCGGCGTTCTCGCTTGCAGGAGCTCCTCGAAGGCGCGGCGATCGAGCTCTCCGGCGCCGAGCTGGACGAGGGTGCCGACGACGCGGCGCACCATCTTCCAGAGGAAGTGGGAGGCGGAGAGGCGGACCAGGATCAGGGCGCCGTCGGCGACCACCTCGGCCTTCTCCACCACCACCAGCGTGCTCGGCTGCTCGGCCGGGCGCTCGCAGAACAGCCGGAAGTCGTGCTTGCCTGCGAGCAGCGCCGCGGCGGCGGCCATCCGCCGCTCGTCGAGCGGGCGCTTCACCCACCAGACGAAGCGCTTGGCGAGCGCCGTGCGCCGGCGCGAGATCTGGTAGAGGTAGGAGCGCGACACGGCGTCGTGGCGGGAGTGGAAGCGGTCGGCGGCCGGCGCGAAGGCGAGCAGGCTGATGTCCGGCGGCAGGCGGTCGTTGACCGCGCGGCGGAACGGCTCGGGATCGACCGGCCGCGCGAGGCGCAGGTGGGCCACCTGCGCCAGGGCGTGGACGCCGGCGTCGGTGCGCCCCGACCCGCCCAGCTCGCCGACCTTCGCGCCGCACTCCTCCATCGCCCGCCGCAGCTCGCCGGCCACCGAGCGCGCGTTCTTCTGTTCCTGCCACCCGTGATAGCGGGTCCCCTCGTATTCGAGGGTCAGACGGTAGGTCGGCATCTCTCGGCGTCCCCGCTTTCTTGCCTGAAGGCTCGTGCTACGATCACCTGTCCGACGAAGCTCCGCGGGCTCATGACGGACCCGCACACAACCCGGCGACCGCGCCGGTACTGGAGAATACTGCGATGAAGAAGATGACTGTCGTATTCCTGACCCTGCTCTCCCTCACCGTGGCCCTGGCGGCCAGCGCCGGCACCAAGGGCACCTGGACCGGCTGGGTCACCGACGAGCATTGCGGCGCCAAGGGCGCCAGCGCCGACCACAAGGCCTGCGCCGAGAAGTGCCTGAAGAACGGCAGCAAGCTGGTCTTCTACAACACCGCCGACAAGAAGATCTACAGCCTCGACAATCAGGACATGGCCAAGGCCAACATCGGCCACGAGGTGAAGGTCACCGGCGAAGTGGACGGCAAGAGCATCAAGGTCGCCTCGATCGACGCGGCCGCTCCCGGCAAGTAAGCCTTTTCTCCAGGTTTCAGCGTTCGCAAGGGCGGCCACCGGCCGCCCTTTTGCGTTTCCGGCCACGCGCTTCCCCGCTCAGATCCTCGCCTTCCGGCTCACCATCGTGACGTTGCCGTCCTGCATCGGCGAGGAGGTCGCCGGCCTTGCGGCCAGCAGGGGTTGGGCGGCCGGCGGGAGATCGTACGACTGATCGACCAGGTACCAGTCGAGCGGCTGCGGCGGGGTCGCGGCGTCGGTCACGATCTCCACCTCGTACCCGGCCGGGTCGACGGTCCAGAAGGTGAAGGGGCGATACCCGTTGGCCGGCCGGCGGGCCGGACGCGGGCGGCGGGGCGGGATCGGCACCGGCTCCCCGGCGACGCGGATCGACCTCAGCCCGGCGGCCACCGGCACGTAGAGGGTGGCGACCGGCGCGCCGCGCTTCGAGGTCAGCCGCAGCCGGAGGTGCCGCTCGCCGTTCGCCGTGGTGTCGGCGAGCACGGCGATCTCGGGGCCCGGCACGCTCCAGCCGGGGGGCCGGGGCGAGGATGGCGCGCCGGAAGGGGGTCCACGGGAAGAGCGGACCCGGGCGGTTGGCGAAAGCGGCGGCGGCGGCCATCGACCGCGGGAAGGGGAGCTGGTTCTGCACCGCCCAGCGGCTCTCGCCGCTGTCGGCGTCGACCAGCGCCATCACGTCGAGGTGCTGGGGAAAGGTCGGCGAGTAGGGAGACGCCGTTCGCGCCAGGACGGCGAGGAGCACGGCGAGGACGAGCGCCGCGGCCGGCAGCCAGCGCCGCACCGGCACGCCGGCCCCCGCGGTCAGCGGGATCAGCGCGCTGAACACCAGCGCCAGCAGGAACCCGGCGACCGCCGCGCCGAGCAGCCCCAGGCCGATGTAGAGCGCCGAGAGGACGGGGAACCAGAGCAGGGCGGCGACGAAGGCGGGGATGACCGCCGCGGCGGTCCGCCCCCCTTCCGAGCCGCCGAGCAGCAGGCCGCAGACGCCGGCCGCCAGGGCCGGCACCAGGAACAGGTAGCTCACCCCCGGGAGGACGAGGGCGACGATCAGCCCGAGGCCGGACCACAGGGTCCACACCCCCGCCCACAGCCCGGCGAGGCTGGCGCGCCGCCCCATCAGGGCCACCAGGGCGAGGACGCCGCCGAAGGCGGCCAGCCAGAAGGCCGCGAGCGCCATCTCCGGCCGGGCGACCCAGGGGGTCGGAAACGCGCCGCCGACCGCCAGGCGGACCAGGATCGCCAGCACGGCGGCCCAGAGCAGCGCCGCCACGGGAGCGGTGAAGCCGAGGATGAAGGAGCCGCCGCGCAGCCCGGCGCCGCGCCGGCGGATCAGGAAGGCGGCGGCGAGGGTCAGCGCCAGGGCGAGCACCCCGAGCAGCGGCGAGAGGCCGGCCGGCCAGCGGACGACCACCGCTTGGAAGAGGTCGAAGAACACCGCGCGCCCGCGCGGCGGGGAGGCGAGGTCGACGGCGGAGTCGGCGAGGCCGCGCACCGCGGCCACCGCGTTGTCGCCATGGTGCTGCAGGCTGGCGGGCGAGGCGTCCGCGAGGTTGTCGAGCGTCGTGTGGTACTGCGCCGGGCCGCCGATGAAGGCGAAGTTCAGCCCCGGGATCTTCCTCTGCTTGAACACCGTCAGGTCGGTGTCGTTCGGCAGGTACTGGTAGAGGGTGAAGAAGAGCGAGCTGCCGGCGGGGTGGGCGGCGCCGGCGGCGAAGCGGGAGAGCATCCAGGCGTCCGGCCCGCTGGTCTCGAACAGCAGGCTGGAGCCCTCGGAGCCGCGGGCGTCGAGGTTGACCACCGCCCCCACCTCGGCCATCGCCGGGCTGTGCTCGGCGAAGGCGCGGGCGCCGAGCAGCCCCGCCTCCTCCCCCTCGTCGAGGAGGAGCAGGACGCCGTGGCGCAGCGGCGGCGCCGCCTTGAGGACGCGCGCCGTCTCGAGGATCGCCGCCACCCCGGCGAGGTCGTCGCTGGCGCCGGGGCCGGCCCCCACCGAGTCGTAGTGCGCCATCAGCAGCACCGACTTCCCCGGCTCGCGCCCCGGCAGCCGCGCGATCACGTTGTGGACCCGCGCGCAGTCGCCGTAGGGGGCGCAGGCGAGGGCCTCCTGGACCTCCGGCGTGAGCCCGAGGGCGGTCAGCCGGGCGACGATCCGCTCGCGCACCCGCGCCGCGGCCGGGGAGCCCACCGGATGGGGAGCGCCGTCGCCGAGCAGATCGCGCAGCACCGCAGCCGCCCGGCCGGCGGAGAACTCCGCCGGGGGGGCCGACTCCGGCTTCGCCGCCGGCGGGCCGGAGGCGAAGAGGGCGAGCAGCAGCGCGACGGCGAGCAGGGCGAGGGTGGCGGCGATCCCCCAGCCGGGAGCCCTGCCGCCGGGAGCGATGGCGTCTCTGGAACCGACCGGATTCATCCTCGGGTCCGTCATCTGGGGGTCTCTCCTCTCAAGAGTCTCTTCTACGGCAGGCGGAGCTGAAAGATGCGCCGGACGGCTGCCTCCTGCCCTTGGATCGTCGTTTCCGCAAGGCGGATTCTAGACCAGATCGCGCGGGGCGGGCGGCCCGTGCCGGGCGTTGACGCCCGCCCCCCGCCTCCACTACCCTCCGATCAATGGCCCCGGCATCGGACGATCTTCTGTTCGGGCGCATCGCCCTGCACTACAAGCTCGTCACCCGCGAGCAGCTCCTCGCCGCTTCCCAGCTCCAGGCGAGCCGGGGCGGCCAGCTCGGCCTGGCCGAGATCCTGGTCGACCAGGGGGTGCTGCAGCCGCAGCAGGTGGCGCAGATCCTCGCCGTGCAGCGCGACTACGTGACCCGCCAGCGCGCCCAGCCCGAGGCCGTCGCCGCCGCGCCGGCGACGGCCCTCGAGCCGCAGCCGATGCCCGCCCTCGCGGTGCAGACGATGCCGGCGCTGGCGGTCGCCGCTGCTGCCCCGCCGCCGCCGGCCGCCGCGCCCCCCCGCTCCGCCGTCGACCTCGAATCGCCGCGCGCCCTCGACCGCCTGCTCGAGCGGGCGCTCGAGATCGGCGCCAGCGACCTGCACGTGCACAGCGGCGCGCCGCTCAAGATCCGCGTCCACGGCCGGATGTCCGACTTCGGCGGCGACGTCCTGCCGGCGCGCACCGCCGGCCGGCTGGTCGAGGAGATCCTGAGCTCGGAGCAGCTGGAGGCCCTGCGTGAGCACGGGCAGGTCGACTTCGCCTACACCCTGCCGGGGAAGGGGCGCTTCCGCAGCAACGCCTACCGGCAGCAGCGCGGCACCGACGCCGTCTTCCGGGTGATCCCGCCGCGCCCCCCCACCCTCGCCGACCTCGGGCTCCCGGAGTCGCTCGGCCGCCTCGCCAACTTCCACCAGGGGATGGTGCTGCTCACCGGCCCGGCCGGCTGCGGCAAGTCGTCGACCCTCGCCGCCCTGCTCAACATCATCAACGAGGACCGCCACGACCACATCATCACCATCGAGGACCCGATCGAGTACATCCACCCCTCGAAGAAGTGCGTGGTCAACCAGCGCCAGGTGGGCCCCCACACCGGCTCCTTCGCCCGCGCCCTGCGCGGCGCGCTGCGCGAGGACCCCGACATCATCGCGATCGGCGAGCTGCGCGACCTCGAGACGATCTCGCTCGCCCTCACCGCGGCCGAGACCGGCCACCTGGTGCTCGCCACGCTGCACACCAACAACTCGATCCGCACCGTCAACCGCATCCTCGGCGTCTTCCCGCCCAACCAGCAGGACCAGATCCGCACCATGGTGTCGGAGTCGCTGCGCGCCGTCATTTCGCAGCGCCTGATTCCCCGCGCCGACGGCAACGGCCGGGTGGCGGCGCTCGAGATCCTGATGGCCAACAAGGCGGTGGGCAACCTGATCCGCGAGAACAAGACGTTCCAGATCAAATCGGTCCTGCAGACCGGCGCCACCCACGGCATGTGCCAGCTCGACGCCTCGCTCGCCGAGCTGGTGAAGAGCGGCACGATCACCCGCGAGGAGGCGGCGCGCAACGCCGACGACCCGCAGCGCTTCGTCGCCTCGGGCGCCGCCGGAGGGGCCGCTGGAGGAAGCTGATGGCGCGCATCGACGAGCTCTTCTACTACCTCAAGGACCACAAGGGGTCCGACCTCCACCTGGCGGCGGGGCTCGAGCCGCGCATCCGCGTCCACGGCGTGCTCGAGCCGGTGGCGGGGTGGCCGGTGCTCACCAACGCCGCCCTCCTCGACCTGCTGCGCGAGATCGCCAGCGACGCCCAGTGGGAGGACTACTCGGGGTGCGGCGACCTCGACTTCGCCTACGGCCTCGAGGGGTTCGCCCGCTTCCGCGCCAACTACCTGCGCCAGGAGAACGGCGCCGGCGCCGTCTTCCGGATCATCCCGGAGACCATCGTGCCGCTCGCCGACCTCAACCTGCCGAAGGCGATCGACACCCTCGCCCATCTCCAGCAGGGGCTGGTGCTGGTGACCGGCCCCACCGGCTCGGGGAAGTCGACCACCCTGGCGGCGATCATCGACCGCATCAACAGCACCTACCCCAAGCACATCGTGACGATCGAGGACCCGGTCGAGTTCGTGCACCAGAACAAGCTCTCGGTCTTCTCCCAGCGCGAGGTGGGGGCCGACACCGAGAGCTTCGGCGCCGCCCTGCGCTCCGCCATCCGCCAGGACGCCGACGTCGTGCTGGTCGGCGAGATGCGCGACCTGGAGACGATCGGCCTCGCCATCACCGCCGCCGAGATGGGGGCGCTGGTCTTCGGCACCCTGCACACCAACGGCGCGGCGAACACCATCGACCGCCTGATCGACGCCTTCCCCGCCGACGAGCAGTCGCAGATCCGCACCACCCTCGCCGAGTCGGTGGCGGGGATCGTCTCGCAGCTCCTGCTGCGCACCGCCGACGGCAAGGGTCGCTGCGCCGTCAACGAGATCCTGCTCAAGACCCCCGGCCTCCCCAACATCATCCGCGAGGGGAACACCCCGATGATCACCTCGATCATCCAGGGCGGCCGCCACCAGGGGATGCAGCTGATGGACGACGCCCTGATGGCCCTCGTCGAGCAGAAGCGCATCACCCCCCGCGAGGCCTACATGAAGGCCACCAACAAGGCGAAGTTCGAGGCGATGGTCAAGGACGACGAGGAGTAGGGGGAAGTCAGCTCGGATCGGTTCAGCGGAGACCCATGAGCGTCGCCAACCCAACCCAACCGCCGGGAGACGGTAAATCTCCTACTCTTTCTCCTGAGCCGCCTGAGCCTTTCTCGATCTTTGACCGCGAGCGTGCTCAGCATCCCTGGCAGGAAGCTGCGTGGCGCTGCTCGGAGCGATCGTGCCGCGGATGTCGAGACAAACCTGCGACGACTCACGGGGCAGGGCCTGCCGTCACGGGATCTCGGGGCCGGCCGGGCTCCGTTCAACGCGCAGGTCTCGACGCTCGCGCGAGCCTTGACAGCTCGCGGGACAGAAGCTGTCCGGCAGGTTGCTGGACTCCTGGTGGACAGCCTCGGTGAGGAGGAGCCTCCTTGGTGGGCGGGTTTTGCCGAAGAGATTCATTCTGCCTTGGATTCAAGGAGCGCCAAGGATCTCTGCACGGCTTTGGGCCTCGGTCATCGGGTTCCCGGGGATTGGCTGATCGTCTGGATCTACCCCATCGATGAAGCTGGTCCCCTCTATCGGCCGACGGCTGTGGAAGCCAACGACTCGCCCTATCACTTCCCTTCTCCACCCAGCTATGCCGTCGGCGTCACCATGCCGTTAGACCCGCACCTTGCCGCATGCCGGGAAGTTCTGCACCGCCCTCTGCGCGGACCTGCAGCCGTCGAACACTGCACTGGCGAGCTTCTGCTGCTTGAGAGCTTGCCCGTTCTCAGGGATAATAGGAGCCTAGCCGATCTGCGGACGCAGCACCGCGCTCGGTTGCGGATGGAGCTACCCTCAGCAGGCCTGGATGCCTGGCTGGATCGACATCCCGAGATCACGCCGTGACCAACCCAGACCCAGCACTTGTCCACCTCGCCGAGTCTCTGGTGTCGGTCGTGGAGTCGGGAGAGGCCTCAAACCTTCGCGACCTGCTCTCAGGAAGAAAGTTGCCCGCGATGGGAGGAGAGGAAGATCCTGCCGACATCCTTCTCCGCGCGGTTCCCCTGATCAAGGACTCTGCAGACTTCGCGAAACGGCTTGCCCGGTTACTGGCGGCTCTGGTCTCTGCTGAGATTCCAGTGCTCGCGGCGGAGGGGCTCTCCCCTCAGCGCAGAAGCCTGTTGATCAGCGGATTTTACTTGGCGGCTGAATTGCCTGCCGAAGCGGACCTCTTCTCATCGCTCAAGCAGTTCCTGGAGATTCCTCCTGTTGAAGAGGACGCAAGACTCTCCCGAGCGTTGCTACAGACCCTCTGCTACCAACAGACGGATGCTTCGCTCGAAGCAACATGGCTATCGCTCCTTGACTCCGGAAGAGATGAACCCTTCACGCCCGCCCAGCGAACCTCTCTGCTGACCGCTTGGCGCGGACTCATCTTGGTTCCTCCCCTTCCGGAGGACTGGCGAGCCGGGGAGATCGTTGATTTCA
Organism: uncultured Acidobacteriota bacterium; assembly: GCA_963756595.1. GTDB lineage: Bacteria > Acidobacteriota > Thermoanaerobaculia > Multivoradales > UBA5704 > DATARR01. Next base: position 188,771 of record CAVWOZ010000022.1, read on the forward strand.
ATCGGCTTCAGGGTGGCCTCACGGCGCTCTGCCACAAGCTTTCGCGTCAGCAGGGCAAGAATTTCGGGCAGGACGAGCTCGCAGGCCTCCTTGAGACGTGTCTCGATATCCTCCAGGAGACCTTCCCTCGCTCTCCCGGATTCTGGATCAATGGTTTCCAGCCCTACCTCGCCGATTGGCCGTCCACACTCGTCGCGATGGTTCGTTCCCGATGGTCCTTGCCCCAAGGCAGCAGCCAAGATCAACCGACCTCTCCGGAAGCCCTCGACCTCGAAAGCGCTACGAGATTGCTTGAAAGGACGTTGGCCGATTCTTGGGCGACCCTTGCGGCACAAGCTCACTCCGATCTCCAAAGACTCGAGGAAATCAGGCGGCAGCAAGAGGAAATCGAGTCGCTGATCCAGTGGGCTCGCAAGGCGGGATAGACCTTAAGCTCACCCACATCCCTCCGCCTCGGGCTGCTCTCCCCTCCCATGCCCCACGTCCTCGCTCTCGACCAGGGGACCACCAGCTCGCGCGCCATCGTCTTCGACGAGGCGGGGTCGGTGGTGGCGATGGCGCAGCGGGAGTTCCGCCAGATCTTTCCGCGCCCGGGGTGGGTGGAGCACGATCCGGTCGAGATCTGGGAGTCGCAGCTCGCGGTGGCGCGGGAGGCGCTCAACCGGGCGGGACTGGCGGCCGGGGACGTCGCGGCGCTCGGCATCACCAACCAACGGGAGACGACCCTGGTGTGGGACCGCGCTACGGGGGAGCCGGTCGCCAACGCCATCGTCTGGCAGGACCGGCGGACGGCCGAGGCGTGCGAGGCGCTGAAGCGCGCCGGGCACGAGGAGCTCTTCCGCGCCCGCACCGGCCTGGTGCTCGACCCCTACTTTTCGGGCACCAAGCTCGCCTGGATTCTCGACCACGTCCCCGGCGCCCGGGAGGGAGCCGAAGCCGGCAGGCTCGCCTTCGGCACGGTCGACTCCTGGCTACTGTGGAACCTCACCGGCGGCGGGCTCCACGCGATCCACGCGACGGACGTCACCAACGCGTCGCGGACGCTGCTGTGGGATCTCCATACCGGGGAGTGGAGCGCGGAGCTGGCGGCGATCCTCGGCGTGCCGCTGGGCATGCTTCCCGCGGTCCGCGCGTCGAGCGAGGTCTACGGCGAGACGCTGCCGGGGCTCTTCGGCGCGCCGATCGCGATCGCCGGGGTCGCCGGCGACCAGCAGGCGGCTCTCTTCGGGCAGGCGTGCCTGTCGCCGGGGATGGTCAAGAACACCTACGGCACCGGCTGCTTCCTGCTGATGAACACCGGCGGCCGCCCGGTGCGCTCCGCGGCCGAGCTGCTCACCACGCCGGCGTGGCGGCTCGGGACCGGTGCCGGCGCGCGCACGGATTACGCCCTCGAGGGGAGCGTCTTCGTGGCCGGGGCGGTGGTGCAATGGCTGCGCGACGGCCTGGGGATCATCCGCTCCGCCGCCGAGGTCGAGGCGCTGGCCGCCAGCGTGCCGGACGCGGGCGGGGTGGTGCTCGTCCCCGCCTTCACCGGCCTCGGCGCGCCGCACTGGGACCCCTACGCCCGTGGCGCTCTCCTCGGCATCACCCGCGGCACCACCGCCGGCCACCTCGCCCGCGCCGCGCTCGAGGGGATCGCCTTCCAGGTGGCGGACGTCCTCGCCGCCATGGCGGCCGATTCCGGGGTACCGGTCGCCGAGCTGCGGGTGGACGGCGGCGCGGCGGCCAACGACCTCCTGATGCAGATGCAGGCCGACCTCGCCGGCGTCCCCGTCGTCCGGCCCCGCGTCCAGGAGACCACCGCCCTCGGCGCCGCCTACCTCGCCGGCCTCGCCGTGGGGGTCTGGACGAGCCCGGACGAGATCGCCGGGCGCTGGCAGGTCGAGCGCCGCTTCGAGCCGCGCCTCGACCCGGCCGCCGCCGCGGTACGCCGCGAGCGGTGGCGGCGGGGCGTCGAGCGGGCCAAGGGATGGGAGGAGAGGGCGTAAAAAAACGTCCGGCCGCTTCAAACATTGTTTTTTCCGTTCAAACAATGTTTTTTGGCTTAAAACATTGTTTGAGCCGCCGAAAATGTGTTTTGGCCGTTTCAAACATTGTTTTACGGCCCAAAACATTGTTTGAGCCGCCAAAACATTGTTTGAAGCCCAGAATTTCTGTTATAGGGCTTTGGGCGCTGTTTCAAGGGAGCGGAAGGCGGAGTACGCCCGCATCCTTCGTTATAGCCCGCCAGAGAGTGGAACAGCGCGGGAAACAGAATTGCGGCTCCCGGAACGATGTTCCAGAGGAGCCGGACGCCGACAGCTCGTCCCGCAGGGCGCTTTGTTCCTCCCCCGTACTCGGGGGAGGTTAGGAGGGGGTTCGCAGCGTACCGAACAAGGAAACGTACAAGGCCTGCGGGCGCCCCCTCCCGGCCTCCCCCGAGTACGGGGGAGGAGAAAGGCTCCCGTGGCGGCAGGTTCACGACTCCGGGCCGGTCTCCGCCCTGACGCCCGCCTTCAATCCTCCCGCTGGTGCGGCGCCACCTCGATCTGGGCGGCGATCTCGTCGGGGATGGGGATCGCCTTGATGCCGGAGGGGTCGTTCAGCACGCAGCAGGCGCAGGTCATCTTCCCGCGGGCGAGCATGGCGTCGCCGCGGGTGATCTCGAGGCCGTAGGTCAGCGACCGCGTCCCCTTGCGCAGCACGCGGACGCGGACCTCGAGGGTGTCGCCGAAGCGGGCCGGCGACAGGTACTCGCAGGAGACCGCCACCCGCGGCCAGCCGAGCTCGCGCCCCTCGGCGTCCCGCCACTGCACCCCGGGCCCCACCGCCTGCAGGAAGGCGTGCTCGGCGTTCTCCATGAAGACCAGGAAACGGGAGAAGTGGACGATGCCGCTCATGTCGGTGTCGGCGTATTCGACCTTCCTGCGGATGCGCTGCTCGTGCATGTCCCCTCCCCGGGTTCGAAACGGTTCTGGCGTCTCTGTCAGTGGGTCGCCGGCGCGGCAGCGGCCGGCGGGCGGGCCCCGGGCCCCATCCCGAACCGCCGCCGGTGCCGCCGGCGGTGATCCGCCCCTTCCGCGGGCTCCGGGGACGCCGGCTCCAGGGCCCGCTTCTTCGCCCTCGCCAGCAGGTCCGGATACTCCGGCCGGGAGCGCACCGCCGCGAGGTCCGGATCCTCCTCGAGCAGCTCCGGCTGGCGGAAGCCGCGGTGCAGCGAGAGGCCGAGCAGGCGGATGGCGCGCCCGGGCTCTCCCTGCGCGGCGCGCAGGCAGGCGAGGTTGTACGGCGGCAGCCAGGAGTCGGGGCGCAGGCGCTCCGCCTGGAAGAAGTAGCGGAAGGCGGCGTGGGCGTCGCCGGCGTGGCGGGCCGAGTTTCCCGCCTGCAGCATCGCCTCGAAGTCGTCGGGGGTGATCGCCAGCGCCTTGCGGTAGTTGGCGAGCGCCTGGGGGTAGTCGTTGCGCTCGTAGTAGAGGTCGGCGAGGCGCCGCCAGACGCGCGGGAAGGTGGGATCGGTGGCGATCGCCTTGCGGTACCACTCCTGGGCGAGCTGCGGGTTCCCCCGCAGGTCGGCGAGCATCCCGAGGTTGCTCATCGCTTCGACGAACCCCGGCGACACCGCGAGCCCCCGCTGGTACTCCTTCTCCGCGCCGTCGAGATCCCCCGCGATCAGGTCGAGCGTCCCCAGCATGCCATAGACCCGGAACTGCCCGGGATCGAGGGCGAGCGAGTGCTGGTACTCCTTCTTGGCCCCCTCGAAGTCTTCCTGCTTCAGGCGGGTGAGGGCGAGGATGTTCTGCGCCGAGAGGTTCTTCGGGGTGATTTGCATCACCTCGCGCAGCAGCTTTTCCGACTCGGCCCAGCGCCCCTGCTGCGCCAGGTGGCGGGCCTCCTCCACCTTGTTGTAGAGCGGCATGCCGTCCTTGGGGTCCATCCCGGAGACCGCCTCGCGCTGCGAGCGCGGCGCGAGGTAGCCGAGCGCCTGGAGCGCCTCCTGGGTCTCGTGGTCCATGGCGTTGGCGCGCGGCTTCAGGGCCCGCCGCCGGCTGTCGTCGAGCAGCCCCTGGAGCGTGCGGTCGAGGATCGCCCCCCGCCGCGCCTCCTTCGGATAGAGGTTGGTCACCTCGCGCGGGTCGCGCTTCAGGTCGTAGACCTCGGGCTTCGGCGCGCGGATCCACTTGAAGCCGTCCTGGCGCACGCCGTAGAGGGGCGCCATGCCGAAGCCGACCTCGGAGAGCAGCGACTCCGAGTACTGCGGCAGGTCGGGGGGCGGGACGTCGCCGCGGAAGGCGGGGCCGAGGTCGGTCCCCTGCGTCTCGCCGCCGCCGGGGAGGTGGAGCAGGGCGAGCACCGTCGGCACGATGTCCACCGAGCGGACCGGCCCGCCGTAGACCTTCCCCCGCGGCAGGGCGCCGGGGAAGCGGAAGAAGAGGGGGACGCGGACGGTGGCGTCGTAGATGAAGACGGCGTGGGTCTTCTCCCCGTGCTCGCCGAGGCTCTCGCCATGGTCGGCGGTGAGCACCACCAGCGTGTTGTCGAGCACCCCCTGGCGCTCGAGCTCGGCGAGGATCGTCCCCACCCCGCGGTCGGCCACCGAGATCTCGCCGTCGTACGCGGTGGGCGACAGGCTGAGCTCCGCGGGGGACGCCGTGTAGGGCTGGTGCGCGTCGAAGAAGTGGACCCAGAGGAAGAACGGCTTCGGCTTCGGCGTCTTCGCGGTCGTGGCGGTCATCACGCTCGCCGGCGCGCCCTTCGTCCTCGCGTCCTTCCTGGCGGCCGTCCCCGCGTTCTCGCGCTGCCAGGCGCGCAGCCAGCGAACCGCCCGCGCCGCCGTCTTCGGGCCGGGGCGGCTGCGGATCATGAACAGGCGGGGGTCGTCCTCCGCCCACAGGTCGTCGTCGTAGCCGTCGAACCCCTGGCTCAGGTTGTAGCGCCGGCTGAGCACGATCGCCGAGACGATCGCCTGGGTGCTGTAGCCCGCCCCCTTCAGGCGCTCGGCGAGGGTGACGGCGTCGTCGCCGAGGGCGTAGGAGCCGTTGTCACGCACCCCGTGGGCGGGGGGGTAGAGGCCGGTGAAGATCGTCGAGTGGGAGGGCATGGTGATCGGCGCCGCCGAGACGGCGTCGGCGCAGCGCACCCCCTCGGCCGCCAGGCGGTCGAGGTTCGGGGTGCGCGCCAGCTTGAAGCCGTAGGAGCCGACGTGGTCGGCGCGCAGGGTGTCGATGGTGATCACGAGGACGTTCGGGCGCGCCGCGGGGCGCCGGCAACCGGTCAGGAGGACGCCCGCGAGGCCGGCCGCCAGGAGGCCGGCCGCGAGCGCCGCCCGAGCCCGGGAGCAAGAGACGGAGAAGCGGTACGCCATGATCGGGTGAGTCTAACCCGTCAGCCCGTCCGGGCCTTCGGCGCAGGCCGAGGTCTCCCCAAAAAGCCGGTATTGTGGTATAATTCGCCAAATCTAAAAGATTTTTCCGGTTCTATTCATATTCATAAGAATTGAGGAGGTTGAAAACGTGAGACGGCTGATCGTCTGCGCCCTTTTCGCCCTGTTCACCGCCCAAATCGCTTCCGCCGACGTCTCGCTCGTCGAGCGGCGGGCCATCGGCAAGGATCTGAAGCATGCCGCGAAGGTGGCGGCCGGCCGCCAGACCAAGAGCGGCGTCAAGCCCAAGGCCACCGGCTCGATCGCCCTGATCGACTCCTCCGGATTCAAGTACTTCATCAACACGGACATCACCTTCTCCACCACCAGCTCGGCCTCGGGCGCCATGTCGGAGGCGAGCTACACGGCGGCGGTCAACGCCACGACGTTGAACGGCGGCACCACCAGCTCGACCCTGAACGACGCCTTCGACGGCTACAACACGGCCTGCATCAGCCTCGACGGCTCGATCGCCAACTGCGAGACGGGGAACGCCAACTTCGTCATCTACAACAACAACGGCCCGGCGACCACCGAGTGCGGCGGCCGTCAGGTGGTGCTCCCCACCCAGTCGATCACGGTCGGCGCCAACACCATCCAGATGTCGCGCAAGGTTTTCGTGCCGACCAACGACACCTTCGCCCGCTGGCTGAACATCCTGACCAACACCGGCACGACGCCGGCGACCTTCAGTCTGGTGATCGCCAACAACCTGGGCTCGGACTCCAACACGATCCTCGTCACCACCTCGAGCGGCAACGCCACCGCCGAGACGTCCGACACCTGGGCCACCTCGTTCCAGAACTACTCCGGGACCACGTCGTCCGACCCGCGGCTCGGCCACGTCTTCCAGGGGCCGAGCGCGGCGAACCCGCTGGCCGGGATCAACTTCGTGAACGGCGACGACAACCCGTTCTGGGGCTACAGCATCACCCTCCAGCCCGGCGAGACGCGGATCATCACCAACTTCGTCACCGGCCAGCCGAGCAAGGCGGCCGCCGCCGCCAAGGCGGCCGAGCTCGCCAGCCTGCCGGCCAACACCACGCAGTGCCTGACCACCGCCGAGCGGGCGGAGATCACCAACTTCGCGCCGCCGGCTCCGCCGGTGCCGACCCTCGGCCAGACCGGCCTCCTCACCCTGGGGGTCCTGCTCGCCCTCGGCGCCCTGCTGATCCTGCGCCGCCGCTCGGCCGTCGCCTGAGGCTTCGTCCCAACGGCCGGAAGAAGGGCGGTCCCGCGAGGGGCCGCCTTTTTCTTTTCCCCCACGGTCCTCTGTGGTACAACTACCCGACCCCTGGAGTAGAGCGCTCGGGATCCCATTCTTCTTCTTTTGAACCGAGGGAGGTTTTCGCCTGTGAAACGGCTCGTCGTCTGCGCCCTGTCCGCCCTGTTCACCGCCCAGCTCGCCTCCGCCGACGTCTCGCTCGTCGAGCGGCGGGCCCTCGGCAAGGATCTCAAGCACCAGTCGAAGGCGGCCGCCGGCCGCCCGAACAAGAGCGGCGTCAAGCCCAAGGCCACCGGCTCGATCGGCCTGATCGACGCCTCCGGCCTCAAGTACTTCATCAACACGAACATCACCTTCACCACCTCGAGCTCCGCCTCGGGCGCCATGTCGGAGGCGAGCTACACGGCGGCGGTCAACGCCACCACGCTGAACGGCGGCACCACCAGCTCGACTCTCAACGACGCCTTCGACGGCTACAACGCGCTCTGCATCGGCAACAACGGCGCCACCGGCCCGTGCGAGTCGGGGAGCCTCGGCGGCGGAGCCGGGATCGCCGCCCGGCCGGCGAAGGGGGGCCTGCCGACCAAGGGGGGCCTGCCGGACTACATCATGTACAACCAGAACGGCGCGGCGACGACCGAGTGCAACGGCCGCCAGGTGGTCCTCCCCACCCAGACGATCGACCTGGCGACCTCGACGATCGAGGTCTCGCGCAAGGTGTTCGTCCCCAGCAACGACAGCTTCGGCCGCTGGCTGAACATCGTGAAGAACACCGGCGCGGCGCCGGTGACCTTCAACCTGATCACCTCGAACAACCTGGGCTCGGACAGCAACACGAAGATCGTCACCACCTCGAACGGCAACGCCACCGCCGAGATCACCGACACCTGGATCAACTCGTTCCAGAACTACTCGGGGACCACGTCGTCCGACGTCCGCCTCGGCCACGTCCTCCAGGGGCCGAGCTCTCCGAACCCGGTGACCTTCATCAACTTCGTGGACGGTGACGACAACCCCTGGTGGACCTACACCATCACCCTCCAGCCGGGCGAGACGCGGATCATCGCCAACTTCGTGGCCGGCCAGCCGAGCAACGCGGCGGCGGCGGCCAAGGCGGCCCAGCTCGCCCAACTGCCGGACAACGCCACCCAGTGCGTGACCACGGCCGAACGGGCGGTGATCACCAACTTCGCCCCGCCCCCCCCGCCGGTGCCGACCCTCGGCGAGACCGGCCTCGTCGCCCTCGGGCTCCTGCTCGCCGTCGGCGCGCTGCTGATGCTGCGCCGCCGCTCGGCCGTCGCGTAGAGCTCGCTCCAGCGCGCTGCAACCAGGGCGGCCCCGCGAGGGGTCGCCCTTTGTTTTGAGGCATACTCCCTTCCATGCCCGAGGCCGCCGGTTGAACCGCGCCGAGATGCTCGCCCGCCTCCTCGCTCCCGAGGAGCAGCCGTGGGACGTGCTGGTGGTGGGGGGCGGCGCGAGCGGCCTGGGAGCGGCGGTCGAGGCGGCGGCGCGCGGCTACCGCACCGCCCTCGTCGAGGGGCATGACTTCGCCAAGGCGACCTCCAGCCGCAGCACCAAGCTGGTCCACGGCGGCGTGCGCTATCTCCAGCGGGGGAACGTGGCGCTCGTCCTCGAGGCGCTGCGCGAGCGCGGCCGGCTGCTGCGCAACGCCCCCCACCTGGTGCGCGACCTCCCCTTCGTCGTCCCCAGCTACGACTGGTGGGAGGCTCCCTACTACGGCGCCGGCCTCAAGCTCTACGACCTGCTCGCCGGCCGCATGGGGCTCGCCCCCTCGCGGCTCCTCTCCCGCGAGGAGGCGCTCGACTGCATCCCGACCCTGCGCCCCGACGGGCTGCGCGGCGGCGTCATCTACCAGGACGCCCAGTTCGACGACGCGCGCCTGGCCGTGACCCTCGCCCTCACCCTCGCCGACCTCGGCGGCGTGGCCGTCAACTACGTCTCGGCCGTGGGGCTGATCAAGGAGGGGGAGCTGGTGCGGGGAGCCCGCGTCCGCGACGAGGAGACGGGCGCCGAGGCCGAGGTGCGGGCGCGGGTGGTGATCAACGCCACCGGCATCTTCGCCGACGGACTGCGGCGGATGGACGACCCGGCGAGCCCGCCGCTGCTGGCGCTCAGCCAGGGGGTCCATCTGGTGCTCGACCGCCGCTTCCAGCCGGGGGAGAGCGCCATCCTCGTCCCCCACACCGCCGACGGCCGCGTGCTGTTCGCCGTCCCCTGGCACGACCGGGTGGTGGTGGGGACCACCGACACGCCGGTCGCGACCCCGGCGCTCGAGCCCCGCCCGCTCGCCGGGGAGATCGAGTTCCTGCTCGACCACGCCGGGCGCTACCTGACCCCGCGCCCCGGCCGCGGCGACGTCCTCTCCTGCTTCGCCGGGCTGCGCCCGCTGGTGCGCGGCAACCGGGCGGCGGCGAAGACGGCGGCGCTGTCGCGCGACCACACCCTGCTGGTCTCCCCCGCCGGCCTGGTCACGATCGCGGGGGGGAAGTGGACCACCTACCGCCGGATGGGGGAGGACGCGATCGACCACGCCGCCCTGGTGGCCGACCTCGACGAGCGCCCCTCGCGCACCGCCGACCTCCCCCTGCACGGCTGGCGCGCCGAGGGCCCCCACCACGACTTCGCCGATGTCCCTCACGACGGCTTCGCCGTCTACGGATCCGATTCCCCCGCCGTCGCCCGCCTCGCCGCCGAGCACCCCGGCGCCGACGCGCCGCTCCACCCGCGCCTCCCCTACCTCTCCGGCGAGGTCGTCTGGGCCGCCCGCCACGAGATGGCCCGCTCGGTCGAGGACGTCCTCGCCCGCCGCACCCGCGCCCTCCTCTTGGACGCCCGCGCCAGCTCCGAGATCGCCCCCGCCGTGGCGGCGCTCCTCGCCGCCGAGCTCGGGCGGAGCGCGGAATGGCAGCGGCGGCAGGTGGCGGAGTACCGGGAGCTGGCGCGAGGGTACTGGCTGGAGGGCTAATCCTTCAGGTGATCGAGGAACCCCGCCTGCACCGCCTCGCGCAGCGCGCGCAGGCGCTCGGGCCGCGGCTCCCCTTTGCGGGCCTCGGCGAGCAGGATGTGGGGGAGCCCCTCGGTGTCGCCGTAGGTGTCGTGCACCTCGAGGCCGCGGAAGAGGGGGAGCTCGCTCTCCCCCCGCCGCGGCCAGCGGACCTCGGCGAAGCCGCAGGCGGCGAGCGCCTCCTCGAGCATCTCGCGGTTCCACAGGAACTGGTGGCGCCAGCCGCGGAAGGCGCGGTTGATGGCGAGCGCCGCGCCGCGCTTCTCCGCCCCCTCCCCCTCCAGCCGGTAGTGGGTGAGCCAGACCCAGTCGAGGTTGGGGGTCGACAGGCGCAGCCACCCGCCGGGGGCCAGGACGCGGTGGACCTCGAGCAGGAACGAGAGGGCGTCGTCGATCGCCAGGTGCTCCAGGAAGTGCTCGGAGAAGACCGCCTCCGCCCCGGAGAAGTCGAGCCCCTGGGTCACGTCGGCGATCACGTCCACCCCGGGGAGCGGCTGGACGTCGACGTTCGTCCAGCCGGGGAGGCGCGCGTTGCCGCTGCCGATGTGGAGGAGGAGAGGGGGCATCGGGCTGGATTGTAAGGTGGAACAGGGACGAACACAGACTGACACGGACCGGCACGGACAGAGTTGAGCCCTGTCCCTGTTCGTCCGTGTCAGTCCCTGTTCGTCCGTGGTCGGCCCTCAGCCGCCAGCTCGCCCAGGTGCTCGGCCTTCCAGCGCATCGCCATCAGGATGCGGTTGCGGCCGCTCGGGTGGTCGTAGAAGATCCACTCCTCGAGCGGCCCGGGCTCGAGCTTGCGGTAGTCGCTGACGATCAGCGCCACCTCGGCGAAGCCGTCCGGCTGGCGGGAGGCGTTGAGGCCGAAGATGTCGGCCTCCGCCTCGTCGGTGCGGACCATGGTGTTGTTGAGCGGGGTGAGGACGAAGAAGAAGATCGAGATGAGGACCGCCATCAACGGGAGCCCGGCCGGATCGGCGACCCCGCGCACTCCCCAGCGCGTCCCCCAGCGGGCGAGGGCGCGGTCGAACCCGAAGCGCAGGAAGGCGAAGCCGGCCACCAGCACGACGCCGAAGTAGAAGATCCCCTTGTAGACGTGATGCAGCACGTAGTGCCCCATCTCGTGCCCCATCACCGCCTGCACCCCCGCCGGGGAGACCCGCTTCAGCAGGTTGTCGTTGAGGGCGATCCGCGTCGTCCCCAGGGCTCCCGCCACGTTGGCGCTCACCCGGTTGGACTGCTTCGAGGCGTCGACCACGTAGACGTGCTCGGCCGGGATGCCGTTCGCCCGCGCCAGCGACAGGATCGGCCCGCGCAGCCGCGGATCGCGGAGCTCGCTGTAGCGGTTGAACAGCGGCTCGATGAACACCGGCGCCAGGGCGATCACCGCGGTGGCGAAGAGGACGGAGACGATCGCCCCCCAGATCCACCAGGTCCGGGGCGCCATGCGCAACACCCAGTAGAGGACCGTCAGCGCCACGCCCCCCAGGACCAGCCCGACGCCCAGCCCCTTCAGCTGGTCCAGCATCCAGGCCGGGAAGTCCTGCGTCGCGAGGCCGTACCGGTGCTCGCGGAAGAAGTCGCTGGAGAGGGAGAGCGGAAAGCCCAGCACGAAGCTCACCAGGATGTACTGGAGGGCGTAGAGGAAGGTCTGCATCGGCCGCCAGCCCGTCATCCGCTCGGCGAGGTCGCGCATGCGGGCTGACAGCCCGGTGCCGAGCAGCAGCCAGGCCATCCCGAGCCCGTAGAGGAAGCTCCAGAGGAGCAGCCAGTACCCCCCCTCGAAGTAGGCGTCCGAGCGCGCCCGCTTCACCTTGTCGACGGTGCCGAGGTAGGCGGCGGTCGCCGCCTCGGGGTCGAAGGGGGATGGCGCCACGGCGGCCGGCGCCGCCTGCGCGGCGGGCACGGCTGAGACTGGGCTCGGCACCGGAGCGACCGCCGCGTGGGCCGCGAGGGTGCCGAGCCCCAGGAGGGCGGTGAAGAGAATCGCGCTTCGCATCGTCGTCTCCTTCTAACCCTTGCGGGGTGGACGGAGTCTATACGCGGGAGAACGGCCGCCGTTTCATCCCCGGCGCCGGGGCAGGCCTGTTCTTTGCACAGCTTTCTGTGCGAGAAGGAAAGGAACACCTGATGTCCGAGCTAGAGACCCAACACCAACGCCGCTTCGTCCCCTGGCTCCTCGCCCTCGTCCTCCTGTTGCTCGCCATCTGGGGGGTCGCCAAGGCGATGGAGCGCCATCCCGCCGCGACGGCCCACTCCCGCCCGCGGACCACCTCGGAGCGCTCGCGGGGTGACGAAACTCCGCCTCCGTTGCGACAATATGCGGCAGTCGATGCGGCAGTCAGCCCGGCCGGGACGCCGGCGGCGCTCCGCGCCGCCTGATCCGGCTTGCCGCCCGTCCTGCGCGCCTCCCACCACTCCAACCCGTCGCCCGACTCCTTCCGGGGCTCCCTCGGCCCCCACGGTGGATTTCGGCGTAGCAATATGCTAAAAACTTCCAGAACTTCCGACGTCGAAGGCCCGGCACCGCATCGAGTGTCCTTCAGGAACAGCGCGTGCCGTAGCGCGGGAGCCGTTCACCGCCCGGGTGAGCCGTCTCCATCCTTGGTCCTCCCTGCGCAGGGCAGTTGTCGCCGGTCTCATCCCGACCTTGGGGAGCGGAGCATCGTGGAGCAAGAGCTACCGATCATCCAGATTCGCAACTGCCTGCTGGTCAGCATCCAGACCGAGCTGCACGACCGTCTGGCCCTGGACCTCCAGGCTTCGCTGATGGACCGGGTCCGCACGGTCAACGCCCGCGGCGTCATCCTCGACGTCTCGGCCGTCGAGGTCATCGACAGCTACATCACCCGCATCCTGAACGACATCGGCAAGTCGGTGCGCTTCATGGGGGCCGAGTGCTACATCGTGGGGATCCGCCCGGCGGTGGCGATGACCCTGATCGAGATGGGGGTCGAGCTCGACTCGGTCAACACCGCCCTCAACCTCGATCTCGCCTTGGAAAGGCTCGACCTGCTGCAATGAAGACGGTCGAAAAGGAGATCGGCTCCATCCTGGCCGGGACGATCTCGTCGATCACCCAGCGCAGTATCTTCAACCGCCTGGGGGGTCTGGCGACGACCCCGGTCCACCAGCTGACGGCGACCGACCGCGCGACCATCATGCAGGAGCTCGAGAACTCGGTGCGCCTCTTCGCGCGCAGCAACAGCGCGCAGCTGATCGCCGCCTGCGACCGCGCCCTCTCCTCGGGCGCCGGGGGCGGCGCGATGGGAGCCGAGAAGGCCCCCTCGGGGCTCGCCCTGGCACCCAAGAAGCTCCCCATCGTGCAGGAGAAGGACATTGCCACCGCCCGCCTCGAGGCGTGGTCGGAGGCGGTGCGCATCGGCCTCTCGAAGTTCGCCTCGGTCAAGGTGGCGACCGCCGTCTCGGAGCTGGCGCGCAACATCATCTTCTACGCCGGCAAGGGGACCGTCGAGCTGCGCTCGGTCAAGGACGACCGCGGCATCCCGGGCCTGCAGATCATCGCGACCGACCAGGGGCCAGGGATCCCCCAGTCCAAGCTCGACGAGATCTGGGCCGGCACCTACAAATCGCAACGCGGCATGGGCAAGGGCCTGGTCGCCGTGAAGAAGCTCGTGGACGACTTCCTGCTCGACACTCGGCCGGGTATCGGAACCACCGTGACCTGCGTCTTCAAGGGGGAACGTTGAGAACCGGTGCCTTCAGTCGTCCCTACAAGGGGTTGTCGATCTGCGGCGACAGCTTCCTGATCGAGCAGAACCCCGGCGAGACCCTCGTCGCGGTGATCGACGGCCTCGGCCACGGCTACGAGTCGTCGGTGGCCGCCGAGCTCGCCTGCGAGGTGATCCACCGCTGCGCCGACCAGCCGGTCGGCTCGATCGTGAGCCGCTGCCACCAGGAGCTCAGGGTGACGCGCGGCGCCGCCGTCGGCGTGCTCAAGGTGGCGGACGACGGCCAGGGGGAGTTCTGCGGCATCGGCAACATCGAGGTGCAGAGCCTCGCCGGCACGCCGCCCAGCCTGTTCTGCCTCGCCGGCATCGTCGGCCACAACATGCGCTCCTCGAAGGTGATGCGGGTGGCGATGAAGCCGGGCGACATCTACTGCCTGATGAGCGACGGCATCTCGAGCCGCGGCAACCTCAAGTCCTGCCTGCCGGGGACGGCCGAGGCGGTCGCCCGCCGCATCGTCGAGCACTGGGGGAAGGATCACGACGATTCGACCGCCCTCATCCTCGGCTACGGCGACGACGCGTCGCTCGCCGACAAGCTCACCGCGCCTCCCTCCGAGGGGAACGCCGCCGCCGCGCCCGCGAGCCGGGAACCGGTGCGGCGTTGACCCTCTTCCGTTGGCCGCTCCGGGGCCCTGACTTCCGAGGGAGATGACGATGGCGACCTCTGCCGAAGAACGCTCGAACCCGGCGAACCTGATCGCCGGCAAGCACCTCACCTATTTCGAGGAGCCGGACATCATCTACCTGCGCTTCGGGGCCGCCGCCACCGCCGACGACGCGATCGAGCTGCTGCGCCGGCAGCTCGCGATGGCGGAGGGGAAGCACGTCCTGTTCTTTCTGATCGACGCCGAACGGCTCGACAACATCGCGCCGGAGGGGCGGCGGGCGGTGGCCGAGACGCTCAAGGAGATCCCGCTGCGCGGCATGGCGGTGATCAAGGCGCCGCTCAAGGCGCGGGTGGTCACCAAGCTGGTGATCACCTCGATCAACCTGTTCCGGCGGGATTCGAACCTCAACCCGATCGCCTTCTTCGACACCGAAGACCTGGCGCGGACCTGGCTCGCCGAGCGGCGCGTGATGTTCGCCGCGGCCTGAATCCATTATCGACTCCAATATCGACTCATCATCATCTCAACAGTAGTTTCATAATCCTATGGCGAGGAAGAAAAGCATGGCCGAGAACGAAGAGCCCCACGTGATCGTAACCTCCGAGCGCCTGCAGTCGGTCATCGAGGCGCTCTCCTATGCCAGCGTCGACGAGTTCGACTCCTGCCTCTCGCTGCTCGAGCGCTCGGGCGAGATGAAGGACGAGTTCTCGGAGCTCGAGACGGCATTCTCGATCTTCGTCCGCGAGCTCGGCGAGGCCAAGTCCGAGCTCAACCGGATGCTCACCCAGCAGGAATCGATCAACCGCGAGCTCGAGGGGAAGCTCGAGACGATCGAGATGCAGCAGGCGGCCATCCGCGAGCTGTCGACGCCGATCATCGAGGTCTGGGGGGGCGTCCTCTGCCTGCCGGTGGTGGGGATCGTCGACAGCCAGCGCAGCGCCGAGATGACCGAGACGCTGCTCGAGACGATCGTCGCCAAGCAGGCGCGCATGGCGATCGTCGACATCACGGGGATCGACGTGATGGACACCAAGACGGCGGACCACTTCATCAAGATGGCCCGCGCCGTGCGCCTGCTCGGCGCCGAGTGCATCATCTCCGGCATCAACCCGGGGATCGCGCAGACGCTGACCCACATCGGGGTCGACCTGACCGGCATCCGGACGCTGCGCAGCCTGCGCGACGCCCTCCAGCTCTACCTGCGGGAGACCGAGCAGGTGGTGCACCAGAACGCCCGCCGGCTGACCGCCGAGGCCTAGCCGGTTGGACGGGCCGGAGCTCACCCCGCCCCCTCCGGAGGAAGCGTTGGAGATGCCGGTGGACAGCCGGGTCTTCCCCATCCGGGAGCGCACCGGCGCCATCGTGGCGGCCGGCCAGGCGCGGCGCTTCGCCCTGGCGGCGGGGCTCGCCGCTCGCCGCGCCGAGGAGGTGGCGATCGTGGTCTCCGAGCTCGCCTCGAACATCGTCAAGCACGGCGTCGAGGGGGAGATCCGGATCAGCCACGACCCCGCCTCCCCCCCCGCCGGCGAGCTCTACGTCGAGGCGAGCGACGTCGGCCCGCCGATCCGCGACCTGCGGATGGCGATGACCGACGGCTACGACGACCAGGGGCCGATCGATCCCGCCCTGATCCTCGGCCGCCACGGCCTCGGCACCGGCCTCGGCGCCGTCGTCCGCCTGGCCGACCGCGTCGAGCACCGCATCACCCCCGAGGGGAAGGTCCTCACCGCCCGCTTCTTCCTGTGAGCTGGTAAGACCTACTCGTAGCGCAGGGCGTCGATCGGATCGAGCAGCGACGCCTTGCGCGCCGGGTAGAACCCGAAGCCGACGCCGATCAGACCGGAGAACAGGACGGCGATCGCCACCGCCCGGGGCGGGATGATCATCACCCAGCCGAGCACGTGTGAGAAGACGCTGGAGGCGACCACGCCGACCAGGACGCCGACGGCGCCGGAGAGGGCGCAGAGCAGCACCGCCTCGACCAGGAACTGCGTCTGGACGCTGCGGCGCGTGGCCCCCACGGCGCGGCGGACGCCGATCTCCCGGGTGCGCTCGGTGACGGTGACGAACATGATGTTCATGATCCCGATGCCGCCGACCAGCAGCGAGACGGAGGCGATGCTGGC
Organism: uncultured Acidobacteriota bacterium; assembly: GCA_963756595.1. GTDB lineage: Bacteria > Acidobacteriota > Thermoanaerobaculia > Multivoradales > UBA5704 > DATARR01. The sequence goes on from CAVWOZ010000022.1 coordinate 204,905, forward strand.
GAGCAGGATCGTGAAGGTGCGGCTGGTCTCCTGCTGCGCCTCGAGGATCTCCTCGGGGCTGCGGAGGTTGAAGTCGTCGGGCGAGCCCGCCCGCAGGTGGTGGCGCTGGCGGAGCAGGCGGATGATCTGCTCCTTGGCCGGGCGGATCGCCTCCGGCGCGACCGCCGAGGCCACGATGTCGTCGAGCCAGTTGATCCCCTTGATCTTGTGCTGCACCGTCGAGCTCGGCATCAGGACCGTGTCGTCCTGGTCCTGCCCGGTGGCGGTCTCCCCCTTGGCGGCGAGGACCCCGACGACCCGGAACGGCTGGTTGCCAAAGCGGATCGTGCGGCCGATCGGGTCCGCCCCTCCGAACAGCATGCCGGCCACCGTCTGGCCGAGCAGGCAGACGTTGGCCGAGAGGGTGACATCCTGGTGGGTGAACGAAGCCCCCTTGGCGATCGTCCAGCGGCGGATCGCCAGGTACTCCGGCGTCACCCCCCGGTACTGGGTGAACCAGTTCTGATTGCCGTAGACCACCTGCGCCCGGCCGTCGACGTTGGGCGAGACGCTCTTGATCAGCGGCACCGCCTCGCGGATCGCCTGCGCGTCGCGCAGGGTGAGGGTCTTGGTGGCGCCGGTGCCGGTGCGCACCCCCTGCACGTTGCGGCTCCCCGCCTCGACCCAGATGAAGTTGTCGCCCAGGCTCTGGAACTGTTCGCGGACCCGGTTCGAGCCCCCTTCGCCGATGGCGACGGTGCAGATCACGGCGGCGATGCCGATCGTGATGCCGAGCATGGTGAGCGCGGTGCGCAGCTTGTTGGCCGCCATGGCGCCGAGGGCTTCCGGAAGGAGGATGCGCAGCTCCATGGTTTGGGTATGATACCGCCATGCCGGCAGCTCCCCCTCGCCTGCGGCGGCGGATCGTCCTGCTCGTCGCCGGGGCGGTCGCTGCCCTCCTCCTGCTCGGCTTCTGGCTCGGCGGGCGGTCGGCCGGGCCGCAATACCTGACCGCCCCGGTCCAGCGCGGCTCCATCACCTCTGCCGTCGAAGCCACGGGGAGCATCAACCCGCTGACCACGGTCCCGGTCGGCTCCTACGTCTCGGGGACGGTGAAGCTCGTCTTCGCCGATTTCAACACGCAGGTCCGCGCCGGCCAGGTCCTCGCCCAGATCGACCCCGCCGTCTACCAGGCCCAGGTGGTCACGGCGCGCGGCAACCTGGCGAGCGCCGAGGCGAACCTGCGGCACCTCCAGGCGGGTCTCGGCTCGAGCCAGGCGCAGATCGAGACCTACCAGGCCAACGCCGCCAAGGCGGCTGCCGACACCGTCTACGCGCGAGCCAACGCGCAGCGCCTCACCAAGCTCTACGGCCAGGGGCTCCTCCCTCTCGACCAGAAGGACCTCAGCCAGTCGACCCTCGGCCAGTCCGAGGCCGGGGCGCTGGCCGCGAAGGCGCAGGTGAACCAGGCCCGGGCGCAGTACCAGGAGGCCCTGGCGCAGGTCGAGCAGGCGCGAGCCGAGGTCTCGGCCATGCAGGGCTCGCTGCAGCAGGCGGAGGCGAACCTGCGCTACACGACGATCCTCTCCCCCACCGACGGGACGGTGGTCGCCAAGAACGTCACCGTCGGCCAGTCGGTCGCCGCCTCCCTCCAGGCCCCCAACCTGTTCACCATCGCCCAGGACCTGAAGCGGATGCAGGTCTACGCCAAGACCGACGAGTCGGACACCGGCTTCATCAAGGTCGGCGGCGAGGCCACCTTCCAGGTCGACGCCTTCCCCAACGAGACCTTCCATGGGCAGGTGGGCGCCATCCGGCTGAACGCCTATGTCGTGCAGAACGTCGTCACCTACGACACGGTGATCGACTTCGAAAACCCGGACGGGCGGCTGCTCCCGGGCGAGACGGCCTACGTCACGCTGCCCACCGGCCACGTCGAGAACGTCCTCGAGATCCCCAACGCGGCCCTGACCTATGCGCCGGACCTGCCGGCGGCGGACCTCGGCCGGCTCTACCGCCGGTTCGGGATCCCGGAGGCCGCCCTCATCTCCCACACCGGCGGCCGGCAGGTGGTCTGGAAGCTCGCCGCCGGCAGCGAGCTTCAGCCGGTCCTGGTCAAGGTCGGAATCTCCGATTTCGCCAACACCCAGCTCGCCGAGGGGAATCTCAAGGCAGGCGACCTCCTGGTCACCGGCGCCATGAATGCCGCCGCGGGGGACGGGAAGGGGAAGCCGCCCCGGCCGCCGGTGGCAGGGAACGCGGGGAGGGGGCGATGAACGGACGCCGTCGCCTCGTCGTCCTCGTGATCCTTCTCGGGCTCGGGCTGGGTCTCGGGAGGGTCCCCGGGCGCGCCGTCGCTGCCAGGACGGCGCCGGACGAGCGGGAGGAGTTCTTCATCGTCGCGTCGGTCGACGCGGCCCGCGGCCGGATCGTGCTCAAGCACCCAACCGAGGTGACCCTGCTGATGCGGGTGAGCGCCGAAACCACCTATCGCGACGAGCAGGGGCGACCGTTCCGGCTGGCCGACCTGCGCACCGGCGCCACCGCCTACATCACCTACCGGCAGAGCCCCGGCGGAGAGCCCACCGCGATCCTCATCAAGCTGGGGCCGATGACCGTAGAGGAGCTGCAGCGGCGTTATTTACAGACAGGCGTCAAGGCCGGGGCGAGGTAGGGCGCGAGCGCCGCCACGAACGGCGGCGGCAGCGGGATCGGCCGCAGGTCGGCACGCGCCACCGCCACCACCACCGCGTACCCCTCGGCGGTCAGCTCGCGCGCCCCGTCTCCCTCTCCCGGCGTCGCCAGCCGGTACATCGCGAACTCCATGCGCAGCGACGAGGTCCCCACCTTGCCGATCCAGATCTCGACGTCGAGATGGTCGTCGAGCAGCGCCGGCTTCCGGAACTCGAAGTGGAGCTGCGCCCGCGGCAGCCAGAAGTCGAACTCCTCGAACAGCTTCGAATAGGGGAAGCCGATCGCCCGGAAGAGCTCCGTCTCGGCGATCTCGAAGAAGCGCACGTAGGCGCCGTAGCAGATGATGCCGGCGAGATCGACGTCGCTCCAGCGCACGAACTCGCTGATCCGGAAGCGGCCGGGGGAGGGGGAGGGGTCGCTCTGCGCGGTGGTCACGGCGTCCATGGCGCCGACAATATCCGACTCTGGCAGGTCAGTCGCGCCCTTTTCCCTGCACCTGCTCCGCCGCGCGCAACGGCAGCCGCGTCGAGACCAGGAGCCCCAGGAGGACGAAGCCGGCGCCGTAGGTGAGCGCCTTGCGATCGCCGTCGGTGATCGCGACGCGGCGGGCGGCGTTCATCTCTCTGCGCACCGCCGGCGGCAGGCGGTCGAAAGGTCCACCCTGACCGCCGCCGCCGTTGAACGCCAGGCTCGAGGACTGCTGGCGCAGCAGGCGGTCGACGGCGGGCTTCTCCTGCGGCGGGATGCGCGCGCTCCGCCCCACCGTCGCCTGGAGGTCGGCGACGATCGAGGTGAGGAGCACCGAGCCGATGATCGCCGCCCCCAGCGACGAGCCGATCTGCCGGAAGGTGTTGGTGACCCCGGAGGCCTCCCCCGCCTCCTCGACCGGCACCGCGGAGAGGGTGAGGTTGTTGATCTGCGACAGCACCAGGCCGAGGCCGATCCCGTAGAGGGCGAGCCCGGGGACCAGCCAGCCGAGCGGGGTGTCGACGCCGAGCGCGAAGCGCAGGGCGAGGAGGGCGCAGACGTTGACGATCAGCCCGGCCTGCACCAGCCGCTTGTGGGGGATCTTTTTGGTCAGCATCGCCGCCGCCGGCGAGACGACGAAGAGGAGCAGAGACATCGGCAGCAGGGTGAGGCCGGTGTGGAAGGCGTCGAGCCCGCGCACCGATTGCAGGAAGACGGGGAGCGAGAAGATGACGCCGTTCTGCCCCAGCATCATCACCCCGGTCACCGACGCCCCGGCGAGGAAGCTGCGGTTCCCGAACAGGCGGAGCGAGACGAGCGGCATCCCTCCCGCGCGCTCGGCCCGCCGCTCCCAGAGGAAGAAGCCGGCGAGGATCAGGACGCCGAGGAGGATCGCGAACGGCACGATCGACAGGCTGCCGAGCGGCAGCTCCCGGCCGGCGACGGCGAACGGCTTCAAGGCGTGGACCCAGCCGTAGGACGACGCCTCGATGATGCCGAAGACGACGGCGAGGAGGCCGAGCGCCGAGAGCACGACCCCGACGGAGTCGATCGTCTTCCGGCCGCGCGCCGGCTCGTCCTCGAGGATCAGCGAGCCGAGCAGCAGGAGGGCGACGACGCCGACGTTGATCCGGAACCCCCAGCGCCAGCTGTAGTGGGTGGTCAGGAAGCCGCCGAGGATCGGCCCGACGGCGGAGGCCGCCGCCGCCACGCCCCCCCAGATGCCGAAGGCGAGGGCGCGGTCGTGGCCGCGGTACTTGGCGACCAGCAGCGAGGCGGTGGCCGGCATCATCAGCGCCGCGCCGATCCCCTCGACGATCGACTCGCCGACGATCAGCGTCGGCACCGAGCGGCTGATCGAGGCGATGAACGAGCCGGCGGCGAAGAGGACGGCGCCGAGCATGAACATCCGCTTGCGCCCGAAGAGGTCGCCCAGGCGCCCGCCGGTGACGGTGAGCGCGGCGAGGGTGAGCGAATAGGCGGAGATCACCCACTGCAGGCTCTGCAGCGTCGTGTGCAGCTCGCGGATCAGCGTCTCGAGCGAGACGTTGAGCAGCGTGGTGTCGATGATGATGATGGCGAGCGCCAGCGAGAGGACGAGCAGGCTCCCCCACTTGCGGAGCCCCTTCGGCTGCTCGCGCGCCGGCGACGCGGCGGCGGGCTCTGCCCCGGGGCGCGGCTTTTCTCTCGGTTCGGCCATGGAGCTCAAACGGCGGAGCAAAGCCTGTGCCGGCTCCGCCGTGGCTCCCTGTCGCAGGCTACTGGCAGGCGAGGGCCGCGGTGTCCTGCACCGGCGCCGCGGCCTTGCCGTCGGCGTTGGTGTAGGACTTGGTGTGGCCGGTCTGGAGGTCGGTCACCTTCACGGTGAAGCCGACGTTGGTACCGGCGGCGTAGTAGACCCAGAACTTCTGGTTCAGCGCGCAGCCGTCGAGCACCTTGACCAGCATCTCCGGGTTGTCCTGGCCGAAGAACCAGAACAGCCCCCCCTGCGCGACCCCCAGGCTCTGCAAGGCGATCACCTGGCCCGACCCGGACCTCCCTCCGCCCTGCGCCGTGTGGTAGCTCACGGTGACCGTGAAGCGGCCGTCAATGCACAGGGTGGTGGCGGTCGTGGCACAGCCGGCCTTGGCAGGGTCCGGCGCGGCGGCCGGCTCGGGGAGGGGCGGCGCGGCGAAGAAGTCCGCCAGGTCGCCGGAGGAATCCGCCGTGAAGTCGGTCCCGCTGGTGCAGGCGAGCGCCGAGGTGTCCTGCACCGGCGCCGGGATCTTACCGTCCGGGTTGCTGTAGACCTTGGTGCGGCCGGTCTTCGTGTCGGTGACGGTGAGGGTGTAGGCGACGTTGGTGGTGGCCGAGGCGTAGATCCAGAACTTCTGGTTGAAGGTGCAGGCGTTCAGCACCTTGACCAGCACCTCGGGGTTGTCGGCGCCGAAGAACCAGAACAGGCCGCCGTGCGAGACGCCGAGGCTGGCGAGCGGGATGGCGTGGCCGTCGCCGGAGAGGCCGCCCCCCTGCGCCGTGTGGTAGCTGATCCGCACCTGCCAGCGCTTGTCCCCCGCCTGGTCGTCGATGCAGAGGGTGGTCGCGTTCGGCGTGCAGGTGCTGGCGACCGCCAGGTCGACCCGCCCGATCTTCCCCGTCGACGGCTCGGTGAACCAGATGTTGCCGTCCGGCCCGGCGGTGATGCCAGCCGGCTGCGCTCCGGCGGAGGGGGGCGTGAATTCGGTGATGGCGCCGGCGGTCGTGATCCGCCCCACCTTGCCGGCGTTGATCTCCGCGAACCAGAGGGCGCCGTCCGGACCGGGGGTGATCACCACCGGGTCGGAGTCGGGGGTCGGCAGAGGGAACTCGGTGATCGCGCCCGCCGGCGTGATGCGGCCGATCTTGTTGCCGTTGAGCTCGGTGAACCAGAGGTTGCCGTCCGGGCCGGTGACGATCTTCGCCGCCCCGGCGCCGCTGGTGGGGACCACGAACTCCTTGATCGCTCCCTGCGGCGTGATGCGGCCGATCTTGTCGGCCCCCTCCTCGGTGAACCAGAGGTTGCCGTCCGGCCCGGCCGTGATCCCGGTCGGGCTGGCGCCCGGGGTCGGCACCGTGAACTCCCGGATCACGCCGGCGGTGGTGATGCGGCCGATCCGGTCGCCGCCGAACTCGGTGAACCAGAGGGCGCCGTCCGGGCCGGGGGTGATGTCGACCGGCTGCGAGTCCGCGTTCGGCAGGTTGAACTTCGTCCCCACCCCGGCCGGCGTCAGGCGGCTGATCGCGTTCGACGTCGTCTCGCTGAACCAGACGTTGCCGTCCAGACCCTGGACGATCCCGGTCGGGAACTCGGTGACCACGGAGCCGGCGACGGTGTACTCGTTGGTGACCACCCCGGCGGTGGTGATGCGGCCGACCTTGTTGCCGCTGAGCTCGGTGAACCAGAGGGCGCCGCCGGGCCCGGAGGTGATGCCGCCCGGCTCCGCGGTCGAATTGACGGCAAACTCGGTGATCGAGATCGCCGCGGCGGGGGCTCCCGGCAGGGCGGCGGCGAGGAGGAGAAGAGCCGGCAGGACGGCGAGGGTTCGGGTCATGGGGAGTTCCTCCAGGTTGAGAACCGATCGATCCAGCCCCGAGTATAAACGCGGCGCCTCTAGACGCGATCCCGCCGCCGCCGCTCCTTGATCCGCTCGATAAGAGTCGCGGCGAGGGCGCCGGCGGCGGCCAGACAGAGGATCGCGCCGCCGTGGGCGACGAGGACGTGGGCGGGGGCCGAGACCCAGCAGAAGAGGCGCACCCCGGCGTCCGCCATCATCCCCGCCCCCAGCCCGTAGAGCGCCCCGGCGACCGCCGGCCGGGTGGGGAGGGCGCGGGCGGCGAGCCATCCCGCCGCGGCCAGGGCCGGCACGGCGGAGACCGCCGCCATCCAGAAGCACTCCCAGGCGTAGCGCACGAAGACGCCGGGAGGGACGGCGGCGGGGACCACCCGCTCGGTGACCAGGGTCAGCCCCACGAAGAGCGCCGCCGCCGCACCGACCGTGGCGAGGGCCGCGCGGCCGGAGAGCTCGCGGCCGGGGACCGCCTCGCGCAGCGCCGCGCCGACGATCAGCAGGCCGGCGAGCGTCTGCACAAAGGAGAGCCCCCAGGCGACCCCTGAGCCCAGGCTGGAGAAGTTGCTGCGCCACCCCCAGAACGCCGGCACGGCGCCGAGCAGCGCCACCCCGAGCGGGACGAGCGCCAGCGTCCGCCGCGCCGGCGAGGCCAGCGGGCGCACCGGCCACAGGCCGCGCGCCACCTCGGCGAGCAGCGCCGGCGGGATCTCGGCCGGAGCCGTCCGATCAGCCATCTTTCGCGTCCTCCATCTCCGTTTCGGGCGCGGCCCCCAGCGCCGCGCGCAGGGCGCGCATCGCCCGGCTGGAGCGCAGCTTGGCCGCCCCCACCCCGATGCGGCAGCGGTCGGCGATCTGCTGGAAGCTCCAGCCGTGGACGTGATGGAGCACCCACGCCTCGCGACGGGAGGCGGGGAGGCGTGCCAGCGCCGCCGAGAGGTCGCCGAGCTCGCGCGGCGCCGCCGGCGCCGCCGGTTCCGCAGGCTCGCCGGCGGCCTCGAGGCGCCCCCGCCGCCACGCCTCCCGCCGGTGGCGGCCGAGGACGTTGCGCGCGATGCCGAACACCCAGGGGCGCACCGGCAGCGGGGGTTGGTAGGTGCGGCGCGAGCGGTGGATCTCGAGGAAGGTGTTCTGCACCAGGTCGGGCGCCGTCCTTCCCTTCTCCGCCGCCGCGGCTGCCGCGAAATACCGCCCGAGCTCCCCCGCGAGCCGTGCGTAGAGCCGCTCGAACGCCGCCAGCTCGCCACCCTGATAGGCGGTCATCAGCCGGACCAGCTCGCCGTCGTCCTGGGCTTCGCTCTCGTCGCTCATCGTCCGACCGCGATCGTAACACCCGAAAAATCGGCAAATCAGAAATCGCCGCCTGACACCTTTTCCCCCCGACCGCCGAACTCCTGCTGACACGAGGAGACCGGACGATGCGGCGATGGGGTGTGATCCTGCTGTTGTGCCAGACGCTCGGGGCGTTCCGCGCCGCTATGGCGGAGAAGCCGGCGGAGCCCGTGACCTGCCCGACGAGCGACTGCGATCCGGCGCTGCTCGGCCGCCGGAGCCTCGCCGCTCTCCGCCTCAGCGGCCCCCCGCCACGGATCGACGGCCGCCTCGACGAGCCGGTGTGGGGCGAGGCCCCCGTCGCCACCGGCTTCATCCAGGCCTCGCCGCACCCCGCCGCCGCCTCCACGCTGCGCTCCGAGGTCCGCGTGCTGGCCGACGACGAGGCGCTCTACGTCGGGCTGACCTACTACGATCCGGAGCCTACGCGCCTCCGCGCCCCCCTCGCGCGGCGGGACGACGAGACGGTCTCCGACTGGGCGTTCGTCGAGATCGACAGCCGCCACGACCGCCGCTCCGGCTTCTCCTTCGGGGTCAATCCGCGCGGCGTCCAGGTCGACGGCCTGTGGACGGACGACATCAACTACGACCCCTCCTGGAACGCCGTCTGGGAGAGCGCCGCGCGGGTCGACGCCTGGGGGTGGACGGTGGAGATGCGCATCCCCTTCTCCCAGCTCGCCTTCCGGCTGCCGCCGGACAAGTCCGGAACCTCGGAGCTGGTCTGGGGGATCAACTTCTACCGCTACAGCCCGGCCCACGGCGAGTCCTCGAACTGGTCGCCCCGCTATCACGGCCTGGGCGGGGTGGTCTCGCGCTTCAACGACCTCCACGTGCCGGCGCCCCCCCGCGTCCACCGCTTCGAGGTGACCCCCTACGCCGCTCCCCGCCTCGGCAACGACGGCCCCGACCGCGAGCGGCAATCCTCCCTCAAGGCCGGCGCGGACCTCAAGGTGGGGATCGGCTCGAGCTTCAGCCTCACCGCCACCCTCCTCCCCGACTTCGGCCAGGTGGAGGCCGACCCCTCGCAGGTGAACCTGACGGCGTTCGAGCTCTTCCAGCCCGAGCAGCGCCCCTTCTTCCTCGAGGGGATCGACGTCTTCCGCATGGCGACCAGCCTGCCGTTCGCGGCGCGGGACGCCTCGTTCGCCGACGAGTCCCCCTTCTACTCGCGGCGCATCGGCCGCTCTCCCCAGGGCGTGCTGCCGGACGGCGCCACGCTCCTCTCGATTCCCACCGGCACCACCCTGCTCGGCGCCGCGAAGCTCTCCGGCCAGACCGCCGGCGGCTGGACGCTGGGCGCCTTCAGCGCCGTGACCGACCGCGAGCACGCCCTCCTCCGCCTCCCCGACGGCACCCGCGAGGAGTGGCCGGTCGAGTCGCGCGCCGTCGAGACGGTGGCGCGGGCCGTGCGCAGCTTCGACCAGGGAAGCTCCTCCTTCGGCCTCTTCGCCTCCGACCTCCATCGCCTCGCCCCGGACCCCCGCCTCGCCGGCCAGGAGGTGGGCGACGCGGCGGCCTTCGGCAGCGAGCTCCAGCACCGCTTCGGCGCGGGGACCTACGAGGTGAGGAGCTGGGCGCTGGGAACCCGCCTGAGCGGCGACCCGGCCGCCATCGTAAGGGTGGCGGAGGCCCCCGATCACCTCTTCCAGCGCCCCGGCGCCCGCGGGCTCCCCCAGGCGCCGTACGGCGACCAGCTGGAAGGGATCGCCGCCGAGACCCGGCTCTCGAAGATCGCCGGCGCCTTCCTCTGGGACGTGGTGGGGCGCGGCGTCTCCCCCGGCTTCGACGTCGACGAGCTGGGCTTCCAGCGCGCCTCGGACTGGCTCCTCCTCGCCGGCGACTGGAAATATGAGCGGTTCCGCCCCGGCCGCGCGATCCGCGCCTGGTCGGTCGGCTCGAGCAACCTCGGGATGGGCTGGACCTGGTCCGGCGAGCCGCGGACCCGCGTCGTCGATTCCTATCTCTCGTTCGACACCAGCCGTTACTGGACGGCGAAGCTCGCCGTGAAACGTGAGATGTCGGCGCTCTCGACCACCTGGCTCCGCGGCGGCCCCGCGCTCCTCCTGCCGCCGCGCACCACGTACACGCTCTCCGTCATCACCGATCAGCGCAAAGCGTCGTACCTCTCGCTCGACGCCGCGGCAAGCCAGGAGCCGGCGAGCGGCTCGCGCTCCTGGAGCGCGACGCCCCTCCTCAACCTTCGCTTCTCGGACCACGTCCAAGGGTCGATCGGCACCACCTACGAGCGCGACGTCGTCGGCTGGCAGCCGACCGGCGCGGCGGGAAGCGACTTCTTCGTGGCCCGCCTGCGCCAGGAGACCCTCGCCCTCACCCTGCGCGGCGACCTCACCTTCACCCCCCACCTCGCCCTCCAGGCCTACCTGCAACCGTTCAGCAGCACCGGCCGCTACACCGCCACGCCAGCGCCTCGCCGCGCCGCGCGACCCCAACCCGGCGCGCCGCTTCGAGCCCGCCGCCTACAGCGCAGCACCCCCCGACGCCCAGAGCCGCACCCTGAACGGCGACCTCGTCCTGCGCTGGGAGTACTTCCCCGGCTCGTTCCTGACCGTGGTCTGGAATCACCAGCGAAACGTGATCGCCCTCGACCCCGGCCTCTCCGCCGCCAGCGGCCTCGGCCGCCTCCTCGGCGACCCGCCGACCAACGTGCTGCTGGTCAAGGTCAGCCGGCGGTTCGGAAGCTAGCCGCCGCCCAGATACTCCGCGAGACGCTTCGCCCCCTCCCCGAACCGTTCCGGCTCGGGGAGAAGGGAGAGGACGAGGAAGTCGTCGGTCGCGAAGTCGAAGAAGTAGCCGGGGTGGACGAGGACGCCGGCGTGCTCCAGGAGCTCGAGGACGAGGTCCTCGTCGGCGACCGGGAGGGAGATGCGGAGCAGCACCGCCCACCCTCCCTGCGGCTCGAACAGCTCGACGGCCGGCAGCCCCGCGACCGCCGCCCGCAGCAGGGCGAGGTTCCCCAGCGCGCGCTCGCGGATCGCCTCGCGGATGCGCGGCGCGAGCGCCAGCACGCCGCCGAGCGCGGACTGCACCGGGGTCGCCACCGACAGGTAGCTGTCCGCCACCAGCTCGAGGGCGGCGACGGCGCGGCGGCGCAGCTCGGGGGCGCCGCCGACGCGGATCCACCCCAGCTTCCAGGACGGCAGGCCGGCGCTCTTCGAAAGGCCCCCGAGCGAGAAAGCCAGCGCTTCCTGCGAGGCCGCCGCCGGGCCGGCGTAGGGGCTCTCCTCCGGCGCCTCCGTCAATCCGTAGTCGGCGAACACCTCGTCCGAGATCAGCGGCAGGCCGCGGGCGGCGCAGAGGGCGAGGATCGCCTCCTGCTCCTTGGCGGCGAGGAAGCGTCCCGTCGGGTTGCCGGGATGGACCAGGGCGAGGAGGCGGGTGCGGATCGACAGGGCCAGCTCGACCGCCTCCGGGTCGAGCTCGAAGTGCCGCCCGGGCGGCAGGTAGACCTGGGTGAGCACCAGCGAGTCGAGGGCCGCCAGGTTGTCGAGCAAGGGATACGACGGGGCCGCCGTCAGCACCTCGTAGCCGGGATCGGCGAACAGCTTGAACAGGTAGGAGTAGGACTCGCTCGTCGACGCGGTCAGCACCAGGTCGTCCGGCGACACCGGATCGCCCTCCCGCGAGAGGGCCGCCGCCAGCGCCTCGCGCGCCGCCGGAATCCCCCGCGGGTCCGGCTGGTACGCCGTCGCCCCGCCGCGGCGCAGCAGCTCCTCCAGCTCCTCCTCCGGATAGGGGATGCCGGCCCGCATCGGGTTGGTGCCGGTGAGGTCGATCACCGGGAGCCCCTGGGCCGCCCGCTCCGCGACCGCCCGCGTCAGGCGGTTCTGCGGGTGCTCCCAGGGGAGGCGGCGGGAGAAGCGGAGGCGGAGGGGGTGCATGGGGAGAGCATAGCGTTTCGGCCGGCTCCGCTCTCTCCCGGAGAGGCACCCTCCTGGGAGCGCCGGCGTCCCGCCGGCTACCAACTCCGTTTCTTTCTGTTTCCTGGTCGGTAGCCGGCGGGACGCCGGCGCTCCCAGGAAAAACAAAAACAACAACGCCGGGCCCCGCGACCCGCAGGATTTTCGCCCCCGGCGGGTTCCTCCCCTCAACGGTCCGCAGGGCGACCGCCGGGAACCGGCGCGCCCGGCCGTCCCTGGGAGTTGTGTCCGCCCCGCGGATGTCGGAGAATCGGCCGTCCCCAAACCACACCATGAGCGTTGCAACCCCCCGGGCCCAGGCCTCCGATTCCGCTGTGACCCCCGCTCGCGCCGCGAGCCCGCAATATCTGCACGAGATCTTCGAAAGCGTGACCGCCCGGCTTCCCGGCGAGGTCGCGATCGAGGTGCCGCCCTCGGGCTCGCCTGGGGATGCCGCGCCCCGCCGACGGCTCACCTACGCCGAGATCGACGCCCAGGCCGACGCCCTCGCGGCGCGGCTGGCGCCGTTCGTCCGGAGTGAGTGCGTGGTCGCCGTCCTGCTGCCGCGGGTGAGCCATCTCGTCTACGTGGCGCAGCTCGCCGTCCTCAAGGCCGGCGGCGCCTACACCTGCATCGAGCCGGACGCGCCGCGCGAGCGCATCCGTTTCATCCTCGAGGACTCGCGGGCGGTCGCCGCGCTGGTCCTCCCGGAGGACCGCGAGCTGGTCGCCGGGCTCGGCTTCCCGGCCGAGCGCACGCTGGTGGTGGGAGACGCGCCCGCGGCCGAGCCCCGGACCGAGCCCTTGCCGGCGCCGCCGTGGCTCACCCCGTCCACCCTCTGCTACGTGATCTACACCTCGGGGACGACCGGCAACCCCAAGGGGGTGATGGTCGAGCACCACAGCATCGTCAACCTCGTCCTCTCGAACGTCGACTACTTCAGCCTGGGGCCGGGCGACCGGATCGGGCAGAGCTCCTCGGTGGCCTACGACTCGTCGGTCGAGGAGATCTGGCTCGCCTTCGCCTGCGGCGCCACGCTGGTGGTGATGGACGACGACGTGGTGCGCCTCGGGCCCGACCTCGCCCCCTGGCTGCGCGCCGAGCGGATCAACATGTTCTGCCCGCCCCCCACCCTGCTGCGGATGAGCGCCACCGAGGACCCGGAGCGCGACCTCCCCGACCTCCACATCCTCTACCTGGGGGGCGAGGAGCTGCCGGCCGACGTCGCCAACCGCTGGGCGCCGGGGCGCTGGATCGAGAACGGCTACGGGCCGACCGAGTGCACGGTCACCGTGGTGCGCGGACGGGTACTGGCCGGCCAGCCGGTGACGATCGGCGTGCCGGTGAGGAATGCCACCGCCTTCGTGGTCGATGACGCGTTGCGCGAGGTGCCCACGGGGGAGACCGGCGAGCTGGTGATCGGCGGCCAGAGCGTCACCCGCGGCTACCTGAACCTCCCGGAGCTCACCGCCGAGAAGTTCGTCGAGCATCCGGCCTTCGGGCGCATCTACCGCACCGGCGACCTCGTCCGCCGCCTCCCCGCGGGGGACCTCGCCTACCTCGGGCGCGCCGACTCGCAGGTCAAGATCCGCGGCCATCGCATCGAGCTCTCGGCGGTCGAGGCCGAGCTCTGCGCCCGCCCCGGCGTGCGCGCGGCGGCCTGCAAGGTGCAGGACCTGGGAGCGGGCAAGGAGCTGGTCGCCTTCCTGGTCCCCGACCCCGCCAATCCCCCGGACCTCGACTTCGTGCGCGCCGACCTGCGCGCCAAGCTCCCCGAGCCGATGGTGCCGGTGCGCTTCGCGCTCGTCCCCGAGCTGCCGGCGAGCCCCTCCTCGGGGAAGCTCGACCGCAAGGCGCTCCCCGACCTGCCGCCGGAGGCGGTCGCGGACCGCGAGGTGGTGGCGCCGCGCAACGCGGCCGAGCGGCTGGTGGCCGACGCCTTCGCGGGGCAGCTCCACCGCGGCGCGGCGGTGTCGATCCACGACGACTTCTTCCTCGACCTCGGCGGCAACTCGCTGCTCGCCGCGCAGGCCGTCTCGGCCCTCCGCAAGTCGGCCCTCACCTCGGCGCTCACCGTGCGCGACGTCTACGAGACGCGCACGGTGGCGGCCCTCGCCGCCCTGATCGCACCGGCCCCTGCGGACACCGCGGCTCCGATCCCGCCGCCCCCTCCGAAACGTGCCAGGCACCCGGCGATGACCGCCCTGCTGCAGCTCGCCTTCATCCTCGGCAAGGCGATCCTCGCCTCGGCGGCGGCCTATCTGATCGCCTTCCGCCTGCTGCCGGCGACCACGGAGAACGTCGAGACCACCACCTTCGTCCTCCTCCTGCCGGTGCTGGCGCTCGCCGCGCTCGGGGTCTACGCGCCGCTCGCCCTGCTCGCCACGGTGGCGGTCAAGAAGCTGCTGATCGGCACCTACCGCACCGGGCGGCACGCCTATCTCGGCAGCTTCTACCTGCGCAGCTGGATCGTGCAGCAGATGGCGCGGATCATCCCCTGGGAGCTGGTCGAGGGGACGGTGTTCAAGAACTCCTTCCTCCGCGCGCTGGGGGCGAAGATCGGCAAGCAGGTTTACATCCACCGCGGCGTCGACCTGCGCAACGGCGGCTGGGACCTGCTGGAGATCGGTGACGGCGCCACCATCGGGCGCGACGTCTCGCTCGGGCTCCTCGAGTACGACAACCAGGAGATGGTGCTCGGCACGGTGTCGATCGGCGCCGGCGCCACCCTCGACGTGCGGGCTCGCATGGCGGGGAACAGCGCGATGGGCGAAAGGTCGGTGCTCACCGCCCTCTCGATGCTCCCCGCGCACGCGGCGATCCCCGCCGGCGAGCAGTGGAAGGGGGTGCCGGCGGCGTACGAGGCGGCGGCCCCGCCCACCCCCGAGCTGACTCCGGCGCCGGGGTCGCGGCGCGGCAAGGCGTGGCCCGCGGCGCTCCACGGCGCGCTGCTGATGCTGGCGCGGCTGGTGATCGCCCAGCTCGCCTTCCTGCCGCTGGTCCTCCTGGTGGTGGTGATCGAGCGGGGGGCCACCGAGTCGTGGATCGAGGCGCTCTACTCCTCCGACTCGTTCGACGCCGCGCCGATCCTCCTCGCGCTCGGCATCGCGGTCGTCGGCTTCGCCCTGGCGCTGCCGGTCGAGGCGCTCGCCGTCCGCCTGCTCGGCACCCTGCGCCCCGGCACCTATCCGCTCTACGGCTGGACCTCGCTCACCGTCTTCGTCAAGGAGCGGATGGTGGAGGCGGCGGCCAACTCGCTGAGCGGCACCCTGCTCTGGCCGCGCTGGCTGCGCTGGGCGGGGATGAAGGTCGGCAGGAAGTGCGAGATCAGCACGATCATGGAGGTGATCCCCGAGCTGGTCGAGATCGGCGACGAGTGCTTCTTCGCCGACGGCATCTACCTCGGCGGCCCCTGGCTCCACCGCGGCACGCTGACCGCCGCGCGCACCACCTTCGGCAGCGGCACCTTCCTCGGCAATCACGTCGTGATCCCCGCCGGCTCCCGGCTCCCCGGCGACATCCTGATCGGGGTCTCGACGGTGGCCGACGCCGGCCGCATCCGCCCCGGCAGCTCGTGGTTCGGCAACCCCGCCTTCGAGCTGCCGCGCCGCGAGGTGGTCGAGAGCGACCGCCGCCTCACCTTCGACCCCGAGTGGTACCGCTGGGTGACGCGGGTCTTCTGGGAGTATCTGCGGATGCTGATCCCGGTGGTGCCGCTCCTCCTCGGCATCCTGTGGTTCAAGCTGCTGCCGCTCTGGCGCGCCGGCGAGTCGCGGGAGGAGTTCTACCTGCTCACCCTCCCCGCCTCGACGATCGCCCTCGGCGCCTGCCTGGTGGTGCTCGTGCTGATCGGCAAATGGGCGCTCCTCGGCCGGGTGAAGGAGGGGCGCCACCCGCTCTGGTCGTGCTGGTGCAGCCGCTGGGACTTCCTCTACGTGGTGTGGGCCGCCTACGTGCGGGGGAGCCTCGCGAGCTTCGAGGGGACGCCGTTCATGAGCCTCTGGCTGCGGGCGATCGGCGCCCGCGTCGGCAAGCGGGTGGTGCTCGGCACCTCGTTCGCCCAGGTGGTCGATCCCGACATGCTCAACATCGGCGACGACGCCACGGTCTCCTGCCTGCTCCAGCTGCACAGCTTCGAGGACCGTGTGCTGAAGATCGCCCCCGCCTACATCGGCAAGCGCTGCACGGTCGGCGGCGGCACGGTCCTCCTCTACGGCGCCAACATCGGCGACGGCGCGCGGGTCGAGGACGGCAGCGTGGTGATGAAGCACGAGACGCTCCTCCCCGGCCAGTACTACGTCGGCTGCCCCACCCGCCCCGCGCCGGCGCCGGCCGCACTCGCCGCGATGGCCGCGCTCGCCGACATCGCCGACCCGGCCGGCCTGCCGGCATGACCTTCGCCCTCCACCCCACCCTGACCCGCGACGCCGTCGAGGTGGCCCGCCTGCCGCTCTGCCGGGTGCTGCTGATGAACGACCGCCGCTTCCCCTGGCTGATCCTGGTGCCGGAGCGCGAGCTCGTGGGAGAGCCGCTGCGCGAGATCCACGAGCTGCCGCCGGCCGACCGCGCCCTGCTGATCGAGGAGATCGCCCGGGCGAGCGAGGTGCTCACCCGCCTCTGCCGGCCGGAGAAGCTCAACGTCGGAGCGCTCGGCAACCTCGTGCCGCAGCTCCACGTCCACGTCGTGGGCCGCTTCGCGGCGGACGCGGCGTGGCCCGGCCCGGTCTGGGGGTCGGGGGCGGCGGTGGCCTACTCCGAGCGGGACCTTGGCGCGGCGCGGGAGTGGCTGGCGCGGGCGTTCGCCGAATAAAATCCCCGAATGCTCACCAACCTCCGGTACCTCCCCCTCTTCGCCTCCACCCTGCTCTCCCTCGCCGCGGCCCCCGCTGCGGATACCCAGGCCTCGGTCACCGCCCTCCTCCAGCGGCAGACCCAGGAGATGGCGGACGCCATCGCGACCGGCGGCAAGGCAGTGTGGGAGCGCTATCTCGCCGACGGGCTGCTCTACACCGACGAGGCCGGCACGGTGATGACGAAGGAGGAGATGGTGAAGCAGACGACCGGCCTGCCGCCGGGGGTCTCGGGGCACATCAAGGTGACCGACTTCAAGGTCGCGCTGCACGGCACGGTGGCGGTCGCGAGCTACGTGGACGACGAGGAGGAGACCTACCACGGGCACCCGCTGCACTGCCGGTACCGCACCACCGAGACCTGGCAGAAGTCCGCCGGCGCCTGGCGGATCATCGCGGGCCAGGTCCTCGCCCTGCGCACCGACCCGCCGGCCGTCGCCCTTCCCGCCCGGCAGCTCGACGAGTACGTGGGGCGCTACGCCCTCACCCCCGAGATCACCGCCGAGATCCGCAAGACGGCCGCCGGCGGCCTCGAGCGGCAGCAGGTCGGGCGCCCGGCCGAGCCGCTCAAGGCCGAGGCCCCGGACGTCCTCTTCGTCCCCGGCAAACCGCGCTACCGCACGATCGTCAAGCGCGACGCCGAAGGGAAGGTCACCGGCTACGCCGAGCGGCGGGAGGCCTGGGACCTCGACTGGAAAGGGTTGCAGTAGTTTTTTTCCTGGGACGCGCCGAAGGGCGACCGCGGGTCGCCCCTACACCCTTCGCTCGAGGTCTGGTGTAGGGGCGACCCGTGGTCGCCCTTGGCTTCCGATCTACCCCCGCCGCACCAGATCCCGCGTGATCTCCTTCACCGTCGGCGCCCCCGCGAGGGCCATGGCGAGGTCGAGCTCGTCGCGCAGGAGGCGCAGGACGTAGGCGGCTCCCGCCTCGCCGTCGGCGGCGAGCCCCCAGAGGATGGCGCGGCCGAGGAGGACGGCGCGGGCGCCGAGGGCGAGGGCCTTCAGCACGTCGGTGCCGCGCCGCACGCCGCCGTCGAGGAGCAACTCGATGGCGTGGCCGTGGGCGGCCAGGGCGTCGGCGATCTCGGGGAGGACGTCGAGGGTGGCCGGCGACGTGTCGAGCTGCCGGCCGCCGTGGTTCGAGACCACGATCCCCGCGGCTCCCACCTCGGCGGCGCGCAAGGCGTCGTCCGGCCGCACGATCCCCTTGACCACCACCGGCAGCTCGGTGATCGAGCGCAGCCAGGCGACGTCCTTCCAGGAGAGCGACGGATCGAGCAGGGTGGCGACGTAGGCGGCGAGCCCGGAGTCGGCGGTCGTGGGCGGCAGGTCGCCGTACCCCTCCGGCAGCATGTTGGCGACCGCGAGCCCCGGCGGCAGGCGGAAGCGGTTGCGGACGTCGCGCTCGCGCCGCCCGAGGAGCGGCGCGTCGACGGTGAGCACCAGCGCCCGGCAGCCGGCGGCCTCGGCGCGCCGCACCAGCGCCTCCGTCGCCCCGCGGTCGCGGTAGACGTAGAGCTGGAACCACACCGGCCCGGTGGCGGCCGCCACCACCTCTTCGATCCGGCGGTTGGAGAGGGTGGAGAGGATCATCACCGTCCCCGCCCCGCCGGCGGCGCGCGCCGTCGCCACCTCCCCCTCCGGCGTCGCCAGGCAGTGGAAGGCGGTCGGCGCCACCAGCATCGGCATCGCGACCGGCATCCCCAGCACGGTGGTCGCGAGGTCGCGCCGCGACACGTCCACCAGCACCCGGTAGGCGATCGCCAGGCGCTCGAAGGCGGCACGGTTGGCGCGCAGCGTCACCTCGTCGTGGGCGCCGCTCGCGTAATAGTCGAAGGACTGCAGCTCCATGCGCTCGCGGGCGCGCGCCTCGAGCTCGAAAATGTTGATCGGTTCCAT
>CAVWOZ010000023.1:0-156788 GCA_963756595.1 uncultured Acidobacteriota bacterium
GCGCCGCCGCACGTGATCCGGCACCGGCAGGTGGGGTAGCCTAAAACCAAACGGCCCTCCCCGCCAAAGCGAAGAGGGCCGCGAAGATCCGCAGCGGATCGGTTCTCGCCTACCGCCGGTTCGGCTTCCCCGCCAGGATCATCTCCCGCCCCGCCATGTAGAGCAGGATGCAGAGCGAGCGCGAAGGGGATCAGCGACAGCAGGTCGGAGTAGCCGCCGTTGAAGAAGGGGTTGTTCGTCTTCATGATGTCGGTCATCCGGTTGTCGAAGCTGGTCAGCACCCCGGCCATGATCGCGATGAGGATGCCGGCGATGGCGCCGCCCGCGATGTAGCCCGAGGCCATCAGCACGCCGGGGCTCTTGTCGCCCTCGGCGGTGAGCTGCTCCTCGGTGAGGTTCTTCCCCGCGAACTTCTTCGCCAGGTGGCGGTCCACCAGCCAGCGGATCATGCCGCCGACGAAGATCGGGCTCGACGAGGAGAGCGGCAGATAGACGCCGACCGCGAAGGCGAGCGACGGGATGCCGGACATCTCGAGCACGACCGCGATCATCACGCCGAGCAGCACCAGGCCCCAGGGCAGCTGGCGGTTGAGGATGCCCTTGATGATGTAGGACATCAGCGTCGCCTTGGGCGCGTCGAACTTGGTGACCTTGGAGCCGTCCGGGCGCTCGTGGAGGGTGCCGTTGATGCCCGGGTCGACGAGGTAGACGGGGACGCCGGCGTCGTTGACCAGGTAGCTGCCGGCCGGGCCGCCGACGGCGTCCGTCTTCTGCCAGGAGCGGTAGGTGGCGGTGTCGCCGATCGCCTGCGGCCCCTTGAGCTTCTCGGCGCGCAGCGACGCGAGGGCCGCGGGCGGGACCCGCAGGTCGGGCGCGTACCCTTGCGCGACCTGGCCGGTCTTGCTGGTGATCGGCACGTAGACGGTGGCCGAGTCGTTGAGCGCGAGCAGGATCGGCCCGAGCACCAGGGCCGAGGCCAGGGCGCCGAAGAGGATCGCGATCTGCTGGTTGCGCGGCGTCGAGCCGACCAGGAAGCCGGTCTTCAGGTCCTGCGAGGTGGTGCCGCCGTTCGAGGCCGCGATGCAGACGATGGCGCCGATCGACAGCGCCGTCACGTAGTAGCTCGGCCCCGTCCAGCCGAGCGCGAGGAAGATCAGGCAGGTGAGCAGCAGCGTGGCGACCGTCATGCCCGAGATCGGGTTCGACGACGAGCCGATCTCGCCGGTGAGCCGCGACGAGACGGTGACGAAGAGGAAGCCGAAGATGACGATCAGCAGCGCGCCCATCAGGTTCCTCTGCAGGTTGAGCTGGGGGACGAGCATGATCACGGCGATCAGCGCCACGATGCCGCCGGCCACGAACTTCAGCGACAGGTCGCGGTCGGTGCGCAGGACGGCGGCGCCGCTCGCGTCCCCCCTGCGGCTGCGGAAGTCGGCGAGCCCTCCCTGGAGGCCGTGCCAGATGGTGGGGAGCGAGCGGAACAGGCTGATGATGCCGCCCGCCGCCACCGCGCCGGCGCCGATGTAGAGGACGTAGGCGCCGCGGATGGCGTTGGGGCCCATCTCCGCGATCGGCACGGTGCCCGGGGCGATGACCCCCGTCGCGGTGCCGCCGAAGAACTTGATCGCCGGGATCAGCACCAGGTAGGCGAGGACGCCGCCGGCGCACATGATCGAGCCGATGCGGGGGCCGATGATGTAGCCGACGCCGAGCAGCGTCGGGTTGATCTCGGCGGAGACCGAGCCCGCCTCGAACGGCTTGCCGAAGATCCGCTCCGGGGTGTCCTTCCAGAGGCGGAAGACCTCCATCGCCGTCTTGTAGACGAGGCCGATGCCGAAGCCGGTGAAGATCGCCTTGGCGCCGGTGCGGCTCGCCTCGATGGCGGCGGGGGGCGCCTCGCCGGCGCCGACGGAGCCTGCGGCGGCGATCGCCAGCTCCTCGTCCGTGGCGCCCGCCTTGAGCACCTCGGCGCAGGCCGTCCCCTCGGGGTACTTGAGGAGGCCGTGCTGCTGCACGATGAGGGCGCGGCGCAGCGGGATCATCATCAGGATCCCAAGCAGGCCGCCGAGGATCGCCACCAGCATCACCCGCGTGATCTCGAGGTCGAAGCCGAGGATCATGATCGCCGGCATGGTGACGCCGACGCCGAAGGCGATCGACTCGCCGGCCGACCCCGCCGTCTGCACGATGTTGTTCTCGAGGATCGTCGCTCCCCGCAGGCCGAGCTTGCTGCAAGGCCCGGAAGATCGTCAGCGAGATCACCGCCACCGGGATCGAGGCGCTGACCGTCAAGCCGACCTTGAGGACCAGGTAGAGGGACGAGGCGCCGAAGATGATGCCGAGCACCGTGCCGACGATCAGCGGCAGGATCGTGAGCTCCCGCAGGTTGACCGCGGCCGGGATGAACGGCCGGAACGCGGCAGCCTGGGGCTCCTCCGGGAGAGCGCCGACGATGTCGGGGTACTCTTGCGCGGGGACGTCGGAAATTGCCATGCCAGGGGCCCTTTCTCGCGAAAAGTTTGGGTTCGTACCCTAACACACCGCAGCAAAAAGGAGACCAGGGGGGGCTCCGGGGGGCGATGGGAGGGCGGTGTCCTCCAAGGAGAGCAGGGAACGAGGGACTTCAGGGACAACAGGGACACCAGAGACCTCAGGGACAGCGCGGGGGGCTTTCGTCCCTGCCGTCCCTGACGTCCCTCAGGTCCCTGGTTGGCTCAGGTCGTGAACGCCAGCGTCAGCAGCGTCTGCTGCTCGATGCCGTGGGCCTTGGCGGAGCCGGTGGCGGGGCTGCCGCTGGCGGTGCGGCGGACGGAGCGGATGGGCCTTCCCACCAGGCGCTCGATGCGCGGCTGGATGAAGGAGAGGGGGCCCATGTTGGCCGGCTCCTCCTGCACCCAGAGGACGTGGTGGGCGTTCGGATGCTTCGCGAGCGCGGCCGCCAGCTCCTCCTTGGGGAAGGGATAGAGCTGGTCGAGGGCGAGGATGGCGGTCGAGGTGTCGCGGCGGCGCTCGCGCTCGCGGCGGAGCTCGTGGACGATCTTGCCGGAGGCGATCAGCACGCGGCTGGCGTCCTGGACCTCGGCGTCGTCGATCACCCGCAGGAAGCGGTCGCGGGCGAATTCCTCCAGCGCCGAGGCGGAGTCCTTGTGGCGCAGCATGCTCTTGGGGGTGAAGACGACGAGCGGCTTGCGCCAGGGGGAGAGCGCCTGGCGGCGCAGCATGTGGAAGTACTGCGCCGCCGTCGACGGCTGACAGACCTGCATGTTGTCCTCGGCGCAGAGCTGGAGGTAGCGCTCGATCCTGGCGCTCGAGTGCTCCGGCCCCTGCCCCTCGTAGCCGTGCGGCAGCAGGAGCACGACTCCCGAGAGGAGGTGCCACTTGTCCTCGCCGGCCGAGATGAACTGGTCGATGATGATCTGGGCGCCGTTCGCGAAGTCGCCGAACTGCGCCTCCCAGGCGACCAGCGCCTCCGGGTAGTCGCGGCTGAAGCCGTACTCGAAGCCGAGCACCGCGGCCTCGGAGAGGAGCGAGTCGTAGACCTCGAAGCGCGCTTGGGTCCCGGCGATGTGGTGGAGCGGCGTGTACTCGCTGGCGTCCTCGACGTCGATCAGCACCGAGTGGCGCTGGTTGAAGGTGCCGCGGCGGCTGTCCTGCCCGGAGAGGCGGACCGGCCGCCCCGCCTTGACCAGCGAGGCGAAGGCGAGCGCCTCGGCCATCCCGTAGTCGACCGGCCGCTTCCCCTCCCCCATCTCGGCGCGCTGCGCCAGCAGGGCCTGGATCTTCTTGTGGACGTGGAACCCCTCGGGCGCCGTGGTCAGCGGCTTCGAGAGCGCCGTGATCTCCCCGGCCGGAAGCCCCGTCGTCACCTCGAAGCCGGGCTTCCACCACCCTCCCTCGAAGTCGTCCCAGTAGGCCGGCAGCGTGCGCATCGTCGGCTTCTTGTCGAGCGCCGAGGCCGTCTTGTGGGCGGCGTCGAGCTCGGCGCGGATCGCCTCGGCGCGCTCGCCGGCCTCGGTCTCGCCGACGCCGATGGCGCGGGCATAGAGCTTCCAGAGCGGCGGGTGGGCCTGGATCTTCTTGTAGAGGAGCGGCTGGGTGATCGTCGGGTCGTCGACCTCGCTGTGGCCGTGGCGGCGGAAGCCGATCAGGTCGACCACGACGTCGGTCTTGAAGGCGAAGCGGTACTCGACCGCGAGCTGCGCCACCCGCGCCACGGCGTCCGGGTCCTCGCCGTTGACGTGGAAGATCGGCACCGGCAGGCGGCGCGCCACGTCCGAGGCGAAGCGGGAGGAGTGGAGCGCGTGCGGCTCGGTGGTGAAGCCGATCAGGTTGTTGACGATCACGTGCACCGTGCCGCCCACCCGGTAGCCGTCGAGGTCGGACATGTTGAGGGTCTCGGCGAGCACCCCCTGGCCGGCGAAGGCGGCGTCGCCGTGGAGGACGATGGGGAAGATCTTCTCGTGGTCGTCGTCCTTCTGCCGGCACTGCTTGGCGCGCACCCGGCCGATCGCCACCGGGTCGACCGCCTCGAGGTGGCTGGGGTTCGACACCAGGTGGATGCTGACCTTGTGGCCGTTCTCGCCGGTGAAGCCGCCGGTCGCCCCCATGTGATATTTGACGTCGCCGCCGCCGAAGGTGCTGCGCGGGTCGACGTCCTCGAAGCCGGCGAGGATCTCCTCGGGGGAGCGCCCGACGGTGTGCACGATCACGTTCAGCCGGCCGCGATGGCTCATCGCAATCACCACCTGCTGCGCCTGGTGCACGGCGGCGCCCTGGAGCATCTGGTCGAGGCAGGGGAGGAGCGCCTCCACCCCTTCGACCGAGAAGCGCTTGGTGCCGAGGTAGCGGGCCTGGATGAACTGCTCGAACGTCTCGGCGCGGGTGAGCAGGTCGAGGATGCGCCGCTGGTCGAAGCGCGGCGCCTCGGCCTCCAGGCGCTCCTCGATCCAGCGCCGGCGCGCGGGGTCGGGGATGTGCATGAACTCGACGCCGATCGTGCCGCAGTAGTGGCGGCGGGCGTAGTCGGCGGTCGCCGGCTCCGAGCCTTCGAGGCCGGGCTGGGCCTCGGGCTCGATGCGGTTCATGGGATCGAGATCCGCCAGCAGATAGCCCAGCCGGCGGTAGCCGTCCATAGTCTTCTCGTCCAGCGCGGCGGGGCGCTCGGACCGGGTCGGTGCGGGGGGAGTGATGGTCTCCATAGCACACCGAGGATACCGCAACTGGCAAGGGGGGCGGCGAGAGGGAAGAGCGCGACCCGGATCTCCGGACCGCGCTCGAAGGCGCTGACGGCGCCGGCTACCCGCCGACGTATGGGCAGGTGGCGAAGGCGTTGCTGTCGAGGACGGTGACGTAGGTCCGTCCCTGGGGGTTGACGTAGCTCTTGACGGCGCCGGTCTGGGTGTCGGTCACGGTCAGGACCACGTTGACGTTGGTCAGGCCGGCGGCGTAGACCCAGTAGTGGTTGTTGATGGCGCAGCCGTTCAGGACCTTGACGGTCAGCTCGACGTTGGCCGGATCGAAGAACCAGAAATAGCCGCTGTCGGGCGTCAGGGTGACCCCCTGCGCGTTGCCGGAGGGGCCGCTGTTGGGAGCCTGGAAGGTCGCCGCGACGCGGAAGCGGTTGCTGCTCAGGCAGAGGTTGGAGCCCCCCGCAACACAGGCGGTCGTCGCCTCGAACGCGCCGATGTCGCAGCGCACGCCGCCCGGACGCGTGGCTCCCCGCTGGTCCGCCGGCTCGCAGGCGCCGTTGCCGGAGCCGGGGGCCGCCGGGTTGCCGGCGTCGAGCGCCGGGCTCCCGGTGAGGAGCGCGGAGGTGGGAGTGGGACCCCCGTTGCCCGCCGGCAGGGCGAGCTTGGGGTCGATCGGCGAAGCCGGGGTCCCCACCACGTCGTGCTTGGCGGCCGCGGGGCCGATGCAGCCCGTGTTGGCGCTGCCGGCGTTGCCGATCAGGTCGTAGCCGGAGCTGAAGGCCCCCGAGCAGTCGGGCTCGGCAGGCGCCGTGTTGCCGGCGAGGATCGAATTGGTGATCTTCGGAGCGATGCCGATGAAGGCGGAGGTCTCGATGAACGCTCCTCCCCCCTTGAGCGCGGCGGAGTTGCGCGACACTGTGAGGTTGTTCGCCGTCCCCTTGGCATCCGAGAAGAAGTAGAGGCCGCCGCCGAAGTCCTGGGTGGAGCTGTTGCCGGAGAGGGTCAGATTGGCGAGGACGAAGTTGCCGCCGATCGCGACACCGCCGCCGCCCCCCTGGGCGGTGTTGGCGGAGACCGTGCTGTCGGTCAGGGTGAGCAGGGAATCGATGCCGTCCGAGAGGATGGCGCCGCCGAAGCCGGCGCCGGCCGAGCCCGCGACGCTCGCGTTGCCGGTGAGGACGGTGCGCTGGAGGGTGAGGTTGCCGTTGTTGCGGATCGCTCCGCCCGCCCCCGGCGAGCGACCGTTGCGCAGGGTCACACCCTGGATCGTCGCCGTGGCGCCGCCCGGCACGTAGAAGATGCCGCCGACCCCGCCGCCGTCGATGATCGTGCTCGCCGCGCCGTCGCCGATCAGGGTCAGATCGCCGTCGATCTCCAGGCTGCCGGTGGTGGGGGGCGTGCCGCCGAGGGTGTAGGTGCCGGCGTGCAGGAGGATGACGTCCTCGCCGGCGTGCTGGTTGGCCGCCGTGATGGCGTCGCGCAGCGAGCAGACGGCGGCGCAGGAGCCGTTGGTGGTGTCGGCCGTGGTGGTGGGAACGAAGACCGTCGCGCGGGCGGCGGCGGGGAGGGCGAGCGCCAGCAGCAGCGGGCCCAGGCGTCTCAGCGTGTGGTTCATTCGTGACACTCCTTCAAATCAAGCGGTCGTTAGACCCGAGTGGGTGCGTACCTTCCATCGCTTCGTGATGCGCGAAATCCCGGGATCGCGCGCGGCCCCTGGCCTCGGGGCCATGCTGTACTAGCATGTTCTGTGAATTTCTACGGACGTCCGGGTCGCGGCGTCTAGACGGCTCCAGGGGGCCGTCGGCCCGGTGCTAGACTGCCCGGCGATCTGTGCAGCCGCCGGATCGCTCTCCCGGAGACCTTTTTTCGGAGATGACAATGACGCGAATGACGCGACGTTTCGCGATGCCGTTTCTCCTGCTGCTCCTCCTGGTTCCCGCCGCCGCGCCGGCGCAGGTCCCGGCCCCCGCGCAATCTCCGGCGGCGGCCCTCGAGCCCGCGGCGACCGGCGGCATCTCGGCGGTCGACCGGGCGCTCGCCAAGCTGTCGTCGTTCAAGCGGCTGCTGGTGATCGGCGCCCACCCGGACGACGAGGACACCTCGCTGATCGCCTTCGTCTCGCGCGGCCTCGGCGGCGACGCGGCCTACCTCGCGCTCAGCCGCGGCGAGGGGGGGCAGAACGTGATCGGCCCGGAGCTCGGACCCGCGCTCGGCCTGCTGCGCACCCGCGAGCTGCTGGCGGCCCGCGCCGTCGACGGCGGGCGGCAGTTCTTCACCCGCGCCTACGACTTCGGCTACACCCGCTCGCTCGAGGAGACCCTCCGCCTCTGGCCGAAGGAGCAGATGGTGGAGGACGCCGTGCGCATCCTGCGCCGCTTCAAGCCGCAGGTGGTGGTCTCCGTCTTCCCCGGCGTGCCGCACCCCAACCACGGGCAGCACCAGGTGGCCGGGGTGACCGCCTACGCCGCCTTCCCGCTGGCCGGCGACCCCGCCGCCCTGCCGCAGCTCGCGGCCGAGGGGCTCCGCCCGTGGACGCCGCAGGCGCTCTACCGTTCGACCTACTTCGACCCCAACGCCAGCACGATGACGCTGCCCACCGGCGGCATCGATCCGCTGGCCGGCAAGTCGTACTTCCAGCTCGCCATGGCGAGCCGCAGCATGCACCGCTCGCAGGAGATGGGGCAGATCCAGAAGCTGGGGCCGCAGCAGACCCGGGTCGCCTGGGTGCAGGGGGGGGCCGGCGTCGAGGGGAAGGACCTCTTCGCGGGGATCGACACCCGCCTCTCCGCCCTGGCGGCGACGATCCCCGACGCCGGCCGGCGCCAGGCGGTCGCCGGGCGCCTCGACGCCGTGCAGGCGGCGGCCGAGCGCACCCGGGCGAGCCTCAACCCGGCCCAGCTCGACGCCGCGGTCCCTGCTCTCCTCGACATCCTGAAGGGGTTGCAGGCGGCGCGCGGGGCGCTCGCCGAGGACGACTCCCAGGTCCGCGACCTCCTCGACGAGAAGATCGTGGCGGCCGAGGACGGCCTCGCCGCCGCCGCGGGAATCGCCCTCGACGCCACCAGCGAGCGCGAGGAGCTGACGGCGGGAGAGACCTTCCCGGTGACCGCCTCGCTCTGGAACGGCGGCGGCCGCGCGGTGGCGGGCGCCACGGTCTCGCTGGTCGCCGCGCCGGAGTGGGAAAGCCCGGAGCTTTCAGGAGAATCCAAGGAGCTCGCCAAGGGGGCCCTCGCCACCTGGGAGCTGAAGCCGGCCGTGCCGGCCGCGGCCCCACCCACCATCCCCTATTTCCTCAAGAAGCCGATGGTGGGGGACCTCTACGACTGGAGCGACACGCCGCCGGCCGTGCGCGGCGAGCCCTTCGGCCCGCCGCCGCTGACCGCCCGCTTCCGCTTCACCCTGGAGGGGACGCCGGTGGTCCTCGAGCGCGAGGTCGTCCACCTGCATCGCAATCCGGCGCTCGGCGAGGTGCGCCGGCCGCTCCGCGTGGTGCCGGCCGTCGAGGTGACGGCCGAGGACGCGCTTGTGGTCTGGCCGATCGCGAGCCGCGAGCCGCGGCGCGTCCGGGTCACCCTCACCTCGCACGCCGCGACGGCGCTCAAGGGGCGGATCGAAGGGCGCGCCGACGGGACAGGTCCGACCGCCGAGCCCAAGGATTTCTCCCTGGCAGCCGCCAATGAGCCGCTGCATCTCGACATCGTCCTCGACCCGCCGAAGCCGCTCAAGGCCGGCCGCGAGACCCTGCAGCTCGCCGCCGTGCTCGACGACGGGCGCCGCTTCGACCTGGCGCTGCCGCTGGTCGACTACCCGCACATCCGCGACACGCCGCGGCCGGTCGCGGCGCGGGTGGAGATCGAGACCGCCGACCTCCGCCTCCCGCCGCTCAAGCGGGTGGGGTACGTGCGCGGCGCCTCGGACCGCGTCCCCGAGCTGCTGCGCCAGGTCGGGGTGCCGGTCGAGCTGCTGGACGACGAGCAGCTCCAGGCCGGCGACCTCGGGCGCTACGACGCGATCGTGATCGGCAGCCGCGCCTATGAGATCAGTCCGATCCTCCAGCGCGCCAACCGCCGGCTGCTCGACTATGCGAAGAACGGCGGCCTGCTGATCGTGCAATACCAGCAGGTCCCCTACTTCGAGGCGAAGCTCCCCCCCTTCCCCGCCGAGATGACCCGCGAGCGGGTGACCGACGAGACGGCCGCCGTGACCCTCCTCGACCCGGCGAGCCCGGTGTTCAACGTCCCGAACAAGATCGGGCCGGCCGACTGGGACGGCTGGATCCAGGAGCGCGGCCTCAACTTCGTCCATACCTGGGACCCGGCCTATACGCCGCTCCTCGCCATGAAGGACCCGGACACCGACGTCCTCAAGGGGGGGCTGCTGGTGGCGAAGCCCGGCAGGGGGGCCTACGTCTACACCGGCCTCGCCCTCTTCCGCCAGCTCCCCGCCGGCGTGCCGGGGGCCTACCGGCTGTTCGCCAACCTGCTGGCGCTCAAGGGGAACCGCTGAGGATAAGATCCCTACGATCATGAAAACTCTTCGTCTCTTCTCCTTCCTCGTCCTCACGATG
This sequence comes from uncultured Acidobacteriota bacterium, assembly GCA_963756595.1. Lineage (GTDB taxonomy): Bacteria > Acidobacteriota > Thermoanaerobaculia > Multivoradales > UBA5704 > DATARR01. The sequence goes on from CAVWOZ010000023.1 coordinate 9,757, forward strand.
GCCGTTGCGAGCTGCGGCGACGGGCGGACTCCGCTGGTCGTCTACTCCCCCCACGGCCGCGACCTGCTGACCCTGATGGAGAAGAGCTTCGAGGCCAAGCACCCGAAGATCGACGTGCGCTGGCTCGACATGGGGTCGCAGGAGGTCTACGACCGCGTGCGCTCCGAGGCCGCCAATCCGCAGGCGGACGTCTGGTTCGGCGGCCCGCAGACGATCTTCGTCCGCGGCGCCGCGGAGCACCTGCTCGCTCCCTTCCGGCCGGGCTGGGCCGCCGTCGTGCCGGCGGCGAGCCAGGCGCCGGGGGACCTCTACTTCGGCTCCTACCGCACGGCGCCGGTGCTGGTCTACAACTCCAAGGCCGTAAAGGCGGAGGAGGCTCCCGCCGACTGGGACGACCTCCTCGCGCCGCGCTGGAAGGGGAAGATCCTGATCCGCGACCCGCTGGCGAGCGGCACCATGCGGACCCTCTACTGCATGATCCTGGCGCGCTCGATCAAGGAGACCGGCAGCGCCGACCGCGGCTGGGACTGGCTGCGCCGCTTCGACGCCCAGACCAAGGAGTACGTGCAGAACCCCTCCCTGCTGATGGAGAAGCTCAACCGCCAGGAGGGGCTGATCACCGTCTGGGAGCTGACCGACATGCTCTGGCAGGCGAAGCGCGGCGCGCCGCTCGGCTACCGCTTCGCGGCCAGCGGCACGCCGGTGATCGATGACTCGGTCGGCCTGGTCCGCGGGGCGCAGCACCCGGCGGAGGCCAAGGCGTTCATCGAGTGGGTGGGGAGCCCCGAGGCGCAGCAGCTCGCCGCCCGCGACGCCTTCCGCCTGCCGGCGCGCACCGACCTGCCGGCCGCCTCCCTCCCCCCCTGGGCGCAGGAGGTGCTGCGCGACCTCAAGCCCGCCGACGTCGACTGGGCCCTGATCGCCAGGGAAGGCCAGGGCTGGATGTCCACCTGGGACCGCACCGTGCGCAGCCACGGCGCGGCGCCCGGCAAATAGCGGCGGCGCTCGCGAGCCGACCATGCCTTTCCTCGTCCTCGACCGGCTCGACAAGAGCTTCGGAGAGCAGGCCGTTCTCCGCGAGCTGTCGCTCGCCGTCGAGAAGGGCGAGATCCTGGCGCTGCTCGGCCCCTCGGGGAGCGGCAAGACCACGGCCCTGCGGCTGATCGCCGGCTTCGAGCGGGCCGACCGCGGACGGATCGTGGTCGACGGCGCGGACGTCACCCCCCTCCCCCCCGAGCGCCGCCACTTCGGCATGGTCTTCCAGCACTACGCCCTCTTCCCGCACCTGACCGTGGGGGAGAACGTCGCCTTCGGCCTCCTCTCCCGGAAAGACCGGACAGAGCCGAAGGCGGAGACCGCCCGCCGGGTGGCCGCGGCGCTCTCGCTGGTCGACCTCCCCGGCTACGAGGGGCGGCGGGTGGGCGAGATCTCGGGCGGCCAGCAGCAGCGGGTGGCGCTCGCCCGCGCCCTCGCTCCCGAGCCGCGCGTGCTCCTTCTCGACGAGCCGCTCTCGAACCTCGACCCGACGCTGCGCGAGCGCACCCGCCGCGAGCTGCGCGCGGCGATCCAGAGGGTGGGGATCACCACCGTCCTGGTCACCCACGAGCAGGAGGAGGCCTTCCACCTCGGCGATCGGGTGGCCGTGCTGCACGGCGGCCGGCTGCACCAGGTGGGGTCTCCCGAGGAGCTCTACGAGCGCCCGGCCACCCGCTTCGTCGCCACCTTCGTGGGGCGGGCGAGCGTGCTCCCCGGCGTGGTCGAGGGGGACGGCGCCGTCTGGGTGCCGCATCCGGGTTCGGGCGGTCCGACAACCGGACCGGTGCGCTGGTCCGCCGTCCGCTCCCCCGAGGCGGAGGAGCTGAAAGCCGGCGAGGAGGTGGACCTCGTCGTTCGCCCCGAGTCGCTCGCCTTCGTCGACAGCCACGACCCGCGCGCCCTTGCCGGGCGGGTGATCGAGCGGCGCTACGCCGGGCCGGTGACCTACTACCAGGTGGCGCTCGCCGCCGGCGGCGAGGTCGAGGTGCTGGCCCCTTCGGGCGCCGCGGCGGTGGGGGACGCGGTGCGGGTGGCGCCGGAGCCGGCGGGAGACCGAAAAACTCCGGCGCCGCGACTCTTCCGCCGCGCCAAAAACTCCGCGTTCCCCGCCGCGTAAAAGGGAACGTGATGCGCCGCCGTTCGCTCCGCGCCCTCCTGCCCGCCCTCGCCGTCGCGGCGCTCCTCGCCTGGCTGGTCGGCTATCCGCTGTTGATGACGCTGCTCGAGGCGCTCGGCGGCCCGCGGGCGTGGACGCTCGCCGGCTTCCGCCAGTTCGCCTCGCGTCCGGACGAGTGGATGGCGCTCTGGCGGAGCCTGTGGATCTCGGCCGCCTCGGTCGTCCTCGCGGCGCTGGTCGGCGTGCCGCTTGCGTTCCTCTTCGAGCGCACCGAGTTCCCCGGCCGCCGCCTCCTCGGCGCCATCGTGGCCCTGCCGGTGGCGCTGCCGCCGCTGGTCGGCGTGATCGCCTTCCTCTTCCTCTACGGCGAGAGCGGCTTCGCCTCGCGGGCGGTGCAGGCGGCGCTCGGGCTCCACGATCCCCCCTGGCGGCTCGCCGGGCCGGGGGCGATCCTGCTCGTCCACGCCTACTCGATGTACGTCTACTTCTACCTGTTCACCCGCGCCGGCCTGGCGCGGCTGGACGCGGCGCTCCTCGAGGCCGCCGCCTCGCTCGGCGCGAGCCGCACGCGGACGCTGCTGCGGGTCAGCCTGCCGCTGCTCCGCCCGGCGCTCGCGGGGGCGGCGCTCCTCACCTTCATGACGGCGCTCGCCTCGTTCTCCGCGCCGTACCTCTTCGGCGGCAGCTTCCGGGTGATGACCACCCAGATCGTCGCCTCGAAGCTCAACGGCGAGCTCACTCTCGCCCAGGTCGAGACCGTGATGCTGGCGCTCCTCGCCCTCCTCGGCCTCGGCGCCATGCGGCGGGCCGACCGCACGCTGACCGTGGCGACGGGAGTCCGCGGCATCGCGCCGGCCCGCCGGCGCCTGGCGAGCCCGCTCGCGCGGGGCGCCGCCGGCTTCTTCGGCTGGCTGCTCGCCGCCTTCCTGCTGCTGCCGCACGCCGTGCTCCTCCTCGTCTCGCTGGTGCCCCCCTTCACCTGGACGGCCGAGCCCTTCCCGCCGGTGCTCAACCTCGGCAACTGGAAGGCGCTGTTCACCGCCCAGGAGCATCTGAGGCCGGTGGTCAACTCGCTCTGGATGGCGGCCGTCGCCACCCTCCTCGCCCTGGCGCTCGGCTTCGCCGCCGCCCGCCTCGCCGTCGACCGCAAGGGGCGTCTCGGCGCCGCGCTCGAGTGGCTGATCGCCATCCCCTGGGCCGTGCCGGGGACCGTCTTCGCCGTGGCCCTCGCCGTCACCTTCAGCGTCCGCCAGCCGTGGATCGGCCGCTTCGTGCTGATCGGCACGCCGTGGCTGCTACCGCTCGCCTACCTGGTGCGTAACCTGCCGCTGACCGGCCGGGCGGCGCTCGCCGGCCTGCGCCAGCTCGACCCGGCGCTCGAGGAAGCGGCGGCTTCGCTCGGCGCTTCGCGCGCTCGCCGCCTGCTGCGGGTGACCCTGCCGCTGCTGCGCCCGGCCCTCGCCGCCGGCGCCGGGCTCGCCTTCATAACCGCGCTCGGCGACTTCATCGTCTCGATCGTGCTCTACACTTTCGACACCCGCCCCATCTCGATCGAGATCCTTTCCAGCCTGCGCGGGGATCTCGGGATGGCGGCGGCCTATGGCGTCCTGTTGATGGCCGCGAGCGCCGCGGCGTTCCTGGCCTGGGGTGAGGGAGAGGCGCGCTGACCCCCGTTTCGAGGTCCACCATGAAGTCCAGCTCACTCAAGCAGCTCTGGGTCCTGATGGCCACGGTCTTCGTGGACATGATGGGCTTCCTGATCGTCGCGCCGACCCTGCCGTTCTACGCCACCCACCTGGGAGCGCGGCCGCTCGTCGTCACCCTGATCATCTCCTCGTACTTCTTCGCCCAGCTCCTCTCGGCGCCGTTCTGGGGACGCTTCTCCGACCGCTACGGACGGCGGCCGGCGCTGCTGGTGGGGCTCGGCTCCTCGGCCGTCGCCTACCTGCTCTTCGGGCTCGCCAACTCGATCTGGCTCCTCTTCCTGTTCCGCATGGTGCAGGGGGCGGGAGGCGGCACGACCGGCGTCGTGCAGGCCTATGTCAGCGACTCGGTGCCGCCCGGGAAACGGGCCGAGGCGCTGGGCTGGATCAGCGCCGCGACCAGCGCCGGGGTGATGATCGGCCCCCTGCTCGGCTCGCTCGCCAGCTATCTGGGGCAATCGGGGCCGGGGCTGCTGGCGGCCGGGCTCTGCATGCTCAACTGCCTCTCCGCCTGGAAATGGCTGCCGGAATCGCACCGCCATGAGCCCGTGGAGGCAGGCGCGCCGAAACCCGTGCGCCAGCCGCTCCTCCGCTCGGTGCTCAAGGTGCTGAGCGAGCCGGGGACGCCGGTCAGCTCGCTGATCTGGATCTATACCATCGGCATGCTGGCCTTCATGGGGATGAACGGCATCCTCGCCCTCTACCTCGGCAAGGTCTACGGCTTCACCGAGCACACGATCGGCTACCTCTACGGCTACATCGGAGCGATCGGGATCGTGATGCGCGCCGTGCTGCTCGGGCCGACGATCCGCCGCTTCGGCGAGGTGGGGGTGACCCGCATGGGCTCGCTGTCGCTGGTGCTCGGCCTCGGCCTGGCGCCCGTCCCCGCCCTCTTCGCCTTCTCGCAACCGGTCCGCTTCGTCCTCCTCGCCCTCGCCCTGCTGCTGGTGCCGGTCGGCACGGCGCTCCTCTTCCCCGCCACCACAGCCCTCGTCTCGCGCTGCGCCGCGCGCTCGGAGATGGGGCAGACGATGGGGGTCCAGCAGGCCTTCGGCTCCGTCGCCCGGCTGGTCGGGCCGGTCGCCGCCGGCGCCCTCTACGAGGTGGACATCCGCTTCCCCTTCTGGGCCGCCGCCGCCGTGATGCTGGCCACAGGCTTCCTCACCTCCCGCCTGCGTGAGCCCGCGGGAGAGCCGGTGGTCTCCACGGTTCCTCCACTCCCGCCGATCCTGACCCCCCTGCCCTTGCTCGAAGAGACGCCGGACGAAGTGCCGGCGGCCGACCGGAGATAGGCCCTGGAGGCTCCGCGGAGCCTCTTTTCGCCACTCGCCGCACCTGATAAGTAGGGGCTTGGCGACCCGCGCCCCGATCTTCAGATTCCTTGGAAAGGAGCACCCCGCATGATCCGACTCCCCCGGCTCTCCCGCTGGCAACCGGCCCTCGCCCTTCTGGCTCTCGCCGCCTTGAGCGCTCCCGGCACGGCGCAGGCTGCGCTGACCATCGGCTCGTCCAACCCGGCGACCGCCGATCCCACGGTGCCGCGGCCGGCGACCACCCCTTGCACGGTGCCGCTGTTCACCAACCAGACGTTCGCCGACTTCTCGCCGAAGCCGTACACCTACACGCCCCCCGCGGCCTGCCCGGGGCCGTGGGCGAAGGTGGTGCTGGAGGCCGACTTCTCGGTGACGGCGGGGCGGCAGTTCGACCGCACGGCGCAGATCGCCCTCGGGCACGTCAACATCTACTACGGCACGACGGCCGAGCCTTCCGCGGCGGTCAGCCCGAGCTGGCACGTGGAGCGCGACCTCACCGACTACTCCGCCCTGTTCAACACCGCCCAGGCGGGAGACGCCAACCTCGGGAACCTGGTCAACGGCACCTACACAGGGATCATCACCGGCAGCGCCCGGGTGCTCCTCTACCCGGCCTCGCACGCGGCGCCGGCCCCCCGCGCCGCCGACGCCGTGCTGCCGCTGTCGACCGACCCCGGCGGCGCGGCCCTCCTCGCCACCACGGCGAGCGTCCTCGCGCCGACCTTCAACCTGCCGACCAACGTCGAGGCCGCCTATCTCGACGTGATCCCGCAGAGCCAGTCGGGGGACGAGTTCTGGTACACCTGCGTGCCGGACGACGTGTCGGCGGAGCTGCAGAGCTGCGGCGGCACGGCGTTCCGCGAGGCGGAGATCTCGATCGACGGGCAGGCGGCCGGCGTCGCGCCGGTCTACCCCTGGATCTACACCGGCGGCATCGACGTCCTCCTGTGGCGCCCGATCCCTGGCGTGCAAACGTTCAACTTCGTTCCCTACCGCGTCGACCTCACCCCGTTCGCGGGGGTGCTGAGCAACGGCCAGCCGCACCAGGTGGGGGTCTCGGTGTACGGCGCCAACAACTACTTCCTGGTCGCCGCGTCGCTTCTGCTCTACCTCGACCACGGCGCGACCCACGTGACGGGTGCCCTGACGGCCAATACCCTTGGCGCCGCGCCGCACCCGACGGTGAGCGAGAACCTGACCACCGGCACGGACGGCTCGGTCACCGGCAGCGTGACCGTGAAGTCCACCCGCGCGTTTGCCGTAGCGGGGTACGTCAACACCTCGCACGGCAAGGTGGAGACCGCCGTCCTCCAGACGCTGACCTTCAAGAACCAGCAGCAGTTCACCATCGACGACAGCCAGTACCTCCAGGACATCACCCAGGGGACCGACCTGGTGTCGGCGACTACCACCCGGCAGGGGAGCTCGATCGCCGTCACCGGCAAGCAGCTCTCCTTCCCGTTCCGCTTCACCTACGACTTCGTGGCGAACCCCGACGGCACCTTCGCCCAGACGGCGACGAGCGACCAGAAGTACAACAGCCAGGACGCCTCGGCGGGGCACGGGCTGCCGACCCTCTCCAGCGTCTCGAACCACGTCGCCTCGACCGACACCCAGCTCTACGACGCCGGCGGGAACTTCACCGGCTACCAGAACCGCAACAGCTCGCAGACCTACACGGCGAAGAGCCTCGCGGGAGGGTGCTACAGCCGCACGATCACCGCGGCCAATGCCGTGCTGACGAGCGTCACCGACGGGCAGGACTGCCACTGAGGTAGCTGGAAACGCCCTGCCGGCGCTCCGGCAGGGCGCAGATTCCGCGAGGGCGCGTACCCTACTTGACGGCGAGCAGGTCCACCTTCTCGATCGACGGCGGCTGCGAGAGGAGATCACCGGCCTTGGCCATCAGCGCCGCGGCGACTTTGCCGCTGAGATGGGCCTGGCGGCCGGCCTCGTCCGGGAAGGTGTCGAAGATGCCGAAGGTCGAGGGGCCCAGCTGAAGGGCATACCAGTGGATGGTGGCCGGCTCCTCCTGGACGATGGCGAGACCGCCGCGCAGGAAATCGGCGACCTCCTGCTCTTTGCCGGGCTTGGCTTCCAGCCGTACGAACAACGCTACTTTGACCATGGCTCACTCACCTCTCGGTAGGTACGACAGTTTCATCCTCAGATACGGAGCCAGGCGGCGCAGCGGATCATTCGCCCCGTTGCGAAGGCTTTCGAGTTCCTGCTGATTCTGATCGCTACACCCGGGCGCGGATCGGCAGCACCACCATCGGCACGCCGACCCACTGCAGCCGGCGCTGGATGGCGCGGGCCGTCTCGCTGTGCAGGAAGCCGTAGTAGAAGCGCTCCTCGCGGAAGACCAGCTTGCCGGTGAAGATCGTCGCCTTGGGGTAGAGCTTGGCGATCTGCTGGCAGAGGTCCGAGGCCTTGGAGACGACCTCGATGCCGACGTCCCACACCATGTCGGCGGCGAAGCCCATCCGGCGCGTCTTCTCGACGTACTTCTCGAGGTCCTCGGCGGTGTGGTGCTGGAGCGCCTCGATCTCCTCCTTCCCCTTGAACGAGCCGGAGTCGACCACCGCCACGGAGACGAAGATGAACTGTTTGTAGAGGCCGGGGAAGTAGCGCAGGATCGACAGCAGCGTGTGGACCCCGAAGCCGTTGAACGAGCTCACCAGCAGCACCGCCGTGGGGAGCTTGGGGTCGAGGTTCTTCGGCCGCGCCTCCCCCGTCGAGGGGAGGGAGTCGAGGACGTCGTCGAGCTGCTTCAACCCCTCGTTGGCGCGGCGGTAGTGGCCGCGGATGGCATAGCACCCCGCCACGAAGAGCGAGGTCAGCAGCACCGTCACCCAGCCGCCGTGGGTGAAACGCTCGATCAGCGTCACCACCAGGATGCCGGCGCAGAGCACCAGCGCCACCAGGTGGATGGCGAGGTGCCGGGCGCGGGTGGGGTCGTCCTTGCGCTGCTTCCAGAAACGGGTCATGGCGAGTTGGGAGAGCGAGAAGGTGAGGAACACGTTGATCGAGTACATGTAGACCAGCGTCTGCACGTTCCCCAGCGTGTAGAGGAGCATGCCGAGGGCGGCGAGCCCCATCAGCAGCACGCCGTTCTGCATGCTGAGCTGCTCGGAGAGGGCGGCGAAGCGGTGCGGCAGGTAGGAGTCGACCGCAAGGTTCGCCATCACGCGCGGGCCGTCGATGAAGCCGGCCTGCGCCGCCACCACCAGCAGCAGCCCCTCGGAGATCAGGGTGATCAGCACCAGCCAGTAGCCGACGGGGAGGGCGCCGAGGTGCCAGCCGCCGAAGATCGCCTCCGAGAGGACGGCGTTCATCGTCTTCCCCGGCATGTGGTGGACGTCGAGCAGCAGGTAGCCGACCAGGATGCCGCCGGCGGTCAGCGCCAGCGAGACGGCCATGTAGACCATCGTCCGCTTGCCGGTCGCGACGCGCGGCTCGCGCATGATCTGGAGGCCGTTCGACACCGCCTCGATGCCGGTGTAGGTACCGCCGCCGAGCGCGTAGGCGCGCAGCAGCAGCAGCGCCATGCCGGCGAGCCCCAGCGTCGAGAGCCCCGAGGTGTACCCTGCGTGGAGCTGGTGGGTGACCTCGGGGATCTTGTGCAGATGGCTGATGATCGCCCAGCCGATCAGCAGGGCATGGGTGGCGAGGAAGACCAGGAAGACGGGGAGGAGCGCCTGCACCGACTCCTTGACCCCGCGCAGGTTGAGCCCGATCAGCAGCAGGATCACCGCGAACTCGACCGGCAGCTTCAGGAACGCCAGATGCGGCGGCAGGAAGCTGAAGATGGCGTTCCCCCCGGAAGCGATCGAGACGGTGATGGTGAGGACGTAGTCGACCACCAGCGCGCACCCCGAGACCACGCCGACGCGGGGGCCGAGCAGGTGCGAGGCGACCACGTAGCCGCCGCCGCCGGTGGGGAACTGCTCGATGATGACGCTGTAGGAGGCGGAGATGATCAGCACGGTCAGAGCCGTGGCGAGGGCGAGGCCGATGGCGAGATAGGTATGGGTCCCGAGCGCCAGGAACGCCTCCTCCGGACCGTAGGCCGAGGAGGAGAGGCCGTCCGCCCCCAGGCCCACCCAGGCCAGGAAGGCGATCAGCGTCATCTTGTGGAGATGGGAGGTGTCGCCGACGTCGCGTGGGGCGCCGAGGAGGGTCCTGCGAACCTTCTGTCCCAGGCTCTCCTGCGGCGGCGGCTGGTCGTCCGGCGACGTCTCGATCATGTCAAATCCCTCCCCCAAAGGCCGCGCAGGCTCGTCCAGCATCCTCGCGGACGTTGCTGATCGAGCCGGCAGCGGAGGGGGATGACGGAAAAAAGGTAGGGTTCGCTCTCGCTCACCCTACCTTTTGAACGCCTTGCGGCGGATGTATTTGAATGGTTGCGGGGGCAGGATTTGAACCTGCGACCTTTGGGTTATGAGCCCAACGAGCTACCAGACTGCTCCACCCCGCGTCAGTTGTAAATCCGCGCCTCCTTGGAAGCGAAACCGGATGCTCCCATAAAAACACCGAAGCGTCAACCGGCATTCCCTCGGGCGCCCTCTCCTCGAAGGAACCGATGGGGGTCGTTTCCGAGGGTGGGGGCCGGTTGGGGGGAGCCCGTGACCCTGCGCAGCCGACTGGCAGCGAGCGAAGCGAGCGGAGCCCGAAGGAGGCGAGCAGGGGTCACCGGGCTCTCCCCAACCGGAGGGGGTGGGCGCTTCGGGGAGCCTCTCCCATAGAATACGCCGCGTGATCCGACCTTTGCTCAAATCCCTGCGGCCCGCGCAATGGGCCAAGAACGTCTTCGTCCTCGCGCCGCTCGTCTTCGGCGGGCAGCTGCTCAACGTCGAGGTGGACACCCGGGCGCTCCTCGCGCTGGTCGCCTTCTGCTGCGCCTCGAGCGCCGTCTACCTGATCAACGACCTGCGCGACCGCGAGGAGGACCGCCGCCATCCCCTGAAGCGCCTGCGCCCGCTGGCGGCCGGAACGCTCGAGCGTGCCGGTGGCGGTAGTGGCGATCGTGGCGCTCGCGGCGGTGGCCGCCGCCCTCGCCGTCTTCCTCGGCGCGCCATACGCGATCATCCTCGCCGCCTACCTGGGGCTCAACGTGCTCTACACCCTCTGGTTCAAGCACATGGTGATCCTCGACGTGATGTCGATCGCCCTCTTCTTCGTGCTGCGGGTGGAGGCGGGCGCCAAGGCGACGGGGATCGTGGTGTCGAGCTGGCTCTTCCTCTGCACCACCTTCCTCGCCCTCTTCCTCGCCTTCTCGAAGCGCCGGCACGAGATCACCCTGCTGGCCCATGAGGCGTCGGGGCAGCGGCCGGTGCTCGACCACTACAGCCCGGCGTTCCTCGACCAGATGATCAACGTGGTGACCGCCTCGTCGGTGGTCTCCTACGCGCTCTACGCCGTGGCCCCGGAGACGGTGGCGAAGTACCACACCTCGGACCTCGTCTACACCATCCCCCTCGTGCTCTACGGGATCTTCCGCTACCTCTACCTGATGTACCAGCGGCCGGAGGAGCGCAACCCCACCGAGGCGATCCTGCGCGACGCGCCGTTCCTCATCAACATCCTGCTCTGGGGGGTCGCCGTGGTGTGGATCGTCTATGGCGCGCGGCACGCTTGAAGCCGGCTTGAAGTAGGATTCCGGGCGATCTCATGGCTGAAACTCCAAAGTCCCCGGCCCAGGTGGCGGTGATCGTCCCCTGCTACAACGAGGAGCTGACGGTGACCAAGGTGGTCGCCGACTTCCGCGCCGCCCTGCCGCAGGCGCAGATCCTGGTGGTGGACAACGCCTCGCGCGACCGCACCGCCGAGCTGGCCCGGGCCGCCGGCGCCGAGGTGATCCGCGAGTCGCGCCCCGGCAAGGGGTTCGCCCTCCTCTCCGGCTTCCGGGCCGCGCGCGCCGCTGGCGCCGAGTACTTCGTGATGGTGGACGGCGACGACACCTACCCCGCCGAGGACGCGCCGCAGCTCCTCGCCGCCGCCGAGCAGGGGGCGGAGATGGTGATCGGCACCCGCCTCTCCGACTACGAGGCGGAGGCGTTCCGCGCCGGCCACTCGTTCGGCAACTGGCTGTTCATCTTCCTGGTCCGCCTCCTCTTCGGCGTCAAGACGCGCGACCTGTTCTCCGGCTACCGGGTGATCACCCGCCGCTTCCTCGAGGCGACGCCGCTGATCGCCCAGGGGTTCGAGGTCGAGGCCGAGCTGTCGCTCCAGGCGGTGGTGCAGTGCTTCCCGGTGGCCGAGGTGCAGGTGCGCTACCGCGCCCGTCCGAAGGAGAACCCGAGCAAGCTCCACACCTACCGCGACGGCTACCGCATCCTGCTCGCCATCCTCACCTTCTTCCGCGACTACCGGCCGATGACCTGCTTCGGCCTGCTGGCGCTCCTCTTCCTCGTCCTGTCGCTCGGCGGCGGCGGGGTGGTGATCGCCGAGTTCGTGCAGACGGGGCTGGTGCCGCGGCTGCCGCTCGCTGTCCTCTCGGCGGCGCTCTTCCTGCTCGCCGCCCTCTCCTTCGCCTGCGGAGTGCTGCTCTCCACGATCAACCGGCGGGCGGCCGAGATCGCCGCGCGGATACCCTGGAAATAAGCCGGGCGCCGCAGGAAGCCGCTTGAAGATCCTCCTCGTCTACGAGACGGTCTACCCCGACTTCATCGGCGGCGTCGAGCACCGCAACCACGAGCTGGCGGCGGCGCTGCGGCGGCGCGGGCACGAGGTGACGCTGACCGGCTTCCGCAAGCCGGGGACGCCGGCGAGTTCAGGCATCCGCTCGCTCGGCGAGCTCGACGGCCTCTACAACGCGGCGGGGCAGCGCAGCACCCGGCAGGCGGTCCGCTTCGCCTTCACCGTGCCGGGGATCGACCTCGGGGAGTTCGACGTCGTCGAGACGGCGAACATGCCCTACATCCACATCGTCCCGCTGGCGATGAAGTGCGCCCTCGCCGGCAAGCCGCTGCTGGTCACCTGGTACGAGTACTGGGGGGATTACTGGCGAGGGTACGTGGGGCGGCTCAAGGCGCCGGTCTACAGGACGATCGAATGGCTGACCGGCCAGCTCGGCACGGCGGTGAACGCGACCAGCCGCCTCACCCAGGAGCGCCTCGCCGGCCAGCGGCGGGGCCTCTTGGGAAGACAAGAGGTGGAGCTGATCCCCTGCGGCATCCGCGTCGGGGAGGTCCGGCGGGCCGCCGCGATGGGCGGATTGCAGGACGTGCCGCCGCTCCTCTACGCCGGCCGGCTGTTGAAGGCCAAGCGGGTCGACCTGCTGCTGCGGGCCGTCGCCCTCCTCGCGTCGCGCGTGCCCGCCTACCCCGGCGTCCTGCTGACCGTGTTCGGCGACGGGCCGCACAAGGAGGAGCTGGTGCGTCTGGCCGGGGAGCTCGGGATCGCCCATCGGGTCGACTTCCGCGGCCACGTCGAGACCAGCGAGGAGGTGTGGCGCAACCTCGGCGCGGCACGGGTGGCGGTGCAGCCGTCGGAGCGGGAGGGGTTCGGCCTCTTCCCCCTCGAGGCGATGGCGGCGGGGGTACCGGTCGTCTACTGCGAGTCCCCGGAGAGCGCGGTCCCGGAGCTGGTCCGCCACGGCGTCGAAGGGCTCTGCACGCCGCCGGAGCCCGCGCCCCTCGCGGCGGCACTCGAACGGCTGCTGACCGATGACGTGGAGTGGACGCGCCTGCGGGCGAACGCGATCGAGCGGGCGGCGGGCTACGACTGGGACGAGGTGGCGCGGCAGATCGAGGCGGCGTGCGAGAGGCTGATCAAGGCGCCTCAGCGTTAGGGCCGCCTCCTGAGGGTCCCGCGCAGCCGACTGGCAGCGAGCGAAGCGAGCGGAAGCCGAAGGAGGCGAGCAGGGGCCCTCAGGAGGCGGCCCGGCGATCTAGGAAGCCCCCTTCCCCGACAGCACCACCGGCACCGTCTTCAGCAGGATCTTGAGGTCGAGCATCGGCGACCAGGAGTCGATGTATTCGAGGTCGAGCTGCATCCAGCGGTCGAAATCGATGTTGTTGCGCCCGCTGATCTGCCAGAGGCAGGTGAGGCCGGGCTTCATCGCCAGGCGGCGGCGCTGCCAGCGCTTGTACTGCGCGACCTCCTCGGGGATCGGCGGCCGCGGGCCCACCAGGCTCATGTCCCCCCGCATCACGTTCCAGAGCTGCGGCAGCTCGTCGAGGCTGAAGCGGCGCAGCAGGCGCCCGAGGCGGGTCACCCGGGGGTCGCTGCGCAGCTTGAAGACGGGGCCGTTCATCTCGTTGAGATGCATCAGCTCCTCGCGGCGCTCCTCGGCGTCGGCCACCATCGTGCGGAACTTGTAGAGCGTGAAGGAGCGGCCGTTCAGGCCGCAGCGGGTCTGCCGGAAGAGGACGTTGCCGCGCGAGGTCAGCTTGATGGTGAGCGCGACCACCGCCGCGATCGGCAGGCCGATCAGCAGCAGGACGGAGGAGAGCGCCACGTCGAGCACCCGCTTGAGCATCAGCTTGAGCTGGCTCGTCGGCGTGGTGGCGAAGGAGAGGAGGGGGACGCCGTCCAGGTCCTCCAGCTCGATCCGCGCCCGGGTGTGCGGGAAGAGGTCCATCGCGAAGCGGGTGCGGATCCCCTGCTCCTGGAGGCTCAGGAAGAGGTCCTCCAGGCGGTCCAGCTCGCGGCGATGGACGGCGAAGATGACGTCGTCGACGGCGTTGGTCTCGACGATCCGCGGGATGTGGGCGAGCTCGCCGAGGATCGGGTAGCGGCTGGGCCACGGCTCCTCCGGCGGATGCCCGTTCTTGATGAAGCCGAGGACGCGGTAGCCCCAGAAACGGTGGCCGTAGATCGAGTCGGCGATGCGCAGCGCCGCCGGGCTGGTCCCCACGATCAGCACGGTGCGGTAGTTGAAGCCGTGCGAGCGCACGTAGCGCGAGGTCAGGCGCAGCGCCAGCTTCTCGCTCAGCAGCAGCAGGCAGGAGAAGACGGCGAAGAGGAGCGACCAGAAGCGACTGACCCGGTCGGCGCCCAGGATCCGCTCGTCCCACCGCGTCAGGTAGAGGACCAGGGTGAAGAGGATGGCGCCGCTCGCGCAGACGCGCAGGATCGCCCAGGCCTCGTCGAGGAGGGGCACCGTGCGGTGCGAGCGGTAGCGCCCCGAGCTGAGCAGAAGCCCCCCCCAGATCACCAGGGCGAGAGGGAGCAGCGGCAGGTAGTTGCCGAGGGAGTAGAGGTGGCTGGGAAAGGTTTGGGGGGCCATCCGCGGCAGCACCGCGTCGCGCAGGCCGTACGCGGCGACGAAGGCGGCGGCGACCAGGAACAGGTCGAGAGCGAAGATCGCGACCGAGAGAATGCGGGCTCGTTCTTTGAGCATGAATTCTACTGCGAGAGCACTGAGAACCTCATTCGAGATACCTATTCTAACGTGCGAGCCCTGCCGGCCGTCTATGCCTACCCAGCATAGGGCCCACAGGGACGGCCGGCGAGCCGCGCCAGCAGATCGGCGTAAAGGTCGGCCACCCGGTCCCACGAGAAGAGCCGGCGAGCCCGCCGGGCGGCGGAGCGCCCCCGCGCCCGCGCCCGCTCCGGATGGCTGCGCACCCACTCCAGCCGCTCGCTCAAGGTGTCCGGCTCCCCAGCTCGAAAGTACAATCCGACCCCTCCCGCCACCTCCCGGTTCTCGGGCGTGTCATTGACCAAAGTGCAATTTCCGTACCCCATCGCCTCGACGAGAGCCGGGTGCGTCCCCCCCACCTCGGTCGCGTGGACGTACGCGAGGGCATGCGATTGCAGCTCGCGGTAGCCGTCGCCGTAGATCGCCCCGGGGAAGAGGATGCGCGGGTCGGCGCCGCGGGTGAAACCGGCGATGAACTTCCCCGCATAGGGGGCGCCGCCCACCATCACCAGCGGCAGGTCTCCCCCCACCTTGCGGTACGCCGCGGCGACCCGGTGTGGATTATTTTCCCGCTCGAAGCGGCTGACGTAGAGAAAATACCGCCGGGGCTCGAGCCCCAGCCTGGCCAGGACCCCGGTCTCGGCGGGCGGACGGGGATCGACGCCGTAGGCGATCGGCACCGACTCCACGCCGTAGCGTTCCAGATAGTGGCGGCGGATCACCTCGGCGTCCGTCACCAGGGCGTCCGGGAGGACGCAGGCGAGCCGCTCGGAGAAGGCGTAGACAGCGCGGCCGAACGCTCCCCACTTGGCGCGCCGCTTCTCGATGCCGTCGACGTTGAGCGCCACCGGGATGCCGGCGACCCGCAGCAGCGGCACGAAGAGGGCGTTCGCCGAGTTCACCACCAGCGCCGCGTCGTACCCCGCCGCCGTGGCATGGAGGCAGGAGAGGAAGGTGTGGACCGGCGTGTCCAGGTACTTGCCGCGCAGCGTCGACAGCACCACCAGATCGACCCCGCGCCAGCTCTTCAGGGTACGCGGCGTCGAGTGGGAGCGGCAGTAGACGGTGACCCGGAAGCCGCGGGCGAGGAGGCGAGGGGCGAGCTCCTCCATCAGCGTCTCGTAGCCGCCGTAGCGGCCGGGGATGCCGCGGCTGCCGATCAGGGCCACGGAAAGCGGCTTCAAAGCGGCTCTCCCCCTACGGCGAACCAGCGGTCGATCGCCCGCGGCGGGACGGTGCGCCGCCCCTGGATCAACCGCCGGCGGCGCAGCAGGTCGCGCCGGTGCCTCCACAGCCAGGCGTAGGCGGCGAGCGACGAGCGCTCGCGCAGCACCACCCAGCCGAGCGCCGCCACGTCGCGCGCCAGGGTCGGAAGGAAGGTGCGGCCGAGGTTCCCCGCCGTCTGGTGGTAGATCCGCAGCAGGTAGCGGTTCTTGAGCGAATGGAGGTTGACGTGCGCCGGCATGGCGGATCGCCGCTCGGGGAGGTTGAAGCGCCGGTGCTCGCAGAGGGCCGCGGGCTCGTAGAGCACCTCCCAGCCGCGCTCGCGCAGGCGGAAGCAGAGCTCGGCGTCCTCGCGGAAGGAGTGGAAGCGGGGATCGAAGATCTCCCCCTCGACCGCCGCGTCGTCGAGCGCCGCCCGGCGGAAGAGCGAGGCGGCGCCGGTGGCGCCGAAGACCCGCTCCGGCGCGCCGAGCTGCCCGCGGTCGATCTCCCCCGAGCCGCGGTCGAGGTGGCGCCAGTTGCGGGTGAGCACCATGCCGCAGGCGTCCAGCCGGCGCGGTTCTCCCTCGCGAGCCGGACGCATCAGCCGGCCGGTGACGGCGCCGGCGCGGAGGGCAGGGTCGGCGAGGGCGCGGTCGAGGAGGCGGCTCACGAAGTCCGGTGCCGGACGGGCGTCGGCGTTCAGGGTCAGCACCCAGGGAGCCCGGGTGTGCGCGAAGGCGGTGTTCATCCCCCCCGCGAAGCCGAGGTTCTCGGCGAGGCCGATCGCCTGGAACGGCAGCCCGGCCGGCGCGTGCGCCCGCGCCGTCTCCAGGCTGCCGTCGCCGCTCGCGCAGTCGACCACCACGATCTCGAGCGGCCGGTGGCGGAGCGCGGCGACCGCCTCCAGGCAGCCCGGAAGATCGGCCGCGGAGCCGTGGGTCACGATGCAGACGGCGACCGGGGCGACCGCGGCGGGGCTCGATCCCTCCCTCAAAAGGCTTCCTCCGCGAGCCGCCGCGGCCGGCGCCACCCCGAGACGGCGCCGGCGAGCAGGGCGAGGAGGCCGGAGAACGCCTCCCGCCGGGAGGCCGCCCGGCGGGGGCGGCGCAGCGGCAGCGCCAGCAGGCGCAGGGCGGCCCCGGGGATCAGCGCCGCCCGCGCGCCCCAGGCCCAACCGCTTCCGTGGTGCTTGGCGAGATAGCGGGTGAGGTTCCGGTAGTAGACGAAGAGGAATGGGCCGTAGCCCAGCCGCGGCACCGAGCTCCCCAGCCGGTGCCGAAAGCCGGCCGCCGGCCAGTAGTGGAGCGCGAGCCCCGCCGCTTGCAGCCGCTTGGCGAGGTCGACGTCCTCGAACCAAGCGGGATGGAACGCGGGATCGAAGCCGCCGACCCTCGAGAGCGCCGTCCGCCGCAGGGCGAGCGCCGCCGCCGCAGGCTGCTCGACGGTGTCCCCCGCGGCCGGTTCGGGGCCGGTGCCGGAGAGGCCAGGGAGGGGGAGCGCGTGGAGCACCAGCTCCCAAGGGGACGGCAGCTTGCGGAGCTGCCAGGCGGCCTGCGGCTCCCCCGCCGGTCCGGTGAGGCGCGGCGCCAGCCCGGCCGCCGCCGGGAGCGCCGCGAACCCTTCGAGCAGGCGCTCGAGCGCGCCAGCCTCGGGCACTACGTCCGGGTTGAGGATCAGCAGGATCTCACCATGCGCCGCGGCGATCCCGGCGTTCGCTCCGCCGGCGAACCCCAGATTGCGCCCGGGGCGCAGCACCACCACCTCGTCCGGAAGCGGCGGCCAGGAGGATGTCGAGCCGTTGTCGACCACCACCAGCTGGAACCGTGGATCGCGCGGCCACGCCGCCGCCAGCTCGGCGAGCAGCTCCTCGTTGCGCCAGTGGACGACGACGCCCGTGAGTAGAGGACCCGGCATCGGCAGAGGTTATCGCGGTCTCAGGGCGCGGCCCCAGCCGGCGACGATCCCGGCGGCGAGAGCGCCGTCGGCACGCAGGAGGGCGCGGGCGAGGTCGACGCCGTCGCGCAACGCGAGGAGGGGGGTGCGCGGCCAGAAGCCGCTCCCCAGATGCCGCGCCGCCACCCGCCAGCGGTTGCCGTAGATCAGCCGCCAGCGCTCGCGGCTCAGGGTGCGCCCGGTGAGCGAGCCGGCGTGGCGGGCCCGCGCCTCCGGCACGACCAGCGAGCGGAAACCCGCGGCGCGCAGGCGGACGGCGAGGTCGACGTCCTCGTAGTAGGAGACGAACCCGGCGTCGAAGGGCTGGCCGCCGGCGGCCACGGCGCGCAGCGCCTCGCGGCGATAGACCGCCGCCGTCGCCGAGACGCCGAAGACCTCGTGGACCCCGGAAGTGGCGGTCGGTGCCGGCTTGCCGTGCCCGACCTGCACCGCCTGCCACCAGCGGTTCCAGGCGATGCCGCAGCCGTCGGCGAGCTCGGGAGCGTCGAGCAGGAGGTTGATCCCCTGCGCCGCCGCCGCCCGCGGGTCCGCCGCCAGCGCCGCGATCAGGGCGCCCAGCCACCCCGGCTCGACGATCGCGTCGTCGTTGACGGTGGCGATCCACTCCCCCGCCGCCGCGGCGATCCCCAGGTTGGTCCCCGCCGCGAAGCCGAGATTGCGCCCCGGCCGCAGTACCCGGTCCGCCAGGCCGGCGGGGATGGCGGCCGGCGTCTCTCCCTGATCGACCACCACGATCTCCGCCCCTTCCCGGCGCAGCGCCTCCAGCGCCGGAACGAGCAGAGGGCTCCTGCCGAGGGTGGGGACGACGGCGGAGGCCCTCACCGCCACTCCATCTCGACCTTGTCCAGGATCGCCCCGTTCAACTCGCCCGGCGGCGCCGGCCCGTGGGCGGCGAGGACCAGCTCCTGGCCCCGCTGCCAGTCGAACGGCCCGACCTCGACCGTCTCCCAGACCCGCTGGCGAGCCGGCGTCCAGGAGGCGAGCAGCCGGTCCCCTTCCCGGATGTCGAGGGTGTAGGGGACGGGCTGGTTGCGGATCAGCTCGGCGACCAGCCGCAGCTTCATCCGGCGGCCGCCGGGCGCGACCGGCGCCGCGAGCCGCTCGCCCACCCGCAGCACCCAGCCGCCGCGGTAGCGCGTGCGCTCGATGATCCAGCGGTCGGGATGCGGATGGCCGCCGCTCTTCGCCACCTGCGGGTCCTCCAGCTCGATCACCCGGGTGGGGAGGCGGGCCGCCGCCACGGGGAGGAGCGCCGCCGCCGCGAGCATCCCCGCGACGCCGACGACGCCGGCGAGCGCCGGCAGCGCGGAGAGGCGCCCCTCCCGCTTGCGCGGCAGCCACCAGAGGAGCGAGACGAGCGGGATCGCCAGCGCGGGCCAGAGCCAGGTGGCGGTGCGCGGGCGGATCGAGCTGGGGAAGAGGCGCGCGACGTCGACCCCCAGCCGGCCGCTCAGGGCGTCGAGCAAGTAGGAGCGGCCGTCGGCGAAGTTGTAGGTCCACCCCGGAAACACCACCCAGACGAGGGTCAGCGCCAGCGTCAGCGCCGCGAGCCCGGCGAGCAGCGCCTGCGCCCCCGGCCGCTCGCGCAGCCGGGGGAGGACCGGCGCCAGGGCGATGCCGAAGAGGGGCATGGCGAGCAGCGCGTAGCGGAAGGGGGGGACCAGCCGCCGTACCATTCGAGCCGCGGCACCACCACCAGCAGATACGGCAGGCTCAGCACCACCATGTGGAGCAGCAGCGGGCTCCGCCGCGCGGCGAGCCAGAGGAAGGCCGGCAGCAGGATCATCCACACCGGCGCGCAGCCGAAGATCCCGAAGGCCGCGTCGAAGAAGAGCCCGGACATCCCCTTGAGGTACGACGCCGGCCCGTAGCTGACCGGATCGACCTCGTGCCAGGTGTGGATCTTCAGCGGATTCGAGTAGAGGATCTGGTTGTAGAGGAGCATCCCCGCCGCCAGCGCGGCGAGCAGGCCGCCGAGGATCAGCAGCTGCCGGCGCGAGCGCCCCGCCTGCCACCAGCCGAGGGCGAGCAGGGGGCCGGAGATCAGGATCAGCCGGATCTTGAGCAGCGGCAGGAGGAGCACGGGAAGGCCCACGCCCAGCCATTCCTTGGGCCCCCAGGCCCGGCCGTTGCCGGCCGCCGCCGTTCCACCGTTGATCGACAGGATGCGGTCGAGCGCCACCGCGGTGAGCAGCGCCGCCGGCACCTCCACCCAGACCTGGTAGGAGTAGAGGAGCAGCGGCGGCGTGAAGGCGACGAGCGCCCAGGCCGCCAGCGACTCCCCCGGCAGCTCGGGGACGTAGTGGCGGGCGAGGCGCAGCGTCAGCCAGGCGAGCGCCGCCGTCATCAGCGCCATGGTGGCGAGCGCGCCCGGCTTGCCGGCGAGGCGGTAGGCCGGCACCAGCACCATCGGCAGCAGCTCGTTGTGCCGCGAGAAGCGTTCCCCCCGCGGCCCCACCGGATCGCCCGGCTGCGGCTCGATCGGGCGGTCCATGAAGTGGCGCCAGTCGCCGGCGGCGTAGTTGTTGGTCAGGTCCGCGTCGAGGTCGTAGGCCAGGCTGTGGGTTACCAGCAGGTAGAACGGCTCGTCGCCGTCCGGCTGGCGGTGACGGGTCGACCAGGGGAGGATGGCGAGATAGACCGCGAAGGGGAGCAGCAGGAAGAGCAGCGAGGGGTGGCGCGGCAGGCGGTCGCCCAGCAGCGGCCGCAGCGCCAGGGTCTGCCGGGTCACCCGGCTCGCCAGCACCAGCAGGAGGCCGGCCGCCAGGATCTCGGGCGACCCCGCGATCCCCAGGTGCGGCCGGGCGAGGACCAGGAGGACGAGCCCCGAGAGGGCGCCGAGCTCCCCGAAGGTCGCCCGCGCTCCGAGGCGCCGCCCGCCGAGGCGCACCCCCCAGCGGTGGATCTCCCGCAGGGCGGCGAGGACCAGGGGGAGGACGACGAGCGTGCCGTGGAAGGGGTCGTCCGCCGCGAGCGGGAGGGCGAGGGACGCCCACACTGCGGCGGCCACCGAGGCCGCCACGACCGCCGCCGTCTCGCCGACCCCCTCCCGCCTCACCGGCGGACCTCCACGCCGTAGAGGGCGACGGCCAGCTCGGGCGGCACGCCGGCCGCCCGTTCGATGCGGAGGAGAACGGGCCGCTCGCGGCGGGGGAGGACCCATCGCGCGCGGTAGCGCTGGGCGAGGAAGCCTCCCTCCACCCAGGAGACCCACGGCGGGGGCGCCGACGCCCCCGTCCGTTCGACGTCCGGCCGCCGGAGCGCCCACTCGCCGGTCTCCTCGCCGGTCCGCAGGGTCCATTCGCCGCTCCGCCCCGCGCGGTCCTGCCAGCGCACGAGGGCCACGGGGGTGCCGGCCGGAAGCCCCGCGCTGTTCGAGAGACTCGAGTCCACCACCACCGTCGCCACGCCTCCAGAGGCCCCGGACGCCGGCCCGGCGAGCCGCGCCTCCCAGACCGGATGGCCGACATCCACCACCACCGGGGACTCCGGACCCACGATTGCGGTACCCGTCCCGGGGAGAGCCGCCAGCAACGCCAGCGCGAGGAGCGCCGCGGCCAGACCGCCGAGCCGCGCCGAACGCAGCGGCTCCTCCCAGCGGCGCCCCCACACCGTTCCGATCCCCGCCAGCAGCAGGAAACCGCCGGCCACCGCCGCCGTCAGCGCCGGACCGAGCGGCCGTCCGAGCAGGGAGAGGGCGGTAGCCAGCGGCTCGGCGCGCAGCCAGGGGTAGGAGGCGAGCAGGACGGTGCCGCCCAGCGCCGCGCCGGTCCACACCCGTTGCGGCACGGAGAAGGCCGCGTCGCGCCCCGCCAGCGCGGCCAGAGCCGCCAGCGCCAACGGCGCCGCCAGAGCGGCGGCCCCGGAGGTCAACGGCACGGTGGCCGTCATCAGGGCGGCGACGCCCACCGCCGCGAGCCGGCCTCGCGCGGGCAGGACGGCGGCGGGGATCAGGAGCGGGAGGAGGAGGAGCTGGAGACCGACCGCCGTCCACGTCTCATGAAAGCAGACCGCCAGGCCGCCCGCGACGGCGAGGGCCAGGCCCAGGGCGATCCGCGGGCGCCAGAGGGCGAGCCCGCAGACCGCCGCCACGATCCCCGGCCCGGGATCCCACGCGACGATCGCCAGCAGCGCTACGCCAGCCGCGACCTTCGCCGCCTTGCCGGCGTTGTCGCGCCCGTCGCGGGCGAGGACGTCCCCCGCGGCCAGGGCGAGCAGCGCCAGCGTGCAGGCGACGTTGAACCCCGGCGCCAACGCCAGCGCCGCGCCGCCCGCCAGCAGGGCGAGGGCGGTCCCGTGCCGCCGCGCCAGCCAGGAAAGGGCGAGCCCGCCCGCGGCCGGCAGAGCCACCAGCGCCACCGCCGTGCGGAGGGAGGGCTCCGGAGAGAAGAGCAGCTCACCGCGCAGCAGGGCCTGGAGGGCGAGGGCGAGCGGGATGAAGAGAGCGGGGCCCCGCGGAGCTGGCGCGGCAAGCGCGCCAATCGCTGCCCTCGCGGGGGAGGCGAGCCGCCGTCCCGCGGCGACCGCCAGGGTCGCCAGGAGGACGAGCACCACCGCCGCGCCGCGTCCCGGCCCGGGAGGGAGGGCCCAGACGGCCGCGGTCGCCAGCACCGCCCCCACGCCCACCTCCACGGCGGGCCAGGGGGCGAGGAAAGCGACCGGCAGGAGCGCCGCCGCCGCGAGCACGGCGAGGTAGGCGCCCTCCGCACCCCCGGCGCCCCCCTCCCGCGCCGCATAGGACGCCATCGCCGCCAGTACGGCGAGCGGGGCGAGCAGCCGGAGGAGGTCGCTCCGGAGAGAGGGTTGGACGGGGTGATCGTTCACACGGACCTGACTCGAGCGAGCCCCTCGAACGGGGAGCGGCCGCCGGATGTTATCGCTTCCGTTGCCAATTCCTACGGATCGGCAGGGGGAAACATCGTGCGGCCGCCTCGAGCCGGGGGAGGGCTACCCTCCCCCGGGGGGTCACTGCGCCTTGACGCCGAGGAGGCGGAGCGGCTGCGGGCTGAAGCTCTCGACGGTCAGCGTGCCGTCCTTCTTGAGGCTCACCTTGGCGGCGGCGAAGAACTGCCCTTCGCCCTTGCCCGAGCGGTCGAGGTTGATCTCGATGTAGCTGAACGGGTAGTCGGAGCTGAAGGTGTTGTTGAGCACCTCCCGCGGGGAGATCGGCCGGTCGATCATCAGCCGGATCACCCGTCCCGTCGGCGTCTCATGCGAGCGGGCTGCCGCGATCGGATAGCCGAGGCCGCCGCCGACCCGGATGTAGCCGACCTCCTGGTCCCAGAGGGCGTCGCGCAGGGCGTCGGGCCCCTTGCTGGCCAGGATGCCGGCGAGCTGCTGGACCTGGGCGTCGGACGAGTAGTGGTCGAGATGGATCATCACCGGCGCCGTGCTGCCGGCGCGGTGGCCGAAATGCCCGGCCGGGTCGACCAGGTTGGCCATGATCTGCTCGCCGTGCGACTGCGCGAAGCCGGTCACGGAGGCGAAGAGGCCCAGGGCCAGACTGAGCAACGCCGTCTTGAACAACGTTGACTGGATTCTCTGCTGCATGATGGATGCTCCTTCGGAGGTTACGACGAAGCCGCGTTGCACGGCCTTTCCCTCCTACTCTGCAAAACCTCTGCAAAACGCGCACCGGGGGTGGAGCTCTTCCCGACTCCGGCCGGGCGAAGCGCCTTCAACGGCCGGCGGCGCCGGGAGAGGAGGGAGGAGACGGGGGCGCCGGAGGGGCCGGCGGCGGCCTCTGCGGGTTGTACTCCCAGCCCCAGGGCATGCGTGTCTTTCCGAGGACGGCGTCGACCAGCTCGGGATAGACCGCCGCGCCGCGCGCCGTGTTGGAGAGCAGCAGGATGCAGCGCTTCTTCGCCTCCGCGCAGACCGCCAGGTTGTCGGTCCAGTCGTCGTGTCCCCCCTTGTAGAACATGTCGCCATAGGGACCCTTGAACAGCACCGCCCCCAGTCCGGAGGCGAGGCCGATCTCGCGGTTCGCGGGGTCGGTGGCCGGGTCCAGCGTGGGGAACTGGTGCGCCGAGACGATCGCGATCTGCGGCCGCAGCATCTCGGCGCGTGCCTTGGCCGACAGCCCCTCGCCGCGCAGGAAGCCGGCGAGGAACTTCGCGTAGTCCTCGATGGTGGTATCCATCGACCCGGCGGCCCGTACGCTGCCGCGCTGGTGATGCCCCTCGAGCTTCCCGGTCTCGTCGTAGCCGTCGGCGAGGTTGGGGGCGAAATCGTCGCGCCAGGTCATGGCGGTCCGCGTCATGCCGAAGCGGTCGAAGACGCGCCGCTGCATCTCCCGGCCGACGTCGAGCCCGAGCCCCTCCTCCAGCACGAATTGCATCAGGTTGATCCCCTCCCCGGAGTAGGCGTAGCGGGTGCCGGGATCGAGCTTGAAGTCCAGCTTGCCGTCCGGATTGATGAAACGGAAATTGGGGAAACCCGGCGTGTGATCGAGCAGCATGCGGGGGGTGAGCGCCTTCCAGCGCGGATCGGCGGCGAGCTCGGCGTACTTCGCGTACTCGGGGAGAGGCTTCTTGAGATAGGCCGTGATCGGCCGGTCGAGCTCGATCTTCCCCTCGTCAACCAGCTGCATCACCGTGTAGGCGAAGACCAGCTTGGTGAGGGAAGCAGCGTACATCACGGTGTCGGTCCGCAATGGTTGCTGTTTCTCGACGCTGCGCAGTCCATAGGCCTTCACGTAGACCGGCTTGCCGTCCGCGATCAGCGCCAGTGCCAGCCCCGGCACCTTCGCCCGGGTGCGCAGCCGTTCGACCGTGGCGTCGATCGCCTGCGGCGTCAGCGCGGCGCCGTCCAGCCGGCGAAAGACGGGCTTTGGACGGTGCGTACGGGCGGACAGCGCGCCGCCGGGGTGAGTCACCCCGGCGGCGAGGAAACTGGCGAAGAGGGTGGCGGCGAGTGGGAGCCCGGAGATTCTCATCGCGAGATTCTATCCCCGGGCCCCCGGGCTGCTCGCGGCGGAGGGCGGGGTCAGGAGGCGTACGGCGGCCGGTACTCGACGCCGCGATCCCCGCGGTCATGGTCACCGTGGTCGTGATCACCGGGGCCGTCGCCATGCCCGTGGTGACCCCAGTGGTCGTACCCATGGCGGCCATAGAAGCGCGACAGCTCGGTCATCGACCCGTAGATCCGATCCATGCCGCGATCGATGTACGGCCGGGGGGGCAGGGCCTGCAGCGAGGTTCCCACCTGGTTGAAGGCGGACTCCAGACGCGCGAAGTCGTCCGCGGTGTGGCGGGGATCGCGCCGGTAGCTCTGGGCCTCGCGCTCGAAGTGCGCGGCCTGCCGGTTGAGCTGGAAGAGGTCGGAGAGGAGCTGGGCCTCGGCCGGATCGGGACGATGGCGCGTGCGCGCCGCGGCCCGGCGGATCGAGGTCGAGGTCTCGGTGATGTCGTGGGCCAGGCGGGCGACACGGTCCATCCGGCCGGCGTCGGGATAGCCGTCGTGATCACGGTCCTGATAGCCAGGGTTCTGGTGATCACGGTCCTGAGGGACAGGGTAGCCCTGGGCCTGGAGGGCCGGGGCGAGGGCGAGGGCAAAGATGGACGCGGCGAATAGTGTCGTCGTTCGTTTCATGTAGGTTTCTCCTTGTAGGAGCCTTTCCCAATGAGCAAGGCGGGTGCCAGGAGGACTCGGTGCCTGCAAACAAAAGAGTTACGGCGGATTTTCCCGAAACCAGCGGGCACGCAACGTCCTCTTCGGAGGACGCTTGCCTGGGTCGGTCAGCCCCAGCGGAGCCCCGGCTCGCCGGGCTCGGCGATCCCCAGCCGGTCGAGGATGCGCAGGGTGTAGTGATCGAGGAAGCGGCCGAGATCCTCGCCGCCGATGTAGAAGGCTGGGACCGGCGGCAGGATTACCGCGCCAGCGTAGAGGAGGCGGCGCATGTTCTCGACGTGGACCAGGCTGTAGGGGGTTTCGCGGAAGCCGAGCACCAGCGGCCAGCGCTCCTTCAGGGCGACCGCGCCGGCGCGGTGGACGAGGGTGCGGGCCGAGCCGCTGGCGAGGGCGCCCAGGGTGCCGGCGCTGCACGGCAGGACGACCGCGCCGCTGAGGCGGTAGGAGCCGGAGGCGATCGGCGCGTCGAGCTCGTTGTCACGATGGACCGCCACCTTCGCCTGCGCCGCCTCGTCGAGCCCCGCCGCCGCGGCGAGGTCGGCGGCGCCGGTCCGCTCCGCCCCCAGCTCGTGGCGCAGCACCTGGCTCGCCCCCGCCGAGACCACGAGATGGATGCGCTCGATCTCCGGATGCGCCGCGAGCCGCCCGAGCACGTGGCGGGGGAGGAGCATCCCAGAGGCGCCGGAGACGAGGAGGGCGAGGCGATGGGGCATGGAGTTACACCAGGACTTCCAGGTGGGCATACCGCGCCGCACGAGCGATCCGCGGCCACACCTTGGGATGGGAGATGTCGACATCCTCGATCAGCTCGACAGAGCTCATCGGCGCCCGGTCCGTGAACACGAAGCAGATCGAACCGGCGAGGCGGCCCGGCCAGCGGATGCCCTGGATTTCAGGATAGCTGTCATAAAACGCTCGCGCCCACGCCTGGGACACGTCGTAGCTTCGCTCGGTCGCGATCCGTTGATCGAGGTGGAAGGCGTGAGGATCGGTGCCGCTCAGGTTGAGGACCTTGATCGGCGACCGCAGCCGGGCGAAACAGACCCTGCGTCCCGATCCCTTGTCGATGAACCCCTGATTGCCGAAGGCCTCTGATGCCGCTCCGACCAGGAACTTTGCGGAATACCAGACGGAGCGGCCGGAGGTATCACCGAGAGGCGGTGGATGGTGGTCGAACCGCATGCCGTTCAGCGGACCGTAGAAACGATGGCGATCCCAGGGGCCGCGGAGGGGATCATAGAACCGTACGAGCTCGAGGTCCTGTGGTAGCTCCCGGAAGGGAGGGGTCTTCGTCAGGACCGAGGGTGGCAGCGGCAGGGTCAAGGCAGGAAGCTTTGATCCCTGGCCAGTTGGATTGCCGGCTCGGGACGATGCCGCCGGAGCAGCTCGATCGGCGCAACTCCACCCAGACGTTCAGCGGGCTGGAGCAACCAGAATGCGGCACCCGCCGGAGAGAGATGCAGGATGCGAAGAATCTCCTCCAGACCGGGGAGCACCCCGCCCGGCGCGTCCGGCTCGAACTGCCAAGGCGGATACCGCCACTGGCTCCCCTCCCGCAGGGCGAGGAGCCGGCCATCCCGTCGCAACCGCTCGAGGACTTGTCGTGAGCGCCCGGTCAACTCGGCGGCCTCCGCCACGCTCAACGCGCCCATGAGGAGGCGCTGGCGGTTGACCTGCATCTTCGCCTCCGCCAGAGCGACCTCGGTGGCCGCCTCCTCGGCGGTCATCGGACCGTCGACCGGAGCGAACGGATCATCCTCCGTCTTGGGGAAGGCCTGAATGGCGCTCTGGATCCCTCGCGACAGGGCCGAGCGCCGGTTCATCGGAGTTCCTCCGCGCGCGTACTCCACCAGCGACTTCATGACCTTCAGCTCGTCGTTGGAAAAGGTCTGGGAGGCCTGAACCGCGGTCGTCAATCGGTCCTGGGAGATTCCCAGGCGGATCGAGGCTTGGCGGAGAAAATCGCCCAGAGCCCCCGAATCCGCCGGTTTTGCCGCAGAGCTGCTCACGAAGCAATCTTAGTCGAGACCCCCAATTCGTGCAACTTTCGCTCAGGACTCGATCGTGTCATTCCCTACAGCGGAAAATCCAGGTTGTACACCCACCGCCCCCGCTGCACCGCGAGCAGCAGGCTGCCGCGGTCGAGGCCGCGGAGGACCTCGCGGCCGAGGGCGTCCACCGAGTCGACCTCCTGGCCGTTGGCGCCGAGGACGACGTCGCCCGCGCGCAACCCCTTCTGCTCGGCGGCCGAGCCGTTCGCCACCTGGCGGATGGCGAGGCCGCCGCGGACCGGCTCGAGCGACAGGCCGACCGAGCGCTCGAGGACCCGGATGCCCAGACCCTGCGGCGGGTGGACGCCGCGCAGCTTGAGGTGGACGGTCTGCGCGCCCCGCCTCACCTCGACGTCCAGCGGGGTGCCGGCGGCGGCGGTGTAGAGCGCGGTGGTGACGTCCTCACGGGCGACGACGGGATGGCCGCCGATGCCGACGATCACGTCCTTCTCCTTGAGCCCCGCCTCCGCGGCCGGCGAGGCGGGGTAGATCTTGAGCACCAGGGCGCCGCGCCGCACCGCGAGCCCCGAACGCTGCGCCAGCTCCGGGTCGACGCTCACCAGCCGGGCGCCCGTCCACAGCGGCTGCAGGGCTCCGAAGCGCAGCAGGTCGTCGACCACCCGGCGCGCGCGGTCGGCCGGGATGGCGAAGCCGATCCCCGTGGCTCCCGAGATGATGGCGCTGTTGATGCCGATCACGTCTCCCTGGATGTTGACCAGCGGCCCGCCGGAGTTCCCCGGGTTGATCGAGGCGTCGGTCTGCAGGAAGTCGGTGAACAGCCGCTCGCCGCGCTCTGAAGGGACGGTGCGGCCGACCGCCGAGAGCACTCCGGAGGTCACCGTGTTCGACAGGCCGAAGGGGTTGCCGATGGCGATCACCGTCTCGCCGATCATCAGGTCCGAGCTGCGTCCGAGCGGGATCGCCGGCAGGCCGCCCGCCTTCTTCACCTTGAGCACGGCGAGGTCGGCGTCGCGGTCCGAGCCCAGGAGGTCGGCCTCGAGCTCGCGGCCGTCGAGGAAGGTGACGGTGATCCGCGACGCCCCTTCGATGACGTGGGCGTTGGTGACCACGATGCCGTTCCTGTCGATCACGAACCCCGAGCCGAGCGACTGCGCCTGGCGCTCGGTGCCGAGGCCGAAGGCGCCGAAGAAGGGATCGGCCTCGCGCACCGTCGACTGGGCGGAGATGTTGACCACCGCCGGCGATACCTTCTCGACCATCGCCACCAGGGGAGTGCGGCGGGCGCTCTGCGGGGACTGGGCGGTGGCGGCGCTCGCCAGGCCGGCGACACCGGCGAGCAGAAACGTCAGGAGGGCTGCGGAAAATGGGCTGCGTCGTCTCATGACACCTAGAGTAATATGGGAATCCCCATCGGGGGAATCGTCGTTCTCTTGCCTCAACGCCCTGGCCCCAGGCAGGGTTCCCGACCGATCGAAAGGAGATTCACCATCGTGCACGTCCGAAAGTTGGCTCTGCCGCTGCTCTGCGGCCTGCTGGCCTGGTCCGGGCTGGCGAGCGCCGCGGAGACGACGGCGGCATCCGCCGGGGAGGTCTTCCCCTTCAAGGTTTCCAAGACGTCTCTCGACAACGGCCTGAAGATCGTGGTCATCCCCTACGACAGCCCGGGGACGGTGGCCTTTCAGGTCGTGATGCGCACCGGCTCCCGCGACGAGGTCGAGGCCGGTCACAGCGGCTTCGCCCACTTCTTCGAGCACATGATGTTCCGCGGCACCGAGAAGTACCCGAAGGAAGCCTACAACC
This sequence comes from uncultured Acidobacteriota bacterium, assembly GCA_963756595.1. GTDB lineage: Bacteria > Acidobacteriota > Thermoanaerobaculia > Multivoradales > UBA5704 > DATARR01. The sequence goes on from CAVWOZ010000023.1 coordinate 38,898, forward strand.
AGGTCCTCAAGCGGCTGGGCGCCGACTCGAACGCCTTCACCACCGACGACCAGACGATCTTCCACATGGTCGCGCCGGCGAGCCAGCTCGCCACGATCATGGACATCGAGTCCGACCGCTTCAAGAACCTGAAGTACGACCAGGACGCCTTCCGCACCGAGGCGCTCGCCGTGCTCGGCGAATACAACAAGGACGTCTCGAACCCGGTCGAGCCGATGTTCGAGAAGGTGCACGACCTCGCCTACGAAAAGCACACCTACAAGCACACCACCCTCGGCTTCGTCCAGGACATCAAGGCGATGCCGGGCTACTACGACTACAGCATCCAGTTCTTCAACCGCTTCTACCGGCCGGAGAACGCGACGCTGCTGGTGGTCGGCGACGTCCAGCCGCAGCAGGTGTTCGACCTCGCCAAGCAGTACTTCGGCGACTGGAAGCCGGGGTACAAGCCGGCGGACATCCCGGTCGAGCCGCCCCAGAAGGAGAAGAAGACGGCCGCCCTCGACTGGCCGAACCCGACGAACCCGTACCTGGTGATGGCCTACCACGTGCCGGCCTACTCGGCGTCCTCGACCGAATCGGCGGCGCTCGACCTCATCGAGCAGCTCCTGTTCAGCGACTCCGCCCCGCTCTCGCAGGACCTGGTGATCAAGAACCAGTCGGTCGACTTCGTCCAGGGCGGGTCGAGCGGCAACCGCGATCCCGGCCTGTTCAACATCCTGGCGCGGGTGAAGTCGGACGCGCTGATGCCCAAGGTCCAGGCGACGATCGACCAGTACGTCAAGCAGCTGCAGACCACGCCGGTCGACGCCCAGCGCCTGAATCGCATCAAGTCGCACCAGCGCTACGCCTTCGCCCTCGGCCTCGACACCCCCGGCAACGTCGCCGCCCAGGCCGCCCAGGCGATCGCCATCACCGGCGGGGTCGAGGCGATCAACCAGCGCTTCGCCGCCTACCAGAAGGTGACGCCGGCGGACATCCAGCGCGTCGCCCGCGAGATCTTCCAGCCCAGCAACGAGACCGTCGTGACCCTTTCCCATCAGGAGAAGGCCGCCGCCGGCCAGGGCACGCAGGGAGGTCATCATGATTGATCGCAGAGGAATCCTCCTGCTCGCCGCCGCCCTCGGCGCCGTGGCATTCCCTGCCGCGGCGACCGCCGCGGCCGACAAGACTCCCATCGAGGTGGTCGCGCTCCCCTCGGCCAGCTCGCCGCTGGTCGCCATCCAGCTCCGTTTCGACGTCGGCTCGATCCACGACCCGGTGGGGAAGGAAGGGCTGGCCAGCCTGACCGCGATGATGATCGGCCAGGCCGGGACGCAGAAGCGCTCGTACACCGAGCTCGTCGAGGCGCTCTATCCGCTGGCCGCCGCCGTCAACACCGACACCGACCGCGAGGTGACGGTGATCGGCGGCATGGTCCATCGCGACAAGCTGGCCGAATACACCGCCCTCCTCGAAGAGTCGCTGCTCAAGCCCGCCTTCGCCAAGGCCGACTTCGAGCGCAACAAGGACCAGCTCTCGGCCGAGCTCACCAGCTCGCTGCGCAGCAACGACGAGATGCTCGGCCTCGAGCTGCTCCAGGAGCGGATCTTCCACGGCCACCCTTACGGCCACTCCCCCGCCGGCACCGTCGAGGGGCTCCAGCACATCACGCTCGACGACGTGAAGCAGTTCTACCGCGAGCATTTCACTCAAGGCAACCTGACGCTCGGCGTGGCCGGCGGCTACCCCGCCGACTACGTGGCCCGGCTGACCGCCGACCTCTCGGCGCTGCCGGCAGGGCACAAGGGGCGCCTCGCCCTCCCCCCGGCGCCCAAGGTCCAGGGGCACGACTTCACCGTGGTCGACAAGGAGACGGGATCGGTGGGGATCCACTTCGGTTTCGCGCTGCCGGTGACCCGCGCCGACGCCGACTACTACCCGCTGATGGTGGCCAACAGCTTCCTCGGCGAGCACCGCACCTACAACGGCCGGCTGATGAACGAGCTGCGCGGCGACCGCGGCCTGAACTACGGCGACTACTCCTACGTCGAGTACATGGAGAGCCCACCGTTCGTCACCACCCCCCCGCCGGGGGTGCCGCGCCGCGAGCAGTACTTCTCGGTGTGGATCCGCCCGGTGCAGCCGCCGGACGCCCAGTTCGCCCTGCGCGCCGGCCTCTACGAGCTCCAGCGCCTGCGCGACGAGGGGCTGACGCAGGCGGAGTTCGACCTCACCCGCAACTTCGTCCAGAACTACTCGAAGCTCTGGGCGCAGAGCCTCTGGGACCGCCTCGGCTTCCACATGGACAGCCAGTTCTACGGCATGCCCTACTACATCGACGAGATCCAGGCGCGGCTGAGCAAGCTGACCGTGGGCGACGTCAACGCGGCGATCCGGAAGTACCTGAGCACCGACAACTACGCGGCCGTGGTGGTCACCGCCAATGCCAAGGCGCTCAAGGAGACCCTCGAGAAGGACGCGCCGAGCCCGAAGACCTACAACAGTCAGGTCGACGCCAAGGTCACGGCGGCGGACCAGAAGATCGTTCCCCTCAAGGTGCAGCCGACCCGGATCGACGTCGTCCCGGTCGCCTCCGTCTTCCAGAAGTAGCCCGCGGATCGCGGACGAGTCCGTTGGCCTGCGCCCCCCGGCGGCGCAGGCCACTTCTGTTTCAGGGGACCAGCCGGAAGTAGCGCGGCGACCCGTCCACCCTCACCTCGGTGCCGGCCGGCGCGGTCGACTTCTCGCCATCCCGGCCGATCACCACCACCGCGGGGCGTGGAAGGGTGGCCGCGGCCGACTGGTCGGTGGCGCTCCAGCCCACCACCACCTCGGTGCCGGCCGGCCGGCGGAAGTGATAGAGACGGGCGGGGGGAGGCGCCGGCAGCACCGCCAGGAGGCGCGCGCCGTCGAGCTCGCGGACCATCGTCTTCAGGGCATGGAACGCCGGCCGCAGGCGAGGGCTCGCCGGATCGGTGGGATCGACCAGGCCGTACCCGCGCGCCACCAGCTGCCACCAGAACACCCGCTCGACGAGACCCGTCCCCAGCGTCAGCAGGTAGTAGCGGACCAGGTAGTCCGCCTGCGCCCCTTCGTCCACCGCCACGTCTCGGCCGGCCGGCGAGTGCGGCCCCTCGCGCAGCGGCCAGTTGACCTCGGTGATCCAGCAGCGCCCGCCGGCCTCGGCGTTGCGGGCGGTCTCGGCGATCGCCCGCAGCAGCAGCACCTTGTCCACGGTGTCGAGCCCCGCCTGGCGGTTCTCCGGCGCGCCCCGGCGGTCGACGTAGAGCAGGGAGGAGACGGCGTCGAAGCGGAAGCCCGGCTGGCGGAGGTTCAGCACGGCGGCGGTCACGTGATACTCGAAGTCGATCACCGCGGGACCCAGCAGCTCGACTCCCGGGTACCCCCGGAACACGGCTTCGGCGGCCCGCGCCAGCTCGACGTACTCGCGGACGTTCCACACCCCCCACTTGCTGCGGTTGATCGCCTGCCCGACCTGGAAGTGGCGGCCGTAGGGGGTGAAGCGGGGGGCGATCGCCTCGAGCGTCCGGCGCCAGCGGGCGGGATCGCGCACCAGCTCGCGGTTCTGGGGGAGGGCGAAGGTGACCTCGAGGCCACGGGCATGGAGCCCGCGCGCCAGCTCCTCCTCCGCGGCCCGGGCGTCCGCCGCGTCGGCGCCGTCCTCCCAGGGATGGAGGCGCAGCAGCACGTGGCGGACGCCGAGCTCCTCGATCAGGGCGAGCGGCGCCTCGGGGCTCTCGCGGTCGGGGCGGACGCAGACCCCCAGCCCGGAGAAATCGACCGGCGCCGTGTGGAGGCGCGCCTTCAGCTCGCGGTAGCGGCGCCAGATCCGCGGCAGCGCCGCGGCGACCACCGCCGCCTCCTCGCCGTGGGCGCGGAGGTCGGCGAGGCGGACCCGCAGCTTGTCGAGCCGCCCGGCATGCTGGTGCGGCTGGTCCGAGAGGTGATCCCAGACCGCCTTGTCGCGCACCCCCGCTCCCGGCGGCGCCGCCGGGATGTGGGCGTGGGTGCCGCGCGGCAGGAGCAGGCGCTTCACCCGGTCGCGGGCGCCGCGCACCCGCGCCTTGGAGCTGTTCTTCCACAGGAAGCCGCGGTGGCAGGCGAGGTAGAGCCGGCGCTGGCCGGCCGTCGGCGGCGCCCCCCAGTAGCTCGCCAGCAGCAGCTCCTGGTGCTCGGGACGGAAGAGCGCCAGCCGCGAGAGGTCGCGGAGGCGCTCGGAGACGCTCGGCTGCCGCCCGATCCGGGCGCGGTTGAGGTCGACGAGGTAGAGGTCGGTGGGGCGGCCGCGGTCGCCGAAGCGGACCAGGACGTTGCCGCCGGTCAGGTCGCGGTGCCAGCAGCCGGCGTCGTGGAGCCGCCGCGCCGCGCGCCCCAGCGCCGCCACGAAGGCGGGGAAGTCGACCTCGGGGAAGCGCTCCGCCTCGGCGTGCGCGTTGGCCGCCCGGAAGAGGTAGCGCGCCTCGACCACGCCGGTCAGGTGGCGGCAGACGTAGAACGAGGGGCCGTCGGGGCGCGCCGACTCGATCCGCATCACCGGCTCGGGGGTGGCGATCCCGGCGGCGAGGAGGGCGGTGGCGGCGCGCCAGCTCTTCTCCGCCTTGCTCCCCTGGAGGCGGCGCTTCAGGCGGGAGCCCAGGGAGCGGTGGCGGAACTGCTTGACCACCACCTCGACCCCCGCGGGCGGACCGGCGGCCGTCACGAGCCGGGCCACGTAGAGGTAGTTGCGCCCCCAGTGCAGAGTCTTGAGGGCGGCGGCGGGATCGGTCAGGGCGGCGACGGCGCCCGCCAGGTCGGCCGGACGGTCGTCTGCCGCCAGCTCACCCGTCCAGCCGGGGATCGAGAAGGGCTCGACCCGGATCGTCAGACCTCCACGACGTCGAAACGCTCGTGGTGGAGCTCGGGGTCGCTCTGGATCAGGATGTGGACGCCGAGCGAGCGCTCGAGCTCGTCGAGGATGGCGCGCTCCTCCTGCTGGAGGGCGCGGGCGATCTCGGGATGGACGCGCAGCAGGAGCTCGGAGTTGGCGAGCCGGCCGCGCAGGTGGAGGAGCTCGGTGCGCAGGTTGAGGCAGATGGTGGCGATCGACTTGATCCGCCCGCGGCCGGAGCAGTAGGGGCAGGCCTGAGTGAGCAGGCGCTCGAGGTTCGAGCGGCTCCGCTTGCGGGTGATCTCGACCAGGCCGAACTCGGAGATGTTGAGCACCTTGGTCTTCGCCCGGTCCTTGCGGATCTCCCCCTCGAGGCTGGCGAAGACCTCCTCGCGGTGGGCGGCCTCCACCATGTCGATCAGGTCGATGACGATGATCCCGCCGAGATCGCGCAGGCGGATCTGGCGCACGATCTCCTGGATCGCCTCGAGGTTGGTCTGCAGGACGGTGTCCTCGAGGTTGGTCTGCCCCACGAAGCGGCCGGTGTTGACGTCGATGGCGACCAGCGCCTCGGTGGGGTTGATGACGATGTATCCCCCCGACTTGAGCCACACCTTGCTCTTCAGCGCCGCCTCGATCTGCTCCTCGATGCCGAACTGCTCGAACAGCGTCGCCCGCTGCTGGCGGAAGAGCTTGACCTTGGCGACCAGCGACGGCTGCACCTGGTCGAGGAACTCGACGATCCGCTCGTAGGTCTCCTCGCCGTCCACCCAGAGGACGGCGAAGTCCTGCCGCAGCAGGTCGCGCACCACCCGCAGGGCGAGGTCGAGGTCCTGGTGGAGCAGGGTGGGGGCGGAGACCCGGGAGGCGCGCTGGCGCACCTTCTCCCACAGCCGCGACAGGTAGGTGAGGTCGCTCTCGAACTCCTCCGGCCCCTTGTCCTCCCCGGCGGTGCGCACGATCAGGCCGCCCCCGCCGCCGGTCGGCACCGGCAGCTGGTGCAGGATGGCGAGCAGCCGCTCGCGCTCGGCCTCGCTCTCGATCCGCCGCGAGACGCCGAAATGGCGCACCGTCGGCAGCAGCACCAGGTAGCGGCCGGGGAGGGTGACGTGGGTGCTGATCCGCGCCCCCTTGTTGGGGAGGGGGTCCTTGACCACCTGGACGATGATCTCCTGCCCCGCCTTCAGCAGGTCGTCGATCGACGGCGCCACCTGCTGCCCCTGCGGATGGCCGGAGCCGTTCGCGAGGTCGTCGGCGCGCCCGTCGTCGAGCTCCAGGTCCTCCATCGACTCGACGTCGGCGGCGACGTCGCTGACGTACAGGAAGGCGTCGCGCTCGAGACCGACGTCGACGAAGGCGGCCTGCATCCCCGGCAGGACGCGGGTCACCCGCCCCTTGTAGACGTTCCCCACGAGCCCGCGGTGGCGGTGCCGCTCGACGAAGATCTCCGTCAGGCGGTCATCCTCCAGGACGGCGATCCGGGTCTGGTGCGGATCGCTCTCGATGAGCATCTTGAGACTCATGGCGAGGGGGATTGTAGCGGAAGAGCGGGGACGCCCCCCTACCGGTTCACGTACCTCCGGATGTCGACCCCCAGGATGATCCCCACCGAGATGAAGTTGATCATGGTGAACGACCCGCCATAGGAGAGGAACGGCAGGGGAATGCCGGTGATGGGGACGAACCCCACCACCATCGAGCTGTTGTAGAGGACGTGGAAGCAGGTGATCGAGATCAGCCCGACGACCAGGAAGATGCCGGCGCGGTCCCTGGCGCGGATGGCGATGCGGGCCGCGCTCGAGATATAGAGGACGAACAGCCCGAGGACCGAGGCGACGCCGAGGAACCCCCACTCCTCGGCGAGCACGGAGAGGATGAAGTCGGTGTGGCGGGCGGGGAGGAAGCGGAGCTGGCTCTGGGTCCCCTGCATGTACCCCTTGCCGACCAGCTCCCCCGAGCCGACGGCGATCTTGCTCTGCCGCACCTGGTAGCCGGCGCCGAGCGGGTCGGTCTCCGGCGACATGAAGGTGAGCACCCGCTGGCGCTGGTACCCCTTGAGCCCGAACGTCCACAGCCCGGCGACCAGGACGATGCCGACCAGCGCCGCGGTGACCAGCAGGCGGATGCGGATGCCGGCCACCAGCAGCATGCCGATCATCAGCGGCGCGTACATGGCGGCGCCCCCCATGTCCGGCTCGACCGCCACCAGCACCATCGGCAGGAGCACGATGCCGATGCCGATCAGGATCTGCCGCAGCTCGAGCCGGCTCAGGTTGAGCCCCGCCAGATAGCGGGCGAGGAAGAGGCCGGTGGCGATCTTGGCGAACTCCGACGGCTGGAACTGGAAGGCGCCGATGCGCAGCCAGTTGGCGGCGCCGCCGTGCACCACTCCGAAGGCGAGCACGCCGACCAGCGAGAGGACGCCGAGCCCATAGAGCACCACCGAGAAGTCGAGCAGCACGTGGTAGTCGATGCTCATCGAGACCACCAGCAGCACCAGGCCGATCCCCACCCAGGCCGCCTGGCGCGGGAAGTAGTCGACGGCCATCTCGGAGCTCGCGCTGTGGACGGTGGCGAGGCCGATGGCGGCGAGCAGCAGGGCGGAGAGGATCAGCCCGCCGTCGATGGAGGAGAGCAGCCGCAGCCGCGGCCGGTCCTCATGGGTTGGGTAGTTTCCCGTTATCGATCCCGAAATATTTTGCATAGAGGGCCTGTGCGATTGGAGCGGCCACTTTCGATCCGCCTCCGCCGTGCTCGGCGAAGACCGTCACCACCAGCTCCGGATTGTCGACCGGCGCGAAGGAGGTGAACCAGGCGTGGTCCCGATATTTGAAGGGGAGGTTGTGCTCTTCCATGCGCTGCGCCTGCGCGATGACCTGCACGGTGCCGCTCTTGCCGGCGATCTCGATCCCCGGCAGGCGGGCCGAGCCGTAGGCCGTGCCGCCGGGCTCGTTGACCACCCCCGACATGCCGCCGCGCACTACGTCGAGGGCGTTGGCGTCGAAGGCGACCCGCTCGGGGGGCGGCACCTTGGCGTCGCGCAGCAGGTGGGGGACGACCCGGTAGCCGCCATTGGCCACCATCGCGGTCAGCTCGGCCATCTGGAGCGGGGTGACCAGCACGGGCCCCTGGCCGATCGAGACCGAGATGGTCTCGCCCGGGTACCAGGGCTGCTTGCGGACCTTCTCGCTCCACGCCGGGTCCGGAACGTTCCCCCGCTTCTCCCCCTGGATGTCGATCCCCGTCTGCGAGCCGAGGCCGAACAGGCGCGCGTAGCGGGCGATCTTCTCGATCCCCATCTTCTGGCCGAGGGTGTAGAAGTAGATGTCGCAGGAGAGCTTGATCGCCGAATGGGCGACGACCGTGCCGTGACCGGTGCGGCTCCAGCAGCGGAACGGGCGGCCGTAGAAGACCTTGGAGCCGGTGCAGAGGATCGGCGTGTGCTCGTCGAAGATCTTCTCGGTCAGGCCGGCGGTCGCCATCACGATCTTGAACGTCGAGCCGGGAGAGTAGGTGTTCTGGATCGCCCGGTTCTGGAGCGGCAGGTTGGGGTCGTCGATCAGCGCCTTCCAGTCGGCCTGCTGGAGCCGGCGGGCGAACAGGTTGGGGTTGAACGCCGGCGCCGAGACCAGGGCCAGGATCTCGCCGTTGCGGGGGTCCATCGCCACCACCGCTCCCACCTTCTCCGGGCCGTCGAGCCAGCGGGCGGCCTCCTGCTGGAGGTCGAGGTCGATCGCCAGGTTCAGGCTCTTGCCGGGGACGGCGGGGATGCGCTTGTACTCCTCGAGGAGCTGGCCGCGGCTGTCGACCACCACCACCCGCTCGCCGTCGCGGCCGCGCAGGTCGGTGTCGTAGGTCTGCTCGATCCCCTTCTTGCCGATCATGTCGCTCGGCTGGAAGGTGCCGCCCGACTTCTGGATGTCGTCGAGCGTCGGCTCGCCCAGGTAGCCGAGGATGTGCGCCGTCTGCTCGCGGTGGCGGTAGAGGCGCAGGTTCTGGACGTCGATGTCGAACTCCGGGTAGCGCAGCTGCTCGACGCTGAAGCGGGCGACCTCGGCGAGCGGCAGCGCCTCGGCGAGGAGCACGGGCTTGAACGACGGCACGCCGCGATACTTCTGGAGCACCCCTTGCAGCTCGGCGACCGGCCGGCCGAGCACGCTCGAGGCGAAGGCGAGGCTGTCGTCGAGCTTCACCACCCGGCTGCGGTCGATCATCAGGTTGTAGCTGGGGACGTTCTCGACCAGCAGGCGCCCCTTGCGGTCGAAGATCAGGCCGCGCGGCGCCTTGATCGGCAGCTTGCGCAGCCGGTTGTTCTCGGCGAGCTCGCGGTAGTAGCTCCCCTGGACGAGCTGGGTGAACCAGAAGCCGGCGGCGATCGCCACCAGGACCGTGGTGACGACGCCGGTCAGCACGCGGACGCGGAGGACCAGATCGTCTCGATGCTCACGAACCACCTGCATGGCGCTGCCTTGTTCCTCTTAGAGACCGCGGTGAAAAAATTCGCTTCGATCCGCTTCAATCGAGCCGGAGCTTGCTCATCCGCCCGCGGCGGCGGACCTCCGAGGAGCTGCGCCAGCGCCCGCCCGCGATGTAGAGGATCATCCCGAGGACCCCGCACGCCGCCGCGCGGACCACCGCCCACAGCGGGCTGAACGGCGGCGCGGCGGGGAGCAGCAGGAAGGCGAGCCCGAGGACGATCGCCTGCTGGAGCGCGGAGGCGAAGCTGACCAGCGCGAAGACCCCCGACGGGCGCTGGATGACCAGCCGCTGCGCCAGGCGGGCCGCGACATAGCCGATGATGGTATCAGCGAAGCCGTACAGCCCGAAGAGACCGCTGGTCAGGGTGTCCTGGAGGAGCCCCACCACGAGGCCGACCAGCAGCCCCGAGAGCGAGTTGCCGCGCAGCCCGTAGAGCGCCGCCACCACCAGGAAGATGTCGACGGCGCGGGCGAAGTCGGGCCACAGCCGCACCCCGATGAAGTGGGCGAGCGCGGCGAGCGCGATGGCGGCGAAGAGCTTAAGGCCTTGCACCGGGGCGGCTCTCCTGGGTCAGCGGCGGCGGCACCGCCTGGTACTCCAGCAGGTAGACCTGGTCGACGGCGCCGAAGTCGACCGCCGGCACGACCTGGATGCGATGGAAGAGCTGCTGCCCCCCGGCCTCGACCGAGGCCACGGTGCCGATCGGGATGCCGCGCGGATAGACCCCGTCGATCCCCGCGGTCAGCACGCGGTCGCCCGGCCGCACGTCGGCCTGGAGGGGGACGTAGTCGAGCTCGAGCCCGTTCCCCCGCCCGCCGCCGCGCACCACCCCCTGCCGGCGGTTGCGCAGGATCATGGCGCTGACCCCCGCCAGGCGGTCGGTGATCATCTGCACCTTGGCGTAGGGGCCGGCGACGGTGACCACCCGCCCCACCAGGCCGCCGGGGGAGAGCACCGGCTGGTTCGGCCGCGCCCGCTCGGCGCCGGTGTAGATGATCAGCGAGCGCAGCCAGGAGGCGTGGTCGACGTAGACGATGTCGACCGCCCGCAGCCGCCCGGCGGGGGGCGTGGGGTAGCGCATCGCGTCCCCCAGCCGCTTCATCTCTCCCTCGACGTCGGCCAGCCGCAGCATCTGCAGGCGCAGGGTCTCGACCTCGCGCCGGAGCTGGCGGTTCTCGGTGATCAGGGTGCCGCGCAGCTTGACCCCCTCGCGGGCGCCTTCGAAGCCGGCCGGGATCGCCGCCACGCCGCGCGCCATCGGACCGAGCACGCGCAGCCCGAGGACGGCGAGGCGGGTCTCGCCGCCGCGCGCTCCCTGGATGGCCAGGTAGACGAGCTGGGCGGCCAGCACGACGATCAACACCCAGCCGGTGCGGCGCTCGTCCACAGCTTCAAGACCGCTTCGAGGTTCCGCGCCGCCCGCGCTACCGGATGGAGACCTTGCGCAGCAGATCGATGTCGGAGAGCACCCGGCCGGTGCCCAGCACCACCGAGGCGAGGGGGTCTTCGGCGAGCACCACCGGCAGGCCGGTCTCGTCGCGCAGCCGCTGGTCGAGGTTGCGCAGCAGCGCGCCGCCGCCCGAGAGGACGATCCCCTTGTCCATGATGTCCGCCGACAGCTCGGGGGGGGTGCGCTCGAGCGCCATGCGCACCGCCTCGACGATGGTGGCCACCGGCTCGGCGAGCGCCTCGCGGATCTCCTCGTCGGAGATGGTCAGCGTCTTGGGGACCCCTTCGACCAGGTCGCGCCCCTTGATGTCCATCTTGAGCTCCTCCTTCAGCGGATAGGCGGAGCCCAGCTCGATCTTGATCGCCTCGGCGGTGCGCTCGCCGATCAGCAGGTTGTACTTGCGCTTGAGGTACTGGATGATGCCGACGTCCATCTCGTTGCCGGCGATGCGCACCGACCGGCTGTAGACGGTGCCGGCGAGCGAGATCACGGCGACGTCGGTGGTGCCGCCGCCGATGTCCACGATCATGTTTCCCGACGGCTCGGTGATCGGCAGCCCGGCGCCGATCGCCGCCATCATCGCCTGCTCGACCAGGAACACCTCCGAGGCCCCGGCGCGCATCGCCGAGTCGCGCACCGCCCGCTTCTCCACCTGGGTGATCTCGGAGGGAACGCCGATGACGATCCGCGGGTGCACGTACATCTTGCGCCCATGGGCCTTTTTGATGAAGTACTCGAGCATTCGCTCGGTGACCTCGAAGTCGGCGATCACGCCGTCCTTCATCGGCCGGATCGACTCGATGTTCCCCGGCGTGCGGCCGAGCATCTCCTTGGCCTCGCTGCCGACGGCCTCGATGCGGTTGGTGATCTTGTTGATGACGACGACGGAGGGCTCGCGGACCACGATCCCCTGGTTCTTGGCGAACACCAGGGTGTTGGCGGTTCCGAGATCGATGGCGAGGTCTTTGGAGAAGTACCTTAATAGCGAGGCGAGGGGCATCGTTTCCTTCCGATTTTCCTTCCGGGCTCACCGCCGCTCAATGCGACCGGCGGCGGGAGTTTACGGGATTGCGGTCGTCATTTTCAGCGATTCCGGCGATCAGGTTCGGATTTCGCGGAATTTCCCGGGCTTTTGCGAGTTGGATGCGAGGGGTGAACGTCAGGGATTTTCCACGAAAACGCGCTGGCGGCGGATGGTCTCGTGCCCCCAGGCATCCCGCGCGCGCACCTCGATCAGGTTCCAACCCTCTTTGGTCAACTGTACGGGGGTGTTGAAGGAACCGTCCGCGCCCAGCTTGACCGACTCGCCGTTGACCTCGATCCGCGCGCCCGGCTGGCTGCGCCCGGCGACCATGAAGATACTACCGTAGGTTTTGACCTCGTCGAGATCGAGCTCGGGGGGAGCGCCGTCCTGTTTCTCTCCCCCCGCCGCCTGCGCGGCGGGGACGACGCGGAACTTCCGCGGCTCGCTCCACGGCCCCTGGAGGCCGTTGGCGCCGAAGGCCGCCACCCGCCACTGGAAGGTCCCCTCGCCGCGCAGGCCGAGGGTGGCCCGCGTCTTGGCGCGGTTCTCGGCGTCGATCACGTTGTCGACGAACAGGTGGTTGCGCGAGATCTGCAGGGCATAGTGGGAGGCGCCGGCGACCGGCGACCAGGCGAGCACCAGCTTCTTGTTCTGGTTGAGGTCGAGGAGCAGGTCGTCCTGGGGCTCGACCGGCTCCGGGCGGCCGGGCATGGTCCGCGGCTCGGAGAGCACGTCGCCCGTCTGCACCACCTGCTGCAGCTCGCCGACCTGGCGCGTCAGCCCCCCTTTCGACTCCAGCTCCATCCCGCCGCGGTAGGCGCCGAAACGCCCCTGGCTCGTCCCCTTCTCGACCGCCACGAAGACGTCCGACGACTCCTTGACGCGGGCCACGGCGCCGGGGGTCTTGACGTTGCTGGCGCTCTTCGCGGTGCTCAGGTTGACCCAGCCGTAGTCCATCTGGATCGACTGCTCCGGCGCGCCGCCGGCCCCGCCGGCGCTCCCCGGCGAGACGATGAACTGGGTGTTCGGGCGCACCGTATAGAGGGTGCCGTCCTGGAACAGGATGTCGGCCGACCCGCCGTCGCCGGTGCGCACCGAGTCGCCCGGCAGCAGGGGGACGCGGCTGCGCGCCTCCTGCCAGTCGCCGCCGTCGCCGCGCCGGTATTCGACCTCCCCCTGGATCTGGGCGAAGTGGGCCTCGCCCGCGCCCCCCCGCTGGGAGAGCTCGTCGAGGATCGACTGGAAGGTGTCGCGGCTGTGCCGGCCGGCCGCCAGGGCGCCGCGGAAGGACCTGCCGGCCAGCTTGCTGTGCGCCTCGTCGAGGCTGGTGCGGGCGAGGGCGAAGCGGCCGGTGAACCCCGGATCGACCCGCTTGTCGGCGGCGAGGCGCTGCCGCAGCACCTCGGCCTGCGCGATCACCACCCGCGCCTCCCCCTCGGCCGACTGCTGGGCCCACATCTGGTAGACCACGAACCCGACGACCGCCAGAACGACGACGAACAGCAGGAGACCCCAGCTCTGCAGGGTCTCCACCGACACGCTGTACCAGTCCTTTCCCGACCGGTCAGCCTTCGAGCCGCGCTGGGAAGGCAACTCCATTTCCTTTCATGTAGGAAGGTGAATATAACATGGAACGCCGTCCGGACCGGGAGGACCTCCCCCTGGTGGGCGCCTTCCGAGCGGGGTGGCCGGGTTGCCCCTGCTCGCCTCCTTCGGGCTCCGCTCGCTTCGCTCGCTGCCAGTCGGCTGCGCGGGGCAACCCGGCCACCCCACCCGGAAGGTACCCGCCCCAGGGGAGGCCAGGGTTGTGCCGGCGCGGCGGCGCTGCTAAAGTGCCGGGTTCCTCCTGAATTCTCGGAGAAGGAGTCCGTACATGCTGAAGGTATTTCGCGACAACCTGAAAAATCTCGCCTGGATCCTCTGGGTGATCATCGCTCTCTTCGTCCTGGCGCTCGCGGCCGACTTCGGCGCCAGCGTCGCCGGGCGCGGCAACGAGGCCACCGCCGCCACCGTCGGCGGCGAGAAGGTGGCCACTTCCGAGGTGCAGCGCGCCCACCAGAACCTCGCCAGCATGTACCGCCAGATCTATGGCGACCAGCTCCCTCCCGAGCTCGAGAAGCAGATGTACATGCAGGCGCTGAACCAGGCGGTCAACCAGAAGATCCTGCTCCGCGAGGCCCGCCGGCTCGGCCTCACCGTCTCCGACGCCGAGCTGCGCGACCACATCCTCGAGGTCCCGGTGTTCAAGGACGCGCAGGGGAACTTCGTGGGCGAGGCGGCCTACACCCAGACGCTGCAGTCGAACCACATCGCCGTCGCCGAGTTCGAGCGCGAGATGCGCGACGAGCTGCTGATGAAGAAGCTGACCGATGCGCTCTCCGCCAACCTCTACGTCAGCGAGGACGATCTCCAGCGCTCCTACCGCGACTCGGTCGAGAAGGTGAAGATCCGCTACGTCCAGCTGCCGCGCGTCCGCTTCGAGTCGCAGGTGCAGGTGACGCCCGCCGAGGCCGAGGCCTACTTCAAGGCCCACCAGGGGCAGTTCCGCCTCCCCGAGCAGCGCGACGTCGCCTACCTGCTGGTCAACCGCGGCCAGATGGCCGGCCCGGCGGCGGTGACCGACGCCGACGTCCAGAGCTACTACCAGGCTCACGCCGCGGAGTACACCCAGGAGGAGCAGGTCCACGCCCGCCACGTCCTGGTGATGGTCAACGACAAGCGCACCGACGCCGAGGCGCTGGCCCGCATCCAGGAGGCGAAGAAGAAGCTCGACGGCGGCGCCCCCTTCGCCACCGTGGCGCGCGACTACTCCGAGGACCCCAGCTCCAAGGACAAGGGGGGCGACGTCGGCAGCTTCGGCAAGAACCGCATGGTCAAGGAATTCGAGGACGCGGCGTTCGGCGCCACCCCGGGCAAGGTGGTCGGGCCGATCAAGTCCTCCTTCGGCTACCACCTGATCGAGGTCCTCGACAAGCGCCCCGGCGGGCTCCAGCCGCTGCTCATGGTGCAGGAGCAGATCCGCGCCCGCCTCAACGCCGAGCGCACCCAGCAGCTCGCCGAGAATCGCGCCAAGGAGCTGGCGAGCCGCCTCGCCTCCGACAAGCCCAAGAACGCCGACGCCTTGAAGGCGATGGCGCAGCCCCCCGCCGTGACCTACGCCGAGACTGGCAAGATCGGCGCCTCCGACCCGGTGCCGGGCTTCGGCACCGCCGTCAACACCACCGCCTTCGCGCTCAAGAAGGGGGAGGTGTCGCAGGCGGTCCAGGTGCCGCAAGGGTGGATCATCCTCTACGTCAAGGACGTCGTCGCGCCGCACGCGCCGGCGCTGGCCGAGGTCGAGGCGCGGGTCAAGGCGGCGCTCACCGCCCAGAAGCTCCAGCAGCTCGCGATGGCGAAGCTCGAGGCCGCCCGCCAGGAGCTGGCGCAGGGGAAGACGCTCGACCAGGTGGCCGGCGAGCTGGGCCTCCAGGCCCAGGAGACCGCCGAGTTCGGCGGCCAGGGAGCGATCCCGGGGGTCGGCTACAACCCCGACCTCGCCAAGGCGGCGCTGGCGCTCCAGACCGGCCAGGTCGGCGGCCCGGTGCCGGTCGCCCAGGGCGCCCTGCTCTTCCAGGTGACCGACCACAAGGGTTGGGACCCGAAGCAGTACGCCGCCAACCGCGATCAGACCCGCTCGAGCCTGATGCAGCAGAAGCTCTCCACCCTCGAGGGGACCCTGATCGAGCAGCGCCGGCGCGAGCTGAACGTCGAGTACGACCGCCAGTTCCTCGACAAGCTCGGCATCGCCCCCCCGCAGGCCGGGTAGGCTGAGAACAAGGGACTTCAGGGACAGCAGGGACAACAGAGACCGAGGGTCTCGTCCCTGGAGTCTCTGGAGTCCCTCCCGTCCCTGGTTCTCCCACTCCCGTTCTACAATTCCTTCCCATGATCGGCTATCTCAAGGGCACCCTCCTCCGCGCCGACCCGGAGCGCCTGCTCCTCGACGTGCAGGGGGTGGGCTACGAGGTCCACATCCCGCTCTCCACCTGGTACGAGGTCGAGAAGCGGCGCGACCAGGCGGTCGCCCTCTTCATCCACACCCAGGTGCGCGAGGACGACATCTCCCTCTTCGGCTTCTGGACCGAGCGCGAGAAGCTCCTCTTCGAGCACCTGATCGGGGTCAACGGCATCGGCCCGCGCCTCGCCCGCGTCGTCCTCTCCGGGCTGCCGGCCGACGACCTGCTGGCCGCCATCGCGTCGGGGGACCTCGGGCGCCTCGCCACCATCCCCGGCATCGGCAAGAAGACCGCCGAGCGGGTGGTGCTCGAGCTGCGCGAGAAGATGCGCCTGCTCGCCGCCGAGCTTCCCGAGACGACCGCCGCCCCCGGGGCCGCCCCCCCGCCGGCCGACGCCGACGTCGTCTCCGCCCTGGTCAACCTCGGCTACAAGGCCTCGCTCGCCGAGCGCGCCGTCGCCGAGGTTCGCCGCGAGAAGCCCGACGCCGCCTTCAACGACCTGCTGCGCGCCAGCCTGAACCGGTTGTCGCGGGCGTAGGGCTGGATCTGTCTTCGTAGAGGAAGCGTCCGGCCAAAATCGCGAACCTAGTGATCCAGGGCGCCTTTCTCCTCCCCTGTACTCGGGGGAGGCCGGGAGGGGGCGTTCCGGAGTCCGGTACGCTTCCTTGTCGGGGAGGTTGAGGCCCCCTCCTGACCTCCCCCGAGTACGGGGGAGGAAAAAAGCACCCTGCGGGATCAGTTTTCCTGGCTGCCGGTCGCCCCCGATCCTACGCAGACATGCCCGGAGATGAACCGGCTACAATGCCCCCATGTCCGAGGAGCGCATCCTTTCCGGCGTCCCCGATCCCGAGGACCTGGGGTTCGAGCCGTCGCTGCGCCCGCAGCGGCTCGAGGAGTACGTCGGCCAGCGCAAGGTGATCGACAACCTGTCGGTGTTCCTGCGCGCCGCCCGCGAGCGGCGCGAGAGCCTCGACCACGTCCTCCTCTTCGGCCCCCCCGGCCTCGGCAAGACGACCCTCGCCAACATCATCGCGAGCGAGATGGGAGCGCCGCTGCGCACCACTGCCGGCCCGGTGCTCGAGCGGGCCGGGGATCTCGCCGCCATCCTCACCAACCTCGATCCGGGCGAGGTGCTGTTCATCGACGAGATCCACCGCCTGGGCCCCACCGTCGAGGAGATCCTCTATCCCGCCCTCGAGGACTTCCGGCTCGACCTCGTCATCGGTCAAGGGCCGGCGGCGCGGACGGTGAAGATCGAGCTCCCCCGGTTCACCCTGGTCGGCGCCACCACCCGCGCCGGGCTGATCAGCGCGCCGCTGCGCGCCCGCTTCGGCATCGTCCACCGCCTCGACTTCTACCGCCCGGAGGAGCTGACCGAGATCATCCTGCGCTCGGCCCGGCTGCTCGGCGTGCCGGTCGAGCCCGAAGGGGCGGCGGAGATCGCCCGCCGCAGCCGCGGCACGCCGCGCGTCGCCAACCGCCTGCTGCGCCGGGTGCGCGACTTCGCCCAGGTCGACCGCGCCAAGGCGGTCGACCTCGACGTGGCCCGCCGCGCTCTCACCCTGCTCGAGGTGGACGAGTTCGGCTTCGACGACGTCGACCGCAAGATCCTGAGCACGCTGATCGAGCACTACGACGGCGGCCCCGCGGGCCTCAAGACGCTCGCCATCTCGGTCGGCGAGGACACCGGCACGCTCGAGGACCTCTACGAGCCCTACCTGATCCAGGAGGGGTTCCTCCAGCGCACCCCCCGCGGGCGGGTGGCGACCCGCCGCGCCTATCTTCACCTCGGCTATCCCCAGCGCCCCGGCACCTCGGGAACGCTGTTCTGATGCGCCGGGCCGCGCTGATCTACAACCCGCGCTCGGGGCGGCAGCGGCACGCCCGCGTGCTCGACGCGATCCTCGCCGCGTTGCGCGGCGGCGGCTTCGACGTCGACCCCGTTCCCACCGCCTTCGCCGGCCAGGCGACCGCGCTCGCCCGCGAGCGCCGCGAGGGCTCCGAGGTCGTCTTCGCCTTCGGCGGCGACGGCACCGCCCGCGAGGTGGCGGCCGGCCTCCTCGGCGGCCCCGCGGCGCTCGGCGTCCTCCCCGGCGGCACCGCGAACCTGCTCGCCCTCGCGCTCGGCCTGCCGCGCGAGCCGGTGGCCGCCGCCGCCGCGCTCTGCCGCCTGCCGGCGCGGCCGTTCGACGTCGGCCTCGCCGGCCCCGACCCCTTCCTGATGATGGTCTCGGCGGGGCTCGACGCCGCCGCCTTGACCGCCCTCGACACCCGGCTCAAGTGGCGCTACGGCCGGGCGGCGATCCTCGGCCAGGGGCTCCGCGAGTGGTGGCGGTATGCCTACCCCGCCCTCACGCTGACCGCCGACGGCGAGCCGCTCGAGGCCACCTTCGCCGCGGTCGCCAACACCCCCTACTATGGCGGCGCCTTCCGCCTCGCCCTGGGCGCCCGCACCGACGACGGCTGGCTCGAGCTCGTCCGCTTCACCGGCCGCGGCCGGGCGGCGACGCTCGGCTTCTTCGGCGACCTGCTGCGCTCGGCGCACGTCCGCCGCCGCGACGTCGAGGTGCGCCAGGTCCGCGAGGTCACCTTCGCCGCCCCCGCCGGCGCCCCTGCCCAGGTGGACGGCGACGTCTGCCCGCAACAGCTTCCGCTGACCGTCCGACTCGCCGCGGAGCGGCTGCTGGTGCTGCACGGTGTTTGAGAGGTGTATGCGACAATCCCGGATATCCCGGATGATGACATTCATGATCTGAAAGGGAGACGCGATGCTGAGAAAGCTGATGCAGACGGACGACGACGCCGCGATGCTGATCGTGCGGGTCTTCCTGGGGCTCGTGATGTTCCCTCATGGCGCCCAGAAGCTGCTGGGCTGGTTCGGCGGCCACGGCTTCGCGGCGACGCTGCAGGGGATGACCTCGATGGGGCTGCCGGCGGTGGTCGTCCTGCTGGTGATCCTCGCCGAGTCGTTCGGCGCCGTCGGCCTGATCACCGGCTTCCTCGGGCGTTTCTGCGCCTTCGGCATCTTCTGCGTGATGGTGGGGGCGATCTTCACCGTCCACCTCCACAACGGCTTCTTCATGAACTGGGAGGGGACGCAGAAGGGGGAGGGATACGAGTACCACCTGCTGGCGATCGGCATGGCGATCGCCGTGATGATCAAGGGGAGCGGCCGGGCGTCGATCGACCGCTCGATGACGCCGGATCGCGGGATCTATCGCTAGGCCTGGCGCATGAAGTGCCAGCGGAGGTCGCCTTCCTGGCGGCTGTAGACCTCCGGGTGGATCCTGGGGGCGAGGCGGTGGAGGAGGGCGCTCACCGACTCGCCGCGGGCGACGGCCTCGATCGCCTCGGCCGCGTCGCTCCCCGCCTTGCTGATGTAGGTCTGCCAGACCGCCTGCCGCACCGACACCGACCCCATCGAGACGTTGGGCATCCGCGTCACTCCTTTGCGCAGGAGGGCGATCTTCTCCTTCAGGCTCTTCTCGTCGTCCATCGGCTCGCGCTGCCAGGGGGTGAACGGCTTCGGCACCAGCACGTTGACACCGAGGTGGATGTTGCCGATCAACCCCTGCTTCGGCAACTCCGCGAGCATCACCGCCTTCGCCTCGGCGGCGAGGTCGAGGATCCCTTGCACGTCCTCCATCGTCTCGCCGGGCAGGCCGACGATGAAGTAGAGCTTGAGCGAGGTGAAGCCGTGGCGGAAGATCAGCCGCACCTTGTCGAGCAGGAAGGCGTTGGGGATCGGCTTCCCCATCTTGGCGCGCAGCGAGTCGGTGCCGGTCTCGGGGGCGAGGGTGATCGAGCGGTCCCCCGAAGCGTGGAGGGCGGCGAGCACCCCTTCGGTCACCGCCGGGATGCGGATCGAGGAGACCGAGGTGCGGAAGCCGAGCGCGTTCGCCTCGCGCAGGATCTTCTCGATGTCCGGATGGTCCCCCACCGCCGTCGCCACGAAACCGAGCTGGCGGGTCACCGGCCGCGCCCGCTCGAGCGACGCCAGGATGTATTCGGTCGGATGCCAGCGGAAGCGCCCCATACCGAAGGTCGCCCAGCAGTAGCGGCACTTCTCCGGGCAGCCGCGCGACATCTCGATCAGGAACTTCTCCGAGAACTCGGTGTGCGGGGTGACGATCGCCGTGGTCGGCAGGTACCCCGGTAGCTTCATCTGCTCCTCGGTCAGCTCGAGCTTGTTGAGCTTCGGCGGATCGTCGCTGCCGTCCTCTTCCGGCCGGTGGAAGGCAGGGACGTAGAAGCCGTCCTGCGCCGCCAGGCGCTCGATCACCGCCTCGCGGTTCTCCTCGCCGGCGAGCGCCGCCATCAGGTTGGGGAGCACGTTCTCGGCGGCGCCGATGGCGAAGACGTCGACGAACTCCGACATCGGCAGCGGATTGATCGAGGCGCAGGAGCCCCCCATCACGATCACCGGGTCCCACGGCCCGCGCTCGCTCCGGCGTAGCGGGATGCGCGCCCGGTCGAGCATCTGCAGCAGGTTGACGTAGTCCTCCTCGAACGACACCGAGAAGGCGATGCAGCCGAAATCGTTGAGCGCCCGCCCGGTCTCGACCGATAGCGGCATGCCGGCGCCGTCGGTGAAGAAGCGCTCGCACGCCCACTCGGGGTCGCGGTGGATCACCTCATAGACCCGCTGGAACCCGAGGCTCGACATCGCCACGTGGTAGGTGTTGGCGTAGGCGAGGGCCAGCCGGTAGCGCGCGTGGGGCGAGAACGCCTCCACGGGGCGTTCGGCGGCGCGGATCGAGGACCAGTCGTGGGCGGGAGATTTCTTCATGAGGGCAAGAGAGTACAACCTCCCGGGGTCCGGGCGAATTCCTACGCCCCCACCAAGCGCCAGGCGAGCCGCAGGGCACCCAACCCCAAACGGCGCGGCGGCAGGGTGCGGGCGTGGATGCCGAGCAGCCGCGAGAACAGCGCCGGCTCCGCGTCCAGCGCGCGGATGGCACGGGCGCGCAGGCGCGGGCGCCGCTCCATCGCCAGCACCAGGCCGGTCATCAGATCAGGGAGACGGTTGATCCGCCGGTGCGCCGCCGGGTAGCGGCCGGGATCGCCGGCCGCCAGGGCTTCCACCAGCGCCGCCGACTCGTGGAGCGCCACCGCCAGCCCCTCGCCCGTGATGGCGTCGAAGTACCCCGCCGCGTCCCCCACCAGCAGGACGTTGTCGCGCCGGACCCCGCGCGTCCGCTGGCGCAGCGGCCCGGCGCCACGGTCGCGCGAGGCGGTCGGGGCTCCGGCGAGGCGGGCGGCGAGCGCCGGCAGGGTCGCCAGGAGCTGGTCGAAATCCGCCTTGCGGCCGCTCCACAGGAAGGCGACCCCCACCTCGTCCGCGGCGACCGGCGTCACGTAGGCCTCGCAACCCGGACCCCAGTAGACCTCCACGAAGTCGCTCCACGGCGCCATCGCGAAGTGCCGCCGCACGCCGAAGCGCCGTGATTCGTCCCCGGCTTCCGAAGTCTTGCCCTCGAGCCCGGCCCATTGGCGGACCCGCGAGCGGAGGCCGTCCGCCCCCACGACCCAGCGGCCGGCGAAGACCCCTTGCTCGGTCATCACGCCGCCCTCGCTCAGCCCCTCGGCCTTCACCCCCCAGCGCAGCTCGACCCCCACCTCCGCCGCCCGCGCGACGAGCGCCGCGTGCAGCTCGGTCCGCCGCACCCCCAGCCCCGCCGCCGCTGGACCTCCCGGGAAGGCTCCCTCTGCCATCGCTCCCCCCGCGGCGCCGTCGAAGTAGCGGATGCCGCGGAAGGGGAGGCCGCGCGGCTCGACGCCGATCTCCCGCAGGCGCGCCACGGCGTCGGGCATCAGCCCCTCGCCGCAGGCCTTGTCGATCGGCGGAATCGCGCGGTCGAGGACGGTGACGGCGAGCCCCGCCAGCCGCGCCCGGATCGCCGTCGCGAGGCCCGCCGGGCCACCGCCGACGATCAGCAGGTCGATGGGGTCCGGGCGATCGGGAGGCTCGCTCATCCCTCCCGCCGTTCCCAGCGCAGGCGGGCGTAGGCGAGGCTCGAGCGGGCCACCGCCCCGGCGAGGCGCAGCGGCGTCACCGGGTCCGGCGCCGTCAGCTCCCCCGCCAGGTAGAGCCGCAGCGCCTCCCCCCGGCGCAGCTTGCCGGACGAGGTGCGGGGGAGGGTCCCCGGCGCCAGCACCACCACGCGGTCCGGAGACAGATGGGTGGCGCCCAGCACCGCCGCGCGGCAGGCCTCCGGCAGCGCCTCGCGCTCGGCGGCGCCGGCGCCGCGGGACGCCTCCACGAACAGCGCCAGCACCTCCCCCGGCGCCTCCTCCGGCAGCCAGCTCGCGGCGACCACGCACCCCGTGCGCACGCCGGCCACCCCCTCGACCGCCCGCTCGATCTCCTCCGGCGCATAGTTCCGCCCGCGCAGGATCACCACGTCCTTGGCACGGCCGGTGAGGAACAGCTCGCCGTCGAGAAGGAAGCCGAGGTCGCCGGTGTCGAGCCAGCCGTCGTGCAGGGCGCGGGCGGTGGCGTCCGGATCGTCGAGGTACCCCTCCATCAGCGACGGCCCCTGGATCCACACCCGCCCGACCCGACCTTCCGGGAGCGCGGCTCCCGCCTCATCCGCGATCTGCAGACGGAACCCCGGCAGCGGGCGGCCGACCGAGACGATCTCCCGCCCGTCCGCCGCCTCGCGGGCGACGCGCTCACGCGACAGCGCCTCGCGGTCGAAGCGGCGGCTGCGGAAGGGGCCCGCGAGGTCGGAGAAGGTGACGGCGAGCGCCGCCTCCGAGAGACCGTAGACCGGCGTCATCGCCTCCGCCCGGAACCCCCAGCGCGCGAAGCGCTCGGAGAAGGCGCGCAGCACCGAGGGGGCCACCGACTCGGCGCCGTTGAGCGCCGTCCGCCAGGCGGAGAGGTCCATCCCCGCCATCTCGGCGTCGGTGACCCGGGTGGTGCACAGGCTATAGGCGAAGTTGGGGGCCGGCGAGATGGTGGCGCGGTAGCGCGACAGCGCGCGCAGCCAGAGCGCCGGCCGGGTGACGAAGAGCTCCGGCCCCAGCAGGGTCAGGGTGGCATCGCGGGCGAGGGCGGGGAAGACGCAGCCGATCAGCCCCATGTCGTGGTAGAGCGGCAGCCAGGAGACGCAGCTGTGGCGCATCTCGGCGGTGTCGGGCCAGCAGCCGTTCAGGATCTCGACCTGCGCCGCGATCGCCCGATGGCTGAGCGCGACCGGCTTGGGATCGACCGTGGTGCCGGACGAGAACTGGATCAGCGCGAGGTCG
The DNA here is from genome assembly GCA_963756595.1 of uncultured Acidobacteriota bacterium. Taxonomy (GTDB): domain Bacteria; phylum Acidobacteriota; class Thermoanaerobaculia; order Multivoradales; family UBA5704; genus DATARR01. Next base: position 61,970 of record CAVWOZ010000023.1, read on the forward strand.
GCGGGGTCGGTCGCCACCGCCGCCCGCAGCGGCTCCGCGGCCGGCAGGTCGGCGACCGTGAAGCAGCCGAGCGCCGGGCGCGCCGCCGCCACCGCCTCGCCGAGGATGCGGCGCACCCGCGGGTCGGCGAGCACCAGGCGGGCGCCGGAGCGCTCCAGCATGCGCGCCGTGCGCTGGAGATACTCGCCCATCCGGCCGAGTCGCACCGGCGGATAGAGCGGCACCGGCACGGCACCGATCGCCAGGGCGCCGAAGAAGGCGTCGAAGAACTCGATCCCAGTCGGGAAGATCAGGGCCACGCGGTCGCCGTGCCGGACCCCCAAGCCGCGCAGGCTTCCCGCCACGGCGAGCGCGCGCTCCCGCACCTCGCCCCAGCCGTACCAGGTCGCGTTCTCGGAGCGGTCGACGAAGCGCAGCCCCCCGTCCGGGTGGCGCCCCGCCGCCGCCAGCCAGCCCTCGAGCATCCCCGTCCCCGGCTCAGCCAAGCTTCCTCCGCACGATTCCCAGCAGGTCTCCCACCGTCTCGATCCCCGCCTCGTCCAGTTCGTCCAGCCGCAGACGGAAATGGTTCTCGACCTCCGCCGCCAGCGTCAGCAGCCGGATCGAGTCGAGCCGCAGGTCCTCCACCAGCCGCATCTCGGGGCGCAGCTCCCCCTCGTACCCGAGATGGACCCGGGCGACCTCCTCGATGCCGGCGAGGATGGCCGCGTCGGTCATCGCGGGCCTCGCGACGCCAACCCGGCGGCCAGGGCCCGCCTCATAAAAAGCTTGTCCGCTGAAGGGAAGGAAGGATGTCGAGGCTCTCTTTGGCCGACCCGCACACACGATCTCCTCTCGAAACCACCTGCTTGACGCCGCCGGCTGTGCCGGGATTCTACACCCCGTGGGCATGCAGGTTTTGAGCCCGAAGTTCGCTCAACCAAATGGTTGACAATCTCAGCCCGACCCTCTTATCCTCAACCACATGGTTGAGCAATCCACCGAGCCCCTCGATGCCGTCTTTCATGCTCTCGCCGATCCCACGCGGCGGGCGATGCTGCACAGCCTGGGCTCCGGGGAGCGGACGGTCAGCGAGTTGGCGAGCCCTTTCCGCATGTCGCTGGCGGCGGCGTCGAAGCACGTCAAGACGTTGGAGCGCGCCGGGTTGGTGCGCCGGACGATTCAGGGACGGACGCACGTCTGCCGGCTCGACCCCAAGCCTCTCGCCGAGGCGCAGGCCTGGTTCCGCTTCTACGAGCGCTTCTGGAGCGGGCGCCTCGACGCGCTCGCGGCGCTGTTCGATCCCGACGATAAGGAAGACAAGGAGACATAGCCATGGAGACTCCGGGAACCCCCGTCACCCTCGTCCGCACGATCAAGGCCTCGCCCGAGGAGGTCTACGCCGCCTGGACCGATCCGGATCGGTTCGCGCGCTGGATGTCGCTCAACGACCATGCCGTCACAGCTGAGATCGACCCACGGGTCGGCGGCCGCTATCGCTTCGAATCGCGGGTGGGCGACGACGTGCACGCGACGAGCGGCGAGTACCGCGAGCTGGTCCCCGGCCGCAAGGTCGTCAAGACCTGGGTCTACGCGGGGCCGCACAAGGAATTCGAAAACCACGAGACCGTGCTGACGGTGGAGCTCCGGGAGCTCGGGCCGAACCTCACCGAGCTGACCCTCACGCACTCACGCCTGCCGAACGCCAAGTACGGGGAGAGCCTGCAGTACGGCTGGACGGCCCTGCTCGATCACCTCGCGACGCTCGCCGCCGAGGGGCGTCTGGTGGAGGCGCGCTCGGGCGCCTCCGGCCCATCGGCCTAAAATTGACTACGACTCCAGGCAAACCCGGCCAGACCGGTGCCTCGGTGAAGAGGGCAGGAACACACTGGCACTGAAGAGAACTCATTTATATTGATGATGTGTTCGATCAGGGACAGGTCTAAGCCTCGAAGCGATCCGGGGAGTCCAGCGTTATGTGCCCAAAGCTCCGTACCCCTTATTATTCCATTCTTCTTCTTTGCAGCCGGCGTTGTGCGCGTCGCCACAAGATGCTTTGGAAGGTTCCTCACGGCGCGCCCCGAAGGGGCGAAAATTTGAATAGCCGGGTGCTTTAGCGCCCGGTATCGGCCACAATCTAACTCCAGCCGCCCCGAGGGGGCGGTGCTTGTGATTAATGCGAAATAGATTTCGATGAAGGTTTGGCCCGAAAAGCACCGCCCCTTCAGGGCGATGGGTAGATTGGGGTTACAGGACCCGGCGCTGAAGCACCGGGCTAATCAAATTTTCGCCCCTTCGGGGCGCGCCTCGGAGGTTGTCCGAGCGCGTCTTGTAGCGACACGCACAAAACGCCAATAACCTGTCGTAGAAAGCCAGGGCGGCTACAAGGTCACCCCCATTCCCAGGCTGAAAAACAAAATGCCGCTCCTTTAGTCTCCAGTGTCGATTCACTGGACGGCCGATACCCTTGGCCGGGGCTTTCGCCCTCCTGGTTTGCGGCCCAAGTGAAATATATACATGCCGGGCCAGAGATTGTCAACGCATTCCGGCCTGCCGATAGATGCCGGCGCCTCCCCGTTGTACGATCCCCGCCATCGAAGCTCATCCACAAGGAGGAGGCGTCATGGCGACGACGGTGCGGGTCGGGATGGTGCTCTATCAGGGGTGCACGCTGCTGGACTTCGCGGGGGCGACGCAGGTCTTCGCTTTCGTGCCGGGTTTCTCCGTCGTCTGGCTGGCGCCGACGCTCGATCCGATCACGACGACGGAGAACGTCAGCGTGGTGCCCGGCGCCACCTTCGCGGGCGCGGGGACGCTCGACATCGTGTTCGTCCCCGGTGGCGGGGATGCCGTCGGCACGGTCATGCAGGACCCGACCTATGTCGACTTCGTGCGCACCGCCGGGAGTCAGGCGCGCCTCGCCGGCTCGATCTGCACCGGCGCCTTCCTGGTGGCGGCGGCCGGCCTGTTCGACGGCCATGAGGTGACGACCTACTGGAGCCAGAAGGAGAACCTCGCCCTCTTTCCCAACCTCAAGGTGGCGGCAGGCTACCCGCGCTGGGTGATCTCCGGCAACCGCTTCTCGGGCGGCGGCATCTCGTCGTCGATCGATCTCGCCCTCTGATCCTCCCCTATTCGTTCCGCGATCCCCGGCCGATCCGGGTCAGGATCGACCAGCAGCCGCGTCGTCGAGCCGGGCGCATCCGCGGCGCGCCCTCCTCCCGCAACGCCGCGCGCGCGATCCCCCGCAGCATGCCGCCGAAGACCAGCTCATGCAGGGGGAAGAGCGCGTACCAGTAGGCCCTCCCGGGGAGCCCCACCGGATCGAAGATCGCCGTCTGCCGGATGGTCGACCCCGCTCCGTCCGGCGTCACCTCGAACTCCAGCCAGGCGCGGCCCGGCAGCTTCATCTCGGCCGCGAGCCGCAACCGCCGCCCCGGCTCGAGCGACTCGACGCGCCAGAAGTCCACGGTGTCGCCGGCGTGCAGGGCGGTCGGCGACGGCCGCCCGCGCCGCAACCCCACGCCCCCCACCAGCAGATCGAGGATGCCGCGCAGCCCCCACAGCCAACCCCAGCCATACCAGCCGGTGTCGCCGCCGATCCGCTCGATCGGCCGGAAGGCGACCTCGGGCGCCACCGCCACGCTCGCCACCCGCGAATCGACCAGCCGATTGCCGAACTGCACGCCCCCCCACGACTTCACGCCGCCCGACGACGACAGGGAGTCCGACCAGCGGGTCGCCGCGAAATGCCGCTCCTCTCCCACCAACGCGCGGCGCACCGCCTCGCGCACGCCCACCGGCCGGACGGCAAAGGTGTCGAACGCCGCCGCGTCGCGCACCACCGTCGAATGCACGATGCTCTCGATCAGCTTGCGCCCGATGCGGGCATAGAGCGGCGTGACGAGCCCCAGCCACAGGCTCGACAGGAACGGGGTGAGGACCGGCACCGGGATCATCCGCAACCACAGGCCGCGCTGCTCGGCATATACCCGCATGATCTCCGCGTAGGAAACCTGATCGGCGCCGCCGATCTCATAAATCCGCTCCTGGGAAGCCGGCAGCCGGAGCGCCGCGACGAGATATTCGAGCAGGTCGTCGATGGCGATCGGCTGCGCCGGCACCTTGACCCATTTCGGAGTGATCATGATCGGCAGGCGTTCGACCAGCGAGCGGATCATCTCGAACGACAGGCTGTTGGAACCGATCACGATCGAGGCGCGGAACTCGACCACGGGAACGCCCGACTGGCGCAGGATCTCACCGACCTCCTGCCGGCTGCGCAGATGCGGCGAGAGCGCCTCGCCCTCGCTCCCCAGAGCGCCGAGATAGATGATGCGTCGCACGCCGGCCGCCTTCGCCGCCGCGCCGAAGTTGAGGGCCGCCTGCCGGTCCGCCTCCTCGAACGAGCCGCTCGAGCCCATCGAGTGGACCAGGTAGTAGGCGACGTCGACGCCGCGAAACGCCGCGTCGAGCGAGGCCCGGTCGAGGACGTCCCCGGCGGCCACCTCGGTCAGGAACCGGACCTTGCCTTGCAGGACCTCCGGCCGCCGGGCCAGGCAGCGCACGTGGTACCCCTTGTTCTCCAGGGTGCGCAGGAGGCGCCCGCCGACGTACCCGCTGGCGCCGGTGAGCAGGATGAGGGATCTCCGGAATTTTCCACCTGCTGGCAATGTAGCACTGAAACACGTGCAGCGCACCCGCAGGCGCGCTGCCCGTGAGCAGTCCTCAGCTCGCCGTTACTGGCATTCTTCGCCAGTAGGTGGAGCAGGCCACGAACCCGCCGCCGACCGTGTGGTTCAGGTCGCGGCAGGCGCGGCTGCTGCCTTGATGACGGTGCAGCGCGATGAAGTCGATCGCCGGAGCGGGAGCCGAGGCGCCGAGGGTGGCGCCGGTGACGAGGACCACAGCGAAGAGTGTGCGAAGCATGGGGGTCTCCTTCCTTACGGTTCTTGAGCGCCACCGCACCGCGCGCCGGCGCTTCAGAAAAGAAGGTGCGGGCCGGATCGAAAGCGGGCGAGGAAGCCTGAATCAGGCGGGCGTCGCCTGCTCGCCCATCAACGCCAGTTGGTTGCCGAACGGATCGTTGAACTCGGCCAGCCAGAGCTCGGAGGTCGGCGTGCGGTGCACGACGTGCGGCTCGGCCCGGAACTGCACTCCGCTCTCGCGGAGCGAGGAGTGAACGGCGTGGATATCCGGCACTTGAAAATAGATCGTCGAACCCCGTTGCGCCGCCTGCCCGTCCGGGACGCCGACGAGGAGACGCACGCCGCCGCACTGGAAGAAGGCCATCTGGGGCGGCGCGGCAAACAGGAAGGGGAGGCTGAGGACGTCGCGGTAGAAGGCGATGCCGCTTTCGAAATCGTCCACCGGAATCAGCAGCTGGCCGACCTTCGCGTCTTCGAGCTTCACTTTCTTTCCTCCCCAGAGGGGCTCAGCCGAGGTACGGTCCCTTGACCTCGCCCCAGCCCCACTTCGGCATCGGAGCGTTGGGATCGGCCGCGGCTCCGGGTTGCGAATTGATCACCGCCAGGCGCGATCCCCATTCGAGATATCCCACCAGGGCGGAGCGGAACTCCGGATCGTCCGGCAGGCCGAGCTCGTCGGCGGTCGCGAGCAGTAAAGTCACCCAGCCGCGCCTCTGTTCCTGCGTGAGGTGTCGGTTGAGGTGCTGCCGGATCATGTGCGGATGTCCGCCATGCTGCGCGGAGTAGTCCGTGGGGCCGCCGAGGACCTCGGCGAGGAAAGTGGCGACGTGGGCCGGATGGTCCGGCCCCATGTGGGCGAAGATCGGGGCCAGCATGTCGTCGTCCTTCACGTGCTCGTAGAAGCGCGTGGTCAGACGGTTCAAGGCGTCGAGGCCGCCGACCCATTCGTAGAGGGTGGGAACGGTTGAATCTGCCATGGCGACTGCGAAGATAACGCCCTCGCCTTACGTCGGCAAGAGCCGACGGGACCGCTACGCGACCGCTCCCGCCGCCCGGGCGAAGAGGTAGCACCGGCGGCTGGGATACTCGGCGTCCGGGTACGGCTCGCGCTCCACGACCTCGGTGACGAGAAAGCTCGCGGCCTGGAGGGCCGCGATGACGGCGCCGGGCTGCAGGAAGTGAAAATCGAGCGACACCGGCTGCTCGAACAGCTCGTCCAGATGAACGGTCTGCTCGCCGATGTGGAACGCCACGAGGAGCACTCCGGCCGGCGAGAGGACCCGCCGGAATTCGCGCAGTGCGGTCTCCATCTCGGAAGGCTCGAGGTGGATCAGTGAGTAGAAGGCGACGATCCCGGCCAGCGACGCGTCCGGAAGATCGAGCGCCCGGATGTCGCCGACGCGAAATTCGATCTCCGGATTCCTCCCGGTCGCCCAGCGGATCATCTCCGGCGAGAGGTCGAGGCCGAGCACCTTCACGCCCTGATCGTGGAGGTAGCGCGCCACGTGCCCCGGGCCGCAGCCGAGATCGGCGGCTGTGCCCCGCTCGCGCACCTCCTCGGCGAAACGGTTCAGGAGGTGGCGGTCGAGCGGCTTCTGCGCCAGCTCTGAGTCGAGATGCTCACCATACGCGGAGGCGACGGCGTCGTAGCTGCTGCGGAGGGTGTCAGACATACTCTTCCTCCTGCAAAGGCAGCAGGCGCGAGTCCTCCAAGGCGGCCGTGCGATGGCCGATTCCCGCCAGGTATTCGGGATTGGACGCGAACGCCATGAAGGACGAGACGCTGTCCTGCTGCACCAGGAGGGCCGCGTCCCAGCGCTCGCTCTCCGGCCCCACCAGAAAGGCTCCGCCGCGCCCGAAGAAGAGAACCTTCCCGCCGGAGCGCTCGAGATGCGGCAGGGTGTGCTGCATGTAGATCCGGTAGGCCGCCTCGCCGCTGATCGGGGACGCGGGAGCGAGCTCCGGCGAGGCCGAATAATCGGCGATCTCCCGATACCGCAGGAGGTTGAGCATCACCACGCGTCCCTCGATGCCGCGCAGGAGGAAATCGCGGCCGGCCGCCTGGGTCGGTTCAAGATAGCTTGGCACCGTGGCTCGCGCCCTCCCGAAGATACCGCGTGAAGTCCGTGCTCGGCGGCGTGTGCCCCAACTGGCGCAACATCGTCGCGAGCTGGCCGCGATGATACGTCGAGTGGTTGACCACGTGCCGGCTCAGATCCGCGAGGGGATGCGAGAACGTCTGACCGTCCCCGCCGCGGTACGACACCACGCTCCCGAGATCTTTATCCGTCCACCCCGCCAGAAACGCGGCGCGCTCCACCTCGATCGCTGCAAGCTGCGCCTTCAACTCCCGCAGGCTCGGCTCCGCCGCCCAAGCCGGCGCACCGGTCGAGCTCTCCCCAAGCCACCGCTGCAACCAGACCCACTCCGTGACGACGATGTGGGCCAGGGTCGCCATGAGCGAAGGGAAGCTGCTCACCAGAGGAGCCTCGAGCTGCTCGGCTGTCAGGGCCTCCGCGGCGGAGAACATTCTGGCGGTGGCCCAGGCGTTGTAGTCGAGGAGTTGTTTGGCTTCATCGACCGTCATCGTTGCACCTCTGTCCAGAAAGCCCTTCCAGAATACATGTCATGAGGCCTCTGCCTCTCGGTGTGGCGGCAGGAGCTCTCCTGAAACCCGAACCCGAAGCCCCCGCGCTCTTGGATCGAAAGGCTTTGAGATTCGGTGTGGATCGGAGCCCTGCGTACGAACTGCCTGAAGCCATAAGCCCGGAACGTGATCTCGCCTTCGTTGAGATCGAGCTTCGACGCCCAGTCGGTCAGATCTAGGATCGAGGGTCGGCTTGGGATCGCTGCAGGTGGAGGTCCTGCAATTGAAACGTCCCGATCATGATGAAACTCATATTGAAGCGAGGGGTCCTGGACCCCTTCGAAGACCAGGGTGACCGGGGCGATCCAAAAGGTGAAATCCGGGGCTGGGGGAACGGGAGCGTTCCACTGAAATATGTAGTCGAGATCGAAGAACAGACGGTAGTCCTCGGCATGAATGGCCACCGCGTGAAACGTGGCGTCATGCCACCCCATGACTTCGAAGTCCGCTTCAGTCCACAGGTCCTTCTCGAGGACGTGGTCACGGTGCGCCTCGTTTCAAGGGGGTACGACGCGCAGGTGGTCGATCATAGACTTCGTCCCGGTTCCACCTCCAGCCGCCCGAATCCCCTACCCCCTCGTTCCAGAGGCGGTCCAACTCCGCCACCGCCTGAGCGGAATCGCTGGCAGTCAGAGACTCCAAATACTTTCGAACTATCTGGTTCAGAGACATTCCGCGCCGTTGGGCCAGAAGCCGAGCCCGCGCAAGCGTCGCGTCATCGATCGAAAACGTAACCTTCATTCCAACAGGCTACGTGCGCACCGCTCCACGGTCAACCCGAGCCCGCCTACGGCACCCCGTCGAAGAAATCCACGATCCCCGTCTCCAGCGAGTACTCGGCGCCGACGACCTGAAGCCCTTCGGTCTGGATCAAGGTCTCGAGGATGGCCGAGCCGTGGCGGAGCTGATTGACCGAGGCGCGGATGTTGGCGCGGACGGCCTCCTGTACCAGGGCGTCGAGGTCGTGGCGGAGCTCCGTCGCGAGGAGGGCTGCGACGGAGGGGCGGACGCGGTCGACGATCGAGCGCAGGCCGCGCGACTGGTTCTCGGTGGGGCGGCGCAGCTCCTCGAGGGTGGCGAGGATGGCGCCGCACTGCGAGTGGCCGAGCACCACCACCAGGCGGGTGCCGAACTTGGCGGCGGCGAACTCCACGCTCCCCACCTGCGAGGAGGCGACGATGTTGCCGGCGATGCGGATCACGAAGAGGTCGCCGAGCCCCTGGTCGAAGACGATCTCGGCCGGCACCCGCGAGTCGGAGCAGCCGAGGATGATGGCGAACGGCTCCTGGCCGGCCGCCAGGGCGTTGCGGCGCGACGGGCTCGCGCCGGTGTCGGGGTCGCGGACGTCGGCGACGAAGCGGCGGTTGCCGTCGCGCAGGCGGTCGAGGGCTTCGCGGGCTGGGATCACGGTCTCTCCTGGGCGCCCGGGATCAGGCGCGAGCGGTGGGCGAAGACGGCGGCGTAGTCGGAGGTGTGCGCGAGCGCGGCCTCTTCGGCCCGGATACGGGTGTGGAGAAGGAAGCCGTTGAGGGCCGAGAAGACGAGGGCGGTCACCCAGGCGGTGTGGACCAGCGGCAGGGCGAACATCTCGGTGATCACAGCCAGGTAGTTGGGGTGGCGCAGAAAACGGTAAGGGCCGCCGGTGACCGGCGTCGAGCCCGGGAGCACCACGATGCGGGTGGTCCAGCGGCCGTCGAGGGTCGAGATCACCCAGTAGCGGAGCGCCGTGGCCGCCACGACCAGGACCAGCATGGGGAGGCCGAGGGCCGGCAGGAACGGCCGATCGAGGAGCCAGACCTCGAGGACGCAGGCGGCGAGGAAGCCGGTGTGGAGGAGGACCATCCACCGGTAGTGCCCCGGCGCCGCCTCCACCCCGCCGCGGGCGAGGAGCGCGCGCAGGTTCCGCTTCGCGATCCGCAGCTCGACCAGCCGCCCGGCGGCCATCACGGCGACGAGGGCTGTATAGAGGATGCGGGAGTCGAGGCCGAGGATCGTCATGCCCCCTCACCACCGCAGCAGGACCAGCTCCGAGCAGAACCCGGGGCCCATGGCGATCAGCATCCCCCAGCTTCCCGCCGGGGGGCGGTGGTGCTCCAGGGTTTCGGCGAGGACGAGGAGGACGGAGGTCGAGGAGAGGTTGCCGACCTCGCGGAGGCTGCGCCAGGTGACGTCGAGGGCGCCGTCGGGGAGCTCGAGCGCCTCGTGCATCGCCTCGAGGACCTTGGGGCCTCCGGGGTGGCAGACCCAGGAGGCGATGTCGGCGCGGGTCAGGCCGTGATCGGCGAGGAAGATGTCGACGTCCGGGCGCAGCTTCTCGCGCGCCACGATCGGGACGTCCGCCGAGAGGACGATCTTGAAGCCGGTCTCCGAGATGTCCCAGCCCATCACCCGTTCAGAGTCCGGGTAGAAGACGGAGCGGGTGGCGACGATCTCGGGGCCGGAGCCGGCTCGCGACGCCGCCGGGTGCTCGGCGCCGGCCATCACCACGGCGGCGGCGCCGTCGCCGAAGAGGCCGGAGGCGATCAGGTTGGGGATCGAGAGGTCCTCCGGCTGGAGGGTGAGCGAGCAGAGCTCGACCGAGAGGAGGACGGCGACCTGGTCCGGAAAGGCGCGGACGTAGTCGGCGGCGCGCGAGATCCCCGCCGCGCCGGCGACGCAGCCGAGGCCGAAGATCGGCATTCGCTTGATCCGCGGCGAGAGGTGGAGGCGGTTGATCAGGCGGGCGTCGATCGAGGGGACGGCGACGCCGGTGACGGTGACGAAGATCAGGGCGTCGGCGTCCCCGGGGGCGAGGCCGGCGCGGGCGAGGGCGTCGAGCACCGCCTCGCCGCCCACCTCCTGGGCGACGCGGATCCAGGCGTCGTTCGCCTTCCCCCAGGTGGTGAGGGTCGCGTACTCCTCGAGCGGCAGCGCCAGGTGGCGACCGCCGACCAGGACGTTCTGGTGCAGCCGCTCCAGGCGCTCGGGGTTGAAGAAGCGGTCCGCCCACCGCTCGCGAAGCGCCGCCAGGAGGGTCTCCTGGTCGTAGTAGTGCGCGGGGAGGGCCTTTCCGACGGCGGCGATCTTCAAGCCGGAAAAGGCTAGCACAGAGTCTGCCAGGGAAATTCCGCCCGGCGGCGGCGCTCCAGGCGTCCGTTCCGGGGGACGCCCGGATGGGCCGCCGGCAGCGGTTGCGTTATGATCGGCGCGCTTTGAGACGCTTCCTGGTCTTCGCCCTGCCGCTCCTCCTCCTCACCATGGGCCTTTTCCGCTTCGCGCTGGAGGCGCTGCGGTTGGCGCCCGATCCGGTGACGCTGGCGGGCACCGTGATGCCGGCGCTGCCGGGGTGGGTGATGCTCGGCACCTGGATCCTGGAGGCGGTGGCGCTCACCGCCCTCTACCTGCTGATCCTGGGAGGCGGCGGCTCGCGCTGGATCACCGGCCTGCTCGCCGGGTGGATCGCCTGGGTGTTCCGCGGCCCGCTGCTGGTGGTGACCGTGGTCGGGCTCGCCGGCCTGCAGGCCCGCCCGTGGTGGGGGATGGCCTTCTCCTGGTGGGTGCTCTACACGATCTGCGGCCTGGTCCTCGGCGGCGCCGCGTCCGCCTCCCGCCTGCAGACCTGAGGCCACGACCTCCCAGCGATGCTTATTTTGGCTCTGCGATTCTTCCAACGAGCCAGCGATCCTTATTTTCTGCCAGCGATTCTTATTTCGGGCCGGTTATTCTTATTTTGCCTCTGCGATTCTTATTTTGGGCCAGCGATCCTTATTTTGGGCCAGCGATTCTTCCGACGGCTCAGCGATTCTTATTTTGTCTCTGCGATCCTTCCAACGAGCCAGCGATCCTTATTTTCTGCCAGCGATTCTTATTTCGGGCCGGTTATTCTTATTTTGTCTCTGCGATTCTTATTTTGGGCCAGCGATGCTTATTTTGGCGCTGCGAAGGATCGCTGAGCCGTGGCCGGCTCCGCCGGCCGGGGGGCCGCCGGGGGGCGGCGGGTGTAGACTCGGGCCCGAACTCATCCAACGCCGCACCGGGGACCGTATATCGATCTGGATATGAGCCCGACCTCGCCACCGACCCTGCTCGTCTTCACCCTCGGGGCCGCCCGCGAAAGCGAGCGCCGGGCGCTGGTGCCCGCCCCGCTGCGGGAGCTCGAGGTCGGGGTGCGGTCGGCCTGCCTCGACTCCGTGCTCGCGGCCGGGCGGGCCTGCGGTTGCCGGCTGGAGGTCTCCTCGCCGGGGGCGATCCCGCGGCTGCCGGCCGACGCGCGGCGCGTGCCGCAGGAGGGGACGGGGTTCGGCGTCCGCCTCGAGGCGGCGATGGGCGCGGCCTTCGCCGGCTTCCCCGGGGGTGCCGGGCCGCTCCTGGTGGTGGGGACGGACGTACCGGGGCTCGCGGCGGAGCACCTCGCCCGGGCGCTCTCCCTGCTCGGCGAGGACGCCGACCGCGTGGTGCTCGGCCCCAGCCCGGACGGCGGCTTCTATCTCCTCGCCGCCCGGCGGCCGATCGCGCACCTGGCGACCGCCACCCGCTGGTGCCGGCGCGACACCCTGCGGGCCCTGCTCCGCACCCTCGCCGCGGCCGGACGCCCGGTGACTCTGCTGGCGCCGCTCGCCGACCTCGACCGCCCGGCCGACCTCGAGCGCTGGCTGAGCCGGGCTCGGCCGCGGACTCAGCCGCCCCGGACGCCGGCCGTCCGCTGGCAGGCGCTGACCTCTCTCCTCCGCCGCGCCCTCGCCGCCCTGCGGCTGCCGCTCGCGGCGCCGCCGCGCCTCGCGCCGCGGCTCGCCTTCGCGTCCCCCCTCGCCGGCCGCGCTCCTCCCTCCCGCTAGGCGCCCCTTTCCTTCGCGGTGCACCAGGGCGGAGCTCTCCGCCGGGCGCATCCCTCTTGAATCTCATTTTCTCGACAGAGGAGTCATCCATGGTAGGGACAGCCGTCGAAGACGTCGTTCGCGAACGGTACCGGCAAGGGGCGGAGGAGCGGGTGGCCGACCTCTGCTGCCCGGTGGACTATGACCCGCGCTACCTCGCGGCGATCCCGCAGGAGGTCCTCGAGCGGGACTATGGCTGCGGCGACCCCAGCCGCCACCTGAAGGAAGGGGAGACCGTCCTCGACCTCGGCAGCGGCACGGGGAAGATCTGCTTCATCGCGGCCCAGGTGGTGGGGCCCACGGGGCGGGTGATCGGCCTCGACATGACCGACGAGATGCTGGCGGTGGCCCGCCGCAACGCGCCCGTGGTGGCCGAGCGGCTGGGCTTCGCCAACGTCGAGTTCCGCCGCGGGCGGATCCAGGACATGGCGCTCGACGTCGACCTGCTCGACCAGGCGCTGGCCCGGGAGCCGGTGACCAGCGCGGAGGCGCTGCTGCGCGCCGGCGCCCTCGCCGAGGAGCTGCGCCGCACCCGGCCGCTGATCGCCGACGGATCGGTCGACGTGGTGGTCTCCAACTGCGTGCTGAACCTGGTGGACGGCGCGGAGAAGGGCCGCCTGTTCCGGGAGATCCATCGCGTGCTGCGCCGCGGCGGCCGGGCGGTGATCTCGGACATCGTCAGCGACGAGGAGGTGCCGCTCGAGCTGCAGCAGGACCCCGAGCTGTGGAGCGGCTGCATCTCGGGGGCGCTGACCGAGAACGGCTTCCTGGCGGCCTTCGAGGCGGCCGGCTTCTACGGCATCCGCATCCTCGAACGGCAGGTGGAGCCCTGGCGCACCGTCTCCGGCATCGAGTTCCGCTCGATCTCCGTCGAGGCGTTCAAGGGGAAGGAGGGGATCTGCCTCGAGCGCCGGCAGGCGGTGGTCTACAAGGGTCCGTTCCGCGAGGTGCTGGACGACGACGGTCACCACATGCGCCGCGGCGAGCGCTACGCCGTCTGCGACAAGACCTTCCGCCTCTACCAGCGCGAGCCCTACCGGGCGAGCTTCGAATTCATCGCGCCGCTCGAGGAGGTGCCGCTCGAGGCGGCGCAACCCTTCGACTGCTCGCGCACCACCCTGCGCCATCCGCGGGAGACCAAGGGGATGGACTACGACGTCACCGCGGAGGGTCAGGCATGCTGCGCGCCCGGTACCGGAAACTGCTGCTGAGCGCGGCGTCTGCGGCGTTCGCGGCGTTCGCTCTCCTCGGCGCCTCGCAGCTCGGCCACGCCGCGCCGCCGCTGCGGGTCAACGGCTCGACCACCGTCAATCCGGTGGTGGTCGAGGCCTCCAACCTGCTGCGCGCCGAGAAGGGGGTGGCGATCCAGGTCGACACCCAAGGGGGGAGCTCGGGAGGGATGGCGGCGCTCGGCGAGCACCGGGCGGAGATCGCCATGGTCTCCCGCCCACTGGTCGACGAGGATCACGTGAAGTACCCCAAGGCGCACTTCGTGGGGACGCGGATCGGCCTCGACGGCGTGGCGCTGATCGTCTCGCGCGACCTCTGGGAGGGAGGGATCAAGGCCCTGACCAAGGCGCAGGTGCGCGCCCTCTACGAGGGGAAGATCAAGAACTGGAAGGAGATCGGCGGGCCGGACCGGCGCGTCGTCTTCTTCAACAAGGAGGCGGGGCGCGGCACCTGGGAGGTGTTCGCCCACTGGGTCTACGGCGACCCGAAGAAGGCGCCGCTGGTCAGCCTCCCCGAGGTGGGGGCCAACGAGGAGGCGCGCAGCAAGGTCTCCGCGACCCCCGGCTCGATCTCCCAGCTCTCCGCCGCCTGGGCGGACAACCGGCGGATCTTCGCCATCGGCTTGAAGGGGGAGGACGGCAAGGTCCTGCTGCCGACGCCGGCGGCGATCCTCGACGGCAGCTATCCGCTCTCGCGCCCGCTCCAGCTGGTGACCGACGGCCCGCCGCAGGGCGCGGCGAAGGTCCTGATCGATCTGATCTTGAGCCCGCGCGGCCAGGCGCTGGTGCGCAAGAACGGCTACCAGCCGATCGGCCCGATCGGCAGGGAGAGCGGGCATTGAGAAGGAGCCGGATGAGCCACAGCGGACGGCCGCTCGAGCTGACCCGGGCCCTGAGCCTCGGCTTCACGGGGGTCGCGGCGGCGGCGTTCCTCGGCATGCTGGCGTTGTTCGCGGTGCAGAGCCTGCCGGCGTGGCGGCACGCGGGGCTCGGCTTCCTCACCGGCAAGCAGTGGTTCTTCCGCGTCCACGACTTCGGCATGCTGCCGATGGTCTACGGGACGCTGGCGGTGTCGGCGGTCGCCCTGGCGGCCGCGGCGCCGCTCGCCCTCGGCACCGCTCTCTTCACCGTCGAGGTGCTGCCGCGGCGAGCCCGCCTGGCGGTGAAGACGGCGATCGAGCTGCTCGCCGGCGTGCCGTCGGTGGTCTACGGGCTGCTCGGCGTGCTGCTGCTGCGCGACTTCGTGGTGCGCCTGCTCAAGGCCTGGGATCCGCTCAGCGGCGACACCCTGCTGACCGGCGGCCTGCTGCTCGCCGTGATGATCCTGCCGACGGTGATGACCCTCGCCGACGACGCCCTCGCCGGGGTGGCGGCCCAGCAGCGCCTGGCGGCGCGCGCCCTCGGGCTGACGCGGGCGGAGACGGCGCTGCGGGTGAGCCTGCGCCAGGCGTTCCCCGGCCTCGCCTCGGCCCTCCTGCTCGGGCTCGGCCGGGCGCTCGGCGAGACGATCGCCGTCTTCCTGGTGATCGGCCGGCAGGACAACCAGTGGCCGGAGCGTCTGCTCTCCATGCCGCCGCTGGCGAACGCCGGCCAGACGCTGACCACCAAGCTCGGCGGCTCGGAGACCTTCATCGCCTACGGCGACCCCCTCCACTGGGGAGCGATCATGGGGCTCGGGCTCGTCCTCTTCGCGGTGGTCGCCGCGGTCAGCGTGGCCGGCGCGCGCCTCGCGACCTGGGGGAGCCGAAATGGTTAGCCGCCGCTGGCTCGACCGCGCCTTCGTCGCCGCGGCGGCGGCGTGCGGCCTCGCCGCCTGCGCGCTGCTGCTCGGGGTCGCCGGATCGATCGTCTGGCGCGGCTTGCGGGTCCTCGACTGGGGGTTCGTCAGCAAGCTCGGCACCGGCAGCGGCGGGACGGGGGGCATCCTCTACGAGATCCTGGGGACGGTGATCCTGATCGCCACCGCCCTCGCGGTGAGCGCGCCGCTGGCGACCGGCGTGGCCCTGGTCGAGGCCGTCTACCTGAAGAGCCCGCGCGCGCGCCGCTGGCTGTTCGTCGGCCTCTATGCGGCGAACTCGGTCCCCTCGGTGCTGTTCGGCGTCGCCGGGCTGATCGTGTTCAGCCGCTGGCTCGGCTGGGGAAAGTCGTGGCTCGCGGGCGGCATCCTGCTCGGCCTGATGATCCTGCCGACGGTGAGCGTGGCGCTCATCGAGCGGCTGCGCAGCCTGCCGCGCAAGTACGTGGAGGCGGCGACCGGCCTCGGCCTCACCCGCTCGCAGGTGATCTGGTCGGTGCTGCTGCCGCAGAGCCTCGGCGGGCTGATCTCGGGGCTGCTGCTCGGGCTCGCGCGGGCGGCGGGGGAGACGGCGCCGATCCTCTTCGCGGCGGCGGTCTTCTCGGGCGCAGGCCTGCCGGCCGGCATCCGCGAAAGCCCGGTGGTCGCCCTGCCGTACCACATCTTCGTGCTGGCCCAGGACTCGCTCGACCCGGCCGTGCAGGACCATCTCTGGGGGGCCGCCGCCGTGCTGCTGGCGCTCGTCTTCACTCTCAGCCTGCTGGCGCTCCCGGCGCGGCTGCGCATCCACGAGGAGGCGCGGAATGCTTGACCCGATCCGCTTCCAGCCGCGGGAGACCCCCGAGGCGGCGGTCGCCGCGCCGGTGCTCGAGACGCGGCGGCTGTCGGTGACGGCGGCCGGCCGGCTCCTGCTGCGCGAGATCGACCTGCGGATCGAGCCGCTGCGGGTGCTCGGCATCCTCGGCGCCTCGGGGAGCGGCAAGACGACCCTGCTGCGCTGCCTCAACCGGCTGGTCGATCTGACGCCCGGGCTCGCCGTCTCCGGCGACATCCTCCTCCATGGAAGCTCGATCCGCGGCCGCGACGTGGACGCCGACGCGCTGCGGACGCGGGTCGGCATGCTCTTCCAGCAGCCAGTGGTCTTCCCCGGCAGCATCGCGGAGAACGTGATGTTCGGGGTGCGCCACACCCGCCGGCCGCCGCGCCGCGTCTGGCCGGAGCGGATCGAGGCGGCGCTGCGCGAGGCGGCGCTCTGGGACGAGGTCCGCCACCGTCTCCGTGAGTCGGCGGCGAGCCTGTCCGCCGGACAGCAGCAGCGCCTCTGCCTGGCGCGCGTGCTGGCGGCCGAGCCCGAGGTCCTCCTCCTCGACGAGCCGACCAGCGCCCTCGACGCTGGCGCCACGGCGGCGATCGAGGAGCTGATCCTCCGCCTGCGCGAGCGGCACACCATCGTCCTCGTCACCCACAGCCTGCGGCAGGCGCGCCGCGTCGCCGATACGCTCGCCTACGTCGGAGTGCGCGACGGTGCCGGCGAGGTGATCGAGAGCGGCCCCTGCCAGAAGCTCTTCGCCGCGGCCGGGACGCCGGAGCTGGCGCACTTCCTTTCCAAAGAGCCTTCCAGAGAGCGGGAGCCCGTATGAACGCCGTCGACCCACCCCTCGAGATCGCCCCCGAGATCGCCTTGAAGTCGCTGGACACCCTCTGGTTCCAGGTGGGGGGGACGGTGTGCAACCTCGCCTGCACCCACTGCTTCGTCTCCTGCTCGCCCACCAACCACACCCACGAGGTGCTGGGCCTCGCCGAGGTCGAGCGCTATCTCGCCGAGGCGGCGCGGCTCGGGGTGCGCGAGTACTACTTCACGGGGGGCGAGCCGTTCCTCAATCCGGAGATGGAAGCGATCCTCGCCGCGACCCTGGCGGTCGGCCCCGCCACCGTGCTGACCAACGGCCTGCTGCTCGACCTGGCGCGCTGCGCGCGGCTCAAGGCGCTGGCGGACGGCACCGACTATTCGCTCGACTTCCGCGTCTCGCTCGACGGCTACGACGCGGCGAGCAACGACCCGATCCGCGGTGAGGGGACCTTCGAGCGCATCCTCGCCGGCATCCGGAACCTCTACGCGGCCGGCCTCCAGCCGGTGATCACGGTGACCGAGGTCTGCCGCGAGGCGGCCACCGACTCCGGGAAAGAGAGGTTCTTCGCCCTGCTGCGCTCGCTGGGGATCGCGCGCCCGCGCCTCAAGATCCTCCCCGTCTTCCGCATCGGCGCCGAGGCCGAGCGCGGCGGCGCCTACGAGAGCTGGCAGCGGCTGCGCGAAGGGGACGTGCCGGAGGGGGGTTGGGACCATCTCCAGTGCAGCTCCTGCCGGATGGTCACCGACCAGGGGGTGTGGGTCTGCCCGATCCTGGTCAACGAGCCCGCGGCGCGGATGGGCGAGACGCTCGCCGACACTCTCGGCCCCTTCCCTTTGGAGCACCCCGCCTGCTGGACCTGCCACGTCTACGGCGTGAGCTGCCGGACCTGAGAATCGCAGGATGTCGAACCGCACTCCGAAGGACCTCGACGAGCAGGCGCGCCAGGCGCGGGAGAAGCTGACCGTCCACCGCGGCATGGCGACCTGGGGGGAGAAGCTGGTGCCGCTCGGCGCCTTCCGCGCGGCCTCCGCCGCCACCGGCCTGGCGCTCTCCGCCGGGGAGCGGGAGGCAGCCGTGAGCGCCTACGCCGCGGCGCTCGCCGATCCGACCCCCGTCGAGGGACCCTACTCCCGGATCGCCGTCTTCGGCGGCGTCTACAACAATCATTTCGGACTCGCGGCGCTCCTCGAGGACGCCGCCCGGCGGGGGGCCGAGGCGGTCTACTGCCTGGGCGACCTCGGCGGCTTCGGCCCCAACCCCGAGAAGGTCCGGCCGCTCCTCGCGCAGGGTAACGTGCTGGCGATCCAGGGGAACTACGAGCAGTCGCTCGCCTCCGGCGCCGAGGACTGCAACTGCGGCTACACCGATCCGCGCGACAACCACTTCGCCGGCCTCTCCTACGGCTACACGGAGCGGCACGCCTCCCCCGAATTCAAGGCCTGGATGGGGAGCCTGCCGGAGCGGCGCCGGGTGCGGGTCGGCGACCACGAGCTGCTCCTCGTCCACGGCTCGCCGCGGCGAGTCAACGAGTTCCTCTTCCACAGCACCTCGCCGGTGCCGTTCTTGGAAGTGCTGCTCGACCAGAACCGCTGCGACGGCCTCCTCTGCACCCACACCGGCCTGCACTGGCACCGCCGGCTCCCGTCCGGGCGGGACGTGGTCAACGTCGGCGTCCTCGGCCGGCCGGCGAACGACGGCACCACCCACGTCTGGTACGCGATGCTCGAGGCCTCCCCGGGAGGGCCCGGTGGGATCGGCGTCGAGCTGGTGCCGCTCGCCTACGACCATAGGGCGCTCGCCGCCGAGATGCGATCCGAACAGTTGCCCGAAGAATTCGTCGCCACCATCCTCACCGGCTGGTGGACGACCTGCCTGGAGATCCTTCCCGCGCGCGAGCGGGCGGTCTCCCGCTTCTGACCGTGAGGAGAGATCCCATGTCGAAACCCCGCATCGCCATCCTGGGAGCCGGCCCGACCGGCCTCGAAGCCGCCTTGGCCGCCGCCGAGGCGGGGAACCCGTTCACCGTCTACGAGGCGGCTCCCAGCGTCGCCGGCAACGTCCGCGCCTGGGGGCACGTCAGCCTGTTCACCCCCTGGGAGATGAACGTCTCGCCCCGCATGCGCCGGCACCTCGAGACCGCCGGCCGCGAGGTGCCGGACGGCCCGGAGTGCCCGACCGGCCGCGATCTCGCCGAGCGGCTGCTCTCCCCCCTCGCCGAGCTCCCGGAGATCGCGCCGCATCTGAAGCTCGGCACCCGCGTCCTCGGCATCGGCCGCCGGGGTCTCCTGAAGCACGAGGAGATCGCCACCGCCGAGCGGGGCCGGCACCCCTTCCGCATCCTCCTCGCGGCCACGGCCGCGGCCGCGGACGATGCGGGGCGGGAGTGGACCGAGGAGGCGGACCTGGTGATCGACGCCACCGGCACCTGGAAGAACCCCAACACCCTGGGCGACGGCGGCATCCCGGCTCCCGGCGAGAGCGCCCTGGCGGGCGAGATCCGGCGCGACATCCCGGACCTCACCGCCGAGCGGAACGACTGGGCCGGCAAGACGATCCTCCTCGCCGGCGCCGGCCACTCGGCGCAGACGGCGGCCCGCGCCCTCGCCGAGCTGGCCAGGGAAGCGCCGGGAACGCGGGTGATCTGGGCGCTGCGCAATCCGGAGCCGGGCTGGGGCACGCACGAGGGGGATCCGCTCCCCGCGCGGGCCGAGCTGACCGCCTCCGCCGCCGACCTCGCGAGCGGCGGCTCGCCCGCCGTCGAGGCGCGGCGGGGGGTGGTCATCGAGGAGATCGCGAAGCCGGACGGCCGCTTCGAGGTGACGCTCCGGAACGGCGACGGCCGGGAGAGGATCGCCGTCGACCGCATCCTCTCCCTGACCGGCGCGGTGGGCGACCACTCCCTCTACCGCCAGCTCCAGGTCCACGAGTGTTACGCGACCTGCGGCCCGATCAAGCTCGCCGGCGCCCTCCTCGGCGCCGGCGGCGGCGACTGCCTCGCCCAGACTACCCACGGCGCCGACACCCTGACCAACCCCGAGCCCGGCTTCTTCATCCTCGGAGCCAAGTCCTACGGCCGGAACAACACCTTCCTGATGCGCATCGGCTGGGAGCAGATCGGCGAGGTGTTCGGGATGCTGTGAGGCAGGCCGCGACCTTCCCGTGCCGTTTGTGGGAGAATCCCTGAAGCATGGGATCTTCCACCTTTATCACCCGGGTCGCGCTCGAAAACTACAAGAGCATCGCGCGTTGCGATGTCTCTCTGGGCGCGCTCACCTTCCTGGTCGGTGCGAACGGCTCGGGAAAGAGCAACTTCCTCGATGCGCTGCGTTTCGTGGCGGACTCGCTCCGCAATGCTTTGGACCATGCGATTCGCGAGCGCGGCGGGATCAAAGAGGTGCGGCTGCGCTCGAGCGGCCACCCGACTCATTTCGGTATTCGCCTGGAGTTTTCCTTGCGAACCGGACAGCGGGGATTCTATGCGTTCCGGATCGCGGCCCTGCGGGAAGGCGGCTATGAGGTCCAGCGCGAAGAGTGCTCGATCACGTCTCCAGAAATACTTCTACCGCCGGCGCACTACCTGGTGGAACGCGGAGAGGTGATCCGGACGAGCCTGAGCGTCGCGCCGGCGGCATCGAGCGAGCGGCTCTATCTCGTCAATGCGTCCGGGCTTCCGGAATTCAGGCCGCTCTATCAAACCCTTTCTAACATGGGCTTCTACAATCTGAATCCCGATCAGATCCGCGACGTGCAGCCCCCCGACGTGGGGGAGATCCTCTCGCGGGACGGCAGCAATATCGCGAGCGTTCTGGCGCAGCTTGCAACTCGTTCTCCAAAGGTCAAGGAGCGTATCGAAGAATACCTGAGGAAAGTGGTGCTGGGTATTCAAAGCGTCGACGCAAAATCGATCGGTTCGAAGGAAACTCTCGAATTCAAACAGCAGATGGCGGGGTCGAAGCATCCCTGGGGTTTTCTCGCCGGCAGTATGTCGGATGGGACGCTTCGCGCCGTCGGGGTTCTCGTCGCCCTGTTTCAATCCTCGAACGGTCATGGTTCCCGCGTGCCGCTGGTGGGGATCGAGGAGCCCGAGGTGGCCCTTCATCCTGCGGCAGCGGGCGTGCTTCTCGATGCGTTGGGGGACGCCAGTCGCACGACGCAGGTCGTCGTGACGAGCCACAGTCCCGATCTCCTCGATGATCAAAGCGTCTCGGAAGATTCCATCCTTGCCGTTGTTGCGGAAAAAGGAATTACGAGGGTCGGCTCCCTGGATGAGGTTGGTCGTTCTGCGTTGCGCGACCGGCTGTACACCCCAGGCGAGTTGTTGCGGTTGAATCAATTAGCTCCGACTTTAGAGGCTTAGAGCTGTGATTCTGAAGACGAACTCGAATGGACTGTGGAGGATTCTTGTCCGAGGTGTCAGGCCGGTGGGAGGCATCGTTGGCCACGACGTGTCCGCTGTCCTCGCGGACGTTGCCCCCGACCCACCCCTCTCCTGAGCTAGACTGCCGTCATGAAGTATTTCGGCCAGCCCGAATTCCAGCACGGCGAGGTGGCGGCGGTGGGGGTGCTCGTGGCGAACCTGGGGACGCCGGACGCTCCGGATACGCCGGCGCTGCGCCGCTATCTCCGGGAGTTCCTGCTCGATCCGCGGGTGATCGAGATGCCGCGTTGGCTCTGGTGGCTGATCCTCCACCTCTTCGTGCTCCCCTTCCGGCCGGCCAAGTCGGCGGCGCTCTACAGGAAGGTGTGGACCCCGGAGGGGTCGCCGCTCCTCGCCATCACCAACCGGCAGGCGGCGGCGCTCCAGGCGATGCTGAGCCGCGAGATCGGCACCCCCGTCCACGTCGCGGTCGCCATGCGCTACGGCAATCCGTCGGTCCGCGCGGCGCTACGCGAGCTCGCCGCCAAGGGGTGCCGGCGGCTCCTCGTGCTGCCGCTCTATCCGCAGTACGCGGCGGTGACCACCGGCTCGACGATCGACGCCGTGGCGGCCGAGCTGGTGACCTGGCGCTGGGTCCCCGAGATCCGCACCATCCATCACTACCACGACGACCCCGCCTACATCCGGGCGCTCGCCGCCAGCATCCGCGAGCTCTGGGAGCGCGAAGGGGAGCCGGAGAAGCTGCTCTTCTCCTTCCACGGCATTCCGAAGCGCTACTTCCTGGCCGGCGACCCCTACTTCTGCGAGTGCCACAAGCTCGCCCGCCTCGCCGCCGAGGAGCTGCGCCTCCCCCGCGAGCGCTGGGAGGTCTCCTTCCAGTCGCTGTTCGGCAGGGAGGAATGGCTGCGCCCCTACACCAACCAGACCATCACGGCGCTCGCCAAGGGGGGTCTCCGCAACCTCGACATCGTCTGCCCGGGGTTCTCGGCCGACTGCCTGGAGACGATCGAGGAGATCGACCAGGAGAACCGCGAGGTCTTCCTGCATGCCGGCGGCGGGCGCTACCGCTACATCCCGGCCCTGAACGACCGGCCGGACCACATCCGCGTCCTCGCCGACCTGGTCCACCGCAACCTCCAGGGGTGGGTACGCTCGCCCGCCGAATGGAACGAGGAGGAGGCGCGGCGCGCGGCGGCCGGGTCGAAGCGGCGGGCGGAGGAGATGCGTTCCGAGCTGGTGACCGCGGGGGCGGACGCGGGGACCCGGCCTTGAAATCGTCCTGATACGACGCACCACCCGAAAAGGAGAGATCCGATGAGAGACCTTCGACTCCGCGCGACCGTGCTGGCCGCCGGCCTGATCACGCTCCTGAACGCGGCGACCTCTGCCCGCGCCCAGCAGCTCGACCTCCCCCGCCCGAGCCCCAACGCCTCGGTGACGCAGACCGTCGGCGTCACCGAGATCACCATCAAGTACAGCCGTCCCGGAGTGAAGGGGCGGGAGATCTGGGGGAAGGTCGTCCCCTACGGCGAGGTGTGGCGCGCCGGCGCCAACGAGAACACGACGATCAAGTTCAGCACGCCGGTCAGGATCGACGGCCACGAGCTGTCGGCCGGCCTCTACGGCCTGCAGATGATCCCCACCGCGGCGAGCTGGACGGTGATCTTCAGCAAGGACGCCAACGAGTGGGGCGCCTTCAGCTACAAACAGGCGGACGACGCCCTGCGCATCGAGGTCAAGCCGCAGCCGGCCGAGCCGCGCGAGCGGATGGCCTTCGATTTCGACGACGTCACGGACACCGCGACGAAGGTCGTGCTGCACTGGGAGAAGCTGCAGGTGCCGTTCACCGTCGAGGTGGACACCCCGGCGCTGGTGGCGGCGAAGATCAAGGGCGCCGTGCGCTGGCAGACGGCGTACCAGGCGGCGGACTACTGCATCCAGAACCACACCTGCTCCGACGACGAGATCTCGCGGATGCTGGACGCCTCGATCGCGCTCCAGGAGAACTTCGCGAACCTGCGCGCCAAGGCCATGCTGCTGGCCCGGAAGAACGATCCGAAGGGCGCCCGGGTCTACGCCGAGAGGGCGCTCGCCGCCGCCAAGACGGCCCAGCAGCCGCCGAACCCGCAGCAGGTCAAGGACCTCGAAGGGATCGTAGCGAGCGCGAAGGGCAAATGAAGCCTGGACAGTGATGTCTAAGGAGTGACGGCCACGGCGCGGCGCTCCGCCAGCCAGCCCGTCAGCTCCACCACCCGATCGAGGCAGGCGAGGGGCTCCAGGTCCAGGAGCTCCTCGCGGCTGTGCCCACCCGAGCAGACGCCGACCGCGTGGGTCCGCGCGTTGCGCGCCATCTCCAGATCGTAGGTCGTGTCGCCGATCATCACGGCCTCGCGAGCCGGCACACCGAGCTCGTCGAGGACGTCGAGCAGCATCTGGGGGTGCGGTTTCGAGAACGCCTCGTCGACCGTGCGGGTCGCCTGGAAGAGCCCGCCGAGCCGGGTCTGCTCGAGGGCGTAGTCGAGCCCCCGCCGGCTCTTCCCGGTGGCGACCGCCAGCAGGTACCCCTCGGCCGCCAGATCGCGCAGCATCTCGGGGACTCCCGGGAAGAGGAGCGGCATGTCGCGGTAGGT
The DNA here is from genome assembly GCA_963756595.1 of uncultured Acidobacteriota bacterium. GTDB lineage: Bacteria > Acidobacteriota > Thermoanaerobaculia > Multivoradales > UBA5704 > DATARR01. The sequence goes on from CAVWOZ010000023.1 coordinate 86,040, forward strand.
CCCGTGCCACTGCCGGCGGTAGCCCTCGAGGATGCGGTCGAAGAGCGCGTCGTCGCAGCCGGGGCTCAAGAGCTCGATCGTCTCGCGCAGGCCGAGGCCGACCATCCCGCGGATCGTCTGGTCCGGCACGCTCCCCAGGTTCAGCTCGCGGATCGTCGCCTGCGTGCAGGCCACGATCGGGCCGATCGAATCCATCAGGGTGCCATCCCAGTCGAAGACGAGGAGGCGGGGAGAGTGGAGTTCGGCTGGCATCGCGGAGAGGCCATGATGACAGACGGCCGCGGCGGCTTCAACGGTTGACGGTCGCGGCCCTGGTTTGAACCGCGCAGCCGACTGGCAGTGAGCGAAGCGAACGGAGCCCGAAGGAGGCGAGCAGGTTCCAAACCAGGGCCGTGGCCGTCAACCGAACGGCGTGTAGACCGCGCCGCCCACCACAGAGTCGTCGAGCCCGGGAGCGAAGTCGGCGGCCTGGGGCATGACGATCCGGCGCTCGACCCAGGTGCCGGGAGGGATCGAGGCGCCGAAGCCGACGATCGTCTCGCGGACGACGCACCCCTTGCCGACGCGGGCGCCGGGGAGGAGGACGGAGCGCTCGATGCGCGCCCCTTCGCCGACTTTCGCCCCCGCCTCGATCGACGAGCGCCGCACCTTCGCCCCCGGGGCCACGCTCGCCTCCGGCGAGATCCAGGAGCGCCGCCAGAGCCGCTCCGGCCAGCCGGCTTTCGCCCAGTCGAGGGAGCCGGCGAGGAAGCGCTGCGGCGTCCCCATATCGTGCCAGAGGCCGGCATCGACGAGCGAGCCGATCGTCGCTCCCGCGGCCAGCCGCGGCTGGTAGAAGTCCCCCACGATGTCGGCCTTGCCGGGCTGCAACCCTTCGAGGATCCGCGGCGAGAAGGCGTGGGCGCCGGCGAAGACGAAGCGGCGGACCACCTCACCCGGCGCGCCGCCGCCCGCATCGCCGGCACGGAACGACAGGATCCGCCCGGCGCGGTCGATCCCTACCCCGCCGCCGAACTGCGCCGGATCGGGGCGCGAGGTGAGGACGAGGGTCGCGAGGGCGTCCCCCGCGAGGTGCTTCCGGATCAGCGGGCGGAAGGGCCAGCGGCAGAGGCTGTCGCCGTTGACCAGCAGCACGAGATCGGCGGGGGCGAAGAAATCGAGCAGCGGATGGAGCGCTCCCAGCGTGCCCAGGACCTCGGGCTCCGGAGACCAGGTGAGCGGCATGCCGGCGAATGCGTCGCCGAAGCCGTCGCGGATCTTGTCGCCGAGGTAGTGCAGGTTGACCGCCGTCGCCTCGCAGCCGGCGGCGGCGAGCTGCGCCAGCGTGTGGCCGAGGACCGGCACGCCGCGCACCGGCAGCAGCGGCTTCGGAGTCAGGGTGGTCAGCGGCCGGAGCCGCGTGCCCAACCCCGCCGCGAGCACCAGCGCGCGGATCCTCAGGCCCTGCATGGTTCGAAAGGAGGGGAGAGGCCTACCGGAACACCATCTCGGGAGGGGCGTCCGGATGTTCCTTGAGGTATTCCTCGTAGAGGCGGAGGTAGGAACGGCGCTCGGCCTTGTCGGCGTCGAAACCGCAGCGCTTGGCCACGGTCTCGGCGCCGTCCCCCTCGAACTCGGCGAAGTCGCCGATCGGGGTGTGGTCGAGCGCGATGGTGACGCCGCCGAGCTGCCACTCCTCCCGCATCTTCTGGTAGCGGCGCACGATGGTGTAGCCGAGGTTCTCGAACAGGGCCATCCCCTCTTCCGCGCTCTGGATCTCGACCTCGCGCTCCTCGCGCACCTTGACGTTCCCCTCGAGGCGCATCGGCCCCTTGAAGGTCAGCCGCGCGCGGCCGCCGTCGGTGCGCAGGCGCAGGATGCGGTCCGAGGAGAGCAGCTCCTCGTTGCGGTCGAGGATCCAGTTGTCCTCGAAGGCCGAGGGGCCGACCCGCTCCGCCTCGAGCTCGATCAGACGGTCGCGCAGCTTGTCGAGCTCGACCCGGGGAAATTTGAGCTCACGCTCCAGATTGCCTTTGCTCCGCATTCAATCGCCCAAGCGATCCAGCAGCCGTGCCACGGATCGAATTCCTTTGTAGAAGTGGCTGATGTTGAACTTCTCGTTCGGAGAGTGCAGCCCGTCGTCGTTGAGGCCGAACCCCAGCAGCAGGATCGGGCACTTGAGGACGGTGTCGAAGGTCGACACGATGGGGATCGACCCGCCTTCGCGAATACGCACCGGCCGGGCTCCCCAGATGTCCTCCATCGCGTCGAGGGCGGCGTCGACGATCGGCCCCTTCACCTCGACCACGACCGGCGGGCCGCCATGGAGGTCCATCACCTCGACGGTGACCCCTTTGGGGGCGATCGCCTTGACGTGCTCTGTGAACAGCGCCGCGATCTTCTTCGGGTCCTGATCGGGGACGAGGCGCATCGAGACCTTGGCGCCCCCCCACGAGGGGAGGACGGTCTTCGCCCCCTTCCCCATGTAGCCGCCGAAGATGCCGTTGACGTCGCAGGTCGGCCGCCCCCAGGTGCGCTCGCGGGTGGTGTACCCCTCCTCGCCGAACAGCTCGGGGACGCCGAGCTCGCTGGCGTAGGCCTGCTCGTCCCACGGCAGCTTGGCGAACTCCTCGCGCTCCCAAGGTTCGAGCGGCCGCACGTCGTCGTAGAAGCCGGGGATCAGGATCCTGCCGGTCTCGGGGTCGCGCAGGCCGTCGACGATGTGGCAGAGGGCGTTGAGCGGATTCCACACCGCGCCGCCGTAGGTGCCGGAGTGCAGGTCCCGGTTCGGGCCGGTGACCTTGATCTCCATGTAGCAGAGCCCCTTGAGGCCGTAGATCAGCGACGGCTGGTCCTTCGCGAAGAGCGACGAGTCGGAGATCACCACCGCGTCGGCCGCCAGGCGCTTGCCGCCGTCAGCCTTGACGTAGGCGTCGATCGCCTGGCCGCCGGCCTCCTCCTCGCCTTCGACCAGGAACTTGACGTTGACCGGCAGACGCCCCCGCTCGGCGAGGATCGCCGCCACGCCCTTCAAATGGGCGAACGACTGCCCCTTGTCGTCGGTCGCGCCGCGCGCCACCAGGTTGTCCCCCTCGACCGTCGGCTCGAAGGGGGGATGGCGCCAGAGCTCGATCGGATCGACCGGCTGCACGTCGTAATGGCCGTAGAAGAGGACGGTCGGCTTGCCCGGCGCGCCGAGCCACTCGCCGTAGACGAGCGGATGGCCGGCGGTGTCGATGCGCTCGGCGGTCAGCCCCGCGGCGCGCATCTTGGCGAGCAGGAAATCGCTCGCGCGCAGCACCTCGTCCTTGAAGTCCGGATCGGTCGAGATCGAGGGGATTCGGATGTAGTCCTTGAGCTCCTCGAGATAGCTCTCCTTCTCCCTGTCGATGCGCGCCAGCACGTCCCGAGAATCGCTTCCCATCCCGTTCAGATCTCCTTTTCGTCGGGGGTCTCGCCCCGCAGCAGTCTAGCAGAGTCCCTCGCGAGCCTCCGGAGGTTGACGGCGTTCACCAGCACGTGCCCGACGACCGGCCCGAGCAGATTCCCCCGCCACGCCATGAGGCCGCCGAGCAGCGCTCCGGCGGCGAGGGCGAACAGGGTCCACAGCCGGAACGCCTTGCCGGGGCCGCTGTGCAGCACGCCGAACAGGATCGTGGCCCCCGCCCAGCCGAGCGTCCCCTGGAGCGCGCCGCGGAAGAACAGCTCCTCGGCGAAGCCGGAGAGCAGGGCGAGGGCGATCGCCTCGGAGGGGGTGATCGAGCCGAGGGCGTCCGCGAGCCTCGCCTCGAGCTCCTTCGCCAAAGGAAAGGTGCGCTCCGCCCCCCACCACGCGCCGAGCAGGAGGGCTCCCGCCGCCGCGCCGAGGGTGAGGTCGAGCCACCAGCGCTCGCGGTCGAAGAAGAGCGCGAGGGGGATGACGCCGCGGCGCCAGCCGATCCACAGCACGCCGGCCAGCGCCAGGGCCATGTAGAGCCCCCAGGCGAAGCGGTAGAGCCGCCCGGGAGGCAGGGGCGGCGTGGGCTGGATGGGAGTGTCTGGCAACAGGCTGGCGGCGCTATTGGTCGAACGTCTTGCCGGTCTTCTTCCAGTCGGCGAGGAAGCGGTCGAGCCCGGCGTCGGTGAGCGGATGCTTGTAGAGCTGCTCGAGCACCTTGAAGGGGATCGTGGCGACGTGCGCGCCGAGCATCGCCGCCTGGACGATGTGGACCGGATGCCGCACCGAGGCGACCAGCACCTTGGTGTCGAAGCCGTAGTTGTCGTAGATCGTGACGATCTGCTCGATCAGCTCCATCCCCTCCTCGGCGATGTCGTCCAGGCGGCCGACGAAGGGGGAGATGTAGGCGGCGCCGGCCTTGGCGGCGAGCAGCGCCTGGGTGGCCGAGAAGCAGAGGGTGACGTTGGTGCGGATCCCCTCCTTCTTGAGCGCCTTGACGGCGCGCAGGCCGTCCGGCGTCAGCGGCACCTTGACCACGACGTTGTCGGCCAGGGCGGCGAGGCGGTGCCCCTGCGACATGATCTCCTCGTATTCGGTCGCCAGCACCTCGCCCGAGACCGGTCCGGGGACCAGCTTCGCGATCTCCTGGACGGTCGGCAGATATGCCTTGCCGGCCTTGGCGATTAGCGACGGGTTGGTGGTGACGCCGTCGACCATGCCCCATTCGAGGCCGGTCTCGATCTCTTTCATCTCCGCGGTATCGAGAAAGAATTCCATGCGGGAGCTCCTTTGAGGGTTCCGGGTTGGCGCCCCACGATGGAGACGACGGGGCGCCGTTTAGGTTAGCAGAGCCGGCCTCTAGTGCACGGTCTCGTCGTCGTCGGCCGCGTCCGAAGAATCCCCGGCGTCGAATTCGCCGTCGTCGAGGAGTGCCAGCTCGCCGGTGTCGTCGGTCGATCCTTCCTCCGAATCCGCCGCCTCGAGCTCCAACTCGGCGGGCACCGGCGCGCCCTCCACCTTGGCCAGCTCGATCTCGGTCTCCTCGTCCTTCTCGGCGAGCTTGGCGACGGCGACGATGCGGTCGTCCGGATCGAGGTTCATCAGCTTGACCCCCTGCGCCGAGCGGCCGACCTCGCGGACGCCGGAGACGTTGAGGCGGATGATCATCCCCTCCTGGGTGATCAGCATCAGCCCCTCGTCGGGGGTCACGTAGCGCACCCCCACCACCTCGCCGGTCTTCGGCGTCACCTTGAGGTTGATGATGCCGAGGCCGCCGCGACCCTGGAGCCGGTAGTCCCCGACCGGCGTGCGTTTGCCGTAGCCGCGCTCGGTGACGGTGAGCACCTGGCCGTGCGGATCGAGCTCCTCCATGGCGACCACGCGGTCGCCCGGACGGATCTCGAGCCCCTTGACGCCGTAGGTGGCGCGCCCGATCGAGCGCACGTCGCTCTCCGGGAAGCGGATCGAGAACCCTTTGGCGGTGGCGAACAGGATGTCCTTGGTGCCGTCCGTCTCGCGCACCGCGAGCAGGCGGTCCCCCTCGTCGATGTTGATGCCGATGATGCCGCCCACCCGCGGGTTGGCGTAGGCCGAGAGCTCGGTCTTCTTGACCGTGCCGTTGGCGGTGGCGAAGACGAGGTAGCGGTCGTCGAGGAACTTGCGCACGGCGACCGTGGTCGCCAGGCGCTCGTTCGGCTCGAGGTTCAGCAGGTTGACGATCGCCTTGCCGCGCGCCGTCGGACCCGCCTCCGGGATCTCGTGCACCTTCAGCCAGTGCACCCGGCCGCTCTCGGTGAAGACCAGGATGTAGCTGTGCGCCGTGGCGACGTAGAGGTGCTCGACGAAGTCGTCCTCCTTGGTCACCATCCCCGTCCGCCCCTTGCCGCCGCGCGCCTGCGCCCGGTAGAGGGTCAGCGGCGAGCGCTTGACGTAGCCGGACTGCGAGACGGTGATCACCATCGGCTCGTCGGCGATCATGTCCTCGATCGAGATGTCGTGCGTCTCGGGGATGATCTCGGTGCGCCGCGCGTCGCCGTAGCTCTCCTTGAGCTCGCCGAGCTCGCGCTTGATCTCCTCGAGCACCAGGCGGTCCGAGCCGAGGATGGCGCGCAGCCGCTCGATCGTCACCATCAGATCGCGATACTCCTCGACCACCTTGTCCCGCTCGAGGCCGGTCAGGCGCTGCAGGCGCATGTCGAGGATCGCCTGCGCCTGCACCTCGCTGAAGGCGAAGCGGGCGATCAGGTTCTCGCGCGCCTCGCCCGGCGTGGCGCTGGCGCGGATCGTCGCGATCACCTCGTCGAGATGATCGAGCGCCTTGAGGATCCCCTCCAAGATGTGGGCGCGTTCCTCGGCCTTCCGCAGGTCGTAGCGGGTGCGGCGGATGATCACCGTCTTGCGATGGTTGAGGAAGTGGTAGAGCAACTCCTTGAGCGTCATCACCTTCGGCTGGTTGTCGACGATCGCCAGCAGGATGATGCCGAAGGTGGTCTGCATCTGCGTCATCTTGTAGAGCGAGTTGAGGACGATCTCCGCCACCGCGTCGCGCTTCACTTCGATCACGATGCGGATCCCCTGGCGGTCCGACTCGTCGCGCAGGTCGGAGATCCCCTCGATCTTCTTCTCGCGGATCAGCTCGGCGATCCTTTCGATCAGCCGCGCCTTGTTCACCTGGTAGGGGATCTCGTTGACGATGATCGTCTGCCGCTCGGTGCGGGCGTTGACCTCGATCTCGGTGCGCGCGCGGAGCTGGATGATGCCGCGGCCGGTGGTGTAGGCCGAGCGGATCCCTTCGAGGCCATGGATGAATCCCGCGGTGGGGAAGTCCGGCCCGGGAATCACCGTCATCAGATCCTTGATCAGAACGTCCGGATTTTCGATCAGCATCAGCAAGGCGTCCACCACCTCGCCGAGGTTGTGCGGCGGGATGTTGGTCGCCATGCCGACGGCGATGCCGGTCGAGCCGTTGACCAGGAGGTTGGGGACGCGCGCCGGCAGCACCAGCGGCTCGGTTTCCGAACCGTCGTAGTTCGGCCCCCAGTCGACGGTCTCCTTGTCGATGTCCTCGCGGAGCATCTCCTCCGCGAGCTTCATCAACCGCACCTCGGTGTACCGCATGGCGGCCGGGTTGTCGCCGTCGAGCGAGCCGAAGTTCCCCTGGCCGTCGACCAGCGGATAGCGCATGGCAAAGTCCTGGGCCATGCGCACCACGGTGTCGTAGATCGCCGAGTCGCCGTGCGGGTGATATTTACCCATGACATCGCCGACGATGCGCGCCGACTTCTTGTAGGCGCGGTCGGAGCGGTTGCCGCTCTCCCACATGCCGTAGAGCACCCGCCGGTGCACCGGCTTCAGGCCGTCGCGCACGTCCGGCAGCGCTCGGCCGATGATCACGCTCATCGCGTAATCGAGATAACTGCGCTTCATCTCGTCTTCGATGCCGACCGGGATCGGCTGATCGAAGGGAAGGATCTCGTCGTTGTTATCGCTCATAGTTGGCTTTTATCGTCTTTTTTACCTTGCGGCGATTCTTTGTAAGAAACCTTGACGTTTAGAGCGGCCTTGTCGGGCTGTGCCAAAAGACGCTTCACCTCCGCAAAAGAAGCCTCTTCCAAAGCCACCCTCTCTTCAATGATCCCCTTCAGCCAGTCGTCGATCTGCGAGCGATGGAGCCTGGCCAAGAAAGCCACCCGGGTGGCGAGACCCGCTGGAAGCGAAAAAGATTCAGGGAGAGGCCTTTTAACGTGGACCGGCTTTCCCCAGGCTAAGTCATCATTGGCATGACCAGCCACAAGGTTGTCTATCTCTTCCTCTGAAAGCTTCTCTTGCTTCTTACTCATAGCGGCCACCCTGTGATGATACGGATCACATTGCCGGTCTTTAGTTGGAAAACGACCTTCAGGAGACGGCCTCCGACGGTTCGTCCGACAAGTTGGTAACGATCCTTGTAATTTTTATTCCTGCGGACGGAGAAGTCTGAGAAGAAGCATTCGACGGCCTCTTCGAAGACAACTCCGTGCGCCGAGAGTTTGTCGTGTTCGAAGTCATATTCGAAATCTGTCGGCCTGAACCGGCTCCAATCGACCATTTAAGTTAGACGTCCAGGTTCCGCACCTCGAGCGCGTTGTCCTGGATGAAGGCCCGCCTGGGCTCGACCTCGTCGCCCATCAGGACGGTGAAGATCGCGTCGGCTTCGACGTCGTCCTCGACGTGCACGCGGAGGAGGCGGCGCTTGGTGGGATCCATGGTGGTCTCCCAGAGCTGCGTCGGGTTCATCTCGCCGAGGCCCTTGTAGCGCTGGATCGAGAGACCCTTCTTCGCCCCTTCGTAGAGGCTGTCGAGCGCCTCTTCGATCGTGTTGTAGTCCGACCTCGCCTCGCCCTTGGCGAGCGTGAAGCGGATGCCGGAGATCGCGTCGAGGCCGAGTTGGTTGTTCGCCATGGCGCGGTACTCGGCGCCGGTGACCAGGTTCCAGTCGATGCGGATCTCGCGCTCGACGCCGTCGCGCTTCGAGTTGAAACGGATGTGGAGCGTGTCGTGCTCCTCGTCCCGTCCGACGACGACGTCGTGGAAGCCCGAGGCTTCGATGACGTGGGAGATCCGTTCGATCTTCTCCGCGTCCATCAGCGACGTCTTGTCCTTGATGCCGTTCTGGAGCGCGATCTTGACCGCGTCCGCCGGGTAGCCGCGCGAGACGAGCCGGTCGAGGTTCTGGCGGAAGACCGCCATCTTCTCGAGGAAATGGGCGAGCCGCACGCCGGTGAGCCCGCCGCCGTCGCCGTTCGTCCTGTCGCCTACGCCATCCGTAGCGATGTGGGCGATCTCGAGCGACCAGGCGTCCTTGATGCGGTCGACCAGATAGACCTGATACTCGCGGTCGTCCTTGAGATAGGTCTCGCTCTTGCCGTGCGAGACCTTGTAGAGCGGCGGCTGCGCGATGTAGAGGTAGCCGCGCTTGATGATCTCTTCCATCTGGCGATAGAAGAAGGTCAGGATCAGCGTCCGGATGTGGCTGCCGTCGACGTCGGCGTCGCACATGATGATCAGCTTGTGGTAGCGCAGCTTGTTGATGTCGAAGTCGTCCTTGCCGATGCTGGTGCCGAGGGCGGTGATCATCACCTTGATCTCGTCGGACGACAGCATCTTGTCGAAGCGCGCCTTCTCGACGTTGAGGATCTTCCCCTTCAGCGGCAGGATCGCCTGGAACTTCCGGTCGCGCCCCTGCTTGGCCGAGCCGCCGGCGGAATCGCCCTCGACCAGGAAGAGCTCGGCGAGCTCCGGATTGCGCTCCGAGCAGTCGGCGAGCTTGCCCGGCAGGTTCGAGGCGTCGAGCGCTCCCTTGCGCCGCGTCAGGTCGCGCGCCTTGCGCGCCGCCTCGCGGGCGTGCGCCGCCTCGACGCACTTCTCGACGATCCGCCGCGCCTCGCGCGGGTTCTCCTCGAGGTAGGTGGAGAGGCGCTCGAAGACGACCTGCTCGACCCACCCCTTGATGTCGGAGGAGACCAGCTTGTCCTTGGTCTGCGAGGAGAACTTCGGGTCCTTGATGCGCACCGAGATCACCGCGGTGAGCCCCTCGCGCACGTCCTCGCCGGTCAGGTTTTCCTTGAGGTTCTTCGACAGGCCGCTCGCCGCCGCATAGGCGTTGATCGCGCGGGTGAGCGCGCCGCGGAAACCCGACAGATGGGTGCCGCCGTCGCGGTTGCTGATCGTGTTGGTGAAGGCGTAGATCAGCTCCTGGTAGGCGTCGTTCCACTGCAGCGAGACCTCGACCGTCTCCGGGCCGGTGCCGTCGTCGCGCACCTCGATCAGGTGGATCGGCAGGGGATGGATCGGCGTCTTGTTGCGGTTCAGGTGCTCGACGAACGAGGAGATCCCTCCCGCATAGACGAAGTCCGCCTCCTTGTCCGTCCGCTCGTCCTTGAGGTTGATGTGGATGCCGCGGTTCAGGAACGCCTGCTCGCGCAGCCGCTGGGCGAGCGTCTCGTAGTTGAACTCGGTGATGGCGAAGATCTCGGCGTCAGGCCAGAAGCGGATCTTGGTCCCCGTCCGGTCGCTGGTGCCGGTCTCGTGGATCGGCGCCGCCGGGAAGCCGCGGTGATAGGTCTGGAACCAGACCTTCCCGTCGCGCTTGACCTCGAGCTCCAGGGTCTCGGAAAGGGCGTTGACGACGGAGACGCCGACGCCGTGGAGACCTCCCGACACCTTGTAGGAATTCTTGTCGAACTTGCCGCCCGAGTGCAGCTCGGTCATGATCACTTCGGCCGCCGAGCGCCCCTCTTCCTTGTGGAGGTCGACCGGAATGCCGCGGCCGTCGTCCGCCACCGTCACCGAGTTGTCGGAGTGGATGATGACCTCGATCTTTGAGCAGTATCCCGCCTGGGCCTCGTCGACCGAGTTGTCGACGACCTCGAAGACCATGTGGTGGAGCCCCGACGCGTCATCGGTATCGCCGATGTACATCCCGGGGCGCTTGCGCACCGCTTCCAGGCCTTTGAGAACTTGAATATTTTCAGCCGTATACGTCGCTTGTGGATCTACCAAAGCAGGTTTCTCCGTTATTTCCTGGGTAATGTCCCTGGGCTTGCCTTCACCCCCCGGGGAGAGGGGGCCTGAAGAATGTGAAAATTATACCACGAAAAGCGGCCCTTGACGAGCCCCTTTACCGCTGAAAATTCAAAGGCTTAGACCCGATTTTCCAGCCCTCGTTTTCAACCGAAAAGGAGGCCTGGAGATTCCCTCTAACGGGAGACCAGGGAGAGCTGCCCGCGCTCCATCTCCCAGATGGTTCCGATGTCCAGAGTCAGCCAGACCTGGGGGCGGTTCGAGGTGGCGAAGAGCTGGCCCGCGCCGGCGAACACCCCCCAGACGGCCGCCACCGTTGCGGGGGCGAGCTCGGCGTCCATGTCGTCCAGCAGATACAGGGGGGGCCTGCCCGCCTCCTCCATCACCCGGCCATGGGCGGCGAGGAGCATCAGGGAGAGCGACTTGCGCTCGCCGGCCGAGGCGACGCGGCGGATCTCGTGACCTCCCCAGAGGATCTCGAGCTCGTCGCGATGGGGGCCGAGGAGGGGCATCTGGCGGCGACGCTCGCGGTCGGCCATACGGTCGAGGGCGGCGGCGATCACCTCGGCGCCTTCGAGCCCGGTAGGGGGGGAAGGGAGATAGGAGAGCTCGATCGTCGGGAAGGGGAGCCCCGAGGCCTGGAGCACCCGGGCGAGCTGAGCCTTGAGGAGCTCGACGTAGCGATGGCGCTGGGCGATGACGTCCGCGGCGGTCGCGGCGAGCAGCTCGTTCCAGATCTCGATCCCGGCGCCGTCCGCCAGCAGGAGCCCGCGTTTCTGCCGCAGGGCTTCGCGGTATCGCCCGAGGACCTCCAGGGCGACGGGGCGGATCCCCACCACGCCGCGGTCCATGAAGCGCCGGCGCGCCTTGGGAGCCCCCACCAGGACCTCGGCCTCGGCGGCCGCCGTCCACGCCACCACCGGGAGCACGCCGAGGTGGTCGGCGAGCGGGGTCAGCTTGCCGTTGACCGCACGGATCCGCTGCCCGTCCATCCAGCCGACCTCCAGGGTCGTGCGCTGGCCGATGTCGACCTCGCCCTGGATGTGGAAGGAGCCGGCGCCGTGCCGCACGCAGTCGCCGATCTGGGCGGCGCGGAAGCTGCGCGTGGTGGCGAGCGTGTAGACCGCCTCGAGCACGCTCGTCTTGCCGGCTCCGTTGCCGCCGAGCAGGAGATGCGAGCCCGCCTCGGGCTGCCAGCAGAACGGCTCGAGGTTGCGGAAATCGCGGACGGTGAGGTGGGTGAGCATCGGAGGGGGATCATGTCGCATCCCCGGGGACGGCGGCTATGGCGCCTCGAGCGGGCGCTCAGATCCGCATCGGCATGATCACGCAGAGGTAGCGGGTGTCGGGCCCATCCTGCGGATAGCCGACGCACTGCGTGTTCTCGTCCTTGAGCTCCAGGCGGATCTTCTCGGTGTCGACGGCGTCGAGGAACTGCTTGAGGTAGTCGGGGTTGATCCCCACCCGGAAGTCCGGCCCGTCGTAGGTGCAGGCGACCTCTTCCACGGCCTCGCCGAGGTCGGAGTTGACAGCCGAGATCACCACCTGGTCGGGGGTGAACTGCAGGCGGACGGCGCGCGCCCGGTCGCCGGTCATCAGGGCGGCGCGCTGCACGGCGTCGACCAAGCTCTTGCGGTCGAAGACAACCTTCTTGTCGTTGTCCTTGGCGATCACCCGTTCGTAGTCGGGGAAGGTCCCCTCGAGGATGCGGCAGATCAGCTCGCGCCGGCCGAGGCCGAACGAGAGGTGGTGCTCACCGCGCCCGTAGGTGAGCTTCCCCTCCCCCTCGAAGCGCTGCAGCTCCTGGAGCGCCTTGCGCGGCACGAGGACCGAGTCCTCGTTGGCGGCGCTCTCGAGGCCCCCTTCGACGAGGGCGAGGCGATGGCCGTCGGTCGCCACCATCTCGAGCGCTCCTTCCTTGAGCTTCAGCAGGGCGCCGTTCAACTGGAAGCGCGACTCCTCGGCCGAGACGGCGAAGAGGATCTTGGCGACCATGCGGCGGAACTCGGCGAAGGGGATGTCGACCCGGCGCCCCTCCTCGACGTTGGGGAGGGTGGGAAAGTCGTCCGGCGAGAGGCCATGGATCTTGAAGCGCGACTTGCCGGCCCGGATGGTGAGCACGCGGGGCTCCTCCTGGACCAGCAGGACCTCCTCCCCGGTGAGCGAGCGGATGATCTCCACCAGCTTCTTGGCCTGCACGGCGATCCCGCCCTCGCGCTTGACGTCGGCCTCGCACCAGGAGGTGAGCGAGACGTCGAGGTCGGTCGCGGCGAGGCTCAACCGGTCGCCGGCCGCGGTCAACAGCAGATGGGACAGGACCGGGATGGTCGTCTTGCGCTCGACGATCCCCTGCATGGGGGCCAGCTCGCCCAGAAATTCGCTACGGGTGACACGGATTTCCATTCACTCTTCTCCATCTAGAAGACATCTGAATATAGCATAGCCGTAGTACACAGTAGGCGCTGCGGAAACGAGGAAAACGAGCTTAAGTCGCTCAAGGCCATGGGTTTAGTTTTACCCCGGCGGGCTGTGCACAACCTGCGGAGAGCGTGAGGAGAGAGGGGAAAACTTGCCGGCATGAGAAAAAATCCGCAGAAGCCCCACAAGGGTTCCGGAGTCCGCTCCACAGGTTTTGCGGCGGCGAACCCAAGCGATGAGCGCTCAAGCGAAGTGGTGCTCGAAGCCCTGCAGGGTGCGGTCGAAATCCGGATCGGCGCCGCGCTTCTTCTGCACCATCTCGCAGGAGTACATGACGGTCGAGTGGTGCTTGTCGTTGAACAGCTTGCCGATCTCCGGATAGGAGAGGTCCGTCAACTTCTTGCAGAGATACATCGCCACCTGCCGCGGGATGACGATCTGCCGCGAGTTGCTCTTGCTCTTCATCTCGGAGACCTTGAGGTCGTAGTGGCGGGCGACGAACTTGACGATCTCCGCGGCGGCAGGCTTCTTTCCCGCCTCGGGCAGGATGTCCTTCAAGGTCTCGCGGGCGAGCGCCGGCGACAGCGGCTTGCCGGTCAGCGAGGAGAAGGCCACGACGCGGGTCAGCAGCCCTTCGAGCTCGCGGATGTTCGACTTCACCTGCTGGGCGATGAACTCCGCCACCTCGTCGGGGAGCTGGACGTTCTCGAGCGAGGCCTTGCGCTGCAGGATCGCCACCTTGGTCTCGAGGTCCGGCGGCTGGATGTCGGCGATCAGCCCCCATTCGAAGCGGCTGCGCAGGCGCTCCTCGAGCGTCGGGATGTTGCGCGGCGAGGAGTCCGAGGAGAGGATGATCTGCTTCTGGCTGGTGTAGAGCGTGTTGAAGGTGTGGAAGAACTCCTCCTGCGTCCGCTCCTTGTTGGCCAGGAACTGCACGTCGTCGAGCATCAGCACGTCGATCGTCCGGTAGCGCTCGCGGAACGCCGGCATGCGGTCGAAACGGATCGAGTTGATCAGCTCGTTGACGAACTGCTCAGCAGGGAGGTAGAGGACGCGCAGCTGCGGGCGGCTGCGCTGGATCTCGTGGCCGATGGCGTGCAGCAGATGGGTCTTGCCGAGGCCTACCCCACCATAGAGGAAGAGCGGGTTGTAGGAGAGCGAGGGGTTCTCGGCCACCCGCCGGGTGGCGGCGAGGGCGAACTCGTTGGACTTCCCCTCGACGAAGCTCTCGAAGGTGTATTTCGGATTGAAGCTCGACGGCGTGATCGGCTCGTCCGAGGGGATCTCGAGCTCGTCGAGCGAGAAGAGGACCTCGAACCCGGCATCGGCCAGGCCGGCCACCGCCCGGTCGACCATCGGACGGTAGCTCTCCTCGAGCGTATGGAGGAAGCGGGAGTTCGGCGCCACCAGCACCAGCCGGCGGCCGTCCTCGTCCCCCACCTTCAGGGGACGGAACCACGTGGCGAATTCCTCGGGATCGAGCTGCTGTTGCAACTGCCGCTGGAGGAGAGACCAAAAGGATTGCGACATGGGACCTCGAAACGGCGCAGCAATACTAAAATATCCACAGAATTTCCACAGCTGTGGAAATCCATCTTCGAGTAGGAATGGCGGTTTCCGATGCGGCTTAGGTGACTTCGACCTGGGTCATCATAGCACAGCCGGAAGCGACCGCAAGCCCCTGGGGCTGCTCTTTGGAAATAGGTTATAAGCCATTTGTATCAAAGAGTTTAGCTCCTAAAAGGGAGCGGCGAGCCGGGCGATTTCCGGAGGCAGCTGAAGGAGGCGCGGCGGGGTGACGTCGAGCTCTCTCGCGGCCTCCGCCAGCGCGGCCGGCAGACGCGGCTGGCGCTTGTCGAGGAACAGATCGAGCCACGAGGGGGGCTCCGGATAGAAGTCGACGCCGACCCTCTCGCCGGCGGCGATCCGGGCCTGCTGACGGGCGATCTCGAGCGCGCGGTCGAGCCCCCCGAGCTCGTCGACCAGGCCGATCTTCTGGGCCGCCGCGCCGGTCCATACCCGCCCGCTCGCCACCCCCTCGACCGCCTGCCGGCTCAATCCTCGCCCCGCGGCCACGTGGCCGACGAAGGTCCGGTAGGTGCCGTCCATCAGGGCCTGCACCCGCGCCTCCTGTTGCGGGGTGTAAGGCTGGAGGGTGGAGTAGATGTCGGCGTTGGCGCCGCGTTTCTGGCTGCCGTGGCCGAGGCCGAGGATCTCCTCCTCGAAGCCGCGGGTCACGAACTTCCCGCCGAAGACGCCGATCGAGCCGGTCAGGGTCGCCGGCTCGGCCACGATGCGGGTGGCCTTCGCCGCGATGTAGTAGCCGCCCGAGGCGGCCATGTCGGACATCGAGACGACGACCGGCTTGCGCTCCCGGAGCTTCTCGACCGCCCGCAGGATGAGATCGGAGGCGAGGGCGGAGCCGCCGGGGCTGTCGATCCGCAGCACGACGGCCGAGATCGAGTCGTCGCGCCCGAGATCGCGCAACAGGGTCACCATCTCGTCCGATCCGAGATAGACCTCCTCGGTCCAGGGCGCCGTGCCGCCGCCGCCGCGGACGATCTCGCCGAGGGCGAAGACGACGGCGACCCGCTTGCCGGCGAGCACCGGGCTCGGGTGGTAGCTCTCGATCGCCAGGTAGCCGGGGGTGCGCCCGAGCCGCTTGGCGAGCGACGCCTTGAACTGGTCCGGGTAGGAGAGCTGATCGACCAGCCCGTGCGCCAGGGCCTCCTCGGCCGAGTAGGGGGCGCCGTCGATCAGCGCGCGGACGGCGCCGTCGCTCTGATGGCGGGCCTCGGCGATGGCGGAGACGATCTGGGCGAAGTAGCCGTCGAGGACGGCGGCGATCGCCTCCTGGGCCTCCGGCGTGTACTGGCTCTGGGTGTAGGTCTCGACGGCGCTCTTGTAGCGGCCGATGCGGTTGAAGTCGGGGACGATCTTCAGCTTGTCGAGGGCGCCGCGCAGGAAGCGGGTCTCGGCGTTGAGGCCGATCAGGTTGAGCTCCCCTGCCGGCGCCAAGTGGATCTTCTCGCAGGCGGTCGCCAGGTAGTAGGCGAGCGTGCCGTTCGATCCCTCGCCCGCCGTCTCCAGGTAGCACTCGACGAGCTTGCCCGCCCGCCGCAGGGCGAGGAGCTGGCGCCGCAGCTCCTGGGCCTTGGCGAGGCCGAGCTGAGCGTCCTCTATATAGAGGGCGAGCCCGCGCACGCCGGGATCCTGGCGGGCGGCGCGGAGGGCGGGGTAGAGCTCCGCGATGCTCCCCGGCTCGGCGCCGCCCGCGAACGGGAGGCGCGGCACCCGCTGCTCGAGCACCGGTCCGGCGAGGCGCCAGACGAGGATCGTGGGGCCGGCGCCGATCGCGCCGTCCTGCTTCCCCAGCATGACGCCGGCGAGGGTGGCGAGGATCGCGATGCCGATCAGGAGGACGAAAACGGCGAGCAGCTTCTTCATGCGCGCATGTTATCGCGGGGGGTGTAGGCGGCCAGCCTCATCCTCTCCCCCGGGTGTGCGGGTGGCCGCGCGGGGCGTGCTGGACGACGAAGTCGATCATCGCCCCGGCGACGTCGATGCCGGTCGCCCCCTCGACCCCTTCGAGCCCCGGCGAGCTGTTGACCTCGAGAACCATCGGCCCGTCCGCCGAGGGGATCATGTCGACCCCGGCGATGTTCAGGCCCAGCACCTCGGCGGCGTGGATGGCGGTCGCGGCGTAGGCCTCCTCGAGCTCGATGCCGGTCGCGGTCCCGCCGCGGTGGAGGTTGCTGCGGAACTCGCCATCGCCGGCCTGGCGCGCCATCGCCGCCACCACCTTGCCGCCGACCACGATGGCGCGGTAGTCCGTCCCCTTCGCCTCCTCGATGAAAGCCTGGATCAGGATGTTCTGTCCCAGCGAGCTCATCGCGTCGAGCACCGACTCCGCCGATTTGGCCGACTCCGCCAGAATGACACCGACTCCTTGCGTCCCCTCAAGCAGTTTGAGGATGACCGGAGCGCCGCCGACCTTACGGATCGCGGCGCGGATGTCCTCGCGGCGGCGGGCGAAGGCGGTCGGCGGGATGCCGATGTCGAAGCGCGAGAGGAGCTGAAGGCTGCGCAGCTTGTCGCGGCTGCGCGAGATCGCCTGGCTGTCGTTGGCGGGAAAAACCTTCATCATCTCGAACTGGCGCAGCACGGCCAGCCCGTAGAAGGTGATCGAGGCGCCGATGCGCGGCACCACGCCGTCGACGCCGTCCACCCGCTCGCCGTTATGGAAGACCTCCGGCCGCTTCGTGGACAGCTTGACCACGCACTGCAGCGGATCGATCACCGTCACGTCGGCTCCCCGCTGGCGGCAGGCCTCGATCAGGCGCGAGGTCGAGTAGAGCGTCGCCTTGCGCGACAGGATGGCGATTTTCATACCGGGGCCGCTCCCTTCTTACAACCCTGTGCTCTCCGGACCACGGCGCCGGCGCGATGTCGGTGGGTGCCACTTGCGGAACAGGTACTTGGCGGCCACGTCGACCAGAAAGTCCCCCTCGAGGGCCTTGCGGCCGAGGATCATACGGAAGAGCAGCCCCGAGCGGTCGGTGAGGGTGATCAGGATCTTCTTGCGCAGGGGACCGAGCACCATGTCGGTCTCGATCAGGGGGCGTATCTCGGCATGGCCGCCGGAATCGACGATACGGATGCGGCGCAACACCCGGGTCCGCGTCTCGATCCTCAGCTCCGGCCGGCGGCGGTCCGGGACGAAGGCGAGCTCCACCAGCTCCGAGCCGTCCGCGAAGACCTCGAGCACCGCGAGCGAGTCGACGTGCAGGGTCGAGGTGCGGGCACCGGTGTCCACTTTAGCCTTCAGGCGGAAGATTCCCAGGTCAGGGAGGTCGAGGTACTCCTTCCATCCCACCGTCCGGCCGTCCGGAAGCTCCGGCATCTGGGTCCTCCCCCCGGGCTTCCGCCCGACGCTTGTAGAAATGTCCAGCTCGTAGCCATGCATTTGTACGAATGAAACCAACCATGGGAAGCCTCTCGCCGATCGGCGGCACCCCCCGGCGTAGAAATGCAGGTTTTATCGGGATCGGGATCTCGCCCCTGATGCGGGCACGTCGCTTGCAGTAAAGAGGAGCACCAAATCGTTAGAACGAGGGGGAGGTTTTCATCCAGCCAACCGAAGTTCCCATCCCAAGGAGATCCTAACTCGATCTCATCCTTGAAAAGCCTTCCTGATTCCCCTGATCAGGGGTAGAGCCAACCAACAGCCAACCCGAAACAGGAAGCCTCCCTCCTGAGCCCCCCGAGCCTAGCGCCGGGGGGCATCATTTTTTTAGGGTGTCCGGGTACCCCGGCTCGGCTCGCGGTTTGGCTCTGCTCGCCTCCTTCGGGCTCCGCTCGCTGCCAGTCGGCTGCGCGGGCCAAGCCAAGGCACGACAGGGAGCTCCTTCTGAGGAAAGCGGGAAGAGAAAACCGGGCACGGCTGTTGCAGAGACTAGAGACAGGACACACGAGGGGGAGGTTCCAGACCAACCAAACTTGTCCTACCTGATTGCGAGATCATAAACGATCTCACCCTCTTTCGATCCTCCGAAATCCCCTAGTTGCAGGGGTACAGCCACAATAGCCAACCTGGAGAGATGGGGCCTCCCCCCCAGACCTTCTCCCCCCCGGGGGAGAAGGAGGCTCCCGGCGAAAGCCGGGAGCCTTTTTCTTTTCAGGCCTTTAGAGCGTCAGGCGGAGGTGGTGTTCCCTCGTCTGGCCCGCGCAGCCGACTGGCAGCGAGCGAAGCGAGCGGAACCCGAAGGAGGCGAGCAGGGCCAGACGAGGGGCACAACTCCGCCCGCCGGGTTGGCGTTCCTGCCAAATTGGCTGTCGCGGTCCGGTTAGAATGACGCGATGCGGCGAGCGGATTCCCTTCTAGCCTGGTTCGACCGCCACCGCCGCGACCTCCCTTGGCGGCGGTCGAGCGATCCCTACGCGATCTGGCTCTCCGAGGTGATGCTGCAGCAGACCCGGGTGGAGACGGTTCTCCCTTTCTACCATCGCTTCCTGGCAAGATTTCCCACCGTGGAGGCGCTGGCGGGCGCCGAGCTCTCCGAGGTGCTGGCGCTCTGGTCGGGGCTCGGCTACTACCGGCGGGCGCGCCAGCTCCACGCGGCGGCGCGGGAGATCGCCGCCGCCGGAGCGTTCCCGGCCACTCTCGAGGGTCTCCTCGCCCTTCCCGGCATCGGCGCCTACACCGCGGCGGCCGTGGCCAGCATCGCCTTCGGAGTCGCCGCGCCGGTGATGGACGGCAACGTCGAGCGGGTCCTCTCCCGCTGCCTGGCGCTCGACACCGATCCCCGCGCCTCCGGCGGCCGCCGCCAGCTCATGGCCGCCGCCGCCGAGTTGCTCGATCCCCTTCGTCCCGGGGACAGCAACCAGGCCCTGATGGAGCTCGGGGCCACCCTCTGCTCGCCGCGCAACCCGAAGTGCCTGCTCTGCCCTTTGCGCTCCGGCTGCCGCGCCGTCGCGCAGGGGGACCCCGAGCGTTACCCGGTTCCGAAGGCGAAGCGCGCCGCCGAGCGGCTCCGCCTCCTGGTGGCCGTCGTCGAGGAGGACTCTGGGGTGCTCCTCTTCCGCCGCCCCGAAGGGAGCGCCCTGCTCGCCGGCACCTGGGAGCTCCCGTGGGTGACGCTCGAGCGCGACGGCGTCGCGGAGGCGGATGACCCGCCTTCAGCTCTCGCCGGCCGTTATGGCGGCGTCTGGACTCTGGGGGCGCGGAGCGCCGGGGTGCGGCACGGCATCACCTATCGCGACCTCGAGGTCGACGTCCACCGCGCCGAGCTGGCGTGGGGGGGAGAGGTGAGGGACGGGCTGGCCGCCGGCTTCTTCGATTCGGCGGGGCGCGCCGGCCTGCCGCTGTCGTCGCTGGTGGGAAAGGTCCTGGCCGCGCTGCCGCCAGCGGCGGCTTCGATGTCTGCGATGTCTGCGGCTACGTCTGCGGGGCGGGAGGCGGGACCGGCCAGGAGATCCCGGAGCCGCCGGCGATGATGAACCAGCCGATGATCTTGTCGTCGAGCTCGCGCAGCCGGCTCGCCACCAAGTTGCAGAGGATGGTCAGCAGGCGGATCGACGACACCTTGTGGATGTCGAGGATCCCCTCGAGCACCTCTCGAGAGATGGCGAGCACCACGGCGCCGCCCTCGTGTGCCTTGGCGTCGGCCGAGCGGCCGGCGTGGTCGATCAGCGCCATCTCGCCGAAGAAGCCGCCGCGCTCGAGGAAGGCGAGGGCCTCCTCGCCGGCGCCGGGGATGTACTTGCTGATCATCACCCGCCCCTCGAGCACGACGTACATCTCGTCGCCCATCTCCCCCTCGCGGAAGATCTCCTGCAGCGGCCCGTACTTCCTCTCCCTGGAGAGCGAGGAGAGGAAGTTGATCTCCATGCTGGAGAGCTTCTGCTCCTGGAAGAGCTTGCGTTTGGAGGCGAGGTCGACGCGGAAGTCGCCGGCGGGCACGGGAGGAGAAAGGGGCTCGGAGCTCGCCGGCTTGCCGGACTCCGAGAAGAACTGAGTGAGGTTGTCGTTGGTCTGCCGGAGCTTGGACGACAGACTCTTCCAGAAGGTCCAGTAGAGCGCGAGCTTGAAGCGCGGGTCGGTCTCGAGCAGGATCGAGAGGGTGTCCGGGTTGAGCCCGATCAGCTCGGTCTCGACCGTGGTCACCGCGTCTCCCGAGCGGGGGACGCGGTCGACGAAGGAGGTCTCGCCGAACAGGGCCCCCGGCTCGAGCGCCGCCAGGCTGAAATGGCCGTAGGGCGTGCGGCGCTGGATGCGGATGCCGCCGCTCTCGATCAGATAGGCGTCCTGGGTCTCCTCCCCCTCCTTGACCACGGTCGCCCCCGCCGAGAAGCGGTCGTGCGTGGCGCACTCGGCGAGCTGCACGAGCTGCTCATCCGTGAAGTGAGAGAAGATCTCCCAACGGCGCAGAAGGTTCTCAATTCCCAAGGTTCACCTATTGTAGCGGAGGTCGGGCCCGGCGGGGTGTCGCGGGCCGAATCGGCTGGACACCCTCGTTGGGCCTGCTCGCCTCCTGCGGGCTCCGCTCGCTTCGCTCGCTGCCAGTCGGCTACGCGGCCCAACGAGGGCGTCCAGCCGATTCGGCTCAGAAGAGCCCTTCGAGGATCTCCAGAGCCGCGGCGAGCTGCTCCGCGCGGACGGTGAGCGGCGGGACGATCTGCCCCACCCGCCCCTCGGGTCCGCCGGCGAGGACGAGGACCCCCCGCGACCACGCGCCGAGCATCCACCGCCCGGCGATCTCCGCCGTGCGCAGCTCGATCCCCCACAGGAGCCCGCGGCCGCGGACCGCCGCCACGGCGGGGAAGCGCCCGGGCCAGGCGGCGAGGCGGCGGCCGAGCTCCTCGCCGAGGCGGGCGGCACGCGGGGGGAGCTCTTCCTCGGCGAGGACGTCCAGGGTGGCGAGGGCGGCGGCGCAGGCCAGCGGGTTGGCGAGGAAGGTCGCGGTGTGGCGCGCCTCGCCGGGGGTCTCCCAGCAGCGGAAGAGGTCGCGCCGGGCGAGGACGGCGGCGATCGGCACCCCTCCGCCGAGCGCCTTGCCGCAGCAGAGGATGTCCGGCCGCACCCCTTCGTACTCGACGGCGAAGAGGCGGCCGGTGCGGCCGAAGCCGGTGAAGATCTCGTCGGCGATCAGCAGCGCGCCGTGGCGGCGGCAGGCGGCGGCGAGGCCGGCGAGCCACCCTTCGGGAGGGATCAGGATCCCCTCGCGGCCGACGATCGGCTCGACGATCGCGGCGCCGACCTCGCCCGCCGCGAGAAGCGCCGCGACCTCTCCGAGATCGCCGCCGAAGGGGAGGCGGCGGACGTGGCCGTGGAGATGGGAGGCGAACGGGGAGCGGAACTCTTCCCGCGAGGTGACGGCGAGGGCGCCGAGGGTCAGCCCGTGGTAGGAGGGCTCGAAGGCGAGGATGCCGGGGCGGCCCGTGGCGGCGAGCGCCGTCTTGAGCGCGATCTCGACCGCCTCGGCGCCGGAGATCGCGAAGTAGACCTGGGGATCGTCCAGGGGCGCGAGCGCGACGAGCCTCCTGGCGAGCTCGACGCGCAGCGGGTGCGCCATCACGTCCCCCAGGGCATGGAGGAGGCGGTCCGCCTGCGCGCGGACGGCCGCGGCGACCCGCGGGTGGCGATGGCCGACCGCCGCCACTCCGAACCCGGAGGTGAGATCTATATAGAGGTTGCCGTCGACGTCGCGGACGTTGGCGCCCCGCGCCTCCTCCCAGAGGATCGCGGGGTGACCCCCCGCGATCGTGTTGACCCCGGGCGCCTCGAGAGCCGCGAGCGCGGCCGACAGCTCGCGGGAGCGCGGACCGGGGGGAGGGGTGACGATCGCGGGGAGGAGGTCGCCGAAGCTCACATCTCGCGCCGCCCGGCGAGCGAACGTCCGAGCGTCACCTCGTCGGTGTATTCGATGTCGCCGCCGACCGGCATGCCGAAGGCCAGGCGGGTGACCCGCACTCCGAGCGGCTTGAGCAGACGGGCGAGATAGAGGGCGGTCGCCTCCCCCTCGACGTTCGGGTTGGTGGCGAGGATCACCTCCTCGACGCCGGCGAGCCGGGTCAGCAGCCCGGGGATGGCGAGGCGGTCGGGGCCGATCCCCCGGTGAGGGGAGAGCGCCCCGAGCAATACGTGGTAGAGGCCGTGAAACTCCCTCGTGCGCTCGACCGGCTCGAGGTTGAACGGCTCCTCGACGACGCAGATCCGGGTGCGGTCCCGCCGCTCGTCGGCGCAGTAGCGGCAGGGATCGACGGCCGTGATCGAGTTGCAGAGCGAGCAGTGGAAGAGCTTCGCCTTGACTTCCAGGATCGCGGCGGCCAGCGCTTCGGCCTCCGCGACGGGGACCTTGAGGAGGAAATGGGCGAGACGTGTCGCGGTCTTGGGCCCGATGCCCGGAAGACGGGAGAGCTCGCCGACGAGCCGGGCCAGGGGATCGGACATCCTGCTTTGCGCGCGGGGCTAGAAGAGACCGGGCATGCTCGACGCCAGCGTGCCCATCTTCCCCTGCATCGTCTCCTCGATCTTGCGTCCCGCCTCGTTGACGGCCGCGACGATGAGATCCTCCAGCATCGAAGGGTCGCTCGGGTCCATCGCTTCCGGATCGATCTTGCAGCTGACCAGCTGCCGGTGGCCGCTCATCTTGACCGTCACCATGCCGCCGCCCACGCTCGCCTCGACGACCAGCTCGGCCAGCTCGCGCTGCAGCCGTTTCTGCATCTCCTCGGCCTGCTTCATCAGGTTCTTCATGCTGCTCATCGCGGTCACTCCTCCGTATAGCTTCCGTGCTCTTCCACTGTTTCGATCCGGCCTTTGAAGATGTCGAGGACGGCCTGGACGGTCGGGATCTGCTCGACTTGCTGGACCGGCGCCGGTCTGGCTTCCGCGGCGGCCTGCGGCGCGGCGGTTCCCATCAGGATATCAAGTCGCGTCCCCGGACCCCAGACGGCGGCCGCCGATTCCTCGAGGACGGCGTGGTTGGCCTCGAGGCGGGCGCGCAGGTAGCTGTCGCCGCTCGGGCAGACGATGGCGATCCGGCCGTCCGCGAAGCGGAGGTCCTCCGCCGCGTCGAGGAAGCCGCCGATGTTCTGCTTGCGCTTGCCGGCCTCTTCCTTGAAGGCGGCGACCGGGTCGCTCGGCCGGCTCGGCGGGGGGACCGCCGGCCGCGGCGGGGGCGCTTCCGCCCGCGGCGCTTCCGCGCGCGGCATCTGCGGCATCTCGGGGCGAGGAGCGGGCGCCGGTGCGCTCCGCTGCGGCGCGGGGGCCATGGCGGCGGACGACGCGGCGGGAGCGGGCATCGCCCTCGGGGCGGCGGGGCGCGGGCCGGCCTGCGCCGCCGGCTCGGCCGGGAGCGTGCCGCCGGCCAGCAGCTCCTCGATGCGGGTGAGCTTCGGCAGCTCGGCGGCGCGCAGCCAGGCGATCTCGACCGCGAGGGCGCCGGTCTCGCTGCGCCGCACGATCATCTCGCTGGTCAGCAGCTGGTTCATCAGGCGCAGCAGGTTCTCGTAGCCGTGGCCGCGGGCGAGGGTGGCGAGGGCCTGCGCCTCCTCGCCCGGCAGGTCGGCGGCCTCGGGAGCGCCGCCCATCGCGAGATGGAGCGCGTCACGGCAGAAGGCGAGGAACTGGCCGTAGACGTGGCGCGGGTCCCACCCCTCGTCCTCGACCCGGCGCACGGCGGCGCCGACCGCGGCCGAGTCGCCGCCGAGGATGCCGGCGAGCAGGGTGTGGAAGAGGGCGGTGTCGAGCCCGCCGAGGAGGCGCACGGCGTCCTCGTCGGCGATCGCGCCGGAGCCGAAGGTGGCGAGCTGGTCGAGCAGGGCGACCGAGTCGCGGACGCTCCCCTCGCCGGCGCGCGCGATCAGCCGCAGGGCGGTGTCGGTGGCCGCAATCCCCTCCGCCTCACAGATCGTCCGCAGGTGCGCGGCGAGCGCCGGCGACGGCACGCGCCGGAAGTGGAACTCCTGGCAGCGCGACAGGATGGTCGCCGGCACGGCGTCGATCTCGGTGGTGGCGAAGATGAAGACGAGGTGCGGCGGCGGCTCCTCGACGATCTTGAGCAGGGCGTCGAACGCCTGCCGGGACAGGCGGTGGATCTCGTCGAGCACCACCACCTTGTGGCGGTCGCGGGCCGGGCCGTACTTCAGGCTCTCGGTGAGGTCGCGCACCTGCTCGACCTTCGAGTAGGTGGCGGCGTCCACCTCGATGACGTCGAGGTCCGAGCCGCGGGTGATCTCGATGCAGGGCATGCACTCGTTGCAGGGATCGGCCGCCGGCCCCCGCTCACAGTTGAGCGCCTTGGCGAGCACGCGCGCCGCCGTCGTCTTCCCCACTCCGCGGATGCCGGAGAACAGGTACGCCTGGGCGATCCGCCCCTCCTGGAGGGCGTTGCGCAAAGCGGTGACGATCGGTTCCTGACCGACGAGGCTGGAGAAATTCTGCGGGCGCCACTTGCGGGCGAGGACCTGGTACGTCATTTAGAGGCGATGGGACTTTTGGCAGTGGTCGACGAAGGGTTCCGGTGTAACTGCGGCACTCGACCGCATGCCTTATCGCTGCTCCCTTCCGGGCCTGACGAGGTTCGGCATTGACCGATGCACAGGACCCGAACCCTTCGCGGGCCACTGCAAGCACTCCATGCTACGTGCTGAGAGCGGCGAAGTAAAGGATGGGCCGGCGGGTGGTGCCCTCGTTCAACCCTGCTCGCCTCCTTCGGGCTCCGCTCGCTTCGCTCGCTGCCAGTCGGCTGCGCGGGTCGAACGAGGGCACCACCCGCCGGGAGTCGCGGGAGCACATGTTTTGCGCCGCGGGCCATCTCGGGTAACATACGCGTTCCCCGCCTGGGCGGACGACGGTGCTCCCTTGGAAAGACCCGAAGATCAGGTCTGGATGATGGAAGCCCTCGCCGAGGCGAGGCGCGCCGCCGGGATCGGCGAGGTGCCGGTGGGGGCGGTGGTGGTCCGCGGGGGGGAAGTGATGGGGAGGGGCCACAACCGCCGCGAGATCGACGGCGATCCGCTGGCCCATGCCGAGCTGCTGGCGATCCGCCAGGCGGCGGCGGCCCTCGGCGGCTGGCGGCTCTCGGGTTGCACGCTGTACGCGACCCTCGAGCCGTGCGCGATGTGCGCCGGCGCCCTGGTCAACAGCCGCATCGAGCGGCTGGTCTACGGGGCGGCCGATCCGAAGGCCGGCTACTGCGGCACCCTGGGGGATCTGGTCCAGGATCCGCGGCTGAACCACCGGCTGGAGGTGACGGCCGGTGTGCTGGAAGGTGAGAGCGCCGCGCTGCTGCGCGGTTTCTTCGCGTCGCTGCGCCGGGCGCGATGAGATGAGACGACGGGTTCTTTGGAAAGAGGATCGGGAGAGATGTCCGAGTGGCTTAAGGAGCACGCTTGGAAAGCGTGTGTAGGGGAAACTCTACCGTGGGTTCGAATCCCACTCTCTCCGCCACCGATCTCGACGACGAACGATTTGACGAATCAGACAACCGGAGAGGTGCCAGAGCGGTCGAATGGGACGGTCTCGAAAACCGTTGACCGGGCAACCGGTCCGTGGGTTCGAATCCCACCCTCTCCGCCATTCGTCCCTTGACTTGCGGATGGCTTGCAGATGATCTGACGCCGTCCCGGAGGCGCGCGTCCTTGACGCCTCGGCTCCCGGTGAATTACTTTACGAGTTTCGTTCGAGCGGGCCGCTCGGCTTTGAGCCGGCGTTCCCGCGATCCATGACCTCCACTTCGAAGAAGGCGGCCACACGTGAAACGGACTTTTCAGCCCAACAACCGTCGGCGCAAGCGGACGCACGGCTTCCGGGTGCGGATGCGCACCAAGAACGGCCGCGCGGTGATCGCACGGCGGCGCCAGAAGGGGCGCAAGCGCCTGAGCGTCTGATGGTGGACCCCCGTCGTCCGCCGGGCCCCACGATGGGAACGGCCGGCGAGCGTCTGACCCCCGAGAGCAAGATCCGGCGGCGGGCGGACTACCTCAGGTGCTATCGAACCGGTCGCCGGCGGCACGGGTCGCTCGCGATCGTCTATTTCGTTCCGAACCAGCTCGGAGCTCCGCGCATCGGGATCACCGCCAGCCGGAAGGTCGGCAAGGCGGTGGTGCGCCAGCGGATCAAGCGCAGGATCCGGGAGATCTACCGGCGCTGGCCCGGCCGCGGCGGTCTCCCCGACCTCGACCTGGTGATCCACCTCAAGCCGGAGGCCGGCAAGAGCGATTTCCCGGGGCTGCGCTCGGAGCTGCTGCGGATTCTAGGCGGGTTGCCCAAGGGATCGGGCGAGCGGCGGGAGTCTCTCGGGTGACGCGACTGCTCGTCTTCCTGCTCGACCTCTACAAGCGCCGGATCTCGCCGCTGCTCCCCCGCTCCTGCCGCTTCTCCCCGACGTGCTCCGAATATGCCCGACTCGCCATCCTCAAGCACGGCCCTTGGGCGGGTGGCCTGCTCGCCGCGGGGCGCCTGATGCGTTGCCAACCCTTCCATCCGGGCGGAATCGACCTGCCGTAGCGGCCGCGGCCGGCGACGCCCGTTCGAACATACGACCGAAAAAGGATTCAAACCCCCGTGGACAATCGCCGCCTGCTCCTCGCCTTCGTGCTGTCGCTGGCCGTCATCGCGGCCTGGTACACCCTGTTTCCCCCGCCGAAGCCGAAGCCCCTCCCGCCGGCGCAGGCGCAGAATCAAGCCGCCGCCGCTCCGCGCCCGCTGGCGCCCGGTGCCGCCGCCCCCCCCGCGGTCGCCCCGGCGCCGGCTCCCGGCACGCCCGCGGCGACTGCCACACCGGCGGCCGCCCAGCCCGCCGCCCCCGCGGTGCAGGCGGCGGCCGAGGAGAAGGTCACCCTGGTCACCGGGCGCTCCAAGGCCGTGCTCACCAACCGGGGCGCCGAGCTGCTGTCGCTGGTGGTCCCCGAGAAGAACGATCCGAAGAGCAACACGCTGGAGCTGGTGCGCGAGCGGGCGGGGGATCTCTACCCCTATGCCCTCACCACCCCCGCGGCGCAGCCCCACCCGTTGAACGGAGCCCTCTTTCAGGCGGAGAAGTCGGCGGACGGCCGGGCGGTGACCTTCCGCTACAGCGGCCCGCTCGGCGCCGCCGAGAAGACGTTCAGCTTCGACGAGCGGGGGCTCCTCACCGTCGAGGTCCGGGTCCCCGGGCATGCGGACTGGGGACTGCTGACCGGCCCCGGCATCCGCAATCTGACCGTCGATCAGATGAAGAGCCGCTACGAGCATCGCCGGGCCGTCTACCGGTCGGGGGGTGAGGTGACGGCGGTCGATCCGCAGAGCGCCTTCGATCCGGTGGACGTGCCGGGTGGCTCGCTCACCTGGGCCGGGCTCGAGGACACCTATTACCTGGCCACCCAGATCCCCCAGGGGAAGATCGATCGCGCGGTGCTGGTGCCGGTCCTCGTTCAGGTCCCCGAGGGGGGCGGCCCGGAGAAGTTCCTGCCGGTGCCGAGCAAGGACGAGATCACCAAGGAGCAGAAGGACCTGCCGCGGGAGTTCTTCCTGATCCTGCGGCCGGCCGGCGACCAGATGACGGTGCTCTCCTATTGGGGATCGAAGGAGTACGACCGCCTGAAGACCCTCCGCCTCGGCCTCGAGGAGACGATCGAGCTCGGCATGCTGAAGCCGCTGGTGGTGCCGCTGCTCGTCGCGCTCCACTGGATCCACGACCACGTGGTCGACAACTACGGCTGGGCGATCGTCCTGCTGACCATCCTGATCAAGCTGGTGCTGCTGCCGCTGACCCACAAGAGCACCATGTCGATGCGCAAGATGCAGGAGCTCAACCCGAAGGTGCAGGGGATCCGCGACCGCTACCGGACCAAGCTGCGCGACAAGGCCGGCAAGCCGAACCTCGAGGCGCAGCGCAAGATGAACGAAGAGGTGATGGCGATCTACAAGGAGGCGGGGGTCAATCCCGCGGGCGGCTGCCTGCCGCTGCTGATCCAGATGCCGATCCTGTTCGCCTTCTACCGTCTGCTGTCGACGGCGGTCGATCTGCGTAGCGCCCCATGGCTGCTGTGGATCAAGGACCTGTCGGTGAACGACCCGTACTACGTGCTGCCGATCATCATGGGCGCCACCCAGCTCCTCCAGGTGCGGATGGGGCCGCAGGCGGGCGACCCGATGCAGCGGCGGATGTTCCAGATCATGCCGGTCGCGATGACCTTCTTCTTCCTCGGCGTCCCCAGCGGGCTGGTGCTCTACTGGCTCACCAACAACGTCTTGACCATCATCCAACTCCAGGTTTACAACCGTCTGCGGGAGCGGGAGGCGTAAGGAAACTGCTCCACGCTGCTTCGCGAGAGACTCAAACTGCCATGAACGACGTCAAGAGACGATTCTTTTCCGGCGACACCCTGCAGCAGGCGCTGGTTCAGGCCGCCAACTACTTCAACCTCGACCCCACCTACGTCTCCTACCGGAGCCTCGAAAAGAAGCACGGCTTCCTGAAGACCCGCCGCAAGGTGATGATCGAGGTCGACCCGGACAACCCGCGGCTGGAGAAGCCGGTGCCGATCCCGGTCGCCGGGCGCGCGGTTCCTCCCCCGCCCCCCTCGGAGATGTCGAGCCGCCCCGCCGTCGAGCCGGGAAATTCGCTCGAGGCTCCGCCGGCTCCGCTGGCGTCCGCTCCGCGCCCGCAGGCGGCGCGACCGGCCGGAGATCGGCCGACGCGCGACCGTGACCGCCGCCCGGAGCGCCCGGAGCGTGGCGGCCCGCGCGGCGACCGGGCGCCTGGGGGTCGCGGCGATCGTGACGACCGGGGCAACCGGAGCGGGGGCAGCCGTGGGGATCGCGACCGGCAACGGCCGCCGCGGCGGGACTCCCGCGACTCGCCGGCCGCCGGTCTCGAGACTTTCCGCGCGCCAGAAGCTGCGCCAGGTGCCCTCGTCACCTTGCCGGAGACGCCGCGCGGCGTCTCCGAGCGCTTCCCCGCCGCGGCGGGAGCCGCCGCCGATGCGGCTGCCAAGGGCGCCCAACTGCTCGTCCGCCTCGCGGGCCTCGACCTCGCCCCGCGCGTCTTCCAGGGCGAGGAGCGTCTGGAGGTCGAGCTCGTGGGCGAGGACGTGGACTGGTGCTTCGCCGACGACGGCGAGTTCCTGATGTCGGTCGAGCACCTCCTGCCGCGGATCATCCGCACCTTGAGCGGCGAGATGGTGGCGGTGCGGGTGGACTGCGACAACTTCCACGAGATCCGCGAGGAGCGGCTGCGCAGTCTCGCCCAGCAGGTAGCCGAGGAGGTCCGCCGGGGCGGCAAGGCCCGCGTTCTCGAGCCGATGAATCCCGGCGACCGGCGCATCATCCACACCACCCTGGCGGACGACCCCAACGTGGCCACCGAGAGCGAAGGGGACGGCTACTTCAAGCGAATCATGGTCAAGCCGACCCCGGCCTGAGCCAGGTCGCGGATTGTCTCCAAAAGGCCCCCTCGACGAGGGGGCCTTTTGCTTCAGGAGGATGTTTCACGTGGAACATAGAGCCTCTCGTTTTCTCGCCTGCGCGGTTGTTTCACGTGAAACGTCGCATTGAGTAAGATCCCGCTCCCATGGCCTTTGCCCTGCCAGAGATCTCCCGCGCTGATTTCGGGGCCGAGATCCTTCGCCTCTCCCCCACCGTGCTGGGGGAGCCCTCGATCGATTCTCTGTTCGCTCACTACCGGGAGCTGGCTCTCTGGAACCGACGGATGAGCCTGATCGGTCCCGGAACGGCTGGCGAGATCCTGGCGCGTCATTACGGTGAATCGCTGGCGGCTCTCCCCCTGCTCCCCACGGGAGCGCGACGGGCGATCGATCTCGGCTCCGGAGCGGGGTTTCCCGGACTGGTCCTCGCAGCCGCCGTGCCGGGGCTGGAGATGACCCTGGTCGAGGCCCAGGAGCGGAAGTGGGCCTTCCTCGCGGCCGCGGCCCGGAAGGGCGCGTTGCCCTGCCGATGCCTCAATGTTAGAGTCCACGTTCCGTTGCCTGCCGGTCTGCCGGAGACTTTCGACCTCATCACCACGCGGGCCCTGCGGCTCGACCCAAGAGTCTGGGACGCGCTCGCAGGCCGGCTGGCGGCCGAGGGTCGCCTGTTGATCTGGGCGGGTGAGCACGATCCCGAGCTGCCTCCGAGCTTCGTCGTCGCCTGCGGCAGCATCGCGCTCGCGGGGAGCGCGAAGAGGCGCATCCTGGCGCTCCGCCGCGCCCCTTGAGAGCTGAGCGAACCCAAGCATGATCCTCGCGATCGCGAATCAGAAGGGCGGCGTCGGCAAGACGACGACCGCGATCAACCTCGGCGCCGGCCTCGGCGCCCTCGAGCGCCGCGTGCTGCTGGTCGACTGCGACCCGCAGGGGAACGCCACCCGCGGTCTGGGCGGCAAGGCCACGCCGCCGCACCTCTACCATGCCCTCAGCGGCGAGGTTGAGCTCTCGGCGGCGATCCGCCCGTCGGGCTTTCCCAATCTCGACCTCGTCCCTTCGCAGCGCGACCTGGTCGGGATCGAGGTGGAGCTCGTCGGCGAGAGCGGCTGGGAGCAGCGGTTGAAGGGGGTCCTCGCCGAGGTGGCGGAGCGCTACGACGCGATCCTCCTCGACTGCCCGCCGTCGCTCGGCCACCTGACCATCAACGCCCTCACCGCGGCGGACGGAGTCCTCGTCCCCCTCCAGTGCGAGTACTTCGCCCTCGAAGGGATCAGCGAGCTCCTCGCCACCGTCCGCCGCGTCCAGGGGAGCCTGAACCCGAAACTGCAGATCGCGGGCATCCTGCTGACCATGTACGACGACCGCACCAATCTCTCGAAGGACGTCGCGGAGGACATCCGCTCCCACTTCCCGGATCAGGTCTACGAGACCGTCATCCCGCGCAACATCCGTCTCGCCGAGGCTCCCAGCCACGGTCTGCCGATCTTCCAGTACGACATCAAGTCGCGCGGCGCCGACGCCTATCTCGCCGTCGCCCGCGAGTTCCTGCGGAGGGCCGCCTGATGGCCGGGGCGCCGTCAGCGGCGGGGGGCGGCAAGAAGCGTGGGCTGGGCCGCGGCCTCGACTCCCTGATCGAGAAGGTCGAGCCGAAGCCGGACGAGCCGGTGCGCACTCTCCCCCTCGCGAGCCTCCACCCCAACCGCTTCCAGCCCCGCTCTCATTTCGACGACGCGGCGATCGAGGATCTCGCCGCCTCGATCCGCGCCCAGGGGATCATCCAGCCCCTGGTCGTCACCCCCGAGGGGGACGGCTACGCCATCGTCGCCGGCGAGCGGCGCTTCCGGGCGGCTCGCAAAGCCGGCCTCGAATCGGTGCCGGTGGTGATCCGCCAGGTGGCCGACGACCGCGAGCTCCTCGAGCTCGCCCTGGTCGAGAACCTCCAGCGCAGCGACCTCAACCCGATCGAGGAGGCCGAGGCCTACGCCGCGCTCCAGGAGAAGTTCGGCCTCTCCCAGGAGGCGGTCGCGACCCGGGTCGGCAAGGCGCGGACCACCGTCACCAACGCCCTGCGCCTCCTCCGGCTGCCGGACGAGGTCCTCGACCTGCTGCGCGAAGGCCGGCTCACCGCCGGCCAGGCGCGCCCGCTGCTCGCCCTGCACGACCTGACGGAGCAGATCCAGCTCGCCGACCGCGCCCTGCGCGAGGGGCTCTCCGCCCGCGAGCTCGAACGCCTCACCGCGCCGCGGGAAGAGCGGGCCAAATCACCGAAGCCGCCGGACCGTCCGCCCGAGGTCCACACCGTCGCCGCCGAGGAGCGCCTCACCCGCCGCCTGCAGACCCGCGTCGAGATCAAGCGGCAGGGGAAGAAGGGGCACCTCCGGATCCACTTCCACTCGGAGGAGGAGCTGATGCGGCTATTCGACGTCCTGATCGAGCGGGGAGAGAACCGATGATCTTCAAGTCCGACGGCAAGCAGAGCGACCTCAACGGCTTCCTCGACAGCGGCAGCCACCTCCAGGGGGAGCTGCGCTTCGACGCCTCCTTCCGCATCGACGGCAAGCTCACCGGCTCGGTGACCTCCGACGGGGACCTGATCGTCGGCGAGTCGGGAGAGATCGATGGCGAGATCCACGTCGGCCAGGTTTTCGTCTCCGGCACGGTGCGCGGCAAGATCCAGGCGAAGCGGAAGGTGCAGATCGCCCCCAGCGGCAAGATCTTTGCGGAGATCGACACTCCGGCGCTCGTCATCGAAGACGGCGCGACCTTCGAGGGGAGCTGCTCGATGAGCCGCGAGGGGGGAAGCCGCTCCGCCGGCCCCAAGCTGGTGACCCAGGCCGCCCAGAAGGGGTGAGAGGCGCGCGTGTCCTAGTTTGGAACCTGCTCGCCTCCTTCGGGCTCCGCTCCTGCGTCGCTGCCAGTCGGCTGCGCGGTTCAAACCAGGACACTGCACTGCTGAGCGGCGGCCCGGCTAGCGCAGGGGCGCCGGCCCTCGAGCGCGCGCCAACCCCTCGTAGGAAGGGAAGAAGCTCACCGGGTTGCGCTGCAGGAAGGGATGGTCGAAGGCGGCGGTCAGCACCTTGCCGTCGAGGTCCCGCGACACCGGGAAGCCCAGGGCGTAGATCAGCGTCGGCGCCACGTCCACCAGACGGGCGCCGGTCAGCAGGGCGCCGGGCCGGATCCCCTCACCGTAGAGCATCACCACGCCGTCCGGCCCGTCCTGGAACTCGCCGCCTACGGCCGCCCCCGGCGCCATCTGCCCCCACATCCGGTGCCATCCCCCCCGCGGGGTGACCCCGTAGGCGGAGACCACGGCCAGCAGCCGGGGTCCGCTCTGCCCCTTCCAGGCGTCCTCCAGCAGATCGTCGAGCCAGGCATAGTAAGCCGCCACCCGCTCGGCGTCCGCGCGGGCGCCCGCGAGCCCCGCTTCCCCCTCGAACTGCACGGCGTTGAAGCCGCCGAACCAGCGGTGCGACACCTCGCGCAGCCCTGGCAGGAGGAGGAAGAGCGCCTCCGCCTGGTGGTCCTCGCCGGCGAGCGACAGGGCGAGCGTCTGCCGCCAGAGATCGGCGGTCACCGAGTCGGCGAGCGCCGCGGGAAGACGCCCGCCGAAACGGCTGCGGACGCCCGAGTCGAGGTCGCGCCAGGCCGGCCGGGAGGCCGCGGCGCGGGAGGCGAGAGTCGGCGGCCAGGCGCTCCCGGGCTCGGCCCCTTCGCGGCGAAAGCTCCCTTCCGCCAGGGCGAAATCCGCCTCGCCGTCCGCCGGCCGGGCCGCCGGCCATCCCACCACTCCGGCCGGCACCCCCAGGCGGGGGAAGATCTCCCACAGGGCCAGCGCCTCCCGCGCCGGGATGCTCGCCGGGAGCGGCGAGGTCCCGAGCGTCCCCCAGCGGGTGAACGAGATCCCCGTCGGCAGCAGGCGCAGCTCGCCGCCCGGCGCGAGGAAACGGGCGGGGAAGGCCCGCCGCCCGGTGATGCCGTGCTTGTAGGGGTACTTGCCGGTCGCGAGGCTGGTCCACATCGCGTCGCGCCGGGTGGGGATCAGCGTCCCCAGCCGGCCGTAGGCGCCGTTCTGGAGCACCTTGGCGAGGAAGGGGAGGCGCCCCTGGCCGGCCAGGGGCAGGATGGCGTCGAGCGTCGCCGAATCGATGCCGATCACCCAGAGCTTCGGCCGCAGGCTGGCCTCGACCGCCGCCGGCAGCGGAGCGGCGGCGGGGCGGGGATGAAAGGCCTCCCGCCGCTCGACCATGGCGCAGATGGAGAGCGCCGCGATCAGCGCGAGCCCCCACCGGCTGCGCGGCCCGTAACGCCGCCGGTGGAGCGTGTGGAGCAAGGCGGTGTAGAAGGCGATCAGCGCGCCGAGGGAGAGCCAGAGCGCGGTCTTCATCAGGCGGTCGTTGATCCCGGGGGGCAGGTAGTAGGCGTAGTAGTAGCGTTGTGTCCAATCGAGCAGCGCCGAAGCCGCCAGGGCCGCCGTGAAGCTCCAGGGAAAGGCGCGACGGGCTCGTCGCGGCCGTCTCCAGGTGAACGGCAGGTGCAGGGCGAGGCTGGCGAGCCCGACCAGCGCGCCATAAGCGAGACAGCCGCGCAGCACCGGGCCGAGGGCGAAGGGGAGGCGGGGATTGAGGAAGAAGATCAGCCCGGCGAGCTGAGCGCCGGCGAGGGCCCCGGGAGCGAAGCCGCTCCCGAGGACCGTCAGACCGCCGCGGATCAGACGATGAAGATCGGCCGGTCGAGCTTTTGGTGGAAGTGCCACGGGTAAGTGTACCCGGGGAAGACCACGGGGACGGTGTAGTCGACCTCGATGACGATGCGCTCGCGGGTCAGGTCGATGTGCAGGTCCTTCTTGTCGAGCGGGATGTCGAGCTGGTGCGCGCGGTCGAGGATCAGCTTGGAGAGGGTCTCCGGCGGATTGTTGGCCGCCGAGAACTTCGCGAGCTCCTCCATGTAGTCGTACAGCTGCGTGCTCTGGATCTTCACCGGGATCGCCTTCCAGCAGATCAGGGTCGCGATGGCGAGCGCGACCACCCAGAAAATACAACCGAGATTTCCCTCGCCCCGTTCGGCTCTCCGTCGTGGCATGGCTCTCCCTCCGTGGACTGGTTCGTCGGCGGGTAGTTTAGCGCACGATGCGGAAGGTGCGCTCCCACCGCGTCGTGGTGAAGAAGTGCAGAGCCACGCGGCCGAGCTGCCGCGCCTTGCCGGCATAGCCGGGCCACTCCACCGTGTCGTCGGCGCCCGCGAACGACCAGTAGACCAGGAACGCCCGCCCCTTGAGGTTGGCCTCGGGCACCGTCCCCCAGAAGCGGGAGTCGTTCGAGTTGTCGCGGTTGTCCCCCATGCAGAAGTAGCTGGCGGGGCCGACCGTCTTGGGGCCGAAGGTGTCGCGCACCCGCTTGGGATGGAAGAACATGTCGCGCGGGTAGGTCTCGGAGTCGGCGTACCAGGTGAAGGAGGAGTCGTCGACCCGGCGGCCGTTGATGTAGAGGTCCTTGTCGATCATCTTCATCGTGTCGCCGGGGAGCCCCATGCAGCGCTTGATGAAGTCGCGGGTCGGGTCCTCGGGGTACTTGAACACCACCACGTCCCCCCGCCGCACCTTGCGCACCGGCAGCAGCTTCTCCTCGAGCGGGGAGAGGGTCGGCCCGTAGATGAACTTGTTGACCAGGATGTGGTCGCCGATCAGCAGGTTCTTCTCCATCGAGCCGGAGGGGATCTTGAACGCCTGGAGGATCCAGGTGCGCGCGAAGGTCGCGAAGATGACCGCGATCAGCAGGGCCTCCAGGTATTCCCGGAGCAGGGTTTTTTCGGGGGCCATACGCGGACCGGCTAGCGGATCAGATGGAACGTCCGCTCCCACCGGGTCTTCGAGAAGAAGCCGACGGCAGTCTCCCCCAGGTCCTTGAGCTTCGCCCCCGCCCCCTCCCACTGGCCGCTCGACGTCTTGCCGCCGTAGGACCAGTAGATGAAGAGCGCCCGCCCCTTGACCAGATGCGCCGGCACCGTCCCCCAGAACCGCGAGTCGTAGGAGTTGTCGCGGTTGTCCCCCATGCAGAAGTAGTGGCCGGCGGGGACCACGTAGGGTCCGTAGTTGTCGCGGAACCGCATGCGCGGGTCGACGAACAGGCCGCCTCCGAGGTCCGGGTTCTTGTGCACGGCGTAGGTCGCGTCGTGGACCGGCTTGCCGTTGATGTAGAGCTGGGCGTTGATCACCTGCACCGTGTCGCCGCCCACCGCCATGCAGCGCTTGACGAGGTCGAGCGTCGGGGTCTCCGGCGAGCGGAAGATCACGATGTCGCCGCGGTTCACCGGGCGGAACGGCAGCACACCCTTCTCCGCCGCCGTCGGCGTCGGCCCGTAGATGAACCGGTTGACGAACAGGTGGTCGCCGATGAGGAGGGTGTCCTCCATCGAGCCGCTCGGGATGTAGAAGGTCTGGACGACGAAGGTGTTGGTGAACAGCAGGAAGACCGCGGCGATGATCAACGCCTCGAGATATTCACGCCAGACTGATCTTTCTCCCACCATGGCGCCGGTACTGTACTTGAAAGACCGCCCCGCCGCAAAAGATCGCGCCCCCCGCTGAATCGCTTGACGGGCGAGCCCGCCCTAGAGCCTTCTGGCTTTTCCCTCTCCTCCCCGCGTCCTGCCGCGTGGTCCCTTGCCGCCCCGCGGCCGGGCGAAGCTTAGCCGATCTCTCCAATCCATTTGTTTTCAATGGCTTATGGATCTCCTGCCGGCTGGCAGGAGGCTTGATCTATAGGCCGCCGTCAACCCGGAGAGGAGGTGGCGGCGAGGACGAGATCAGGAAAAAGACACGGAAAGGGATCGGAAGCGAAGCGCAGCAAAACCTCAGATTCATTTACGCGAGACCTCTCGCAAGGAAAGGCAACGTCATGAAACAGCCCCATCGCACCGTCGCGGTTTTCCTCCTGCTGGCCTCTCTCCTCGCCAACGCCCCCACCTGGGGGGCGGAGGGGAAGAAGGCCGTCAACATCAACAGTGCCGACGCCGCGCAGCTCACCCTCCTGCCGCGGGTCGGCCAGAGCCTCGCCCAGCGGATCGTCGACTACCGCAAGGAGAACGGGCCGTTCAAGGCGCCCGAGGATCTGATGCTGGTCGGCGGCGTCGGCCAGCGGATGTTCGAGATGATCAAGCCCTACGTGGCCATCTCCGGCGCCACCACGCTCGACGAGAAGCCGCACAAGGACCGCAAGTCCGGCTCCAAGGGGAAATCCGGCGGGAAGTCGAAGGCGCCGAAGGCCGCGGCCGGCGATTCGGCCGGCGCCTCGGCCGGTAAGGCCGGCAGGTCGGTGCGCAAATCGGCGGGTGCAACGTCACCCCGCGCCACCGGCTCGAAGTCCGCCCCGCGCTCCGCCGGCAAGTCAGCCAAGTCCGGCCGGAAGGTCACCTCCCGAAAGCTTGCCGGCTGAACGGCGCGGGGTGGGACCGCCACCGTCGGCTCATGCAGTCGGCGGTCCCGCCCCGCGCCTCTTTTTCTTCGAGGCCTCCCATGACCTTCAATCCCCGCGGCTTCACTCTCGTCGAGCTGATCGTGACCCTCTCCCTCCTCCTCGCGGCCGCGATGATCGGCGCGCCGCCGCTGCTCGAGATGTCGGGCGACCTGCGCCTCCATCTGGCGGCCGAGGAGCTGGTCGGCACGCTGCGGCTGGCCCGTTCGTGGGCCGTGCGGCACGACGCCAACGTGGCGGTGAAGTTCCGCACGGCGGCGGACGGCACCGTCACCTTCACCCTCTATCGCGACGGCAACGGCAACGGCGTGCTCAACCGCGAGATCGACTCCGGCGTCGACCCCCAGGTCGAGCCGCCGCGGCGCCTCACCGCGCTCGGGCGCGGCTACGGTTTCGGCTTCCCGCCCGGCGTGGCGCCGACCGATCCCGGCTCGCCCGGCCATCCGCTCGACCGGCTGGACGACCCGATCCGCTTCAACGCCTCCGACCTCGCCTCGTTCGCTCCGCTCGGCACCTCGACCCCCGGCTCGCTCTATCTCACGGACGGCCGCAAGCGGCTGGTCGCGGTCCGCGTCAGCGATCTGGCGGGGCGGATCCGGGTGCTCTCCTACGACGCGCAGAAGCGGGTCTGGAAGTGATCCCGATGGTGATCTGAGGACGAGCCGCCGAATTGACTCCTCCGGAACGAGTGCAGTAGCGTCCGCCTCATGCGCGGGATCGTCGTCGTCACCACCGTCGGAAACGAAGAGCAGGCCTACACCATCGCACGCGAGATCGTGGCGCGGCGCCAAGCCGCATGCGTCAACATCCTCCCCGGCATGCGCTCGATCTACCGCTGGAAGGGGAAGATCCGCAAGGACGGCGAGCTGCTGCTCCTGGTCAAGACCCTCGAAGGGGAGTACGAAGGGGTGGCGGCCACCATCCGCGAGCTGCACAGCTACGAGCTCCCCGAGATCCTCTCCTTCCCGGTCGGCCAGGGCGATCCCGGCTTCCTCGCCTGGATCGCGGAGAGCGTCGACAAGGAGGCGGACTTCGGGGACGAGGAAGAGGACGACGAGGAGATGGACGCGGACTGAAGGAGCGTCACCCCGCCGCCCTTTCCTCCGGTCGCGCCCTCGTTTGGAACCTGCTCGCCTCCTTCGGGCTCCGCTCGCTTCGCTCGCTGCCAGTCGGCTGCGCGGTTCAAACGAGGGCACGACCTGTCCCCCGGACCGCTGCCTCCCTACACCGCCGCCAGAGCCTGCTCGAGATCCGCCAGCAGATCCTCGACGTTCTCGATCCCCACCGAGAGGCGGACCATGCCGTCGGTGAGGCCCAGCTCGGCGCGCCGCTCCGCCGGGATCGAGGCGTGGGTCATCGAGGCGGGGTGGGAGATCAGGCTCTCGACCCCCCCCAGGCTCTCGGCGAAGCTCATCACCGCCATCTTCTCGAGCATCGCCTTGGCCGCCGCGAAGCTCCCCATCTCTATGGTGATCATGGCGCCGAAGCCGGAAGCCTGCTTCTTGTGGATCTCGTGCCCCGGGTGGTCGGGGAGCCCCGGATAGAGCACCCGCTGCACCTTGGGGTGGGCCACCAGGTAGTCGGCGATCTTCCGCGCGTTCTGCTCGTGGCGCTCCATGCGCACGGCGAGCGTCTTGATGCCGCGCATCACCAGGAAGCTGTCGAACGGCGAGAGGATGGCGCCGGCCGATTTCGAGACCAGCGCGAACCACTCCGCGTCCTCCGGCCGCGAGGTGATCAGCACGCCGCCGATCGAGTCGCTGTGGCCGTTGAGAAACTTGGTCGTCGAGTGCAGCACGTAGTCCGCCCCGTGCTCGAGCGGCCGCTGCAGGTAGGGCGAGAGGAAGGTGTTGTCCACCGCCACCGTGGCGCCGTGGGCGTGGGCGATCCCGGCGGCCCCCGCGAGGTCGGTGATGTCCATCACCGGGTTGGTGGGGGTCTCGATGTAGACCATCTTCGTTTCCGGCCGCATCGCCGCCTCGATGGCTTTGAGGTCCGAGGTGTCGACCCAGGAGAAGGCGAGGTCGTAGCGCTCGAGGATGCGGGTGAAATAGCGAAAGGTGCCGCCGTAGACGTTGCGCGACACCACCGCGTGGTCGCCGCTCTTGAGCAGGGTCATCAGGCAGGCGATCGCCGACATTCCCGAGGCGAAGGCGAAGCCGGAGTGCCCCCCCTCGAGCGCCGCGACCTGCTCCTCGAGCGCCTGGCGGGTCGGGTTCTGGACGCGGGCGTACTCGAACTCCGCCGCCTCGCCCAGCCTCTCCTGCACGTAGGTGGACGTCTGGTAGATGGGGACCGCGACCGCTCCGGTGCGCGGGTCGGGCTTCTGGCCGGCGTGGACCGCCCGGGTGGAGAAGCCAAGCTGCGTGGGATCGCCTTTCACGTACGGGACCTCGATTCGATGACGGTTCTAAAGGTTTGGACGACGGAGGAGGATTCTATCGGAACCGGCGAGCGGATAAGATCCCCGCCCATGAGCGAACCCCAGACGCCGTCCGCCGTTTCTGCATCCGATAACCCCGAGCCGTTCTCCCCCATGCGCTGGGAGGGGCCCGGGCTCCGCCTCCTCGACCAGACGAAGCTCCCCGTCGAGGAGGTCTGGATGGACTGTGAGACGCCGGAGCAGGTGGCGGACGCCATCTACCGCCTGGTGGTGCGCGGCGCGCCGGCGATCGGCGTCGCGGCGGCCTACGGCTTGGTGCTGGGGCTGCGCACCGAGCGCGACCCGAGCCGGCTGGCGGCGCGCTTCGCCGAGGTCTCGGAGCTGCT
The DNA here is from genome assembly GCA_963756595.1 of uncultured Acidobacteriota bacterium. Lineage (GTDB taxonomy): Bacteria > Acidobacteriota > Thermoanaerobaculia > Multivoradales > UBA5704 > DATARR01. The sequence continues at coordinate 126,084 of CAVWOZ010000023.1, forward strand.
CGGCAGCACGCGGCCGACGGCGGTCAACCTGCGCTGGGCGCTCGAGCGGGGGCGGAAGATCTTCGAGCAGAACGCGGCGGCGGGTCCGGAGGCGGCCACCGCCGCGCTCCTCGCCTGGGCCCGCGAGCTCCACGCCGACGACGTGCGGATCAACCAGCGGATGGGCGAGCACGGCGCCCCTCTCTTCGCCGAGGGATCGCGGGTGCTCACCCACTGCAACACCGGCTCGCTCGCCACCGCCGGCTACGGCACGGCGCTCGGCGTGATCCAGTCCGCCTTCCGGACCGGCCGGCTCAGCAAGGTCTGGGTCGACGAGACCCGGCCTCTCCTCCAGGGGGCTCGCCTCACCGCCTGGGAGCTCAAGAGGCTGGGCATCCCCTTCCACCTGGTGACCGACAGCAGCGCCGGTGCCCTGATGTCGAAGGGGATGGTTGACGGCATCGTGGTGGGGGCGGACCGCATCGCCGCCAACGGCGACACCGCCAACAAGATCGGCACCTACACGGTCGCCGTCCTCGCCCATCGCCACGGCGTCCCCTTCTACATCGCCGCGCCCCTCTCCACGATCGACCGCGCCACCCCGAATGGCGACGCGATCAAGATCGAGGAGCGCAAGGAGACCGAGGTCACCGAGGTCTTCGGCACCCGCATCGCCCCCGCCGAAACCGCGGCCCTCAACTTCGCCTTCGACGTCACCCCGGCCGAGCTGATCTCGGGGATCATCACCGAGGTGGGCGTGCTGCGGCCCCCCTACGCGCAGAGCATCGCGGACGCGTTCGGGAAAGTTTGAAAGGACAGGTCTATACTGGGCTCGGAGACGATCGAATGCTGGCCACCATCCAAGAGCACATCGACGCGACCCCAGGCGTCTGTGGCGGTAAGCCCAGGATCGCGGGCCATCGCATCCGGGTGATGGACATCGTCGTCTGCCACGAGCGGCAGGGGATGTCGCCGGACGAGATCCTTTCCTTCTACCCAGGGATCACCCTGGCCGACATTCATGCCGCGCTGGCCTACTACTTCGATCATCGGGACGAGATCCAGCGTGACATCGATGCCGAGCGGCGCTTCGTGGAAGATCTGCGACAGATGACGCCGAGCCCGCTGCAGGAAAAGCTTCAGCGCCGCCGTGCCGGCTGAGATCCGCTTTCATCTCGACGAGTGCGTGCCGCGGGCAATTGCCGATGGGCTCCGCCGGCGCGGCGCGCTGACGAGCCCGGCGGGCACCTCTCCTTACGTGGGCTGATCCACAGACTCCGAAGGAGATCGATCTTGCCGAAAACCCTGCGCCACCGTCTGATCCTGCTCGTCGCCCTGCTCGCCGTCGTCGCCGCGTCCCTCGTCGGCCCCGTTCAGCCCGCCGCCATCGCCTGGTGCGTCGACGCCGGCACGGTGACCTACTACAGCGACGCCACCTACACCACGGTGACCGGCTCCTGCACGCACGCGTGCTGCAAGACCTGGACTTGCACCGGGACGCTGACCAACTACAGCACCCAGCGGATGTTCTCGTGTGACTTCAGCTAGCTAGAGGTTTGGAGATTGCCGCGGCGGTGAGGCCGGGATGGAGAGAAGGAGAAACTTTGGTGGAGGTGGTGGGAGTCGAACCCACGTCCGGAAAACGCGTGTCAGAGGCATCTACGTGTGTATCCCTCTATTCTAAGTCTCGCCGCCGTGCTCTGGAAGAAGGCCAACCTGGCACGGCTGCCAGCCTTGCTTTGTATCCGGATGCGTCGCAAGGCCTCCGCATCCATTGATCCGCTTTAGCGTCGTTCCGGTGGGCGCCGCGAATCAAGGCCCACCATCGGAACGTCACGAGCCCTTTTTAGGCCGCGAGGGCGAAGTTATCGTTCGCAGTTATTTTTCCAGTGTTACGAGCGGAAGCTCGACACGCCGCCCACTGCCCCGCTTTGTTCCCCGTCGAAACCGGTACACCCCCAAAGTTTCCAAAGAACCGTGCTGCTGCTGCGGAGTATAACCCACGGCGGGGCTCGGTCATTCCGCGCCCGGTTTCGCAGACCCGGGAGATGGTCCGTAGACCCGGTGGACGGTTTTTCTTACGGAGTCCACGGAATTTTTACGGAGTCTCCAGACCGTCTACCAAGTCTGCGGACCGTCTACGGAGTCGCCAGAACTTTTACGGAGTCTACGGACCGTCTACGGAGTCTACGGTGCGTTTACCGAGTCTACGCTCCGTCCACCGGGTCTACGGACCGTTTACGGAGTCGCCAGAATATTTACGGAGTCTACGGACCGTCTACGGAGTCTACGGAACTTTTACCGGGTCTACGGCGCGTCTACGGAGTCTGCGGACCGTTTACCGGGTCGCTGAGCCGTCTACGGAGTCTGTGGAACGTCCTCGCCCTGCGCCGCGACGGCTTCCAGGAACTCATCGGGGCCGCTGGTGCGCAGGCGGGTGATCACCAGGAACCAGCCGCCGAGGGCGATGACGGCGCCGAAGGGGGCCACGGCGAGGAGGTTGGGGAAGAAGGGCCAGAGGATGGTGAGGATGCCGCCGGCGGTGGCGAGGAGGAGGACCATCACCGCCGAGGTCTGGACGAAGTAGACCCCCTGTTCCGGCCGGAAGACCAGCCGCGAGCCCTCCCCCTTGGGCCACAGCTCGACCTCGCCGCTCACCAGCCCCTTGCGCAGGCCGGCCAGAACGGGAAGGTGCAGCTTGCCGCCGGTGCCGCCGGCCGGGTCGCGCTCGAACTGCGCCCCCCAGTCCTCCGCCGTCCTCGCGACCACGGCGACCGCCGCCTCCGGAGGGAGGGGGAGGTCGATCGCGTGCTCCGTTTTTTCCAGCGTGCTCATGGCGGGCGGAAGCATAGCCCACCCACCCGGGAAGGGGGCGGGAGGCCGCTCAGGCGTTGACCAGCGGCGGCATCTTCAACTGGTGAATCGAGGCGAAGTAGTGGATCCGCCCCTTGAGGTCGGCCACGCTCCCCTGGCAGCGTTCGAGGACGTCCGGGGCCAGCAGGAGGACCAGGTCATCCCCCGCCTGCGCCACGATGCAAGGGAGCCGGTCGCCCACCACGCGCCGCAGCTCGGGGGAGACCTCGTCGCGGTGAACGTAGTCGACCGGCACCCCGATCTCCTCCTTGCACTCGCGCCACTCCGACTTTTCGCCGGCGAGCCCGTGGGTGATCGAGCACAAGGTGCACCCCTTGATCCGCAGCAGCTTCTTCGCGCTGTCGAGGAAGGCGTTGAAGGAGCCGGCGTCGGCGCTGAAGACGAACAGCAGGCGGTCGATGGTGCGTTTCGGGCTCACGAGGTTCCCCCTGGGGACGGTACGCGCGCCAGAAGGAAAAGGATGGCCTACGCGGCTTCTTCTTCCAGCAGGATCTCGCCGAGGAACGACTCGACGGTGGCGAGGAAGGTGGGGACGTCGGGGATCTGGTTGATCGCCTGGCGCAGTTTCCGCCCGTTGGGGAGGCCATGGGTGTACCAGCCGGTGAACTTGCGCAGCTTGTGGAGGGCGAAGAGGTTGTCCTCGCGCTCGGCCACCATGCGGAAGTGGTCGAGGATCAGGTCGCGGCGGTCGGCGAGGGTCGCCTCGACGACCTGGCTGCCGGCGAGGCGGGAGGCGATCTGCCGGAAGATCCAGGGGTTGCGGGTGGCGCCGCGGCCGACCATGACGCCGTCGCAGCCGGTCTCGGCCAGCATGCGCAGGGCGTCCTCCGGCTCGCGCACGTCGCCGTTGCCGATCACCGGGATGGCGAGCACCGCCTTGAGCTGGGCGAGGTGGCTCCAGTCGGCCTCGCCGGTGAACATCTGGCGCGCCGTGCGGGCGTGGAGGGCGACGGCGGCGACGCCGTTCGCCTCACAGATCTTCCCCAGCTCGATGTAGTTGCGGCGGCAGTCGTCGAGCCCGAGCCGGAACTTGACGGTCAGCGGGATCGAGATCGCGTCGCGCACCGTGCGCACGATCGACTCGGCGAGCTTGAGGTCCCCCATCAGGGCAGCGCCGGCGCACCCCTTGAGCACCTTGTTGGCCGGGCACCCCATGTTGATGTCGCAGATGTCGGCGCCGAGCTCCTCGACCACCAGCGCCGCCTCGCGCATGGTGGCGGCGTCCGAGCCGTAGATCTGGATGGCGAGCGGCCGCTCCTCGGGGGAGAAGTGCATCATCTCCCGCGTCCGCTTGTTGCCGCTGACGATTGCCTTCGAGGAGACGAACTCCATCGACACCACCCCGATGCCGCCGATCCGCCGCACGATCAGACGGAAATCGCGGTCGGTCACCCCGGCCATCGGAGCGAGCCAGAGCGGGGGATCGATACGGAGCGGGCCGATCTGCACCATGGGAGGATTGTAACCCGCTGGGCGGACGGCGGATTCCAGCAGGAGGTTACTCGCCCATCCCGGTCCGCGCGATCGCTTCCACGTAGGAGACCAGCTCGCCGGCCTCGGAGGCGGGGAGGAGGTTGCGGACGACGAGGGTCTGGAAGGTGGTCCACTCGGCGAGGGCCTGGTGGAGGAGGGTGCGGCGGCGGCCGGCGGGGCGCAGGCTGGCGGCTTCGAGCAGCAGGAGGTGGTCGATGTTGTCGAGGAGCGGAGCGGCGGCGAGGCGGCGGTTGGCGCCCAGCGCGAGGCCGTGGAAGACGGCGCGGGTCGAGTCGGCGGCGCCGCGCAGGAAGACCTCGAAGACCCGGGCGAGGTCGATGTCGACCGCCTTGGCGCGCAGCACGTCGCGCAGCAGCAGGAAGGCGCGGTCGTAGGTCTCGACGAGGGTGAGGAGCTCGGGGGAGGCCGGCTGCTCGCCGTGGACGGCCGGGTCGAGCGCTTCGTCCTGCACCTCGACGAGCCCCGCCTTGAGGAGCTTGTAGAGCACCTTGAAGGTGTTGAACTCCCCCCAGCCGGTGGCCCGCACCAGCTCCTCCACGGTGTTGCGGCCGTCGACCAGGGCGAGCAGGCGCAGCAGCCGGTCGGAGAGCTTGGCCTCCGGCTTCCGGCCCGTCGGCCGCAGCACGGTGCCGTGGCCGCGGATGTGCTGGCCGATCAGCCCCAGCTCGTCCACCCGCTGGTACCCCTCCATCAGGACGTTGTTGGTGTCGATCGCGAAGACGGCGAGGTCGTCCTCCACGAAGTCGCCGTCGAAGAAGAAGAAGCTGCCGTGGCTCAGCCGGAAGACCGAGTAGACGATCTCCTCCACCTGGTACTTGACCCCCCAGAGGAGCGAGCTCGAATCGATCAGCTTGCGCTCGAGGAGCAGGGCGCCGAAGCGCTGGCGGGGTCCGGCCGGCGCCTCCTGAAGGAGCCGTTCGGCCTCGTCCAGCCCTTCGCGGGAGAGCTTGCCGGTGTGGTAGAGCACCTGGCCCAGGCGGTCCTCCGGCAGGTTGCTGCCGGCGAAGGCGATCTCGCCGCGCCGGAAGTGGATCGACTTCTGGACCTGGTCGGCGATCAGCAGGAGGAGGCCGGTGCGGCGGCTCATGTTGAGCAGGGAGAAGAGGTCGGCGATGCCGAACCCTTCGATGCTGCCGTGGAGCGAGATGCGCTCGGCACGGAGCAGGGTGGCTGGGCCGGCGTCGGCGCGGAGGAGATGAACGACCTGCCGCCCCTCGGAGAAGACGACGAACGGCTCGGGACGCAGCAGGCGAAGGTCGCGCAGGACGGCGGCGGGGAGCGTCAGCTCGCCGCTGCGGGGGATGGTGACGGTGCGGTCCGCGGGCTCCGCGGCGGCGAGCTCGTCCGCCGGGACGGGGATAACCTTGATCGAGCCGGTGGTGTGCATGGCGGTCCTCTCCCCTTTACGGAAATTCAGGCGCCCCAGTCGTCGAGGACGAAGCCGCTGCGGCCGAGCGCGGCGGTGACCGACTTCGCCGTGCGGCGCAACCCCGCGGCGCGCTGGGAGAAGATCGCCGGATGCCGTTCCTCGTCCAGGGAGCGGCTGGTGATCGCCGCCAGGCTCAAGGTGGTGAGCGGCACCCGGAGCGGGTTCCCCTTCTCGTCGCTCGCCGCGAAGGAGCCGCGCTCGCGGTCGGCGGGGCGGAAGAGGTCGAGCTTCTCGCGGTCGAAACGGGCGCAGATCTCGCGCAGCAGGTCTGCCCGCACCGGCCGCGGCGAGACCAGCACGAAATCGTCGCCGCCGTCGTGGCCGAGCCGGGCGTCCGGCCCGAGCTCCGCGAGGGCGCCGGCGAGCACGGCGGCGGTGCGGCGCACCAGCTCGTCGCCCATCAGCAGGCCGTGGACGTCGTTGTACTCCTGGAAGCGGTCGAGATCGGTGAACACCACGGTGAGCCCGCCGTCGCGGTCCTCGGCCAGGGCGCGTCCGATCCACTCCTGAATGACGCGGCCGCCGGGGAGGTTGGTGAGCGGGTTCGAGAGCTGGGCGATCTGCACCTCGAGCTCGGCCGCCTTCTGGAGGAGCTGCTTGATGGTGACGATGCCGCGCATCAACCCGGAGGGGTCGATGACGATCACCGGGTCATATTGGTCGTCGCGCGGGCGGGAGAGCGCCAGCTTGGCGAGGCTGCGCACGGCGACGTCCTCCGCGACGACGAGGGGGTTCGCCTTGGCGACCAGCTCGGCCGGCTTCTTCTGGTAGAGGGTGAAGCCGTAGGGGCCGCCGGTCACCGCGTAGTAGTGCTCGCGGGTGACCAGGTGGGTGGGCCGGCCGCCGGCGAGGATGACCGCACAGTCGAGCTCGCGGTCCGCTTTGAACAGGCGGTCGAGGTCCCCGGCGATCGCCGCTCCGCTCTCCAGGGGGAGAGCGTCGGTCACCATGGTGCCGACGGCCTGGTCGAGCGCGAGGCGGGTCCAGGGAACGGCTTCGAGTGCGAACGGGAGCGCGGCGGGCATCCTTCCCTCCAGAATCCAACCAGGGGATCGGGAGAGATTGCAGCACGGGAGTACGAAGATGCCGTGGCGCGGAGGTGGCGATCCTGGCGCGAGGCTCGGCGGCGGGACCGCCGGAACGAAGAAACGCCCCGCCGCAGGGACCGGCAGGGCGCTATCAGAAACGGAAGTGGATCAGGAAATCTTGACGACGTTCTTGGCCTGCAGGCCCTTCGGCCCTTCGACCACGTCAAAGCTGACGCGATCGCCCTCGGCCAGGGTGCGGAACCCCTCGGCGATGATGGAGGCGTGGTGGACGAAGACGTCCGCGCCGCGCTCCCGCACGATGAATCCATAACCTTTGGCGTCGTTGAACCACTTCACGGTCCCTTGCTCAGACATACGCTTGCTCCTTGCAACAAATGAAACAGGGTTGTTGTTCTTGCCGCATCGAGCGGCATCCTCCACCCCCTACGAGGGGGCCAAATCCAAACCTTCATCAGAAGCTCCGCACGGCTCTCCGTCTCTCCTCCGGCACGGTCCTCGAGGGACCTCAAGCGCGCTCTGAAGAACTGCAAGGAAAGGGGTGCGCTTGGGAGCGTGGTCGCTCTTCGTTGTCCGGAATGCTTAAGCTTCTCGCGTCTCCGTGTCTGCCTGGCGATGCTGGTGGTATTTAGACGGTTTGCGTAGTGAACCGATTGCTGCAGGAAGGCGTCCGGCGGGGCGGTCTCGCGGGTCTTACTCGAATTGCTCGTCGCGCTACGGGTTCTTCATCTCGCTAGGTTGTAGTTTCCGCGACTATGGCACCACTCCTGGAGGAAATCAAGAGGATTCAGGGACCCGTTGTGTCCTGGTTTGAAACCTGCTCGCCTCCTTCGGGCTTCGCTCCTTCGTCGCTGCCCGTCGGCTGCGCGGTTCGAACCAGGACACGACGGGTCCCCATGGTCGATCGGCGATAAGATCCAGGGATGTCGACGCGCATACCGAGAAAGCTCGATCCGGTGGAGGTGCGGGTGCTGGGATCGCTGCTCGAGAAGGAGCAGACCAACCCCGAGACCGTGCCGATGACCGTCAACGCCCTGATCGCGGCCTGCAACCAGAAGACGAACCGCGAGCCGGTGATGCAGCTCAGCGAGGACCAGGTGGTCGCCGCCCTCGACTGGATGCGCCAGGAGGTGCTCGTCTGGCGGTCGGAGGGGGCGCGCACCGAGCGCTGGCAGCAGAGCGTGGTGCGGCGCTGGGGGCTCGACCGCGCGGGGAAGGCGCTGGTCACCCTCCTCTTCCTGCGCGGCGCGCAGACCGCCGGCGAGCTGCGCACCCGTAGCGAGCGCCTGCATCCCTTCGCCACTCTCGAGGAGACCGAGAGCGCGCTGCGGCGGCTGGCGGCCGAGGACGAGCCGCTGGTCGTCGAGCTGGCGCGGCGCCCCGGACAGAAGGAGACGCGCTGGATCCACCTGGTGGGGGACGCGGCGCCGGAGCCCGAGCCGGCGGAGATCCTCTACGAAATTTCGGCCGAGCCTTCAGCGTCGTCCGCGGGGTCCCGGCCTTCCCTCGCCTCCCGGGTCGAGAGCCTGGAGGGGCTGGTCGAACGGCTGTCCGCCGACCTCGAAGAGCTGAAGAAGCAGCTGGGAGTCTGAAGGGCGCTAGACCACTTCGATCGCCGGCGGGCCGGCCATCACCTCGCCGACCTCGGCCGCGGCGTGGCCGCTCGCGAGGAGGGCCGCGAGTAGGGCGTCCGCGCTCTCCGGCGGGACGGCGAGCAGCAGCCCGCCCGAGGTCTGCGGATCGAACAGCACCTCGCGCCGGACGCGGTCGAGCCCCGCGCGGTCGGTGAGGACGGCGGCCACGTTCTCCTCGTTGGCCACCGTGCAGCCGGTCGTCACCCCCGCCTGGATCAGCCGGTAGACCTCCGCGTGGACGGGGAGCCGCGCGAAGGCGAAGCGGAGGGCGGCCTCCGAGGCGCGGGCCATGCCGAGGGCGTGGCCGGCGAGGCCGAAGCCGGTGACGTCGGTGGCGGCGTGGACGCCGTGCTCGAGGGCGAGGCGGCTCGCCACGTCGTTCAGCCGCTCCATCTCTCGCAGCGCCGGCTCGAGCCCCGCCTCGTCGAGCTTGTCGACCTTGAAGGCGTTGATCAGGATGCCGGTGCCGAGCGGCTTGGTGAGCAGCAGCCGGTCGCCGGGCCGGGCGCCGGCGTTGGTGAGAAGCCGCTCCGGGTCGGCCTCGCCGACCACCGAGAGGCCGAACTTGAGCTCGGGATCGCGCACCGAATGGCCGCCGAGGAGCGCCGCGCCGGCTTCGACCAGCGCCTCGGCGGCACCGCCGAGGATCCCCGCGAGCGCCGCCGCCCCCTCCCCCTCGAGCTCGGGGAAGCAGCAGAGGTTGAGGGCGAAGAGCGGCCGGCCGCCCATGGCGTAGACGTCCGAGAGGGCGTTGGCGGCGGCCACCCGGCCGAAGCGGCGGGGATCGTCGCAGACCGGGGTGATGAAGTCGGCGGTGGCGACCAGGGCGCGGTCGCCGAAGCGGAAGACGCCGGCGTCGTCGCCGGTCGCCGCGCCGACGAGGATCCTCTCATCCCGTCCGAACAGCCGGACGAGCGGAGAGATCATCGTGGACAGGTCCCCCGGACCTATCTTGGCCGCTCAGCCGCCGGTGGTCGCGCAGGCGGTGAGGCGGAACTTGCGCCGGAACAGTGCCATGGGCGGGATTATGGCCGGGATTACGGCCGGGAGAATAGCCGCAGGGGAGCCTGCGCCTTGAAACCGCCGGGCGGGTTCTGCGTAGGGGAAGGGACGAACCACCAAGGAGGTCCCTGATGAGATCCTCGAAGCCCCTGCTCGGTCTGCTCGCCCTCGCCGCCCTCCTCGCCCCCGCCGCCGGCGCCCGCGAGGCTGCGGCGAAGACGCCCCAGCGCTCCTACGCCTCCCGGTTGACGGCGTGCAAGATCCCGGGCGAGAAGGGGGAGGTGGACGCCTTCTGCGGCCTCCACGAGGTGTGGGAGAACCGGGCGGCGAAGACGGGGCGGAAGCTCCACCTGAAGGTCGTGGTCCTCCCCGCGCTCGCCGCGGCGCCGCGGCCGGACCCGGTGTTCATCCTCGGCGGCGGGCCGGGCGAGGCGGTCTCCACGGACGCGGGCTTCGCCGCGGGCAATCCGCTGCGCCGGGACCGCGATCTGGTCTTCGTCGACCAGCGCGGGACGGGGGAGCCGGACAAGCTCGCATGCCAGCTCGGCGGCCACGACGACGACCTGCAGAGCTATCTGGGGGAGATGTTCCCCGTCGCAGCCGTCCGCGAGTGCGAGGACCGGCTGGCAAAGAGCCACGACCTGACCCTCTACACGACCGATTCCGCCACCGACGACTTCGACGAGGTGCGCGCGTGGCTCGGCTACGGCAAGGTCAACGTGGTGGGCGGCTCCTACGGCACGCGGGCGGCGCAGGTCTACCTGCGGCGGCATCCGGGGTCGGTGCGCACGGTCATCCTGGACGGCGCGGTGCCGATGGACGAGCCGCTCTCCCTCTCCCACGCCGCGGCCGGCCAGCGCTCGCTCGACCTGCTCTTCGGCTGGTGCGAGAAGGACGCCGCCTGCCACGGCAAGTTTCCCGAGGTGCGCAAGGAGTTTCAGACGGTGATGGACCAGCTGCGGCGCGAGCCGGTGACGGTCGAGGTCCGGCACCCGAAGACGGGGCAGCCCACGAAGGTCCAGGTCGCCTGGAACGTGGTCGCCGACGGCGTCCGCTGGGCGCTCTATTCGCCCGGCAACAGCGCGCGGCTGCCGCTGATGATCCACCGCGCGGCCGCCGGTGACTTCTCCCCCCTGGCGCAGGCGAGCGTCAACGCGCGCTACGGCGCCATCCAGGGGATCACCATGGGGCTGTTCTTCTCCGTCACCTGCGCCGAGGACATCCCGTTCATCGATCCCGCCGAGGTGCCGGCGCGCACCGCCAACACCTTCCTGGGGGATTACCGGGTGGAGCAGCAGACGGCGGCCTGCGGCGTCTGGCCGCACGCCAAAATTGCCCCGGCGCACCGCGACCCCATCCGCTCCGCCGCTCCGATTCTGGTGCTCAACGGCGAGCGCGACCCGGTGACCCCGCCGTCCTTCGGATCGCGGCTGACCCGCGCCATGACCCACGCCGTCCGCATCGAGGTCCCCTGGGGAACCCACAACAGCGACGACCCCTGCACAGCCAAGATCCAGGAGGCCTTCGTCCGCAAGGGGACCGACGCCGGGCTCGATCTCTCCTGCGTGAAGGCGATCAAAATGACCGACTTCGTGCTGGAGCCGCCGGCGGAGAAGGCGCCGTAGAGTCCCGGGTGCGCCATTCCCTGTAGACTCCGGGGATGGCATCCAACGAGACGGCCCTCATCACGGGGGCCTCCGGCGGCATCGGGCTCGAGCTGGCCCGCCTCTTCGCGGCCGGCGGCTCCGATCTGGTGCTGGTGGCGCGCAGCGGCGCCCGGCTGGAGGAGATCGCGGCGGAGCTCACGAGCCGGCACGGCATCGCGGCGCGGGCGCTCCCCTGCGACCTCGCCGCCCGCGAAGCGCCGGAGGAGCTCTGCCGCCAGCTCGCCGCGGCGGGGATCGCGGTCGACGTGCTGGTCAACAACGCGGGCTTCGCGACCTTCGGAGCCTTCGTCGAGATCGACCTCGCCCGCGAGCTCGAGGAGCTGCAGCTCAACATCGTCACCCTCACCCACCTGACCAAGAAGCTCCTGCCGGGGATGTTGGCGCGGCGGTGCGGCGGGGTCCTCAACGTCGCCTCGACGGCCGCCTTCCAGCCGGGGCCGCTGATGGCGGTCTACTACGCGAGCAAGGCCTACGTCCTGTCGTTCTCCGAAGCGCTGGCCGAGGAGCTCGCCGGCACCGGGGTCACGGTCACCACGCTCTGCCCGGGGCCGACGGCGACCGGCTTCCAGCAGCGGGCCGCCATGCAGGAATCGAAGCTCTTCTCGGGGCTCCTCAAGGTGGCCGACGCGCCGGCCGTGGCGCGCGCCGGTTACGCGGGATTCCGCGCCGGACGGCGGATCGTCATCCCCGGGCTGCTCAACCGGCTGGTCGTCCAGTCGCTGCGCGTCTCCCCGCGCGCGCTGGCCACCCGGGTGGCCAAGCGCATCCAGGAGCGGCGGCACTGATCGGCCGGTAATCCGCCCTTGATCCGAGCTGTACTAAACTCCCTTCGCTTTCTAATCGAATTTGCGGTCCAAAGGGGGTATTCATGTACCACAAGCTCTCCACGTCTCTGCTCGCCGAGCTCATCGGCACGTTCGCGCTGATCTTCATCGGAGCCGGGGCCGGGGCCTTGGGGATCGGCGGCCTGGTCGGGGTGGCGTTCGCCCATGGTCTGGTCATCGTCGCCTTCGCCTACTCCTACGGCCACATCTCGGGGACTCACATCAACCCGGCGGTGACCCTGGCGGTCTGGGCGGCGGGCAAGATCGACACCGCCCGCGCCGGCTCCTACATCGTCTTCCAGGTGGTGGGCGGCATCCTCGGCGCCCTCGCCTTGCGCTTCGTCCTCGGCGGCACCGGGACCGGGCTCGGCCTGACCCAGCTCGCCCACGACCTCGCGGTCAAGGACTCGACGATCACCATCACCCCCCTCATCGGGGTATTCCTCGAGGCGATCCTCACCTTCTTCCTGGCCAACTCGGTGATGAACGCCGGGATCAGCGGCAAGGCGACGATCCCGGGCGGCCTCGCGATCGGCCTGACGCTCACCTTCTGCATCCTGATGGGCGGCCCACTGACCGGCGCCAGCCTCAACCCGGCCCGCAGCATCGGCCCAGCGGTTGCCACCGGCGACTTCACCAACCTCTGGGTCTACCTGGTCGGCCCGGCGATCGGCGGCCTCGCCGCCGGCCTGCTCTACAAGTCGCTGTTCGAGGAGCGGAATGTGCCCCACCCGGGGAAGAAGAAATAGGCGGGGCGGCGGGGGCAACGCTGGGTTGGAGAACAAGGGACTTCAAGGACATCAGGGACTCCAGGGACGGCAAACCCTCGAGTCCCTGATGTCCCTGCTGTCCCTCTCGTCCCTGGTCACCCCTTCCCGGAGGTCTCCGGCAGCACGTCCGGCCACCACCCTCCCGGCACCTGCATCGGCCAGGGACAGGTCTGCTGGATGTGGAGCTCCCGGAACATCGGGTGGTCGGAACGCAGGGGGAACCCGAAGCCGTCCTCGCCGTCGTGGCCGCTGCAACGGTACTGGGAGGCGCCGAGCGCCATCGCGGCGAGCAGGATGATCTCGACGGCGGCATACCCGAGGGTCCCCTTCATCACCTTCTTCCGCCAAGTCCCTCGGGCGCTCCGCCCGAGCGCGCCCCCCCAGAGGATCACCGGCAGGACGGCGGCGTGGAAGAGGATCAGCCCCTGCCACATCATGATCGTGGTCGGCGAGAGGGCGTAGACGAGCGCCGCCGCCACGAAGCAGATCCGCGCGTAGTTGCGCAGCCAGGCCCGCGGCGACGCGGCGGGGGGGAGCTTCTCGCGCAGGAAGCGTTTCCCGCCGCGCCAGAGGCGGGCGTTGGCGAGGAGCGGCACGGCGATCGTGAGGGCGAGCCCGAGGCGGGTGGCGATCCGCAGCGCCGGCCCCAGCCAGCGGTCGGCGGCGAGGAAGTCGGTGAACTTGAAGTCGCTCATGTCGTTGGGGACGGCGAGCGAGGCGTAGCGCAGCCAGTAGAGGAGGCCGCGGGCCAGCGGGAAGACCAGGAGGATGCCGCGGCCGGGGAACCCCTTGTTCGCAGTGACGAGGGCCGGTTGCGCCATCACCTCGAGCGCCCAGGGGATCAGCGGCAGCGCCGCGACCGCGCCGCCGAGGACGGCGCCGCCCCAATGGAGCCGGACGTGCCGCCGCGCCACCAGCAACAGCGAGGCGACGGCGAGCAGCAGGCAGGAGGCGTGAATCTGGAACCCCAGCACCAGCACGGCGGCGTGCAGGCAGGAGGGGGCGAAGCGCGCCCGCTCGCGCGACGCCAGGGCGGTGCCGAGGTGGAGGACGCCGAGCAGGTAGAGATAGTTGGGGTTCCAGAGGAACGCCGAGAAGTAGAGCTGCCACGGATTGAGCCAGTAGAAGACCGCGAGCAGCACCCGCTCGAACGGCGAGAGGATGCGCTTCAACATCCCGTCGAGGAGCCCGTAGGCGGCGACGTGGAAGACGAGGACGAGAGCGCTCGCCGCCCGGTGGTCGCGCCAGAGCCAGAGCGGCAGCGCCACCAGCAGGCTGGTGATCCCGCCGGGGGTCTTGCCGCCGCTCGACATCGGGTTGCCGTAGGGGATCCACTTGCCGTCGACGGCGAGCAGCCAGCCGCGGGCGAGTAGGTTGAGCTGGTCGCCCGCCGTCTGGCTGCGCAGGAGGAGGGCGAGAGCGAGCAGCAGGCCGGTCGCGAAGAGGGCTCCGACGAGGCGGGACGCGGCGGCCGGCGAGAGGCGGGAGGGGATCATCGGGGTGCCAGCTCGAGGGTGCCGAAGCGCGCCGGCTTGTGGAAGTCGGCCGGCCGGGTGAGGGTGGGGGACCAGGCGCTGAATTCGGTGCCGGCGTCGTCGAGGCCGTCCCGGGGGCGCTCGATGCGGTAGAGGTTCCCCCGCCAGAGGCGCGGCGGGGCGGCGTCCGGCGAGATCCCGGCCCAGGGGATCGAGAGCCATGCCCACCAGTCCTGCCGGTCGCCGCCGGGGCCCGCCCGCCAGCGCAGGCCGGGGCAGTCCCAGGCGGCGTCCGCCACCAGCTCCTCCCGGCGCGAGGTGGGATTCAGGATGACGGCGTCGAAGAGGGTGCCGTGCGGGCTGACCTCGAATTCGTAGTAGCGGACGGGGTCCGCCTCGCCGGGCGCCAGGAAGAGCTCGACCGCCTCCTCCTCGTAGACAGGGTCGTCGCGCCGCGCGTAGGTCCCCCAGGCGTCGCGGTCCTCGCAGTCGAAGCGCACGTGGAGGGCGAGGTCGTCCCAGCAGAGGCGCGCCCGCGTCTGCTGCGCGGCGGGCGCGCTGCCATCCGCGAGCTGGAACGGGGGGAGCGCGGGCAGCTCCCGCCAGCTCCAGGCGGCGGGGTCGTCGCCGGGCCAGGACGGGGGGCGCCGCGGCACGGACCAGCGGGGCGGGCTCGCGATCATCAGCCTGTATCCTACGACGGCGGTATAGACTTCCCTCCTCGATGGCCAAACCTTTCCTCACTCCGGAATCGAAGGCGGCGCTGGCGCAGGCAGCGCGCGACGTCGAGGCGTGCTCCAGCGCCGAGCTGGTGGTGGCGGTGCGCCCGCGCACCGGCTCCTACCTGCACGCCGACCTCCTCGCCGGCATCGTGGCCGGCGTCGCGTCGACCATCGTCCTGCTGGTGGCCGAACGGACGTTCGCGCCGCTCTGGTTCGTGGTCGATCCGCTGGTGATCGGGGTGGTGGCCGCGGTCGTCGCCTCGCACAGCGCGCTGTGGCGCCGGGCTCTGACGCCGGCGGGCCGGCGCCGGCGGCGGGTAGAGGAGGCGGCTCGGGCCACCTTCGTCGAGCGGCGGGTCCACAGCACCTCGGGGCGGACCGGCATCCTGCTCTACGTCTCCGTCCTCGAGCGGGAGGCGGCGCTGGTGGTCGACCTCGGGGTCGAGCCCCTCGCCGCCACCGACGGCTGGCGGCGGGCGGTGGACGAGCTCGGGACGGCGGTCCGCGGCGGCGCCGACGGCAACGCGGTGGCCCTCCGGCTCCGCGCTCTGGGGGACCTCCTCGCCCCGGTGCTGCCGTGCGGCGCGGAGGACGTCAACGAGCTGCCGGACGAGGTCTGCTAGCGATGCCGCTGACGCGTCGCCGGCTGCCGGGCCTCGTCCTCCTTCCCGCCATCCTGCTGCCTTTCCTGCTGCCGGCCATGGCGCTCGCCCGCGCCGGCGGCGGCCAGAGCTACTCGGGGGGGAGCAGCGGCTCAGGGGGCGGAGGGGGCGGCGGCCTCGTCTTCCTGATCTTCCGGCTGCTGTTCTGGCTGATTTTCCGCCATCCGCTGATCGGCATCCCGCTGACCATCGTGATGGTCGTCCTCTTCCTGCGCTACCAGAAAGCCCAAGCCGCCGCGGGTCCGCAGCGCTGGGATTCGGCGCCGGTGGCGTCCAATCCGATCGCTCCGATCGTGGAGATGCTGGGCGGCCCTCCGGCGTCGCCGGCGTTCGCGCCGACCCGGAGATCCCACGACCTCGACGCCCTGCGCACGCTCGATCCCGAGTTCTCGGCCGTCCTCTTCGAGGACTTCGCCTACGACCTCTTCGCCCGCGCCCACGTGGCGCGCACCAACGAGCGCGACCTCGAGGCACTCTCCCCCTACTTGGCGGAGACGGTCCGTTCCCAGCTGGCGAAGCGGCAGCCGGTGGGGGTGCCGGTCTCCGGGGTGGTGATCGGCGCCCTCCGCGTCATCGGGCTCGTGGTGCCGGCGTCGGCGGCGCCCCTCGCTCCGGACGGCAGGTCCATGCGGGAGGCCGTAGAGCTGGAAATCGAGGCCAACCTGACGCTCGGCGAGCGTTCCCAGTATGTCGAGGAGCGCTGGCGCCTAGAGCGCGACGCCTCCGTGCAGAGCAAGCCGCCGGCGACGGCGCGCGCCTTCAACTGCCCCAATTGCGGCGCCCCGTTCGGCCCCGAGGGAGGGGACCGCTGCGAGTACTGCGGGCAGGTGGTCTCCGGCGGACGGTTCGACTGGAGCGTCGAGACGATCCTGCTGCTACGGCTCGAGGAGCGCCCTCCCGCCCTCACCTCGAACGTCCAGGAGGTGGGGACCGACTTCCCGACGATCGTCCATCCGCAGCTCAACGCCCGCTGGGCGGAGCTGGTGCAGGCCGATCCCGCCGTCACGCAGGCCGCGCTCGCCGCCCGCTTCGACCTCATCTACGGCGAGGTCAACGCCGCCTGGTCGCGCCTCGACCTCAAGACCGCCCGCCCGTACGTTTCGGACAGCCTCTTCGACTACCTCCAGTACTGGATCGCCGCCTACCAGAAGCAGGGGCTGCGCAACGTCCTCGAAGGGATGCGGATCGTCGAGTGGAAGGCGGTCAAGGTGGTGCGCGATCGCCACTACGACGCGATGACCATCCGCCTGTGGGGGACCGGCCGCGACACCACGGTGCGCGCCGCCACCGGCGAGCTGGTCTCCGGCGATCCGCACCGCGACCGCGCCTATTCGGAGTACTGGACGCTGATCCGCGGCGCCGGGGTCAAGGGCGTGCCGCGCGCCGACAAGAGCTGCCCCAACTGTGGGGCGCCGCTCGACGTCAACCAAGCCGGCCGCTGCGAGCACTGCGGCGCCGGCATCACCAGCGGCGAGTTCGACTGGGTGCTGTCGAAGATCGAGCAGGACGACTCGTACACCGGCTGACGGCCGGCTACGGCTTGGCGCACTCGCCGTCGTGGTCCTTCTGGACCCCGGCCATCTTGCGGGTGCAGTCGTTGCCGTAGGTCTTGCCGTCGCAGCCGCAGACCGCCCGGTACTCCTTGGTGCAGGCGGCCGGCTTCTCGGTGCAGATCCCTTCGAGATCGGCCGACTTGCACTGGCCGGCGGGGAGCTCGCAGAACTGCCCCTCCGCGCAGGCGCCTCCCTTGAGGCCGCCGCAGACCACTGCCTGGTTGGCGACGCTCGGCGTCGAGCTGGCCACCGCGACGGCGACGAAGAGCAGGACGGCCGGCAGGCTGAGAATCTTTCGCACGTTGCACCCCCTTCTTAGATAGCGCTGAGATCAAGACGCCGCGAGATCGTCGAGCATCTTGCCCGAGGCGAGAGCCTCGTTCACCCAGAGCGGGCGCTTGCCGCGTCCCGTCCAGGTGAGGGCGGGGTTCTCCGGGTGACGGTACTTCGCCGCCACCCCGGCTCCCTTCCCCTTTTCGCCGCGTAAAACCTCTTCAAGGGTCATGCCCAGGCTGGAGGCCAGCTCGCGCATCTGCCCCAGCACCCGCTCGCGCTCCGCGTCGCGGCGGTTGACGATCTCCGCCTCGATGTCCCGCGTCAGGGCCTGCAGCTCCTCCACCGAAAGCTTCGCCAGATCGATTCCGCTCTTCGCCATGAACGATTCCTCCTCGTTGCAGTGAGGGGGCGAGCTTATCAGGCCGCCACGGGGGGGTGGGCAGGCCGGTGATTTGCCCCGCGCGGCCGACTGGCAGGGAGCGAGAGCGACCGCACACGAAGGAAGCGAGCAGGGCAACCACCGGCCTGCCCAACCCCCCGCGGTTGCGGGAGGCGGCCAAAGCGGGGATGATCTCGGCGTGCACCGAACTCACCTCCCGGCGCCGGTGATCGCCCTGGTCCTGCTCGCGTCCGGCGCCCCTGCCGCCGGCGCCCAGGTGCAGGGGTTCCACTACACCCGCCCGGTCGAGGTCCCCTCTCCCGGCTGGGTGCAGGTGCCGCTCGACCTCGGGGCGGTGCAGCACATGGCGGCGGGGGGGGCCGACCTGCATGTGGTCTCGGCCGCGGGCGGGGAGATCCCGCTGCGGGTCGAGCCCGCGGTGCCGCGCAACGAGCGCCGCCCGGTCGAGACCTTCCGGGTGCAGCCGGCGGCGGACGGCTGGTCGCTGCTGGTGGACCTCGGCGCCGGCGCCGTCCCTCACGAGCGCCTCGACCTGACGCCGCTCCACCCCCCGCTCTCCCCGCCGGACCGCCTCGAGAGCAGCCCGGACGGCACCGCCTGGCAGCCGGTCGCGGTAGGCGATCCGGACGCCCTGCCGCCGGCCGCGGCGCCGGCGCCCGCCGGGGAGATCCCGATCTCCTATCCGGTGATCGCCGACCGCTACCTGCGCCTCCACTGGCCGCGGCGGGGCGAGGCGCCGCGCTTCTCGGCGGTCGCGGTGGAGGCCGTGACCGGCCCGACCCTGGCGGTCGCCAGCCCCAGCACCGACTGCGCGGCGGGGCCGCCCGGCGCCACCTACTGCACCCTGGCGCTGCCGGCGGCCGGCCAGATCGTGCGGCGGCTCGCCCTCGAGATCGACGGGAAGGGGGTGATCGGCTATCGGCTCTACACCGCCCGCGACGGGCGGTGGGAGCCGCTCGCCGCCGGGGTCTGGCAGCCGGCCGGGCCGGGCGCCACGCGGGCGCGCCACCTGATCGCGGGGGGAGCGGAGCCGGTGAGCGCCGTGCTCCGCCTCGCCCTCTATGCCGCCGCGGGGCGCCCCCGGCTGGTCAACTACGGCGTCGATCTGAACCTCCAGACGGTGCTCTTCCAGGCCGAGCAGCCGGGGAGTTACACCCTCGCTTACGGCGGCCCGCCACGGCAGGAGGCGCGCCGGACGCCTCCCGCCCCGTTCGGCGTGCAGCCGGTCTGGCTGGAGCCGGGGCCGGAAAAGGAAGGGGGGCTGCCGTCCCTGCCGTCCGCCGCGACGGCGCCGGCCGTCCGCCTGGCGAGCGCACGCTTCGCCGCCTCGTGGCGGATCGCCGCCCCCTCGGCGAAGCCCGGCACCCTGGTCCGCCTGGAGCTCCCCGCCCGGGTCTACGGCGTGGCGCGGGCCGACCTCGGCAACCTGCGGGTGCTGGCCGGCGACCGCCAGATCCCCTTCCAGCTCGAGTCGCCGCAGGACCCGGTCCTCGCCGGCCAGGACGACAACCTGCGGTTCCTCAAGGGAGGGCGCCACTCGGTCGACAGCACGGTGGAGATCCATCTCGCCGAGACCGGCCTGCCGCTGACCCAGATCGAGCTGACCACGCCGGCCCTGCCGCTGCGCCGCGCCGTCGGCGTCCGCTACCTCGAGCCGGCGAACATCCCGGCGCGGGAGGTGCGCCAGCACGAGCGCCCGGCCCTCGTCCGCGGCACCTGGGACTGCCGCCCTACCCCGCCCCTGCCCTGCAGCGAGCTCCTGCCGCTCTCCGGCCGCGCGCCGTCGGTCCTCGAGGCGAGCGTCCACGACGGCGACAACCCGCCGCTCGCCGGTCTGGGCGCGGCACTCTGGCGGCGGCGCGACGTCCTCCTCTTCGTCTGGCCGGAGGGGGACGCGCCGGTGCGCCTGGTGGTGGGGCCCGACACCCTCACCGCCCCCTCCTACGACCTCCAGGCGCTCGGCGACGCCCTGCTCAGCTATCCCTGGCAACCAGCCGAGCTGAGCCAGGGGAGCCTGCCGGTGCGCAGCCGCCCCTGGTGGAGCCGCTGGGTGCGTCCGATCATCCTAGCCGCCGCCGCCGTCGGCTTCCTCTTCCTGCTGCGCCGCATCCTCTCCGAGACCTGAACCCGGCGAGACCCCGCGAGATGAAGAAGCTGCTCCTGGTCGGCGCCGGGCACGCCCACCTGGAGATCCTGCGCCGCTTCCATCTCGACCCTCTGGCCGGCGTGGAGTTGGAGGTCGTCTCCCTCGCCCCGCTCCACCACTACTCGGGGATGGTTCCCGGCTACCTGCAGGGAACCTATCGGGAGGAGGAGATCGCCGTCCAGGTGCCGGATCTCGCGGCGCGGGCAGGCGGGAGCTTCGTCGCCGGCCGGGCGGTCGGGGTCGACCCCGAGGCGCGTCAGGTGCGAGTGGCGACGGCCGAGGGAGAGCGGTCGATCTCCTACGACCTCGTCTCCTTCGCGGTGGGGTCGGACACGGCGGGCGCCGGCGATCCAGAAGTGGCGGGCGAGGCGCAGCGCGTCAAGCCGCTGGCGCGGGTCCGCGACCTGCGGGAGCGTCTGCTCGCGCTGGCTGGCGATGCGGCTGACGGGGACGAGGTCCCCCTGGCGGTGGTCGGCGGCGGCGCGGCGGGAGTGGAGGTCGCCCTGGCCGCGGCGGCGGTGCTGGGGTCCCGCGCCCGGATCACCCTCCTCGACGCCGGGGACGAGATCCTGGCCGGCTATCGCGAGCGCTTCCGCCGCCGGGCCCGCGCCATCCTGGCGGAGCGCGGGATCGCCGTCGAGACCGGCCGGCGGGTCGCCGCTGTGACGGCGGCGGAGGTCCTCACGGCGGACGGCGGCCGGGTGCCGTCGCGGCTGACCGTCTGGCTGACCGGCGCCGTGGGCTGGCCGCTGTTCAAGGGTTCCGGGCTGCCGCTCGACGAGCGCGGCTTCCTCTGGATCGACGACGCCCTGCGCTCGCCGGCCGATCCTCGCATCTTCGCCGTTGGGGACTGCGGGACGCTGGCGAGCCACCCGCACACCCCGAAGGCGGGGGTCTACGCCGTGCGCGAGGCGCCGGTCCTCTGGGAAAGCCTGAAGGCTGCGATCCGAGATGGCGAGCCCCCGCGCTACACGCCGCAGCGCGGGTTTCTGTCGATCCTCAACACCGGCGACGGGCGCGCGCTGCTCGACTACAAGGGGGTCGTCTCCCACAGCCGCTGGGCCTGGCGGCTCAAGGACGCGATCGACCGCCGCTTCATGGCGAGGTACCAGGAGCGGACGGAACGGACGGGATGAAGGGGGAAAGGAAGGATGGCTCCTCGGGAGGGACTCGAACCCCCAACATTTCGGTTAACAGCCGAACGCTCTACCATTGAGCTACCGAGGAAAGTTGAAAAGAATCTGCCGGGTTGAGCCGGGAGGCGGAATTTTAGGCGTACCGCCTCCCGGTGTCAACGCGAAGCCCTAGACGGTGTTGTCCAGGAATGGCTTGAGCTTGGTCGCCCGGCTCGGGTGACGCAGCTTGCGCAGCGCCTTGGACTCGATCTGGCGGATGCGCTCGCGGGTGACGTTGAACGAGCGCCCCACCTCTTCGAGAGTGTGCTCGGAGCCGTCGCCGACGCCGAAGCGCATCTTGAGCACCAGCTCCTCGCGCGGCGTCAAGGTCTTGAGCACCTTGCGGGTCTGGTCCTTCAGGTTGGCGAAGATCACCGAGTCGATCGGGGAGACGGCGTTCTTGTCCTCGATGAAGTCTCCGAGGTGCGAATCCTCCTCCTCGCCGATCGGCGTCTCGAGCGAGATCGGCTCCTGGGCGATCTTCATGATCTTGCGCACCTTGGAGGCGGGCAGGTCCATGCGCTCGCCGATCTCCTCGGCGGTGGGCTCGCGGCCGAGCTCCTGCACCAGCGAACGGCTGGTGCGGGTCAACTTGTTGATCGTCTCGATCATGTGCACCGGGATGCGGATCGTCCGCGCCTGGTCGGCGATCGCGCGGGTGATCGCCTGCCGGATCCACCAGGTGGCATAGGTCGAGAACTTGTAGCCGCGGCGGTACTCGAACTTCTCCACCGCCTTCATCAGGCCGATGTTCCCCTCCTGGATCAGGTCGAGGAACTGCAGGCCGCGGTTGGTGTACTTCTTGGCGATCGAGACCACCAGCCGCAGGTTGGCCACTATCAATTCTTCCTTGGCCCGCTCGCAGGTCGCCTCGCCGAGGCGGATCTTGTTGATCGTCGATGCGATCTCGGCGTGGGTGGTGCCGTAGCGCTCCTCGAGCTCGCGCAGGTTGCCGCGGTACTTCTCGATCCGCCGGCGGTGCAGCGCCTTGAGCTCCTCGTTGGTCTCGCGCTTGAGCGAGGTCTGCGCCCGCTTGATGTCCTGCTCGAAGCGAGAGAACTGCTTGTCGATGTCCTTCAGGAAGTCGACCAGCCGGTTGCGGGTCTGCACGCTGAAGTCGACCGTGCGGATGTCCTTGGCGATCTTGGCCACCAGGCGGTCGATCTCGCGCTCGATCTCGAGGTACTTCTCGCCATCGGGCTTGCAGCGCTTCTGGCGCTTGCGCAGCTCGCTGATCTCCGCGTCGTTGGCGGCGATCTGCTCGAAGATCTTGAGGTTCCCCTTGATGCGGTCGGCGGCCTTGGGATCGAGCGGCTCGTCGGGATCGGCGGCCACCAGCTCGCGCAGGATGCGCTTGTCCTTGGCGGCCATCTCGTTGAGGCGCAGCAGCTCGCGCAGCACCACCGGGTTCTCGCACAGCGCCTCGTAGATCATCCACTCGCCCTGCTCGATGCGCTGGGCGATCTCGACCTCCCCCTCGCGGTCGAGCAGGGGGACGGTGCCCATCTCGCGCAGGTACATGCGCACCGGGTCGTTGGTCTTCTCGTGGGCGGCGAGACCGAATTCCGTCGTCTCGTCTTCCTTCTTGTCGAACTCGTTGGTTCCGGACTCGAAGTCGTCCCGGTTCTGGTAGCGCTCGGGGCGGTCGATCACGTCGACGCCGAGGTCCGCGAACCGGAGATAGATCTCATCCAGCTCGTCCGGGAGGCTCACCACCTCTTCCGGCAGCATCTCGTAGATCTCGTCGTAGAGAAGGTAGCCCTTCTCTTTGCCCAGCTCGATGAGCTGCTTCACCGAGCTGTACTTCTCTTCGACGGGCGTCAGGCTGGAAATCGTCAATGTCCTCTCCTCTCAGCTTGGCGAAAGGGATCAAAACGCGAAAAAGGGCTCACCCGAGCCCGTGGTTCGCGCCTTGCCGGGATCCCCGGTGCAAGCTGCGGCTCAACCGTGTCTTCTCGTCCGCGAGGCGGTTCAAGAGCGCATGATCCCCCTTGCGCTGCGCCTCGTTGATCTCTCCGTGCAGTTCCTTGATTCGCCGGCGCCGCCAGCGGTCGGTCAAATTGTCGAGGGACTCCAGAAGCCCGATTCTTCCGGAAGCAACCTCCCTTTCTAGCATAATTTTCGCTAGTCGGGCAACCGTTCCCTCGGCTTCGCCCAGCCGCGACTTCACCATCTGGAAATCGGGGGGGCTGCCGGCTTCGGGATAGAGAGCGCAAAACGCCTCGTAAATATTCCTGCATTCGGTGTCGAGGAAGACCTCGGAGGGGGGAAGCTCCGCCGGGGCGGGGATCTGGGAGGGGTCCTCCGGGTGCAGCAGGTGCTCGAGGGTCTGCTCCTCGAGGCTGCGGACGAGCTTGGGCCCCCCCTCCGCGGGGGGGATGGGGCCGGGAGCGCGGGCCGGGGCCTCCCGCCCCCCGCGGGAGCCTGGATCGGCGCCCCGTTCGTCGCGGGCGCCGGGTCCGCCGCCCCCTCCCATGCGGCGGGCGAGCATCTCGACCGGGATCCCCAGCCGGTCGGCGGCGAGGCGCCCGTAGCTGAACCGGAGGATGGCGTCGGGGATCGGGCGAAGCAGCTCGCCGACCGCGGTGGCGGCGGTCGCCTGGAGGCGCGGCTCGCGCGCGGCGCCGGCCGGGATCACCCGCTCGAGCTCGAGGGTGACCGCGTCCTCGGCCTGGTCGACCGCGGCGCGGACGGCTTCGGGCCCCTCGGCGAGGCGCAGGGAGTCGGGGTCGTGCGAGCCGGGGAAGCGGGCCCGCCGCACCCCCAGCCCCTCGGCGAGCAGCAGCGGCAGGCAGCGGCGGGAGGCGTTCTCGCCCGCGTTGTCGCCGTCGTAGGCCACCACCACCTCCTCGGTGTAGCGCGCGAGGAGCTTCGCCTGCTCGGGGGTGAGCGCCGTCCCCATCCCGGCGACCGCCCCCTCGAGGCCGCTGGCCACGGTGCCGATGACGTCGAAGTACCCTTCGCAGAGCACCGCCCGGCCGACTTCCCGGATCTCCCGCTTGGCGAGGTGGAGGCCGTAGAGGAGGGTCCCCTTGTGGAAGCGGTCGGTCTCGGCGGTGTTGACGTACTTCGCCTTGTCGTCCCCCAGCGCCCGGCCGCCGAAGCCGACCAGCCGGCCGGCCTGGTTGTGGATCGGGAACATCAGCCGGTGGCGGAAGCGGTCGTAGAGGTCGCCGCTCCTCTCGGAGCGGGCGATCAGCCCGGCCGCCTCGAGGTCGGATTGCGAGACGCGGGCGCGCAGCGCCGGCAGGAGGATCTGGAAGCCGTCCGGCGCGTAGCCGAGGCCGAAGCGCTCGACGAGCTCCGGGGGGATGCGCCGCGTCTCGTCGAGGTAGGCGCGGGCGAAGGACGACTTGCGGAGCTGGTCGCGGAAGAACTCGGCGGCGGCCTGGAGCGCTCCCTCGACGTCGCGCTCCGGCTTGCCGCCGGCGAAGCGCGCCTCGCTACGGCTGGGGAGGGGGATGCCGTAACGCCCCGCCAGGTTCTCGATCGCCGCCGGGAAGTCGTCGCCGGTGGTCAGCATGTGGAGCTTGATCGCGTCGCCGCCGGCGCCGCAGCCGAAGCAGTAGAACAATCCCTGCACCGGGTCGACGCTGAACGACGGGCTCTTCTCCTTGTGGATCGGGCAGAGCCCCGAGTAGCGCCGCCCCGCCTTGCGCAGGCGCGTGTGGTCCGAGGCGATCGCCACGATGTCGATCGCGTCGCGCACCGCCTGCACGAGCTGCGGGGTGATGTGGATGTTGCCGATGGGCATGGGTCAGGGCCGCCCGGGATGCGCGCTCACGCCCCGCGGAAGGTGACGACGGTGGCGCCGTCCCCCCCCTCGTTGGGGGCGCCCGAGCGGATGTCGGCGACCCCGCGGTGCCGTCGCAGCTGCTCGCGCACCGCCTGCCGCAACCGCCCCGAGCCATGGCCGTGGACCACCCGCACCTCCTTGAGCGAGGCGAGGAGCGCCTGGTCGAGATAGGCGTCGAGGGTCTCGAGCGCCGGTTCGACGCGCTGGCCGATCAGGTTGATCTCGGGGGGGACGGAGGCCGCCTCGTCGAGGTCCCCCCGCCCGCCGAGGCGCGAGGTGGGGCGGGCCTCCCGCGCCTCCCGCGACGCGGCTTTGCGTTCCTCGCGGTTGGGAGCGGAGGCAGCGCTGGCCGGGGTGAGCTCGTCCGGCCGGCAGCGCACCCGCTTGCCGCGCACCAGCACCTCGGCCCGGCCGCCTTCGAGCTTCTCGAGCACCCCCTGCCAGCCGAGCCCGCGGTGGCGTACCGGCTCGCCCACCACCAGAGGCCCGCCGGCGGCCGGCTCCTCGACGCCGAAGGCAGGCGCCGCGGCGAACAGGGTCTCGACCGACTCCGCCGCGAGCCCCTTGCGCCGCCCCTCCTCGAAGCGCTCGCGCAGGCGGGCCTCCTCGCGGCGCAAGCGCTCGGTGGTGTCGCGGCGGAACTGCTCGAGCTCCCCCTTCATGCGGCCGGAGACGCTCCGCCGCTCGTCCTCGAGGGCGGCGCGTTCGTCAGCCAGGCGGCGTCGGAGCTTCTCGGCGTCGGAGCGCTCGACCTCCAGGCTCTCCCGCGTCTCGGCGAGCTCCTGGCGCACCCGCTCCACCTCGGCGATCAGCCGCCGCAGGTCGCGGTGCTCGGAGCCCAGCCGCGCCTCGGCGCGGTCGAGCCACTCGGCGGGAAGGCCGAGGCGGCGGGCGAGGGCGAGCGCCTCGCTCGCTCCCGGCGGCCCCGGCACCAGGCGGAAGGTGGGGCGCCCGGTGTTGGGGTCGAACTCCATCGCCGCGCAGGAGGCGCCCGAGAGCTCGAGCGCCGCCGCCGCGAGCTGCGCGAGATGGGTGGTGATCACCCCCAGGCTCCCCTTCTCGAGCAATCCTTCGAGCAGCGCCTCGGCGAGCGCCGCCCCCTCCTCCGGGTCGGTCCCCGAGCCGAGCTCGTCGAGGAGGACCAGGCTGTCCGGCCCCGCGTGCTCCCAGGCCTCCTGGAGACGGAGGAGCCGGCCGCTGAAGGTCGAGCGGTCGGCCAGCAGGTCCTGCTCGTCGCCGACCGTCGCCACCAGGCGGGAGAGGAACGGCACCCGGCTCCCCGGCGCCGCCGGGATCGGCAGGGCGCACTGGGCCATCAGCGCCAGGATGCCGGCGGTCTTCAGCGACACCGTCTTGCCGCCGGCGTTGGGGCCGGTGATCACCAGGATCCGGCGTTGGCCGTCGAGCTCGACGTGGAGGGGGACGATCGGCGCCGAGTGCCCGGCCTGGCCGAGCGCCTCCTCGCGGACGTCCGCGAGACAGGGGTCGAGGAGAGGGTGGCGGGCGAGCAGGAGCTTGAGGTCGTGCCGCGCGCCGATCTCGGGGAGGGAGCCGCCGCAGCGGTCGCCGAAGCGGACCGCCGCCTGCAAGAGGTCGAGCTCGCCGAGGAACCCCGAGTGCTCGCGCAGGTCGGGGAGCGCGGCGCGGGCGGCGTCGATCAGCTCGATCAGGATCCGCCGCCGCTCCGCCTCCTCGTCCTCCACTGACTGCTGCAGCGTGTTGTTGGTCTCCACCACGTGCAGCGGCTCGAAGTAGAAGCTGCGGCCGGTGGCCGAGCGGCCGTGGACCAGGCCGCCGGTGCGCCCGCGGGCGCCGGACTGGAGGACCACCACCAGCCGGCCGCCGCGCATCGGGATGGTCTCCTCGGAGAGCTCGTCCTTGTGGCTCGACACGAACTCCCCGAGGTCGCGGTAGATCTGGTCGCGCACGGTCCGGATCTGCCGGCGCAGGGCGGCGAGACGGGGGCTCGCGTCCTCGCGCACCTCGCCGCGGCGGTCGAGCATGCGGTCGATCTTCTTGAGCAGCGGATCGACGTCGGGGAGGCCGCGGGCGCGCGCCCCGAGCGCCGGGCAGGGGGGGACCGCGTCGCGGATGCGCGCCGCGGCGGTCCGCGTCGCACGGCCGAGGTCGCCGAGGCGCACCAGGTCGATCCCCTCGACGGGGGGGCGGCCGGTCGCGATGCGGGTCAGCAGGTCGCCGAGCGGGGCGTCGAAATCGGGGACCAGCGAGCGCTCGCCGGCGAGCCGCGAAGCCTCCTCGAACAGTGTGCGCTGCGCCCGCAGCTCCCCCTCGTCCTCGTAGGGCGTGAGGGCGAGCGCGCGGGCGGCCCCCAGGTCGCTCGCCGCGAAACGCGACAGCACCGCCAGCAGGCTGGGGAGCTCCAGCGCCTGGGCGGTTGCCTGGGAGAGGATGGAAGAAGGACGGATGGCTGCTTCGCTCACCGGCCCCTAGTCTACTACTACCCCCGTCCGCCGCTGTCCGCGGGGTCCGCCGCCGTCCGGGGCCAGGCGGCGCGGCTCGACGCTCACGTAGCGGGCGATCTCGGAGAGCACCTCGAGCGTCGCGTGCTCGGTTTCGGCCAGCCGGCGGAGGAAGAGCAGCGCCGCCGCGACCCCCGGGCGGATGTCGCGGGTGCGCAGCAGCGGGAGCAGGTCGCGAGTCAGGGGGAGGATCTCGCCGGAACGCCCTTCGCCCGCGTAGAGCACCGCGAGGTCGAGCAGGGCCTCGGCCGCCTCCCCCCCGAGCCCGGCGAGCAGGAAACCCTGCCGGGCGTCGACAAAGGCGGCCTCCGCCTCGCGCGTCGCTCCCAGGGCCTCGCCGATCTTCCCCTCCAGGTGGCGGAGGCGCACCAGGTTGGCGCCGTCGCCGAGCCGCCGGTAGAGTCGGCGGGCCCGCTCGAGCGCCGGAAAGGCCGCCGCGCCGCGCCCGGCCGCCACCAGTCCCAGCGCCTGGGCGTGGAGCCCCGCGGCGGCCTCCGCGGTGTCGGCGGCGGGGAGCTCCATCCGTTCCTGCCGTTCCGGCTCGCGCCCGGCCCGGTCGTCGGCCGCGTCGCCTCCCAGCTCCCCCAGGCTCCAGAGGGACCGCGTCACCGCCACGCACCGCGCGCAGCCGGCCAGCAGATGGCGCACCACCCGCTGGCGCTCCGGAGCGTCGGTGGCGTGGCGCATGAAGCGCTCGAGGAGATCGGAATCGGGATGGTCGTCCATATCCGCCTTACGGCTCCGCCTTGAGATCCGCTCTGTCGACGGTGGTTATTCCAGGTTCCCGCTCCTTCCGGTCATCGAATCCGGGAACCGCTGAGTTGAGATCCGGGGTGATTATAGAACAGATGTTGCCAGGGTCAACAACTAAGCCGGCTCTTAATCACCTTCATCCGGAACATATATACGTCCCTACAGAATCTTTTTCTTTGCGCCAAGTCATTGATCCACATAAGTTTGTGCTTGCCACAGGGCTCCGGAAACGGTACATTTCGCGCATGTCAATCTTCAACGGACTTGGCAGGGCCTTGCGCTGGCTTCGCGACCGCCAAGGCAAGCGGCAGTACCAGGTCGCCGACGCCGCGGGGATCACCAAAGCGATGCTCTCGGCCTACGAGACCGGCAAGCAGAAGCCGTCACTCGATACGTTGGAGAAGATCCTGGTCTCCCTCGAATGCGATCTCAACGATCTGCACAACGCTCTCCAGATCGTCAACGAGCGGCCGGAGGGGATCCGCCGTCCGGGCGCCCTGCGCGAGGCCTGGAACGCGTTCTCGCCGGAAGCCGCGGAAGAGACGGACGAGAGCGGCCGGGCGGGCGGCTTCAGCGTCTATCGCATCCTCGGCTTGAGCCGCCAGCTCCCGCCGCAGGAGGAGCAGGCGCTCAGCGAGATGCTCGACGGCTTCCACAAGCTCGTCCGCTACCTGCACAAGACCATCTCTCCGGCTTCCGCCGGCGACGGCAAGACCGACTCCGAGCCGGCATGACGGATCGGCGGTCCCGCTCGGGACCGCCGGCGCTCGCTCCCCCTCCTTCGCGCTCTTTCCTTCCGACTCTCCTTGCGGCATCGCGCGGCGAGCCGCGCACGCATCTTGCACAACCGCTCGACCGGCCGCGAATTCATCGCGGGTGGGAGGTTGGTCGTGAAGCTTGATCTCGAGCATCGGATCGCCCGTCTGCGTCAGGGCGATCACCTCTGTCTCATCTATCAGAGCGCCGCGGAGCAGATCGCGGCCCTGATCCCTTATTTCAAGGCGGGGCTGGCGGCTTCCGAGCGCTGTCTCTTCGTCGGTCACGGCACCAGTGCGCGCCGCCTCGAGCGCTGCCTCGACGAGGCGGGAGTGGACGTCCAGGCCGAGCACGAGCGCGGCGCCCTCGTCTTCCTCACCCAGCGGGAGAGCTGGCTCCCCCGCGGGCGCTTCGATCCCGGGTCGATGATGGATCTCCTGCGCCAGGCCGAGCAGCAGGCGCTCGACGACGGCTTCTCCGGCCTGCGGGCGACCTGGAACATGGGCTGGGTGCTGGAGGGGACGGCGGAGGGGGGCGAGCGGTTGATCGAGTACGAG
Source organism: uncultured Acidobacteriota bacterium (assembly GCA_963756595.1). Classification (GTDB taxonomy): domain Bacteria; phylum Acidobacteriota; class Thermoanaerobaculia; order Multivoradales; family UBA5704; genus DATARR01. The sequence goes on from CAVWOZ010000023.1 coordinate 155,554, forward strand.
GCCCACCTCAACCGCTTCCTCGCCGGCAGCCGGACCTGCGCGCTCTGCCGCTACGCCCGCGAGGGCTCCCCCTCCGAGGCGCTCCAGCAGGCGCTGCACACCCACCCGCTCGCCGTGATCGGCGATCAGATCTGCGCCAACGCCTTCTACGAGCCCCCCGACCTGGTGCTCGGCGACCGCACGCCCGACGAGCGGATCGACTGGATGCTGGCGCAGCTCCAGCGCGCCCGCTTCAGCGAGGCCCGGCTCGAGGAGGTCACCCTGCGGCTGTCCCAGAAGCGCGCGGCGCTCGAGCGGGCCGACCGCGCCAAGACCGAGCTCCTCTCGATGCTCGCCCACGAGCTGCGCAACCCCCTCGGCACGATCAGCAACGCCCTCGAGGTGCTGCGGCTGAAACAGGGAGCCGGCGATGAGGCGACGAAGCGGGCGATCGGCACCGCCGAACGGCAGGTCCACCACCAGGCGCAGCTGATCGACGACCTCCTCGAGGCGTCGCGGGTCACCCGCGGCGAGGTCGAGCTGCGGCTCGAGGAGGTCGACCTCCCCGAGCTGGTCCGCGTCGTCGCCGCGGGCTACCGGGAGACCCTGGAGGAGCACGGGCTCCGGCTCGCCCTCCGCTTCCCCGAGGAGCCGCTCGAGATTCGTGGCGACCGGCAGCGCCTCTCGCAGGCGCTCACCCATCTGCTCGACAACGCCGTCAAGTTCACGCCGAGGGGGGGGCGGATCGCCGTCGAGGTCTCGCTCCCGGCGGGGGGCCGGCGCGCCGAGCTCACCGTGCGCGACACCGGCGCGGGGATCCGTCCCGAGGAGCTGCCGTACGTCTTCGACGTCTTCGCGCAGGGGGACCACACCCTCGACCGCGCCCACGGCGGCCTGGGCGTCGGCCTCGCCGTGGTCAAGGGGCTGGTCGAGCTGCACGGCGGCGAGGTGGCCGCCCGCAGCCAGGGGCCGGGGCAGGGATCGGAGATCTCGCTGCGGCTGCCGCTCGCCGCGGCCTCTTCCCTCGAGGCGGAGGAGCTCGCCGACCCCGCCATCGGGGCGGAGGCGGCGGCGCGCAAGATCCTGGTGGTCGAGGACAACCCGGACGCCGGCGCCACGCTGTGCGAGTTCCTCGAGCTGTCGGGGCATCAGGTCGAGCTCGCCGAGTCGGGCGCGGCGGGGGTGCGGGCCGCGCGCGCCTTCCACCCCGAGTTCGTGCTCTGCGACATCGGCCTCCCCGGGATGAACGGCTTCGA
>CAVWOZ010000024.1:0-237944 GCA_963756595.1 uncultured Acidobacteriota bacterium
GCGAAAGCGAGCGCTTCGCTACTCATAGCGCAAGGCCTCCATCGGCGACTGCCGGCTGGCCTTGGCGGCCGGATAGAGCGCGAACAGGAAGCCGAAGATCAGGGCCATCAGCACGGCCCAGACGAAGCTCAGCGGCGCGAGGGTGAGCGGCGCGCCGATCGCCCGCGTGATCACCCAGGAGAAGACGATGCCGATCACGAACCCCGCGGCGCTGCCGAGCAGGGTGAGCAGCAGCGCCTCGGTCATGAACGATTTGAAGATCTCGCTCCCCGGCGCGCCGATCGCCATCTTGACCCCCACCTCGCGCACCCGCTCCTTGAGCGAGGCGAGCTGGATGTTGACGTTCACCATGCCGCCGCCGATCAGCGCCAGCACCCCGGAGAACATGAAGATCAGGTTGTAGACCGCCCCCTGGTTCATCTGCCGCTCGAGGCGCTTGGCGACGTCGTCGAGCCGGTAGTCGGTCTGCAGGCGGTGGTTCGAGGTCACCAGCGAGGAGAGCTGCTTGGTGAAGTCGGACATCGCCGCGAGGTCCGGCACGCGGAAGGTGATCTTGTCCAGGCGATGGTAGGCGTCCCCCTCCATGCGCGCCGCCACCAGCCCCGAAGGGACGGCGACGATGCGGTTGCGCCAGGCGAAGATGTTGTGCTGCCCTTCGCGGAAGCGGAAGACCTTCTGGTGGAAGACGCCGACCACGGTCACCGGCACGTCGCCGAGGCGCAGCGTGCGGCCGAGCACGTCGCCGGTGGGAAAGAAGACGCTCGCCGCCTCGGCGCCGAGGATCGCCACCGGCGCGCCGGTCACCATGTCCTGGCTGGTGAAGGCCCGCCCCTGCTCGATCTCGTAGCCGTTCATGGCGAGATAGTCGGCGCCGATGCCGTTGATGTCGCGCTCCTGGTCGGCGAACTCGGAGCGCACCCGGGCGCGGGCGTTCTTGACCACGCTGGTGGCGTTGATCGCCTTGGCGGCGGACGACACCTGGCCCCCCTCCGTGGCGTCCTCCAGGCTCAGACCGCGGTTGGCGTTCTGGAGGGCGCTCGGCGTCCCCTGGTAGACGGTGTCGGTGGGGTACACGTTCAGCTTGTCGATGCCGCCGGTCTTCGCGAACATCCGCGCCGCCTGCTGGCGCTGGCTGTCGGAGATCGAGAAGCCGCCGAGCACCGAGGCCACCCCGAGCATCACGCCGAGGGCCTGGAGGAAGGAGCGCCCGGGGTTGCCGCGCAGCTCGATCCACGCCTCGCTCAGCCGCTCGCGGAAGGCGCCGGTGCCGCCCCCCCCTCGGAGGGCTCTCATGCCGCCCGCTCCTTCTCTCGCAGCTCCTCCTGGATCAGGCCGTCGCAGAGCACCACGCGGCGCTCGGCGCGGGCGGCGATGCCGGGGTCGTGGGTGACCAGCACCACGGTGTTCCCCTGCTCGTGCAGCTCGCGGAAGAGGGCGAGGACCTCCTCCCCCGTCTTGGTGTCGAGGGCGCCGGTCGGCTCGTCGGCGAGCAGCAGCGCCGGCCGGTTCGCGAGCGCGCGGGCGATCGACACCCGCTGGCGCTGGCCGCCGGAGAGCTCGCCCGGCAGGACGTTCGCCTTGTCGGAGATCCCCACCCGCGCCAGCAGGTCGAGCGCCCGCTGCCGGCGCTCCTTGCGGGGGACGCCGGCGTAGAGCATGGGGAGCTCGATGTTGCGCAGGATGGTCGCCTTGGGGAGCAGGTTGTACTGCTGGAAGACGAAGCCGATCTGCTCGTTGCGGATCGCCGCGAGGTCGGCGCCGGCGAGCTTCTCCACCCGCCGGCCGGCGAGCGCGTAGCTCCCGCCGGTCGGCACGTCGAGGCAGCCGAGGATCGCCATCAGCGTGCTCTTCCCCGACCCCGAGGGTCCGATCAGGGCGACGAACTCACCCCTCGCGATCGTGAGGTCGATGCCGCGCAGGGCGTGGACGGCGTTGCCGTTGCTGCCGTAGGTCTTGATCAGGCCGCGGGTCTCGATGATGTTCATGGCGTTCTCCCGTGTCCTCTCGACCTAGTTGTTCTCGTTGTCCTTCTCGACCTGCTTGCGAGTGACGTCCTCGAGGGCGACCTGGTCGCCGGGGCGGAGCCCGGAGAGGATCTCCACCCGCTCGAGGGTCGCGATGCCGGCGTTGACCGGCACCGGCTCGAAGTAGCCCGCCCAGTTCTCGGACATCCAGACGAACTTGCTGCGGCCGTTGAGCGCCTCCCGGGCCTTGTCAACCTGCTTGGCCGGCAGGCCGGCCTTCAGGCGGTAGACGACGGTCTGCCCCTCGCGCCGCTGCAACGCCTCGAGCGGAATCGAGAGGGCCGAGGCGCGCTTCTCGCCGAGGATCTCGACGTTGGCGCTCATGCCGGTGCGGAAGGCCTCGTCGAGATGGTCGAGGGCGACCTCGATCTCGAACACCTTGATCTTGTCGACCACCTTGGCGGCGGGGGCCACGAAGCGCACTTTGCCGGTGAAGATCTTCTGCGGATAGGCGTCGAGAGTGACCCGCACCGGCTGGCCGACCCGCACCTTGGCGATGTCCACCTCGTTGAGGTTCACCCGGATGATCAGCGATTTGAGGTCGGCGACAGTGAACATCACGGTGCCGTCGTTGAACGACGAGACGCCCGAGGTGACGGTCTCCCCCAGCTCGACCCCCTTCTTGATGATCACCCCGGCCATCGGCGAGGTGACCTGCGCCTGCTGGCTGTTCGAGGCGCCGGAGATCGGGATGCCGTGGTCCTCGACGATCTGGTAGCGCGACTTGGCGTTGCCGAGCGCCTCGGCGGCGAGGTCGCGGGTGGTCTTGAAGTTGCGCAGCGTCTGGCTGGGGATCAGCCCGGCGTCGAACAGGGCCTGCTGGGCGGCGAGCTCGCGCTCGGCGTCGCGCAGCTTGAGGTCGGCCTGGGCCACCCCGGACTTGACGTCCGAGAGCGACTGCGCCTGATTGACGTCCGGCTCGACGGCGGCCAGCACCTGGCCGGACCGGACCACGTCCCCCTCGCGGACGGCGAGCTTGAGGATGCGGCCGGAGACGGCCGACTTGACGTCCACCTTGATCACCGGGTCGACCACCCCCACCTCGCGGACGCTGACCTGCAGATCCTCGGACTGCACTTTGCCGAGGCGGAACGGCGATTCCTGGGGCTCGCTCTTCGTACGCGTCGTGGCACGGGCGACCACCAGGCTTCCCACGATCAACACCACCGCGGCGACCGCGATGATCCATTTTCTGTTGCGCATCAGAATTCCCTCCGTCTGGACGTCATCCGGCGCCGCCGAGTCGGGCTCGAGGTCATTGCTGGGTTCGGCGTTCGCCATCTGGACTCTCTACGCAGGTTGGGGGGAAAGGTTACAGGGGAGGGGGCGAGCCGGGCGGCTCGCGCCTCCAGCATCGGCGTGCCTAAGAAACCGCTTCCAATTGCAATCCTTCTATGAGATTCTTCACGAGCACTTCAGATTCCTCAGAAAGGGTGGATACCCTTTGCGAACCGACGATCGGCTCCTCGAAGCGGCGCTTGGAGAGTGCAAACGGTGTATCGCGGATCCGGGTGAGGGGGACGGGGCGAAGTCTCCGGCGCAGGTGGCCCGGGCGCTCGCCTACATCCATCGCCATCTCTTCGATCCCGGGCTGAACGCCGCCAGCGTGCGCGCCGGATGCGGGGTGCGCAACCACAACCTCACCACCCTCTTCCACCGCACGCTCGGCATCACCCTGCGCGACTACATCGAGTCGCAGCGCCTCGCCGCCGCCGCGCGCCTCCTGCGCACCCTCCAGCTCGAGGCCTTCTGGATCGCCGCGGCGGTCGGCTACGGGAGCTACGAGACCTTCTGCCGCGCCTTCCGCCGCCGTTTCCAGTGCACGCCGAGCGAGTTTCGCGGCCGCCCGGGCGACTAGCGGCGCCCAGAAGGAACGTCAAGAAGTTCCGGCAAGCAAATCGGCGGGCTCAAGACTATTCTCTCTTCCCGTCAGGGCCCCTGGACAATGCGCGACCGCGGTCGCACCCGTGCTTCGGCGCGGCGCGGCCTTCGATTTCCTTCGATCTGTGAGGAACTACCATGTCCAAGAACCACTTTGCCGCTCTCGCTCTCGCCGCCGCCTTCGCCCTGATCACCGCTCTCCCGGCCGCCGCCGCCGCCCGCCCGGCGAAGCCGTCGCCCCAGGTCACGACCTCCGGCGATGCGAAGGGTAAGCTGGAAGTTCGCCAAGAAAGTCGGAAGGTTCCAGGCTTCTTTACCGACGAAGCCCAGCAATCCTGCTCCTTCACTTGTGGGGGCGCCACGGTGACGTGCTCGGGCGCCAGTGCGAGCTGCACCTCGTCCTCTTGTTCGGCCTCCGGCGGTGGGGTCACCCTGACCGCGACCTGCAGCTGACGATCGGGAAGTCCGGGCGGGGAGCAGGCGCTACGCTCCCGGCCCGGCTAGCCCTTTCAGAAAAGCTGCCTTTCCTGAGGGAATCTGGTCAGGGCGGGCCGGCGGACCCGACGCTGAAGAGCTTGGCGTCCACCTCGAAATCGCTGTGCGATGCAGACTCGCTGAGCCAGGCGACCGCCAGGCGGCCGCCGGGGCCGAAGGCGGCCGCGGGCTCGATCTGGCTCCCCACCTTGTAGTCGTTGACCACGATCTCGTCCTCCACGGTGCCGTCGGCGCGGAAGAGGCGTCCTTTGACGTCCACGTAGTCGCACCCGGCGCAGCCCAAGCTCTCCCAGACGACGAAGAAATCCCCCGCGGCCGACATCGCCACCTGCGGGAAGGTGGCGGCGCTGGACGGTTCCCCGCTGACCAGGAGCTCCGGACCGAGCGGCGCTCCCTGGCTCGAATACCGCCGGGCATGGATGGACTGCTCGCCCTCCGCGGCGACCGACTGCCAGGTCACGACGAAGTTCCCCGCCGCATCCGCCGCGACCCCTCCGCCCAACCCCGAGGTCTGCTCGCTGACCCGGATCGCGCCGGAGAGCGGCTGCCCCGCGCGCGAGAAGCGGCGGGCGTACAGGGCGTAGAGCAGCGGGTCCTGGGGGATCGTCTCCCACCAGGTGACGAAGACGTTCCCTTGCGGGTCCGCCACCACGCCGGTGGGGATCTGGTCGTGCACGATCGACGGCGTGACGCGGAACGGCGGGGTCAGCGGCTTGCCCAGGCCGTCGAGCACGCGGGCGAAGACGCCGGAGCTCGTGCAGCGGATGCCGGGGCAGTCGTCGGCGGTCCAGACGAGGAAAAAGCCTCCCTGCGGAAGCGGGGTCACGGAGTAAGGGGTGAACGGCGTCCGATTTCTGGGCCAGGACCAGCGGCCCCCGCAGCGCGCCGAGGCCGTTGAACCGCCGCATCTCGAGCAGCCCTGCTCAGTCTCCCCGAAGACGGCAAAGCCGCCCGGCGCGGAAACCAGCGCGGGGAGCGCGCCGTGCGGGGGAGCGGCAGGATCACGCGCGACAAGGCCCCGGAGGTCGAGACCGACCGCGCCGCCACGCCGTTCAGGGCGCTGTCGTGGCTCTCCCAGGCGATCCACAGCGCTCCGCCGGGTCGAACGCCAGGCTCGGCGCGTAGCGCGGCGAGGGGTCCAGGCTGGGGGGGTCGACCCGGAATTGCGGGCCGAGAGGGGTCTGGGCGGCGGCTTGCGAGAGGGCTCCCAGCAGCCCCGCGAGGGCAAGGGAAAGAACGATCCTGGATGTCTTCATCGGGGAAGTCTAACAGGGGCCTTATCCTTGACACGAGCTGCGTGCCCCACTAACTTCGTACCATGAAGAACGTGACGATCACCCTGGACGAAGACGTCGCCCATTGGGCCCGGGTGGAGGCCGCCAAGCGGGAAACGAGCATGTCGCGGCTCGTCGGGGAGATGCTCAGGGAGCGCATGCGGTCGCTCGATGCCTACGAGGAGGCGAGGCGGCAGTTCTTCGCAGTCGAGCCCCGGCCGCTGCGGTCCGAGGACAAGCCTCTTCCGTCTCGCGAGGAGCTTCATGACCGCTCGGGTCTTCGTTGACACGAACGTCCTCGTCTATCAGCTCGACTCTCGCGAGCCCGCCAAGCAGACCCGGGCCGAGGATTGGCTCCGCCATCTTTGGGCGAGCCGCTCCGGGCGGATCAGTCTGCAAGTCCTCCAGGAGCTCTACGTCACCGTGACGCGGAAGTTGGACCCCGGCCTGGACAAGGAAACCGCCCGCGAGGTCGTTCGCGCGCTCTGGGCGTGGGAGCCGGTCGCCCTCGACCAGCGATGCTTCGAAACCGCCTGGGACCTCCAGGACCGATTCCGCTTGTCCTGGTGGGACGCGCTGATCGCCGCCGCCGCCAAGTCGGCTGAGTGCTCCCACTTGCTCACCGAGGATCTCCAGCACGACCAGGATCTTGACGGTCTGCGGATCGTCAACCCCTTCCGGATCTCTCCCCAAGACGCGCTCGCCGGCTCCTGACCCGGTGCGGGTGGCAGGAGCCGGCCGGTGCTCGGCCTGACCTACCAGATCCGGCAGATCTTCGCCGGCTCCTTGTAGAGCTTGTTGCCGGCCTTGCAGGCGAAGGCCTGGTCGAACTCGGGCATGTTGACCACCACGCCGTTGATGCGCGCCTCGTGCGGCGAGTGGGGATTGATGCGGGCGTTGAGGCGCAGCGACTCGGGGCGGTCGCCGCCGCAGGCCCACTGGGCGAAGCCGACGAAGAAGCGCTGCTCGGGGGTGAGGCCGTCGCGCGGCTCGAGCTTCTGGCCGTGGGTCTCCTCCTGCCAGGCGATGTAGGCGAGGATCAGCCCGCCGAGGTCGGCGATGTCCTCGCCCAGCGTCAGCTTGCTGTTGATCTTGATGTCGTCGACGACGGTGTACTGTCGCGTACTGGTCCGATCACGCAGGCGGCGCGCGCCTTGAACTCCTTGGCGTCCGCGGGCTGCCACCAGTCGCGCAGGTTGCCCTGGGCGTCGAACTGGCGCCCCTCGTCGTCGAAGCCGTGGGTCAGCTCGTGGCCGATGGTGCCGCCGGTGTTGCCGTAGTTCGGGGCGGCGTCGAGCTTGGGGTCGTACGAGCGGCGGCAGCAGGACGCCGGCCGGGAAGTTGATGTCGTTCATCTGCGGGTCGTAGTAGGCGTTCACCGTCGGCGGCGGTCATGCCCCACTCGCCGCGGTCGACCGGCTTGCCGATCTTGGCGAGCTCGCGCCGCGGTCTCGAAGGCGGCCGCGCGCTCGACGTTGCCGGGCGAATTCGCCGCGCCGGATCTCGAGCGCCGAGTAGTCGCGCCAGTGGTCCGGATAGCCGATCTTGTTGCGCATGGCGTGCAGCTTGATCACCGCCGCCTTCTTGGTCTCCGGGGTCATCCAGGGAGATTCATTGATCCGCTTCTCCATCGCCTCCTCGATCTGGGTCACCATCCGCTCGGTGTCGGTCTTCACCTCCGGGCGGGAAGACTTCTTGACGAAGACCTGCCCCAGCGCCTCGCCCAGGTCGCGGTCGACGCATTGCACGCAGCGCTTCCAGCGCGGCGCGATCTGCTTCGACGCCGCGCAGGTAGGCGCCGTAGAAGTCGAAGCTGGCGTTGACGAACGGCGTCGAGAGGTACGGCGGCGGCGTCGCCGCCAGGTGCCAGCGCAGGTAGGTCCGCAGGTCGGCGAGCGGGGTCGCGCTCGAGCTGCGTGGTCGAGCGCCTTGAAGAACTCCGGCTGGGTGACGTTGAAGTCGTCGAGGCCCGCTCAGGCCCAGCGCCGTCGAGGTACGCCCCCCAGTCGAAGCGACGGCGTGAGCGCCTGCAGCTCCGTGCGCTTCAACATGTGGATGGTAGTCTTGTAGGGATCGCGCTGCTCGACCGCGGGTGAGCGACGCCTTGGCCAGCGCCGTCTCGATGGCCAGCACGGTCTCGGCGGCGCGCTTCGCGCTCGGTGCGTCGCCGAGCAGCGCGAAGCATCTTCGGCGACGTGGGCGAGGTACTGCGCGCGCGTCTCCTTCGACTTGGCGTCGGTCTTCAGGTAGTAGTCGCGGTCGGGAAGGCCGAGGCCGCCGGCGCCGGCGAAGCGCGATCACCTGCGAGGCGTCGCGCGAAGTCCTGGCTCGGAGCCGAAGCCGAAGAGCATCGAGCCGTGTGCCACGCCGGATGGAGCCGGCCCAGGAGCGGCGCGAGCTCGCTGCCGCGACTGCAGGGCGGCGATGGCGTCGAGGTCGGGCTGCAGCGGCGCGGTGCCGGCCTTCTCGATCGCCGCCTCGTCCATGCACGCGGCGAAGTAGTCGCCGATCTTCTGCGGTGTCGGCGTGCGGCCGGCCGCCGGGCGCGGCCGCCTCCTCGAGCATGCCCCACAGGAACTGCTGGTTCTCGTCGGTCAGCTTCGGGTAGACGCTCCAGCGCGCCTGGTCGGGGGGGATCGGGTTGTTCTTGATCCAGCCGCCGCAGGAGAACTTGTAGAGGTCGACGCAGGGGTCGACGTCTGTCCATCAACGACGTCGAGGCTCGGCGTGTAGGGCAGCGCAGTGAGGGGGCGCTCGGCCGCGGTGGAGGCCACCGGCGCAGCCGGGGCTTGCGCAACAGGCCGCGGCGAGGCCGCAGGCGGCGCAGAGGGCGAGGATCGGGAGGACGGCGAAACGGCGTGGGCTGAAGGGACGGCTCCTTTTCCAGGAAGGGCACACAGGAAAGCAAAAGCGCCGGGGCGCGGCGCGAAGAGGATCGCGGAAAGAGTATCGCGTCCGCGCCCCGCGCCGGAACCCTGCCCGCCCTCTGTCGTGTCCTGGTTTGACCCGGCTCGCCTCCTTCGGGCTCCGCTCCTTCGTCGCTGCCAGTCGGCTGCGCGGCTCAAACCGGGACACGACTCCCGAGGCCTCCGAAGGATTGGTCGCTAAAATATCATGGCGGCCCTGCCCCCCCTTCCGCCGGCTCCGGCGCGGTTCTTGCTTCGTAACTTTGTCCGTAAGGGTTCCGGGGTATGCTACCGCCCGAGCTCAGTCTGTTCTCGGGCTCGATGTCCCTTCATCGACGCATTTTTTTCACACATGGGTGTGAAAGGAGGACCGCAATGGCGAGCAACGAGGACCAGCCCGACTTCTCGGACGTGGAGGGCGGCGTTTCATCGACCGCGCCCATCGTCGAGCCAGCCGAACAGACCTACACCGTCGTCTCCGGCGACAGCCTCTCGAAGATCTCGAAGCATTTCTACGGCGAGGCCAACCACTGGCGCCGGATCTTCGACGCCAACCGGGACATCCTCGACGACCCGGACCTCGATCCAACCCGGACAGAAACTGAAGATCTTCAAACGAGTAAAAGAGGAGAGAGAACCATGCGTTTCTACCGCGCCACCGCCCTGGTCCTGACCGGCTGTCTCGCCCTGGCCGGCTGCAAGAAGAAGGAAGAAGTACCCCCGGAGCCGCCGCCCGAGGTACTCGACCGCGCCCACGACCCGGAAGTCACCCCGGCCGCCCCCGCCGGCATCCCAAAGGTCTCCTCGATCGACCTCGGCAAGGCCGTGGGGAGCCGGCCACAAGATCTCCCAGCCGGCCACCACCTTCGGCCCCAAGGACACGATCTACGCCGCCATCTCCACCACCGGCACCGCCGCCTCCTCCACCATCGGGCGCCAAGTGGACCTATGGCGACAACGCCAAGCTGGTGAAGGACGACAAGGTTGACGATCCCAGCCCACCGGCAACGACACCACCGACCTCAGCGTCTCCAACCCCAAGGGCTGGCCCGCCGGCAAGTACAAGGTGGAGATCACCGTCGACGGCACCGCCGCCGGCACCAAGGATTTCGAAGTCCAGAAGTAAACGCCTCCGGGCGGTAGTCTCCAACCTGTCCCCGGCGGCGCGTCTCGCCGCCGGGTTCCCGCCTGCGACCTCCCCGGTTTTCCGCCTTCCCCCCTCTTGGGGTAATACTTTGGGTAATAATAGGGTCACCACGACACAGCACCTCGACAACCGGGGAACCCGTTCCGGGTTTTTCCGCAGGGAGGGATCCCGTGATGTTCGTGCACGTCAAGCTGACCCCCCGGCGGTTCCGGACGGAGGCGCGCTTCCGCGGGGAGGACCCGTGGAACGGCGGCGCCGCGGCGGAGTTCTCGATCGAGACCTACTACTACGTGCCGCCCCACGTCCGCGAGGTGTCGTGCCCGCGGCGCTGGGCCAACGACCCGCTCTATGCCCTGCGCTCGGAGCTCGACGGCGTGGAGCGCTTCCTCCCCGACGCCCTCAGCCACCTGTGGACCACCGGCCGGGTCGGCGCCGAGGCGCTGCCACGGCTGCTCCGCGAGATGGAGCCCGAGATCGCCCAGACCGACTACCAGCCGATGCTGGGGGCGCCGACGGGCCAGCGGATGCTCGGCCATCCTCGGGGTGGTGCTGCTGGCGGCGGTGGGGCTCTTCGCGGCCTGGCCGCAGGTGCGGCCGGGCGCCTGGGTCGCCGTCTGGCTGGCGACGCTCTGCGGCTTCGTGGTGGTGGGAGGGCTGCTGGGGTCGCTGTTCACCCTCCCCTCCTATCTCGGGCAGCGGCGGCGGCGCCGGCGGCAGATGGGCTGGGCGCTCTCGCGCTGCGGCGGTGGCTGCCGGGGGGCCCGCAGCCGGAACCCGGCCCGCGCCGCCTGAGCGCCACCAGGAAGGATCAGCCGCGCAGGCGCAGGCGCTGGGCGAGCTGCCCGGCGCGCTGGGCGTCGCTGGGGCCGGTCGCGACGGGGCCGAACTCGCGATGGGCGGCGTTGGCGGCCAGGTGCTCGCGGTCGGGCGGCGGCAGGGTGCGGTCGTGGAGCACGTCCCAGGTCTGGCTGACCACGATCGCCTCGAGGTTCTGGAGCCGCTCGTGCAGGCCCGTCCGCTCCCGGCGCATCTCCGCGATCTCCTTCTCCAGCTCGACGTTCGAGGCGCCCAGGGCCCGCTGCTTGACCCAAGTCTTCAGCACCCCGGACAGGATCGCGACGATCGGGATGAGCACATACACTTCGTTTCCTGGGAACATGCAGCAACCTCCGGGGACATTCTACGCTGGAAGGCCTCCAGGGTTTTGGCGACCGGACCCGGGGGATGATGTACAGTTCTCTATCCTTATGGCCGACTGGACCCCTACCTCCTGGAAGACCAAGTCCGACGCAGCAGCAATCGGCGTACCGGGATCGCGGCGCGCGTCGAGGCGGCGCTGCGCGACCCTCCTGCCTGCCGCCGCTCGTCACGTCGTGGGAGATCGAGCGCCTGAAGTCGCAGCTCGCCGAGGCGGCGCGCGGCGAGCGTTCCTCCTGCAGGGCGGCGACTGCGCCGAGAGCTTCGACGACTGCAGCTCGCAGTCGATCGCCGCCAAGCTGAAGATCCTGCTCCAGATGTCCCTCGTGCTCGTCCACGGCACGAGCAAGCCGGTGGTCCGCGTCGGCCGCATCGCCGGCCAGTACGCCAAGCCGCGCTCGCGCCGACCGAGACGCGCGAGCGGCGTCACGCTGCCCGGCTACCGCGGCGACCTCGTCAACCGCCCGGCGTTCACCGCCGAGGATCGCGCGCCCGACCCCGAGCTGATGCTGCGCGCCTACGAGCACGCCGCGCTGACGCTCAACTTCATCCGCTCGCTGATCGACGGCGGCTTCGCCGACCTCCACCACCCCGAGTACTGGGACCTCTCGTTCGCGAAGCACTCGCCGAACGCCGCGGAGTACGAGCAGCATCGTCGGCGTCGATCCGCGAGTCGCTTGACTTCATGGCGGCGCTCACCGGCGTCGCAGCGAGGAGCTGCGCCGCGTCGAGTTCTACACGAGCCACGAGGCGCTCGCAGCTGCCGTACGAGCAGGCGCAGACCCGCCAGGTCGCCGCGCCGCGACCGGCTACTACAACCTGTCGACCCACTTCCCGTGGATCGGCATGCGCACCGCGCAGCTCGACGGCGCGCACGTCGAGTTCTTCCGCGGCATCCGCAACCCGGTCGGCATCAAGCTCGGCCGGGCGTGACCGCCGACTGGCTGCTCGGGCTGCTCGACGCGCTCGATCCCGACCGCGAGCCCGGGCGGATCACGCTGATCCACCGCATGGGCGCGCAGAAGGTCGCCGCGAGCTGCCGCCGCTCGTCGAGGCGGTGCAGCGCGCGGGCCGCACGGTGCTCTGGATGTGCGATCCGATGCACGGCAACACCGAGACGACGCCGAACGGGATCAAGACGCGCCGCTTCGACAACATCCTCGCCGAGCTCGAGCAGTCCTTCGAGGTCCACGAGGAGCTCGGCTCGCGCCTCGGCGGCGTCCACGTCGAGCTCACCGGCGAGGACGTCACCGAGTGCATCGGCGGCGCGCGCGGCCTCGACCGAGGCCGACCTCGAGCGCGAGTACGAGCCGCGTCGACCCGCGCCTCAACTACGAGCAGGCGCTCGAGATGGCGATGCGCATCGCGCGCCGGATGGGACGGGAGACGGGGTGAGCCGCCAACCCGGCACATCGGGGCGGTCAACGCATGGCGATCATCGGATCGGTCCGGGCTGCGCGGCGAGCCGGCAGGTAGATCGCAAGAAAAGCCGCCGTCGCCAGAACCGCCACGCTGATCCCGAGCAGGAGCGGATCCAAGGGACTGATCTCAAAGAGGACAAACCGCGCCCAGCGGCCAGCCACCCAGACCCCGGCAAGCCCCAGGAGAAAACCGGAAAGGACGTCGGGCACGCGCTCGAGCACGACATTTTCGACGATGCCAGCAGGGGGACTCCCGAGAGCCAACCGGATACCCCATTCCCGAAATCGCTGACTCACCACCTGGGTCGTCGCAGCGTAGACACAGCTTCCAGACAGGACGAGACCGAGAATACCGAGCGCGAGCACGAGCCGCAGGGCCCACCGGTCCGCCAGCGAGATGGCTTCAATCCGATTCTCATAGGCTCCCACGGCGTCGAAGGCAAGCCGGCGGTCGATTTCCCATACGCGCCGTCTGGCCTGATCGAGGATGGCTGCCAGCGGGAGCCGAGACCGGACCACAAGGCGAACCTGCCCCCATGGGATCTGGTATGCCGACACGTAAACCGTCGGCTCCAGATCACTCTTTAGCCCACCGAACCTCACAGCCGCGACCACACCAATGATTCGCCGGTGGACGTCAGGCCAGGGCGTCAGCACCAAAGACCGGCCGATCGGATTCTCTCCACCGAAGAATTTTCGCGCCAGCACTTCATCGATGATCGCCACAGGCTCTCCGCCAACGCGGTCCTGAGCGGTGAAGTCACGCCCGGCGAGGATGGGAACCCTCAAGGTCGAGAAAAATCCCGGAGAAACCGCGTTGAACGTCGCCGGTATCTGGTCGTGCCGGGTCGAACCGGCATGGTTCGGAAGGTAAAACCAGACTCCTCCCCCCTCATCCAGAACCGGCAATCGCAACCCTGTGGCCGCCCCAGATACACCGGGTATGCCGCGCAACGCTTGCACAGCTTGCGAGGTGAAGGTAAGCAGTCGTGCCGTGTCATAGGTCTCGCTGGGAAGATTTAGATCGAGTGTCGCAAGACCTCTTGGATCGAATCCAGGACGTACCGCTTGCACACGCGCGAAGCTCGCAAGGAGAAAGGTGCCGCTCGCGACCAGAACCAGAGCCAAGGCAAGTTGAGCTACCAGCAGAAACCTCTGAAGGTAGCGCTGGTGGCGGCTAGGGGTAGATTGCACCGCCCCTTCGTTCAAATGAGCGAGCAGGCTTTTCTGCCGCAGGGCAAGGGCTGGGACGAGCCCCACGACCAAACCACTCGCCAGCGCAATTCCAAGCGAGAATCCGACCGCGGCACCGTTCAAACTAAGGTTGGTCAGGTCCAGCCACGGGAAGGGCACGGCACGCCCGAGAACGCGCAGAAAGAGCCCGGCGAGAGAGATTCCGAGCCCCCAGCCCAGAAGCGTCACCGTAAGGCCCTCCACGAGCAGCAAACGGATCAACTGGCCTTGCGACGCACCCAGGACCGAGCGAAGAGCGAAATCCCGCTGGCGCGTCAACGCTCGGGCAAGGACGATCTGCGCGATGTTGGCGCTGACTCCGAGAACGATCACGAGCGTCAGGCTCAGCAACAGGAGCATCGATGCCCGGTGGTCGCCTACGCGGCGCTGGCGGATGGTCTCGGCCTCGAAAGTGAGGCCACGGGTTACGCTGGGAGCTGCCGGCCGCAGTTCCCGAGCGATGCGTTCCAAGTCCCTCCGGGCCTGTGGGAGGCTCACTTCAGGCTTGAGTCGGGCGACGCTCTGAAAGTAGAATCCGCCGAAATCCCGCGGCGCAAGACCGCCAAAACCGAGAGGGATCCAAACCTGGGCCAGCAAAGGGTAGCGGAACTCGGGAGGCATCACCCCTACGATCTCGTACCAGTGCCCGTCCAGCATGAGGCTCTTTCCGATCACGGCTGGATCGGCTCCGAAACGGGAGCGCCAGAACAAGTCGCTCAGGATCACCATCGGACCTTCACCAAAGATGGCATTCTGTGCCCCGCTCAGACGGGCGTCGTCCGCATTGAACAGACGGCCAAGGACGGGCCTCGTGGCGCCGACTGCGAAGAAGGAAGGCGTGACGCTGGCCACCTTGACCCGCAGAGGCTCACCTCGTTCGGTCATCGTACGATCGGTCACCCGCAATGAGGCAACGCTTCCAAAAGCGCTTTGTTGCTCGACGACGGCGAGCAGGCTTGCAGCGGACATCGGGGCTGATCCCCCCAAGGCGGGGAGGTCCTGTGACAGACCGAGGACTCTATCGGCATTGGGAAGCCCGAGCGGGCCCAACAAGAGTCGATACACCAGGCTGAAGACGACAACCGCTGCACAGAGACCCCCGGCGAGCGGCAGGATGGTTGCCGCAAGGAAGCCTGGCCGGCGCCCAAGCGCACGGAGTGTCGTGACGATGTCTGCCAACATGGCTCAAGCTCCCGCCGCCGCGACCATAGGCTCCACCTGATTCTGCACCAGCCAGAAGTAGCGCCCTCTGCTGGCAATCATCTCGCGGTGGGTGCCGGATTCCACGATACATCCATTCTCGAGAACAAGTATGCGATCGGCGCTCCGGACCGTCGCCAGGCGGTGGGCCACGATGAGCGTCGTCCGCCCGGCTCGATTGCGGTCCAACGCCTCCTGGATCAGATGTTCAGAGAACGCGTCGACCGCAGAAGTGGCTTCGTCAAGCACCAGGATGGGCGCCTTCTTGAGCAAAGCCCTGGCGAGGGCTATTCGCTGGCGCTGCCCCCCTGACAGCTTCACGCCGCGCTCGCCGATCTCCGTATGATAGCCTTGAGGAAAACGGAGGATGAACTCCTCGGCATTCGCCGCTTGCGCCGCCGCTTCGATTTCCTGGTCAGTCGCGTCGAGATGGCCATACCGGATATTGTCCAGAATGGTTCCTGCGAAAAGAAATGTGTCTTGAGAGACAAGCGCCACGTGACGTCTCAGCCACCCCAAGTCCAGATCCCTCAGATCATCTCCGTCGAGCAGGATCCGGCCGCCGCCTGGATCGTAAAAGCGGCAAACGAGTTGCAGAAGCGTCGTCTTTCCGGCACCGCTGAGTCCGACCACACCCACCGTCTCTCCCGGCTCGAGATGGAAGCTAACGCGATTGAGAACGGGCCGGTCTGGACTATAGTCAAAGACGACTCGATCGAACTCCAGGCGTCCCACCGACACCTCGGGAACTCGAGCATCGGGCCGGCTGCAGATTGCCGGTTTCAGGTCCAGGATTTCGAAGACCCGCTGCGAAGCTCCGACCAGAACGCTCAGGTCCCCATACTGCTGCGCAACCTGAGAGATACCCAGGGAGACCGTCTGCGAATAGAAAAGAAAGGCTACCAGCTCACCGACACTGAGCCGGCCGGCCAGGACTTCGAGGCCGCCGAACCAGAAGAGGGCAATATTGGCGCCGGAAGTGAGAAAATTGACCAGTGCTCTAAAGAAAGAATGGAGCTTGGCGGAGGTCTTCGCCGTCTCGAACACGGACGCGAGGAGGCTTCGATAGCGTTGCGTCTCGAAGGGCGTACGATCGAAAGCCTTCACGACCAGGATACCGGAAAGAATCTCCTGAGCGAAGGCGAGAGACCGCCCTATCTTGTCCATCGACTCACGGGCCACCCGCTGCAGTCTGGGCCCAAAGACCTTTGACACCAGGGTTGCCGCCGGTGCGGCGAGCGCGACGATCAAGGCCAACCGCCAATTAAAAGCGAACATGATCGCCATGGCTGTCACCAGTTGGAATATCGTAAGCACCGCACTGACCAGGCTCTCGCTCACCGCCGACCGGATCGCGGCGCAGTCGCCGGTAAGACGCGAAGTGAGGTCACCGATCCAGCTGTCGCGGAAAAATTTCACATCCAGGTTCTGAAGGTGCTCGAAGAGGCCCGTGCGCAGGTCGATTGCCACACGCTCACTAGCGATCAGCAAGCAGAAAGTCCCGGCATAGGCCACCACGAATCGCACCAGGAAGAGGGATACGAGCACCAACGTCAGAGTATTCAGGAGATGCGCATCTTTCCTGCTCAAGGCTGTATCGAGAAGTGCTCTGACACCGAGCGGCAGAGTCAACGAGACGATGGTGCCTATCAAATACAGGACGAACCCCGCAACCAGCAGCCATCGGTAAGGCCTCGCGAGCCTCAGTATTCGTCCGATCACAGGCAATACACGACCGGCCGTTGGAGAAGGAGTAGTGTTTGAGTCGTTCATGGATCACCTCGCGGTCGTCTACGCAAGCTTGACAAACGATTCGACAACATCCGGAACACGGGTCCTGAGCAACTCGTCCAGCATCAGCAGACGCGGGGTCTCCGGATGTAGCAGGCGCTGGAGGAACAATCCGATCCCTGCCACACCCCAACCGAAATCGCAGCAGATCCGTTGGTGGTCCTGCCCGAGGAAGGCGAATCCCTCTTCGCGGGGAATGCGGTGCAGAACGAGCGCTTCCGCCAGGTAGAATGCGGAAGTCAAGTATTTTTCTTCACCCAGATACGCGTAGCAGTCCAAAAGAAGCTCACCGAAGCCGGCGAGGCCGAAGTCATGCCATATCTTGTTGGTGTAGCGCTCCGCCACCGAGGCTGCACAGCGCTCCGCCCAGACACGAAGCTCTTCGTCACCGGTCAGGCTGTAAGCCCGCAGCAACACCGCGCCGATACCGGCGGTGCCGAACCACAGATGCGGTGACTTCGGCTCACTGGCGCGGGCATTACGATATGGATACCACAGCACATGGGCGCCGAGATCCTGCCGGTAGGACAGGTCGTACCGCAAGGCTTCTCGGGCCAGATCGAGAAATTCCGGCCTGTGTGCCGCGACCGCCAAATGCAAGAGGAAGAGAGCGATCCCACTGGGACCGTTGTAGAGGCCATGAGGCGAGCTCTCTGGCGTCGCCCAGACAGCGCCGGAGGGTGTCTTTATCGCAGACTTCTCAAGAGATCTGCCGATCCGCACTGCCTCCTCAAGAGAATTGGCATCCCCCAGCCGGTGCCAGACGTGAAGCTGCGCCAGCCCCCAGCCCGCAGCGCCAAAATAGAGGCTCTTGTCCCGCTCGAGGAGTGGCGACTCGGCTCCCCTTGCAAGGAACCTCAGCGCCTCCCCCGTGCGGCCACATTCCAGAAAGAGAAGAGCTACGCCCGCCAGTCCGCGCCCCAGACCCGGTGGACAGGGGTACTCTTCGGCCCGCCGTGCAATCCAATCGAGCACCTCGTTGGGTACCTTCTCCTCCGCCCGCAGCAGGAGAAAGGCGGTTCCCGCCGCACCGTACTGCAAATTGACGGGGTTGGTAAAGAAGACCTCGGGCGAGCTCGGCCAAAGGGTGTCGGCCCGCGCCAGCCTCGTCTTGGCATGAATGAAGCGAACGACACCGTCAAGAGTCTCACGGATCTTGGGCCGCAGGCAGGGAGACATCGGCGGCCGGGAGGGAACCGTTCCGAGATGGTGGAAGAGAGGTTGGGCGTCGAGGGGCTCCACCAATCTCTCCAAGAATTCCTTCGCCCGCTCCAGGCCCCAGCGGCTCGCCGGTTCAATCTCTGTTAGCCCTCGAATCAGCCGGCCGAGGGCGACCGGGAGTCGCAGATCCCGGAGCGTCAAATCCAAAGCGGCGAGAATCCCTTCGCGATTCAGGTCAAGGCCGCCGGCGTTGAACGTCAGGATGTCGAGCAGCAGAGCACCCAGTGAGTAGTGGTCGTCCTGGAACGTCGGTTGCTGAGAACGCAACTGCTCTGGAGAAGCATAGCCCGGCGTCTGGACCCAGAGTACGGATTCCTCCATGCCGGTCTCGTGGGCGAACTCGAGATCGATGAATTGTATCCGCCCGTCCGCGGTAACCAGCGTATTATTCCGTGTCAAGTCCCGCAACACGATTCCGTGCTCGTGAACCGTCCGGAGCGCCGCTATCAACTTGAGGGCCGTGTCGCGGAACATCCTGAAGCTCTCGGCTGGCGACTGTTCTGCCTTGCAGAAGTAGAAGTTGATCGCGTAGCCCCAAAGAGACTCGGCGGCGATGAACTCTTGCACCAGGAAAAGATGCTCCCACTCTCCGAACAGATCTACGAACTGCGGCAACAGCCCGGTCGGGCCTAACCGCTGTAAAATCCGTGCTTCCTTCCGGAGAAGATGAAAGCTGTCGGTATTGCTCTGCAGCGTTCCGAGCAGTGGCCTGGCTTCACGAACCACGACCTCGCGGCCCGTTTCTGTGTCGGTAGCACGATAGATCCCGCCGGTGGCACCGAACCGCAGAGCAGAACGGACGCGGTAGCGGCCTTGGAGCAAGACGCCCCCTTCTCCGGGCGGAGATGGCGGGGAAACGTCCAAAACCGGATCTTGGACCCATGCGGGCAGTTGGAAATACCCAGTCCTCTCGTCAGGATGCCAGCTGCCATCCGGGGCTTCAATCGAAGCGGTCAAGAACCCAGTCGGCTCCACTGTCCTTCGGGCCACATGCTCACCATAACGGTAAAAGACGACCCGACTTTCCTTGTAGGGGCGATCTGACAGGATATAGGGGCCCTTGAGGTCGGAGGTCACCCCATGCAGCGCCTCAGCGACGTCCAGGAATTCCGGGTCGGTGCGCGGATAGATCGTCATGAACTTTCCGGCACCAGAACGCGACCAATTCTTGCCCAGGGAAAGCCGCAGCATGAGCTCATCGGAGGCAAACTTGAAGGCGATACCATACTGCGCCAGGAGGGGGACGGTGCGCAGGATGGTCTCACTTGCGGTCCAGGCAACCGCCGAGATATGGATCTTCCATCCCTGCTGGAGGAAACGATAATCAGAAGGAGCGCAGTTCGTCCAAAAGCCACGGACGTTCATCTTCCAGCTATCCGGAACCAATCTCGCTATCAATTCGCGAAGCTCCGGACCAGGGGTGTAATTATCTAAGTTCTCGTAGAACTCTGGATTCAGGAACGTGTACGCGAAGTGCGGTTGATCGCTGAACATCGACCGGCCTCCTGGAAGGCCCCCTCGGCTCCGGCCGAGGGGGCCATTTACTTGGGCGATGACGATAGAGTCGCTTCTACTACCAGGCGATCGGAGTCGTTCCGCCCCCCGGATTGGGAGCAGCAGAACTCTGCTGCGAGAGGCAACTCTGATTCGAATTGCAGCTCACATTGGACTGACCACAGGTTTGATCTACCATCTCCGTGCCAAGCATCTGAAGCGAGAGAACGTGATTCATGACTTGGGTCTCCTTCTCTGTCGGTGTCGATGTAGACCATCTACATCGCTGTTAACTCTCGAGCTGGCCAGCTCTTCGAGAATTTGGCCCTAGAAATCGCCGCGTCATGAGACCGCGACGAGGCTTAGCATTCCGGCTACCCCGGCGGCGGCGGGGGCGGCGCGTAGACGTTGCAGGTAAACTCGGTGCACGTGGAGCCGCCTCCGAGCACCCGCGCGAGAGTCTCGTCGAGCAGCGTCTTCAAGCTGCCGTTGCGGACCATGTCGGCGCTGATGCGGAGAGCGGCGCCGTTGAGCCGGGTCATCTCGGGCGAGGCGGATGATCTCTTCATTTCATCTCCCTCCGTTCGTCAAGCTCACAGATCGCACACCCGCTCGGCGACCGCCGCCGGGCCGGCGCCGGAGACGTGCTCCAGGTAGGCCTCGGCGACGCTGGCGCGGAAGCGGGACGCGAAGCCGTCGCAATAGTTCGAGTTGAACTGTCCGTTCTTGCCGAGGGCGAGGACGGCGCAGCCGCCGCCGCAGTGAAGGGCGAAGCGGCAGCGCCGGCAGACCGGGTTGCTCGCCACCGTCCGCCCGCGCCAGACCTGCAGCTGGTCCTCGCGCAGCTCGACGTCCCCCTCGGGGGTGACGTGGCCGACGCGGACGTCGCGGTCCCCGGTGCGCTCCCAGCAGGCGTAGATGTCGCCGAAGGGATCGAAGATGTACATGCGGTCGTGCGCGCCGCAGAAGCTCGGCCGCAGGCTGGGGAGGACCTCCTCGGGCGCGTCGAAGATGCGCCGCGAGCGCGTCCGCATCCCCTCGTCGGGGCGGGCCAGCACCCGCAGGCTCGGGTGCTCTTCGCGCAGCGCGGTCAGGGCGCGGTCGAGGTCCCAGGAGCTCAGGGTGTCGCGCGCCTCCGTCTTGCCGTTGCCCGCCCGCACCGGCGACGTGTAGGCCGAGAAGCCGGGATGATCGCTCCAGCCGCGCGCCACGATCTCTTCGGCGATCGCGGGAAGCTGGGCGAGATTGCCGCGGTCGACGTTCAGGCGGACGCCGACCTGCGCCCCCAGCTCGAGCGCCATGGTGAGGTTGGCCGCGATCCGCGCATAGGAGCCGCTGCCGTCGGCGTAGATGCGCCGCGCGTCGTGCTGCTCCGGCGGGCCGTCGAGGGTGATCTGCAGGCGGGCGATCCCCGCCGGCCCGAGCAGGTCGCGGTAGGCGTCGAGCTCGGTGCCGTTGGTCACCGCCCAGACGTCGGCCTCCCCGAGCTCCCAGGCGCGGGTCAGGATGTGCTCGACGGCCGGCCGGTTGGCGGCGAGCAGCGGCTCGCCGCCGAACAGGCCGAGGCTGCGCCGCCGCCGCGCCGCGGGATCGAGGCCGTGGCGCTCCTCGATGCGGGGCAACGCCGCAAAAATGCGATCGATCATCGTCCGGCTCATGCTGCGCAGCAAGTGATGGAAGCTGCAGTCGCTGCGCAGGTGATCCTGATAGCAATAGGAGCAGCGCAGGTTGCAATCGTAGGTCGGCATGAAGATGTAGCTCGGCGCCTGGCGCAGCGCACGCCGGTGGAGCCCTTCTGCGAGCTGAGCGAAAAAGGTTTCTTCCTCTTCCGGCAGGAGCTCGGTGAGATACCCCTGCTCGCGCAGCAGATCGACGGTTGCATCCGCGAGGCCGGGCGGCGTGGCAGCCTCCGGCTCGGGGCTCCATTCGCCGTAGAGGGGGCGCGCGGTGCGCCTGGCTTCCCGCGAGCGCAGGAAGGCGGCGACGTCGCGCGACACCCGGTCGTACGCCCCGGTGTAGCCATGGACCAGCAGCATGTCCTGATCGTTGTCCGGCAGATCGATATAGATCGTGTAGCTGCTCGTACGAAGCATTGGATTCCTCGCTCGGTTCAATCTTTCGATCGCGTCGATCGTGGCTTCAACTCGTAAATTCGACCATGTGCAAGCATCAGGCCAGCCTCCGCGGCGCGACGAAAACCTTTTCTTCGCCGTGTCGGACGAGAGTGCGGCGGCGCTCGGCGGGTAAGGCGTTACCCAGGGGCGGGTAAGCGGCGACTCCACGCTGGCGCCGGCGGCGGGAAGCCTCCCCCGCCACTGGATGGCACACGGGATGCAAAAGTGACGGTATATAGTGGGACCTCGGATAATCCAGCCGGCGCTACCTCCGCGCAGCGGCGGTCGAACGGAAGCGAAAGAATGATGATCCGCGCAATCGCCAGAAAAGAGCTCCTCAATCACCTGGCGAGCTTCCGCTTCTGGGCCGGAGCGTTGCTCGCGCTGGTGCTCGCGGTGTCCTCGACCCAGGTGGCGGCCGAGGACTACAACCTCCGGCTGCGCACCTATCGCGAGCGCCTCGGGAGCAGTGAGAAGGCGCTCGGCGCCACCTCCGTCTACTCCTACCTGCGGCCTCTGGCGCTGCGCCCTCCGGAGCCGTTGAGCGTCCTCGAGCCGGGTTTCGATTCGCGCCTGGGGACGGAGGTCGCCATCCATCTGTTCGCCATTCCGGCCGCGGCCGCCGGCGAGCGGCAGGGCGACGAGATTTCCGCCCACGCTCCGCCGGTGGGCCTGACGACGGTGGTGAGCGTCGTTCTCGGGTTGCTCGCGCTGCTGTTGACCTGCGACGCGGTGACCGGCGAGGCCGAGGGCGGGACTCTGCGGGCGGTGTTCGCCTACCGGGTCGCCCGCTGGGAGGTGCTGGCCGGAAAGTACCTCGGTGGCCTGCTCGCCATCTCCCTGCCGCTGGCGGGGGGCTTGGCGGCGAGCCTGGCGACCTTCCGCTGGATGGTGGGCGCTCCCCTGACGCCGGACCGCTGGCCGCGGGTGGCAGGGATGGCCGCGGCCTATGGGATCTATCTCTCTCTGATGCTGCTGCTGGGTCTGCTGATCTCGGTCTGGGCGCGCGATACGGCTCGCTCGCTGGGCATCTCGGTCCTCGTCTGGTGCGCGCTCACGATGCTGATTCCCAACCTGGCCTTCGCCGTGGCGGACGATCTCCTCCCTACCGCGAGGGTCGAGCGGAGCACCGAGCAGCGGATCGCGGCACGGTCCTCCGGATACGAGCGGCGGCTCGCCGCCGCGCGCCGGGGCTCGCCGCTGCTCACCACGGTGAGCGGGCATACGGCGATGTCGTTCACCAGCGGCGATCACCATGCGGTGCGCTACCGGCACGGCTCCGCCCGCTACTACGATGCGCTCGCCGCCTACACCCGGTTCGAGACGGCGACCGGCGCGCGCTACGCCACGGAGGTGTTCGCGCTTCGCCGCCCCTACGCCGAACGGCTGCGGGAGGGGGAGCGGCTCGGCACGGCGCTCGCCTCCGTCTCGCCGGCGTTTCTGCTCGACCGCCTGGCGGAATCGTTCGCCGGCACCTCCGTCGCCGAGTCCGACCGCTTCCTGGCCGCCTGCCGGCACTACCGCCGCGATCTGCTCGCCTGGCTCGAGCGGCAGGGCGCTTTCCGGTCGTGGCGCTGGTTCTCGGACGACCCTCCGGACCACCTGCTACCCTGGCCGCTCTACCTCGGGCTGTCGCCCGAAGAGGTCCCCCCCGAGCAGGTGAGCCGGCTGTTCAATCAGCTCAACGAGCCCGCCGTGCAGGCCCGCGTGCGGCGGGACCGCGAGAGCCTCGAGGGAGACTCCTCCCGCCATCTCCCGCTCGCCGGGATGCCGCGCTTCTCCTACCGTGGCCCGGGGCTAGCGGAGGCCCTGGGGCATGGCGCCCGCGAAGCCATCGCTCTCCTCCTCCTCAACGGCGCCGCGGCCGCTGGCGTCTGGAGCCGGTTCCGCCGCCGGGAGCTCGGCGGATGAGTGGGCGCCCGCGCGCCTGCCTCGCCGCGACCCCGGCTCCCCCGCCGCCGGTGGCCGCCGGCGCCGGGAGCACCGGGGAGGCGCGCGCCTGGAGGCCGGGGGTGGCGATCTTCCGCCGCGAGGTCCGCCGGATGACCGGCGACTTCCGCTATCCCGCCATCGCCATCCTGCTGCTCGCCGTGATGATCCTGGCGGCGTTCACCGCCGGGGCGAGATACCGCAACGAGAGGTTCGAGCAGCGGGTGCTCGAGGACGACTACGCCCGGCAGACCGCCAGGCTCACGGTCGATCAGGCGATCGCCTTCCTCCACCCGGCGGTCAGGCCTCCCTGGCGGCTCGCCATGGTGGCGGAGGGGGGCCAGACGGCGGCGCCCGGCGTCTACGCGCAGGCGCTGAGCGCCCTCGTCGCTCCCGAGCTCCGCCACATCCACGGCGGCAACGACCGGCTCCCCGGTCATGCAGCGCTCGACTGGGTGCTCGTCATCCGGGTGCTCCTCCCTCTCGCCGCCTTCCTGCTCGGCTACGACGCGGTCTGCGGCGAGCAGGCCGCCGGCACTCTGCAGCTCGTGCTCTCCTATCCGGTCGCCCGCTGGAAGGTGCTGGCCGGCAAGCTCCTCGCCCTCTGGAGCTGCCTGGCGGCCCCTTTTCTCACCGGCGCGCTGCTCAGCCTGCTGATCGCCCGCGGCCCGGGCGGCATCCCCCTCGACGGCGCTGATCTCGCCGGGGCCGCTCTGGTGGCCCTGGTGGGTCTGGGGGCGATCGGCCTCTACGCGGCCGTCACCCTGCTCGTCTCCTGCCTGTCGCGGGAGACCGCGGTCAGCCTCAGCGTGCTGGCCTGGCTGTGGGTGTCGGGGGTGATCGTGGCGCCGGCCGTCGGCGGGCTGCTGGCTCACCGCTTACGGCCGATCCCCGGCGAGCAGGAGATCGCCGGGCAGATGCGGGCGATCGACCAGCGGATCGACCGTGACTCCGCCGGCCTCGAGGGGCGCTGGCGCCAGCCGCTCTGGGCAGCCGCCGACGGCTTCGCCTGGGAACGCATCTCGGCGGCGGCGGAGAACCGGCGCTCCGCCGCCCAGGAAGAGATCCGCCGGCGGATCCTCGCGAGCGGGCTGGGGCAGGCGCGTCTGGCGACCCGGCTCGCGGACCTGTCGCCCACCTCGCTGGCCGCGGATCTGGCCGAGCGCCTCGCCGGCTCGGGGCTGCCGCGCGAGGAGAGCTTCATCGAGCAGGCCTGGAGCTTCCGGACCGGGCTCGCGCAACGGATGAAAGCGCTCGACGCCGGCGATCCCGCGAGCCCTCACATCCTGTTCTTCGACGGCTACGTCTCGCAACGCCCCGTGCCTCCCCGCGTGATCGAACGCTTCGTCTTCCGGGAGATCCCTCGCCGCGAGAGCCTCGCCGCCGCCCTCCCCCTGGCCGCCCTGCTCGGCGTCGAGACCCTGGGGATTGCCGCCGCCGCTCTCTTCTCCTTTTCGCGCTACGGCGTGGGGGAGCCATGATCGAGGCTACCGACCTCAGCAAGCGGTACCCGAACGGCCATCTGGCGCTCGACGCCCTGAACCTGCGCGTCGAGCCCGGCCAGATCTACTGCCTGCTGGGCGCGAAGGGGGCGGGCAAGACCACGGCGCTCAATCTCTTCCTGGGCTTTGCCGAGCCCACCGCCGGCACCGCCCGGATCGACGGCATCGACGTCTCCCGGGAGCCTCTGCGGGCGAAGGAGCACGTCGCCTACCTCGCGGATACGACGGGGTTTTACCGCCGCCTCACGGCGCTCGAAAACCTCAGCTTCTTCGCCCGCCTCAGTGGCCGGGTCGCCTCGCGGCACGACTGCGAGATGGCGTTGCGCGAGGTGGGGATCCCGGAGTCGGCCTTCGATCAGCGTCTGGAGGAATTCAGCGCCGGCATGGTGCGCAAGGTCGGGATCGCGGCGGCCCTGATGAAGGGAGCGCCCGCCTTCCTGCTCGATCAGCCGTTCCTCGGCCTCGACCCCAAAGCGGCGGCCGAGCTCGTCGAGCTGCTCGAAGGGATACGGGACCGCGGGCGGGCGCTGCTGATCACCATGCAGGATCTCTTCTGGGCGCGGCAGCTCGCCGATCAGGTGGGGATCCTCCAGGAGGGACGCCAGGTGCTCCAGCGCACCCGCGAGGAGCTGCAGTATGAAAACCTCGAGAAGCTCTATCTCGACTACATGCGCGGGGGGCTGCGCTCGCGCCCGAAGATCGAGCTCAAGGGGCCGGCCGAGGGGGCCGGCTCCTAGGCCGCCCCCTCCTCGCCATCGTCGTGCGGCGGGGCGGCGTCGGAACCGAGGCCGTACTGGCGCATCTTGTTGAACAGCGTCTTGCGCGACACGCCCAGGCTCTCGGCGGTCGCCGTGCGGCTCCCCCCTTTCTCGGCGAGGCGGGCGAGGATCATCACTTTCTCGAGCCGCTCGGTGGCCTCCGCCACCGCCTCCGCGAGGCTCAGGTGGGAGAGGTCCGAGCGCGGCGCGCCCTCGGGCCCCGCCGGCTCTCCGCGCACCCGGCCGGGGAGGTCGGCGACGGCGAGAGAGTCCCCCTCGCAGAGGATCATCGCCCGGCAGATGGTGTTCTCCAGCTCCCGCACGTTGCCCGGCCACGGGTACTCGCAGAGCAGCTGGCGGACGGCGGGGGGCACCGAGCCCACCGCCAGCCCGAGCTCGCGATTGAAGCGGTCGACGAAATGATCGATCAGGATCGGCAGGTCGGCCCGCCGCTCGCGCAGCGCCGGGAGGCGGACGTGGACCACGTTCAGCCGCCAGAAGAGGTCCTCGCGGAAGCGCCCCGCCCGCGCCTCCTTCTCGAGGTCCTTGTTGGTGGCGGCGATCACCCGCACGTCGACGGCGCGGGGAGAGCGCGCGCCGAGGCGATGGATCTGCCGTTCCTGCAGGGCGCGCAGCAGCTTGGCCTGGGCGTCGAGGGCGAGGTCTCCCACCTCGTCGAGGAAGAGGCTGCCGCCGTCCGCCTGCTCGAACTTCCCCTCCCGGGCCTCGCGGGCGTCGGTGAACGCCCCTTTCTCGTGACCGAAGAACTCCGACTCGACGAGCGTCTGCGGGATGGCGCTGCAGTTGACGGCCACGAAAGGTCCCGCCGAGCGCTTGCTGCGGCGATGGATGGCCCGCGCCACCAGCTCCTTGCCGGTGCCCGATTCGCCGGTCACCAGGACCGTGACGTCCACCCGGACGACCTTCGCCATCCTGCGGAAGACCTCCTGAAGCTCGCCGCTGATCCCCACGATCTCGCCGAAGCCGTAGCGGGCCTCGAGATCCTCGCGCAGCGACTCGACCTCCGAGCTCAGCCGGCGCATCTCGAGCGCGCGGTCGACGACCATCAGCAGCTCGTCGTTGTCGAACGGCTTGGTGACGTAGTCGAAGGCCCCCTGGCGCATCGCCTCGACCGCCGAGGAGATGGTGCCGTGGGCGGTCATCAGCACCACGTCGAGGCGCGGCTGGACGGCACGCAGGCGCTTCAGGGTCTCCAGCCCATCGATGCCGGAAAGCTTGAGGTCGAGCAGCACGAGATCCGGTCTCGCCTCCGCCAGAATAGCGAGAGCCTCCTCTCCGGACCCCACGTCGGTGACGCGGTGCCGGCGCTCGGCGAGCAGCACGGAGAGGATGCGCCGGATCGGTCTCTCGTCGTCGACGATCAGAATATTGGCCATGGCTCTCCCTGGACCGGCAGGCGGACCGACACCACCGTCCCCTTGCCGGGCTCGCTCTCGAGTTGGATCTCCCCTTCGTGCTGCTCGACGATGCCGTGGCTGATCGCCAGCCCCAGGCCGGTGCCGTCCCGCTTGGTGGTGTAAAAAGGATCGAAGACGCGCCGCAGCTGCTCGGGGGGGATGCCGGGGCCGCCGTCCGCGATCCGGATCTGCACCCAGCGCCGATGGGGGTCCTCGCGCGAGGGGGACCAGGGGGTCACCCGCACCGAGACCTCCCCTTCCCCCGGCATCGACTGCAGGGCGTTGAGGAGCAGGTTGAGGAAGACCTGCTTCAGCTGGCCGGCGTCGCCGAGGGCCCGCAGCTCGTGGCTCCCCAGATCGCTGTCGATCCCCACCCCCTGCTCGGCGGCGCGCGCCTGGACGAGCTGGACGGCCTTGGCGAGAGGATCGCGCAGATCGATCTCCGTCCGCTTGAGCTCCCCCGAACGGCTGAGGCTGAGCAGACCGCCCACGGTGGCGTTGATCCGGTCCACCTCGCTCAGCAGCTCCGTCACCAGCTCGTGTTTGGGCTCCCCGGGGTCGAGCCCGCGCAGCAGGTACTGGATCGTCGAGCGGATCGCGGTCAGCGGGTTGCGGATCTCGTGCGCCACCCCCGCCGCGAGCTGGCCCACGGCGGCCAGGCGCTCGGCCCGGTAGAGGCGGTCGAGGCGATCGCGCTGAGCCCGGTAGAGCGCGGCGTTCTCGAACGCCAGGCTGGCCTGCGAGGCGAGCAGATTGAGCAGCTCGACGTCGCCGCGTCCGAGGCTCCACCCCGGCAGGTCCGAGCCGAGGAGGAGGATCCCGGTCAGGCGGTTGAGCGAGACCATCGGCACGCAGAGGTTGAGCCGCAGGCCGTCGAGCAGGAGACGCTCGGCCGGATCGAGATATTCGAGCACACCGGGCTGGCGGTCGAGAGCGAGGCAGGTCTCGTTCACCGAGAGCCAGCGCGCCAGCTTACCGCGCGACGCCAGCCGCAGCTCGGGGAGCGCAGCCTCCGGCACCCCCAGCGAAAAGCTGGGCAGAAAGCTCGCCGCCGCCGGATCGGAGGCCAGAATGACCATGCGGGCCGGATTGAACAGCTCCCGGATGCGGGCGGCGATGCTGGCCTCCAACGCCTCGCGGTCGACGATCAGAGCCAGAGATCGGCTGAGCTCCTGAACGGCGCGGCGCTTGAGCCGCCGCCGGTGAAATGTGCCGAACCCTTCTGCTCAAAAAGGAATAAAGCGACATTTTGGAGGATGATACTCCTCCCTTGGCGATCCCCGGCCTGCTCCCGGGGAGGCATAAAAAAACGGGGCCGCCAGGGCCCCGCCTTTTTCTTATTCTTTGGGTGCCTGGAGGCCCACGGTCACAGGCCTGGGTCTGGGGGACACAGGTCTGGTTGTTGCCGTGGACGCAGCAGTGGTAGCCCTGGATGCAGAGTAGAGTGCAAGCCGTTTTGGCAGCCTCCGCCTTCGGAGTGGCAGCGGTAAGAGCCGCGACGGTGAGGAGCATTCCGAGGATTCGACCTGTAGTCTTACGCATGGTGTGTATCTCCTATCGAACCAACCCACCGTTCGTCAGAGGGTGATGTCAATAGCAAGGAGCACATATGATGCCAGCCGGGGCGAAAATCGAGCGTTGTTCTCCGGGCCTATAATTTTCCGTCATGAGCTATGAGCGCCACCGCGACGGCTTCACGGTCTCGACCGATGCCGCCCGTTTCGACCTCGACGCGATCCACGCTTTCCTCTCGACGTCCTACTGGGCGGAGGGGATCCCGCGCCCCCTGCTCGAGCGGGCGATCGGCAATTCGCTCGGCTTCGGGCTCTATGAGGAGGACGGCGAAGCGGCGGGCGAGGGCGAGCGACAGATCGGCTTCGCGCGGGTGATCACCGACGGCGCGACCTTCGCCTATCTCTGCGACGTCTACGTGCTGCCGGAGCACCGCGGGCAGGGGCTCGGAGCCTGGCTGATGGAGTGCGTGATGGCGCACCCGGACCTCCAGGGGCTGCGCCGCTTCTCGCTGGTGACCCGCGACGCCCACGCGCTCTACCGCCCGCTCGGCTTCACCGGGATCGCGAGCCCCGGGGGCCACATGGAGATCGCGCGCCCGGGGCTCTACAAACTCCGCAAGCCGGAGCCTTGAGGCCTACTTCTTCCCCTTCACCTCCAGCGCGACGGCGATCTTCTCCGGCGGCAGCACCCCGGTCATCAGCAGCAGCTTGCCGGTCTCGGGGATGGCGATCGGCAGCGGCTTGACGCCGCCGACCAGCCCCTTCTTGAGGCTCGTCGCCATCTCCTCGAAGGCGTCGAAGTCGTAGTAGGCCGGGGGCGCCTCCGGCGCCGGGGCGTCCTTGCGCTTGGCTTCCATCCGCCCCCGCGCGTCGACGAGCGGCGCTTCCGTGGTGACCGTGAGGACGTCCTCGGAGGCGGGGGTCAGCCGCACCTCGATCGACCGGGTCTGCCCTTCGGCCACCGTGGCGGGGTAGGTCACCCGCGAGAACCCTTCGAGGCTCGCCTCGAGCTGGTAGGTTCCCGGCAGCAGACCCGCGAAGAGGAAGAGGCCGCCGGCGTTGGTGACCGCGAGCCGCGGCGGCTGCCCCGCGAAGCGCAGTGTCAGCGCGACCCCCGGCAAGGGGGCGCCGCGGTCGTCGACCATCCGGCCGCGCAGTTGGGCGGCGCCGGGGCCGACGTACTGCGCCTGCTGCCCCGACTCGTTGCCGCCGACGTTGATGCGGTCGGTGAGGACCCCGGGCGCGGCTTGGAGGACCGCCCAGGGATCGCGGGCGGTGGGAGCCTGCGTCAGCTCCTTCACGGTCGCGGCCTCCACCCGCGGGCTTCCGCCCCGGAAAGCGATCTTCGGGACGGGAGGCGGCCGGACACGACCGGCCGCAGGTCGCCCGAGCGGTAGCGGTAGCTGGCGCCGTCAGGGAGGAGCAGGCGCCAGCGGTGCTCGAGGACGGGGACGGCGACGCGCGGCAGCTCGAGCGCCAGGTCCGACCTCCCGGCGGGGACCGCCTTCGCCAGCACGGCGACGACTTCGACGACCGCCGCCTTCCCCGCGTCGAAGCCGAGCGGCACCGAGATCCTGCCGTTCCCCCGCTCGAGGGGGCGCACCGGCACCTCGTCCACCTTGGCCGACCAGAGGGTGGCCGCGGCGGGGAGGGTGAGGTCGAGG
Organism: uncultured Acidobacteriota bacterium; assembly: GCA_963756595.1. Taxonomy (GTDB): domain Bacteria; phylum Acidobacteriota; class Thermoanaerobaculia; order Multivoradales; family UBA5704; genus DATARR01. Next base: position 30,184 of record CAVWOZ010000024.1, read on the forward strand.
GCGTTGCCGACCGCGCCGGGGCGCAGAGTGATCCGCTCGCGGTGCAGCAGGGTGCCGTCGAGGGTGAGCAAGGTCGTGGTCTCCCGCAGGCTCGCCACCGCGGGCAGGCTCGGCGCGGCGGGGAGCGGAGAGACGGCCATGCGAAGTGCCGGGCGGCGCCGCCGGCCGCCAGGGGGCCGTTCAGCCGCCAGGCCGCCGCCAGGTCCACCCCGCCGAGCGCCTCGCGCAGCGAGGAGGGGAGGTCGTCGAGGTCCACCCGCGCCCAGCTCGCCGCCGGCAGCGGATGGACGTCGGCGGCCACCGACGAGGCGAGGGCCACGTAGCGCCCCCGCACCGCCCCCTCCGCCGGCAGCGGCACCACCGGATCGACCGGCAGCTCCGTCGCGGTGGAGAGCGCAGCGGCCCCGGAATTCGGCGTCGAGGTGAGCACCAGGTAGCCCACCCCGCGCAGCTGCTGGCGGCGGTTGACGGTCAGCCGCCGCGCCTCGACGACCGGCGTCACCTCCCCCTCGTCGGTCCCCACCGCGTCGACGACGAGCCCCTCCGGCAGGTCGACGGTGAAGCTCGCGAGGCCGCCGCGCGACACCTCGTAGAGCACCACGTCGTGACGGCGGGGCCCCTCGGGGCGGAGCTGGATCAGGGTCAGCACGACGCTGCGGGCGAGGAGCTTCTCCGCCTCCCCTCCCTCCACCTTGCGCCGCACCTCCACCAGCTGGCTCTCGCCGCGGCGGGTGGTCAGCCGCACCGTGCGCCGCTTCCCCTCGACGCGGTCCTCCACCACCACCCCCGGCGCGCTCCACGCGAGCTCGGCCGGCAGCTCGACCTCGGTCAGCGAGATCGGCGCCGCCGCCGGGGCCAGGGTGATCCGGGGGGCTGGTGAACGGCACGGGGCCGGACACCTTGACGCTGTAGCGACCGGGAGCGGGGGCGACCAGGAGCCATTGTCCCGGACTGGGACGTCAGCGCGGCGCCGCTCGCGCCGCCGCCGAACCCGCCAGCCGGACCTCCGCCTTCTGCGGCACCCCGGAGACCGGCAGCACGATCGGCCCCGTCGGCACCCCCTGGACCAGGACCTCGAGCTCGGTGGTCGCGGACGCCGTCTCCTCGTCGGCTCGATCAACACCCGCACCTTCTGCGACACCACCTCGGCGACCGGCGCCTGGCGCAGGACGATCTGGCGCGCCCGCTCCTTTTCGATCGCCTCCGCCTTGTCGACCAGGGCGAGGTAGTCCTTGAGGGGGAGATTGACCTCTCCCGGGGGGCGGCGCCTCGGCGGCGGCCCCCGAGGGGAGCGCCAGCAGGGGGAACGCCAAGGTGAGGGCGAGGAGGAACGACGGACGGATGCGGTTTTTCAGAACCATTCGCGCTTCTCCTTCTCCGCTTCGACGCGGAGGCTCAAGGGGGAGGGTGCGGGAGACAGGGCGCTCCAGGCGGCCTGTACCTCGAGGAAACCGGCAGGGAGCGGGAACAGCCCCGGCAAGAGGGCCGCTTGCGGCGTCCCGCCGGCGAACTCATTGATCTGGGCGTTGGCCTGGGCCCCGAGCCCGGAGACGGCGCGGCGCGTTGCGGTGCCCGGAGGCGGCGAGACGCCCCCCGCCCGCGCCTTCTCCACCAGCTCGTAGGAGCGCCCCCCCGGCACCAGCAGCCGGACCTCGACGCGGGCCACCGGAGCGGAGAGCGAGGGCAGGAGGAGCTGGATCGTGCCATCCTTCTGCGGCAGCGCCAGGGGGATCACCCCGGAGAGGTAGACGACCTGCGCGGCCTCCTGGGTGAGCAGCGGGACGGCGAGCGAGCCGGGCCCGCCCCCGCCGACGACCCCAGGAACCACGGCCGCGCCGTCGCGGCGCGCGCCGGCCAGCTCGAAGCCCGCCGGGGGGCTGAGGGTGAGCGCCTGGGCGCCGCGGTTGCGCACCTCGGCCCACACCTGGTACGAGGCCTTCCCCGCCTCCCCCAGGGCGACGTCCACCAGCAGCCGGTCGACCTGAGCCGCCAGCACCTCGCTGCGCTCCGCCCAGGCCGCCTCCCACACCGGCGGATGCTCGGGGTCGGTGACGGCGAGGAGCAGCGCTCCCACCCCGCGTACCGACTCGGGGAGGCGCTTCTCCTCCTGATCGCCCGGCGGTCGCGTCGCGCCCGGGTCGGCCAGGCTGAGGATGCCGTCCCCCTTGAGCGCCGCCTTGACCAGCAGCCGCGTGCGCGTGCTCCCCTCCGGGAGCAGCAACGGGGTCGCGAAGCGGTCGTGCGGCTCGCTGGAGAGTTCGATCTCGAGTCCGAGCGACCCCGAGACCGGCGCGAGCGGGGTGATGATCAGCTTTCCCCCCTCGACGTCCCAGCCGGCGTAGGAGCCGCGGACGTTGACCACTTTCAGCCCGAAGGGAACCGGCACGATGAGCTTCGCGAGCTCCCCCTGCGCCACCCGCGCCTCGATCCAGGCGGAGACCGCGAGGCCGGTACGCGACAGCGTCGAGGCCGTGGCCGAGGTCGCCTCGAAGCGCAGCGGCAGCCGCGACCGCGCGGGGACGGCCGCCTTCGCCGAGAGGGTCCAGCGGACGGTGGTCCCGGGGAGGGAGACGAACGTCCAGCCGGCGGCCCCGCCGTTTGCGGCGTCCTTCTGGATCAGCCCCGACCCCTCGGGGTCGATCTCCTCGATCGTCGCCGGCGCGTCGATCCGCCCGCGCACCACCGCCGCCGCCGGAAAGCCGAGGCTGAAGCGCCAGGTCGGGCGGGTCGCCGTCTCGTCGGGGGTGACCGCGGTGGCCGACTCGAGGCGCACCTCGTGCGCCCCGCGCCCCCGCAGGTAGAGGAGGAGCCCCTTGTCGGTCGTCGCCGCCACCCGCCCCTCGGCGCCGTGGAAGTCGGCGCCGATGAACGACCCCGCCTCCCCCAGCGGCACGGTCTGCCACTGGTCGTCGAACAGGGTCAGACGCAGCGTCTGCACCACGCGGGCGCTCTCCCGGCTCACCTTGACGGCGTACTCCGCCAGCTCCAGCGCATAGGGCGCGGGAGGGGGCTGCGGCGTCTCCGCTCCCGGATTGGCACGGGCCCGCAGCGCCTCGAACTTCTCGAGCGGCAGCGTGACCTGCTGCGCCCCGGCCTCCCCGGCGGCGCCGGCGAGGAGCAGCAGGAGCGGCACAGCAGGCCGAACGAGACTCGTCTCCAGATCATCCTCATCGCGATCCTCCCTTTGAGCGCCCTCGTGAGCTTAGACACACCATGCCCTCTTCCCGGAAACCGGGCGGGTGGCAGGGCGCGGGCGGCCCGGCCGGGCACAGCAGAGAGGAGGTCTCTCAGAAGCTTTTCCTCTTCCCTGTCTCCGTGGAGGCTGTGCTCGTCCGTGCTCGTCCTTGGTTCGGAGCGCTGAACCCCCTCCTGACCTCCCCCGAGTACGGGGGAGGAACCAGGCATCCCTTCGGGGCCAGTGCTGGCTGGTGGGCCCGGCAGCCCGCGGGCTCTACCGTTTCTTGCGCGCTTGCGCCTTCGCGATGTACTGGGCGGCGTCCGGCGTCTTGCAGTCGGTGTCGCCGTGGTCGACCTCGACCTTGCCGATGCGGGCGGCGGCGGCCAGCGCCTTGGCCTCGAGGGCGGGGTTGCGGAGGCCGATCGAGATCAGCGCGCCGTTCATCTTGTGCCGCACGCGGTTGGGGCTCGCCGGCAGGTCGCGCTCGATGGTGGCGAGGTAGCGCTCGTAGTACTCGTCCGGCACGCCGTCGTCCTGCCGCGCCACGTAGGAGAAGACGTGCCAGCCGGCGGCGGCGGTCCACTCGTCGTCGGAGGCCATCCAATGGGTCATCACCTCGCGGGCGTGCGGCACGCTCGCCGCGAGGGTGCCGAGGGCGTCGCTCTCGACGTAGTTGCGCAGCCCGGCGGCCCAGGCGTCGAGAGTCTTCTGATCAAGCCGCGCCGGGTCGGCGATCATGGCGGCCAGCATGCGGGCGTCGTGGTTCCCCGACGCCCACAGCCCCTCGGCCAGCTCGTGGTCGACCTTGATCTTCTTCTTGAGCTTGCCGAGCTCGGCGGAGCTGACGCCGTAGACGTCCTCGGCGGCGCCGTGGCGGCGGTAGGTCTTGCGGAACGACTCGGTGCCGAGCGTCCGCAGGGTGTCGAGCGTTTCCTGGAGGTTCATGCCGAGAGATTATAGGAGATCAGGGGAGGATCACCGCTTCATCAGCTTGAAGGCGATCTCGCGCCCCTGCTTCTGCACGTAGGTGAGGCGGATATAGAGCAGGGCGAGCGGCTCGAGCAGGCGGGCCTGGTAGAGCGCGTCGGCGTCCACGGGATCGAAGCTGAGGTCGGCGGCGAGCTGATGCGCCGACTTGGCCTCGCTGTCGTCGCCGCAGTAGAACATCGTCGCCGCCACGCTTTTGAAGTCTGGGCTCTCTATGTTGTTGGCGCCGGTCGTATTGAACACCTTGACCACTTGCGCCCCCGGCGCTCAGCAGGCCACTCTCTCGGCGCCCGAGGTGTACGAGCGTGCGCCAGCCCCGAGAGGTAAGGCGTCAGCGGGTTGGTGCAGTAGAAGACGATCTTCTAGGAGAGATCGCTGGTCTCGAGGATCGCGTACTGCGTAGCCTCTCACGGGGTAGCTAGCACCACTACCTCGGCTCTCTTCGCCGCTGCGGCCACAGAAGCCGCTTGCGCCCTCGCCTCCTTCAGCTTCGCGACTTAGGGTACGCTACGTCGCGCACGCCATAGCTCTACTTCGGCCCGATTGACGATCGGGCCCCACGCCCCGCGACGTTTCTCGCTCCGATGATTCCGATCTTCATGAGGGCTCCTCCTCGTGTGCTCTGGCGTGAGTTATAGTCCAAAGTTCGAGCACGTTCAATGCCAACGGCGCCATTCCGAACGCGTCAGACGAGGAGAGACGATGGAGATCCAAGAGCTGGAAGTCAAAGGGTTCCGCTCCCTGCGGGATGTCCGATGGGCGCTCGGCAAGCTGAACGTTTTGATCGGACTCAATGGATCGGGGAAGTCGAACCTTCTACAGGCGTTTGAATTGCTCAAGCGGGCGGCTCAGAACCGACTGTCCGAAGAAGTTCTGCAGCAAGGGGGTATCGGATCTCTTCTCTGGGACTCCAAGGCGCAGGAAATCTCCTGGCGCCTGATTTCACGATTTCATACCGCGGGAACCACTTCAAATGGGATATATCAATTGGCTCTTCGCCAGATCGGCACCGGCAGTTCTTTTCGGATCGAGAAAGAGATCGTCGAGATCGAAAGCGATCTTTGGCTCAACCGCAGTCCCGCGAAATCGGAGCTGATCGATAGCCGTGGCGTAATCCTGGAAATCAATCCACCCTCTGAAGAACAATCCGCGCTCAGCTACACCCAGCTCCTGGGTTCCCAAGAGGGTCTTTATTATCTTAGCCTTTTGGAGTCGGCCTTTTACCACAACCTGCGCGTCGATCGGGAAGCTCCGGTGCGTCAAGCCGCGATCGCGCGGCTGGAGAGCTCTCTGGCCGATGATGGCCAAAATCTGATCCCCGTTCTGCACACTCTCTATACCGGCGACCGGGAGTTCAAGAGAAGCCTGGACTCCGCCATGCGCGCAGCCTTCGGAACGGATTACGAAGAGATTGTTTTTCCTCCCGCCGCCGATCAACGGGTCCAGTTGCGGCTCCGCTGGCGTTCTCTCCGCACCGAGCAATCGGCCGCCAGTCTGTCAGACGGCACGCTTCGCTTCCTGATGTTGATTGCGATCCTCGCCAATCCTAAACCAGGAAACCTGATCGCGATCGACGAGCCGGAGACCGGCCTGCATCCCGGCATGTTCCCGATCCTGGCCGAGCTCGCCGCCGAGGCCGCTCAGCGCACTCAGGTCATCTTCACCACCCACTCCCCGCAATTCCTGGACGCTTTCAAGGATGCAGCCCCGACGACCACGGTCGCCGAGTGGTTGAACGGAGAGACCAAGCTCACCGTGCTCGACGGCAAGGATCTCCAGCGGTGGCTCGAGCGATACAGCCTCGGCGACCTGTTCGTCTCCGGTCAGCTCGAGGCGATGGTATGAAGTTCGTTCTCTTCGTCGAAGGGGCGACGGAGAGGAAGGGATTGCCCGAGTTTCTGAAGCGCTGGCTCGACCCTCGGCTCCCCGCTCCCATCGGCATCAAGCCCGTCAAATTCCAGGGGTCGCCCGTCTATTACGAAGAGATCGCGACCCGAGTGGACCTCGCCTTGTCCGGCAAGGGCGGAGCCGATGTCGTCGCGGCAATCGGCCTCCTGGACCTCTACGGCCTTTCGTTCTGTCCCGCGGATCGAAAGACGGTGGAAGCCCGAAAGGCCTGGGCCAAGGAGCATCTGGAGAAGCGGGTCGGAAATCCAAGATTCCGTCAGCACTTCGCGATCCACGAGACCGAGGCCTGGCTGCTCGCCCACCGCGAGAACCTGCCGCCGGAGGTACAGAAAGCGTTGCCCGGAAAGGCGGCCCGCCCGGAGACCGTGAACTTCGACGAGCCGCCCGGCAAGCTCCTCGTCCGTCTCTACCAGGAGAAGCTCCGCCGCGGCTACAAGAAGGTGATCGACGGCACCAATCTCTTCCAGGCGCTCTCTCCCGACCGCGCCTACGAGAAGTGCCCTGCGCTGAAAGCCCTGCTGGACGACATGTTGAGCCTCGCGAAACAAGCGGGAGGCTGATCTCGCCATTGAGACCGGTGGCCGGTCACCAGGCAAGGCTTGCCCGCCACGAGGCAACGCTTGCGATTCACGGGGAAGCTTTTCCGTGCGAGAGGATCGTGTGGGTTTCAGGTCGGCAGGTGGGCGGAGCCCCGCTCGGAGCTGTCGGGTCAAGGCTGCTCACAGGGTGGAATGGCAAGGTGAGACCGGAATCGAATCTCGTCGATATCACCTTGCCCCTACCCTCTCTAGTTCAGGGGTAAGTGCAATCCCAAACCCAATTGCTGCAGGTCGTGCTCCGCCCCGGGAAGTTGGAATCGGTCGAGCAGGTGCAGGTGAGCCCACCCGAGGATTGACCCGGGCAGAAGGTGTCGCAGATGCGGAGGACCGCCTGCGCAGGTGAGGAACCGACGGTGATGCCGACGACGAGGAGGAACGCCGAGACACTCAGCAGCTTTTTCATCAAAACTCCTTCTTGAGTCCAGGGCTGCATTGCCCCTTTGAGAAGACGCTCAACATAGCATTGGCGATCCCTTTGTCCTAGCCTGAATGCTAGTAGAAGCCGGAGCGCGGGGGTGTTATAAACAGACCCCATGAAACCGATCCTCGCCGGTGTCCTCCTGCTCGTCTTCGCCGTGGCCGCCTCCGCCCAGCCGAAGACCTATGACGTCGTCCTCCGCGGCGGCACGATCTATGACGGCTCGGGCGCCAGGCCGGTCGTGGGGGACGTGGCGATCGACGGGGATCGCATCGTGGCCGTGGGCTCGCTCGCCGGCGCCAAGGGGAAGCGGGAGATCGACGCCAAGGGGCTCGCCGTCTCCCCCGGCTTCGTCAACATGCTGAGCTGGGCCACCGAGTCGCTCCTCGTGGACGGCCGGGCGCAGAGCGATGTGCGGCAGGGGGTGACCCTGGAGGTGATGGGCGAGGGAAACTCGATGGGGCCGCTCAACGACGCCATGAAGAAGGAGGGGGTCGAGCAGCAGGCGGACCTCAAGTACCCGATCACCTGGACCACGCTGGGCGAGTATCTCGATCAGGTGGTGGCCAAGGGGATCGCCCCCAACGTCGCCTCCTTCGTGGGCGCCACCACCGTGCGCATCCACGAGATCGGCTACGCCGACCGGCCGCCCACTCCGGAGGAGCTGGCCCGCATGCGCAAGCTGGTCGACCACGCGATGGAGGAAGGCGCCCTGGGCGTCGGCTCGTCCCTGATCTACGCGCCCGCCTTCTACGCCAAGACGGACGAGCTGGTGGCCCTCTGCGAGGAGGCCGCGAAGTACGACGGGATGTACATCTCCCACATGCGGAGCGAGGGCGGCCGGCTGCTCGAGGCGATCGACGAGCTGATGGACATCTCCCGCCGCGCCAAGCTGCCGGCCGAGATCTACCACCTCAAGGCCGCCGGCAAGCCGAACTGGGGAAAGCTCGACGCCGCCATCCGGAAGGTCGAGGCCGCCCGCGCCTCGGGGCTCAAGATCACGGCGGACATGTACACCTACACCGCTGGCGCCACGGGGCTCGACGCCTCCATGCCTCCCTGGGTGCAGGAAGGCGGCCTCGAAACCTGGATCGGCCGCCTGAAGGATCCGGCCATCCGCGAGAAGGTGAAGAAGGAGATGGACACCCCCACCGACGCCTGGGAGAACCTCTTCCTCGCCACCGGTCCGGAGAAGATCCTCCTCGCCGGCTTCAAGAACGACAAGCTGAAGCCCTACACCGGCAAGACGCTCGCCGAGGTCGCCAAGCTGCGCGGCAAGTCCCCCGAAGAGACGGCCATGGACCTGGTGATCGAGGACGACAGCCGGGTGGGGACCATCTACTTCCTGATGTCCGACGACAACGTCCGCCGCGAGGTCGCCCTCCCCTGGACGAGCTTCGGCTCGGACGAGCAGGCCCCGTCCACCGAGGGGGTCTTCTTGAAGTCCAACGCCCACCCGCGCGCCTACGGCACCTTCATCCGCGTGCTGGGAGAGTACGCCCGCGACGAGAAGGTGCTCCCCCTGGAAGAGGCCATCCGCAAGCTGACCTCCCTCCCCGCCGGCAACCTCAAGCTCCGCGACCGCGGCCTCCTGAAACCCGGCTACTTCGCCGACGTCGTCCTCTTCGATCCCGCCACCGTGAAGGACCACGCCACCTACGAGAAGCCGCACCAGTACGCCACCGGCGTCAAGCACGTCTTCGTCAACGGCGTCCAGGTGCTCAAGGACGGCGAGCCCACCGGAGCCCCGGCCGGGCGCGTGGTGCGCGGGCCCGGATGGACGGGGTGGAAGGCGGCGTCACGGTAGGTCGGGAGCGCTCGCCGTCTCCCCCAGGACCAGGAAGCGATCGGTGATCGCCGCGTAGCCGGTGGCGTCGGTCGCCACGTTCCACAGGGAGACGCCGTGGCAGGGCATGATGAGATCCGGGCCGCCGGGAACGTAGAGCACCGTGTCGTGCCCTCGGGCCCGCTCCTTCATCGTCAGGCTCCTCACGAAGACCGGTTTCCCCTTCCAGTAGAAGAGGTTGCCGAGGCCGTTGGCGAAGTACCACTGCTCGCTCTTCTCGCCGATGTCCAACCCCTTGAGGGAGACGGTGCCGCTCGACTCCCCCACCGCCGCGAAGAGGGGCGAGTCGCTCCGCGTCCAGACCCCCTGCTCGTCGACCTGCCAGGTCACCCGCGCCTTGGCGTCCCAGGCGATGATCCGCCCATCCGCCTCCCGCTCGAGGCGCACCGAGGAGCAGTTTCGCTGCAGCCCGCCCGCCGCCATCACCACCGGCTCGTCGCTCTCCGTCCGCTTCGGAACTTCCAGCGCCGTCCCCAGCAGTTTGCCCGAGCGGTCGAGCCGCCAGACGGCCTGGTCTGCACACGTCGGCTGGACGTAGATCGCGTCGCGTCCAACGATCAGCCCGGAAAAGCCCCCGGCCCCCTCCACCTTGTGCTGCAGCTTCATCGTGCTCATGCTCCCGTCGGGCGACACCTTGTAGAGGCCGAGCCGGGTTTCGGAGGCGATCCACACCGACTCGTCCAGCGGATCGACGGCGATCCCCACCCACCTCTCCTCGACCGGCGACACCCGCATCGCCACGTCCACATGCTCGCCGCTCCGGCCGATCCGCACCAGCCGCTGGGGAAACAGCACCCAGGCGTTCCCCCGCGTGAGCGCGACGCCCGTCGGAGACTCCCCCGAAGGGACGCCGATCTTGTCGAAGCTCACATACCGCGCCCCCTCGGCGCACAGCAGATCGACCGTCCGCAGCGCCGGCGCCGCGGGTTTGGCGGACGCTGGCGCGGCGGCCGGGGGTGCCGAGGCGCAGGAGACGAAGCAGAAGGCGAGGAGCAGGATGGCGAGGGAGCGCAGCGGCATGGTTCCTCCTTGAGAGAGCGATCGGTCTCGAAGGATATGCGAGGTTGGGAGGAAGTATTTCATCCAGAGATGGCCGGCTCACGGAGCCCATCGGGCCTCGCGACAAGGAGACGTTGATGGCTTGGCACCCGGGCGTGGACGAGCCCAGGAACGCACCCGAACCTCCGTCAGGGCTCGTCACAGAATGAATGTGTCCGTTGTGCGTCCGGCCCGAAGGGCCGGGAGACCCCAGCCCAGGTCTGAGGCCGAAGGCCGATGCCCTGGGAAAAAAGGCACCCCATAGAGGCGGCCTGAAAGGTCGCGAGAACCCGACCTCGAGAAGAAGGTCTCGCGGCCTTTCAGGCCGCCCTGCATTGTGATTCCTCAACCCAGGGCATCGGCCTTCGGCCTCAGCCCTGGGCTAGAATCTCCCGGCCCGTTGGGCCGGACGCCTCGGGGCTGGGCTTTCGGGAACTGGTCAGGTTATTCTGCGACAAGCCCTAAGGTTCCTAGTGATCCATCCGATCACATTATTCAGTAGGCCCTGAACCGGGAGACTCCTGCGCGGAAAACTCTTCGCTGCCATCCGTCTCAAGCAACACAAGAATATTGGCCACATTAGCCGCCTCTCTCGTCATCTCCAATCGCTGAAATGCTTCTTGAGATGTTCGAAGCGCAGAGATCGCCTTACCTCGATCTGACCCTGCAAGAAGCTGCCCATAAAAAAGTCCTATGGCAGCAATCCCGTCCGCACGGCCGATCTTGAGGACGATCTCCCACGACTCTTCTAAACGGACAAGCGCCTCGCCCAGCAGATTGTCGTCGAAATCGAGCGAGGCAAGGTAGAACTGAACGTTCGCGATCCCCTCCAAATCTCCCAACTGCCTCGTGAGCTCCAAATTCTGCTCATGGAAATCCCGCGCCCCGGCAACGTCGCCAACTTGGGACCGCAACCTTGCGATATCACCTAGTGCTATCGCCCGTTCCCTCATATCTCCGAGCTTCTCGAATATGACTACCCGCTCCCCATGCAGTTTCAGCGCCCCGTCCACGTCGCCCGCTTGGGACTGCAACCATGCGATATCGCCGGTGACGATCGCGGCATCGCGCTCATAATCGCCCTTCTTGAAATCTGAGAGTGCCTCTTGGAGCCGTGCTTCTGCTAGATGGGTTTCACCTCTTTGAATCAGATCCCTACCCATACGAAAATTGATACTGGCTCGCGTGAAGCGCAATTCGCTGGATTCTCCTTCACCCAGGCAACTCAGGGAAATTTCCAAAGCCTTTGCCCTGTCATAGATCATTCCAAGAGGACCCAACCCGTCGGCGACGCTGAGCCATAGATTCGCCGTTCCTACCCGTAAGGATTCGAAAGAATTTGATGGGAATCGCTCCATTCCCTCCTGCGCGATTTGAATAGATGCCGCGTAGGCGTACTCGTCCCTCAAACTCATCGCCCAACGGTCATAAAGCTCTAACGCCCCCGCCCGGTCCCCCGCTGCATCGCGATGCCGGGCCGCAATCCCAAAATCAGAGAAAGGTCCCTCCCGCTTCTCGAGATGCTCCGCTACTCGCAGGTGCCAAGCCCGCAGCGCTTTCTCCCCTTCTCTCTTGGCCAGAGCGTGTTCTCTCCGGCTCGCCAGAAGCCGATGAACGGCATCGCCCCCGGCCAAAGCGGACGGCGCCACCTTCCGGGCCAGAAGCCCATGATTACGAAGCCACGCCAACTCCGAGGCCGGATGTGCGATGCCTTCGGCGGCTAAGAGGGAATCCAATTCGTCGGAGGGAAGCGGCTCTTCGAGCAGACAGAGGCGATCGAACGTGGGCAGCCGTTCTTCCGGGACCTCTGCGAGTACGGTGTCGACAAGCAGGCTCCGCCCCCGCTCCTGACGCTTGGAGGCGAGCCTGTAATCCACGGACGCCACCGCCTCTCCGAAGTTCTCCAGCAACGTGCGGACGCGGTCGGACCGGCCCCTGAGATATCCACCGAGAAGCTCCAACGCCTTGGGATGGCCGCCAAGATGGAACATCACCTTTTGCCAAGCGGTCTCATTGAGATTTCCCAATCCTTCGGGATCGAGGAGGCGGAGCTTTCGGCAGCCGGAGGGAGAGAGCTCGCCGAGATCGTGATTCCAGACCTCGTAATCCGGGAGATCGACCGGCAGCCGACTGGTGAAGAGGAGACGGAATCCAGTACCGCCGAGCTCAACCAGATCCGCGAGGGCTTCGCCCAGAGTTGGGTTCTTCAGGTGGCCGTCCTGATCCTGGTTGTCCTCGAAGTTGTCGAGGAAAAGGATGGTGGGGTGGACGGCCCGGAGCGCCGCCTGAAGATCCTTCTTGAATTGCTGTTCGGCCTGGTCTGGAGGCAAGGAGCCCGAGCGTTCGACGCCGACCTTCTTTGCGACCTCTTCCATCAATGCAGCCGGAGCCAACTCGCGGCCGGCGTAAAGGAGAAGGACTCGTGCTCCATCCTCTTGGCGCCGCTCCAGGAAGCGGGCCACGAGAGTGGACTTGCCGATGCCGCCCAGGCCGTGAATGGCGATCACCCGCTGGTCCTCGAAGGCGCGGCGGAGGCGTCGGTCCACCTCGCGGCGGCCGACGTAGCCGCCGGCCAGATAGGTGATTCCTTCGATCTCGAAATCCTTGCGTGCGACTTCGAACGGAGCAGGCACGAGCGGGGCGCTCCCCTTCGGCGCGACGAGCGGTCCAACGTCCCGACTCACGGTGAGGGTTGGGATAGCCCATTCGTGATAAGCGGACAGGTTGGCTCTCCCCGCCCGCATCGCCGCCGGCAGGTCCGTGCCGCGCGCCAGAGCGGCGTAGAAGGCTTCGGCGAAGGCCGTGGCTCCGTGATCCGAGACGATGCTTTGCATCCCAAGGACGCGGGGGACGCCGTTGCGAACCAAACGGTCCGTGAGGCCCGCGGCTTCGGCCGTGTCGCAGGCAGAGAGCACCAGCAGGTCGAGTGGCGGGACACCGGGAGTCGCTCGAATCCAAGTGAGCAACTCGTCCGCGCCGACCGGAGCGCGATGACCTTCCGAATCTTCGAGGAACACCGACGGCTGACCGTCCGCCATGCCACCGTGACAGGAAAGATGGACGATCTGCGGCCGATCTTCCCGGGCGAGCTGCTTGCGAAGCTCCTCTTTGTCTCCCGTGTCGGGCAGGATCAGGCGACCCCGCCCGGTCCGCACCAGATCGTCAAGGGCGACGAGGAGTTTCTCCTGCTCGCGTTCCCAGAAGAGGTCCGAATCCTTCATCCCTCCCGTCCCGGGGAGAGCGTTCACGGCCTGGTCTTCCAGAGGCGAGGCGGTAAAGCCCAGGACGGCGATGTGATCGGCCGGAATCTCCGGAGCCGGATCGTAGGACGGGTTCGGATCCTGCCTGGGGGCAGGGAGATGGCGGATGATCTCGATCAATCCCTGGCGGACCGGCAGAGGATGGCGCGGGAAGCTCAGCAGCTCCCAGGGAAGAGCGAGGACGTCACCGTTGCCGGTCCGCACCTCCAGCGTGACGAGCCGGCTGTGGTGCGTAGCCTGATCGAGGACCGACTGCAAGGCTTCGCCGAGCTCGCCGGGGAACGCCTTCGCGGCCAGCTCCCCTCCGGCCGCGCGCAGACTCTCCTCCGTGAGCTGGTTCCAGCGCGCGGCGTCCTCCAGGAAGGCCCGGAACACCCCCTCGGCCCCGCCTCCCATCTTCAGATCCACCACGACGGGTCCCAGCACGGCCGGTCCATTCCAGACCGGCTGCACTCCTTCCAGATACAGACGAGCCGCTAGCCCCTTCTCCCCGTCAGGGCTCAGCGTCAGCACCACCCGCGGCCGCAGAACGGAGAGGGCGGCGGCGATCTCGCGGGCCAGGGCGGCCTCGTCCTTGTAGGGGCGGGCCCAGACGCCGGTGCTGTATTCGGAGACCTCGCGGGCCAGGAACGTCTTCAGCTCGGGATCGCGGTCGCGGGCTTCCTCGGAGACGAAGACGAGACAGCGCAGGTTGTGCTCCCTCGCGATCCTGAACTCTTCTTCGGTGATCGCCCGGTGGTCCGTTCCATCCGGCACCGTCCCGCGGCGGAGAGCGAAGAGGCCGACGTAGGTATCGCAGAGCGCGATCTCCTTTTCCAGGAGCGCACGGACGCTGCCCGCTTGAGCGACGAGCTTTTCGGTGAGCACGGGCTCGAGCCCCACGAGCCGCGCCGCCTCCGCCGCGAGATCGCGCAGAGCGAGCATGCCGCCGAAGACAGAGGAGAGGAAGACCCGGCCGAGCTCCATCAATCTCCTTTCAGGTGTGTCTTGATTCTATCAACCAGGGCGCCGGCTCTGTCTCGGAGAAGCCGACTCTGCCTTGGAGACGCTGACGACGCCGCGGAGATCCTTCTCCGCGCTGGAGAAGCTGACTCCGTCCTGGAGAAGCAGCGCCAGGGCGGAGACGGTGACTCCGTCCCGCGGATGCTGACTCCGCCCTGGAGAAGCTGACGGCGCCGTGGAGATCCTTCTCCGCGGCGGAGAGGCTTACTCTGTCGTGGAGACGGCGCGCCACGCCGGAGAAACGGACTCCGTCCTGGAGATCCTGACTCTGTCGCAGAGAAGCCGCGCCAAGCTGGAGACGCTGACTCTGCCTTGGAGATGGCGAGCCAAGGCGGAGAAGCTGACTCCGTTCCGGAGAAGCCGACTGCGCCGTGGAGAAGCCGCGCCAAGCCAGAGATCCTTCCTCCGTCCCGGAGATCCTTCCTCTGCCGCGGAGATCCTTATCCGGCCCCTGCCGCGGAGCGCCGCGGCGTCGGAATCCCTCAGTTCACGATGCTCGTCTTCGACTTCTCCTCGTAGTGCACGAGATCCACCTTCCAGAGGTCCGGCGCGTCGTTGACGGCCCAGCGCCAGAGGTCCTGGTCGAACTGGGCGGGGGTGACGCCGAAGGCGGCGGGGATGGCTTGCTCGGTCCCCTTGCCGGCGCCATAGGCTTCGAGGAGGCGGTGGATGCCGGCCTGGCCGTAGCGGTGCTCGATGTAGTGGACGGTCCAGCGGGATTCGTCGTAGCCGATGGCGACGAGGGCCGGGGAGAGGCTGCCGATCGCGGGCTCGAGGATCGAGAAGCTGAGCAGGTTGTCCTTGTCGCGGTAGCCGCCGACCGGGTTGACCCCCTCCTGCACCATCTCGACGTGCTGCGCGAGCCCCTCCTGGAACCAGCGCGGCGCGCGGTCGCCGGTCTTCTCGGTGATCAGCGCGTGGGCCAGCTCGTGGGTGAGGATCGAGACCACGAAGGGGTTGAAGGTGCGCACGTCGCCGAGCGGCACGCGCACCTTGCCGTCGAAGAGGCCGAGGACGTCGAGGCCGGGGGAGTAGCCCATCCGGAAGTCCTCGAAGGGGAGGAGGTGGACCTCGACGACCTTGGACGAGGCGACGGGGATCCAGGCCTGGAGGCGCAGCCTTTCGGCCTCGAGGATGCGGGCGGCCTCGGCGGCGAACTTCTCGCCGCGGCCGGGGGGATAGCGGATGGCGAAGTGGGGGCTCTTGTAGACCTCGGAGGAGGCGGCCAGGCGCTTCTCCATCAGGAGCTGGCGGATGTGGTCGCCGCCGGACTCGAAGGGGAGCTGCGACTGCGCCTTGGCGACCAGCTTCATGGCGCTGTCGAAGTCCTCCTGGCGGGCGAAGAGGTTGGCGAGTTGGAAGAGGGTCTCGGGGTCGGTGCGGCGCTGCGTGGTGTTCCCCTTCGCCATGCGGATCAGCAGGTCGCGCGCCTCCCCTTCGCGGTTGGCGCGGCGCAGCGCCTCGGCGCGCAGGCGCACCAGCTCGGGAGGGAGGCTCGAGGGATCACCCACCAGGCCGTCGGTCAGGGCGAGCAGGTCGGCCCAGCGCTCGTGCTCGGCGAGGGCGTTGACGGTGTCCTCGGTCCGCTTGCGGAGCGCCGGCTGGGCGAGCGAGCCCGCGGTGCGCGCCGCCTTGAGGAGGGCCGGCAGGTTGGCCAGCAGCTTCGCCGCCCGCGCCTCGTCCCAGGCGCCGGCGCGGTCGCTCGCCGTCCCCGCCGGGGCGAGGTCGCAGCCGCCGGGGACGCGGAGCTCCGCCTCGCCGTGCGTCAGGCGCAGGGTCTCGCCGAGGACGCGGGCCTCGAAGCCGGCGGGGAGGGGGATCGCGCGGCTCGCGATCTCCTCGCAGGCGACCATCGGCTCCTCGCTGGCGCCGAGGCGGAGGAGCTTGCGGACCTCGAGGTCCTCGAGGAGGGCGGTGAGCAGGGGCCGGCCCAGGATCTCGGCGCGCGGGCTCGGCTGCAACCGCCAGCCGGTGCGGAAGAGGGCGACGGCGTCGACCAGCTTGTCGTCGAGCAGGGTGACCTCGGCGAGGGTGTACCAAGCGGCGGCCTGGCGGGCGCCGAGGTCGCGGAGCTGGTGCAGGAACCCCTTGGCGTGGGCGTCGAAGCCGAGCAGGAGGAAGGCCTGGGCGCTCTCCGCGAGCAGCCCTTCGTGGGCCACGCCGACCTCCCCCGCCCGCTGGTAGGCGACCGCCGTCGGCACCTCCTCGAGGCGGAGGAAGGAGGCGCGGGCGCGCAGCAGCTCGGCGAGCGGGAACACCCCCGGCGAGGGGAAGGGCTTGAGCAGCTCGTCGACGCCGCGCAGGTCCATGCTTCCCAGGAGGTGCTGCGCCCACCACAGGCGCGCCACCTGGCCGGCGACGCCGCTCCCCCGGGTCTCGGGCGGCGCCACGGCCGGCACCGTCCCGTCCGCCTGGGTGAGCGAACGCCGCAGGGCGAGCAGGGAGCGCAGCTCCGCCCGCCTCTCCCCCGCCACGGCTCCCGGCGCGGCGGCGGCCAGCAGGCTCGGAGCCAGCTTGGGAAGGAGACCGGCGCCGAGCGCGCTCGCCACGATCACGCCGCCGGCGAGGCCGAGGACGGCGGCGAGGGCGCGTTGCGCCCGCTCGGCCCAGGCGGCGGCGAGCAGCAGCAAGCCCGCGGCGCCGATCACGCCGAGCAGCCAGACGGGGAGGATCGTGAGGACGCGGGCGAACCCGGGTGGCAGCCGGAAGGGGGGCTTCGCGGCCTGTCCTCCGGCGTCCGGCGCTCCCCCCTTCGCCGCGGCAGCCACCGGCTCGGCGGAGACCTGGAGCGAGTCGATCTTCCAGGCTCCCCCTTCCTGCACCAGGTGGAGCACCAGGGTGTCGTCTGCCCCCGAGGGGAAGCCGAGGGTGAAGACGCCCCCCTGCCGCGAGATCTCCTCCGGGGCGGCCACCAGCTCCCACTCCGCGCCGGCCGGCGAGCCGGCCCGCACCTCGATCTCGGCGAGGGCGGCATCGTGTCCAAGCCGCCGCAACGGGGAGGCGCTCGACAGGTGGTCCCACCAGGCGGCGGGCCCCTTCTCCAGGTACTCGGCGGCGAGCTGCACGGCCTGGCGCTCCGCCTCGCTCAGCGGGTGCGGCCCCGCGGCCGGCGCGGCGCCCGCAGCCAGCGCGGCCCGGAGAAACCCCGGCGCCGCCAGCAGGAGGAGGGCGGCGAGGACGAAGGGTCGGCGGACGGTGCGCGGCATGGCGGTCGGGTCTCCAGTCGAGGGTCCGCCGGCTTCCGCGGGCGGCGCTGAGCGCGCAGCCCCGGAGCCGGGCCGAAATGGTTCGCAAGGGACGGACATCATTATATGGTTACGGGATCACATCTATTTCAGGACCGGGGGTCCGGTCCCTCCACATTCGGGAGGAACGGGAATGAAGAGGGTTTGGATCGTGCTCGCGCTGGCCGGTCTCTGCCTGGGGGGTCTGGGCTGCGGCGGGCCTCGGGAGCGGCCGGCGGGAGCCCTGGCGGTGACGCCGGAGGCCGTCGTCCTGATCCAGGACAACGAGGCTCGCTGCGCCGCGCTGGCGAAGACCGGCGTCGAGCGCTTCCGCCTTGCAGAGGACGAGACGCAGCGGGCGCGCGAGCTGGCCGCCAGCGAGGAGCGCCTGCGGCTGGCGCGGACGGCGGCCAGGATCGAGCCGGCCGACGGCTTCACGCCAGCGTCCACTCTCCCTCCCGCGCCCGCCGACCGTTTCGCGGGATTCCTGGCCGGCGAGGCCGCCGGCGACGTGGCGGTGATCGACCGAGTCGGCGAGCTGGTCGCCAAGCTCCTGCCGCAGGTCGACGGGGAGGCCCCGCCGGCCACGGCCCAGGCGGTGCGCGACCTGCTGCACGCCGAGGAGGAGGTCTGCCGCTCGGCGCAGGGGGCCGAGTCGTCGACGGCGCTGCGCAGGGGGTCGGAGGCCGCCGTCCGCGGCTACCGCGACACCGCCGCGAAGCTCGAGCCGCTCGTCAAGCCATCGGACATCGATGCCCAGTTCGCCCGCCACAAATACGGCACCCTCCTCGACCAGGCGCGGGCCGCCGCGGCGGCGCATGCGCCCGGCGCCCCCGGCCGGCTGGCGCGGATGACTCCCGAGGAGTTTGCGGACCAGCGCCGGAATTGGCAGGCGGCGCAGGACCGCCAGGGCCGCCAGCAGGCCCAGCACGAGATCGCCGTCCACACCTGGCGCGCCCGCGACGCCGACGAGCCGCGGGCGCCGCTCGCGACGGTGGGCGCCGCGCATCCGCAGCTGCAGGCCGGCGAGTCGCGCGACCTCCTGCAGCAGAGGATGCGGAGCTGGTTCGCCGTCTACACGGTCAGGGCCGCTCCCGTGCGCGCCGCGCTCGCCAGGAGCCTGAGCCTGCTGAAGAAGCCCGGCGCCGACGCGCGGCCCGCCTGCCACGACCTGCTGAGCACGTCGACCGTCTTCCTGACCGACCCAGCCGCTCTCGACGCCCCGGACGACGCCGCGGCGCAAGCCCTGAAGCAGGCCTACGGCGAGCTCCAGGAGCTCGGCCGCGCCTGCTCGGACGGCCTGCCCACCGAGTCGACCTTCCGCATCGCCAGCTTCGAGCGGCAGATCGAGAACGCCGCGACCGCCCTCAAGCCCTATGGCGTCCGTCCGTGAGCGAAAGGAGAGATTGAGATGAGACCGATTTCCCCCCGATCCCGCCGTTCGACGGCCCGGCTCGCGTCCGCGACGATCCTGACGAGCCTGGCGCTCCTGCTCCTCGCCTCGGGGTGCGCGCAGAAGAAGGCGGCGGCCGTGCCGACCGCGACCCCCGAGCTGGTGACCCTGATCGACGACACCGAGGCGCGCTGCGACAAGATCGGCCGGGCGGGATTGCAGGCGCTCCGCGACGCCGAGCACGACCCGTCGCGCTCCTCCTCCTCGGTGAGCTATCGCGACGCCCACCGGAAATACCTGGAGACCGAGGCGGTGCCGGAGCTGGCGATGGTCGACCGGGCGGGCGAGCTGATCGTCGAGCTGATGCCGAAAGTCCGCGAGGAGACCTCGTCCGAGGTCGTGCAGGCGATCGAGGGGTTGCAGAGCGCCGAGGAGCAGCTCTGCCAGCGCGCCCGTTCCGCCCGCCCGTCGGCGGCGAACCTCAAGGAGAACCTCGACTACGCGGTGCAGGGGTACAAGACGGCCCAGGCGAGGCTCGCGCCGCTCTACACGGTGAGCGATACCGACGCCCAGTACGCCCGCCACAAGCTCGACACCGTCCTCGAGGCGGCCCGCGTCGCGGCGCCGGCCGGCGCGGCGGCGGGCTCCCCCAAGCTGACGGGCGAAAAGTACGAGCAGCAGCGCCAGGAGTACGCGGCGGCCCAGGACTTCCAGACCCGGCAGGAGGCCGAGCACGCCGCCGCCGTCGCCCGCTGGCGGGAGCGCGAGGAGGGGGACAAGGCCGACCGCCAGCGGGCGAAGGCGGCGCTCGACCGCGCGCCTGCTCAGGGGCGGACGCCCGAGGAGCTCCAGCAGTCGCTGCGCACCTGGTCCGCCAGCTATGCGGCGAAGTCGGCGCCGGTCAAGGCGGCGCTCGCCGACTACATGACCGTCCGCCAGGGGACGCCCGAGGAGATCCAGCCGGTCTGCCAGACGCTGCTCGCCGCCACCTCGGCCCTGCTCGCCGACCGCGCCGCCCTCGACGCGCCGGAGTACGTGGCCGGCCGCGCCCTCAAGCGGGCCTACGGCTCGCTGCGCAACTGCGCTCAAGCTTGCTCGACCGGCTACAACGCCCAGGCCGTCATCGAGCTCGGCGACTACGTCAAGGCGCTGCGCGAGGCGGACTCGGCGCTGCGGCCGTACGGCGTGGCGCCGTAGGGCCCTTCAGAGGCCGAGCAGATCGCCGAGGCCGAAATCGCGCAGGATCCTCTCCACGGTCTCCTGATGGATCGGCTTGACCAGATAGCGGGCGGCGCCGCAGCGGGCCGCCAGCTCGCGGTCCCGGGCTTCGTCCGAGGTGGTGAGGACCACCACCGGGATGCCGGCGCGGGCGACCTCCGGCGTGGCGCGGATCCAGGCCAGGATCTCGTGGCCGTTGCGGCGCGGCAGCCGGAGGTCGAGGAGGACGAGCAGGGGGAGCGGGTAGCGCAGCCGGTCGTGGTACGGATCCCGGCCCGCGAGGTACTGGATCGCCGCCTCGCCGTCGGTCACCACGTGGAGCGGCGCGGCCACCCGGGCGCGGGCGAAAGCGCGCTCCGCCAGCAGGATGTCGTGGCGGCTGTCCTCGACGAGGAGGATGGGAGCGATCACCGGCTGATGTCCCCGTGCAGGTCGAACCAGAAGGAGGACCCCTGCCCGAGCTCCGACTCGACGCCGACCCGGCCGCCCATCGTCCGCACCCCGGTGGCGACGATCGCGAGGCCGATGCCGCTCCCCGAAAAGTGCTCGCTGCCGTGCAGCCGCTCGAAGACCTTGAAGATCCGCTGATGGAATTCGGCGGCGATGCCGATCCCGTTGTCCCGGATCCAGATGCGGACCAGCGGGCCGCGCGGCTCGGCCTCGATGCGGACCTCCGGGGCGCGCTCGGGAGACCTGAACTTGAGGGCGTTGCTCACCAGGTTCGCGAAGACCTGCACCAGGGTCGGCGCGTTCGCCACCACGCGCGGGATCCTCTCGGGGGCGGCGACGGTCCCCCCGGAGGCCACGATCTCGCGGTGCAGGACGGCCAGCGCCTCCTCGAGGGAAGGGGCCGCGTCGATCAGCGCGAGCGCCCTCTCGCCCGTCCCCAGCCGGCTGTAGGCGAGGAGGTTCTGGGTCAGGTCGATCAATCCCCGGGCGGTGCTCGCCATGGTGCGGACGTATTCGAGCCCCAGGTCGTCGAGGCGATGCCCGTAGTCCTCGAGCAGGGCGTTGGCGAGCCCTTCGAGGCCGAGCAGGGGGGAGCGCAGGTCGTGCGAGACCGAATAGGCGAAGGCCTGGAGCTGGTCGTTGGTGTGCTTGAGCTGAGCGGTGCGCCGCACCACCCGCCGTTCGAGCTGCTCGGCCTGCGCGCGCAGCGCGTGCTCGGCGAGCCGGCGGTCGGTCAGGTCGCGCATCACCTTGGAAAAGCCGGTGAGCCGCCCCTCGCCGTCGCGCACGGCGGTGAGGATGATGTTCGCCCAGAAGCGCGAGCCGTCCTTGCGCAGGCGCCACCCTTCCTCCTCGTAGCGCCCGGTGTCGAGGGCGATCCTCAGCTCGCGCGCCGGCTTCTCCTGGTCCTCCGGCAGGTAGAACAGGGAGAAATGGCGGCCGATCACCTCGTCCGCCTCGTACCCCTTGAGGCGGCGGGCGCCGGCATTCCAGGTCTGGATGCGCCCCTGGGTGTCGAGCATGAAGATGGCGTAGTCGGGGATCTCCTCCACCAGGAGGCGGAAGACCTCCCGGCTCGCTTTCAGATCGGCCAAGAGCTTGGCCGAGGACCCATGGTCGATCGCAACCATCCCGGCAACCTTTCTACGATTTCATAATACTAACAAATAGGGCGACAACGCACGCCGGGAGGGCGCGGCCGCCTCGGCGGCCGGCGGCGGCAACCCGCCGGCCAGGAGCTCGCGCACCCGCTCGGGCTCACAGGCGCGGCCGAGCAGAAAGCCCTGCGCCAGGTCGCACCCCATGCCGCGCAGGCGGGCGAGCTGAAGGTCGGTCTCGACCCCTTCGGCGATCACCGTCAGGTCCAGGCGCTCGGCCAGGCCGAGGATGGCGCGCAGCACCTCCGGGCTCTCTTCCCCTTGCAGCCGGGAGACGAAGGAGCAGTCGATCTTCAGGATGTCCACCGGCAGCTCCTGCAGGCAGGCGAGCGAGCTGTAGCCGGTGCCGAAGTCGTCGAGCGCCACGCTGACTCCCAGCTCGCGGATCTGCCGCAGCACCCGGCCGGCATGCTCCGGATCGGCGCAGAAGCTCTCGGTGAGCTCGACGACCAGGCGCGAGGCGGGGATGTCGTTGGCGGTCAGGGCGGCGGCCAGCCGGGGGACCAGGCGGGGATCGCCGAGGCAGGTGTTCGAGAGGTTGATGTGCAGCGCGAAGCTCGGCTCGTCGGCGTTGCGGGTGGTGAGCCAGGAGCCCATCCGCCAGCAGCTCTCGGCGATCACCCAGGCGGTCAGCGGCTCGATCAGCCCGGTCTCCTCGGCGACCGGCAGGAGATCCGCCGGCGCCACCATCCCCAGCTCGGGATGCGGCCAGCGCAGGAGCGCCTCGAACCCCACGACCGCGCTGTCGCTCAAGCGCACGATCGGCTGGTAGGCGAGCTGGAGCCTCCCCTCCGCGAGGGCCCGGGGGAGATCGATCTCGAGCCGCCGGCGCTCGGGCGAGCGGCGCCCGGGGCCGCGGTGGAGGGGCTCGCCCAGCAGGCCGCAGGGTGGCTTGAGCAGGTGGAGGATCTGGGCATCGCGCTCGCCGGGGTCGCGGTGCGCACGGATTCCTGGAGCGTCGGGCGGGTTCTCTTCGACCGGGGACGGCCGGCTCGGGGGCGCAAACATGTCTCTCTCCTCTCGGGTCATGAGGCCACGGACCGTGCTCGGCTGCGCGCAGCGCAGAAGACCGGCCGGTGCGGCTTAAAAATTAAGGGGCGCGAAACACGCGCCCCTCAGGGTCGGGAAATGTTCAAAATCAGGGCTCATCCCGCCAAGCTCCCGGACTTGGCGATCCTGCGCTCCATCGGCGGGGGGGCGGCAGGGTCGCGGTTCGTGCTCATGGAACGAGCATGGGGCAAAACGGTAGTTTCTGAAAGTCGGGAGGTTTGGCGATTCGTCGCGCCGAAAGGCGACCCTCTTGTCGCGCTCCAGCGACAGCTAGTCGAGGTGGTTGTCGAGCACGTAGCGGGTGATCTGAGAATTGTTCGCCAGTTGCAGCTTCCTCAGGATGCGGGTGCGGTAGGTGCTCACCGTGGATTCCGAGACGCAGAGCTGGCGGCCGACCTCGCGCAGCGAGGTGCCGCCGGCGAGCAGGCGCATCACCTCGAGCTCGCGGCTCGACAGCTGCTCGTGCAGCGGGCGATCGGCGGGGGTCTGGAGGCGGTCGATCAGCAGCGCGGTCAGCTCGGTCATGATGTAGCTCCCGCCGCCGGCCACCTTGCGCACCGCCTTGATCAGCTCCTCGGGCGGGCAGTCCTTGGTGAGATAGCCGGAGGCCCCCTCCTGCAAGGCGCGGAGGACGAACGGCCCGTCGGTGTGCATGCTGAAGACGAGAACCGGCAGCTCGGGGCGCAGATGCTTGATCTCGTGGAGGGCCTCGAAGCCGCTGAAGCCCGGCAGGACGAGGTCGAGGAGCACCAGGCTCCAATGGTCCTGGGTACGGACGCGCTCGAGCGCCTCGCGGCCTCCCGAGGCCTCCTCGATGGCGATATCGGGAGCATCCCGGCCGAAAATCCTCTGCACCCCGACCCGGGTGGCAGGATGATCGTCGACGATCAGAACACGGAGCATGCCAGACCTCCGGCACCGGGAACCTCCCCTCCGGTGTCAAGATTCTCCTCGATGGGGGCAGCGAGCTGCGGAGCTTGGACCAACACCAAACCTCGAAGAGAGAGGTTATCACAACATTATCTTGAATATTCAAACTTCTAGGACTAGCATGCCTCCATGCCGGCACCGACGAGAGCGGACTCTGGAGACGCTTCGCTCCCCGGCCGGAAACGGGCGCCGGACGGTATCCAGCGCAGAGAGCAGCGGCTGGTCGCCGCCCTGCTCGTCTTCCAGCTCCTCGTCCTCGGCGTGCTGTTCTGGAACCATGCCGCCCGGCGCAACGCCGAGATGGTGGGAGCGGCGCTCGCCGGGACCGTCATCACGCTGCTGCTCGCCCGCGCCTTCGGGCGGGGATTCAGCTCGCGCCTCGAGGTGGTGACCGCCAACGCCCGCCGGATCGCGGAGAACACCCCCCTCGCCCCGCCGCTGGGAGGGAGCGACGAGATCGCGGAGCTCGACCGCACCCTGCACACCGCCGCCGACCGGCTGGTCGCCGCCGCCGCCGCGGAGCGGCGCTACGAGGCGGAGCTCGAGGAGCGCGCCGAGGAGCTGGCGGCGATCAACCAGGATCTGATCCACAAGTCGCGGGAGATCGAGACCTTCGTCTACGGCGTCTCGCACGACCTGCGCTCGCCGCTGGTCAACCTCCAGGGGTTCAGCCGGGAGATCGAGCTGTCGTGCGACGACCTGATCCGCCTCCTCGCGCCCGCCCCGCTGTCGCCCGAGCTGCGCGCCCGGCTGTCGGCCGTCGAGGGGGACCTGCGCGAGGCCGTCCACTACATCCTGGCGAGCGTCTCGAGCTCGGGACGGCTGATCGACGCCCTCCTGCGCCTGTCGCGCGCCGGCCGGGTGCGCTACCAATGGCAGGACATCGACATCGAGGAGGTGGTGCACCGGGTGGTCGACATCCTGCGCGGGGCCCTCGAGGCGAAGGGGGTCCGGGTCACCGTCGGCGAGCTGCCGGCGGCGCGGGGGGACCTCACCGCCGTCGAGCAGATCTTCGGCAACCTGCTGAGCAACGCCGTCAACTACCTCGCGCCCGGCCGCCCCGGGCAGATCGAGATCGGCGCCGAGAGCGGCCCGCCGGGCACCCCGGTGACCTACTTCGTCCGCGACAACGGCCTCGGCATCCCCAAGTCTTTCCGCGAAAAGATCTTCGTCGCCTTCGAGCGCTTCCATGCCGACGCCGCGCCGGGGGAGGGGATCGGCCTCGCCCTCGTCCGCCGCGCCGTCGAACGCCACGGCGGCGAGGTCGGCGTCGAGTCCGAGGAAGGCGTGGGATCGGTCTTCCTGTTCACCCTCCCCGGCGCCGACCAGGAGGTCGCGGACAATGAATCCACTCAAGTCCTGATGTGAGGTCCGCCATGGCCGAAGCGGTGACGATCATTCTGGTGGAGGACGACGACGGTCACGCGTCGCTGATCGAGCGCAACCTGCGCCGCTCGGGAGTCGACAACCGGTTCCTCCGCTTCGCGGACGGCCAGCAGGGGCTCGACTTCCTCCTCTCCACCACCCGCACCGGCGCCGAGAGCTACGTCCTCCTGCTCGACGTCAAGATGCCCCGGATGGATGGGATCGAGGTCCTGCGCCGGCTCAAGGGGACGCCGCGGACGGCGACCATCCCGGTGATCATGCTCACCACCACCGACGACCCGCGGGAGATCGAGCGCTGCTATCAGCTGGGCTGCAACGTCTACGTCACCAAGCCCGTGGAGTACGAGACGTTCATCGACGCGGTGAAGAAGATGGGGTTCTTCCTGCAGGTGGTCAAGGTGCCGACCGTCCCCGCGGCCACCCCTTGAGCCGGCGCCGCGGGGTGGGCGGCTGTCGCCGAGTCGCTACAGAAGGGACCGTCTTTCCCGTCTCCAGATCGCGAGCGCCGCCGACTGACGGAGCCCTTCAATCAGAACATGCTTGCTCTCTGAGTTGCCTGACGAGGAGAGAGCATGAGCCACCGCCGCTTGAACATTTCGCACCTCGGCCGCCCGCTCCGGGTGCTGCTGCTGATGATCGCCGGCTGGACGATCCCGGCCGCATCCCTGGCCGCGGCGCAGGGGCTCGCCGCCGGCTCGGCCACCGGCGAGTCGGTGAGCCTGACGGTCGTCCCGCTCCTCGGCTCCGGCGTGGCGGTCGCCAGCGCTCCGCTGCCGACGGTGAGCGGCGTCGCGGCCCCCGCCTTTGCCAGAGCCCGCGGCGCGCCGGCCGCGGCGGTGGGGAGCGCGCCGACCGGCGCGATCCTGCGCACGGGAGCCCTCGACGTCGCCACCTCGTCGCGGATGCCGGCCGCCGTCCTCACCCGCAGCGCGGCCGCGGCCCACCACGCCGCGCTCACCCTGGGGCACCTCATCCCGCTGCTGCGCCTCGACGCCGAGCTCCTCCAGTCGGCCGCCACCCTCGACGGCGCCTGTGGCTCGCTGCTCACCGCCAGCGGCTCGGCCCGCCTCACCGGCGCCACGGCCGGCGGCGCCCTGGGGGCCGGCCTCGACGTTCCGGCCAACCCGGCGCCCAACACGCTGCTGCTCGACCGGGCGGGGGTGAGGATCGTCCTCAACGAGCAGATCCGGTCCGGCGACGGCGTGCTCCGCCTGGGGCTCACGGTCAACGCCGTCCACGTCTTCCTCCAGGGCGCGCGGGTCGGCGCCCTCGGAGCGCTCAGCGGCGACCTGGTGATCGCCCAGTCGTCCGCGAGCGTCGAGTGCCCGGGGAGGAGCGCGGGCGGCGACCCGCTGAACGATCCGGCCGCCGTGGCCGGCGTCGGCGGCGAAGGCGGCGACGACGATCCGGACACCGACGCCGTCCTCCACGCGAACGCGGCCGCCAACCCTCCGGAAGTGCGGGCCGATCTCGAGATCGACGCCATGGCGGACCCGCCGCCGATCGCCGTCGGCCAGCTCTGCGAGATCCGCTTCACGGTGACCAATCACGGGCCCGACGACGCCACGGGAGTGACGATGTCCGCTCCGCTGGCCGCGAGCGTCGAGGTCGAGTCGGTGATCGCCTCGCAGGGGAGCTGCTCGCTGACCGGCGAGATCGCCTGTGATCTGGGGACGCTGGCTCTCGAGGAGACGGCGACGGTGACCCTCTCGCTCTCCCTGGTGGCCGCGGCAGCCGTCCAGAGCACGGCGACGGTGTCCTCGAGCGTGGTGGACTCCGACCTCTCGAACAATCTGGCCATCGCCAGCTTCGAGCCGCAGCCCGCCGTCCCCCCCGGCGCCTGCCGGCTGGCGGCGATGGCCGCGACGGCGGCGGCGGAGGCACGGCTGGCCGATTTCGCCGTCGACCTCGACGTCCCCTACGGCGCCACCACGCTGATCGAGATCGACAACCGGGCGGCGGTCTCCCGGCTCGCCCGGGTCACCCTGTGGTCCGACGGGGGAATCCCCACCCTCTCTTTCACGGTCCCCCTCGCCGGCTACGACGTGCGGACGATCGATCTCCGCGACGTCCTCGTCCGCGGACTCCTCCCCGCCGCCGGCGGCTCTCCGGTCTGCCCGCGGCGGATGGCCTGTGCCACGCCGCCGCCGAGCGGCACCCTGGCGACCGGCTACCTCACGATCGGCACGATCGACGCCACCCGCGGCTGTGCGTCCTCCGATGCCGCCGATCCCACCAGCTCCCTCGGCCTGCTGGCGCTCCCCGACGCCTCGCCGAGCCAAGCGTCCTTCTATGCCAGCTTCAACGCCCAGAACCACGACGGCGTCGGCCTCCGGGCCCTCCGCCTCGACGGCGCCTGCTCTCTGTAGCTCTCCTCCAGGGCCCGTCCACCGGCCGGGCCCTGCTTTTTTTGACCGAAGTGGCCAGGGAATTCCCGGCGCCCCGCGCAACTTTTGACCGGCGGGCTCGTATCCTGTCGCTCTGCCCTCCGCAGAGGACTCCCCGGGGGATAATGAATGCCGATGAAGGTTCTGAAGCTCGTTCTGCCGATCCTCGCCCTGGCGGCATCCCTCGCGCCCCTCACGGGGTGCGGCGGCGATCCCGCGTCCGCCGTCGCCAAGCGCGCGGACAAGAGGGAGGGGAAGCCCGCCGCGAACGCCCGCGAGGTGCGGCTGGCGAAGGCCGAGGCAGGGCGGCTGGCGCGCACGGTCGACGTCTCGGGGACCCTGGCGGCCGATCAGCAGACCTCGCTCGGCTTCAAGGTGGCCGGCCGCCTCGACCGGCTGCTGGTCGACATCGGCTCCCCCGTCGCCGCCGGCCAGACGATCGCCCGCCTCTCCCCCACCGACTTCACCCTCCGCGTCCGCCAGGCCGAGACGGCGCTCCAGCAGGCGCGCACGCAGCTCGGCCTCGCTCCCGACGGCAAGGACGACGCCGTCGACCCCGAGCGCACCGCCGGGGTCAAGCAGACGGCGGCGACCCTGAAGCAGGCGCAGCTCGCCCGCGAGCGCTCGGCCCGCCTCTACGACGAGAAGCTGATCCCCAAGTCGGACCTCGACACCGCCGATGCCAACTTCGGCGTCGCCGAGGGGCGCTACCAGGAGGCGATGGAGACCGCCCGCACCCGCCAGGCGCTCCTCTCGCAGCGCCGCAGTGAGCTCGCCATCGCCGAGCAGCAACTCGCCGACTCGGCGCTCACCGCCCCCTTCGCCGGCGTCATCCGCGAGCGGCTGGTCAACGCCGGCGACTACCTGGCGGCCGGCGCGCCGGTCGCCGTGCTGGTCCGCGTCCATCCCCTGCGGCTGCGCCTCGCCGTCCCCGAGCGCGAGGCGGCCGGCATCCGCACCGGGCAGCCGGTCGAGCTCACCGTCGAGGGGGACGCCAAACGCCACAGCGGCAGGATCGCCCGCATCAGCCCGTCGATCAGCGAGGACAACCGCACCCTGATGGTCGAGGCCGAGATCCCCAATACCGACGGCAGCCTGCGGCCGGGCGGCTTCGCGCACGCCGAGATCGTCGTCCAGGCCGGCGACACGGCGGTGCTGATCCCCGCCTCGGCGATCGTCACCTTCGCCGGCATCGAGAAGGTGGTGGGGGTCGAAGGGGGGAAGGCGGTCGAGCGCAAGGTGCGCACCGGGCGCCGCGCGGGCGACCGGGTGGAGATCGTCGAAGGGGTCAAGGCCGGCGACTCGGTGGTGGTCGAGCCCGGCAACCTGGTCACCGGCGAGCCCGTCCGCGTGGCTCTCTAGGGAATTCGCCATGCAGAAGCTCGCCGACATCTGTATCCGCCGGCCGGTGTTCGCGGCCATGATCATCCTCGCCCTGGTGGTGGTGGGCGCCGCCAGCTACGGCCGCCTGGGGGTCGACCGCTTCCCCTCGGTCGACCTCCCCACCGTCTCGGTGCGCACCACCCTCCCCGGCTCCTCGACCGAGGAGACCGAGGCCGAGATCTCGCAGAAGATCGAGGAGGCGGTCAACACCGTCGACGGCATCGAGGAGCTGCGCTCGATCTCCTCGGGGAACACGTCGTTCGTGATCGCGACGTTCAACCTCAACCGCGACATCGAGGCCGCCGCCCAGGACATCCGCGACCGCATCGCCGGCGTCACCCGCAACCTGCCGCTCGACGTGCTGCCGCCGGTGGTCTCCAAGTTCAACAACGACAGCGAGCCGGTGATGTCGATCGCCCTCTCGGGGAACCGGTCGCTGCGCGAGCTGACCGAGTACGCCGACAAGGTGATCAAGATCCAGCTCGAGCGCTCCGCCGGCGTCGGCGACGTGCAGCTCACCGGCGGCCTGCAGCGGGCGATCAACGTCTGGATCGACCCCGACCGGCTGAAGGCGTACGGCCTGCCGATCACCTCGGTGCGCGAGGCGCTGGTGCGGCAGAACGCCGAGGCCCCCGGCGGCAACGTCACCTCCGGCGGGCGCGAGCAGACGCTGCGCACCATGGGGCGCTTCCAGACCTCGCAGGAGTTCAACGACCTGGTGGTGGCGACGATCAACGGCCAGGCGGTGCGCGTGCGCGATCTCGGCTCCGCCGAGGACGGCACCAAGGAGCAGCGCTCGATCGCCCGCCTCGACGGCGTGCCGACGGTCTCCCTCGACGTCCTGCGCCAGTCGGGGGCCAACACCGTCGAGGTGATCAACGGCGCCAAGGAGGCCTTGGCGCGCGTCCAGGCGCAGCTGCCGCCGGACTTGAAGCTGCGGATCATCCGCGACCAGTCGACCTACATCTACGCCGCCCTCCACGAGATCAACCTCCACCTGATCCTGGGCAGCCTCTTCGCCTCGCTGGTCGTCTTCGCCTTCATGCGCAGCTGGCGCTCGACGGTGATCGCCGCGGTGGCCATCCCCACCTCGGTGATCGCCACCTTCGGCATGATGAAGGCGCTCAACTTCACCCTCAACAGCGTCACTATGCTCGCCCTGGTGCTGATGGTGGGCGTGGTGATCGACGACGCCATCGTGGTGCTCGAAAACATCTTCCGCTTCATCGAGGAGAAGAAGATGGGCTCGTTCGAGGCGGCGAAGAAGGCGACCGCCGAGATCGGCCTCGCCGTCCTCGCCACCACCCTGTCGCTGGTGGTGATCTTCGTGCCGGTCTCCTTCATGTCGAGCATCTCCGGCCGCTTCCTCTACCAGTTCGGGCTGACGGCGGCGGCGGCGGTGCTCGTCTCGCTCCTCGTCTCCTTCACCCTGACGCCGATGATGAGCGCCCGCATGCTGCGCGCCGAGGACGCCGCCTCCGGCCACGGCGATCATTCCCATCCAGAGGAGGCCGCCGGCGAGGCGCGCTCGCGGCAGGGGTTCTACGCCCGCATCGACGGCGGCTACGAGCGGCTGCTGCGCTACACCATGGCGCACCGGCGCGCCGCGGCGCTCCTCTGCCTCGGCGTCATGCTCGCCTCGATCCCGCTGTTCCGGATGGTCAAGGTCGAGTACATCCCGAGCAACGTCGACGAGTCGGAGTTCGAGGTCAACATCAAGGGGCCGGAGGGGATGAGCCTCGCCGGCATCGACGAGGCGATGCGCTCGATCGAGGCCGACCTCCACCAGGTGCGCGGCATCCGCAACGTCCTCGCCACCGCCGGCGGCGGCTTCCTGGGCGGCGTCAACCAGGGGTACGTCTTCGTCCGCATGGTGCCGGGCGACGAGCGCAAGTTCTCGGTCAGCCGCTTCCTGCGCGGCCTTTTCACGCTCGATCCCGGGCTCGCCTTCCGCGGCAACTACAGCCAGGAGGAGGTGATGTCGGCGGTGCGCGCCAAGCTCGCCAGGTACACGGACCTGCGCTGCGGCGTGCACAACCTCCCGTCGTTCAACATCGGCGGCGGCAACTGGGACATCGACTTCGCCCTGCGCGGCCCGGACCTCCAGGCGCTCGCCACTTACGCCGAGCAGCTGCGCGTGAAGTCGAAGCAGCTCGGCGGGATCGTCGACGCCGACATCACCCTCAAGCTCGACCGCCCGGAGATGCGGATCGAGGTCGACCGCGACCGCGCCGCCGCCCTCGGCATCGACATGTCGAACGTCGCCGACGCGCTCAACCTGATGGTCGGCGGCGATCAACAGGTCTCCCGCTTCCACGACCCGCAGATCAACGACGACTACGACGTCCAGCTCCGCCTGACCGAGGGGACGCGCAACGACCAGCAGGCGATCCTCGGCCTCTACGTCCCCGGGCGCGGCGGCAAGCTCTACCAGCTCGGTAACTTCGTCTCGGTGAAGACGGAGACCACCGCCTCGCGCGTCGACCGCCTCGACCGCCAGCGGCAGGTGAGCCTGCGCGCCGGCGTCGCCCCCGGCTATGCCCTCTCCGACCGCCTCGACGCCCTCAAGGCCGCGGTGCGCGAGATGAACCTCCCCCCCACCTACACGACGGCGGTCAGCGGGCGCGGCAAGGAGCTGGCCCGCACCTACTCGGAGTTCGTCTGGGCGCTGACGCTGTCGATCATCTTCATGTACATGATCCTGGCCTCGCAGTTCGAGAGCACGGTCCACCCGCTGACCATCCTCCTCTCGCTGCCGCTCGCCGTCCCCTTCGCCATGCTGTCGCTGTGGGCCACCGGCAACACCTTGAACCTCTACTCGGCGCTCGGCATCCTGGTCCTCTTCGGGGTGGTGAAGAAGAACGCCATCCTGCAGATCGATCACATGAACAACCTGCGCGCGCAGGGGATGGACCGCGCCGCCGCGATCCTGCAGGGGAACCGCGACCGGCTGCGGCCGATCCTGATGACCACGCTCGCCCTCGTCGCCGGCATGCTGCCGCTCGCCGTCGGCACCGGACCGGGGGCCGAGGAGCGGCGGGCGATCGCCGTGGTGGTGATCGGCGGGCAGAGCCTGTCGCTGCTGCTGACGCTGCTCGCGACGCCGGTGTTCTATTCGATCTTCGACGACCTGCGGGAGAAGGAGACGCTGGGCAGGCTCGCCGGGCACCTGTTGCCGAAACGCGGGCGAGGAGTCGAGGAAGAGGCGGTATAAAAACTTTTTTATCCGGCCGGTTTATTCGGCCGGTTTATTCGGCCAGGACGCGGTGCACGAAGGAGACGGCGATCGATCCCTCCCCCACCGCCGAGGCCACCCGCTTGACGTTGCCGCTCCTCACGTCCCCCACCGCGAACACCCCCGGCAGGCTGGTCTCGAGGAGATAGGGGGAGCGCGCCAGCGGCCAGCGGGCGTCGGCGAGCTCCTCCGGGGTGAGGTCCGGCCCCGTCTTGATGAACCCCTTGGCGTCGAGCGCCAGGCAGCCGGCGAGCCAGTCGGTGCTCGGGGCGGCGCCGGTCATCACGAAGATGTGGCGGATGGCGCGCTCCTCCACGACGCCGTCCGGGCCGCGGTAGCGCACCCGCTCGACGTGCCCCTCCCCCTCGACCGCCACGATCTCGGTGCGGGTGCGCAGCTCGATCCGGGGATGGTCCTCGATCCGCCGGATCAGGTAGCGCGACATGCTCTCGGCCAGCCCCCCCGAGCGGATCAGCACGTAGACCTTCTTCGCGCTCTGCGCGAGGTAGACGGCGGCCTGGCCGGCCGAGTTGCCGCCCCCCACCACGATCACCTCCTCGTCCGCGCAGAGCTGCGCCTCCATGAAGGTCGCGCCGTGGTAGAGCCCCGCCCCCTCGAATTGCGAGAGGTTCGGCAGCGCCAGCTTCCGGTACTCCGCCCCCGAGGCGATGATCACCGTCTTCGCCGGCACCCGCGGACCCTCCGCGATCTCGAGGGCGTAGGGGCGCCGGCCGCAGACCAGGTGGGTCGCCCCCTGGGCGATCATCACCTGGGCGCCGAACTTCTGCGCCTGGGTGTAGGCGCGGGCCGCCAGCTCAAACCCCGAGATGCCGGTGGGAAAGCCGAGATAGTTCTCGATCCTCGAGCTCGACCCCGCCTGCCCGCCCGGCGCCGTCGACTCGATGACCAGCACGTCGAGCCCCTCCGAGGCGCCATAGACCGCGCCGGCGAGCCCCGCCGGGCCGCCGCCGACGATCACCAGGTCGCGGATCACCCCGGGGTCGATCCCGTCGTTGAACCCCAGGCAGTCGGCGACCTCCTGGAGGGTCGGGTTGCGCAGCACCAGCTCGCCGCGGCAGATCAGCACCGGGATGTCCCCCTCCTTGACCTGGAACTGGTCGAGCAGGTCCTGCACCCCCTCGTCGGTGTCGAGGTCGACGTAGGAGTACGGGTGGCTGTTGCGGGTCAGGAACTCGCGCAGGCGGAGAGTCCCGGCGCAGTGGTTCGACCCCAGGAGCACGACGTCGCCGATCCCCTGGGCGATCAGGTTGACGCGGCGCAGGATGAAGGCGCGCATGATGATCTCGCCGAGCTCGTTGTCGAGCTGCACGAACGAGAGCATCTGAGCGTGATCCATCTCGATCACCTCGCCCGCCTCGCTGACCCGGGCGCGGACCAGCGAGCGGCGGCCGGAGATCATGTTCACCTCGCCGGTGAACTGCCCCGGCCCGTGGACGGTGACCAGCGTCTCGGAGCTCCCCATCGGGCGGACGACCTCGATCTGCCCGCTCTTGACCACGAAGAACGGCACGTTGTGGTCCGCCACCTCGATCAGCACCTCCCCGCGCTCGACCCGCCGCACCTTGCCATGCGCGGCCACCCGCGCCACCTGCTCCGGCGTCAGCTTGGGGAAGGTCGAATCCGGGGTCGACAAGACGTTCAGGGCAGGGGGGACGGGCTGGCTCATCGGCAGGCCTCCTGAGGATCGATCGAAGCGAAGTCTACGCCATTTGGATCGCCCCCAATCCGGGGCAAACAAGCCGGGATATCCTTCCCGCATGTCTCCCTCCGCTCAGGACCCCGTCTTCAACCAGCCGCCGCCCTACGAGGACGTCAACCTGTTCACCTCCGACCGGGTGCTGGCCGAGGCGCTGCGGCGCGAGGGGGCGGGATGGGCCGAGGAGCGGGTGGTCGCGTTCGGGGAGATCGCGGGGCGGCGGGAGACGATCGCGCTGGGGTTCCAGGCCAACGAGCACCCGCCAACCCTGCACACGCACGACCGCGCCGGCAACCGGATCGACGAGGTGGAGTTCCACCCCGCCTGGCACGCGCTGATGGCGCTCGGCGTCGGGCACGGGCTCCACTCGCTCCCCTGGCAGGAGCCGCGCGAGGGCGCGCACGTGGCGCGGGCGGCGCTCTTCCTGCTGCTCGCCCAGGTGGAGGCCGGCGTCGGCTGCCCGCTCTCGATGACCTACTCGGCGGTGCCGGCGCTGCGCCTCAATCCGGCGCTCGCGGCCGAGTGGGAGCCGCGGCTCACGTCGACGGCCTACGATGGGCGCCTGGTGCCGGCCGGCGAGAAGGGGGGCGCCCTCTGCGGCATGGCGATGACCGAGCGGCAGGGGGGCTCGGACGTGCGCGCCAACACCACGGCGGCGCGGCCGATCAGCGAAGATGCCTATGCGATCACCGGCCACAAATGGTTCTGCTCGGCGCCGATGTGCGACGCCTTTCTGGTCCTCGCGCAGGCCCCGGGCGGGCTCACCTGTTTCTTCCTCCCCCGCTTCACCCCGGATGGCGCGCGCAACCGCTTCCACCTCCAGCGCCTGAAGGACAAGCTCGGCAACCGCTCGAACGCCTCGAGCGAGGTGGAATTCGACGACGCCTGGGCGCGGCGGATCGGCGACGAAGGGCGCGGCGTGCAGACCATCCTCGAGATGGTGAACCATACCCGCCTCGACTGCTGCCTCGGCGCCGCGGCCGGGATGCGCGCCGCCACGGCGCGGGCGATCCACCACGCCACCCACCGTCGCGCCTTCGGCAGGCGTCTGCGCGACCAGCCGCTGATGCGCAACGTCCTCGCCGACCTCGCCCTCGAATCCGAGGCCGCCACCACCGCCGCCCTGCGCCTCGCCTGTGCCTATGACGCCAAGGATGCCACGGCGGACACCCCGTTCCCGCGGCTGGCGACCGCGGTCCTCAAGTACTGGCTCTGCAAGCGCTCGCCGGTCCATGCCGCCGAGGCGCTCGAATGCCTGGGGGGCAACGGCTACGTCGAGGAGTGGGGGATGGCGCGGCTCTACCGTGAGGCGCCGCTCAACTCGATCTGGGAGGGGTCGGGGAACGTCCAGTGCCTCGACGCGCTGCGGGCGATCCGCAAGTCCCCGGAGTCGCTCGCCGCCCTGTTCGCCGAGATCTGGGAAGCGCGGGGGGGCGACCACCGGCTGGACATCTACGTCAACGAGCTGCGGGCCGACATCGAGAGAACCGACGACCTGGAGCTGCGCGCCCGCTACCTGGTCGAGCGCCTCGCCCTCGCCCTCCAGGCCTCCCTCCTCGTCCGCCACGCCCCCGCCGACATCGCCGACGCCTTCTGCGCCACCCGCCTCGCCGGCGAAGGGGGGCGGGCCTTCGGAACCCTGCCGGCGGGGACCGACTTCGGGGCGATCCTGGAGCGGCACGGGGGGTAGAACAAGAGACGACAGGGACCTCAAGGACTGCAGGGACGAGAAGCCTGTATCTCGGCTTGCTGGCGTCCCTGAAGTCCCTCAGGTCTCTTTCGCCCGCGGCAGCCGCAGCCGGAAATCCCGCACCTCGAACCCCACCACCAGCTTCCCTTCGTTGACGTCCGGAAACGCTTTCGGCAGGGTCCGAAAATCGAGCAGCTTCGCGGGACGCAGCACCCCGCGCCCGCCAATTCGCGTCACCCAGCTCCGGCCGTCCTCGAACTGGATGATCGTTCGCCACGACGGAGGAACGAGCGCGGCGTGAGCCGGCCAAGGGATTCCGCCGCCCGGCGCCACCGTCAGGTCCACCTCGGCGAGGCGGCCGCGCTGGACGATGATCCGCTCGGCGCCGTCCGCACCCGGGACGACCTCGAAGTCGGCCTGCTGCTTGGGAATCCCCCAGTTCTCCCGCCCGGCGGCGGCGCTCGCCTCGGTCGAGACGTAGATCCGCGGGATCGAGAAGAGCTGGTGCCGGAAGCGCAGGTTCCGCCCCGCCGCGAACAGCAGCTCGCGGTATGGCCCGAGCGGCGACTGCCGGTACTCGACCAGCATCAGCGCCCCGAGCCCGCCCTCGAAACCCTCCCCCAGCTCCGGCGGCAGGAAGCCCCCGCGGCGCAGGAACCAGGGCTCGAAGGTGAACAGGAAGACGAAGCCGCTCCCCCGCAGGCGCCAGGGAGGGGGGACGGAGGAGCGGGCGGGCGCGGTCACGGCGGTCAGAGCCAGGAGCGCTCCTCCAGAAGGCGCCTCAGATCGTCTTCGAGGGCCTGAAACGCAGACAACTGGCGTAGTTGAGAAAAATCTTCGATCAGGTCCGCCAATCGATGAGTCCGTGGAGCCGGGCCGAAACGCCGCAGGCGCCCCGGCCGTAGGCCGCTCGCCGTCGAGAGCAGATGCCAGAGGAGCTGCTTGGGGTCCGGAACCTCCTCCAGCTTCTTGAGCGGAGGCATCGCCAACGGCATGCGACCTCTGGGATTATCCGCCGCGGAGCGCAAAGCCGCTTCATCGATCAGGAGCCACGCTTCCTGCATCCGGATCGGAACCACACAGACGGCGGTCGGTTCCAGGCCAGCCGCTGCCAAATGGCCCCGGATCTCCGCCACCCTGACCTCCCGGTCCTCGCCTTCGGCATCGCGGTGGATGAACAGGAGGTCGCAAGGGTACAGGGCGAGAGCCTGTTGAATCCTTTCGGAGAGTGGCTTTGGGGCTGGCCGCAACGACCTCAGGTCCGCCCATTGGATCGAGAATTCCCGCGCTGTGCTCTGGAGCAGGAGCCACCGCAGGACCGGGATCAGAGCACGGTCGGACGAGCCGTCGGAGAGCAGAGTGAAGACGAGCGGAGTCAAGAGCTCGCCGCTGGAGCGAAGGGCAACAAGTATTGCTGGATATCTTCGCGATCGATCACCCGCGTACTTCCCCCCCGCCTCTCCTGACCCCGGATCGCCGCGCTCAGGAGATCCAACGCCGGCGTAGGGTCAACCGGATTCAGGTAAGAGATCAATCGTCCGAGAGGCACGGTCGGAACCGCGGGGAAAGCCCGTTCTCTCCAAGTCCCAGGGAGCCATCGGAACACCGGCACGGTAACGAGCTGCCGCCCTTTCCGCAGGGTCTGGGGAAGCACCACCAGAAGGGATTGATCGGGAACCTCGCAGGCGACCACCGGCGAATGCGTATTGACGATGACTTGCCGAAGGGGGTTGTCGCCATCGACCGGCTCCATGGGGTCGACGGCAAGATCCTGGAGCAGACGCAGAATGGCGGAGATCCGCTCAGGATGAATGCCGTTCTCGGGCTCTTCCAGGCACAGGACACCGCGAGCGTCCGCGTCGCTTTCCAGGATTGCGAGCGCCAGAAAGCGAAGGGTGCCGTCCGAAAGCGAGCGCGCCTCGTGCTCCGTCCCGCTGTGATCTCTCAACAGCACGGTCAAAAGCTCCCGCCTCTCGTCCACGTCGACACGGACCGAGCCGACCCCTTCGATCAATTCGGCGAGCCGATTGGCCACCCGCGCATAAAGCGCCTCGGTCTGATCGACGGCGGCGTGCGACGGACGAGCGGAAACCCGCCCCGAAGCGGGATTGATATCCAGCTTCGCGAGGCGAGCCAGGGTAGCCGGTAGATGCGCTCCGTTCGTGGCGATGGATCGCGGCGCGGTGAACAGATCTGCGGCGCGAAGAGCCGAGGGCTCGAGTTGCAGCAGCCGCCAGGATTGCATCTCTCGCCGTGCCAGCACTGCCGTGGCGCTCTCGGCGGCGTTGACGTTGGACAGCACGGTTCGCGGCAGCTTCTCCGCCACGTGATTTCGCGGCCTCCCACCCCCCTTGTAGTCTTTCCCAAGGTCCTGATGCAGCTTGATGTACGTCGTGCCCTCTCGAAGCTCGGTCGAGATCAAGGGGCTCCCCCGCCGTCCCTGAACGACCGAGCGGCGCCAAGCGAAGGAATGCGTAAACGCCAAGTGATTCTTGGCATCTCCCTGCGTGATGTGAGTCAGCTCCTCGTGACGGATCGACAGACCTGAAGGACCAAGGCCCAGCCTTAGAAGGTATCTAAGGAAGGTAATCGCCGCCTTGGCTTCCTGTCCGAGATCGTCAACCCCTGAGCTGGGAATCAGCATCTCCGCTTCAAGCGTCATCTCCTCTGTCGTCTGGTCCCCAACCCGGTGGAAGATGTTATGAGATCAGCGGGTCCCGGATTGCGGAACCGAGAGAGGTTTCCACAGTGGTCGACAAGGAGACGAGGACGCAATGGCGTCGAACAGGTTCGACTTGCCAACTCCGTTGGCTCCTGCAATACAGGTGAAGGGGCCGAACGACACGTCGAGATCGACGAGGTTCTTGAATCCGTTGACTTTGAGACGTGTCAGCATGGGCTCGATCGGAGATTTTCCTTGGGCAGTATATCGGAGTCTCCAGGAACTGGCCCGCTCCTTGCTGCCAGCTCTGTCCGGATGCGGGAATCCTGGATACGACGACGCGGTTCTCTCTGAAGAGAACAGCAGGAGGAAGTCTTCATGAAATGCCAAACCCCCGATTGCACCGGCGAGCACCAGACCCAGCCGATCAGCCACTCGGTGATCTACCGGGAGCGGACGATCGTGTTCCACGGCGTGCCGGCGGAGGTCTGCCCGGAGTGCGGCGAGGCCGTGCTGGTCGAGGAGACTACCCTCTATCTCGACGACCTGCTGCGGCGCAAGGCGCGGACGAAAGGGTCGGCGTTCGCCTACGAGGCCTGAGAAGCCTGCCAGAACTTCTCCCGCGCTCCGGCGTATTCTTCTCCAGCTCAACAGGAGAAAGCCGATGCGCCTCGCCGCCGCCGCGACCCTGACCCTCGTCCTCGGCTTCGCTTCCGCCTTGGCGGCGCAGCCTCCCGCGGCCGCGCCCGCGCCCCGTCTCCGTAGGAAACCCCGGCGGCCGTAGCGTCCGTCGCCGTGCCCGAGCCGAGCGCGAAGGCGCTGCGCTACTTCCACAGCGGCAACGTCCTCTGGGGAGTCGACACCCTGCTGGGCTTCCTGATCCCGGCCCTCCTCCTGTTCACCGGCTTCTCGGCGCGGATGCGCGACGCGGCCCGCCGCCTCGGCCGGAACGGCTTCTTCACCATCGTCCTCTACGGGATCTTCTACGTGGTGGTGGTCGCCCTCATCGAGCTGCCGCTCACCTGGTACGAGGACTTCGTCCGCCAGCACGACTACGGCCTGTCGAGCCAGACGGCCGCCAAGTTCTGGGCCGACGCCGTTGAAGGGGATGGTGCTCGGCGCGGTGCTCTTCGCCCTCGCGCTCGCCCTCCTCTACCTGCTGCTGCGCAGGAGCCCGCGGCGGTGGTGGCTCTACATGGGGCTGGCGTCGATCCCCCTCCTGGTCCTGCTCCTGCTCGTCACCCCGATCTGGATCGAGCCGATGTTCAACCACTTCGGACCGATGAAGAACAAGGCGCTGGAAGGCCAGATCCTCGCCCTCGCCGAGCCGCGCCGGCATCGAGGGGAGCAAGGTCTACGAGGTGAACAAGAGCGTCGACACCAACACGGTGAACGCCTACGTCACCGGCCTCGCCAACACCAAGCGGATCGTCCTCTGGGACACCACCCTGGCCAAGCTCCAGCCCCCCGAGATCCTGTTCGTGATGGGGCACGAGATGGGGCACTACGTGCTCGGCCACACCTACCAGCTGGTGGCGCTCGGCTCCGGGCTGATCTTCTTCGGGCTGTGGGTGATCCACCTGTCGGCGGGAGGGCTGATCGCCCGCTTCAGCGGCCGTTTCGGCTTCACCGAGCTGTCGGACGTCGCCTCGGTGCCGCTGATCATCCTCCTCTTCACCCTCGTCTCGTTCGTCCTCTCGCCGGTGATCCTCGCCATCGGCCGCCACGTCGAGCACGAGGCGGACCGCTTCGGCCTCGAGATCACCCGCGCCAACCATGACTGCGGCACCGCCTTCGTCAAGCTCCAGCAGGAGAACCTGAGCGTGCCGCGCCCCGGCTTCCTCTACAAGCTCCTGCGCTCGGACCACCCGCCGCTCGGCGAGCGCATCGACTTCTGCAACGGCTACCACCCGTGGACGGCGGGCGAGCCGCTGAAGTACGGCAACCTGATCCGGGGGGCGGCGGGGCCGCAGAACCCG
Organism: uncultured Acidobacteriota bacterium; assembly: GCA_963756595.1. Taxonomy (GTDB): domain Bacteria; phylum Acidobacteriota; class Thermoanaerobaculia; order Multivoradales; family UBA5704; genus DATARR01. The sequence continues at coordinate 70,281 of CAVWOZ010000024.1, forward strand.
TAGAAGGACTTTATTCCGCCGGCCGCGGCGCGCCATGGCCGCCCCAGTGCCCGTCGGCGCCGGGGAGGAAGTCCTGCCCCAGCCGAGCGGCGAGGGCGAACTCCTCCTCCATCGGCACCGCGCCGCTCTGGAGGCGCTGGGACATCGTCCAGAAGTACTCCTCGAGACCGGGCGGCATGATCACCAAGAGATGGCCCCCTTCGGGGCCGGAGACGTAGCGGTGCGGCGTCCCCGCCGGCACGCTCACCGCCTGGCCCGGCCCCGCCTTCACGCTGTGCCGTCGAGAAAGAAGGTGTACTCCCCTTCGAGCACCACGAACGACTCCGCGGCGCCCGGGTGCACGTGCAGCGCCGGCCCCACCCCGGCCGGATGGCGCATCTCGAGGAGCGCGTAGGCTCCGCCCGTCTCGGGGGTGGTGAGGCGGATGGTCATCTTCGTGACGTAGAACTGGAACGGCTGGTCTTTCATCGGATTCCTTCCTGGGCTCATCAGTACCAGTCCACGATCGACAACCCCAAGACGCGCTCGAACTCGCGGGTGTTGTGGGTGACCAGGGTGCCGCCATGGCTCAGAGCCGTACCGGCGATCAGGACATCCAGGGGACCGATCGGCAGGCCCCGCCGCTCGAGGTCGGCGCGGATGCGCCCCGCGACCTGCGCCTCGGCGCGGCCGAAGGGGAGGACGGCGATGCGGGAGACGACCTCGTTGAGCTGCTCCCGGTGCTTCTCAGGGTCGCGCGACTTGGCGGCCCCGGTCTCCAGCTCGTAGAGCGCCACGGCGGGGAGGGCAAGATCCTGCGGGTGGGTCGCGAGCAGGTGCTCGGCCACCCTCCCCTGCCGCTTGAAGAAGTGGATCAGAAAGTTCGAGTCGAGGACGTACATCAGTCGAACGGCTCGCGGGGAAGGTCCGGCGGCAAGCCCCGGCGGATCTCGTCGAGCGAGGGGAAATCGTCCTCGCCCCAGGCTCCGGCGAGTTGCACGATCGAGGCGGGCCATCGGTCGCTGTCTTGTCGCGGATCAGCTCCGCCACCCAGCGGCTCTGCGACACCCCCGAGGCCTGGGCCGCCTCCTTCATCTTCTCTTCCGTCTCGCCGTCGAGAGAGAGGGTGATCTGACCCATGGAACCTCCGAGGGAGAGACTACCTCCCAAGTATATGTCCAATTATACGCTCTTCTTTCCCGCCCCTCCATCCCGTACAATCCCCCTCCCATGTGGAAACCCGGAGACCGCGTCAGCCATCGTTTTCATTCCGAGCTCGGCACCGGCCGGGTCACCGCGGTCCAGGGGCGGAGCCTGCGGGTCGACTTTCCGGAGGCCGGGCAGGAGCTGAGCTTCGCGATCGGCACGGACGCCCTGGTGCCGCTCTCGATCGCTCCGGGCGGGCGGGCGCGGCTCGAGACGCCGGGGGAGAACGTCGGCGAGATCGCCTGGGAGGTCGTGGTGGTCGAGGCGTGCGAGGGGGGGATCTGCCGCCTCGCCGACGGCCGCGAGGTCGACCTCGAGCTCCTCTGGCCGCTCCCCGCCGAGGTGCCGCCGGCCGAGCGCCTGGCGCGCGGGCAGGTCGACGGCTTCGAGGACTTCGCCAACCGGCTCGACGGCCTGAAGCTCCAGCGCATCCGCCAGGCCGGCGGCCTCGGCTCGTTCCTCGGCGGGCGCATCCAGATCTTCCCGCACCAGCTCTACGCCGCCGAGCGCGCCTGCCACAGCGACCCCGTGCGCTGGCTGCTCGCCGACGAGGTCGGCCTCGGCAAGACGGTCGAGGCGTGCCTGATCCTGAACCGCCTCCTCCACACCGGCCGCGCCGAACGGACGCTGATCGTGGTCCCCGAGACGCTGACCATCCAGTGGCTGGGCGAGCTCTGGCGCAAGTATCACCAGGTCTTCGTGCTGTTCGACGACAAGCGGCTCGACGACGTCGCCAAGGACCACGGCGAGGGGTTCAACCCGTTCGACGTCCATCGCCAGGTGATCGTCGGGCTCGACACCCTGGTCAAGCGCAAGCGGCTGACCGCGCAGGCGGTCGAGGCGGGGATCGACCTCCTGGTGGTCGACGAGGCGCACCACCTCCAGCGCCCCAAGGGGCACCCGGGGAACGAGGGATATCGGGCGGTCGCCCCGATCGCCGCCGCCGGCCGCCACGTCCTGCTGCTCACCGCCACGCCGCTCGAGGACGACGCCCACGGCTTCTTCCGCCTCCTCCAGCTCCTGCGCCCCGAGGAGTTTCCCGAGGACGAGTCGTTCGACGAGCGCCTCGCCCGCCGCGAGCCGCTGCCGCCCTGCACCAGCGCCACCCGCCGCGCCGACATCGGCGGCCTGCCGCCACGGGTGCCGGTACCGGTGGATCTCCCTGAAGGCTGGGAGCCCGCCGAGGAGCTGCTGCGCCACCTGCGCGCGCAGCCCGCGGACAACGCGCTGACCAGGCGCCGCAAGGCGGAGCGGGTGTTCCGCGCTCTCGCCTCCCCCGCCGCCCTGCTCGGCGCGCTCGACCGCCTCGACCGCGATGCAGACGAGACGGCGACGCTCGCCCGCTTGGCGCTCGCCGCCGACCCGCGGGTGCGCTGGCTGATCGAGCAGGCCGGGCGCTGGACGGGGGCGGACGAGAAGACGCTCGTCTTCGTGGCCCACCGCGAGACGCTCGATCTGCTCAAGATGGGGATCGAGCGCCAGGGGCGGCGCACCGGCATCTTCCACGAGGAGCTGTCGGCCGAGCGGCGGGACATCGAGGTGGCGCAGTTCCGCCTCCCCGAGGGGCCGGCGATCCTGATCTCGACCGAGGCCGGCGGCGAGGGGCGGAACTTCCAGTTCTGCCGCCGCCTCGTCCTCTTCGACCTGCCGTGGAACCCGGCGGTCGTCGAGCAGCGGATCGGCCGCCTCGACCGCATCGGGCGGACGATCCCCACCGAGATCGTCTACTTCCGCCCCCCGTCCGGCCTCGGCCGCGCCGTCGCCGGCCTCTACGAGGAGATCGGCCTCTTCCGCGAGCCGCTCGGCGGCATGGAGCGCGAGCTGCGCCACGTGGCGCGCGCCGTCGAGCAGGCGGCCGTCGCCGGCCCCGCGGAGGTCTCGCCGGCCGACTTCGAGGCGGCGCTACGCGCCGCGCAGGAGGCGCACAACCGGGTGCAGCAGGCCGCCTACCACGAGCTGCACCGCGATCCGTACCGCCCCGAGATGGCGGCGGAGATCCTCGGCCGCGTCCCCGCCAATCTCGACCTGCTGAACGAGAGCGTGGTGGTGCGCGCCGCCTCGCGCTTCGGCTTCGAGGTCGAGCAGCAGAGCGGCGAGCGCACCTGGCTGATCGGCTACGGCTACGAGGCTCTGGTCGACCACTTCTTCGGCGTGCCGCTCGGCAGCACCCTCCTCGGCACCTTCAGCCGCGCCCGCGCCGTCGACGAGGAGACCCTCGACTTCTTCTCCTCCGGCCATCCGCTGGTCGAGGGGATCCTCAACGAGCTCGAGGAGGGCCCCCGCGGCCGGGTCACCCTCTTCCAGATCGCCGGCGACGAGGAGACCTTCGGCCTCCTCGCCCTCTACCGCGACCTCGCCGACTGGCGCGCCGTCGCCGTCGACGCCAAGGGGCAGCCCCGCCCCGACCTCGCCCAGCGCCTCACCACCCAGCCCCTCCTCACCGAGCCGATCGAAGCCAAGAAGTGGACCGCCCAGGCGAGCTGGAAGAAGGCCATCCGCCGCATGGCCGACGCCCTGCCCAAGGGCGAGAAGCCGCAGGCCGTGGCGGCGTTCCGGGTGCGGAAGCGGTAGGGGAACCTTTCAGAGCAGGAGCCTTTCCTGGGAGCGCCGGCGTCTCGCCGGCTTCTAACTAGTTTTTGATTAGTAGCCGGCGGGACGCCGGCGCTCCCAGGAAAACACTCCATGCTAGCCTTCCGCCCTCGACGCTGAATTCTCCGCGGAGGAACGCCCTCATGGCCCGCAAGCTTCGTCTTCTCTGGCTCGCCCTCGTCTGCCTTTTTGTTTTCACCGTTGCCGCCACGGCCGCGCCCGCCAAGCCGCGGCTGGTGGTGCTGATCTCGATCGACCAGTTCCGGGCCGACTACCTGGCGCGCTTCGCGGACCTCTACCGGCCCGCCGAGGGGAAGGGCGGAGTGGGTGGATTCCGCTACCTGATGGAGCGCGGGGCGTACAACACGGACGCCCATCACGATCACTACCCGCTGTTCACCGGCCCGGGGCACTCGATCCACCTCACCGGCGCGCCGCCGTACAAGACGGGGATCGTGGGGAACGACTGGTTCGACCGCACGCTGAACGCCGAGCGCTACTGCGTGGAGGACACCAAGAGCCCGCTGGTGGGGGCCGCCGATCCGGACGGCAAGCGCGGCGTCTCGCCCGCGACTCTGCGGGTGAGCACGGTCGGCGACGAGCTGAAGATGGCGACCGGCGGCAAGGCGAAGGTGTGGGGGCTGGCGTTCAAGGACCGCGCGGCGATCCTGATGGCGGGCCATCTGGCGGACGGCGTGCTCTGGTTCGACGACGAGACGGCGGCCTGGATCTCCAGCCGCTTCTACTTCAAGGACGGCCATCTCCCGGGCTGGGTCGCCGACTGGAACGCCGCGAAGAAGATCGACCCCTTCTTCGGCAAGACCTGGAGCCTCTCGGTGCCGCCGGCCGCCCTCGACCGTCTGTGGAAGCCGGGGAACGAATTCGCCGGTCCGCGGCCGGGGCTCGGCAAGAGCTTCCCCCACCCGATCACCGGCGGCCTCGACAAACCCGGCAAGGCGTTCTACGGCGCCTTCGAGAGCACCCCGTACGGCAACCAGTACGTGCTGGAGACGGCGGCCGAGCTGGTCCGGCGCGAGAAGCTGGGGGCGGACGGCGTCCCGGACCTCTTGGCGATCAACCTGTCGACCAACGACTACATCGGCCACTCCTTCGGCCCCGACAGCGCCGAGGTGCTGGACGCCGCGGTCGCGACCGACCGCCAGCTTAGCGACCTCTTCCGCTTCCTGGCGCGCACCGTCCCCGGGGGGCTCGCGAGCGTGACGATCGTGCTGACCGCCGACCACGGCGTGGCGCCGATGGTCGAGGAGAAGAAGCGGGAGGGGTTCGCGACCGCCCTCGCCTACCAGGACCCGGCGCTCGGCGCGGCGGCCAAGGCGGCGCTCGAGGCGGCGTTCGGGGCCGGCGACTGGTCGCAGGGGCTGGTCGAGTACAACTTCTACCTCAACCTCGAGGAGCTCAAGAAGAAGGGGATCGAGCCGGCCAAGGCAGAGGCGGTGGCGGCCGAGGCCTTCCGGCGCCAACCAGGGGTCTACGCCGCCTACACGCGCGGCCAGATCCTCGAGGGGCGGATGCCGCCGACCGACATCGCCCGTCGCGTGACGCTCGGCTTCCACCCCGCGGTGAGCGGCGACGTGGTGATCGTGCTCGACCCGTACACGGTTCCCAACTACGGGAAGGGAACGGTGGCGACCGGCACCACCCACGGCACCCCGTACGCCTACGACACCTCGGTGCCGCTGCTGCTCGCCGGCGCCGGGATCAAGCCCGGGCGCTACACCGCCCGCGTCTCGACGCTCGACATCGCGCCGACCCTCTCGGACCTGCTGGGGATCCTGCAGCCGAGCGGCTGCGAAGGGCACGTCCTCTCTCAATCGTTGCGCTAGGGTCCCGGAGACCCCCGTTCCCGGCACCGTGTAGTGTGACGGTCGGACCTTGCCGGTCCGGGGCGGGTCGAAGAGGACGCAGATGGCAGACGAGGTCCGGCGCGAAGAGGGCGAGGAGCCCGCGGAGCCCAACCAGGTGACGGTGACCGCGGACGGCCCGCTCCATCTGCGCGGGCGGATCGAGATCGCCACCCCGGATGGCAGCCTCCTCCTCGTCGGCGCCCGCGCCGCCCTCTGCCGCTGCGGCGCCTCGCGCAACAAGCCGTTCTGCGACCGCGCGCACGCCGCCGCCGGTTTCCGCGACCCCGGCACCTGGCCGGGGAACGGCACCGAGGTCCCGCCGTCCCAAGACCCGGTGCTCCAGGTCGTCTGCTGCCCGGACGGCCCCCTGGTCTTCCAGGGCGAGCTCGAGCTGCGCCAGGCGGACGGCCGGCTCACCCCCCTGCGCCGCCGCGCCCTCTGCCGCTGCGGCGGCTCGGCCGAGAAGCCGTTCTGCGACGGCTCCCACGCCAGGATCGGGTTCAAGACGAACGGCCCAAAAGCTGATTAGAAAGCCGGCGGGACGCCGGCGCTCCCAGGAAAAACTACCCGAACAACCCCAACTGCACCCCCACCCCCGGCCTCCGGAAGTCCGCCGTGGAGAGCTCCGGGAAGGGCTGGTCGAGGGCACCCCCACCCCCGGCCGGCGGAAGTCCGCCGTCGAGAGCTCCGGGAACGGCTGGTCGAGACCGTACTTGCGCTTGAAGGTCTGGAAGGTGGCGCGGATCTGGTCGGCGTAGGGGCCTTCGCCGCGCATGCGGTTGCCGAAGCGGGGGTCGTAGAGCTGGCCGCCGCGGAGGTCGCGGACGCGGTTCAGCACCTTCTCCTTGCGGTCCGGGAAGTGCTCCTCGAGCCAGCGCTCGAAGAGGCCGGCGACGGCGCCGGGGAGGCGCATCACCACGTAGCCGGCGGTGCGCGCCCCGGCCGCCGCCGCGGCTTCGAGGATCTTCGGCATCTCGTGGTCGGTGATCGCGGGGACGACCGGCGCCACCATCACCCCGACGGGGATGCCGGCCGCGCTCAGCCGCTCGATCGCCTTCAGGCGGTCGCGGGGGTGCGAGGCGCGCGGCTCCATGACGCGGGCGACCTCGCCGTCGAGGGTGGTGATCGACAGCATCACCATCGCCGCCTGGTGCGAGGCGAGATCCTGGAGGATGTCGATGTCGCGGGTCACCAGCTCGTTCTTGGTGATGATCCCCACCGGGTTGCGGAAGTCGGCGAGCACGGCGAGGCAGCGGCGGGTGATCCCGAGCCGCCGCTCGGCCGGCTGGTAGCAGTCGGTGACGCCGCTCATCGCGAGCGTCTGCGGCTGCCACTTCGGGGAGGCCAGCTCCTTCCGGAGCAGCTCCGGGGCGTCCTCCTTGACCAGGATGCGGCTCTCGAAGTCGAGCCCCGCCGAGAAGCCCAGGTACTCGTGGAACGGGCGGGCGTAGCAATAGACGCAGCCGTGCTCGCACCCCCGGTAGGGGTTCACCGAGGCGTTGAACCCGACGTCCGGGCTGTCGTTGTAGGCGATCACCGAGCGCGAGGTGTCGCGCAGCAGCTCGGTCTCGATCCGCTCGGGGCCCGGGATCTCTTCGTCGCTCTCGTAGCCTCGCTCATAATCCGGCTCGACATGGATCGTCTCGAACCGGTTGTGCGGGTTGCCGATCGCCCCTCGCCCCTTGAGTGCCGTCTCCATCATGGGCGTAAGTATAGCGCAAGTCCGACCGATGGGAGCGCTCGCGGGCCGAAAGAGCGCGGATCAGGGCATGAAGACGAGTTGCGAAGGAAAAAACCGGGTCCACCACGCTTCGTCGAAGACTTCGCAAGCTTCGCGAGCGGCTCGCATCGCTCGCAATGAGGCCCCACGAGCTTCGCGAGAGGCTCGGATCGCTTGAAAAACGACCTCACACGCTTCGCGGGAGCCTCGCATCCCTTGAAAAGCGACCTCGCGAGCTTCGCGCGAGGCTCACACGGCTTCGCAGACGGCAAAACTTCCTGAGTTTGGCCGCCGCGAAGCTCGCGAGCGCCGGTTTGCAGCTCCGGCGGAGGTCTATTTGCCGTTGGCGGAGGGAAGAAACGCGGCCGCGTGCTCCTGCGCGTCGAGCTGCGCCTGCCGGAAGTGCTGCCGCACGACGGGAACGGCGGCGATCTCGAGCAATACGTCACGCTCCGGCGTGTACGCGGGCCATACGGGGCCTCCCGGCCAGACCGGAACGCCGGTTTTGGCGAACGACACCCAGCAGGAATGGACGCGCGCGGTCATCGCCCGGTCCTCGGCCGGCAGCAGCATGGCGCGGCTGGAGATCGCGTCCCAGCTGTCGAAGACGTAGGGGATCTCCGAGCTGTGCGGGGCGCCGGGGAGCTTGCCGCGCTGGCTCACCCGCACGTAGGAGAAGTGGTAGAGCCAGGCCGGCGCGCCGGAGGCGGCGTGGCGGGCGAACCAGCGCACGGGCGCGTTGAAGAAGCGGTCGGCCAGCAGGGCGGCTCCGAGGGCCGCGTGGCTGGTCGCCTCGGCGGCGTAGGCGGCGCGGATCTCCGCCGTGACGCCGGGCGGCACCCCGGCGCCCGGCACCAGCGACGCCTCGTAGCTGTTCGAGCCGAGGATCAGCGGGACGTCGGCGGCGTGGCCGCGGGCGAACGCCTCGGTGGGGCTCTCCTTCAGCAGGCGGCCGTCGACCGTCGGCTGGTAGTCCCCTTTCAGCTCGCGGACCAGCCGTTCGGCGGGGAGGGCGCGCAGCTGGGCGGCGGTGACGCCGGCGCCGGCCAGCCCCGCCTGGGCCGCCGCCCGTTCTCCCGCGGCCTCGACGGCGGCCAGGGCCGGCAGCGGCTCCCAGCCGTTGCCGGGGGACTCGGCGATCGCCCGCGCGAACAGGCCGCGGGCCGCCGGCGCGGCGAGCAGGGCGAGCACGTCCTGCCCCCCCGCCGACTCGCCGAACAGAGTGACATTGCCGGGGTCGCCGCCGAAGGCCGCGGCGTTGCGCCGCACCCACTCGAGCGCCGCGATCTGGTCCAGCAGCCCGTAGTTGGCCAGCGGCTCCTCCGCCGGGGCGGCGCGGGTCAGCGCCGGGTGGGCGAAGAAGCCCAGCGCTCCCAGGCGGTAGTTGATCGCCACCAGCACCACGCCGTCGCGCGCGAAGGAGGCGCCGTCGTAGGCCGGCTTCGATCCCGTCCCCGTGAGATTGCCGCCGCCGTGCAGCCAGACCATCACCGGCGCCTTCTGCGCCCCCTTCGGCGCGAACACCTGCAGCGTCAGGCAGTCCTCGCTCATCGCCTCGATCCGCGCCTCGTCGTCCCGCTGCAGGCAGGCGGGACCGGCGGAGGCGGCGCTCCTCTCCCCCTTCCACGCCGGCGGCGGCTGCGGCGGGCGCCAGCGCAGCGGGCCGAGGGGCGGCGCGGCGTAGGGCACCCCGCGGAAGATCAGGACGTTCCCCTGCGCGACGCCGGCCAGACGGCCGGATTCGACCTCGACCCGCGGCGGCTCGGACGGCCCCCCCGCCGGCGGCGCGATCCGCCGGCTTCGCCGCCGCCGCGGCCGCGAGCCCGAGGGCCGCGGCCAGGCCGGCAAGGTGCATGCTCCCCCCTCTGCGCATCGGTCCCTTCCTCCCGGAAGGCGATTGTAACCCCCCCGCCGGCGGACCAAACTTGCGCATCTGCTTCCCAACGGGTAGGATATCGCCCAGCTTTCGGATCTTTAGGGCCCTCATCGCCTGACGGAGAATGCCTTGGCCTCCGTGAGGAAACTGCTTTCACACCGGACGGCGATCGACCGTTCAGGAGGGGATCGAATGAAACTGGGTGAGATGCGTCAGATCGGCAGTCACGTCACCGGGCTCGAGGCGCCGGACATCATCTACATGAAGCTCATCGGGGACGTCAGCAACGACGAGGTCAAGGAGATCAACCAGGCCCACCTCGACATGGCGGAGATCGTCCCCCAACTCTACTACCTGATCGACCTCTCGCAGCTCGACAACCTCGCGCCGCACGTCCGCAAGGAGGCCTCGGAGACCGTCAAGCTCCTCCCCCTGCGCGGCACGGCGATCTACGGCGCGCCGCTCAAGGCCAAGGTGCTCGCCAAGCTGATGCTCACCGCCTCCAACATGTTCCGCTCCGGGAAGAACCTCAATCCCGTCGAGTTCCTGGACAACGAGGCGGAAGCGCGGGTGTGGATCGAGAAGCGCCGCCAGACGGTCTGATCGCACACCGCGGCAGCATTGCATCGCATTGCTTGCTGAATTCAGACTTCCAGAGTATTATTGCCGACAACTCTTTGGGCGTAGCTCAGCCGTCCTCCCGCCGTGCAGGCCGCACGGCGGTTCGCCGCCTCTCGAAGGAGGAGGAGAAGAGATGTCGACCCCCAAGTATTTCAAAAGCCATCCGTGCGGCCGGCAGTTCACCGGTCTCGAGCTCCCCGACATCGTCCACCTGCGGATCCAGGGCAAGTGCACGCTCGAGGAGTGCCAGATGATCAACCAGGCCAACTTCGAGTACGCGAGATCGATCCCCTACTTCTTCTATCTGGTCGACCTCAAGGACCTCGAGGATCTCCCCGCCGCCGTCCGCCGGGAGGCTTCGGAGGCGGTCAAGTCGATGGCCGTGCGGGGGACCGTGGTGCTCAACGCGCCGCTGCGCGCCCGCGTCCTCGCCAAGCTCCTGCTGACCGCCGCCAACCTCTTCCGCCGCGGTCCGGAGAGCAATCCGGTGGTCTTCGCCGACACCGACGAAGAGGCGCGGGAGTGGTTCGCGCACCGGCGCCGCCAGATCCTGACCGCCTCGGTCGCCGCGTAGGCAGCAGAACAAAAAACCAGGGACCTCAGGGACTGCAGGGACACCAGGGACACGGAAACCCGCGTCCCTGAGGTCCCTGCCGTCCCTGCCGTCTCTGGTTTCCCCCGCCTCCGTTGTGCCACAATGTTGGTAAATATACGACGTACCTGCAGGACTGAGGATTCACGGCCGCAACGGGGCGCTCATCGGGCGCCGGAGGGATGTGTCGCATGGTCACGGCATCGGATGGGATGGTCGCCAAGCGGAGCCCGCGCCGGCTCCCTCCCGGACCGCGGGGATACCCCCTGATCGGCGTTCTTCCGCAGCTGGTGCGCGACCCGGCCGGCTACTGCACGGCCGCCATGCTCGAGTTCAACGACCTGGTGCGGCTCGACCTCGGCATCACCTCGATCTACCTGGTCACCCTCCCCGAGCACATCCATCACGTGCTGGTCGAGAACCACGAGAACTACTGGAAGGGGCAGCTCTTCCAGCGCGCCCGCTTCCTCTTCGGCAAGGGGCTGGTGCTCAACGAGGGGGAGAGCTGGCGCCACCAGCGCATGTTGATGCAGCCGGCGTTCGCCCACCGCCGCGTCGCCTCGCTGGTGCCGCTGATGGCGGACGTGGTGACGCAGCGCCTCGACAGCTGGGAGGCGGCGGCGCTCGCCGGCCGGCCGATCAGCATGGGCAAGGAGATGATGACGCTGACCCTGCGCATCATCGCCAAGACGATGTTCAGCCTGAGCATCGACGACCACGAGGTGACCGAGATGGCGCGCGCCTTCAACGTCGCCCTCGCCCACATGACGCTGCGCATGTTCACCTTCTTCCTGCCGGAGTGGGTGCCGCTCAAGGGGCGGCAGGCCTGCCGGGACGCCGTCGCCACCCTCGAGGCGACGACCTACCGCATCGTGCGCGCCCGCCGGCAGAGCGGCGAGCAGCCGGACGACCTGCTCGCCATGCTCCTCTCGGCGCGCGACGAGCGGGGGGAGGGGATGAGCGACGTCGAGCTGCGCGACGAGGTGATGACCACCCTCTTCGGCGGCTACGAGGCGACCGCCGACGCCCTCACCTGGGCCTGGTACCTGCTCGACCAGAACCCGGAGGCGGACGCCCGGATGCGCGCCGAGGTGGAGGCGGTGACCGGCGGCCGCACGCCGACCTTCGAGGACCTCACCCGCCTCACCTACACCGCGCAGGTGGCCGAGGAGGCGATGCGCCTCTTCCCCCCCTTCTGGTTCTACACCCGCACCGCCCACGGCGACGACGAGATCGGCGGCCACCGGCTGCCGGCCGGCGCCCTCGCCCTGCTCTGCCCCTTTGCCACCCACCGCAACCCGGCCTTCTGGGACGAGCCCGAGGCGTTCCGGCCGGAGCGCTTCTCCGCGGAGAACGTCGCCGACCGGCCGCGCCACGCCTACTTCCCGTTCGGCACCGGCCAGCGGATGTGCATCGGCCGCCACCTCGCCATGCTCGAGCTGCAGCTCATCCTGGCGATGGTCGCCCAGCGCTACCGTCCGCGCCTCTCCCCCGGCCGCGCCGTGGTGCCGCGGGCGGGGACCTCGCTGCGCTCGCAGAACGGGATCTGGATGATTCCGGACCCCGCTTGACGTCTTTTCTCTCCCATCCCTTTTTTCAAGGAGACCCGAGCGAATGTCTGCCGACACCCTGACGCAACCGACCCCCGACACCCAAGCCCAACCTCCCGGCGGCCCGCCGCCGGCCGCGATCCTGCTCCAGATGATGGACGGCATCAAGGTCACCCAGCTGATCCACGTCGCCGCGGTGCTCGGCCTCGCCGACCAGCTGCGCGAGGGGCCGCGGACGAGCGACGACCTCGCCGCCGCCGTCGGCGCCCATCCCGGCGCCCTCTACCGGGTGCTGCGCGCCCTCGCCTCGCTGGGGATCTTCCGCGAGATCGACGGCGGGCGCTTCGCGCTCACCCCCCTCGCCGAGCCGCTGCGCACCGACGTCCCCGGCTCGCTCAACGCCTGGGCCACCGTCTGCGGCACCGACTGGCACCTGCGGATGTGGAGCGACATCCTCTACAGCGTGAAGACGGGGCTCGGCGCCTTCCCCCACATGCACGGCGGCATGGGGTCGTTCGAGTACTTCCAGCAGCACCCGGAGGTGGGCGCCGTCTTCTATCAGGCGATGACCAACCTGACCGGCCAGGTCTCCGCCGCCGTCCTCGCCGCCTACGACTTCTCGGCGGCGCGCCGGATCGTCGACGTCGGCTGCGGCAACGGCACCTTCACCGAGGCGATCCTCAACGCCAACCCCCACCTGACCGCCCTCCTCTACGACATCCCGCCGGTGATCGAGGCCGCCCGCGGCGTCCTCGGCGCGGCCGGGCTCGCCGACCGCTGCGAGCTCGTGGGGGGTGACTTCTTCGTGTCGGTCCCCGCGGGGGGCGACGCCTACGTGCTCAAGAACATCGTCCACGACTGGAGCGACGAGCGGGCGATTACCCTGCTCCGCAACTGCCGCCGGGCGATGCCGGCGGACGGCCGGCTGCTGATCGTCGAGATGGTGGTGCAGCCGGGCAACGACCCCTCGCCGGCCAAGATGTTCGACATCACCATGATGGTGGCCGAAGGCGGCCAGGAGCGCACCGAGGCCGAGCAGCGGAAGCTCCTCGCCGCCGCCGGCTTCGAGCTGGCGCGGGTCGTCCCCACCCCGTCGCCGGTGAGCGTGATCGAGGCGCGGCCGGTCTGAGCCGGCGCCCCGCTTTGAAGCTTTCGCTGCACTCTTTCTTTGCCGCTCCGGGAACCGAACCGGAGCGGAACCCATCTACAATGGTGGGAGACGCACGACGACTTCAGCGCGGGAAGGAATCGGCCGAGGATGCTGTTTTCAGGGGCGGGACTCAAGGGCAACTGCACGAACGGCTCATCGTATGGAACCCCGTAGCCTCCAGCCGAGAGAGCCGTTCTTCGCCTGGCCGGGGATGGCGAGCTTCAAGCTCACCATCCCGCTCTCCTATCTCTTCTTCAAGGTCTTCTCGTCGGTCTACGGCGGCGCCAGCCTGATCGCCAAGCTGCGCCAGCCGCACGCGGACTACTTCTTCGCGTGGGAGATGCGGCTCCCCTTCGTCCCCTCCTGGGCGCTGGTCTACCTGACGGTGCCGCTGCTGCTGCTCGCGACCCCGTTCATCCTGCGCACCTGGCGCAGCTTCACGCCGTTCATGCTGACGCTGACGATCGAGACGCTGATCGCCGGCGTCTTCTTCCTCGGCATGCCGCTCGCCCAGGCCTACCCGGCGCGGGTCGCCCACGGCTTCTTCGGCTCGGTCTTCCACCTCGCCGACCGGCTGAACCTCGACTACAACAAGTTCCCCTCGCTCCACATCGCCTTCGCGGTGACGGCGGCGATCGTCTTCGGGAGGCGCTGCGGCTGGTTCGGGCGCGGCGTGATCTCCGTCTGGCTGGCCGCCGTCTTCGCCTCCACGCTGCTGATCCACGAGCACCAGATCCTCGACCTCGCGGGGGGGCTCGCGCTCGGCCTCGCCGGCAGCTACGCCATCCTCCGCCGGGTGTCGCAGGAGGCGCTGCTCGAGACGCTGCGCATCGAGGCGCTCTGCCTCAGCGAGTTCTGGGGGCTGGTGCGCCGCCACCCGCGCTACCTGCGGGTCTTCTTCGCCCTCTTCCGCGCCTCGCTCCCCGGCTGGCGCGAGCGGCGGCCGCTGCGCGTCGCCTACTGCCTCGCCCAGCACGTCGACGACGTGCTCGACGGCGACCGGCCGGCGGCGGCCCCGGACCTCGAGCCCGAGGCGTACGTGCGGGGGCTCCTCGCCGTGCTCGCCGGCGGGCCGATGTCGCGCCCCGCGGAGGAGGCGCCCGCCGCCGAGCTCCTCGCCGCGTATCTCGCGACCGCTCTCGAGCCGGCCCTGAAGGAGCAGCTCGCGGAGCTGTTCGAGACGCTGATCGAGGACCGCCGGCGGATGGACGAGCGGCGGGCGATGACCTCGCTGGCGCTCGCCGAGCACCACCGCCGCACCTTCCACCTCGCGCTCGACCTCGCCCTCCAGCTCTCCGGCTCGCGGCTGCGCGCCGCCGACACCCCGGAGCTGATCGAGGCCCTCGCCTGGAGCTCGCCGGTCCGCGACCTCGACGAGGACCTCGAGAAGGGATTGATCAACGTGCCGGCCGAGGTGATCGCCGAGGCCGGCTGGACGGGGCGCGAGGAGAACCTCGAGCCGATCCTCGACACCCCCGCCGCCATCGACTGGCTGCGCCGCGAGCACCGCCGCGGCGCCGCCTCGATCCTCGCCCTCGGCGAGCGCCTGCCGTCGATCGACGACCGCCGCGGCCGCAAGATCCTCGCCGCCTTCCGCCGCGTCCTCGCCGCCTACGAACGGAAGTACCGGCGCCACCACCCCGACCTCACCGAGCCCCCCGCCGGCCTCGCCTCGGCCGGGCCGCCCCCCTTGATGACGCGGCGGCCGCGGGCGGCCGGACGGCGGGGGTGATTCCGCGCTCCCTGGCGAGTCAGGTACCCAGGCTCACACCCGGACCCAGGGTTCACACCCTGGGCTAGAAGAATGCCGCCCTCCGGGCTGGCGGTCGATCAGGCCTCGACGGCGAGCCCGAAGGGCGGCCTTCCCGTAGCCCAGGGTGTGAACCCTGGGGTACGAAAAGGCGGCCTCTGCCCCCCGCCCCCCCTACGCCGAACTCAACGCCGGCCGCTCCTGCGCCATCCGCGTGAACATCCCCGGCGTGTAGGCGGTGATCTTGCCGGTGAACGCCGAGGCGGCGACGGTCAGCGGCGAGGCGAGCCAGAGCTTGCCGGGGCCGGAGCGCCCCTTGTAGTTGCGGTTGATCGCCGAGACGGTGACCTCGTCGGCGCTTTCGGAGACGCCGGGGCCGCAGCCGATGCAGGCGCCGCAGCCGGGGTGGATGAGCTGCACGCCGGCGCGCTCGAAGGTGTCGGCGAGGCCATTCTCCCGCACGTAGCTCTCGACCGCCTGCGAGCCGCACTGGATCATGAAGCGGACGCCGGGGGCGATCGAGAGACCCGCGTCGAGCGCCTCCTTCACCACCTGGTGGTAGAAGATCAGGTCGTCGATCTTCCCCGCCGTGCAGCTGCCGCCGTAGGCGATGTCGATCGGCACGTCGCCGATCTCGTCGATCCAGGCGCCGTTGGTGGGATCGGAGGGGATGCCGCGGTCGGTGTCGCCGGGGTGGGCGACCATCGGGCGCATCGTCGCGAGGTCGATCGTGTAGACCCCGCCCGCGTACTCGGCCCCCTCGTCCGGCGCCACGGCGCGCGCCTTCAGCTTCTCCACATAGACGCCCGGCCGCCACTCGGCGAGCCAGCGCCAGGTCTCGTCGTCGGCGATCACGATGGCGGTCTTCGCGGCGCACTCGGTCGCCATGTTGGTGAGCGTCGCCCGCTCGTCCATCGAGAGGGTGGCGACGCCGGGGCCGGTGAACTCCATCACGCGGTCGAGAGTGAGCTGCGGGCGGGCGTGGTTCAACAGGATGAACAGCATCAGGTCCTTGGCCGTCACCCCCGCCGGGAGCTTGCCGGTCAGCTCGAAGCGGATCGACTCCGGCACCTCGACCTGCGTGAACCCCTGGCGGATGAGGTCGGCGTACTCGGTCGCCCCCACTCCCCAGGCGAGGGCGTTGTTCACCCCGCCCATGCAGGTGTGGCTGTCCGTCGCCTGGATGAAATCGCCGGGATCGATCAGGTGCTCGCGCGCCACCTCGTGGCAGATGCCGGGGGAGATGCGGTCCTTGGCCGAGAAGTCGCGGACGCCGGTGTGCGCCTGGAACTCGCGCTGCAAGCCGCGCAGCGTCTCGATCTTCCCCAGGAAGGCGCGCATCTTCGGCACCTCGTCGGCGTAGATCAGGTGGTCCTCGAAGACGGCGAACTTCTGGGGGTTGGTGACCGTGTAGTCCGCCCCGTGCTCCTGCTCCAGGAAGTAGTGGACCTGGGCGGTGGTGAACTCGTGCGAGTAGCCGCCGTCGACCGACACCACCACGGCGTCGCCCGGCTTGACGTAGCGCTGCTCCCCTTCGCCGCCGGCCGGGATGAGGTGCCGGGCGAGGATCTTCTCCGCCATCGTCATCGGCCGCGGGGCGGTCTCCGGGCGCGGCAGGGTGATCTCGCCGGCGGCGAGCGCCTTCGAGAAGGGGAAGAGCCCCCCCTGGTGGATGACGATGCGGGTGATCGGGTCCCACCCCTGGCAGAACTCGTCGAGGGGGATCCCCTCGCCGGCCTGGAGGCGCCTGAGGATCTCGTGATCCCCCATCAGCACCCCCTGGCTGATGTTGTTGCGGGCGTGGATGGGGGCGAAGGAGGCGGCGATGGCGATGCGGATGCCCGACCACTTCTCGGCCTGCACGGCGGTCTCGCGCGAGCTCCCCACCCCCTTGCGGAAACCGGAGACGATGACCTCGAAGTTGCCGTCGATCAGCGCGTCGTGCTCGAAGAGGCGCTTGCCGTCGACGATCAGGCCGGCGTAGGCGTCGCGGGCGATGTCCTCCGGCCGGTGGCTGAAGCAGACCCAGGCCGGGGTCATTGCGTCGGTGTTGATGTCGTCCAGGAGGTCCTCGACGCGGAGGTCCTCCATCCGCAGGTCGAGCTCGCCGCGCAGCTGGCGCCGGATCAGCTCCGGGTCCTTGGTGAGGAACAGCACCCGCTTGCCCGGGGTCAGCCGGATGGTCTCGGGAGGTTTCATCGACGCGTCTCCTGTCGAAAGGGATCGAAGCTCCAGGGCTCCTCCGTCCATCATCCCGGCTCAGGGACCGACCGGCGGGGAACGATGCCGAACATTCTATCCAACGCCGGGGTCCGGCGGCACTATTCTCCGGACGATCTCCGGACGATCTCCCGGCCCTGGAACCGGCTCGCCCGCGCCGCCGGCCGGCACCTAGGGAGAGTAGGAGCGCCAAGCCTTGCGGCGCTCCCGCAACCCCAAGGAGGAAAGACGATGAAGAAGAACGCCGAGAACCGCATCCTGGGACGCCGCGTGGCGCGCGAGATGCCGAACGAGGAGCTGGCCCGCGCGGCGGGGTCCGCCGTCGACAACACCGGGGCCTGGACCTACACCCTGCTCTACCCCTCCGATCCCGGCGATCCGCGCTGGGACGGCCCGAGCCCGGGGCCGATCGTGACCGGCACCGACACCCTGGCCTGACGGAGCCCCATCCTGGGCCTCCGCTACCTGATCGCGACCGAGCCGCGCGACCTCCACGCCGTGGAGGTCGCGCTGGCGCTCGAAGCGCGCGGCGCCGAGCCGCTCCTCTGGTTCGGCGCCGACTTCCCCACCCGGCTCGCCGGCTCGATCACCGTCCGCGACGGCCGCGTCGGCTGGGAGCTCTCGGGGGTCGACCTCCCCTCCCTGCGGCCGCCGTTCGACGCCGTCTGGCTGCGCCGGCCGACCGCCCCCCTCCTGCCGGAGGGGCTCCACCCCGCCGACCGGCCGATCGCCGAGCGCGAGACCCGCGAGTTCGTCCCCGGGCTCTACCGGCTGGCGGCCCCCGAGGCGTTCTGGGTCAACCCGCTCGCCAGCCGCGGCCAGGCGGAATCGAAACCGGTGCAGCTCGCCGCAGCGGCCCGCCTCGGCTTCGCGGTGCCGCCGACCCTCCTCTCGAACGATCCGCGGCGCATCCGCGAGTTCCTGGCGGAGTTTCGCGGCCGGGCGATCTACAAGCCGTTCCTCCCCGCCGGCTGGGAAGGGCCGGCGACCACGGCGGTGCTCGGCACCTCGGAGGTGGCGGCCGAGGACCTCCCCCCGGACGAAATCCTGCGCGCCACCCCCGGCATCTTCCAGGCGCGGGTGGAGAAGGCGTACGAGCTGCGCGTCACCGCCTTCGGCGGCTTCCTGGCGGCGGCGCGGATCGACTCGCAGTCGCTCCCCGAGGCCCGCCTCGACTGGCGCGCCGGCGGCCCCCGGCTGCCGATCCGGCCGGCCGAGCTCCCCCCGGCCGTCGAGCGCCGCTGCTTCGAGCTCATGCGCGAGCTCGGCATCGTCTTCGGCTGCTTCGATTTCGCGGTCACCCCCGAAGGCGAGCACGTCTTCTTCGAGGTCAACCCGGCCGGCCAGTTCCTGTGGGTCGAGGAGTGCTGTCCGGAGATCCGCCTGCTCGCCCCGTTCGTCGACTTCCTGCTGGCGCGGCGGGCCGACTTCCAATGGCGCCCCGACCCCATGGCGATCCGCCACGACCAGCTCGCGGACGCGGCAGCCCGGCGCATCGGGGAGCTCGCCGCCCGCCACGTCGAGCCGCCCCCGGTGTTCGTCGGCCGCGAGGGGGAGGAGGACGAAGCGGACGGCGAGATGGCTCCCGGGGAAGCCTCGAGCCTCAGCGCTTGAGGATCAGGACGACCTCGCGCTGCTCGCGTCCGCCGACCCGGTCCCACGAGATTTCCGCCACGAAGCGGAAAAGCCCTTGGGGATCGGGGTGGATCGCGGTCCGCGGGAGCACGACATCGAGCCGGGGCTGCCCGTTGAAGGAGATCGGATGGGTCGTGATCCCCTGGAGCTCTACCGAGGCGTTCGGGAGCGCTCCTCCAGCCGGCCCCATGGCGGAGATCCGCAGGGTGACGTCACTCTGGGAGTCGATCATCTCGTCTCCATCCGCTGCCGCGCAGACGAACGGCTCCTGCGGATGGTCGAGGAGAACCTCGTCGAAGACCTGGAGGAGTGGAGGGGCGTCCCAGAGGCGCGAATGGATGGTCGGGATCCCGTTGGTGGGATAGACCCCGACCGGCACGAACAAGGTGCGCACGGCCGGCCCGTCGAGCCAGGACGCGGAAGCCGCCGCCGAGGTGCCGTCCCCTTCCTTGGTGCTCAGGATCTGGAGATCTCCGCTGGCGCTCATCACGCAACCCGTCTGGGTCGAGAACCCCCATCCCACTACGTTGGTGATCGGCGGGGTCGCCACACCCCCGGGAATCCGGATGTCGATCGTGCGCGCCCCCAGCCGCGCATCGGCGTCGGCGGCGTGCTGGCGCATGAAGTCGTTGGCCGCCCCTGCCGCCACCCAGCGCACGTCGACCAGCGGGCCGACCTGCGGATGTCCCGGAACGTCGAGGACGAAGAGCCCCAGCGGCCGGCCGTCGCGACCGACCAGCTTCGTCTTTGCGGGATCGGGCGGGAAGAGGTCGTAGGCGGCCTGAGTGTGACGGATAACCTTGGCGACATCGGAAGCCCCGAGGCTCGCCGGCGGAATGCCGACGCTGAAGCCGTTCGCCGTGGCGTCGATGGCGAAGATGTTGCCGGCCCAAGTCCCGCCGAAGGACATCACCTGCTCGATCTTCCCGGCCGCCGCTGGCCGGGTCTCGAGCAGCCGACGGAGGACCAGCGAGCCCGTGGAATGGACGACGACCACCACCTTCGCGCCGCCGTTTTTCGTTTGCAGCTCGGTGAGGAGTTGCTCCGCGTGGTCGAGGATCTCCGAGGAGTCGACCGCGTGGCGCCAGTCCCACCCCAGAGGCCGGAAATTGTCGCCGCTGGATGTGGTGTAGCCATAGATATTCCGCAGGATGTCGTAGAGCGATTGCGCCTGCTTGGCGATCCCCAGCAGGTCGCGGATCGGCTCGCCGGCCACGATGTCCCCCGGCGGGTTGTCCGGCCCCACCAGGAGATCGACGATCTGCTGCCTCCCCTGCGAGGTGAGCAGATCCCCGATCGACGGCGGGAAGATCGTCCGCCCGGTCGAGACCTGGCGGAGCTCGCTGCTTGGAAATCCAGGAATGAATAAGATCGGCTTGCGAGTCATATCTCCTCTTTTCTGTCGCGCGCTAACCTGCTTAGACGGCGGCTGAACGCGATTTCCTCTGAGAGAGGGGAGCGGATCCCCATGGTATAAGCTCGCCGCCATGGCGAACGCGAACGATTCTTCCGGCGGCAACGTCTACGAGAACGCGGTGGGGCGCCCGCTGGGGCCCGCGGGGGGGCTCTCCCCGGCGCGGGTGTCGGCCTCGGTGGTGCTCTGGCGCCACTTCGACGGCGGCGGGCCGGACGACGTCGAGGTGTTCTGGGTGAAGCGGGCCGAGAGCCTCGCCTTCATGGGGGGGTGGCACGCCTTCCCCGGCGGCGGCTGGTCGCGCGCCGACCCGACCCTGCCGCTCCTCGGCACGCCGCAGATGCCGGAGGACGATCCGCCGTCGGCGGGCATCCCGGAGTCGCTGCGCGATCTCGACCCGGCGAGCCCGGACCTGCTGCCGGGGCTCGCCGCCTGCGCGCTCCGCGAGCTGTTCGAGGAGACGGGGGTCCTGGTCGCGGAGCCCGCCGTCGACCCCGAGCGCCTGCCGGAGCTGCGCCGCGCGCTCCTCGCCGGCGAGCGGACGTTCGCCGATATTCTCAAGGAGCTGGAGGTGAAGCTCGACGCCTCGCCGCTGGTCTACGCCGGCCGCTGGACGACGCCCCCCTTCGCCCCCATCCGCTTCGACAACCGTTTCTTCCTCCTCGAATGGCCGGCGGACGGTCCGGCGCAGCCGGAGATCGTCGAGGGGGAGCTCGAGCGCGGCGCCTGGGTGCAGCCCGCCGAGGCCTGGGAGGCGTGGCACCGCGGCGACGTGCTGGCGGCGCCGCCGATCCTCCACTTCCTCGAGGTGCTGAGCCAGGACGGCCCGCGGCGCGGCCTCGACCGCCTGCGCGACCCCGCCGAGACCCATCTCGGCCCCTTCCGCCGCATCGAGATGCGCCCCGGCGTGCTGATGTATCCGCTGCTCACCCTGACCCTGCCGCCGGCGGTGACCACCAACACCTACCTGCTGGGGACGGGCGACTGCGTGCTGGTCGACCCCGGCCCGGTCGACGAGCGGGAGCTCGACCGCCTCGAGGCCTCCCTCGCCGCCGCCCGCGAACGGCTCGGCCGCAAGGTGACGGCGATCTGGCTCACCCACCACCATCCGGACCACGTGGGCGGGGTCGAGCGCCTGCGCGCCTCGCTGGGCGTCCCCGTGCTCGCCCATCCGCTGACCGCCGAGCGCCTGGCCGGCCGCGGCATCGGGATCGACGGCGAGCTCAACGACGGCGAGCGGATCGTCCTCAAGGGGCCCAAAGGATCGGACGAGGACTTCCCCGTCCTCGTCGTCCACACCCCGGGGCATGCCCGCGGCCACGTCTGCTTCCTCGAGGAGGGGCAGCGCTCGCTCCTCTGTGGCGACATGGTCTCCGGGGTGAGCATGATCGTCGTCGACCCCCCGGAAGGGGACATGGACGACTACCTGGGCTCGCTCTCGCGCCTCGCCGCCCTCCGCCCGGGAACCCTCTTCCCCGGCCACGGGCCGGCGATCAAGAACGGCGTCGACAAGCTGCGCGAATACCTCAACCACCGCCTCTGGCGCGAGGAGCGCATCCTCACCGCCTGGAACGAGGGGAAGCACGACCCCGCCGACATCCTCCCCACCGTCTACGACGACGTGCCGAAGGCCGCCTGGCCGATCGCCGAGCGGCAGATCCTCGCCCACCTCGACCGCCTGCGGAAGCACGGGCGGCTGAGCTGAGCCGCTACTCGGCGCGCAGCGACTCCAGGGGATCGACCCGCGCCGCGCGGCGGGCCGGCAGCCAGCAGGCGAGGAAGCCGGCGGCGGCGAGGACGGCCGGGGCCAATACGTAGACCCCGGGGTCCCACGGGCGCACCTGGTAGAGGGAAGCGGCGAGCAGGCGGGCGAGCGCCGCCGCCAGGGCGAGGCCGAGGGCGATCCCCGCCGCGAGCTGCACACCGCCATCCCGCAGCACCCCCCGCTGCACCTCCCCACCGCTCGCCCCGAGCGCCAGGCGGATGCCGATCTCCCGCGTCCGGCGCGCTACCGCGGCGGCCATCACCCCGTAGAGGCCGAGGGCGGCGAGGAAGAGCCCCACCGCTCCGAACAGCCCGAAGAGGGCGCCTGCCCGGGCGTAGGGGGCGGCCACGTCCGCGATCCGTTCCCGCACCGTGGCGAGAGCCCACACGGGGACCTCGGGGTCGGCCGCCACCGCCGCCCGCCGGACGGCCGCGGCCAGCGAGGAGATCGAGCCCGCCGTCCGCATCGCCAGCACACCTCCCCAGGGACGCGACTGCTCCCACGGGAAGTACATCGCGGCCGGCGACCGGCCGCCGTCGAGCCCGCCGAAAGAGAGGTCGGAAACCACGCCGACCACCGTGACCCACGGGCGGTCCGCGCCGCCGGCACGGATCCGCCGGCCGACCGGGCTCAACCCCGGAAAGAAGCGCTCGGCGAAGCTGCGGCTCACCACCGCGACCGGCGGCGCATCGACGCCGTCCGTCTCCCCGAAGGTCCGGCCCGCGAGCCGCCGGAGGCCGAAGATCTCGAAATAGCCGGGCGAGACGGCGAGCCAGCGGGCGCTGGGAGGGCTCGCGCCCGCGGCCGGCGGAGCTCCTTCGACGGCGAGCGGCAGCGTGGGATCGATTCGGCTGTCGAGCGGCAGGGTGGAGAGGAAGGCGGCGGTGGGGGCGCCGGGAATCGCCGCCAGGCGGCGCCCCAGCTCGGCGTAGTAGCGGCGCCGTGCGCCCACCTCTTCATAGCCCCGGCCGTAGAGCGAAATCTCGGCGGTGAGCACCCGTTCCGGCGGGAAGCCGAGATCGAGCCGCGCGAGGTTCGCGAGGCTCTTGACGGTCAGTCCGGTGGGGATCAGCAGGGCGCAGGAGAGGGCGATCTCGACGACCGCCAACGCGGCGCCGAACCGCCCGAGGCGCAGGCCGGTGCTCCCCCGCGACGCGTCCTTCAGGATCTCTCCCGGGTCGATCCGCGCGGCGCGCAGGGCGGGGAGCACCCCGGCCAGCAGGCTCGCCAGCAGCGTCAGCCCGAAGATGCAGAGGAGCACCCGCGCGTCGAGCCGCACGTCGACCCAGAACGAGACGATCTCACCCCCCAGCAGGCGGCGGTAGAGGACGATCAGCCCCTCCGCCAGGCCGAGCCCCAGCAACCCACCGACGGATGCCAACACCAGGGTCTCGGCCAGGAGCTGCGCGGCGAGACGCGCCCGCCCGGCGCCGAGGGCGGCGCGGACGGCGACCTCGGGGGTCCGCCCCGCCGAGCGCACGAGGAGCAGGTTCGCCACGTTGACACAGGCGATGAGGAGCACGCCGCAGACGGCGCCCAGCATCACCAGCTGGCGGGAGCGGAGATCCTCGTCCACGTAGCCGGAGAGGAAGGGCAGCACGGCGATCCGTGGGGTGTTCCGCGCGCCGGGCTGCTCCGCGGGGAGGTGGCGCACCAGGTTACTGATCTCGGCGCGCGCCCGCCGCGGCGTTATCCCCGCCCGCAGCCGGCCGATCAGTTGCAGCGGATATCCCTTGCGCTCCGCCTCGGCGAAGCGCAGCGGCAGCCAGAAGTACTGGTTCAGCGGGAAGCGGAAGCCGGCCGGCATCACCCCGACGATCGTCGCCGGCTCCCCCGAGACGCGGACGCTCCGCCCCACCACTCCCCGGTCGCCGCCGAAGCGGCTGCGCCAGAGCTCGCCGCTCAGCAGGACGACCGGCGGCGCGCCGGCGCGCTCGTCCTCGGGGCGGAGCGGCCGCCCGAGGATCGGCGAGACCCCCGTCATCGCCAGCAGGTCGGCGGTGACATACCCCGCGTTGTACGACTGGGCGGGCTCCCCGGAGCCGCTGAGGTTGAGGCTGAAGCCGGCCCAGGCGCCCAGCATGTCGAAGGAGGTCTGCGCTGCGCGCAACGCGAGCACCTCGCGGGGCGTGAAGGGAAAGAGACCGATCGGATCCGCGGCAGTCGAGGCGTGCCGCTCGATCCGCACGATCCGCTCGCCGTCCGCAAACGGCAGCCCGCGCAGGAACGTCCCCTCGACGATCGCGAACATCGCCGCCGTCAGGCCGATCCCCAGCGCCAGCGTCAGTACGGCGAGGCTGGAGTGCCCGGGGTCCCGTCCCAGCCGGCGGAATCCCGTGAGCGAGGAGGGCGAGGCTCATTGAATGCCGATTGTAACCTCGGTTTCGGTAGAGTCTCCGCGGATGCCGATCCCCTACGCCCTCGCCGTCCCGGTCCTCGCCGGGCTCCTCCTCGCTCCTCCGATCCCCGACCAAGAGGTCAAGGAGCCCTGGTCCGCCGAGCAGGCGACCGGGGCTCCCGATACGTCCTCCGCGGAGGACGCTCCGACGGCGTGGACCCCGCTCGAGCCGAGCGCGGGAGCGGAGTGGCTGGTCGTCCGCTTTCCACGGGCGGTGGCGGTCGCCGAGGTGCGGATCCGCGAATCTCTCAATCCGGGCACGGTTTGGCGAGTTTCGGCCACTATAGAGGACGGAACAGAGGACGGAGCGTCCTCGATCCTGTGGAGCGGGGACGATCCCACCGCGGCGGCGCCGGCCGATCTCGTGGTCCGGGCGAAGGGCGAGGTCGTCTCGCGGCAGATCCGGATCGAGCTCGACACGGCGCGGCGGCCGGGCTGGAAGGGGATCGACGCGGTGGAGCTGGTGGGACGGGACGGCAGCCGGCAGTGGGCCGCGGAGGCCGAGGCGAGCTCGAGTTATGCCACGGTGGGCGGCCTGCTCGCCGACGAGCTCGCTCCGGCCGCGAGGCGCTTTGCCGACGAGGCGGTCGGGATTAGAATGTCCGCCCCTGGGTTCTGGATCCGAGCCAATCCCGCCCTCCTCGAGGTGCCGGGGACCATCCTGCGCGCCTGGACCCGGGACGGCAGCGCCACCGTGGCCGTCTTTCGTCGGGATGTGGGCGGGTCCTGGAGCCCGCGCGAGCTGGTGGACGGCGCGGCGGCGGAGCTGGAGTCCGGCCTGGGAGCCGGGATCACGGCACGCGACCTGCATAGATTGGGTGGCCTGAATGGGGTGGAGCTGGTAGCGACCGGCAGCGGAGAGGACGGCAGGCGGCTCGTGCAGCACTGGGTGCTGGTGCCGCGGCAACGGGATGTGATCGTCCTCCTCCTCAGCACCTCGGAAGCCTCGTTCGCCGCCGACGAACGGACCTTCGAGACGATGCTGGCGACGGTCGTGGTCCAGGACGCCATGAAGCCCCCGAAAGTCGAAGCGAAGGAGAAGGAGTAAGGGCGATCCTGGCTGGACGGCAGCCTCCGGACGGAGATCCCTGAATTTGACCATCAACCCTGGCATGGATCGACAGCGTTCGACCGCCATTACGGAGAGCCGAGGAAACCTATGACGCGAACCATGAACCCGCGCAGCGCACGCGTTCTCGTTTTCGCCACCGCCCTGCTGACCGCCCCCCTGCTGCCGGCGTTGGCGCAGCCGCCGGTCCACCGCCCGCAGCCGAAGCCGGCGCCCAAGGGCCAGGTGATCGTCAAGAGCGATACGCCGATCGATCCCAACGATCCCAACCAGGCGGCGCAGACCTCCGACCCGAACGCCCAGGCGCCCGCGGCGCAGCCGATGACCTCGGACCCGAACGCGGCGGCGCAGCCCCCCGCGGCCGCTCCGGCGGCACCGGATGCCGCGGCCAATCCGAACGCCGCCAAGGGTCTGCAGCCGGCGCAGATCGGCATCGCCTTCAATCCGCCGCAGGGGTGGCAGCAGGGAGACCCCACCAAGTTCACGGTGCCGGGGAACATCTGCTGCGTCTGGTCGCCGGACAACACCGCGTCGATCGCCGCCTTCGTGCAGAACTCGGGGAAGCCGTACAACCCGCGTACCCTGCTCGAGCAGAGCGCCGACGCCCTGCAGAAGAGCCTGAACGCCCAGGTCAAGCAGAAGGAGGTCGTCACCGTCGGCGGCATGCGCGCCTTCTCGCTGGTGGTGACCGGCCCGGGGACCGGCGCCGGCATCGACGGCAAGGGGACCGTGCCCACCACCCAGCACTGGCTGGCCGTGCCGCGCGACAAGGACGTCGTCATCTTCCTGATGACCACCCCGGACGACAAGTTCGCCGCCAACGAGGCCGTCTTCCAGACGGTGCTCTCCTCGCTCAAGGTCAGCGGCACGCAGACGCCGGACCAGCAGGCGGCGAAGTAAGCCCGTAGAGCAGGACAGCACACCGCAGGATGGAAAAAAGGGCGGGGCCTCGGAGGCCTCGCCCTTTTTGCGTAAACTCCCAGGAACTAATGAGTCGGCGCAGGAGCCGCAGCCGGCGCCGCCACCTTCTCCTCGCCGTGCCCCTCCCCCGCCGCCATCTGCAGCCCCGCCTGTTCGACCATCGCCTTGTACTCGGGGGGGGAGAGCTTCGGCATGTGGCGGACGAAGGCGACGATGTCCCACACCTCGTCGTCGGTGCGGGTGGCGCCGAAGGCGGGCATGCCGGTCATCTTGATGCCGTTCTTGACCACCCAGAAGGTCTCCTCCGGCGGATCGTGGGCGGCGTCGGAGAGCTCGGGGGGATCGGGGTTCAGCCCCTGGCCGATCGCCGAGATGTTGACCCCCGGCCCGCCGTGGCAGGGGGTGCACACCTGGTGGTAGTGGACGAGCCCGATCTTGATCCGCTGCGGGTCCTCGAGGTTGGGCACCGGGATCTTCCCGGTGATCGCGGCGACGGCGCGGTGGACCGAGTGGCGCTGCGTGCTGACCAGCACCCAGCGGATCAACCCCTTGTCCGGGTTGGTGGCGGAGACGTCGTACAGCCCCGATCTCATGAAGAGGAAGCCCGCCGCCGCGAGCAGCGCGACGAAGACCACCAGCGTCAGAACGATTTTCTTCATTTGGCCCTTTCTCCCGTATAGAGTGGCGGCTGTGGTCGATTCCAGCGGCAGCGATCATCCCATGGGAGCCGGCCCTCCGGCCAGCGACATCGCCCTCGTCCTCTCCGGGGGCGGGGCGCGGGGCGCCTACCAGGCGGGGGTGCTGCGGCGGATCGCCCACCGCTTTCCGGGCCTGCACTTCCCGATCATCACCGGCGTCTCGGCGGGGGCGATCAACGCCAGCTTCATCGCCGCCCACCCCGGCACCCTCGCCGAGGCGATGGACGACCTCTGCGCCATCTGGGCGGGGCTCGAGCTCGAGGACATCTTCCGCATCGACCTGCCGTCGCTCGCCCGCCACTTCACCCGCTGGGCGACGCGGCTCGCCTCGGGGGGGATGGCGATGGCGCCGGCGGTGCGCGGCCTGGTCGACAGCAGCCCGCTCGCCGGCACCCTGCGGCGGAGCTCGCCCTGCCTCGACGGCGAGCTGATCGGCATCGAGCGCAACCTCGAAAGGGGGAGCCTCAAGGCGATGGCGCTGACCGCCCTCAACTACTCGACCGGGCAGACGGTGACCTGGGTGCAGGGGCACGGCCTCCCCCACTGGCACCAGCCGCGCCACCGCAGCCAGCAGGCGCGGATCAGCGTCGACCACATCATGGCCTCCGCCGCCCTGCCGATGTTCTTCCCGGCGGTGCGCATGGGGGACGCCTGGTATGGCGACGGCGGCATCCGCCTGTCGACGCCGCTGGTGCCGGCGCTCCGCCTCGGGGCGCGGCGCATCCTCGCCGTCTCCCCCCACTACGAGCCCACCCTCGAGGAGGCGGAGCGCCCGAAGGGGCAGGGGTATCCGTCCCCCGCGCAGGTCCTCGCCCACCTGCTCGACTCGATCTTCCTCGACGTGCTCGACGAGGACGTGCGGCGCCTGCAGAGCCTCAACCAGCTCCTCGCCAAGCTGCCCCCCGAGGAATGGGGGGAGCTGCGCGACGTGGCCATCCGCGTCCTGCGCCCCTCGACCTCCCTCGGCGACATCGCCGCCGAGTACGAGCCCTGCCTCCCCACCACCTTCCGCTACCTGGTGCGCAGCCTGGGGACGCGCGAGACGCAGACCTCCGGCCTGCTCAGCATGCTGATGTTCCAGCCGGACTATCTGCAGCGGGTGCTGGCGCTGGGGGAGGAGGACGCCGAGGCGCGGCTGGCGGCGATCGGGGAGCTGGTGGGGATGAAACCCCTTCCGGGGAACGCCCCTGGGAGCGCCGGCGTCCCGCCGGCTACTAATCAAAAAACTGGTTAGAAGCCGGCGGGACGCCGGCGCTCCCAGGAGGATTTACGCCACCGTCACCTCGGGGCACAGGAACACTTCCTGGATCTCGTGGAAGAGCTTGACCCCTTCCGCCATCGGGCGCTGGAAGGCCTTGCGGCCGGAGATCAGGCCGGAGCCGCCGGCGCGCTTGTTGATCACCGCCGTGCGCACGGCCTGGGCGAAGTCGTCCGCGCCGGTCGACTCGCCGCCGGAGTTGATCAGGCTCACCCGCCCGCTGTAGCAGTTGAGGACCTGCCAGCGGTTCCAGTCGATCGGGTGATCGGTCATCAGCGAGCCGTCGTAGAGCTTCGGGCTGGTCTTGCCGAAGTTGAGCGCCTTGTAGCCGCCGTTGTTGGTCGCCTGCTTCTGCTTGACGATGTCGGCCCGCATGGTCGCCGCCAGGTGGTTCGCCTGGCCGGTGAGGTCGGCCGAGGTGTGGTAGTCGACGCCGTCCTTCTTGAAGGCGTTGTTGCGGGTGTAGGCCCAGAGGACGGTGGCGAGCCCCAGCTCATGGGCGCGCTCGAAGGCCTCGGCGATCTCGACGATCTCGCGGTCGGCGTCGTCGCTGCCGAAGTAGACCGTGGCCCCCACCGCCGCGGCCCCCATGTTCCACGCCTGCTCGACGTCGCCGAAGAGGATCTGCTGGAACTTGTTGGGATAGGTGAGCAGCTCGTTGTGATTGATCTTGGCGATGAAGGGGATCTTGTGCGCGTGCCGGCGCGCCAGGATGCCGAGCACACCGACCGTCGAGGCGACGGCGTTGCACCCCGCCTCGAGGGCCAGGCGCACGATGTTCTCGGGATCGAAGTACGCCGGGTTGGGGGCGAACGAGGCGGCGGCCGAGTGCTCCACCCCCTGGTCGACCGGCAGGATCGAGAGGTATCCCGTGTTGGCGAGCCGGCCGGTGCCGTAGAGGCGCTGGAGGTTGACCAGCACCTGCGGCTTGCGGTCGGAGAGGCTCCAGATCTTCTCGACGTGGTCGGGGCCGGGGAGCGTCAGCTGCTCCTTGGGGACCCCCTTGCAGGTGAAAGAGAGGAGCTCGTCCGCGTCCTTGCCGAGGAGCTCCACGATGTGGTCGATGCCGCTGCCCTTCTGTTCCATGATGGCCATCGGGGATTTCCCTCCGTTCGGATTCCAGAGTTGGGTGTGGCGCCCGTCAGAACGCGTCCTGAGCGCCGCGCGGTATGTTATCCCGCGGGAGCCGGAATGAGCACGCCCGAACGCTATCACCGCCTGCGCGCCGTCCTCGACCGCCGCCAGGGGGACCTCACCGTGCTGATGGAGGACGTGCGGGTGCCGCGCAACCTCGCCGCCATCCTGCGGAGCTGCGACGCCGTGGGGGTCTTCGCGGCGCACGCCGTCTGGCCGGGGGGGCTGCTCAAGATCTCGAACCCCGCCTCGGGGGGCAACCGCAAGTGGCTCCCCGTCCACGAGCACCGGACGCTCGCCGACGCCCTGGCACGGCTCAAGGGGGAGGGGCTGCGCGTGCTGGCCGCCCATCCCACGGCGGCGGCGGTCCCTTTCCGGGAGGTCGACTTCACCCTCCCCACCTGCCTGCTGGTCGGCAACGAGGACGCCGGGCTCTCCCCCGCGGCCCTCGCCGCGGCCGACGGCGTGGTGGCGATCCCGATGGAGGGGATGGGGACCTCGCTCAACGTCGCGGTCGCCGCCGCCCTCCTCCTCTTCGAGGCGCAACGCCAGCGCCGGGCGGCCGGCTTCTACGACGCCCCGCGCCTCGACCCCGCGGTCTACGGCCGCACCCTCTTCGAATGGATGCACCCGCGGATCGCCGAGCGCTGCCGGCAGCGGGGAGCCGCCTACCCGTCCTTGGGGGCCGGCGGCGAGATCCTGGGCGCCGTGCCGCGGTAGTCGCGCAGCTCCCAGACGATCCGCGAGATGCCGGCGATCGCCTGATCCGCCTCTTTCTCGTCCAGGTAGCCGGTGGTGAGGACGACCAGGACGTAGGGCTTGTCCGCCGGCGAGTCCGGCGGGAAGACGAGCGCGGCGTCGTGGTGGAGGCCGGTGATGTCGCCGGTCTTGTGGGCGATCACCGTCCCCTTCGGCAGGTAGGCGGGGATCTTCTCGTTGAACTCCTGGGCGCCGAGGATCTCGAGCATCTTCCGGCGCGAGGCCGGCGAGAAGGTGGTCCCCTGGACGAGCGCGGTCAGGGCGACCGCCAGGTCCCCGGCCGTGACCTCGTTGTTGAGATTGGCGGTGAACGCCTTCTGGTCCTCGACGCCGCGCAGCACCTGGATGCGGTAGGCGCCCAGGCTGCGCATCAGGTCGTTGGCGCGCGAGGCGCCGATCTTGTCGATCAGCAGATTGGTGGCGAGGTTCGAGCTGCGCACGATCATCCGCCGGATCAGCTCCTCGAGCGGCCGCGTCGAGCCGATGGCCGCGTAGAGCTCGGGATCGCCGTCGTCCTTGGGATCGAGGGCGTAGGGCGAGCCGTCGAGCAGGCTCGGGAACTGGTTGCGCACCGCGACCGGCTCGTCGAGACGGAGCTCGCCGCCGTCGACGGCCTGGAAGAGGGCCATCATCACCGGCAGCTTCATCGTGCTGGCCGCGTGGTAGCTCAGGTCCTCGTTGCGGAAGTAACCGGCCCCGGTGGCGAGGTTCTGGTAGGCGACGGCGATGGTGATCCCCGGCTTGTGAAAGTACGGCTCCAGCCGGGTGGCGACGGAGAACCCCGCGGACCCCTGACTGGCCGAGGCGCAGGAGAGCAGGGGGAGGACGAGCGCGAGGAGGGGGGCCCAGCGCAGGGACGGAAGCCGAGACGGCGGCAGGGACGGGATCACGTTCGTTCCTCCTCAGACCAGCGACAGCTGGCCGCGCGGTGACTCGCTCCGGGCTCCGCCCTGGCGGCCGTGGCGGGCGACGTAGCCGTCCACCTTGAACTTCCGGCGCGTGCTCTCCGAGGTCATGTAGCGGACGGTGCCGAAGATCGGCCGCTCGGGGGGCCACGGCCGGTCGTAGCGGCCGAAGCACCAGAAGATGCCGGTGTAGGAGTTGGGGTCGCGCCCGTCGAGCGCGTACTTGTTGTTGAGGTGGATCAGCGTCGCCAGCGCCTCGCGCGGCGTCCGCGACCACTGCAGCACCTTCTTCCCCCACAGCATGCGCAGGTAGTTGTGGATGCGCCCGGCGCCGCGCAGCTCCCCCTGGGCGGCGTTCCACAGCTCGTCGTGGGTGGCGCCGGCCTCGAGCTCGGCGCGCGAATAGAGCTCGGGGCGGGGGTCCCCCTCGTGCTTGGCGAGGGTCGCCTGCGCCCACGCCGGCAGCGACTCGTAGCGCGCGAAGTCCTCGCGGTGCGCCGCCATGTTGTAGCCCACCTCGCGCCAGGTGACCGCCTCGTCGAGGAACTTCTCGGCCGCCGGGCTCATCCCCCACCACCCCTCGCGGGCGCCGGTCGCCCTGGCCGCCAGCCGCTCCGGGGTCCAGCGCTCGCGGGCCGCCACGGCGGCGAGCATCTGGTGCGCCGAGACGGTGCCGAAGTGGAGATGGGGGGAGAGGCCGCTGGTGACCTCCTCCCCGGGATCGTTCCTCCCTTCGCCGTAGCGCTCCAGCCGCTGGTCGAGGAAGCGGGCGAGCGTCCGCTCCCCCGCCGCGTCGCCGCCGCGCGCTCCGGCGACCGGCGGCACCGAGTGGTCGATCGGCAGCGCCGCCAGGAGGCCGGGAGCTTCTCCGGAGAGCAGCGCCGGGTCCGCCGCCGGCCAGCGTTCGGCGATCCCGGCCGGCAGGCGCGCCAGGCGCGGCGGCAGCTCCGTTTGCAGCGGGTCCTCGGCCGGGAAGTGGCCGAGGTGCTCGGGAAGGACCTTCTGGAGGAAGCGCCGGAAGTGGGCGGCGGTCACGAAGTCCCGGTCCGCGGCGCGCAGGGGGAGGAGACCGTTCGAGTCGACGGCCTCGAGCCGCACCGGCACCTGGGACCCGGCGGCGGCGAGCATCCGCGGCAGGAAGAAGGCGGGGAAGTCGTCGGTCACCACCAGGCAGGCGTGGGCGGCGAAAGCGGCGAGGAGCCCCTTCCCCGCTCCCGCCTCCGGCTCGACGTAGGGGTGGTAGAGGACCGCGGACTTCGCGAGGCGCGCCGCGTGCTCCGCCATGCCGTCGAGCACGAAGCGGTGGAAGCGGTCGCTCGCCCACGGGTAGCCGCAGCGCAGCGGCTCGAGGATCACCAGCGGCTTCGCCAGGCGCCGCGCCTCGCCGGCCGCCCGTTCGAGGGCGAAATTCCACCCCAGGCGGCGGCACGCGGTCATCCAGTAGAGGACGAAGCCGCCCGCGGCGCGGACGGGGGCCGGGTTCAAGCTCCGGATGCGGATCTCGGGAATCACGGAAAGTCCTGACGTCACGGCGCCTCTCCCCCTCGCGTCACGCCGCTACGATACCACCGGCGTCCCCCTCGACCGCTCCGCGAACACCTCCATAGTAGCGAGCCGGGAAGGCACGCCGCCTCCCCGGGTTTGAAAGGAGATCCCATGACAGCCAACGAAACCAAGAAGCAGCGGTCGCACGGTCTGGAGCTCGAGGTCCACGAGGTCGAGCAGTTCTGCAACCCCGGTTGCGGCAGCTCGACGACCAGCCGCCTCTGCACCTGTCCGATCTCCGCCACCACGACGGGGAGCCTGTTCACGGCGAAGTCCACCCGCTAAAGGGGGACCTCCCATCTCCGGGGCGGTCCCACGGGGCCGCCCCTTCTCCTCCGAAGGAGCCGCTTGGACGACGACCAGCTCTGCCTCTTCACCCTGCTCTACGCCCCCCGCGAACGGCACGAGCAGATCCTCGCCGACTTCGTGACGCCGATCGCGCGCGACCTGCGCTGTGCGCCCGAGCTCGACTCCCTCTTCTTCGCCCGCTACAACGTGCCGAGCTGGCAGGTGCGCTTCCGCATCCTGGGGCGCCCGGACTGGATCGCCGGGCCGGTCGCCGAGCGGATCGAGCGCGACCTCATGGCCCTGCGGGAGTCGGGGGCGGTCGACCAGGTGGAGTTCGCCCAGTACGACCGCGAGACCGAGCGCTACGGCGGCGAGGAGGGGATGGCGCTCGCCGAGCAGCTCTTCCTCCACGATTCGCTCGCCGTCCTCGACCTGATGGCGGTCGACCGCGCCGGGGGGCTCGAGAAGTCGCGGCGCGAGGTCTCGCTGCTGATGACCGAGCGCCTCCTCGACCTGCTCGGCTTCGACCGCGCGCAACGCACCGCCTTCTACGCCTTCGGCCACCAGTGGGCGCGCGACATGGGGGCCTGGAAGGAGGGGGAGCTGGCGACCATCGAGCGCAAGTACCAGGAGCTGAAGCCCGGGCTCCAGGAGCTGTTCACCGGCGAGGCGTCGGGCGACCCCGAGTGGCTGTGGGGAGGCGCCGAGGCGGCGGCGATCGCCGACCGCTGGCTCGCCGCCAGCCGGCCGGTCGCCGCGGAGATCGTCGCCGCGCACGCCGCGGGGCGCATCGCCCAGGACTTCGTCTACCTCGCCTGGTCCTACGCTCACATGAGCGCCAACCGGCTGGGGGTCGACGCCACTCCCGAGGCCCTGCTGCGCTACTTCATGCACCGCCTCTACGAGGACGGCGGCGGGCCGACCGGCCCGTGACCGCCCCTCCTCCCGAGCCCGGTTCTGCCGAAGACCGCCTCGCCCTCCTCCGCGTCGCGACCCTCCCTGTGGCGGCTCTCGCGGGGCTGGCCGCGCCGGCGGCCGTGGCGCGCTGCGGCGAGCTCCTGGAGCACGAGGAGCGCCTGGACGCCGAGGCCGCCGCCCTCTCGGACGCCCTCCACTCCGCGGCCGGCGAGCCGCCGGGCAAGCCGGGAAAGGAGGGCGCGGACCCCGAGGGAGCGCGCCGCCGCCTGGCCGTGATCGCCCTGCGCCGCGCCCTCCACAACCGTCGCAACGTGCCTCCCGAGCGGCTCGCGGAGGTGCGGAGCGCGCTCGCTCCAGAGCTGTTCGCCGCCGTCGAGGGTCATCTCGCCGGCCGCGCCGGGCTCGCCCGCCGCGAGGCGGAGTATGCCGGCGCCTTCGCGGCCGGCCTCGGCGACGCCCGCCGCGCCCTGCTGGCGCTCGCCGCCGATCCTCTCTTCCGCGAGGGGGTGCGGCTGGTCAGCCGCTCGCTCTTCGAGCGGCTGCAGACGCTGATCCGGACCGACCCGGCCCGCCGCACCTTCCGCCACGCCGAGCGCCACGCCCTCGCCAAGCTCGCCGCCTACGCCGCCCGCTTCGCCACCAAGACGAGCCCCAACGCCGTCTTCTGCGCCACCGCCCTCGCCCGCATCGGCGGCGGCGCGGCGCGGGTGACGGGGGCCAACCGCCCGCTGCGCCTCGACGCGCTGATCTCGGTCGCCGAGGCGAGGAAGATCTCGGCCTGCCTGGGGTCTCCTCTGACCTCGGGCCGCGCCGTCTGGCCCGCCGTAGTGCCGCGGGCGAATCCGACGCTCACGCTGGCCGACGGGGTGTGGTCCTTCTGGCGTCCCAGCTCGCTGCGCCGCGACGACGACGACGAGGTCCTCTCCCGCACCCGCGCGCAGGAGGTTCTCGACCTCTTCTTCGCGGAGGCCGGACGCGGCACGCTCGCCGTCCCGGCGCTCCTCGCGGCGGTCGCCGCGCGCTACGAGGCCGAGGTCGAGGAGCTCGTCCCCTTCTTCGAGCAACTGGTCGCCAAGGGGGTGCTGATCGCCGAGATCGAGCCGCCGTACAACTGCCGCCGCCCCCTCCGCTTCGTCGCCGAGGCGATGCGGCGGGCAGGAGCCGACGCTCCCTGGCTCGCCGGGGTCGAGGCCGCCGAGCGCGAGGTCGACCGCCTCCCCGCCCTGGCGCCGGAGGAGCGCCCGGCGGCCCTCGACCGCCTGGAGCGGGGACTCGCCGCCCTCCCCCATCACCGCGCGCTCCACGGCGACGAGATCCTCCGCGTCGACGCCGCCTCGGGGCTCGCCGTCACCCTCCCCGAGCGGGTCCGCGCCGATCTCGAGCTCCCCCTGCGCCGGTCCGTGCGCCTGTTCGCCGCCCTCTACCCGGAGGCCGCCTTCCGCCACGCCTGGGCGGCGCGCTTCCTGGCGCAGCATCCCGCCGACGTCGACCTCCCCCTCCTCGACCTCTACCACGGCACCTTCGAGCCCGCGGACGAGCCGCGCCCCGCGGCCTTCCCCGCCCCGCCGCCCGGCGAGGACGCCGCCGCCGCGCTCTTCGCGCGCACCACCGGCTGGTTCGCCGCCCGGGCCCGCGCCGCGCTCGCCGCCGGAGAGGCGGAGGTGGCCCTCACCGACGCGGACTGGGAGGTCCTGGTGGACGGCCTGCCGGAGCCGTTCTGGTCGGCGGGGGCCCTCTTCCAGCTCGCCGCGGAAACCCCGGAAGAGATCGCCGCCGGCCGCTACCGCATCGTGCTCAACGCCCTCTTCGGCGCCGGCATCGCCCTCGCCCGCTTCGCCCACCTGCACGGCGGCGCCGATCCCGCCGATCCGGACAAAGCGGACAACCCGGTGACCGCCGAGGTGGCGCGCAGCTGGGAGACCCTCGCCCGCGGCACCCGCGGCACCCGCGGGACGGCAGAGCCGGCCGGGCGGGTCTTCGCCGAGATCAGCTACAACCACTTCGCGCGCAGCGCCAACGCCGGCCTGCGCCCGGTCCTCTTCCGCCACGAGATCGAGCTGCCGGGCGACCGCGCGACCCCCGGGGCCGAGGTGATCCCCCTGCGCGAGATGACCGTGCGCTGGGACAGCGCCGGAGGGCGCTTCGCCCTCCTCTGGCCGGCGCGCGGCGTCGAGGTGGTGCCGGTGATCAGCAGCGGGGTGAGCCCGGAGGGGTTCGTCTCTTTCCTGGTCGAGATCGGCCGCCAGGGGCAGCAGCCGCTCGCCTGGTTCCCCGGCTTCGACGTCCCCGACACCGCCGATCTCGCCGTCTGGCCGCGCTTCACCAGCGGCCGGGTGGTCCTCTTCCGCCGCCGCTGGATCTTCACCCCCGGGACGGCGGGCGGCGCTCCCGCTCCGGAACCGCCGCGGGAGGCCGGGGATCCGGACGCCGAGGCCGCCCTCTTCTTCGCCCGCGTGCAGCGCTGGCGGCGCCGGCACGCCCTCCCCCGCCACGTTTTCCTCCACACCCCGGAGGAGCCGAAGCCGTTCTTCGCCGACCTCGACTCCCCCCTCTCGGCCGATCTCCTCCGCCGCCTCCTCACGCCCGCCAAGGGAGCCGCGGTCCCCATCCTCCACGTCACCGAGATGCTCCCGGCCCCGGACGAGCTGTGGCTCGCCGACGGAGCCGGACGCTATGCGTCGGAGATCTTGCTTCATCTCGCCGGATCTGCGTGATAGGATCAAAAATCATCACTCTCTGAGCCTTGTTGCCTCCCCCCGAGCCACGTTCCTCCCGGGGGCAGGCCGGAGGTAATCGGGATGGACAAGATCGGGTTTTCTCGTTTCGCCGAGTTCCCCTGCGCGTTCACCCTGCACACGGAGTCCGGGGCCACCCGCCTCGGCCAGGGGGAGCCCGCCTTCGCGCTCCACGTCCGCAACCCCCGGGGGGAGCGCGCCCTCCAGACGCTCGACGAGCTGAGCATCGCCCAGGCGTACATCCGGGGGGACCTCGAGATCGAGGGGGACGCCGTCCGCGCCATGTGGCTGCGCAACCTGCTGACCGACGAGCGGCTGTGGATCAAGACCTGGCGGCGGCTGCAGCCGATCCTCCTCGGTCGCGAGCGGCTGAACCCGCAGTGGATCGCCAAGCACTACGACTCGAAGAACATCCAGCTCTTCGCCCTCGACCGCGACTACCGTGCGTATACGCCGGGGATCTGGGAGGAGGACGCCGACACCCTGGAGGCCAGCACGCGGCGCAAGTACGAGTTCGCCTGCGCCCAGCTCGGCCTCGCGGCGGGGGACGAGGTGCTCGACGTCGGGCACGGCTGGGGAGGGTTCCTCCAGTACTGCTCGGAGAACGGCATCCGCGGCCAGGGGATCACCCTGTCGAAGGACCAGCTCGGCTACGTGACGGGACTGATCAAGGAACGCGGGCTCGCCTCCCAGGTCGCCTACCAGGACTTCTTCACCTACGAGCCGGGGCGGCGCTTCGACGGCATCTCGATGATGGGGGTGATCGAGGACCTCTCGGACTACCCCAGGGTCCTCAAGCACCTCGCCACCCTGCTCAAGCCGGGGGGGCGGGTCTACCTCGACTTCGCCGCCGGCAAGGTGCCGTTCGGCACCTCGACCTTCGTCACCAAGTACATCTGGCCCGGCACCTTCCGCATGACCTACATGCCGGAGCTGATGGCGGCGCTCGACCGCTCGCCGATCCAGCTCGTCGGGGTGTGGACCGACCGCCGCAACTACCACCTCTGGGCCAAGCACGGCCACCAGCGCTGGAACGAGAACCACGAGGAGATCGTGCGCCGCTCGAGCGAGGAGACCTGGCGCCTGTTCAATCTCCTCTACGCCGGCACCGCCGGGGTGATGAACGACCCCTTCTGGCAGGTGACCGCCTACCGCATGGTCCTCGAGCTGCCGGCGGATTTGCGGAGGATCGGAGCCTCATGAAAAAAGCGCTCACCGTCGCCGTCTTGCCCGCTTTCCTGCTCTTCCTCGCCAGCTCTTCCCTCCATGCCCTGCCGATCCCCGTCTCCGGCCGGGTGGTGGATGCGAACGGCCAGGAGATCGCCGCGGCGCGGGTGGCGCTGAGCGCCGTGCTGCCGAACGGGGAGGGGATGCGGCTCGAGGCGAGCGGCAAGGCGCGCCCCGCCCCGGCCGCGACGGTGGTTTCCGATGCGTTGGGGGCCTTCCGCCTCATGGCACCGGACGCCGGGATGTTCCGCCTGCGGGTCGAGAGCCCCGGCGCCGTGCCGGTCGAGGCCCTGCTCACCCCGCTGACCCAGGAGTCCGAGCTCCCCGACGCCCGGATGATCCCGGATGCCGGGCTGCGGGTGCGGGTGACCGATCCTTCCGGCCGGCCGCTCGCCGGGGCCTGGGTGGGGCTGGTGAGCCGGGGCGGGGGCGCGGAGCCGTGGGCTCCCGACCTCCGGCGCCGCGCACGGACGGACGCCGATGGGACGGCGACCCTCCCCAAGGGGCGCGACGAGGCGCTGAGCGTCGCGGCCTGGGCGCCGGGGTTCCTGCCGGTGAAGCGGGAGGGGGTGCGCGGCGCCGCCGTCGAGCTCCGCCTCGCCGCCGGCCGCCCGCGGCGGATCGAGGTCCGCGATCCGCAGGGAAAGGCCGTTCCCGGCGTCTTCGTCACCGACGAGGGGAGCGGCGCGCCGCTCGGCGAGACCTCGGAGGCGGGGCGGCTCGATCTCACCGTCCCCGCTACGCCCGCATCCGGCGTCGAGCTGACCCTCACGGCGGCGGACGGCCGCTCGCTCACCGTCCGCGTCAAGCCCGCGAAGGCTGCGAAGGAGGGGGACAGGGCCCCCGCCAAGATCGTGCTGCCGGCGTCTCTCCCTGCCACCGGCGTGGTCCTCTCGGCAAAGGACGGCCTGCCCGTCGCCGGCGCCCTGGCCTGGCCCGCGAAGGACTTCGGACGGGTGGTGCGCGCCGAGAGCGACGGCTTCCTGCGCTTCGCCTCGCTGTCGGCGGCCGAGACCGTGATGGTGGCCGCGGCCGGCTTCTTCCCGGCCGAGGGGACGGCCGTGGCCGGCCGCCTGCCGGCCTTCGCCCTCCAGCCCCGGCTGACGGCGAGCGGGCTGGTGGTGGACGACGCCGGGCGGCCGGTGTCCGGGGCGGCGATCCGGGCCACCCATCTGGCGAACTCCGCGGCGATGATGACGAAGGGCCCCAACGTGTTCAGGAGCGGCGGCTTCGCCAGGAGCGCTCCCTCCGGCCGCTTCCGCCTCGTCAGCCTGCTCGCCGGGGTCGCCTACGAGGTGAAGGTCAACCGCCAGGGTTTCGCCCCGGGCCGCCTGGAGCTGCCGCCCCGCGCCGACGGCGAGCCGGCGGGGGAGCTGCGGATCGTGCTCCATGCCGGACGCACCGCCTTCGGCACGGTGCTCGACGGCGACCACAAGCCCCTGGCCGGCGCCGAGGTCAGCCTGCTCGCCGCGGCTCCCTCGGGGCTCACGGCCCGCCTGCGGGCGGCGCGCAATCCCGAGCCGTTCACCGCCTCGCCCAGCGACGCGGCCGGCCGTTTCGAGGCGAGGAACCTGCCGGCCGGCAGCTATGACCTCAAGATCCAGGCCCGCGGCTTCGCGCGGGTGACGGTCCCCGGCCTCGCCGTCCCCGAGGGGGAGGGGCGGACCGACCTCGGCACCGTCAGCCTGGCGCCGGGGCTCGCCGTGCGCGGCGTGGTGGTGGACGCCCTGGGGAATCCCGTCGCGGCGGCCGAGGTGCGGGCCCGCGCGGCGGAGCGCGAGGCGATGCCGACGATGGCGAACCGGGATCCGGGTCCGGCCGACGCGATCACCGCCGACGACGGCTCCTTCACCCTGGCGGACCGCTCGCCGGGCGAGTCGCTGGACCTCGCCGCCAGCCATCCGGGCTTCGGACCGGGCGCCGCGCCGGGGGTCGCCGTGCCGGCCGCGGCCCCCGTGCGCATCGTCCTCCAGGCCGCGGCCCGGGTCGCCGGGCGGGCCACCGACGCGGACGGCAAGGGGATCGCCGGCGCCGAGGTCTCCCTGGTCGAAGAGAGCTCGGTGAGCTTCGGCGGCCAGTCGATGCGGATGCCCACCGGCCGCTTCCAGCGCGGGGTGACGGACGACGAGGGAGGGTTCGCCTTCGACGGCGTCTCCCCCGGCGCGATCGTGCTCCGGGGCAGCGCGCCGCGCCATCAGCAGGCGACCCTCGAGGGGCTGGAGATCAAGCCGGGAACCGACCTGACCGGCGTCTCCCTCCTGCTCCCGGCCGGCGCCACGGTGGAGGGGCGGGTGCTCGGCGCCGACGGCCGGCCGGTGGCGGAGGCCGCGGTCGCCGTGGTGGAGGCGTCCCAGACCGACTTCCCATCCTTCGGGCACCTGCGCGCCGCGACCGACGGCGACGGGGAGTACCGGATCGAGGGGGTTCCCCCGGGCGCCCACACGCTGGAGGCCCGCGCCGAGGGGTACCGGCGCGCCGTCCGCGACGTCCAGGTGACGCCGGAGACCCGCGGCGCCGACTTCCAGCTCGACCGCGGGCCGGAGGTCTCCGGCCGGGCGGTGGACGACGCCGGCAATCCGATCGCAGGGGTGGACGTCCTGCTGATGGCCGGCCGCTTCTCCATGGATGCCCCGCACGCGCTCACCGGCGCCGACGGCGCCTTCCGCTTCGCCGGGGTGCAGGACGGCACCTACCAGCTGCGGGCCCGCAAGGACGACTACGCCGCCGACCCCAAGGGGATGACGGTGACCGTGGCCGGCGCCCCGGTCGCCGGGCTCGAGGTGCGCCTGTCGGGCGGCGGCACGATCACCGGCCGGCTCACCGGGCTCGAGCAGGCCCAGCTCTCGCGGGTGCGGGTGTCGGCCGGCTCGGCCCTCAACACCGGCCAGGTCGACGTCGAGGGGACCTATCGGATCGTCCATCTCCCCCCTGGCCCCTGGCAGGTGACCGCCGTGGTGCCGGACACCTCCCTCCACGCCGAGGGACACGCGACCCTCGAACCGGGGATGGCCGAGGCGCGGCTCGACCTCCAGTTCGGGGGCGGCCACGCGCTGACCGGGAGCGTGCTGCGCAATGGCGAGCCGCTCGCCGGGGCCGCCCTCCAGCTCTCCGGCGCGGGGACCGCGAGCTGGCAGGCGGCGACGACCGATCACCAGGGGAGCTTCCGCTTCGGCGGCCTCGAAAACGGCAGCTACCATCTCGACGTCAGCGCTCCGAGCGGGGCGCTGCACCGCGAGGAGGTCGAGATCTCCGGGGACCGCGCGATCCGCGTCGAGCTGCGCACGGCGAGCCTCGCGGGGAAGGTGGTCGACGCCCTCGACGGCTCCCCCCTCGCCGGCGCCCGCGTCTCGCTGCAGAACGCCGGCGACGGCCCCTCCCCCTTCGACGACGTGGTGACCGATGCCCGCGGCGCCTTCCGCCTCGCCGAGGTGGGGGACGGCGCCTGGAAGTTGCGCGCGGCCCGCGACGGCTACGCGCCGGCCGAGCGGGCGGTGCAGGTGGACGGCACGCCGCCGGACGAGGTCGAGATCCGCCTCGATCCCACCGAGGGGATCACCGTCGAGGCGACGCTCGCCTCCGGGCAGCCGCCGGACCGCCTGCAGGTGGCGGCGCTCGACGCCGCCGGCAAGACGGTGGCGGGAGGGACCTATCCGACCGGCGAGAACGGCCGCACCCGCCTCGCGAACCTGCCGGCGGGGAGCTGGCAGCTCCTGGTGGCCTCCGATCAGTCGGCGCCGGTGCTCGTCGCCGCCACCGTCCCCGGCCCCCCCCTCCACGTCGTCCTGCCGGCGGCCGGCCAGCTGCGGGTCACGGTGCCGGCGCTGGCGAGCGACCCCGCCACCGCCCACCTCACCCTGCTGGGGGCGGGCGGCCCGTTCCGCGACCTCGACTGGAACAACACGGCGACCTCGGACCTCGAGCTCTACGGCGGGGCGCGGACGGTCGGCCACGTCCCCGCCGGCCCCTGGCAGATCGTGGTGAGCACGACGGACGGCCGGTCGTGGAAAGGGAGCGCCGCGGTGACCCCCGGCGGCACCGCCGAGGTCACCCTCAAGTAAGCTTTCGAAGGCCAAGTTTTCGAGAATCTTCGGAAGTCCCTCGACGGCGACCCCGTCGCACTCTTACCATGGGACGATTCTCTTCGTTCGTCGATGACGTTCTGATGACTTTCTGATGTGGGGAGCGGCCGCCCGCGCGGCGGCCCGGGGGGATTGGGAACGACATGGAGTCCGCAGGCTCGCCGACGGTCTGGGCGTCCTGGCTGGAGGCCCTGCCTCCGGACACGGCGCCGGCTCTCGTGCCGCTGCTCGACCGTCTCGCTTCGCGGCTCGAGCCGCTGGGGGCGGCGGCGGCCGGCTCGGGCTCCCTCGCCCTCTTCGACGCCGGCCCGGGGCAGCTCGGCGGCCCGCGGGTGGCGCAGATCGCCGTCCTCCTAGTGCTCGCCCGCCGCGCCGCGACGGCGGGAGCCCGCTTCGCCTGGGGG
The DNA here is from genome assembly GCA_963756595.1 of uncultured Acidobacteriota bacterium. Classification (GTDB taxonomy): domain Bacteria; phylum Acidobacteriota; class Thermoanaerobaculia; order Multivoradales; family UBA5704; genus DATARR01. The sequence goes on from CAVWOZ010000024.1 coordinate 112,551, forward strand.
ACCCTGCAGGAGACGGAAGCTCCCCTCTCGCCCGGCGCCGGCGCCGACGCCTGCCGGCGGCTGGTCGAGTCGCGCACGCCGCACGAAGCCACCGCCGCCCAGATCGCCAGCTGGCGCCTGCGCCTCGAGGAGCGCCCCGAATGGGACGAGGTGTGGGTGATCGGCTCCCCCCGGCTCGGCGCCCCTCCCGACCTCCCCGGCGCCCTCCACCTCCAGATCTGGGACACGCTCGACCTCGACGCCCGCCAAGTCGGCGTCTCGCTCAGCCGCGGCGAGCGGCGCGAGGAGACGCGGCTCGACCTCCCCGACGACGCCGCCTGCGTCCGCCTGATGCGGCTCGGGGGGGGACGCCGCACCGAGGAGCGCGACCTGTTGCCCGCCCCGGCGCCCGGCGCCCGCGACGCCCTCGGGGCCCTCGGGGTCGCCGGGGCCGCCGAGGGGGACGACGTCCTGGATCGCCTCCCCGCGCTCCCCCAGGCCCCGTCCGCAGCCGGCGCGACCGACACGCCGGAGGAGCCGCTGCGCGTCCGCGGCGCCTCGCGCTTCGCCACCGCCCTGCACCGGCTGACCGGCCGCACCGCCCTCGCCTCGCGGCTGTCGCGGGCGGTCGGGCGGCGGCACGCGGCCTACATCCGCAAGATGCGGGAGATGTTCGAGAGCGGCGATTTCGACAGCGCGCTGCGCCACGCCATCCCGCTCGCCGCCGAGGTGGGGCCGCGCCGGCTGCCGCTGCGCCAGTTCGCGCCGCGCGCCGACCTGCACATCCGCCCCGAGCGCTCGCGCCCCTGGTCGGTGGCGGAGATCTCCCCCGACCTCCACGGCGAGCTGCGGCGGCTCTACCGCGAGGCGTTCCACCGCCTGGAGTCGCAGGAGCGGATCGAGGAGGCCGCCTTCCTGCTCGCCGAGGTGCTCCACGATCACGAGGAGGCGGTCTCCTTCCTCGAGCGCCACGGCCGGGTCCGCCTGGCCGCCGAGATGGCCGAGGCGCGCGACCTCGCCCCAGGCCTGGTGGTGCGGCAATGGTTCCTCGCCGGCGACCGCCAGCGCGGCCTGCGCATCGCCCACCGCACCGGCGCCTTCGCCGACGCGGTGACCCGCCTCGAGCGCGGGCGCGAGCCCGAGCAGGCCGCCGAGCTGCGCTGGCTGTGGGCGAGCGGCCTCGCCGCGGCGGGGGACTACGCCACCGCCGTCGAGACCCTCTGGCCGCTCGCCGCGGAGCGCCACCGGGCGCACGAATGGATGGACCGCGCCATCGCCCAGGGGGGCGCCCCCGCCGGCCGCATGCTGGCCCGCAAGGTGAGCCTGTCGCAGCGCCCCCCGGAGCCGCTGGAGCTGCTCGCGCCGGCGGAGCGGGTGGCGCCGGAGCCGTTCGAGGCGGTGCGCGGCGCCGCCGTCAGCCTGCTCGAGAGCTGGCGCGCCGAGGGGGCTCCCGCCCGCGTCGCCTTCGCGGACGCGCTGCGCCGCGGGCCGCGGCTCCCCGCCGCCGCCGTGCTCGCCCGCGCCGCCGTGCGCTCGATCGCCCGCGACTCCGGCCGGCTCGGCGCCCGCATGGACCCCGCCGACTACCGCCAGCTCGCCACCTTCGCCGGCGACGGCGCCCTGCGCACCGACGCGCTGGCCCTCCAGCTGCCCCCCCCTTCGCCGTGGATCCACCGCGACGAGCGGGGGGAGCCCTGGCGGGTGGAGATCGCCGCCCGCGACGCCGGCAACATGCCGGCCTACGACGCGGCGTTCCTCCCCAACGGGCTGACCGCGGTGGCACTCGGCGAGGCCGGGGTGCGCCTGCTGGCGCGCGGCGGCAGGACGGTGGCCGAGCTCGACGAGCCGGCGCACCGGCTGGTGGTCTCCGACCACGGCGACCGCGCGATCGCCCTCGCCCGGCGGGGGGATACCTGGAGGCTCGCGCGGCTCGACTTCTCGCTGCGGCGGGCCGAGACCTGGTGCGAGGTGCGCCTCGACGCCTTCGCGCCGGACTACGACGGCGCCTTCTGGTTCGTCGCCGGGCCGGACGGCCTGCTCGCCGCCGAGACCTCGGGGCACCGCTTCGACGGCGCCTGGGGGGTCTCGCGGCTGCCGGGGACGGCGCTCGCCATCGCCCGCTCGGAGGGGCGCTGCTCGCTCCTCCTGGGCGGCCAGCACTCCGAGATCTGGACCTACGAGCTCCCCGCGCTCACCCTTCGCCGGCGTGAGCCGGCCGCGATCCCGCCGGGGATAAGGCGGACCCACCGCGCCGCCGTCTCCGCCGAGGGGCTGGTCGCCACCCCTTCCACCGCCGCCGCGCCCGGCCGCCCGATCTCCCTCCACGTCCACGGCGGACCCGCCCTGGCGGTCGCGGTCGCCGCGGCGGGAAAGCCCGGGGCGCCGGCCGTCGCCGGGGACTGGGCCGCCCTCCCCGTCCACGCCCCGGACGCCATCTGCGTCGCGCTCGTCCACCTCCCCTCCGCCGCCGTCCGCGCCGAGGTCACCCTCGCCCGCACCGCCAAGGTGACCCTCCGCCTCACCCCCCAGTACCTCACCCTCGCCGACGACCGCGGACGGGTGGTGGTGCTCGACCTCGAGAACGGACAGGTGCGGCGGGACTTCAGGCTGTAGGGGAGAGCGCCGCCGCCAGCTCCGCCACCGTCGCCACCGTGAGGTGGGGCCGCGGGCCGTCCTTCTGCGGGGGGCGCGGGAAGCCCCATTCGACGAGGGCGAAGAGGGCGCCGGCGTTCCTTGCGGTCTCGGCGTCGACCCAGGTGTCGCCGATCAGCAGGCAGCGCTCGATGGGGACGCCGAGGCGGCGGGAGAGGTGCCAGAGGCCGGAGGGGTCGGGCTTGCGGGTGGGGAGGGTGTCGCCGCCGAGGACCTCGCGGAAGTAGGGGGCGAGGCCGAGGCCGCCGAGCACCCTCCGGGAGAGCGCCTCCCCCTTGTTGCTCAGCAATGCCATCGGATAGGCGCCGGCGAGCCCGGCGAGCATCTCCTCGATGCCGGGATAGGGACGGGTCTGGTCGAGGCAGACCTCCTCGTAGAACGCGAGATAGCGGGCGAGGAGCTCGTCGATCCGTTCGGGCGGCAGACCCTCAGGGAGCGCCCGCTCGACCAGCAGCCGCGCCCCCTCCCCCACCAGGGTGATCACCGCCTCGAGCGGCAGGGCGCCAAGCCCGAGCTCGCCGCGCATCCGGTTGATCGCCGTCGTGATGTCGCGGCGGGAGTCGATCAGCGTGCCGTCGAGATCGAAGACGAGGGCGGCGGGGCGCAGCATCGGAAGTCCCGGAAGTGCCGCCCTCAGACCTCGATGAACTCGGCCTTGACCTGCGCCTTGAGCAGGCCGGCCTCGAAGCCGCGGTCGAGCAGGAGCTGCACGGCGCGCCGCCCGGCCTCGCCGTAGTCGCGCGTCCAGTCGTTGACGTACATCCCCACGAAGCGGTCCGAGCGCTCGGGGTCGTCCTCGAGGCCGCGGGCGTAGCGCGTGGCGTAGCCGAGCGCCTCCTCGCGGTGATCGAGGCCGTAGTTGATGCTCTCGGTGAGCAGGCGGCAGAGACGCCGCTTGAGGCCGATGTCGATGTCCCGCCGGATGCCGTTGCCGCCGAGCGGCAGCGGGAGGCCGGTCTCCCCCTTCCACCACTCGCCGAGGTCGACGACCTTCTTGAGGCCGAGGTCGCCGTAGGTGAGCTGCCCCTCGTGGATCACCACGCCGGCGTCCGCCTCGCCCGACTGCACGACGTCGAGGATCTGGTCGAAGGGGACGATGTGGGTGGTCACCGCCGGCTGCCAGAGCCGGAGGGCGAGGTGGGCGGTGGTGAGATCGCCGGGGATCGCCACCTTGAGCCCGGGGAGGTCGTCGCGCGACAGCCCCTCGCGGGCGACCACGATCGGCCCGTAGCCGTCGCCGAAGCTCGCCCCGGAGGGCATCAGCTGGTAGCGGTCGGCGAGGTGGGCGTAGCCGTGGAAGGAGAGCGCCGTGATCTCGTATGTCCCCTGGAACGCCGCCTGGTTGAGGCTCTCGATATCCTGCAGGACGTGGCGGATCTCGAGCCCGGAGACGTCGAGAACCCCCTGCGTCAGGGCGTAGAACATGAAGGCATCGTCCGAGTCCGGGCTGTGGGCGATGCGCACGGTGGTGGTTTTGAGCTTCGTGATCATAGGCGGGGGAGGGTATCAGAAAGTTCCGCCCTCAAAAGAGGTCGGCGCCCTTCGGTCTCCCAGGAAGAAAGCCTGGCACAGCCCTTGAATAAGCCCCTTGGCGGAGGTACTTACGATGAAAACCACGATCCAGAAGCGACTTGCCAAGGGCGTCACGCCCGTTCTGCTCCTCGCCGCCTGTCTCTCCCTCTCCTCGTGCATCTGGGCGCCCTACGGCCATCGCCACCACGACCGCGACCGCGATCACCGCGATTACCGCTCGGGGTACAGCCAGGACATCCGGCGCTGAACGAAACGGGCGGCCCCGCGGCCGCCCGGATCGTCCTCCCTCAGCTCTTCCTTCCCCTACTCGTACTGGATGAACCCCGGCGCCATGATGCCGTCCGGGTCGAACTTCCGCTTCGCCGCGAGGATCATCGGCCAGCGGTCGCCGAAGTGCTGCGCCCACTTCTCCACCGTATCGAAGGTGATGTAGCCCGACAGGTAGCGCTTGCCGCCGTAGACGATCGACAGCTCGCTCACCATGTCGAGCTGGGCGAGGGCGCGGTCGAGGAACTTGAACGGCACGCCGGGGAGGATCCCCCAGCCCATCACGTAGTCCCCTTCCGGATGCATGAACAGCGGCGCCTCCGAGGTCCGCGTGTAGGCCGGCCAGAGGAGGATGTGGCCGCCCGGCCCCAGCGCCTGGGGGGGGAGCTGGCCGAGCACCGCCCCGATGAACTCGCCGGCGTTCTCCCACGGCAGGGTGGTCTCGGTCCACGGGTGGGCCATCTCCCAGTAGCCGCTGCGCCGCCAGAGCTCGAAGACGGGGTCCATGCGGTTGGCGAACTCGTACTGCGAGAAGTCCTCGGTGTGGACGTGCCGGTAGGGGGTGAGCCCCGCGAGCACCGCCGCGTCGTCCGGCTCCTCGCCGGGATCGAACTCGACGGTGACGTGGAGGGGGTAGAACCACTGCGCGAAGGTCTGCATCCCCTCGCCGAGCTCCATCCCCTCGCCGATCTTCTTGATCCCCTGGAGGCACGGGGTGCACCACGCCTCGAGCGAGGAGAAGGTCGGGTTCTCCGGGTCCATCACCCGCTTGGAATCGGCCATCACGGCCGCCAGGTCGTCGTAGAGGAGGAAGTACTTGCGCACCAGGCTCTTCACCGGCCGCAGGCGGATGGTGGCGCGGGTGATGACCCCGAACTGGCCGAGGCCGCAGCGCACCACGTCGAAGAGGTCGCGGCGCTCCTCGCGCGAGCAGGTGACGATCTCGCCGGTGCCGGTGACCACCTGGAGCTCGACGGCGTTGTCCGCCTGGGTGCCGTAGCGGAAGCTCGCCACCCCCAGGCCGGCCATCGAGAGGGTCCCCGAGATCTGCACCCCGAGGTTGTTGGTCAGCACGCGGGGGACGAGCCCCTGCTCGAGCGTCGCGCTCGTCAGGTCGCGCCAGACCACCCCGCAGTCGACGGTCGCGGTCTCCGCCGCCACGTCGATCGCGTGGATCGTGTTCATCACCGAGGTGTCGAGCAACACGCCGCCGGCCGACGTCGCCTGGCCGGTCTGGGTGTGCGCCTGGCCGCGCGGGGTAACTGGAATCCTGTGCTCGCGGCAGAAGCGGACGACCTCGGCCACCTGCTCGGCCGAGGTGCAGCGGGCGACGGCGGCGGGGAGGTTGTCGACCGTGCGTCCGAAGTCGGAGCGGTAGAGGTTGCGCACCTCCTCGTCGAGCAGAATCGAGTCGCCGAGCGCCGCCTTCAGCTCGCGCAGGGCGGCGGCGGTCGACGTTTCGGTATGTACGGTCATCGGATGGATCTCCTGGAAAGGTTCAGCTGGGCGGCGGCGGCGGAGGCGGTTTCACTTCGACCTCCGGCCTGGGATTGGGCTTGCTCTCAGGGGGCCGGGCGGGCTGGGTGGGACGTTCGTCCCCCATCGGCTCGGTGCCGCGCCCGCCGACGAGATTGGCGGGGAGCACGGTCTTGAACCCCCCCTGGATCCACTTCTCGATCCCCCCCTCGAGCAGGATGGTGGCGTCGAAGCCGCTGGCGCGCAGCAGGCGCATCCCCTGCTCGCCGCACTCCTTCGAGTTGCAGTAGACCAGGATGGTCTCGTCGCGCAGGGCGTAGATCCCCCCCAGGCGGTAGGGGAGACGGTTGAGCGGGATGTTCTGCGCGCCGCGGATGTGCCCGGTGCGGCCGTTGTACTCGATCCCCGGACGCAGGTCGAGGACCAGCATCCCCGGGTTGTCGCGCATGATCTCGTAGGCCACCCCCGGCGTCATCCGGGGGTACGGGGGGGCCGGGCGCGACTGCCAGCGGTGATAGGCCGCGCACCCGCCCAGCAGCGGGACGAGGATCAGGAGGGGGAGGGCCCTCGCGAGGGCCCGGCCGGCGGATGCCTTCATGGAGCCCAAGTCTATACCTCTTCGGGGCGTGCTTCTTCCACACCAGCGTCTTCCAGCTGCACCTCGGGACGGATCTCCCCGACTCGCACGCCGCGGTGGTTGACGAGAGCCGGAGCATGGAAGCCGCGCAGCGATTCGAACTCCTCGCCGGAGAGGGAGCCGAGCTGGCGGAGCACGTCGAGGACCACGCCGTCGCGGCAGCGCAGGCCGCCGTCGGCGATCTTGACCGCGATCCCCAGCGCCACCGGCCCGCGCACCGCCAGGGCGTAGAACCCCTCGGCCCCCTCCTTGGCGAGCACCCGTCCGCCGGTCGCCTCCATCAGCCGGGTGGTGAAGCGCCCCGGCCCCGCCACCATCGCGGGGACGCCGGTCATCGCGCGGACGACGGTGTCCGCCGCCGCCGCCGCGTCCGGCGCGATGTCCGCCGCCAGCGCCGCCGCCCGCGGATCGGCGAGCGCCGCGTAGGCGCGGGCCGCGGCGGCGAGCGGCAGGTGGAAGGTCGGTACGCCGCAGCCGTCGATCCCGAGGCCGATCTCCCCGGGAGCCAGGCGGTGGAACGTCGCGAGCTGGGCGAGCAGGCGCTGCTGCCAGGGGTGCTCGAGGTCGAGATAATCGGCGGTCGGCAGTCCCAGCGCCCGGCAGGCGAGGAGCATGCCGGCGTGCTTCCCCGAGCAGTTGTTGTGCAGCGCCGTCGGCGAGAGGCCTTGCTGGCGCAGACGCTCGGCGGACTCGTCGTCGAACGGCGGGTGGGCGCCGCACTGGAGGTCGTCGACCGTGAAGCCGCCACGCGCCAAGAGGTCCGCGGCGCGCTCGACGTGGGCCGGCGTGCCGCCGTGCGAGGCGCAGATCAGGGCGAGGTCCGCCGCGTCGAGGGCGTAGCGCCCGTCCACCCCGGCGAGGAGCAGCGGCACGGCCTGGAACGGCTTGGCGGCCGAGCGCAGGAAGGTCGCCCCTTCCGGATCGCCCTGGAAGGCGACCAGCCGCCCCTCGGGGGTAGCGGCGGCCACGGCGCCGAAATGCCACGACTCCGTGAGGCCGTTCCTGCTGACCGTGGCGAGCGGCGAGACCAGGGGCGCTACCGCTCCGCGGCGATCGCCGCCTGCACCGAGTCGTAGGTCGGGAAGAGGACGTCGAGCCGGGCGACCTGCAGGAGCTTGCGGATGCGCTCGGACGGATTGGCGAGGATCAGCTCGCGCTTCGAGTTGCGGAAGCGCCCGAGGTAGCCGACCAGCTCGCCGATCCCCGTCGAATCGATGAAGTTGATCTTCGAGAAGTCGATGATCACGTGCCCGCGATCGTCCGACAGGGTGCGCTCGAGCGTCTGCGCGAAGAACTGCGCGCTCTCGCCGAGCTTGATGACCCCTTCGACGTTGAGGAGGGTGAAACCGTCCTGATGGCGTTTTTCGACGATCATAGGCCTGCCTTGAAAAGGGATCTGAAGTTTACCACGGCCGGCGTTGGCCCACGGTACCCCGCCTTCGCGCGGCCGGAGCGCGGTTGCCCCTGCTCGCCTCCTTCGTGTGCGGTCGCTTCGCTCCCTGCCAGTCGGCTGCGCGGGGCAACCGCGCTCCGGCCGCGCGAAGGTGTGGTGCTACGATCGCTTACCGCCATGCCGCGCCGCGTCCGCTCTCACGGGAAGAAGAAATTGGGCCCGCTCGCGGGGGTTAGGGTAGTCGACGCCTCGCGGGTCCTCGCCGGCCCCTATCTCGCCATGCTGCTGGGCGACCTCGGCGCCGACGTGATCAAGATCGAGAAGCCGGACGGCGGCGATCAGACGCGCGCCTGGGGGCCGCCGTGGGTGGGCGAAGGGGACGCGAAGGTCAGCTCCTACTTCGTCTCGGCGAACCGCAACAAACGGTCGGTCGTCCTCGACCTCAAGGCGCCGGCGGGGCGGGCCACGTTCCTCAAGTTGCTGGAGAGGGCGGACATCCTGGTCGAGAACTATCTCCCCGCCGAATGGCGGAAGCTCGGCTTCAAGAGCTCGCGCTTCGCCGGCCCGCGCGCCCACCCCAGGCTCGTCCAGTGCACGGTGTCGAGCTACGGCACCGCCGGCGCCGAGGCCGACCGCCCCGCCTACGACGTGGTCCTCCAGGCCGAGGCGGGGCTGATGTCGCTCACCGGCTTCTCCGAGGGCGAGCCGGTGCGGGTAGGGGTGGCGATCGTCGACATCCTCTCCGCCCTCTACGGCCTGACCGCCGTGCTCGCCGCCCTGCGCCGGCGCGACGCCACGGGGCGCGGCGGCCGGGTGGAGATCTCGATGCTCGACGCCGGCACCGCCTTCCTCTCCTACGCCGCGCAGTCGTGGCTCGCCGACGGCCGCCAGCCGGCGCGCCTCGGCTCCGCCCATCCCACCCTCGCCCCCTATCAGGCGTTCCAGGCGGCCGACGGCTGGTTCGTGGCCGGCGTCGGCAGCCCCGACCTCTGGCGCCGCTTCTGCGCCGCCGTCGAGCGGCCGGAGCTGGCGGACGACCCCCGCTTCGCCAGCAGCGAGGCGCGGGTGAGGAACCGCGGCGAGCTCGACGCGCTCCTCGCGGCCGTCTTCGCCGCCCGCCCCGTCGCCCACTGGGACGCCGCGATGCGCGCCCACCGCGTCCCCGCCGCCCCGCCGGCCTCGGTGGGCGAGGCGGTGGAGCGGGCGCGCGCCCGCGGCCAGGTGATGGACCTCCCGGCGGGCGCCTATGGCATCCTTCCCACCGTCGCCGCCCCCTTCCTCTTCGACGGCGAGCGACCCGCCCCCACCGCCTCGGCGCCGGCGCTCGGCGAGCACACGGCGGACGTCTTTCGGGAGATCGGACTGGAGGACTGAATGGAACCCGGAACGCGCGCACCCGGCCGACCCGACAGGAGATGGCTCAATTCGACGGTGCTCGGCATCGGCCTCGCCAGCCTGTTCTCGGACGTCGGCCACGAGATGGCCACCGCGGCGATGCCGGCGCTCCTCGCCACCCTGGGGGCCAGCTCCGCCCTCCTCGGGGTGATCGAAGGGCTCGCCGACGGCCTGTCCAGCTTCGCGAAGCTCCTCTCCGGCCTCTACAGCGACCGCCTGCGGCGGCGCAAGCCGCTCGCCGTGGTGGGGTACTTCGTCACCGCCTCGGGGATGGCGAGCTTCGCCTTCGCCACGCAGTGGTGGCACGTCCTGCTCGGCCGCGCCGGCGGCTGGCTGGGGCGGGGGGCGCGCACCCCGGTGCGCAACGTCCTGCTCACCGAGGCCACCACCAAGGAGACCTACGGGCGGGCCTTCGGCCTCGAGCGCGCCATGGACAGCGCCGGCGCCGTGATCGGGCCGCTCCTGGCCCTCGGCCTGGCCGCGGCGTACGGGCTGCACAGGCTCTTCCTCTTCACCCTGATCCCCGGGATCGCCGCGGCCCTGGCGATCGCCTTCCTGGTCCGCGAGCGGCCGCACGAGCCGCAGCCCCACGCGCCGCTCTGGGGCGGCATCCAGGCCCTCCCCACAGCGTTCAAGCGCTATCTGGTCGGCGTCGGCCTCGCCGGGATGGGGGATTTCTCGCGCACTCTGCTGATCCTCTGGGCGACCCAGGCGTGGACCCCCGAGCTGGGAGTGGCGGCGGCGGCGCGGCGGGCGATGCTCTTCTACGTCGGCTACAACGTCGTCTATACCGTCTCCTGCTGGGTCAGCGGGCAGCTCGCCGACCGCTATCCGAAGCGCTGGGTGCTGGCGATCGGCTACAGCCTGGCGGTGATCCCGGCGACCGCCCTCCTCTTCGCCGGCAGCTCGCAGGCGCTCTACGCCGTGATCTTCGGCTTTTCCGGCATCTATATGGGGGTCTGGGAGACGGTCGAGAGCGCCACCAGCGCGGCGATGCTCCCCGCCGGCAAGCGCGGCCTCGGCTTCGGCGTGCTCGCCACGGTGAACGGCCTCGGGGACCTCTTGTCGAGCGCCCTGGTGGGATCGCTATGGGTCCTCTCCCCCGCCGTCGCCATGGGGTTCGTGATCGTCTCCTCGGTCGGCGGCGCGGCGATCATCGCGACCACCCGGCCGCCCGCCGAGTCTTCGCCGCAAACCAGTTGACAGGGAGGAAGATCTCGGCGAGAATTGGTTTGCGGCGCAGACCACTTCCAAGGAGGGCCGGGATGAAACCGCAAGACCTCGAACGCGTCCGGTTCGTTACACGCCACTTCAACGATTTGCAGGGGCTGCGCGGGTCGATCCCCCTGGGGCTGGTCGCGCTCAGCCTGGGAGGCGCGATCCACTTCGCGGGGTGGCCGGCGTACACCGTCCTCCTGACCGCCGTGGGGGCGCTCCTCCTCCGTCTCGGCGCGCGGCGCTGGTACACCCGCTCCTTCGGGATCGTCGAGGCGCAGCCGGCCTACGTCCCGGGCGAGCTCCACACGCTGTCGATCTACAGCCCGGCCGGCCCGACGCAGCGTCTCGTCGGCTTCCAGCAGATGCGGCCGATCACCCGCCACTTCCTGGCCACGATGGGGCTGGTGGTGGCCCTGTTCTACGCCTTCGAGTTCGTGCCGCCGAGCCTGTTGATCGCCGGGAGCGAGGCGATGGGCCGCCATCCGCAGATCCAGTCCGCGCCGGTCGACCTCTATGACCCTCCGATCGAATGGATGACCGCCCTCGGCGGACTGTTCCGGACGCCGGACGCCTTCCGGGCCATTTACACGCAGGTGCTCTACGCCTTCTTCGCCTCCATCTTCCTCGGCGTCTGGCTCTGGCGCGAGCGGCGGCGCTCCCAGGGGCACCAGCTGGCGCTCGCCATCCTGCTGCTGGGGATGGCGATCCTCGGCGCCTCACTGGGCTTCTTCGCCCGCGGCGGCGGGCTGCCCCCGGCCGTCGACTTCCTGCTGCCGGCCCTGGTCTATCCCGGCATCGCCCTGCTCCTCTGCGGCGCCGCGATGACCGCCGCCGGCGTGGCCGATCACCTCCAGCTCCTGCGCGTGCTGGGCCGGCCCGGCGAAGAGGAGATCTCATGAGCGCCTCCCCGCCGAGCCCGATCTCGTTCGTCACCCGCCACTTCAACGACCTCCAGGGGCTGCGCCTGCTGGTCCCGCTGGGGCTGATCGTGCTGAGCCTGGGGGGCAGCGCCTATTTCGACAACCGGCCGCTCCTGCTCCTCCGCGGCGCGCTGTTCCTCGCCGGCGCCCTCCTGCTGGCCGGTGCGCCGCGCTACTACCGGCGCCGCTTCGGCGAGGTCGAGCCGGAGGGGACCGCCGCGGGCGGTGAGCTGTCGGCCCTGTCGATCTACAGCCCCGCCGGATCGATCCGGCCGCTCCCGGGGTCCCAGGGGATGGCCCCGCGAGCCCGGTTCCTGCTGCTCGCTCTCGCGGTGACCTTCACCGTCTTCTTCGTCGTGCAGGCGGTCGCTCCCACCGTCTCGGTCGAGGTGGACGACTCGCTCGTCCAACCTCCCTGGGCGACGCTCGACTCCGTCGTCCTGTTCATGCCGGACTGGAGCCGCGGGATCGATGCCGTGCTGCACAAGCCGGTCCCCGGACCGAGCACCTTCCGGGCCGTGGAGGGGCAGTTGCTCTACGCCCTCTGCGGCAGCCTGCTCCTCGGCACCTGGCTCTGGCGGGGACGCCTGCGCTCGCAGAGCTACCATCTGGCGCTCGCCGTCCCGTTGCTGGCGCTCTCGATCACCGGTACCTGCCTTGGGCTTTTCGTCTGGGAGACGGGACGGATCGCCAACCTGCTCAATTTCCTCCTGCCGGCGCTCGTCCACCTCTGGGTGGCGCTGCTGCTCTGCGGCATGGCGCTCGTCGTCGCCGGCATGCTCGATCACTTCCAACTCGTCCGGGCGCTCCGGGTGCCCGTGGAGGACCCCTCATGAGCGAAACTCCCTTCGAACAGCTGGCGAACCTGGACCGCCGGGTGCACGACCCGGCGCGGCTCGCCATCCTCACCGCGCTCTCGGCCTGCGAGCGGGCCGACTTCCTCTTCCTGCAGCGGATCACCGGCCTCACCAAGGGGAACCTCTCCTCCCACCTCTCGAAGCTCGAGGAGGCGGGGCTGGTCGAGATCGAGAAGCGCTTCGTGGGGAAGAAGACGCAGACCCTGGTGCGCCTCAGCGACAGCGGGCGCAAGGTGGTCGACGACTACTGGCGGGCGATGGAGGAGCTGCGCGAGAGTGCCGCCCGCTGGCAGCCGCAGAACGCGGCGCTGGTCCCGGCGACGTAGCCCGGCTCTGGCAGCAGACCGGGCGACCGCGGGTCGCCCGTACACCCATGGCCCGGCGGCAGGTGTAGGGGCGACCCGCGGTCGCCCTCGGAGCTGGTACGTAAGACAGACCCCTGGCACAGCCCATGCTATGGTCTTCCGGGCGGAAAACCGCCCGGAAAAAACCATCATGCTGAGGCGCATTCTCGATCGCAACCAGGACGAGCTGCTGGCCGAGAACCGGCGGCTGCTCGGCGACCTCCAGCAGGCGCTGGCGCGCTTCGACGCCTCGGCCGAGGACCAGGCGACCCTGAAGCGCTCGGCCCTCCAGCTCGACGAGCTCTTCCTGCTGGTGGTGGCCGGCGAGTTCAACGCCGGCAAGAGCGCCTTCATCAACGCCCTCCTGGGGGACAGGATCCTCGAGGAGGGGGTGACCCCGACCACCACCCACGTCCACGTCATCAAATACGGCGCCGCCGTCTCCCGCACCCCGCTCGAGACGGCGCTCGACGTGCTGACCGCCCCCGTCGAGCTGCTGCGCGACATCAACATCGTCGACACGCCAGGGACCAACGCCATCCACCGCGAGCACGAGGCGATCACCCGCGAGTTCGTGCCGCGCTCGGACATGGTCCTCTTCGTCACCTCGGCCGACCGCCCGTTCACCGAGAGCGAGCGGGGGTTCCTGCAGGGGATCCGCGACTGGGGGAAGAAGATCGTGATCGTGATCAACAAGATCGACACGGTCGAGAGCGAGGAGGACGTCGTCCGCATCGTGAGCTTCGTGGCCGAGAACGCGAAGCTCCTCCTCGGCTTCACCCCCGAGATCTTCCCGGTCGCCGCCCGCCTCGCCCTGCGCGCCAAGACGTCGGGGGACACCGCGCTCTTGAAGGCCAGCCGCTTCGAAGCGCTCGAGCGCTACATCGTCGACACCCTCGACGAGAAGGAGCGGGTGCGCCTCAAGCTGATGAACCCGCTGGGCGTCGCCGAGCACCTCGCCGGGCGCTACGTCGAGATCACCGACGGCCGCCTCACCCTGCTCCAGGAGGACTTCGCGGCGATCGAGGACATCGAGCGCCAGATGGCCCTCTTCCAGGAGGACATGCGGCGCGAGTTCCGTTTCCGCCTGGCGGACGTCGACAACGTTCTCCGCGAGTTCGAGAACCGCGGGATCCAGTTCTTCGACGACACGATGCGCCTCGCCCGCGTCGTCGACCTGCTGAACAAGTCGAAGATGAAGGCCGACTTCGAGCGCACGGTGGTCGCCGACCTGCCGGCGCGGATCGAGAAGCGGGTCGCCGAGATCATCGACTGGCTGGTCAGCTCCGAGCTCCGCCAGTGGCAGGCGGTGACCGAGCACCTCGCCCTGCGCCGCCAGAAGCACGCCGACCGCATCGTGGGGCAGGTGGGGCGCAGCTTCGACTTCGACCGCATGCGCCTGCTCGAGAGCGTCGGCCGCGCCGCCCAGCGCTCGGTCGAGACCTACGACCGCGAGCGGGAGTCGAGCCGCCTCGCCGACTCGGTGCAGATGGCGGTCGCCACCACCGCCCTCGCTGAGGTGGGAGCGATCGGCCTCGGCGCCCTGCTCACCCATCTCGCCGTCACCGCGGTGGCCGACTTCACAGGCATCCTCGCCGCCGGCACGGTCGCCGTCCTCGGCTTCTTCATCATCCCCAACCGCCGCCGCGATGCCAAACGGGACCTCACCCAGAAGATCGAGGCGATGCGCGAGCAGCTGATGTCCTCCCTCACCAACCAGTTCGACCGCGAGGTCGAAGGGAGCCTCCGCCGCATCGACGAATCGATCGGCCCCTACACCCGCTTCGTGAGAGCCGAGCGCGACCACCTGGGAGCCGCGCGCGAGGAGCTGGCCGCGGTGACCCAAGGGCTGCGGGCGCTGCGGGGGCGGGTGGAATCCCTCTAGGCTCTGTTAGAGTTCCCGCCGTGCAAGAGATCTGGGTCCGGAAGTGCAGCTCTTTTGAAGAGGCCGAGGAAGCCGATCAAGAGTTCTGGGCGCAGATGACGGGAGACGAACGGGTCCAGGCCCTGGAGCAGATGCGGCAAGACGCTTGGAAAATTACCGGTGAACCCCTCGAAGGACTTCGAAGAGTTGTTCGCGTCGTTAGGCGCCCACGGAGTTAGGTTCCTCGTCGTGGGAGGCTACGCCCTGGCGTTCCACGCAACACCCCGCTATACCAAGGACTTGGACATCCTCCTCGATCCGGCTCCGGAGAATGCCGAGCGCCTTCTCCAGGCGCTGGCCGATTTCGGATTCGGCAGCCTGAATCTGCAGGTCGAGGACTTTACGACGGCGGGCAACATCATCCAGCTCGGCCATCCTCCGAACCGCATTGACTTCTTGAATTCTCTGAAGGAAGTGCGTTTCGAGGAGGCGTGGGAACATCGGGTCGAGGGGTTTTTCAACGACCAGAAGGTTTACTACATCGGGCTGGAAGACCTGATCCGCAACAAGCAGGCCGTCGGCCGGCCTCAGGATCGGGTCGACGTCGCGATGTTGAAAAAGAAGGTCAAAGCATCCTCCAAGCCCCGCAAGGGAAAACCTGATTGAGCGTCGCCTCGCCGCAGAAAAGACCCGGCACCTTCCAGAGCCTGGGGCAGGCCTTCACGTCGTGGCGCACGGCGTCGGTGACGCTGATGTCGTTCGCTTCGGGGATGCCGCTCGGGCTGATCTGGGTGGCGATCCCGGACTGGATGCGCAAGTCCGGGGTGGACATCCGGGTGGTGGGGCTGTTCACGCTGGCGCAGGCGCCGTGGACGTTCAAGTTCCTCTGGTCGCCGCTGATGGACCGCTTCGTGCCGCCGCTCGGGCGGCGGCGGGGGTGGGCGTTCATCGCCCAGATCGTGCTCTTCTGCGGCGTCCTCGGGCTCGCGGGGCTGGGCGACCACCCGAGCGCGCCGTGGGTGGTCGGGGCCCTCGCGCTCGCCATGGCGTTCGCGGGGGCGACGCAGGACATCGCGGTCGACGCCTATGCGGTGGACGTGCTGCGGCCGGACGAGCAGGCGGTGGCGGCGGGGGCGCGCAACGCCCTCTGGCGGCTGGGGTTCCAGCTCGCCGGGAGCATCTCGATCTGGCTCGCGGGGCTGTGGGGATGGCAGGCGGTCAACGTCTTCCTCGCCACCCTCTATCTGCCGATGCTGGTGGTGCTCTGGAAGGCCCCCGACCCGCCGAATGCCGCGGCGCCGCCGCGGACGCTCAAGGAGGCCGTCTGGTACCCCTTCCTCGGCTTCCTCTCCCGCCACCGGGCGCTCGAGATCCTCGCCTTCGTGCTGCTCTACAAGATCGCCGACAACCTGGTGCAGGCGCTCCAGCGGCCGTTCCTGATCGACAAGGGGTACAGCGACTTCGACCGCGGCTTCGTGCTGTTCGTGATCGGCCTGGTGGTGAACGTGGTGGGGACCTTCATCGGCGGCGTGCTCACCAAGCCGCTGGGGCTCGGCCGCGCGCTCTGGGTGTTCGGCTTCATCCAGATCTTCGCCAACGCCGGCTATGCCATCCTCGCCCACCAGCCCGGCCCGAACCGGCCGATGATGTGGGCCGCCTTCGGCTTCGAGTCGCTCGCCAGCTCGCTCGCCAGCGGCGCCTTCCTGGTGATGATGATGCGGATGACCCAGAAGCGTTTCTCGGCCACCCAGTACGCCCTCTTCTCGAGCCTCTTCGGCCTGCCGCGCATCGTCTCCGGGCCGATCTGCGGCTTCCTGGTGCATGCCATCGGCTGGGAGGCGTTCTTCTGGGCCACCCTGCCGACCGGCATCCCGGGGCTGATCCTGCTCTCCCGCTTCGTCCCCTTCTCCGCCCGCGAACCCGAATTCCGCGCCGAGACGCCGCGCGTCCGCGAGCCGCTCACCCGCGGCCGGCTGATCGCGAGCGGCCTCGCCGGCGGCCTCGGGGGGCTCCTCTTCGGCGCTTTCACGGTGGCGCTGATGGCCGCCCTCGAAGCGGCGAAGAAGGGGACCGGCTTCGACCTCGGGCCGCCGCTCCTCGCCCTCGCCCAGCCGGCGGGGAGCGGCGGCTGGCTGACTCTCCTCGGCCTCCTGATCTTCGGCACCGTCTGCGGGCTGATCGCCGCCGCCATCGTGGCGGCCCGCCACGGCGCCGGCGAGGAGATCGGCGCCGAGATCGGCCGCGAGGCCTGACGCAGCTTTCTTCCCCTGGCTCGGCGTTTGAATAGGAAGCCGGCGGAGGTACCTGACCTTGACCCTATACCGCTCGCGCAAACACAAGCTGATCGCCGGAGTCTGCGGCGGCCTCGCCGACTGGCTGGGCTGGAGCCCGCTCGCCGTCCGCATCGGGTACGTCGTCCTCTCGATCGCCTCGGCCGCCTTTCCCGGCACGATCGCCTACATCATCCTCTGGTGCGTTATTCCCAAGGAGCCGCCGAAGGAGCCGGTCGTCGTCTGAGGCCCCTGAAGGGAACCGGGGGCGTGCTATCGTTCCCTTCGTGCCGCAACGCGGCAGAAACGGAGGAGACGGCATGACGCAAGCGACCCTCAGCCCCCAGATCGTCAGCGGCGCCGCGCGGGCTTCGTCCCGGGCGGAGATGGACGCCGCCGCCGCCGTCCTCCAGGAGAAGAAGGGGGAGTGGACGGCGGTCGACGTGCCGGAGCGCATCGCGCTGCTCGGCGAGCTCTCCCGCCGCTTCCTGGCGGTCGCGGACCGCTGGGCGGCGCTCGGCATCGAGGCCGAGGGGCTCGATCCCGCCCATCCGAGCTCGGGGGAGGAGGCGCTCGTCGGCCCCTACTTCATCCTGCGCAACCTGCGGCTGCTGCGCGAGTCGCTGCTCGACATCCAGACCCACGGCCGGCCGCGCATCCCGGGCGGCGTGCGCACGCGAGGTGATCAGGTCGTCGCGCGGGTCTTCCCGCTCGACCTCTACGACCGCGCCTTCTACGCCGGGGTCACCGCCGACGTCTGGATGGAGCCCGGGGTCACCGAGGCGGGGCTCGCCGCCACCCAGGCCGTGGCGTATCACTCCCCCGTCCGCCAGGGGAAGGTGGCGCTGGTCCTCGGCGCCGGCAACGTCTCCTCGATCGGCCCGATGGATGCCCTCTACAAGCTGTTCGTGGAAGACCAGGTGGTGCTGTTCAAGACCCACCCGGTCAACGTCTACCTGGGGCCGCTGCTCGAGGAGGCGTTCCAGCCGCTCGCCGCGCGCGGCTTCTTCCGGCTGGTCTACGGCGGCGCCGAGGAGGGGGCCTACCTCTGCCGCCACCCCGGGGTGGACGAGATCCACATCACCGGGTCGGACCAGACCTACGACGCCATCGTCTTCGGCCCCGGCGAGGAAGGGAAACGGCGGAAGGCGGCCAACGAGCCGCTCAACACCAAACGCTTCACGGCCGAGCTCGGCAACGTCAGCCCGGTGATCGTGGTCCCCGGCCCGTGGGACGACGGCGACCTCGCCTACCAGGCCGAGAACCTGGCGACGATGATCACCAACAACGCGGGATTCAATTGCAACGCCGGACGGATGATCGTGCAGCACGCCGGCTGGGGGCAACGGCAGGAGCTGATGACGCGGGTCGGCCAGCTGCTGACCGAGATCCCCGTGCGCACCGCCTACTACCCGGGCGCCTCGAAGCGCTACGAGGCGTTCCTCGGGGCGCATCCGGACAAGGCGGAGATCTTCGGCGTCCGCGCCGAGGGGAAGCTGCCCTGGATGCTGATCCCCGGGGTCGATCCCGGCAAGAAGGACGACATCTGTTTCACCACCGAGGCCTTCTGCGGCGTCTGCGGCGAGACGGGGCTGCCGGCGGCCAGCGTCCCCGAGTTCCTCGACCGCGCGGTCGCCTTCTGCAACGACACCCTGTGGGGGACGCTCAACGCGACGCTGATCGTCCATCCCGATTCGCTCAAGGACCCGGAGATCCGGCGCGCCGTCGACCGCGCCCTCGGCAACCTGCGCTACGGCACGATCTCGGTGAACCACTGGGCGGCCGTGGGGTTCGGCCTCGTGGTCACCCCGTGGGGAGCCTTCCCCGGCCACACCCCGCAGGACATCCGCTCCGGCACCGGCTTCGTGCACAACACGCTGATGTTCGACCGCGTCCAGAAGACGGTGATCCACGCCCCGTTCTACGTCTGGCCGAAGCCCGTCTGGTTCGCCACCCACAAGACGGCGCACCGCCTGGCCCCCAAGCTCTACGAGTTCGAGGCGAGTCCCTCGCTGGCGAAGCTGCCGGGGATTCTGGGGTTGGCGTTACGGGGGTAGGGCGGCGGCGCCGCCCCTCCTCTACGTCACGATGTGGTAGCAGGCCGCGATCGCCTCGAGCGGCAAATCCCCCTGGTAGGGGGGGCGGATGATGGTGCCGTTCGTGGTCAGGGTCAGCGGCACCTGGTCGGGGCGCGGGTGACGGATCTTGAGCACGAAGCCGGCGGGCGTCGTGTCGGCGCACGGTCCGTTGTAGGGAGCGCCGACGGTCACTTTGCGGTTGACGCTCCCCTGCTGGATCTGCACCACCGTCCCCTGATTGATCCCCCCCTGGCGGTCGAAATCGATCACGGCATAGATCACCCCCGCCTCGGGCGGCGGCACGAAACGCGCGCCGTCCGCCTTCGGGGCCCGGCGGGCGAAAGCGGTCGACGCGGCGAGGACGGCGACGACGAACAGGAGGGCGAGGATGAGCGCGGACGAGTTTCTCGAGGCTCTCAGCGGGCGCATGGCAGTCTCCTCCTTGAAAGAGGGCCTGTGGCCCTCCTACAAGGACCACAGGCAAGAACTACGCCACTACGCCCGGTAGGTCCCCGCGAGAACGACCGGGGTTCAATGCCGTCAGGCAGGCTCCCTGCCCAGATAAGCTGCCGTGGGAAAAGTTAACCTTCCCTGGCGAAAGTTAAGCTTATTGGGCAGATTGTCCCGGGATTTGGCGCGAGGTAAGGTTACCTTCCGGCTCGGTAAGCTCCCGTGGCGAAAGTTAAGCTTGTTTGGCAGAATGTCCCGGGATTTCCCGCGATGTCAGCTTATCTTGGCGCCCGATAAGCTGCCGTAGGAAAAAGTCTCCTTATTTCCCGCGATGCGAGCTTACCGTGGCGCCCGATAAGCTTATTTGCGGGAAAGTAAGCTCCCATGCGCCGATGTCGCCTTGTTTGGCGCGATGTCAGCTCACCTTGGCGCCCGGTAAGCTTATTTGTGAGAAGGTAAGCTGCCGTGGCGAAAAGTCCCGGTATTTTTCGCCACGTGAGCTTACCGCGCGGCCCGGTAAGCTCATTTGGCGGAAAGTCACCTTACGTGGCGAAAAATAAGCTTACCTTGCCAGCCGGTCCCCTTATCTGGCGGGGTGGCGGCTTCCTTCCCGGCCCGCGGCTCACCCTTGGGGCGCGGAAGGAGACGGCGGCGCAGATCCCGCTCTCCCGCCCGCCATCCCTCTACGACCCCTTGCGCTCGGTCGCCAGGCCGATCCGCGCGTAGCCGACGTCGCTGAGGACGGTGAGCACCTCGGAGATCTTCTCGTATTGCAGGGTGCGATCGCCGCGCACGATGACGTCCTGGTCGGGCTCGGCCTGGTGGAAGGTGGCGAGGACCGTCCGCAGATCTTTCTCGGCGGTCTCGGTGCCGCGCACCCAGAGGGTGCCGTCCCCCTTGATCGAGACGGTGAGCTGGTCCTTCTGGGCCGGCATCGAGGGCGCCTTCCCGGTCTTCGGCAGGTCGACCTTCACCCCGGCCTGGAGGATCGGCATCACCAGCATGAAGACGATGAGGAGGACGAGGCAGACGTCGACCAGCGGGGTGACGTTGATCTCGCTGCGGACGGTTCCGGCGACGGAGTGGGGATTGAACGACATGGGGCACCTCCCGATCGGATCGCGGTGGATCGGCGCCGCTCCGGAACGGCCGGAGCGGCGGGGTTGCGAGAGGCGCCTCTCTGCTGGGATTGGACGGGAGACGGGGGCGATCGGTTCCCGCCCCCGGATGGCTGGCGCTACTGGCTCGCCGCGGCGACCGCGATCCCCGCGGCCGGGGCGGCCGGCGTCGCCGCGATCTCGTTGTAAGGCTTGTCATCCTTGCAACCGTAGACGTAGACCGGGGTGTGGTTCGGCACCATGCGGGGCAGCCGCTCGGAGGCGAACATCGGGATGCGGATGCAGCCGTGGCTCGCCGGATAGGCCGGCACGTCGAGGCTGCCGTGGATGGCGATCCCCCCCACGATGTACATGGGGTTGTACATCTGGCCGAGCGGGCTGGTCTTCCAGCCGGAGGCCTTCGAGAACACCTCGAGATGGCCGCAGGGGGTCACCGCGTGGGTTTCCGGATAGCCGTTCTGGTGGAAGGTCTTGCCGCTGCCGGAGGAGATCGAGAGGATGTTCCCTACCCGTCCCTCGGTATCGACCACGAAGAGCACCTGGCGGGCGAGGTCGACCTCGATGTGCTGACCCAGCTCGCGCGGGCGGGGCGGCTGGGCGACCGAGAGGGCGTTGTACTCGGCGCGCGTGAGCTGGCCGGTGGGCCGCGCGCGCTCGATCTTCTGGAAGGCGACGAGCGCGCGGCGCGACACGTCGTCCCAGACGCCGTCGACCGGCCCGGTCCAATATCCCATGTCGGCGAGCCAGCGCTCGGCCTGGCGGATTTCGAACTGCGAGAGCTTAGCGGTATTCGGATTGGCCTTCTGAACCTTCGCGGCCGGCTTGGCAGCGGCGAAGGCGGGAACCGTCAGAGCCGTCAGGAGGACTGCGGCGGAGCGGAGGACGGTGCGGCGGAACGGACCCATCGGAAACCCCCTTGCGTGGAACGACGGCCCCCCGTAGGTCGCATTCGCTGATGTATACGCCGGAACCCCTGGAAACGTCTCACCCCGCGGGGGGCGAAAGGGGGTTCAGCAAGAGGAGTGCCAACAACGCCGCGCGCTCCGGCATCCGCGCCAGCAGCACGTGCTCGTGGAGGGCATGGGCGCCGTCCCCCACCGCGCCCAGGCCGTCGAGGGTCGGGCAGAAACGGCTGGTCAGGCTGCCGTCCGAGGCGCCGCCGGCCGTCCCTTCGCCGAGCGGCAGGCCGAGCCCGGCGGCCGCGGCCTGCGCCGCCGCGAAGAGGGCCCGGTTGCCGGGGGTGGGCTCGAGCGGTGGGCGGTCGATGCCGCCCGTCACCTCGACCCGCGTGCCGGCGGTTTCTGCCGTCAAGGCGAGCACCTCCCGCTCGAGGCGCTCGGCGTCGTCGGTGGCGAGCACCCGGATGTCGAGCTCGGCCCGCGCCTCGGGGGCCACCACATTGGCGCGCAGCCCCCCTTCGACGACGCCGACGTTGACCGTGATCCCGCGTCCGGGGTCGGCCTTTTCGTACAGCCACTGGATGACGCGGGCGAGCTCGCGGATGGCGCTCGCCCCCTTCTCGGGCTCGAGCCCGGAGTGGGCGGCCTTTCCGAAGACGCGGATCGTGAAGCGGAGCGACCCCTTGCGCCGGGTCTTGAGGTCGCCGGCCGCGCCGAGCGACGGCTCGAGCACGAAGACCCGCCGCACCCGGCGGGCGAGCGACTCGATGCGCGGCAGCGACTCGGGGCTGCCGATCTCCTCGTCCGAATTGATGAAAAAGGCCGGCTCGACGGCGGGCTCGAGGGCGAGGTCGCGGAGCGCCCGCAGGGCGAAGATCCCCTGCACCAGTCCGCCTTTCATATCGTAGACGCCGGGGCCGGAGAGGCGGTCCTCCCCCCCTTCGGACCGGATCTCGACGGGCATCGTCTCGAGGCTCCCCCGCGGCCAGACGGTGTCGCAGTGCCCGAGCAGGAGCTGCGCCGGTGCGCCGGGCCGGCGGTCGCGCCGCACCGCCCAGAGCTGGCCGCCCGAGACCTTCCCCCGGCGGTTCCGCCCCGGCAGGCGGCGGGTGCGCATCCCGGCGTCCGCCAGCTCGGCAGCGAGGCGATGGAACACCGGATCCTGGGTCGCCGGCTCGTGGGACGGCGATTCGAGACGGGCGAGGTCGGCGAGCAGCGCGGCCATCTCGTCCTGGCGGGCGCGGAGGTGGGCGAGGAGGCGGTGGGCGGTTTCGTTCACGTGGGGATGGTAATCGAGGACGGGTGGCCTTCGGTCGGACGGGGGCGGGGGGAGGGCATTGCCTTCGAGAGACGCCCCGCCGTCTCCATGGCCTGCGCAGGGTGTCGTTCATCGATGGGGGCGTCTCTACGGGTCCGTCGTCGCGGATCGGGCGAGGCCGTTTTCCGGTAGATCGCGCGGAAGCGCCCGGTTCACGACAACGTGCCCGTAGAGACGTCCCCATCGCATAACGAGATCCTGCGCAGGCCACGGGGACGGCGGGGCGTCTCTTCGCAGGGCAGGCCGCCCCAGCCTCCCACCCCACTCCGAACCTCGTTCCCCCTTCCCGCGCCCTCAGAAATCCGCCACCAGCGTCACCGGGCCGTCGTTGACCAGCGACACCTGCATGTCGGCGCGGAAGCGGCCGGTCTCGACCTGGAAGCCGCGGCTTCGCAGGTCGGCGATCAGGGCTTCGATCAGCGGCTCGGCCTCCTCGGGGCGGGCGGCGCGGTCGAAGGAGGGGCGGCGGCCGCGGTCGATGGAGCCGGCGAGGGTGAACTGCGAGACGACCAGGAAGGCGCCGCCGACGGCGGCGAGGTCGAGGTTCATCTTCCCGGCGGCGTCCTCGAAGACGCGCAGGCCGGCGAGCTTGTCGGCGGCGGCGCGCACCGCCTCGGGGCGGTCGCCGCGCGCGATCCCCACCAGCACGAGGAGGCCGCGGCCGATGGCGCCGACCGTCTCCTCGCCGACTTTTACGGCGGATTCGCGGACTCTTTGTACGACGAGGCGCATTTTTACGTCTTATCTATCCGATCGAGAGAATCGCAGTTCCCCGATGCCGCTCCGGCCGGTCCCCGCCACCCCTTCTCGGGCCGCCGGGACGGTGATACCGTAACCCACTGAAGAGGAGAAAAGGTTCATGGTCAACAAAGTGATTCTGATCGGCAATCTCGGCCGCGACCCGGAGGTGCGTTCGACCCCCTCGGGCCAGCCGGTCGCGAGCTTCACCCTGGCCACCAGCCGGCGCTGGCGCGACAAGAGCGGCCAGAAGCAGGAGCAGACGGAGTGGCACAGCATCGTCGTCTGGGGCAAGCAGGCGGAGATCGCCGGCCAGTATCTCACCAAGGGGAAGCAGGTCTACATCGAGGGGCGCCTGCAGACCCGCTCGTGGGACGACCGCACCTCGGGCGAGAAGAAGTACAAGACCGAGATCGTCTGCGACACCTTCCAGATGCTCGGCCAGAAGGGGGGGGACTTCGAGTCGCACGGCGGCCAGGACCGCGGCTACGGCGGCGGCCAGGCCGCGCCGTCGCGGTCTTCGGACTCCTCCGGCCCCTCCTACGACGAAGGGGGCGGCAGCTTCGGCGAGCCCGAGGAAGACGACATCCCGTTCTAGAACATCCCTCCCGGGACCGCGGCGCCTTCGGCTCCCAGCCGCCGCCGCGGTCCTTGCTCTTCCCCGCTCCGCTTCCCCGCTTCGTCCTCCTCGTAGACGCCCGCCGCGGCTGCCGCGTACACCTGGGCAGAGAAACGTTGGAAGGAATCCTGCAAGGAGAGTCCCCATGTCGCGCTCCGCAAAAAGAACCGTGCTCGCCGTCGCCGCGCTCCTCGCCGTGGGATCCGCCCGTGCCGCCCACGCCACCGCCACCTCGCCGCCGTGGACCCCGCTCGGGCCGTTCGGCGGCATCGTCCGCACGCTCTCCGCCGATCCGGCGCATTCCGGCACCGTCTACGCCACCACCCCCGGCGGGATCTTCAAGACGGTGGACGGCGGAGGGAGCTGGAAGTCGATCTACATCGGCATCCCGGCCAGCAACGTGGCGGTCGATCCCGTCCACCCCGCGACCCTCTACGTGGCGGCGAACGGCCCGATCCTGCTCAAGAGCACGGACGGCGGCGTGCACTGGGCGCCGTCCGCGAGCGGCCTCCTTCCCGATCCGGTCTTCGTCCCCCGGCAGGTGGCGGTCGATCCCGCCCTTCCCAGCCGCCTGCTGCTGACCTACGGCTTCGGCCTCTGGCGCAGCGCCGATGCCGGCGCCTCCTGGCAGCCGGCGAACACGGGGCTGCCGGCGGACTCCACCACGACGTACGACATCGTCTGGGCGAGCCCGGCGGGGATGGCGTTCGTCGCCACGCCGGGCGGCGTCTACCGGAGCACGGACGGCGGCCTCTCCTGGCACCCCGCGAGCGGCCTCCCCGCCCTCGCCGCCGAGGCGCTGGCCGTGGCGCCGTCCAATCCGCGCACCGTCTATGCCGACTTCGGAAGCTCCGGCCTGTTCCGCTCGGCGGACGGCGGCGCCTCCTGGCAGCTCGCCACGGCCGCGGCGCCCGCCAGCCTGGCGCTCGTCGTCGCTCCCCACGCGCCGGCCACGCTCTACTCCTCCTCGGGGGCGGTGATCTCCCGATCGACCGACAGCGGCGCGCACTGGTCCCCCCTCGCCGGGTCCCCGCACGCCCAGGCGCTGGCCGGCGACGCCGGAGCGGGGGCGGTCGTCTACGCCGGCAGCTCGAACGGCCCGCTCGCCGGTGCCTTCCGCAGCGGCGACGGCGGCACGACCTGGACCCGGCAGAGCCGCGGGATCTCCGCCGTCGCGACCTATACCCTGGCGGTCGATCCCGCGGCACCGGCCCGGCTGTGGACCAGCACCGGGTTCGTCTTCCGCAGCGAGAACCGCGGCGGCGGGTGGATCCGGGTACCCGCCGCGCCGTTCCTGGACTCCACGGCGCGCCTGGCGATCGGCGCCGCCTCCAAGGTCTTCGCCAACTGCCCCCTCTTCGTCTCCCCGGGCGGCCTGATCCACGTCCTCTGCTCCACCGCCGACGAAGGCGCCACCTGGCAGATCTCCCTTCCGGCCCCCGGCTTCGACACGCGGCTCTTCCGGGTCGCCCCCTCGGACCTCTCGACCGTCTACGCCGAGGGTCTCGACCTCGGGGGAGAGCTCGCGCTCTACCGCTCGACCGACGACGGCGCCACCTGGGAGCTGCGGGCGAGCGGCTCTCCTCCGCTCCCGCATTGCAGCGTCCGGGACCTCGCCGTCGCCCCTTCCACCGCCGCGGTCGTCTACCTGGCGGGGGGCTGCAGCGCCTCCGTGCTGCGCAGCACGGACGGCGGCGCTACCTGGACGGGGGCCTCCACCGGCCTCCCCTTCGCGATCGCCGGGACGCTCGCCGTCGACCCCCGCGATTCCGCGGTGGTCTACGTGGGGACGGGAACCCAGGTCGATCGCGGCGACGGCGTCTGGAAGAGCACCGACGGCGGGCAGACCTGGAGCCGGGCCGGCGCCGAGCTCGCCGGGCGGTCGGTGGTCGCCCTGCTCGCCTCGAGCCTCCCCGGGCGCCTCTACGCGGCGACCGGCGACGGCCGGGTGTTCCGCAGCGACGACGCCGGGGCGAGCTGGCAGGGGTGGAGCCTCGGGCTCCACGCCGGGACGATCGATTCGCTGGTCGCCGATCCCTCCGACCCGAGCCGGATCTACGCGGCGACCTCGAACGGCGTCTGGACGCTGGTGGAGGGGGACTGAAGCATGCGATTCCGCCGATGCCTCCAATCCCGGGCCGCGAGAAGCGTGATCCTGCTGGCCGCGGGCCTTCTCGCGGCCGCTGCTCCCGGCCGGGGAGCTCCCACCTGGACGCCGCTCGGGCCGTTCGGCGGCAGCGTCCAGACGCTCGCCGTCGACCCGGTCTCCCCGGACACGGTGTATGCCACCCTCGGCGTCCAGGGGGTGTTCCGCAGCCGCGACGGCGGCGTCAGCTGGGTCTCCATCCACGACGGGGTGCCCCGCGGCAACGTGGCGGTCGATCCGTCCCACCCCGCCACGCTCTACCTGGCGCAGAACGGTATCCAGAAGAGCACCGACGGCGGCGATCACTGGCGGGACCTCGGTCTGCGGGCCGACGTGCTGGCGGTCGCGGTCGACCCGGCCCGCCCCTCCCGGCTCTACGCCGCGAGCGACGGGGTGCTGCGCAGCACCGACGGCGGCGCCTCCTGGCAGCCGGCGCGCGAGCCGCTGCCGGACGGGGCGGCGAGCGCGGTCACCGCGCTCGCCGTCGCCCCCACCGGCGGCATCGTCTTCGCGGTGACCGGCGCCGGCATCTACAAGAGCGTCGACGGGGCGCTCTCCTGGCGCCGCGCGAGCCAGGGGCTGCCGGCGACGACCGTCCTCGCCCTGGTGTTCGCTCCCACCGATCCGCGGACGCTCTACGCCAGCGTCATCGAGCGACTCCGGCCGGATGGTCTACCGCAGCACGGACGGCGGCGCCTCCTGGCGGGCGACCGCCGCGCTGCCGCTGCCGGGGCCTGCCCCCTACACGGGTCTGGTGCGCACGCTGGCGGTCTCCCCGGCCTCCCCGCGCCGGGCCTGGGCGGGGACCGACACCGGGGACCTGTTCCTCACCACGGACGGCGGCGCGCACTGGGCGCTCACCGGACCCCGGCCCGCGCGGCCGATCTTCGCCCTCGCCCCGGCCCCCTCCTCTCCGAGGACGGTCTACCTGGGGGTGGAGGCGCAGCAGCTCGATCTCGGCGGGGTGTTCGCCAGCGACGACGCCGGCGCCACCTGGACGCGGCGCGTCCAGGGGCTCACCGGCCTCGTCGCCCCCGCCCTGGCGCTGCCGCCGGGCTCCCCCGGCGTGCTCTGGGCGGGGCTCGATCCCCAGGGGCTCTTCCGCAGCGCCAACGCCGGCCGGCGCTGGGCGCGGGTGGCGCTCCCCCAGGCGCGCCCGACCCGCTTCATCGCCATCCACTCGCTCGAGCTCGCCCCCTCGGACCCCGCCACCCTCTACGCCCTCGACTTCTCCGCGCTCTGGCGGACGGTCGACGGCGGCGAGTCCTGGACCGAGGTCTACGCCTTCCCGGACACGCCGCAGTACCTCCAGCTCCTGCGGGTCGACCCCACGGCCCCGCTCCGCCTCTGGGGGAGCCCCGGAATCAGCCCCTTCGGCGGTCCGGTGGCGCCGCTCCTGATCAGCGACGACGGCGGGGAGACGTGGAACGCGCTCCCCTCCTCCCCGGACGTGGGGTGCGAGCTCCTCGACCTGCGCTTCGCGCCGTCCTCCCCCACGACCCTCTACGTCGGGGGCGCGGCGAGCGCTGCCGCGACCTGCAAGCAGACCCATTCGACGCTCGCCCGCAGCACCGACGGCGGCGCCACCTGGACCCCGGCCGACGCGGGGCTCGGGGGGGCGAGCGCCACCGTCCTCGCCGTCGACCCGGGCGATCCGCTCCGCCTCTACGTGGGGACCGGCGGCGACTATTACCAGCAGCACGGCGACGGCGCCTGGAAGAGCACGGACGGCGGCGCCACCTGGTCGCGCGCCGGCAGCGAGCTGGCGGGCGAGACGGTCACCGCCCTCGCCGTCCCGCCGCTCGCCGGCGTGGTGTGGGCGGCCGTCGAGGGGGGACGGGTCTTTCGCAGCGGCGACGGCGGGGCGACCTGGCAGCAGCGCAGCGCCGGGCTGCCGCCCTACCCGGTCTACCGGCTGATCCCCGATCCGGCCGACCCGCGGCGGATCCTGGCCGCGACGAGCGGCGGGATCTGGCGGCTGGACGATGACACGCCTTGAGCCCCGCCGTGTCCCGGTTCGAACCTGCTCGCCTCCTTCGGGCTGCGCTCCTTCGTCGCTGCCAGTCGGCTGCGCGGCTCAAACCGGGACACGGCTCCTGATCCCTCCCTCTCCCCCTTCGCCGTGGTACATTCGTCGCACTGATTTTGCTGTCTTGTCTTCGGGGTCGATCTGGGATCTGAGCGGATCGGGAACGTGCGCCGGCCCTGGCGAAGCGGGGAGAATCTCGCGCCATGAGCGTTTTGCAGAATGCCGTGCCGGAGCCCACCTTCTGGCGCCGGGTCTGGAGCCCTCCCGAGCCGGAGATCTCGACCGCCGGCTTCGGCGGCGAGCTGCTGGTCGCCGGCGCTCGGCTGCTGATCGTCGTCGTCCTCCTCTACTTCCCCCTGCGCGAGCTGCTCCAGCGGCGCGGCGAGTACGACCCGCTCACCCTGCTCACCACGGCGACGATCGGCCTCGGCCTGGCGCTCGTCCTCTACTCCGCCACCAGCCGGCGGGTGGGGCGGGCCTGGATCGGCTTCGTCAGCAGCATCGTCGACGTCACCCTGGTGAGCACGACGCTCGCCATCTTCCTCGTCCTCGGCCGGCCGCTCGAGGCGACCAACAACCTGGTCATCTTCCCCATCTACTTCCTCGCCATCGCGGCGACCAGCCTGCGCTACGACGCGCGGATGTCGATCCTCGCCGGCTCCCTGGCGGTGGTCGAGTACCTCGGCCTGAACCTCTACGCCGCCTGGCGCTGGAACCTCGCCGCCCAGGCGGCGGCCAACCATGCCTTCGGCGAGTTCTCGTGGCTGTCACAGATCTGGCGGCTGGTGCAGCTCGTCGGCGCCACCCTGATCGCGGCGACCATCGTGGTGCGCGCCCGCGAGCTGCGCCTGCTGTCGACCCGCGACCGCTTCACGGGGCTGCTCAACCGGGCCGTGTTCAACGAGCAGCTCGAGCGCGAGGTGGCCTTCGGCCGCCGCGAGGACGCCCGCTTCGCGATCGCCATGCTCGACATCGACCACTTCAAGAAGTTCAACGACACCTACGGCCACGCCGGCGGGGACGAGGCGCTGCGCACGGTCGCCGACACCCTGCGCTCGTCCTGCCGCTCGACGGACGTGGTGGCGCGCTACGGCGGCGAGGAGTTCGCGCTGATCCTGCCGGGGGTGATGAGCGGCCGGGCGACCGACCTGCTCGAGCGCTTCCGCCGCATCATCGCGATCAAGCCGATCCGCCTCGCCGGCCGCGCGCAGCCGGCGAGCGTCACGGTGTCGATCGGGGTCGCCATCTGGCCGGAGGACGGCGAGACCCCGGCGGCCCTTTTGCGCTGCGCCGACCAGCGCCTCTACCAGGCCAAGAACGAGGGGCGCGACCGCGTCGTCGGCCCCAACCCCCATCATTCGCGGCGGGATACCTCGGAGACCGAGGTGCCGGGGATCGAGGACCGCACCGGCGGCCGCGGTGGCGCCGCCGGCACCTGACTCAAGCTTCCGCCGCCACGCTCTCCCCGAGCTGATCGAGCGCCTGGCGGACCCGTTCCAGCCGCTCCCCCTGGGTGCTGCTGCGCATGAACTGGACGTAGTCGCGCGCCGAGCGCAGGGTGAGCAGGCGCTGGCGGTAGGTGTCCAGACGGCGGTTGGCCTCGGCGACCCGCGGGGCGAGGGTGGGGTGCGCGATCCGCTCGACGATCTCCGGCAGCGCCTCGAGGGTGTGGCAGACGAGGAGGACGTCGCACCCCGCCGCGAAGGCGGTCTCGCAGCGCTCGGGGAGCTCTCCCCAGGCGTCGAGCGCTTTCATCTCCATGTCGTCGCTGAAGGCGAGGCCGTCGAAGCCGAGGCGCCCGCGCAGCAGCCCGCCGAGGATGGTCGGCGAGAGGGTTGCGGGGCGCATCGAGCTGTCGTAGGCGGGGTAGAGGGCGTGCCCCACCATCACCGCCCCCGCCAGGCGCGCGAGCGCCGTGAACGGCTCGAGGTCCGGCACCAGCTCCTCGACCGGGAGGTAGACGGCGGACATCTGGAAGTGGGTGTCCTCCCCCGCCGCGCCGAGCCCCGGGAAGTGCTTGAGGCAGCCGCCGGCGCCGCCGGTGTGGAGGCCGCGCAGGAAGCCTTGAGCGCGCGGGATGACCTCGGCCGGGGTGCTGCCGAAGTAGCGCTCGTCGAGGGCGTTCGCGGTCTGCCCGCGGTCGAGGTCGACCACCGGCGCGAAGTCGACGTCGATGTCGAACAGGCGCAGCGACTGGGCCACCCAGTTGCCGGCCTGGAGCGCATAGCTCGCCGGGCGCCGGGCGAGCGCCGCGGCGGCCGGCGCCGGCGCCACCACCTCGCGCAGCCGGTCCACCCGCCCCCCCTCGGCGTCGATCGCCACCACCGCCTCGGGGAGGATGCGCCGCAACGCCCGCATCAGCGCGTCGAGCTGCCCCTCGTCCTCGATGTTGCGCTTGAACAGGATCACCCCGCCCGGCTGGTGGGCGGAGAGCAGCGCCGAGGACGCCTTGTCGAGCTCGGGGCCGGGGAGTCCGACGAAGACCTGGTCGGCGGGTTTCATGCGCGGGATCTTACAGGAGGAGAAGTCGCCGAGGAGAGGGTAACCTCCTGGCGAAGGGGCAGCCTCCTGGGAGCGCCGGCGTCCCGCCGGCTTACTAATCAAAAAACTAGTTAGAAGCCGGCGGGACGCCGGCGCTCCCAGGAAAGACCCTGTTCAGGAAAGCTCCTACCCCAACCTCGACTTCAAGCTCTGCACCAAATTCAGCGCCGCCAGCGGGGTGAGCTGATTCACATCGACATCGCGCAGGGCCGCGGCCACCACCTGCTCGGGAGGGGCGAAGAGGGTGAGCTGGGCCGGCGCTCCGGGGGGCTCGGCGTTCGGGGCGTTGCCGCGGGCGAGGCGCGGCTTGCCGGTGGGGTCGTACTCCTTCGACTCGAGGTTCGCCAGGATCTCCGCCGCGCGGTCGATCACCCCCTCGGGGAGGCCGGCGAGGCGGGCGACGTGGAGGCCGTAGGACTTGTCGGCGCTGCCGGGGACGACGCGGCGGAGGAAGACGATCCGCTCCTCCCACTCCTTGACCGCCATCGTCCGGTTGACCACCCGCGGCAGCAGCGAGGCGAGCTCGGTCAGCTCGTGGTAGTGGGTGGCGAAGAGGGTCTTGGGCCGCCGGTGCTCGTGCAGGTACTCGACGATCGCCCAGGCGATCGACAGGCCGTCGAAGGTCGCCGTGCCGCGCCCGACCTCGTCGAGGATCACCAGGCTCGACTCGGTCGCGTGGCGCAGGATGTTCGCCGTCTCGATCATCTCCACCATGAAGGTCGATTCGCCGCGGGCGAGGTCGTCCGAGGCGCCGACGCGGGTGAAGATGCGGTCGCAGACTCCGATCACCGCCTCGGCGGCCGGCACGAAGCTCCCCGCCTGCGCCATCAGGACGATCAGCGCCACCTGCCGCAGGTAGGTCGATTTGCCCCCCATGTTGGGGCCGGTGAGGAGGACGATCTGCGCGGTCTCGTTGTCGAGCTCGGCGTCGTTGGGCACGAAGGCGTCGCGGCTCGCCTGCTCGACCACCGGATGGCGCCCGTCGCGCACGATCACCGGCGCCCCGGCGAGCCCCATCTTCGGGCGGACGTAGCGGTTGCGCGCCGCCACCTCGGCGAACGAGGCGAGGGCGTCCAGGGCGCCGATCGCCTCGGCGAGCGCGATCAATCCGGCGGCCTCGGCGGCGATCTTCGCGGTCAGCTCGCGGAAGAAGCGCTGCTCGAGCTCGATCTGCCGCTCCTCGGCGGAGAGGATCTGCTCCTCCAGCTCCTTGACCTCCGGGGTGACGTAGCGCTCGGCGTTGACCAGCGTCTGCTTGCGGATGTAGTCGGCCGGCACCCGCTCCTGGTTCGCCCGCGTCACCTCCAGGTAGTAGCCGAAGACCTTGTTGTAGCGGATCTTGAGCGAGGCGATCCCGGTGCGCTCGCGCTCGCGCACCTCGAGGGCGAGGATGTGCTGCTTGCTGTCGCGGGTGAGCGAGCGGAAGCGGTCGAGGTCGGCGTCCACCCCGGCGGCGATCACGCCGCCGTCCTGGAGGCTCAAGGCCGGCGACTCCTCGAGCATGCGGGCGAGCTCGGCGTGGAGCTCGGGGAGGGGATCGCTCTCGGCGAGCCGGGCGAGGAGGGGGGCCTCGCCGGGGTCCCTGGCCGCCATCGCCGCCAGCTCGTCGAGGATCGCCGGCGCCTCGGCCAGGGCGTCGCGCAGGGCCGCGGCCTCGCGCGGAGTGAGCGTGCCGAGGACGGCGCGGGAGACCAGGCGTTCGGGGTCCGCCATCCGCGCCAGCCGCTCGCGGAGGCGCTCGCGCAGCGGGTTGTCCGCCACCAGGGCGCCGACCGCGCGGTGGCGCTCGGCGATCTCCTTGGGGTCGACCAGCGGCCGGCGGAGCCATTCGCGCAGGGTGCGCCCTCCCGGCGGGGTGACGGTGCGGTCGAGCACGGCGAGCAGCGAGCTCCGCCGGCGCCCGGCAGCTGAGCCAGCGGGAACCCCCGCCCGCTGGCTGGCGAAGACCTCCAGGTTGGCGAGCGTCGAGGCGTCGAGGGTCAGGCGGTCGCGCGCCTCGCGCACGGCGAGGCCGCGGACGTGGGCGAGGCCGCTCTTCTGGGTCTCCTGGGCGTAGGCGAGCGCCGCCGCCGCCGCCTTGACCGCGGGCTCCCCCTCCTCGAGGCCGAAGCCGCGCAGGGTGCCGGCGCCGAACTGGCGCAGCAGCAGGGCCCCCGCCGCCTGCGGCTCGAACAGCCGGTCGCCGGCGAGCGGCGTGCGGCAAGGGCAGTCGCGTTCGGCCCACTCCACGATCTCGATCGGAAAGCCGTCCTCGCCCCGCTCGGCGTGGAACAGCACCTCGCGGGGACGGAGGAGGGCGAGGTCCTCGACCGCCGCCTCGGCGTCGGGCCAGCGGCGGACGAAGAAAGCGCCGGTCGAGACGTCGAGGAACGCACCGGCCCCCTCGCCGCGCTCCCAGACCAGCCCGGCGAGGAGGTTCTCCTCCTTGCCGTCGAGCAGCCCCGGCTCGGAGACGGTGCCGGGGGTGACGATGCGGGTCACCTCCCGCTTGACCAGCCCCTTCGCCTGCGCCGGGTCCTCCACCTGGTCGCAGATCGCCACCTTGAGGCCGGCGCCGATCAGCTTGGCGAGGTAGGCGCCGAGCGCGTGGTGGGGGACGCCGCACATCGGCGCCTCGCTCTCCGTCCCCTTGTGGCGGGCGGTGAGCTGCACCTCGAGGATCGGCGCCGCCGCGCGGGCGTCCTCGTAGAACATCTCGTAGAAGTCCCCCATGCGGTACATCACGAGGGCGTCGGGGTGCTGCGCCTTGACCTCCATGTACTGGCGCATCATCGGAGTCAGGGACGTGACGGGCAGAGTGGGCATGGGGGCCGAAGTATAACGTCGCGGAAAGACGGAACATCGCTGGAGCTGGCGACATCTTCCCGGGGGACCCTGCTCGCCCGACCGCAACTGATCTCGCAGGGAGCTTTGTTCCTCCCCTGTACTCGGGGGAGGAAAAAGGCTCCGCGATCGCCATGTTCACGACTCCAGCCGGCTACCGCCCGGCTGCGTCGCCAGCTCCGGCGCGGAGCCTTTCCGATCGCCACGGGATATATTGCTCCCATGCCTGCCTTCCTCCTTGCCCTCGACACCGGCTCCCCCCTGGTCAGCGTGGCCCTGGCGCGGGACGGAGAGGTGGTGGCGTCGCGGTCGGTCGAGCAGCAGCGCTCCTCCACCCGCCTGCTGCCCCTGGTCCAGGAGGTGCTGGAGGAGGGGGGGATCGGCGTCGCGGATCTCGGCGGCATCGCCGTGCTGCGCGGCCCCGGGAGCTTCACCGGCCTGCGGATCGGCCTGGCGACGGCGCTCGGGCTCCACCAGGCGCTGGGAGTCCCGGCGACGGCCCTCCCCACGCTTCCCATCCTGGCGGCCTCGGCCGAAGAGGAGGAGGGAACGGTGATCGCCGTCGTCGACGCCCTGCGCGGCGACTGGAGCGCCCAGGCGTTCCGCGGCGGGCAGCCTCTGGGCGAGATGGCGCTCGTCCCCGGCGCCGAGCTGCCGCGCCTCGTCGAGGGAGGCGCGGTGGTGATCGGCTTCGGCGCCTCGCGCCTGGCGGAGCTCGCCGGATGGCCCGCGACCCTGGAGCTCCGCGAGCCGGGGGCGCTCGCCCCGGCCGCCGCCCGGCTCGCCGCCGCGCCCGGTACCGTCTGGGACGCCGGCCTGCTCACCTCGGCGACGTACTCCCGGCCGCCGGCGATCACCCTCCCCCGCCCCCGGGCCGCGGCGCCCGCGCCTCCCGCGCAGGATGCCGCGAGGTGAACGCCGTGGATCTCCTCCCCCTCGTCCGCGCCGCGGGCCAGGACGATCTCGACGCCATCGCCGGCCTGGAAGAGGCAGCCTTCCACGACCCCTGGCCGCGCGAGATGCTGGCCTACGAGCTGTGCAATCCCTGTTCGGTGCTGCTGCTCGCCGGCGGGGAGGCCGGGGGCTCGCCCGGCGGGCTTCCCGGGGCCTATGCCGCCTTCCGCCACGCGGTCGGCGAGGCGGAGCTGCTGCGCGTCGCCGTCCATCCCGCGGCGCGCCGCAGAGGCCTCGCCCGCGCGCTCCTCGCGGAAGGGTTCGAGCGCCTGCGCCAGGCCGGGGTCCAGGTCTGCTTCCTCGAGGTGCGGGTGGAGAACAAGCCCGCCATCGCCCTCTACGAGAGCCTCGGCTTCTCCTGGGTGGGGCTGCGCCGCGCCTACTACCAGGACGGCGCGGACGCCATCGTCTTCGTGTTGGAGCTCTAGCGGCTCCGGTGCTATTCTCGGGGCAGCCCAGCATGCAGACCTTCTCTCCCATCGCGGCCGACCGACTCCCCCCCGGGCGAGCTGCCGTCCGTGTTCCGGAGCCGGCCTCACGGTGAGCCCCCTCGCCGCACGCCGCCGTTCCCTTCCGATCCCGCAGGTACCGGTCCATGGCGGACCGTTCTTCCTCATCACCCCCTGGAGTCAATCCCACAGGCAAAGGAGGCAGACCCATGTCTCAGCACGATGATCTGAAAGCGGAGCTGATCGCAACCGACGACGAATTCCGCCGCCTCTACGAGGAGCACCAGCAGTACGATCACCGGCTGCAGGAGCTCAACCAGAAGAGCCTCCTGTCGCAGGAGGACGAGGCGGAGGAGAAGAAGATCAAGCTGCACAAGCTGACCCTGAAAGACCACATGGAACAGATCCTGCGAGCGCATCGCGAGTCGCGGGTCTCGGCGTAAGGCCTCGAGCGGGCGGAGGCTCCGCGGCGCCCTTCAGAAGTCAACACGACGTTCAACCGGAGCCTTCACGATGAAGTTCGCGAAAGAAGCCTGGGTCTTCGTCCTTCCTTTCTGGTTCCTCGCCGGGCTGCTGTTCTTCCTCGGGCGGCCCGGCTGGGGAACCACGGCGCTGGTCGCCGGCTTTCTCGTCCTCCTCTTCTTCCGCGATCCGAAGCGGAGCTACGCGGGAGAGCCGGCGTCCGTGCTCGCCCCCGCCGACGGCCTGATCACCCGCATCGAGACGATCGAGGACGCGGAGATCGGCCCGGGGCGCTACCAGCGGATCGTCACCTTCCTGTCGGTGTTCGACGTCCACGTCCAGAAGGTCCCGGCGGCGGGTGAGGTCGTCTCCTCGCTCTACAGCCGGGGGCGCAAGGTGGCCGCCTTCCGGGAGGACGCGGGGGAGGTCAACGAGAAGCACCTGACGGTGATCCGCCGCCCGAACGGCGACGCGCTCGGGGTGCGGCAGATCGCCGGGCTGCTCGCCCGCCGGGTCGTCTGCTACCTCAAAGAGGGGGACCGGGTGCACCGCGGCCAGGCGATGGGGCTGATCAAGTTCTCCTCGCGGGTGGACCTGCTGGTCCCCGAGAGCTACCGGGTGCTGGTGAAGAAGGGGGATCGGGTGAAGAACGGCGCGACGCCGATGGCCACCCCCACCCCCCAGGCATCGACCTCCGCCCCCGACCGGGAGACGCCTTGATTCCTGAAGGCACCCCGGAGAACGGCTTGCGCACCGCGGGCCCTCCGCCGCGCCTCAGGGCGCGCGGCCTGCGCCGCGGCGCCTACCTGCTCCCCAGCCTGTTCACCATGGGGAACATGGTGTTCGGCTTCTACGCCATCATCTGTGGCCTCGAGCAGCGGGACTTCGTCAAGGCGTCGCTGTTCATCCTGCTGGCGGCGGCGCTCGACAGCGTCGACGGGCGGATCGCCCGCATGACCGGCACCGAGAGCGATTTCGGCCGCGAGTTCGACTCGCTGGCGGACGTCATCACCTTCGGCGTGGCGCCGGGGATGCTGGTCTACCTCTGGGGTCTGCGCGAGCTCAATCCCGACACCTGGCTGCTCTCGGTCTTCTACATGGTCTGCACGGCGACGCGGCTCGCCCGCTTCAACGTCCAGACCCGGGTCACCGACGGCCGCTACTTCGTGGGCCTGCCGTCGCCGTGGGCGGCGCTGACCATCTGCGCCCTGCTCTCCTTCGCCCCCGACTACACCGGCAGCGTGCGGCTGGTGATGCAGATCGTCCTCGGCGCGGCGCTGGTGCTGATCGGCGCCCTGATGGTCTCGACCTTCCGCTACAACAGCTTCAAGAAGCTCGACCTCAGGAAGCGCTGGAGCTACCGGACGCTCTTCCCGGTCGCCGCGGTCCTCCTCCTCTTCCTGTTCTTCCGCCCCTGGGCGCTGCTGGTGATCACCGTCCTCTATACCCTGTCGGGCCCCGCCGCCACCGCGTTCGCACGGCTCCGCTCGCCGCGCGGCGGCCGTCCCGACAACCCGGCGCCCCCCCTCGAAGAAGGAGCCGCGTGACCGCCATCGCCATCGTCCACCCGACCGACCTGCTGGGCAAGGAGCTGCGGGAGACGCTGGCCGCCTACCCGGCGCTCGCGCGCGACGTCCGCCTGCTGAGCCGCCGCGACGAGGAGATCGGCACCTTGACCGAGGCCGCCGGCGCCGCCGCCCTGGTCACCCGTTACGAGCCCGAGGCGCTCCAGGGGGTGGACATCGCCTTCTTCTGCGGCCCGGTCGCCGCCAACCGGCCGATCCTCGCCGAGCTGCCGCCGGAGACGCGGGCGATCGTCCTCTCGCTCGACGCCACGGTCGCCGACGGCCTGCCGGTCGTCGCCGGGGTGAACCTCGAGGCCGCGCAAGGCTCGCGCTTCCTGCTCTCGCCTCACCCGGGGGCCGTGCTGCTCGCCCAACTCCTCCACGCGCTGCGCGGCTTCGCCCCCGAGGCGGCGGTCGCCACCCTGGTCCTGCCGGCCTCGGTGCGCGACGACGCCGGGCTCGAGGAGCTGTTCGAGCAGACCAAGCAGATCGTGGCGATGACCCCGCGGATGGCGGCCCCGGTCTTCGGCGCCCAGCTCGCCTTCAACCTGCTGCCGACGTCGGCGGCGGACCCGATCGCCGCCCAGGTCGGCGCCGTGCTCGGCACGCCCGGCACCCCCGGCACGATGCCGCCACTCGCCCTCCAGACCCTGCAGGGGGGGATCTTCCACTCCGTCTCGGCGAGCCTGTGGGTGCGCTGCGCCGGGAACCCGACCCCGCAGGCGGCGCGCAAGGCGCTCGCCGCGCAGCCGCACCTCGCGGCGGCCGACAAGCCCCGCAGCTTGGGGCCGGTCGACGCGGCGGCGAGCGACAAGGTCCTGTTCGGCACCCCGCGCAGGGACGAAACCGCCGGCGGCCTCTGGCTGTGGGCCGTGATGGACAACCTGACGCGCGGCGGCGCCTTGAACGCGCTGGGGATCGCGGAAGCGATCTCGTAGCGGGCCGTGAACAGCCTCTGCGTCTTTTGCGGCTCGCAGCCGGGCGCCTCGCCCGCCTACGCCGAAGCGGCCACGCTCGTCGGCCGCGCCCTCGCCGGCCGCGGTTGGACCGTGGTGTACGGCGGCGGCCGGGTGGGGCTGATGGGGATCCTGGCCGACGCCGCGCTCGCCGCAGGGGGGAAGGTGATCGGCGTCATCCCCGCGGCGCTGGCCCGCCGCGAGGTCGCCCACCAGCGGGTCACCGACCTCGAGGTGGTCGGCTCGATGCACGAGCGCAAAGCGCGGATGGCGGAGCTCGCCGACGGCTTCCTCGCCCTCCCCGGCGGGATCGGCACCCTCGAGGAGTGGTTCGAGGCGTGGACCTGGAGCCAGCTCGGCATCCACCCCAAGCCGTGCGGCCTGCTCAACGTCGCAGGCTATTACGACCCTCTCCTCGCCTTCCTCGACCGCATGACGGAGGAGCGCTTCCTCTCCCCCGGCCACCGCGCCATGGCGATCGTCGACGAGGAGATCGAGCGCCTGCTCGACCGGCTCGCCGCCTATCAGCCTCCCGCCGTCCCGCGCTGGATCAGCGCTCCCGAGGCGTGATCGTCGCTTGACTTTCACCCGTTCCCGGCTTACGCTGCAAAGCGTAATCGAGGCGTAATTTTTCGCCGCGTCCCGTAAAAACAAACGGCCCGGACGAGCCGCGAACCCGTCCGAGCCCAACCGCGCACAGGAGGAGCCCCCCATGCGTGATTCCGCAGATCCTAGCACCGCGCCCCCCAACGCCTTCGCCGCCGATTTCCTCCGCCGTTTCGAGGAGGAGGACGAGCCGGCGTCGGCGGCGGAAGCGGACGTCGCCGGTCCCTGGCAGATCCTCCCCTCCTCGACGGCCGAGGGGCGCGAGGCCTTCGGGCTCTGGCGCGCGGGGGAGCACCCGGAGTGGGGGGACGCGCCCTCCGGCCTATTCCGCGAGCGGCCGATGGCCCTGCTCGCCGCCGCCGTCCGGCCCTTCGTGGGGCGCGACCCGTTCTACGAGCTCGGCAAGGAGCGCTGGAACGGCGGCTTTCCCCTCCTGCGGCAGGGAGAGATGGTCGGCTGGATCGACCTCTTCGACGAGGACTGGGCGTTCGGGGT
This sequence comes from uncultured Acidobacteriota bacterium, assembly GCA_963756595.1. GTDB lineage: Bacteria > Acidobacteriota > Thermoanaerobaculia > Multivoradales > UBA5704 > DATARR01. The sequence continues at coordinate 151,602 of CAVWOZ010000024.1, forward strand.
CAACGTCATGGAGCGCTTCGCCCGCAGCCCGCTGGCGCTCGCCCGCCTGCTGGAAGCGGCCGGGCCGCTCGCCCTGGAGCGGGCGGGGCGCATCCTGCGCGAGCAGGTCCAGGCGATGGAGGATGGAGAGGGAGACGGCGAGGGAGGCGAGGAGGAAGCCGGGCCGGAACAGGTCAGCTAGGCTCAGCACTCGATGACGTTGATGGCGAGGCCGCCGCGGGAGGTCTCCTTGTACTTCGTCTTCATGTCGGCGCCGGTCTCGCGCATGGTCTTGATCACGCGGTCGAGCGAGACCTTGTGCGAGCCGTCGCCGCGCAGGGCAATGCGGGCGGCATTGATCGCCTTGACGGAGCCCATGGCGTTGCGCTCGATGCAGGGGATCTGGACCAGCCCCCCCACCGGGTCGCAGGTGAGGCCGAGGTTGTGCTCCATGCCGATCTCCGCCGCGTTCTCGATCTGCGCGCTGGTGCCGCCGAGGGCGGCGACGAGGCCGCCGGCCGCCATCGAGCAGGCGACCCCCACCTCCCCCTGGCACCCCACCTCGGCGCCGGAGATCGAGGCGTTCTCCTTGTAGAGGATGCCGATGGCGCCGGCGGTGAGCAGGAAGCGGAGCACCCCCTCCTCGCCGGAGCCGGGGGTCAGCCGGCGGTAGTAGTGGAGGACCGCCGGCACGATGCCGGCCGCGCCGTTGGTGGGGGCGGTCACCACCCGGCCGCCGGCGGCGTTCTCCTCGTTGACGGCGAGGGCGTAGAGGTTCACCCAGTCGAGCACGGTCAGCGGGTCGGCCAGCCCCTGCTCCGAGCGGGACGACAGCTCCCGCAGCTCCTGATAAAGCGCCGGGGCGCGCCGCTTGACCTTGAGGCTCCCCGGCAGCACCCCGGTCTGCCGGCAGCCGCGCTCGACGCAGCGCTGCATCGCCTCCCAGATCCGCAGCAACCCGGAGCGGATCTCCTCCCCGCTACGCCAGACCTTCTCGTTCTCGAGCATCAGCTCCCAGATCGTCAGGCCGTGCTCGGCGCTCAGCCGCAGCAGCTCGGCGGCGCTCGGGAACGGATGGGGGACGCTCGTCGCGTCCTCGACCAGCCGCCCCTCCCCCGTCGCCCCCTCGTTGACCACGAAACCGCCCCCCACCGAGTAGTAGATCCGCTGGTCGAGGGTCCCGCCCGCCGCGTCGAAGGCGGTGAAGCGCATGCCGTTCGAATGCAGGGGGAGCAGGTCGCGCCGGTTGAAGATCAGGTCGGCCTTCTCGTGGAAGGGGATCTCGTGGCGGCCGAGGAGCGCCAGCTTCTCCTCCGCACGGATCGCCGCGAGGCGCGGCGCCACGCCGTCGGGATCGATCTCCTCCGGCGTTTCCCCTGCGAGCCCCATCAGCACGGCGCGGTCGGTGCCGTGCCCCTTGCCGGTCAGGGCGAGCGAGCCGAACAGCTCGCCGCGGACGCGGCCGACACGGTCGAGCAACCCCTCCGCCGCCAGCCGTTCGGCGAAGCGGCGGGCGGCCCGCATCGGCCCCACCGTGTGCGAGCTCGAGGGTCCGATGCCGATGGTGAAGAGATCGAAGACGCTGATGGCCATAGGCGCGCATTCTACACAGGGGGCCCCCTGCCGGAATGGCTAACCCCCGGTGCCGTGTTGTAGACCCCGGACCGCCCGCTCAAGGCTGCGGTCCTCGAGCGCAGCCGCTGGTATAGACTCGGCGCTCCCAGGGCACCTCGCGACCGCGAGGTCCTTTCGTCTATGGCTCCCAGGAGGGGAAAGTCCCCATGTCGAATCCCGAAGAGGGTCATCACAACACCGCCAACTATCACCGGGTGATCATCCTCGGCTCCGGCCCCGCCGGCCTGACGGCGGCGCTCTACGCCGCGCGGGCCGACCTCGCGCCGCTCGTCCTCGAGGGGAGCCAGCCGGGGGGCCAGCTCACCATCACCACCGACGTCGAGAACTTCCCCGGCTTCCCGGAGGGGATCCTCGGCCCCGAGCTGATGGACCGGATGCGCGAGCAGGCCCGCCGCTTCGGCACCAAGGTGAAGTTCGAGACGGTGATCGAGGTCGACCTCGGGAAGCGCCCGTTCACCCTGCGCACCGACGAGGAGACCTACCGCACCGACGCGCTGATCGTGGCGACCGGCGCCACCGCCAAGCTCGGCGGCATCCCGGGCGAGTCGGAGCTGATGGGCTACGGCGTCTCCGCCTGCGCCACCTGCGACGGCTTCTTCTTCCGCGACAAGGAGATCGTCGTCATCGGCGGCGGCGACTCGGCGATGGAGGAGGCGACCTACCTGACCAAGTTCGCCAGCAAGGTGACCGTCATCCACCGCCGCCGCGAGCTGCGCGCCTCGAAGATCATGCAGGACCGCGCCTTCGCCAACCCCAAGATCGCCTGGATCTGGGACACCGCCGTGACCGGCATCGTCGGCACCCGCGAGGGGGGGGTGACCGCGGTGAAGCTGCACAACAAGCGGACCGAGCTCGAGAGCGAATACCCCACGCAAGGGGTGTTCTACGCCATCGGCCACCAGCCCAACACCGACCTCTTCCGCGGCAAGCTCGCGATGAACGACGTCGGCTACATCACGGTCGAGGAACCGACCACCCGCACCAGCGTGCACGGCGTGTTTGCCGCCGGCGACGCGACCGACCCGATCTACCGCCAGGCGATCTCCTCCGCCGGCAGCGGCTGCCGCGCGGCGATCGACGCCGAACGCTGGCTCCAGGAGCTACAAGACTGATGCTAAGAAGGCCCACGTCCCAGATCAAGACCCTCGGCGCGCTCCGCGAGGCGGGCTACCAGCCCCGCTCGATCAAGGCGGAGGTGCGCGCCAACCTGCGGGCGCGCCTCGCCGCCGGCGGTCCCCTCTTCCCCGGCATCCTGGGCTACGACCGGACGGTGATCCCGTCGGTCGTCAACGCTCTCCTCGCCGGCCACGACTTCATCCTCCTCGGCCTGCGCGGGCAGGCGAAGACGCGCATCCTGCGCTCGCTCGTCACCCTGCTCGACCCGGAGGTTCCGGTGCTCGCCGGCTCCGAGCTCAACGACGATCCGCTCGCCCCGATCTCCACCTGGGGGGAGCGCCTGGTCCTCGACCAGGGGGACGACGCCCCCGTCGAGTGGATGACCGCCGAGCAGCGCTACAACGAGAAGCTGGCGACGCCGGACGTCTCGATCGCCGACCTGCTCGGCGACATCGACCCGATCAAGGCGGCGACCCGCAAGCTCACCTTCGCCGATCCGGAGGTGATCCACTTCGGGATCATCCCGCGCACCAACCGCGGCATCTTCGCGATCAACGAGCTCCCCGACCTCGCGCCGCGCATCCAGGTGGGGCTGTTCAACATCCTCGAGGAGCGCGACCTGCAGATCCGCGGCTTTCCGGTGCGCATCCCGCTCGACCTGATGATGGTCTTCTCGGCCAACCCCGAGGACTACACCAACCGCGGCAGCATCATCACGCCGCTCAAGGACCGCATCTCGTCGCAGATCCTCACCCACTACCCCGCCGACGTGAAGGTGGCGGCGGACATCACGCGCCAGGAGGCGTGGACCGAGCGCGACATCCCCCACGTGGTGATCCCCGACGACGTCCGCGTGATGATCGAGGAGATCAGCCTGGCGGCCCGCGAGAGCGACCTGGTCGACCAGTCGTCGGGGGTCTCGGCCCGCGTCGCCATCTCGGCGCTCGAGCTGCTCGCCTCGAACCTCGAGCGGCGGGCGCTCGCCACAGAGGACAACCCGGTCTACCCCCGCCTCTCCGACCTCCACATGCTGCTGCCGGCGATCACCGGCAAGGTCGAGATGGTCTATGAGGGGGAGCAGCAGGGGGCCGAGGTGGTCGCCCGGCGGCTGATCGGGCAGGCGGTCAAGAAGGTGTTCGACGCCCGCTTCCCCGAGGTCGGCAAGGAGTCCGGCAGCGGCGGCGACGACGACAAGGGGCCCTACGCCCGCATCATCCGCTGGTTCGCGGAGGGGAACGCGGTGACGATCTCGGACGAGCAGCCGTTCGCCGAGTACGAGGCCGAGCTCCAGCGCGTCCCGGGGCTCAAGGAGCTGGTGGTCCGCCTCGGCCAGAGCCGCGAGGAGCGCGCGCTCGCCGCCGAGATGATCCTCGAGGGGCTGCACCAGCACCTCAAGCTCGCCCGCGCCGACCTCGACAGCCAGATCAGCTACAAGGAGATGGTGAAGTTCCAGCTCCTCAAGCCCCGGCGGGGAGGCAGCGGCGGGCGCGACCGGGGGGACGTCAATTAGGCTGGAAGGTGGTACGCCATGAAGCACCAGTATCTCTACCTCGACCCCGAGCTGATCAAGGCCCTCCTCGCCGGCCTCGACCTCCTGCGCCTGTTCAACCAGCTCGTGCTGGCGACCGGCGGCGACGTCGAGGAGGCGATGGACTGGATGCGCTACCTCCAGCAGCAGGGGCACCTGCCGGAGGAGATCGACCTCGAGGCGTTCTTCGCCAGCCTGGAGAACCAGAACCTGGTCGGCCGCGACGGCGACGGCGGCCTCCAGCTCACCACCGGCGGCGAGCGCAAGATCCGCAGGAGCGCCTTCGAGGAGATCTTCTCGACGCTCGACAAGTCGGGCCCCGGCTACCACGGCGTCCGCGCCTCCGGCGAGGGGATCGAGCGCCTCCCCGAGACGCGCCCCTACTCGTTCGGCGACGACGTCCACCTCCTCGACTCCTCGCGCTCGCTGCAGAACGCCTTCCGGCGCGGCCAGGGGGGGGAGTTCAGCCTGCTCGAGGAGGACCTCGAGATCCACGAGACCGAGCACCTGACCTCGTGCGCCACCGTGGTGGCGATCGACATCAGCCACTCGATGATCCTCTACGGCGAGGACCGCATCACGCCGGCGAAGACGGTGGCGCTCGCGCTCACCGAGCTGATCACCACCAAGTACCCGAAGGACCATCTCTCGGTGATCCTCTTCGGCGACGAGGCCGAGCAGGTCTTCCTCTCGGAGATCCCCTACATCCAGGCCGGCCCCTACCACACCAACACGCGCGACGCCCTGCAGCTCTCGCGCAGCATCCTGGCCCGCCAGAAGCAGCCCAACAAGCAGATCTTCCTGGTCACCGACGGCAAGCCCTCGGCGATCACCGAGAACGGCCGGATCTACAAGAACCCCTTCGGGCTCGACATGCGGATCGTCAACCTCACCCTCGAGGAGGCCGACCTCTGCCGCCGCCAGAAGGTGGTGATCACCACCTTCATGCTGGCAACCGACACCATGCTCACCCAGTTCGTCGAGAAGCTGACCCAGATCAACCGCGGCCGAGCCTACTTCGCCTCCCCCTACAACCTCGGCGAGTTCATCCTGGCGGACTACATCCGCAACCGCCGGCGGCGGGTGCGGTAGGCCCTACTCCCGGAGCCCGAACTCCTCCGCGATCAGCTCGTAGGAGCGCCGGCGCGCCGCGTGCTCGTGGGTGATGGTGACGATCATCACCTCGTCGGCGCCGTACTCCACGGCGAGCGCCTCGAGGCCGGCGCGGACGGTCGCCGGGGAGCCGACGATCAGCCGGCGACCCGTGGCCGCGGGCATTCCACCCTCCTCGGCGAAGAAGCGCAGCGCTTTCTCGATCGGCGGCACCGCGATGAACTTGCCGCGGAAGAAGAGGGTCCCCACCATGCGGTAGCTGGCCGCCACCCGCTCGGCCTCGGCGTCCGTCTCGGCGCAGATCGCCGAGGCGGCGACCACCACCCGCGGCTCGCCCGACCAGGGGGACGGCTGGAACTCGTCGCGGTAGCGGGCCGCGAAGGGGGCGCCGGCGGGATTGATGAAGTCGGCGAAGCAGTACGGCAGGCCGACCTCCGCCGCCCAGATCCCGCTCTGCGGCGACGAGCCGAGCAGCCACGGTTCCGGCCTCTCCGGCAGCCCCGGGAGGAACGCCGAGAGGGACGCGAAGGGGTGGTCCGCCGGCAGGGCGTCGGCGAGGTAGGCGAGCAGCTCGGCGAGCTGCGACGGGAAATCGTCGGGCGACAGCTGGCGGCGGTCCCGTTGCAGGGCGACCGCCGTCCGCTGGTCGCTCCCCGGCGCGCGGCCGATCCCGAGGTCGATCCGCCCGGGGTAGAGGCCGCTCAGCAGGCTGAACGACTCAGCCACCTTGAGCGGGCTGTAGTGCGGCAGCATGACGCCGCCGCTGCCGACCCGGAGCCGCGCGGTCGCCGCCGCGATCGGGCCGATCAGCACCTCGGGGGCGGCACAGGCGAGCATCGGCGTCGCGTGGTGCTCGGCCACCCAGTAGCGCCGGTAGCCGAGCCCGTCCGCCAGGCGCGCCAGGTCGAGCGAATTGCGCAGCGCCTGGGCACCGCTCGCGCCCTCCGGGATCGGCGCCTGGTCGAGCACGCTCAAGGCGAGGGGTGAGGCGGCGGCGCTGGCGGCGATGACGGCGGGGCTCTGCATCCTCCTCTTATATCCCCTCCCGCCCCTTGAGGGTAGAATCTCCCGCGGATTCAGGGAGGGATCCCCGCTTGCTCCACTCGCCGCACCGGATGATCGCGCCGTTCCTGCTCGCCGCCGCGTTCGCCGCGGGGTGTGGAGGGGGCGCGCGGCCGGACCCCGACGCCGACCTCCAGATCAACGCCTGCGCGCTGTTCAGCGCCGAGGACGCCCAGGCGGTGGCCGGCGACACCCTCGCCGTGATGAGCAGCACGATGGAGGACGCGAAGGGGCACAACCCCTTCGAGTGCATCTACAACACCGGCACGCTCGAGCAGCCCCGCATCCTCAGCCTGCTGGTGCGCCGGAACCGGAACGCCGAGGCGGCGAAGGCCCTCCAGGCGTCGAGCCGCTCCCCCCTCGCCGCCATGGCGGGAGGCAAGGTGGTGGACGTCCCCGGGCTCGGCGACGGCGCCTTCTGGTTGGGCGGCAAGCTGCAGCAGCTCCACGTGGTCACCGGCAGCCGCCAGCTCGTCGTCACCGTGCAGAGCCCGGACGGCTCCGATCAGCTCCCCCCGCCCGGCAGATCGCCTCCCGCGCCGTCGCCCGGCTGCAGGCCGCGCTCGCGGCGCTCCGCGCCAAGCCTGGCAATCCCGCCAAGCCGCGGAGTTGAGGAGCGCGCCGATGTCCGAGGCGCCGCGGGAGCCCTGCCCGAGCTGCGGCGAGCCGGCGCCCGCCGCCCTCCGGGCCTGCCCCTACTGCAAGGCGAGCCTGCTGGTCGACGTGGCGCTCGCCGAGCCGGTGGACGAGCCCCGCACGCGCTACCAGCTGGCCCGCGAGATCGCTGCCTTCGGGGCGCCGGCCGGCGACTTCTCCACCGTTCAGCAGGCGCTCGGCGCCCCCCGCCCCATCCTCGCCCGGGGAGCGACGCGGCTGGCGGCCGGCCGGCTCGCCGAGCGGCTGACGGATTTCGGGCTGCGGCCGGTGCTCGAGCCCGCCGGCACCACCGCCGGGCCGCGTGGACACTGGGGGGGCCTGGCCGCCATCCTCGCCGTCGCCGTCCTCGCCGCCACCGCCGTGGCCTTCCTCTGGGCCCGGCCGGAGGGCGCCGCCGGGAGCTCGGCGGCCTCGCCGGCCGGCGCCGCGCGCCCGCGGGTCCCGGCCTGGCCCACCCCCGCGCCGCCGCTGGCCGCCAAGGACCTCTCCCAGCTCGTGCGCCTCTCCCTGGTGCGCTTCCACTCGGGCGATCAGGAGACGGCCGGCTTCTTCGTGGCCCCCGAGCTCGCGCTCACCCGCAGCGGCGCTGACGCCGGGGGGGCCGGGGGGGGCCTGCTGGCCTCGCTCGCCGACGGCCGGGTGCTCCACGGCGAGGTGGTGAAGCGGGACGGCAAGATCGACCTCGCCCTGGTGCGCATTCCCGAGGCCCATGCCGAGCCTCTCCAACTCGGGGACGCCTCGACGCTACGCCGCGGGGCCACCGTCTTCTTTCCCGGCCCGTCGTCCGGCTCCCCCCTCCGTCAGGGGGCCGTCGGGAACGAGCCCCGCGAGTTCCAGGGGGTGATCTTCCTGCCTCTCGACACCGACCTCACCCCCACCGATGCGGGAGGTCCGGTGCTCGACCCGCGAGGGGACGTGGTGGGCGTGGTGATCGTGCGGCGCGAGGGGAGCTTCCTCCTGCCGATCGACTACGCCTATCTCGAAACGCAGCTCGTGGCGGTCCCGCACCTCAGCCCGAACGTCCGCAAGTGGAACGAGATGATCTCCCAGGTGGACATGGCCGAGCGCCTGCGCGTCGGCCCGCCGCCCTCGCAGACACCGCAAGGAACGCCGGAAGGGCCTCCCCCCTGATGTGGTCGGACCGCCTGCCGGAGGCGGAGCGCGCGCGGCTCGCCGAACGCCTGCGCGCCCTCCTCCCGGCTCCGCGCACGCGGTGCCGGGCCTCGAAGACCCCGCTGCGCACCCCGAAAGGGAAGCCGCCCACGCCCGAGCAGGTGGCGGACGAGCTGCGGGGAGAGCCCGGCTTCGCCTGGCTCGACGGCGGAGCTACCCCTGGACATGGCGGCCATCGCCTGTACGTCCGGCCGCTCGCCACGCTGGAAGTCCGGCAGGGGCGCGCAAGGTTGAGCGGCCCCGGTGGCAGCACCGCCTTCGCCGCCGGCGGCTTCGACCTGCTGGCGGCGGCGTTCGACGCCTGGGGGGATGCCGCCGCGGGCGCCACGCTGGTCGGCTCTCTCGGCTACGAGCTAGGGGGCGAGCTCGAGGCGCTCCCCCCGCCCCCCGCCGACGACCTCGGCCTCCCCGATCTCCACCTGGCGCTCTACGACCGCGCCCTCCTCTGGGACGGCGCGAGCTGGACTCTGGAGGCGACCGACGCCTGGAGCGAGGTAGCGGGGCTCGACCGGTCCGACCCCGTCGTGGCCGCCGAGCGGCGGCTCGCCGCGGCGGGGCGGCGCCGGCTGCAAGATCCCGCCGCGCCGGTGACGCACGGCGGCGTGGTCAGCCGCCCCGGCCGCGGCGCTTTCGAGGCGGAGGTCACGCGGACGGTCGAGCGGATCGCCAGCGGCGAGATCTTCCAGATGAACCTCTGCCGCCGCCTGGAGGCGGCGCTGCCCGCGTCCGGGCTCTGGCCGTTCTACCGGCGGCTGCGCGCCGCCAGCCCGGCGGACTTCGGCGCCTTCCTCGCTCTCGGGAAGGAGCGCGGGGAGGAGCGCGCCGTGCTCTCGATCTCCCCCGAGCTCTTCCTCGCCCTGCGCGCCGGCGAGGTCGAGTCCCGTCCGATCAAGGGGACCCGGCCGCGCGGCGCCAACCCGCGGGAGGATCGCGCCCTCGCCCGCGAGCTGGCGGAGAGCGCGAAGGACCGCGCCGAGCTGACGATGATCGTCGACGTGGTCCGCAACGACCTCGGCCGGGTCTGCGCGGCCGGCAGCGTCGAGGTGACGTCGCACGCCGAGCTGATCACCCTGCCGACCCTCCACCACACCGTCTCGACCGTGCGCGGGCGTCTGGCGCCGGGCGCCGGCCCCCTCGAGCTGCTGCGCGCCGCCTTCCCGCCGGCCTCGATCACCGGCGCGCCGAAGATCCAGGCGATGGCCGCCATCGCCGCGGCGGAGGAACGGCGGCGCGGCCCCGCGATGGGTGCGCTGGGGTGGATCTCGCTCGGCGGCGACCTCGAGCTGGCGGTCGCCATCCGCACCGCCGTGGCCGCCGGCGGACGGGTGGCCTATCACGCCGGCTGCGGCATCGTGGCCGACTCGGACCCCGAGCTCGAATTCGCCGAGAGCGCCGCCAAGGCGCGCGCCTTCCTCGCGGCGCTGGGCGCGCAGGAGTCGGGGTGAGCTCCGGCAGCCTCGCCTGGTGGAACGGTCGGCTCGTCCCCCTCGACGAGGTCCGCCTCTCCCCTACCGACCCAGGCTTCCTGTTCGGCGATGGCCTGTTCGAAACCCTGCGGGTCGACGACGGCCGCGCGCGAGATCTCGCCGCCCACCTCGACCGCCTCTACTCCGGCCTCCAGCGGCTCGACATCGCCCTCCCCGAGGAGCGCTGCGATCTCGGGCGGGCCGTCACCGACGTGGCTCAAGCCGCGCCCCGCCCGGTGGCGCGGCTGCGGATCACGATCTCCCGCGGCACGCCCGAGGCGACCCGCCTGATCGCCGCGTTCCCCTACGAGCGGGCGGCAGAGGACCTCTACCGGCACGGGGTGGCCGCCGTCCTCCTTCCGGACCTGCGGATCGACTCGCGCGGGCCCCTCGCCGGCTTGAAGAGCCTCAGCTACCAGGCGAACCGCCTGGCGCTCCGCGAGGCCGAGGCGCGGGGAGCCTATGAAGCGCTGCTGCTCAACGAGCACGGCCGGCTCGCCGAAGGCTCGCGGAGCAACCTCGCGCTGGTCCTTCGTGATGGGATCTTCACACCGCCCGAGAGCGAAGGGTGCCTCCCCGGCACCGTCCGCCGCCGCCTGCTCGAAAAGGGAGTCCTCCAGGAGCGCCCGCTGACCCGCGAGGATCTCGCCGCGGCCGGGGGGGTGCTGCTGATGAACAGCCTGATCGGCGTGCTGCCGGTGGCACGGATCGACGGCCGGGCGATACCGGCAGATCCTTCATGGCGCAGGCTTTGCACAGCGCCCGGGCGATGAACATCACCGTACTGGCAGGTCTCGAGAGAGACGATCCCAAGTCCTACGACGTCGTGATCGATCAGGTGGCGGCCGCCCTCCGCAAAGGGAAGCACCGCGTGTCGATCCTCGGCGTTCACGATGACCTCCGCAAGCTGGTCTCCGGCTTCTCCCGGCGCAAGCCGGACCTCGTCTTCAATCTCCTCGAGAGCTTCGGAAAGAACAACGGCGGCGACGTCGCCGTGGCCGGGGTGCTCGACCTCCTGGGGCTGCGCTACACGGGGGGCGGCCCCGGCGAGCTCTACCTGCGGCAGGACAAGGGGCTGGCCAAGAAGGTGCTCGCCTTCGAGAGCATCCTCTTCCCCCACTTCGCCGTCTTCTCACAGGACGCCGACTTCGAAACGGCGGGGAATCTCCGCATGCCCCTGTTCGTCAAGCCGCTCTCTGCCGACGCCTCGATCGGCATCGACGGCGAATCGCTGGTCAACGACACCACCTCGCTGATGAAGCGGGTGCTGATGATCCACGACAAGGTGAAGGACAGCGCCCTGGTCGAGGAGTACATCGAGGGGCGGGAGTTCTACGTCGGCGTCCTCGGCAACCGCGAGCCGGTCGCCTTTCCGCCGATCGAGATGGACTTCTCCGGCCTCCCCGAGGGGCTGCCGCACGTCGCCGGCACCAAGGCGAAGTGGAAGAAGAACAGCGTCGAGTACAAGGGGACGAAATCGATCCTCGCCGACATTCCGGACGAGCTGCGCGCCAAGCTCCAGAAGGTCGCCGTCGACGCCTACCGCGCCCTCCGCGTCCGCGACTACGGCCGCGTCGACCTGCGGCTGACCGAGACCGGCGAGATCTACGTGATCGAGGTCAACGCCAGCTGCTATCTCGAATCGGGAAGCGAGTTCGCGGTGGCCGCGCAGGCCGCCGGGATCGAGTTTCCCGAGCTGGTGCAGCGGATCGCGGCGCTGGCGCTGGAGCGCTACGGCACGTAGCTCCCCTTGTGGACGTGGTTCATCGCGAGGGCGGTGACCAGGGTGGTCAGGGAGATGACCGCCATGGCCTCGCAATCCTCGGGGTAGACCTGCTCCAGGACGGCGGCGCGGGCCGCGAGGTGGCTCAGCAGGTGGCGGGTGCGCTCCGGGAAGTGGCCGGTCCAGCGGTAGACGTCGGCGGGGAGGCTGAGGGCCAGCCGGCGGATCAGCGCGGAGGCCGGGCGGCGCGGAGCGCTGGTCGAGAAGCCCTCGGGGTGCCCCCAGTCCTCGAAGATCGTGCGCAGCGCGCCGTCGAGGCCGGGGGGAGCTCGCCCGCCTCGATCTCCCCCGCGTGGTAGTACTGGTCGAGGGTGTAGGAGATCTCGGAGACGTCCTCGTCCAGCTCGTCCGCCGTCACCGGCGGGTCGACCGGGGCCAGCTCGCGCATCACCCGGTCGCAGTAGTCGAGCTTGGCCAGCGCCTCGGGCCAGCCGGCGTACTCGGCGCGCGCGTCGAGGCCGGGAGTCATCCAGACCGCGAAGGTCTCGGCCCAATCCTCGTCCGGGTGCTTCTGGGCGTACCACCCCGGCAGGTGGCGGACGTAGCGCCGGCTGAACGGCTCCGGCGTGTACTCCTCCCGATAGGGACGGGTGATCGGGCCGAAGCAGCGCACCCACTCCTCCTGCTCGTAGAGCTTGTAGGCGTAGTTCATCACGTGCCCCATCTCGTGCCGCAGGTAGCGCAGCAGCTCCCGCGCCCCCGAGCCCTCGACGTGGCTGGTGCGCTCGGCGTGGAGCGCCGTCAGCTCCGGGCGCGCGAGATAGAACGGGATCGCGATGGCGATGGTGCCGAACGGCACCCCCCACTCCGTCGACAGGTAGCAGCGCGGCCGGACGCGGGTGATGCCGGCCGCCGCCAGCTCGCGCTCGAGCTCGGCGATCACCGGCTCCAGGGGGGGCCCCGCGATCTCCAGGCCGAGGTCGCGGATGGCGCGATCCTCTGTGGCCTCCTGAAAGGAGACCTCGGGCGCGGGCGTTTCGGGCGGCTCCGGGGGGATCATTCTGGAAGGATCATCGCAAATTTGGTGCCGCATCGCGCGGATCATGGGCGGATCATGGATGGAACTTTTTTTCTCTCCTTTTCGTAGGGCAAAGGAGAGGGAGAAGAAATCATGCGAAAAATCGCCGCTTTCATCGTTTTTCTCGCCGCCGCGGTCCCCGCCGCCGCCACGGAGGTCGTCCGCTCGTTCCACCAGCAGCTCCCGATCCAGACCGCCGACCGCATCCATCTCGACTTCCCCGTCGGCGAGGTCCAGGTGGACGGCTGGGACAACCGCCAGGTGGACCTCGACGTCCGGATCGCCTGCGACCGCGAGAACACCGAGCGCTGCAAGGCGACCGCGAAGCGCCTGCGCCTGGTCTACAGCACCGATGGAGGACAGCTCGAGATCAAGATCGCCGACTGGCCCAGCCTCGGCGCGGTGCGCGGGCTGCACGTGATCGCGAACCTCCACGTGCCGCGGAACCTGCCGCTGCGTGCCGACCTCGGCGTCGGCAAGCTGAGCATCAACGGCACCACCGGCAACCTGACGGCCGACCTCGGCGTCGGCGAGGTGCAAGTCACCCTGCCCAAGGAGTCGGTCGCCTCGGCGCGCGTCGACACCGGCATCGGCGACGCCAACCTGATCGCCTACGGCCGGCACTACGAGAGCTCCGGCCTGGTGGCGAGAAAGATCGTCTGGGACAAGGGAACCGGCCACGCCCGGGTGAAGGTGGACTGCGGCGTCGGCGAGATCCACGTCCGGCTGGCGTAGGCTGGCGTAGGCTGGCGTAGGGTGCCGCTCAGCGTCCCGGGCCGGGAGGCGCCGCCACCTCCAGCGCCTCGCGGTCCCAGTTCGCGAGCTTCGCCGCCGCCTCGTAGGTCGACTGCAGGAACTCGAGGAGCACGGCGTCCGGGTCCGCCGCCTGGCGGACGGCATCGTAGGGGAGCAGGAACTCGTGGAGGTCGCCGCTGTAGAACGCGGCCTCCGGCGCGACCTTCTCGGCGGCGAACCCCGCCGGCTCCGGATAGGCATACGAGTAGAACGCGGCATAGGGAACCGGGCCGCCGCCGGGCCAGAAGCCGCAGCTGCTCACCTCGTGGGAGTAGGCCTCGCGGGTCACCCAGTCCGGCAGGTGGGGAACGCCCCCCGGATGCAGCGGCGCCCGCCGCCCGGAGAAGCGGGTGACGGCGAGGTCCGGAGCGCCCCAGAAGAAGTGGACGGGGCTGCACTTGCCGAGGAAGCGGGCGCGGAACTCCTTGAACACCCGGTCCGCCTGCACCAGGACGCGCCAGAAGCGGTGGGCGTACTCGCCGTCGTAGGCGCGATGGACCTCGTCCTGATCGAAGCGGATGGGGTCCTCCACCTCGTTGGGGAGGCGGTAGATGTCGACGTGAAGCCCGAGCTTCCCCAGCTCTCCCATCAGCCGCGCGTAGAACTCCGCCACCGACATCGGCTCCAGAGCGAAGCCGCCGAGGCCGCCGTCGCTCGCCGCGACGATCAGCCGCTGCGCGATGAAGTCGAAGTCGATCTGGAACGTCCGGTCGCCGTGCGGGACCGGCGACGTGGTCAGGCCGCGGGCCGTGACGTACAGCGTCACGTGCCAGGCATGATTGATCCACGGGCTCTGCGCGAGCCGCACCTTCCCCACGATCTGGGTCCACAGATGCAGCGTCGCGTACGTCTCGGCCCAGGCCTCGAGCGGCAGGCTCGGCCAGGGTTCCTGGGTGGGGGCGGGGGTTGGGGTCATGGCGGGGTCTCCTGGGGTAGGGGGCCAGGAGATCATAGCGTCATGCCACCCCTCACGACGGCAGGGACGACAAGGACTCCAGGGACGCGGGAAGCGAGAATCGCGGCGGCGGAGCGCCGCCACCCCGCTTATACTGTGTCGTCTTGAACGCTGAACATTCTCTCCATGTGGTCCTGGTCGAGCCGGAGATCCATTGGAACACCGGCAACGCCGGGCGGACCTGCCTCGCCGTGGGGGCGCGGCTGCATCTGGTGCGGCCGCTGGGGTTCTTCCTGAGCGAGCGGCAGATCCGGCGGGCGGGGCTCGACTACTGGGAGCGGGTCGATCCCGAGGTGTGGGACCGCTGGCAGGACTTCGAAGAGGGCCTCCCCGAGCTCGGCGAGCCGTTCTTCTTCAGCGCCGAGGCGGGACAGGATTTCTGGAGCGTGGACTACCCCGCGCGGACGGTGCTGGTCTTCGGCAAGGAGAGCACCGGGCTGGCGCCGGAGATCCGCAAGAAGTATCCGGACCGGCTGGTGCGCATCCCGATGGTCGACCGCGAGGTCCGCTCGCTCAACCTCTCGACCTCGGTGGCGGTCGCCGCCTACGAGGTGGCGCGCCGGCGCCGGCACGGCTGACGGCGGCTACCGGGAGCCCCACCCTCCTCCGCCCGGGGTCTCGAGGATCAGCCGGTCCCCCGGCAGCACCTCGCGGCCGTCGATCGACGCCAGCTCTTCGACCTCGCCCGTGGCGCGCACCAGGCGCTGCCTCCCGGCGAGCCCCGGCTCGCCGCCGTCCACGCCGTAGGGGACCTCGACCCGGTGCTGCGAGAGGATCGACAGCGACATCGGCTCCAGGAAGACCAGCTCGCGGACGGCGCCGTCCCCTCCCGGCCAGCGGCCGGCCCCCCCCGAGCCGCGGCGGAGGGCGAAGCGCTCGAGGCGTACCGGGTAGCGGTGCTCGAGCACCTCGGGGTCGGTGATCCGCGTGTTCGTCATGTGGGTGTGGACGCCGCTCGCGCCGGCGAACCCCGGCCCCGCCCCGGCGCCGCCGCAGATCGTCTCGTAATAGCCGAAGCGTGGACTGCCGAAGAGGAGGTTGTTCATCGTCCCCTGGCTGCAGGCGGCGAGGCCGAATGCCTTGAGCAGGGTGTCGACCACCCGCTGGCTGGTCTCGACGTTCCCCCCCACCACCGCCGGCGCCTCCGCCGGGTCGGCGGGGAACGGCGGGTTCAGCATCCCCGGCGGGATCTCGATCGCGACCGGCCGCAGGATCCCCTCGTTGAGCGGCAGCGGCTCGGCGATCAGCAGGCGGAGGACATAGAGGACGGCGCTGCGGACGACGGCGGGTGGGGCGTTCAGGTTGCCGGGGTGGACGCCGGCGGAGCCCGTGAAATCGACGATCATCGCGGGATCACTCGCGGGCTCGGCGATCGTGATGCGGACCGCGATCGCGGCGCCGTCGTCGAGGCGCTCCACGGCCTCGTAGCGCGCGGCGGGGAGGCGGGCGAGGGCGGCGCGGAGGCGCTCCTCGGCCCGGGCTTTGAGCGCCGCCATGTAGTGGACGACAACTTCCCTCCCGTGATCTCGGGCGAGGGCGCGCAGCGCCTCGGCGCCGCGATGGTTGGCCGCCACCGCGGCGCGCAGGTCGGCCAGGTTCTCCTCGACGGCCCGGGTGGGGTACGGGGCGGACACGAGGAGGCGGCGCATCGCCTCCCAGCGCGCCTCTCCGGCGCGGACGAGATAAGTCGGCGGGATCACCACCCCCTCCTCGCCGAGCCGCCGGGCGCCCGGGGGCATCGAGCCCGGGCGGATGCCGCCGATCTCGGCGTGATGGGCGCGGCTCGCCACGTAGCCGAGAAGCTCGCCTTCCGCCTCCCTCGCGAAGACCGGCGTCACCACCGTCACGTCCGGCAGGTGCGAGCCGCCGAAGCCGGGATGGTTGGTGACCACCACATCGCCGGGGGCCATCGCGATCGTCTCCCGCAGGCGCCTGACGCAGAGGCCGAGGGCGCCCAGGTGGACCGGGATGTGGGGGGCGTTGACCACCAGCTCCCCGGCCGGATCGAGCAGGGCGCAGGAGAAGTCGAGCCGCTCCTTGATGTTGGTCGACACCGCCGTGCGCTGCAACCGCTCCCCCATCTGCCGCGCGATCGCCGCGAACCGGTGGGTGAACAGCTCGAGCTGGACGGCCTCAGGCCTCATACCCCTGCCTCCTTCCGCCGCGGCCAGCCGAGGAGCATCGCGATCGCCGCCGCGCCACCCAGCCCCCAGCTCCATCCGCGCTCACCGGTCGCCACGGCGAGGCCGAAGCCGAGTAGCGCCGCGAGGGCGCGCAGGCGGAAGGCCGCCAGGGTGGAGGCGGCGTAGGCGGCGAGGGCCCGGTCGCGGTCGCCGCCGAAACCTTCGGCGTCGGCCCGCTTGTAGATCGCCCGCATCACGGCAGGGGCGACGACCAGGAGCGCCACGGCGGCGACCAGGAGCGCGGTGAAGGCGACGTTGGGGAGTGACGCCGGCCGGCCCGGCCGCATCCAGGGGAGGAGGGCAGCGACGGCGTTCAGCGCGCCGATTCCCAGCAGCATCGCACCACAGGCGGTCTGCAAGCGGCGGAGCCGCTCCTCGAGAGGATTGTCCGGGACGGCCGTCACGGCTTCGCCCTCCCCTGGAGGAGGCGGTCGACCTCGGCGGCGCGAGGCCAGCGGGTGAGCATGCCGAGCGCCGCGGCGACGCAGAGGACGATCCCGTAGCTCGCCGCGCCGGAGAGCAGCGAGACGGCGAGCCCGAGGAGGGCGGCGACCTCGAGGATCGCGAAGCTCGCCGCCGCCGCCTTGGCGTAGGCGGCGAGCACCCCCTCCGGCTGCGGCTTCAGCTCCGGCGAGCGGGGGAAGGCGGGGCGGAGGATCGACGCGCGGACGCGCGAGGTGAGCAGGATCAGCACCGCGGCGAGGAGCGAGGCGAGGAGAGGCACGAGCGGCGGCAGGTGCGGGATCGGCCGCCAAGTCCCCGGCCGCGTCAGCACCCAGCTCAGGACCGCGCAGACGCCGGCGACGCCGAGCAGCGCCGCGCAGAGGCGGGTCACGCCGCGCAGCCGGAGCGCGTAGCCGGGGGTGGGGTCGTCCCGCCGCCGCCCGCTCAGATCGAGGTCCAGATCGAGATCGTCCGCCAACGCTAGCCCCTCCGTTCCAGCACCAGGTTCCCCGCCGCGTCCACCCGGCCGTCCCACCCCTCCCCCACCACCGTGGCGCTGTGCGCCTCGAAGACCAGCGACGGGCCGGCGAAGGTGGCGCGGGGCGCCAGGCACGCGCGGTCGAAGACGGGGACCTCCCGCCAGGCGCCGCCGAGCCAGCAGCGGCGGGTCGCCGAGGGCACGGCGGGCACCGGCGAGGCGAGGAGCGTCAGCGTCTCCTCGTCCTCGAGGCTGTCCGCGCGCGACGAGGCGACGACGCGGATCGACTCGACCTCGATCGCCAGCCCCTCGGGAGCGTAGCCGTAGATCTCGCGATAGGCGGTGGCGAAGGCGGGCGCGATCGCAGCGTCCTCTTCGTATTCGATGGCCAGTGTCGCCTCCTGGCCGGCGAAGCGGAGGTTCAGCAGCCGGCGGCGGACGGCGACCCCTTCCGGCGCCACCCCTTCCGCCGCCACGGCCGCCGCGGCCTCCTCCCCCAGCTCGGCGAGCCAGCCGGCGAGGCGTTCCCCGCGTTCCCCCGCGACCGTCGCCAGCGGCGCCAGCACCTGCCGCTGGGCGAAGCGCTCGAGGACGGCGGCCCCCAGCCCCAGCGCCGAGAGGAGCCCGGCGTCCGCCGGCACCAGGACGCTCGCGATCCCCAGCAGCTCGGCCACGGCGCAGGCGTGCTGCGCCCCGGCGCCGCCGAAGGCGACCAGGGCGTGCCCGGCCGGGTCGTACCCCTGGCGCAGCGAGATCGAGCGGATCGCCTCTGCCATCCGCTCGTCGGCGATCTCGAGCAGCCCGGCGAGCACCGCCTCGGGGCCGGGATCGACGGTGCCCATGCCGGCGCTCATACTGCCGCGCAGGGCGTCGAGGGCGCGTCCCGCCGCCGCGGCGTCGAGCGGGATCTCGAAGCGCTCGGGGTCGAGCCGGCCGAGGACGAGGTTGACGTCGGTCAGCGTCAGCGGGCCGCCGGCGCCGTAGCAGGCGGGGCCGGGCCAGGCGCCGGCGCTCTCCGGCCCCACCTTGAGCTGGATGCCGTCGAAGGCGCAGATCGAGCCGCCCCCCGCCGCCACGCTCTCGATGGCGAGCGCCGGCGCCACCAGGTGGGCGTCCCCCACCCGGTGCTCGAAGAGGTACTCGAAGTCGCCGTCGTAGCGGGCGACGTCGGTGCTCGTCCCCCCCATGTCGAAGGCGATCACCCTTGGGAAGCCCGAGCGCCGGCCGGCGCGCGCCGCTCCCACCACGCCGCCGGCCGGGCCGGAGAGCAGGCCGTCCTTGGCCCGGAACGCCGCGGCGCGCACCAGGCCGCCGGCGCTCGTCATCACGTGCAGCGAACCCTCGCCCAGGGCCGCCGCGACGCCGGCGAGGTAGGTCTCGAGGATCGGCGTCAGGTAGGCGTCGACCACCGCCGTCCCGGCCCGCGGCACCAGCTTGATCAGCGGCGCCAGCTCGGCCGACAGCGAGACCCAGCGGAACCCCGCCGCGCGCAGGATCTCCCCCACCTCCCGCTCGTGGCGCGGATCGCGGTAGGAGTGGAGGAGCGCCACGGCGGCGGTCTCGATCCCCGCGGCCCGCAGCCGCAGCGCCGCGTCGCGGACGGCGGCGGCGTCGAGCGGCAGCAGCACCGAGCCGTCCGCGGCCAGCCGCTCGGGGACTTCGACGACCTCGCGGTAGAGCGGCTCCGGACGGACGATCGAGAGCGCGAAGAGATCGGGGCGCTGCTGGGTACCGATGCGCAGGAGATCCGCGAACCCCCGGGTGATGAAGAGGGCGGTGGCGGCTCCGGTCCGTTCGAGCAGGGCGTTGGTGCCGCGCGTGGTGGCGAGGCGCATGGCGATCGGCGGCAGCGCGGCGGCGAGCGGCGTGCGGGTCACCAGCCGCGCGGCGAGCACCGGCGCCTCCTCGGGGGAGCGCAGCTCGAAGGGAGCGCCGGCCAGATCGTGATCGAGAGGAGGACCGTCCAGCCGCAGCAAGGCTCCCCCGGGCTCGGAGCCCACGACCGTCCGCGCGGCGGCGCCATCGCCATCGCCGCCCAGCACCCGGAGCTGGAAACCGGTGAAGAACCCCTCCGGGACGTCCCAGGGCGCGGCGACGCGGAGGGCCGATCCCCCGGAGCCGGGGGCGATCCTGCCGCGGACGGCGCTGGTCGACAGCACCTTGGCGCGCCGGAGCATCCCCCGCGGATCGACCGCCAGGCAATCGGTGAACGTCCCGCCGGTGTCGATCCAGATCCGCCAGACGGCCGGCGTCACGAAGCCGCCTTCGGCTCGGCGAGGCGCGCCGCGAGGCGCTTCACCCGCTCGTTGTCCCGCTCGTGCGCCTTGCGCTCGCCGCGTGCCGACGCCTTACGCAGCCACTTCTTCGCTTCCGAGCGGTCGCCGCCGGCGAGCGCCGCGAGCCCCAGGGCGGCGTAGGGCTCGGGATCGTCGCGGTCGAGGCGAAGGGCGCGGCGATAGAACCCCCGCGCCTCCTCCAGCCGGCCGTGCGACATCGAGACGTCGCCGAGGGCGAGATAGCTGAACGGGCTCTGCGCGCCGGCCCGGCGGGCGAGCGACATCAGGTCGTCGGCCTCCTGCGGATGCCCGCGCAGGCGCAGCAGCGCCGCCAGGTTCTGGTAGGCGGAGGCGGTCTCGGGGTTCGCCTCGAGCGCCTTGCGGTACGCCGCCTCGGCGCCGTCGAGGTCGCCGCTCCGCCGCAGGGCCACGCCGAGGTTCACCCAGCCGTCGCTCAGGGAGGGGTCGACCACCACCGCCTGGCGCAGCCAGGGGAGGGCCGCCGCCAGCTGCCCCGCGCGCAACAGCTCGGCGCCGTGATTCGACTGGTAGAGGGCGACGGCGGTGAGGTCCGAGAGCTGGTGGACGTGGTGGTACTCGGTCTTGGGGGCGCTGGTGAACTCCAGGATCTTGATCTTCCCCCCTCCCATGCCGAAGCCGGCGCTGACGTGCCCGGTGATCACCAGCAGGTCGCCGTCGCGGTCGAAGCGCTCGACGTCGTCGACCCCGAGGTAGAAGGCGGGGATGCCGAGCTCGCGCGCCAGCCCCACGAACAGGCTGGTGAAGCCGAGGCAGTTCGCCTTGCGGCTGGCGAACGCCTCGGCGGCGGTGTCGGTCTGCACCCCTTCGTAGGTGAGGTTGAGGCCGGCGGGATCGACGATGGCGGCGAGCAGCCGCTCGAGCCGCTTGTCCGGGGCGCCGGAGGCCGGCACTTGCTGGTGGACCCAGGCCCGCATCTCGTCGGTCACCGTGAAGGGGACGACGACCGACGCCGGATCGACCCCGCGCTGGCGCAGCTCGTGCGCGATCCCCGCCCCGTTGGTCGGCCCCGCCGAGGCGCAGCCGCCGAGGACCGCCGCGGCGATTACGGCGAGGGGGGCGAAGGGGAGGACGGCGGCCAGGGCGGCTCCTCGCATGGGTCGAGTCCTCGGAGCCCTCGCGGCCGCCGGCGTCAGGTGGCCCGCGCCGGCGTCGCCGCCGGCGGTTGCCGCCGGAAGCGGCCGACCAGCTTGCGGACGCCGAAGAAGAGCAGCCCCACCACCAGCAGGAAGGCGAGGACGGGGGCGATGATCGCCAGCACGGCGAGCAGCGCCGAGCCCCCCGCCTCGGCCGTCGCCAGCACGGGATTGCCGAGCCCGCCGGTGGTGAACGAGGAGACGTGCCGGGTCAGCGTGGTGAGCCCCTGGAACACGGCGGTGGTGCCGCCGCCCGCCACCACCGCCAGCGTCCACTTGAGGAACGGGCTGACGTCGACGGTCATCGCCGAGGCGGTCACGAGGATGCCGGCGACCACCGCCGCCGGCGTGGCGATCGTGTCGAGCAGATTGTCCACCCAGGGGATGTAGTACCCCGCGATCTCGAGCCCGGTCGCCACCGAGAACGAGAGGAGCGCCGGCGTCGAGCCGATCCAGGTGAAGTGGGGGCCGAGGGTCAGGTGCCCCACCCCGGCGCGCGACGCCAGGCTCATGATCAGCAGGGGGACGAAGACCCGGAAGCCGCACGCGGCGGCCAGCCCGAGGCCGATCAGGATGCTGAGGACGGTTTCCACCATCGCGGTCTTCCCCTCCTTTCGAGTCCGGCAGGGCGCGGCGCCGGCGAAGCACCGGGCGCTGCTAAGAAGGATAACGCAACGGGGCGGGATTGAAATCCACCCCGCCCCTCAACCCTCCCTCTTATACACAACTCGAGGTAAGGAAAACGTATAGGACCGGCTGCAGCTGATCTCGGAGCGAGCTTTGTTCCTCCCGTGTACTCGGGGGAGGTTAGGAGGGGGCTCGCAGCCTCCCGACCAAGGAAGCGTCCCGGACTCCGGAACGCCCCCTCCTGGCCTCCCCCGAGTACAGGGGAGGAAAAAGGCTCCCGCGATCGCCAGGTTCACGACTCCGGCCGGCCATGCCCCCCTCACCCCCACGCCCGGGGATCGAAATCGTACGGCAGCGGGGTCAGGTTCTCGAGCGGGCTGGCGAGGTCCGGAGCGCCCAGGTGGACGAGGTCCTCGAGGCGGATCCCCCACCCTTCGGCCGGCTCGTAGAGCCCCGGCTCGATGGTGAAGACGTCGCCGGCGCGCAGGACGCCGCCGGCGTCCGCCGCCTTCTTGAAGGTCGGGAGCTCGTGGAGCTCGAAGCCGACGCCGTGGCCGAGGTTGTGGACGTAGCCGCGTAGCGTGCCCGGGGTGGAGATCGGGGTTGGGTATCCCGCCTCGGCAAAGCGGGCGCAGACGGTCTCCTGGAGGTCCCAGCCGCGGACCCCCGGCACCGCCCGGCGGCAGGCTTCCTCCACGGCGCCACGGACGGCGGCGTGGGCGCGCGCGAAGGCAGCCGGCGGCTCTCCGACGCAGAAGGTGCGGGTGCAGTCGGCGAACAGCCCGCGCGGGCCGCGGGGGTAGAGGTCGACCACCAGCGGCTCGCCGGCGCGGAGGGCCCGCTCCGGCGTGCCGGCGGAGTGCGGGACCGCCCCTTCCTCCCCCGGCGCGAGGATGTTCCCTCGCGGCTGCTCGCAGCCGTGGAGGGCGAAGACGCGCGCCACCTCGGAGCGCAGCCGCGCCACCGTCAAGGGCTCGCCGGCCAGGTGCAACTCGCCGTTCGCATCAGCGGGCTCGGCGGGCTCCGCCGCGGCGAGCATCCGGGCCACGGCGCGCATCGCCTCGCAGGTCGCCGCGGCGGCCTGGCGGATCCCCGTAAGCTCCACGAGCTCCTTGCGCTTGCGCCCGGCGAGGAGCAGCGAGCCCCCCGGCACCCAGATCCAACCCTGGGCGGCGAGGAGGGCGCACATCCCCTGGATCGTGCCGGCGGCGCCGTGGCCGGCGAGCGCCACGCGGCCGGGCGCGACCCCCGAGAGCTCGAGGGCGCGCGCCGCCACGCGGGCGAGGAACGCCGGCGGCTCGGAGTACTCGCTGGACAGTCTGGAGATCTCGAGCGCCTCGGGGGTCAGCGGCAGCAGGCCGGTGGCCGCCGCCTCCTCGCGCTCCATCGAGGTCATGTAGGCGAGCCGCGGCTCCCCCTTACCCTCGGAGCGGGGAAGCACCAGCAGGCACTCTCCCATGTGGACGGGGCGGGCGAGGAACGCGGCGAGGTCGGTGTCCTCCGCCGAGGGGGCGAGGACGAGCAGCGCCTCGCAGCCCAGCTCCGCGAGCCCGGCCGCGAGGGTATCGAGACGCTCCTGCATCGGTCGGGCGCCTCGGATCGCCTACATGTTGCGGGCGATGAACTTCTCGAAGGCGGACTTCGGCGCCGCGCCCATCATGCGGTCGGCCATCTTGCCATCCTTGAACAGGATGAAGGTGGGGATGCTCGACACCTGGAACTGGAAGGCGAGCTGCTGCTGCTCGTCGACGTTCAGCTTGGCGATGCGGACGCCGTCGTTCTGCTCGGCGATCTCGTCGAGCGTCGGCGCCACCGCGCGGCAGGGGCCGCACCACGAGGCCCAGAAGTCCACCAGCACCGGCTTGTCGGACTTCAGCACCTCGGTATCGAAATTCTCTTGCGTCACCGTCAGGATCTTTGCGCTGGCCATGGTCGTCCTTCCTCTCCGGACCGGGGGGTCGAAACACCCCGGAGATGTTCAAGAAAGCTCAAGCGTCGAGGCCGCCACGGGCGGCCTTCACTCCTCTACCAACCCGAACGAGGCGGTGTCTTGTTCCAGCCGCCGCCGGGCGGCGAAGTATTCGCGCGTCGCCTCGACGTCGCGGCCGATCTGCGCCGAGAGGTCCATCACCGAGTTGAAGATGCGCTCCTCGCGCAGCCGCTTGAGGAACTGCAGCTCCACCCGCTGGCCGTAGACGTTGGCCTTGAAGTCGAGGATGTGGCTCTCGACCACCCGCTGGTAGTTCTCGTAGACGGTCGGCCGGGTGCCGATGTTGGTCACCCCGTCGAAGGTCGCCGGGTAGCTCGGGAAGTAGACGCGCGAGGCGTAGACGCCGTCCGAGGGGAGGAGCTTGTTCTCGGGAGTGACGTTGATCGTCGGCCAGCCGAGCTTCTGCCCCATGCGGTCGCCGCGGGCGATGGTCCCGGCGATCGAGTACGGCCGCCCCAGCATCTCGGCCGCCTCGGCGGTCTTCCCCTCGCCGAGCGCCCGGCGGATGCGGGTGCTCGAGATCCGCTCCCCGCCCTGCACCAGCTCGGTCACCCCGTGGGCGGCGAAGCCGAGCTCGCTCCCCATCTCCTGCAACAATCCCAGATTCCCCTCGCGCTGGTGGCCGAAGACGAAGTCCTCGCCGACGTAGATCTCCTGGAGGCCGAGCCGCTCGTGCAGGAACTCGCGCACGAACTGGCGCGCCGGCACCTTGGCGAACTCGGGGGTGAAGCGGACCACCAGGATCACCGCGATCCCCGCCTCCTCGAGCAGCGCCTCCTTCTGCTTCGGCGTGGTCAGCGGCACCGGCGCGCGTTCCGGGGAGAGGACCGAGAGGGGGTGGGGCTGGAAGGTGACCACCACCGCCGGCACCCCCAGCTCCTCGGCGCGCGCCACGGTGCGGTCGAGGATCGCCCGCTGGCCGCGGTGGACGCCGTCGAAGTTGCCGATGGTGGCAACGCCGCCATGCGGCAGATCGCGGCTGTTGAAGGCGTCCTGGACGACGTGCATGGAAGGTTCGGGGGCTGAGCTCAGGCGAGGACGGGAACGTCGGCGGCGGCTTCGGCAGGCACCACGAAAGGGGCATCCTGCGGGCGGAACGCGCCGACCACGTGGCCGACGAGGTCGTCGGCGTAGGCTTCGGTGATCTCGACCTCGACCAGGGTGCCGGCCGGCGCCGAGCCGTCGTTGATCAGGACGCGGCCGTCGATCTGCGGCGCCATGCCGTAGTGCCGCCCCTCGAGGAGGTGCTCGGACTCCTCGCACGCCCCCTCGATCAGCACCGGCAGCCGCCGCCCGAGCAGCCGGCGCCGGCGCTCGAGGGCGATCGGCTTCTGCGCCTCGAGGAGCTGGCGCAGGCGACGCCGCTGGGTCCCCCTCGGCACGCGGCCGGGGAGCTCGGCCCCCGGCGTGCCCTCCTCGGGGCTGTAGGCGAAGGCGCCGAGGTGGTCGAAGCGGGCCTGCTCGACGAAGCGCACAAGGTCCTGGAAGTGCTCCTCCGTCTCGCCGGGGAAGCCGACGATGAAGGTCGAGCGCAGGAAGACGTCCGGCGCCAGCTCGCGCGCGCGGTCGAGGAGGCGCAGGTAGCGCTTCGCGTCGCCGCCGCGCCGCATCGCCGACAGGATGTCGCCGTGGCTGTGCTGCAGGGGCATGTCGATGTAGGAGCAGAAGCGCTCCTCCGTCCCCATCAGGCGCATCAGGTCCTCGTCGAGGGTCGTCGGATAGGCGTAGAGGAAACGGATCCAGGGGATCGACGTCTCGCGGAGCAGCGCCTCGACCAGGCGCACCAGGCCGTGCCGGCGCATCCCGAGGTCCTCGCCGTAGCGGGTGGTGTCCTGGGCGATCAGGTTGAGCTCGGAGATCCCCGCCGCCTCGAGCTGCTTCGCCTCGGCGACCAGGCTCTCGATGGTGCGGCTCCGGAACCGGCCGCGCCAGATCGGGATCGCACAGAAGGTGCACGGGTTGTTGCACCCCTCGGCGACTTTCAGATAAGCGTGCCCGCGGGTGGTCAGCAGGCGCGGCGCCGTGTGGTCGAAGACCATGTGGGAGGGGGCCGGCAGCGGCGGGCCGCCGCCGAGCTGCACCAGGTCGCCGACGTCGCGCAGCTGGTCGAGCCCCACGAAGCCGTCGATCTCGGGGATCTCGCGCGCCAGCTGGTCGCCGAAACGGTTGACCATGCAGCCGGCCACCAGCACCCGCTCGACCCCCTTCCCCTTGCGCCCCACCACCTCGAGGATGGCGTCGATCGACTCCTGCTGCGCCTCCTCGATGAAGGCGCAGGTGTTGATCACCACCGTCTCCGCCGTCTCGAGGTCGTTGACCACCTCGTAGCCGCGCCGCGACAGCTCGCCGAGCATGATCTCGCTGTCGACGAGGTTCTTCGGGCAGCCGAGGCTGATCATTCCCAGACGGGAAGGGCGGGCGGGGTCGGACATAGGCGCGAAGTCTAACAGATGGCAGGGGGAGGCGGATTCCTGGGGGAGCTTAGCCCTCAGGAGATCAGCCAGTACCCGCCCACCAGGATCGCCGCCGCCGAGAAGCAGGCGAGGAGGGTCTGGTAGGCGCGGACGCCGCGGCCGGTGATGCGGTGGGCGAAGAGGCCGAAGGTGGTGGAGAACGCCGTCATGCCGAGGATCGCCCCGAGGCCGAAGCCGACGACGTAGGCGGCCGAAGCGGCGCGCGAGGGGAAGGCGAGCGCGGGGAGGAGGCCGACGATGTGCGAGCTGCCGGCGAGGCCGTGGAGGCCGCCGATCAGCACCGCCGCCCGCCCCGGGCGCTTCTTCCCCGCCTCTTCTTCGTCATGGACGTGCGGCGCCGGGAGCTTGGCCGCGAACGCCCGCCGCAGCCCCCACAGGCCGACGCCGATCAGCACCACCCCGACCAGCCGCTCGCTCCACGACGACAGGCTCTCGATGGGGAGGAAGCCGCGCAGCACCAGCGCGACGAGCCCGATGATCCAGACGCCGAGGCTGTGGCCGATCCCCCAGAACAGCCCCATCCGCCAGCGCCGGCTCCGCTCGTTGATCACCAGCGGCGCCACCGCCGAGAGATGGTCCGGACCCGAGAGAGCATGGATGGTTCCGGCCGAGATCCCCGCGAGGCCGGCGACGAGGAGAGGCACCGTCATGGCACGGAATCTACCAGAACCGGCCTGGCAAAAGGCCAGGATTCCGAGGCTCGGCTAGACCATGAAGAGCGCGCCGACCTTCACCTGGAACCCCGGCAGGACCGACGATCCGACCTCGTCGCCCACCCCGCCGCGAGCCCGCTCGGCATACTTGCCGTCCGCTCCCAGAACGTGGACCACGACCGTGCGGGCCTGCGGATCGAGCAGCCAGTACTCGGCCACCCCCGCCTCCTGGTAGGCCTGAAGCTTGACCGTACGGTCGCGGCGCCGGGTGCCGGGCGAGAGGATCTCGGCCACCAGGTCCGGCGCTCCCGCGAAGAATCCCGCTCCCCGCTGGGGCTCCCTCCCCTTGCGGAAGAAGACCACGTCGGGCTGCACGGGATTGGCGAGGCCGGCGGGGAGCCGGACGTCGAAAGGCGCGGTCAGCACCATGCCGAGATCCCTCTCGCGGACGAACGCCGAGAGATGGAACGACAGCTCGAACAGCGAGAACTGATGCTCCGCGCGCGGGGACGGCGTCACGTGGAGGAAGCCTCGGATGACCTCGTAGCGCTTGCCGTCCTCGGGAAGGCGGCAGTAGTCCTCGTAGGTCCACTCCCCCGGAGCAGGCCAGGTCTGGTCATTTTTCCCTCGGACAAGCTTGAATGCGGGTTCGGCCATGGCACCCTTCCCGGCGATTTTACACGCCTTTACACCTCCGCCGTCTGCAGCTTCTCCTTCTCCATCTGCGCCGCGACCAGCGCCGCGTAGACGCCGCCGAGGGCGATCAGCTCGTCGTGCTTCCCCTGCTCGACGAGGCGGCCGCCGTCCATCACCAGGATCAGGTCGGCGTCGCGGATGGTGCTCAGGCGGTGGGCGATCACGATGCGGGTGGCGCGCAGGGCCGAGAGCTCCCCCTGGATCGCCCGCTCGGTGCGGGTGTCGAGCGAGCTGGTCGCCTCGTCGAGGAGGAGGATGGCCGGCCGGTGGACGAGGGCGCGGGCGAGCGCCAGGCGCTGGCGCTGGCCGCCCGAGAGGGAGGCGCCGCCGTCGGCCATGATCGTCTCGTACCCCATCGGCATCGCCATGATGTCGTCGTGGATGTGGGCGAGCTTCCCCGCCTCCACGGCGCGCGACAGCGGCAGGGTGGGGTCGGCGAGGGTGATGTTGGCGCGGATGCTGGTGCCGAAGAGGTAGGGGTGCTGCGGCACCACCCCGACCTGCCGGCGGACCGAACGGAACTCGAGCTCCGCGAGGTCGACGCCGTCGAACAGGATGCGCCCCTCGCTCGGCGGATAGAGCCCGACGAGCAGGCTCGCCAGCGTCGACTTCCCCGCCCCCGAGCGGCCGACCAGCGCCACGAAACGCCCCGGCG
This sequence comes from uncultured Acidobacteriota bacterium, assembly GCA_963756595.1. Lineage (GTDB taxonomy): Bacteria > Acidobacteriota > Thermoanaerobaculia > Multivoradales > UBA5704 > DATARR01. The sequence goes on from CAVWOZ010000024.1 coordinate 179,533, forward strand.
GCACGTCGATCGACACGTTCTCGACCGCCAGCGGCGCGTGCGGGCCGTAGCGGAAGCTGACGTTCTCGAGCTTGATCCCCCCCTTGAGACGGGCCGAGGGCTTCACCGTCGCCGGGTCCTGCTCGCGCGGCGTCTCGAGGACGTCCTCCAGGCGGTCCATGTAGCTTCCCAGGAGCTGGAACTGGAAGGCGTTGGTGATCAGCGTCGACAGCGGGGTGAGGAAGCCGGCCGCCAGCGCGTTCAGCGCCAGCATGGTGCCGAGGGTCAGATGCCCGTCGAGCACCTGGACTCCCCCCCAGATCAGGATCACCAGCGGCGAGGCGGTGCCGAGCGCCGAGAGGATCGAGTCGACGAACGCCTGCAAACGCCCGCGGGCGAGCGAGACGTTGAGCACGTCGACGTAGAGGTGCGACCACTGCTCGACCGAGCGGTGCTCGGCGCCCGCCGCCTTCAGCGTCTCGATGCCGGCGAGGAGGTTCACCTGGTAGCTCTGCGAGCGCGCCTCGGTCTGCAGCGAGCGCGACATCAGGTCGCGCGTCTTCCGCCGGGTGAACAGGAAGAGGCCGATGCGGAAGGCGGCGAGGACCAGCACGAGGAGGCCGAGGGTCGGGCTCGCCGCCATCAGCAGCACCAGGTAGAGGGTCACCATCAGCCCGTCGAGCACCCCCGAGAGGGCGCCCGAGGTGAGGATCTCGCGCACCGTGGCGTTGCTCCCCATCCGCATGATGAGGTCGCCGGCCGAGCGCTGCTGGAAGAAGGCGTAGGGGAGATCGACCAGGTGGTCGAGGAAGTCGAGGGTCATCCGCGCGTCGAGGTGCGTGCGCATGTAGAGCAGCAGGAAGGAGCGCAGCAGCGAGGCGAGGAAGCTGAAGCCGACGATCGCCGCCAGCCCCCCGCCGAGCACGGCGAGGAGCTGCACGTCGCCGCGCGGGATCACCCGGTCGACCAGCGAGCCGATGAGGAGCGGCACGGCGAGGGCGAAGAGCTGCACCATCGCCGAGGTGACGACCACCCGCTGGAGCACGCCGCCCTGCTCGCGCAGCAGCTTGAGGAAGCGCCCCCAGCGGCGCGGCTCCCCCTCCTGCGGCTCGAAGTCCTCCCCCTCCTCGAAGGTGAGGGCGACGCCGGTGAACGAGCGCCCCAGCTCGTCGCGGCTGACGCTGCGCCGCCCGCCGGCGGGGTCGACGAGGTCGGCCCCCTCGGGGGTCAGCCGCTCGAAGACCAGGAAGTGGTTGAACTGCCAGTGGAGGATCGACCCCTGCGGCACGTACTTGAGGTCGTCGACCTCCTCGACCTTGACCCCCCGCCCGCGCAGGCCGAAGACGCGCGCCGCCGAGAGGATGGCGAGGGCGTCGGCGCCGTCGCGGCCGAAGCCGGTGACCTTGCGGACGTCGTCGAGGCGCAGGTGCTTGCCGTGGTAGGCGAGGGCCATCGCCAGGCTCGCCGCGCCGCAGTCGCTCGCCGTGTTCTGCTGGATGAACGGCACCCGCCGCCGCCGGCTGGTGAAGGCGAGCTTGTCGAGCGCCGGGAAGCGTTCGCCGATCGGAGATGCCGGAGATGCCGGAGATGCCGGCGGCGGCTCGGACGGCTCTGTCCGCGCGGGCGGCTTGGTCTCGAGCGTCGCCATCAGCTCCCCCTCCGCGCTTCGAACAGCGCCTTGAGGGCGGGGATCAGCGCCACCAGCACCCGCTCCGAGCGGATCTGCACCTCGGCCCGCGCCAGCATGCCGTCATGATAGCGGCGGACCTTCCCTTCGGACTCGAAGGTCTCGCCGACCAGGTGCGCCTCGACCTTCACCACCGGCCCCGGGAACTGCACGGCGTCCGAGATCGCGTCCCCCAGATAGCGCCGCGCCTCGGCCGGCCCCACCACCTCGTCCCCCACCGAGTCGACCACCAGGTGCTGGTAGGCGTAGCGGTAGCCTTGCAGCTCCATGCGCAGCGGCATCCCCCGCTTGAGCATCGGGCGGTCCTCGCCGGGGAGGAAGGCGACCACCTCGGGGCGCGTCTCGCCGCGGGCGATCGAGAGCAGCGACTGCCCCGGCGCGATGTGCTGCCCCACCCGCACCGGGATGTCGCTCACCACCCCGGCCGCCGGCGAGCGCAGCTCGCGCTCGGCGAGGTTCGAGCGCGCCAGCTCGCGCTCGGCGCGCAGCGAAAGGAGGGCCTGCTGCGCCCCCGAGTCGGCCGGGTCGCGCAGGCGGTTGATCAGCTGCAGCTCGAACTCATGGTCGAGGCGCGCCAGCTCGGCCGCCTCGCGGGCGCCGTAGAAGCGCACCAGGAGCCGCCCCGCCTCCACCTTCTGGCCGGGGGAGACGGCGATCTGGCTCACCGTGCCGTCCGCCGTGGCGTTCAGGTCGGTCCGCCCGCCGAGGCGCACCACCGCCGGCCCCTCCGCGTAGTCGTGCACCTGCGCCAGGAGGGTGAACAGGAGGCCGGCGGCGAGCGCCAGCACCAGCAGCCGGTAGGTCCAGCGCATCCAGCCGGGATCGACCCGCAGCACGTCCCCCTCGCCGCGGAAGCCGACGTTGTGGTGATCGACCGCCTCCTCGCGGAACAGCATCACGGAGGGGAGGCCGTCGGTGCTCCCCTCGAGCAGCCCGAGCTGGCCGAAGGTCGGCGCCGCCTGCTCGGCGAGCAGGGTCAGCTCCTTGACGTCCTCGTCGCTGAACCCCCGCTCGGCCGGGGCGCGCACGGCGGCGAGCACGGCGAGCACGCGGCCGTCCGCCCCCAGCACCGGCACGGCGGCGAAGCGCTCCTCGCCGGTCGCTTTTGGATCGTCCGCGTCGCGGTCGAAGCGGGGATCGGCGCCGATCCGCTCGACCGCCAGCGGCCGGCCGGTGCGCAGCACGAAGCTGACCAGCCCCACCGCCGCGCTCTCCCGCCGCTCCTCCTCGAGGTCGGCGTCGCGCGGCGGCTCCCACAGGGTCTCGGTCGCCGGATCGTAGAGCAGGCAGTAGCCGCGCTCGGCGGCGGCGATGTCCTCCACCGCCTCGGCCGCCGCGCGCGCCACGCCGGGGGGTTGGCGCTGGGTGGAGATCGCCTGCGTCGCCGCCAGCAGCCGGCGGGCGAAGAGCGCCCGCCGCCGCTCCTCCTCATCGCCTTCGAGGCCGCGCCCGCCCGCCACGCGCCGGCGCTCGGCGGCGCTGCGCAGCAGGGCGATCAGGTCGGCGGCCGGCACCGGCTCCTGGCTGAGGTAGAAGATGCGGTCGCGGTCGATCAGCTCCTGAAACAGGGTCGGCTCGGGCCCGCCCGCCAGCACCAGGTTCGACCGCTCCGCCGCCCCGGGAGACTCCTCGGCCGCCTCGAGCAGCCGCCGCGCCCGCTCCCCCGCCAGCGCGGCGCCGAGCGCCAGCACGGCGATCGGCTGGGCGCCGAGCAGGCGCAGGGCCTCCTCCTCGGAGCCGGCCACCAGCAGGTGGAGCTCGGGACCGAGCTGGCGCAGGCAGGCCTCCACGGTCTCGCCGTCGAAGCCCGCCAGCAGGGCGATGGGAAACGTTTCTCGGATCTCGGATCTCCTCGTACGCCGGCCTCCACCCTGCACCGGCTTGGTCCGACCCTATTGTAACTCCGCTTGGAACCTGTAAATTCTTAGCTGCCGGGGACTCGGTCCGCCCCCTCTCTAGATGCGCGGCGCCCGGCCCCCAGGGGACAACCGGGACGCTCAACCTTCGCGGGCGGCGAGGAGCTTGCGGGGAGCGTTGAACCGCCACGCGGTGTCGAGCGCCTCGGCCAGGGCGTCCGGCGCGATCCGCGAGAGGCGCACCAGGACCGACGGATAGCCGTCGTAGTGAGCGGTGTTGAAGTAGGTCCCGGGGTCCGCCTGCATCAGGATCTCGCGCGCGTCGAAGCCGACCTTGATCACCAGCGTGTCGCCGTCCTCCCACAACCGCGCCAGCAGCTTCCCCTTCACCTTGAACGCCGGCGTGCCGTAGGACGTCCCCTCCTCGACCCCGGGCAACGCCAGGGCGAGGGCGCGGAGGGTTTCGAAGGTGACGGGCGCTGAAAAGCTCATCCGCCAATTGTAGTATCCCGCCATGAAAACCCGCGCCCTGCCCCTCCTGACGCTGCTGCTGCTGTCGCCCCTGCTCCTCGCGAGGATCGCCGCCGCCGCTCTGCCCGCCCCGGCGCCCGCGATCGGCCCGATCGACCGCGCCGCCCTGGCGGCCCAGGTGAAGGCCGAGACCCTCTTCGCCTGGCACTCCTACGAGCAGTACGCCTGGGGGCACGACGAGCTCCAGCCGCTGAGCAGGACGCCGAAGGACTGGTACGGTCAGTCGCTGCTGATGACCCCGGTCGACTCCCTCGACACCCTCCTCCTGATGGGCCTGAAGGACGAGGCGGCCAAGGCGCAGGCGCTGATCGTCGACCAGCTGTCGTTCGACAAGGACATCGTGGTCAAGAACTTCGAGATCACCATCCGCCTCCTCGGCGGCCTCCTCTCCGGCTACCAGGCGACCGGCGACCCCCGCCTCCTCCACCTCGCGGACGACCTCGGCCACCGCCTCCTCCCCGTCTTCGACTCGCCGACCGGCATGCCCTACATGTACGTCAACCTGAAGACGGGGAAGACCTCCGGCGCGCGCTCGAACCCCGCCGAGATCGGCACCCTGCTGCTCGAGTTCGGCACCCTCGCGAAGCTGACCCACAACCCGGTCTATTACGACAAGGCGAAGAACGCCGTCGTCCAGCTCTACGACCGGCGCTCGAAGCTCGGGCTGGTCGGCGAGGAGATCGACGTCGAGACGGGCAAATGGCTGAGCCCGGCGAGCCACGTCGGCGGCGGGATCGATTCCTATTACGAATACCTCCTCAAGGGCGCGAAGCTGTTCGGCGACGCCGACCTCGCCGGAATGTGGCAGGAGAGCCGCCGCGCGCTCGACAAGCACCTGGCCGACAACGCCCCCAGCGGGCTCTGGTACGGCCAGGTGGACATGACGACCGGCCGCCGCACCGCCAGCGAGTTCGGCGCCCTCCACGCCTTCCTCCCCGCCATCCTCGCCCTCGGCGGCGATCTCCCTCGCGCCCGGCGCCTCGAGGACTCCGCCTACAAGATGTGGAAGCTCAACGGCATCGAGCCCGAGGTGATCGATTACCGGACGATGAAAACCCTTTATCCCGGCTATCCGCTGCGTCCGGAGATCGTCGAATCGGCCTACTACCTCTATCATTTCACCCGGGATCCCAAGTACCTCGAAATGGGGCGCACCTTCTTCTCGGGAATCGTTGCGAATTGCCGCACCGACGCCGGTTACACGGTCCTCAAGAGTGTGGTCACGAAGGAGAAAGGGGACCTGATGCCCAGTTACTTCCTGGCTGAAACTCTTAAGTATCTCTACCTCCTCTTCGCTCCCGAAACGACGCTGGACCTGAGATCGATCGTTTTTAACACCGAGGCGCATCCGCTTCATAAAACCTGGTGAATATTCCTGCACGAATAACTCGCATATTAACGTCAGCAGCGCCTATAATGGATGTAGAGAGACTCTAGTCGAGCTAAATCGTAGCAAGACTCAAGTCGATCTCTAGAATGGAGACATCTATGTCAGTCACTGCTCGTCTTTTTTCGTTCCGCCGTCTTATCCTTCTGGTGCTCACCATCCTGCTGACCAGCGCCGCGCTGGCTCCGGCCTCGACGTCAGCCTGCAGCTGCATCAACGGCGCGATCCATATTGTGTATGTGTCGAGCTTTTGCTGCGGCAGCTCGCGCCTGGGCCCCCAACGCCCTGCCCTGATGCAAACCTGCGTGGCTTGCGAGTGGGGCAAGGCGAAGCTCGGCTGCTTCGGCTCTTCGGGCTGCCTCGAGTGAGCCCCGGTTAAACCTGGCGGCCCGGTCTCCTCGCGGGGACCGGGCCTACCAGCCGGCCGCCAGCTCGCGCGTCAGCTCTCCCGCCGGTACCTCTCGCAATTCCACGGCGTTCTGGCCGCACCACAAGTTCGAGAAATCCCCCGACCCGCGGCTCTCCGCCTTCGCCCGCAGGGGAGCGATTGCCGGGGAGGCCAGCGGAAAGGCGGGGGGCGCCGCGCTCATCGGCCCCAGCTCGCGCATCAGCCGGTTGACGATCCCCCGCGCCGGGCCGCCGCTGAACAGGTTGGTGAGCGCCGTGTGGCGGGCCGCCGCGCTCTTCAGCGCCGCGCGGTGCACCGCGCTGGTGTCGGCCTCGGGGCAGAGCAGGTACGCCGTCCCGATCTGGACCCCGGCCGCCCCCAGCGCTCTGGCCGCCGCCACCCCGCGCGCGTCCGCGATCCCGCCGGCGGCGATCACCGGCACCCGGACTGCCGCCAGGATCTGCGGCAGCAGCGCCAGCGTCCCGACCTGCTCGCTCAGGTCCGCCGAGAGGAAGAAACCGCGGTGCCCGCCCGCCTCGAAACCCTGGGCGATGACCGCGTCGGCGCCGTGCTCCTCCAGCCAGAGCGCCTCGTCGACGGTGGTCGCCGACGAGAGGACCACCGCCCCCCAGCTCTTGACCCGCGCCAGCAGCTCGGGAGCGGGAAGGCCGAAGTGGAAGCTCACCACCTCCGGCGCGAATTCGGCGAGCACCTCGGCGGCCTCGGCGCTGAACGGCGCGCGCGACGGCGGCGCCGGGGCGGCATCGTCCGCGACCCCCAGCTCGTCGTAATAGGGCTGCAGCGTCCGCCGCCACGCCGCCTCCCGTTCGGCGTCGGGCGCCGGCGGCACGTGGCAGAAGAAGTTGACGTTGAACGGCTTCGCCGTCCCCGCCCGGATCGCCGCCAGCTCGGCGCGGAGCTTCTCCGGGCTCAGCATCGCGCCGGGGAGCCCGCCCAATCCGCCGGCGTTCGAGACGGCGATCGCCAGCCGGCTCCCCTGCACCCCCGCCATCGGCGCCTGCAGGACCGGCCGCTCGATCCCCAGCCACTTTTCGAGATCCGCCATGCACGACCTCCTTTGCTGATCGTACTCCGGGGCCCGCTCGCCCCCTGTGATATTTTCCGCAGGTGCCCGCTCGGTATCCGCCGATCCGAGCCCGATCATCCACCCCCGATTCGAGGATCGCCGCGATGTCCGACCCCGCCGACCCCACCGTGGCCACCCCCGGCCGCGACTTCATCCGCGACCTGGTCTCCCGTGACCGCGCCGCCGGCAAGCACGGCGGCCGGGTGGTCACCCGGTTCCCCCCGGAGCCGAACGGCTACCTCCACATCGGCCACGCCAAGTCGATCTGTCTCAACTTCGGGCTGGCACTCGAGAACGGCGGCACCTGCAACCTCCGCCTCGACGATACCAATCCCGAGACCGAGTCCGAAGAGTACGTCGAGTCGATCCGCCAGGGGGTGCGCTGGCTGGGCTTCGACTGGGGGGAGAATTTCTTCCACGCCTCGGACTACTTCGAACAGCTCTACGACTTCGCCGTCGAGCTGATCAAGCTGGGGAAAGCCTACGTCTGCTCCCTCTCCGAGGACGAGATCCGCGAGTACCGCGGCACGGTCACCGAGCCGGGGCGCAACAGCCCGTACCGCGACCGCTCGGTCGACGAGAACCTCGACCTCTTCCGCCGCATGCGGGAGGGGGAGTTCGCCGACGGCGCCCACGTGCTGCGCGGCAAGATCGACATGGCGGCGGCCAACATGAAGCTGCGCGACCCGCTCTTCTACCGCATCAAGCGCGCCACCCACTACCACCGCGGCGACGCCTGGCCGATCTACCCGTTCTACGACTTCGCCCACCCCCTCTCGGACGCCATCGAGGGGATCACCCACTCGCTCTGCACCCTGGAGTTCGAGAACAACCGCGACATCTACGACTGGCTGGTCGACACCCTCCCCTTCCCCGACCCGCCGCGGCAGACCGAGTTCGCGCGCCTGAACCTCACCTACACGCTGATGAGCAAGCGGAAGCTCCTCGAGCTGGTCGAAAGGAAGCTGGTCGCCGGCTGGGACGACCCGCGCCTGCCGACCCTCGCCGGCCTCCGCCGCCGCGGCTTCACCCCCGCGGCGCTCCGCGACTTCTGCGAAAGGATCGGCGTCGCCAAGGCGAACAGCACGGTCGACGTCACTCTCCTCGAGGCCTGCCAGCGCGAGGAGCTGAACCGCGAGGCGCCCCGCGTCCTCTGCGTGCTGCGCCCGCTCAAGGTGGTGCTCGAGAATTACCCCGAAGGGCAAGTCGAAGAGCTGGAGGCGCCGTACTACCCCGCCGAGCTGGCGCGGGAGGGATCGCGCAAGGTGCCGTTCTCAAGGGAGCTCTACATCGAAAGGGACGACTTCGCGGAGGAGCCCCCGAAAGGATTCCACCGCCTCGCCCCCGGCCGCGAGGTGCGGCTGCGCTACGGCTATCTGATCCGCTGCGAGAGCGTGGTCAAGGACCCGGCGACCGGCGAGATCGTCGAGCTGCGCTGCACCTACGACCCCGCCACCCGCGGCGGCACCGCGCCGGACGGCCGCAAAGTCCCCGGCACTCTCCACTGGGTCTCCGCCGCGCACTCGCGCCCCGTCGAGGTGAGGATCTACGACCGCCTGTTCAAGGTCGAAAGGCCCGACCTCGAGGAAGGCGGCTTCGAGGCCTGCCTCAACCCCCGCTCGCTCGAAGTCCTCACCGACAGCCGCATCGAGCCCGCCGCGTTGAGCGCCGATCTCGGCGAAAGGATGCAGTTCGAAAGGCAGGGATACTTCTTCCGCGATCCGGTCGACTCGACCCCGGACCACCCCGTCTTCAACCGCATCGTGCCGCTCCGCGACTCCTGGGCGCTGGAGACCCAGAAGCAGGCGCCCGCCGCCCAGAAGCCCGCCGAGCCCAAGTCCCCGAAGGCGGCGAAAGAGATCGAAGCCAGGGCCCCCGAGCCGCTCACCGCCGAAGAGCAGGCCGAGCTCGACCGCCTGCGCCCCGAGCTCCTCCCCGTTCTCGACGGTGTCCTCGCCGCGCATCCCACCCAGGTCGAAAGTTACCGCAAAGGCAAGACCGGCCTCCTTGGCTTCCTGATCGCCCAGGTCATGAAGCGGTTTGCCGAGACGGGCGTCAAGGCCAGCCCGAAGCTGGTCAGCGTGATGATGGCGGAGCGGTTGGGGTAGAGCGCCTGAGCCTGTGAGACGCTCCCGAAGACGACACACCAGCCCCGAAGGGGCGGCAGCATAGAGCCTGGGGCGTGAGCCCCAGGAACCTTGAGCCAACATTCCCCAAGCCCTGAAGGGGCGGAAGCAGACCCTGGTTTCAACGGTCTGCTGCCGCCCCTTTGGGGCTTTCTGAATTTAGGGTCTCCGGGTTCCTGGGGCTCACGCCCCAGGCTCAATGCTGTCGCCCCTTCGGGGCTGGCTTGGTGGAGGGCTGCGGAACCTGTCAACCTATTTGAGACACAAAGTCGTCCGCAATGAGGGGAGATTGGGGCTGACTCGGGTTGGGAGGATTGATCCAGGCGGCCTGCGGGGGCCATTGAGGCTGGGGCGGCCGCCCGAAGCGAGAAGGGTGGGTGCGATAGGCGGCGTTGAGGGTCTCAGCCCGTTGCTGGACAACGCTCTCAGAGCGGCCGGAGTGGACCTGCTCGGGCGTGAGAAGAGCGAGGCCCGAGTGGCGGTGTTGCCGGTTGTACCAATCGAAGAAGCCGCGACAGAACTGGCGAGCGTCGTCCTTTCCGGCGAAGTGATTCGGGAAGAGCGGGTGGTACTTGAGGGTCTTGAACTGGGCTTCGGAGAAGGGGTTGTCATCGCTGGTATGAGGCCGGCTGTGGCTCTTGAGGACTCCGAGGTCGGCCAGCAGTTGGGCGACGGAGTTGGAAGTCATCGCCGAGCCCCGGTCGGCGTGGAGGACGAGCTGTCCGGGTGGGATCTCCTGCTTGGCCACGGTCTCTTCGATGAGCCTCTGGGCGAGGGTCTTGCTCTCCCGGTCGGCCAGGAGCCAGCCGACGACGTAACGGCTGAAGATGTCGAGGATGACGTAGAGGCTGTAGTGCTCTCCACGGCCCGGTCCGCGCAGTTTAGTGATGTCCCAGGACCAGACTTGATTGGGGCCGGTGGCGAGCAGCTCCGGCTTGCGCGTACTGAGGGTGGCGTCGCAGCCTTCGGCGCTCCCGCACCTCGTCGTGACTCTCCAGCAGGCGGTACATGGTGCGCTGGGAGCACAGGTAAAGGCCTTCATCGAGCAGGGTGGCGTACACCTCGCTGGGAGAGGCGTCGACGAAGCGCGGACTGTGCAGCAGCTCAAGGACTTGTTGGCGCTCCTCGCTGCTGAGGGCCCGATGGGAGGCCGATCGCCGGCGAGGCGGCCTGTCGGCTCGAGGGCGGCGCTGGCGGTAGATCGTGGCCCGGGCCACACCGAGACCCTTGCAGGCGGCCTGTAGCCCCAGGGTCGGTGCGAGCTCTTGGGCCAGGAGCCTCAGCTCATTTCTTCGTCTTCCGGAGCCGCCAGGCTGATGCCCAGGATCTCCGAGACTTTTTTTTGGACCTCGATGATGGCTTCGGCCTGACGCAGCTTGCGCTGGAGCCTCGCCTTGTCCCGCTCGAGCTGCTGGACCTGATGCCGGAGAGCCGTTTCGGGATCCACCTTGCGGCCCCGAGCCTGACTCAAAGCCTCCAGCTCTCCCTGCTCTCGCTGGACGCGCCATTTGCCCAGCAGCGAGGTGTACAGCCCCTCTCTACGCAGCAGAGCTCCAATCGCCCCATGCTCCTTGCAGGCGTCCGCCTCCCGCAGGACCCGAAGCTTGTATTCCGCCGTAAACTGCCGGCGCTTGGGCTTGGCGATCACTTCCGGGTCCGAAACAGGACGCAGGCCAATCGCCTTCGATTTCGAGGTCCGGGAGTCGGGGGAGCCGGCCGGCTCCCCCGACTCCCGGACCCTTTCCTCACCTCCCGGCTCCCTCTGCGCCTCTCTTGCTTTCCACCCCATGCCTCACCTCCCTGGATCTACCCTAATTGATTCGGGCTTCTGTGTCTCAGGGAAGACTGGCAGAGAGGGCTGCGGCGGTCTGGGATTGGCACGGACGGGATCTTGACCCCGGGAGGATTGGCTGCGAATCGGCTGGCACTTGGATCCCGGGGATCCCAACGCCGCCCATAACGGCCCAGGGAATGAAAGTCCGAAGCGGACGATTCTTCCGTTCGTCGCACAGAGCGCTGACCCTATTTGTCGAATGTGGCCTGCCATGCGCGAGATTCGACCTGATTCAGTTTGCCATCGAGCGCACCGCTACGGATGTCAGCGATGTGCGTTCCTACATGGGCTATGGCCTTCGGCATCGCCTGCTTGCCAATACGGCCCATGTCGAAAGTAACAAAGAACAGGATTCCGTCGGGAGAGTCCCCTTTTCCTATTGCGCCCTCGTCCGGCGGCACTTCGTTCGCTACGCCGAAGCCTACCGCCACGCCATTGTTCTCACCCGGTCCCCCGAATGCTGCTCCCGCCCTTTTTGTCTGATCCGCGGAGGCGGATGATCCAGCGCGCCGGGAGTCGCCCTTCGTGGCGACGCTACTCTCCAGGTAGTTGACCTCGTAAGACGTCACTTCCGAGACCGCTTGGAGGACGAGGCGCACGCTATATAGATTCAAGTTGCCAAAGCCGCCTAACCCGATAAGCTTTCCGCTCTTGTCGCGAACCACGCCTTGGGTGTTTACGCCATCCAAGCGACCGACCAGAGTGGCGACCACGTTATAACGCGGACAACCTAGGCAGATGGCAGGCGACCTGTAAGGTGTCGCCAGCAGCGAATCAAATCGCTCGAAGTCGCTGTCTCTCTGAAGCGTCACGGGAGCTCTCTTGGGTGCGCTGAAGACGATCGCGCTGTTCTCCGCCGGTTGGAGCCGAACGAATGCGGCGGGCCCTGCCTTGGCCTTGGTTCCTTCAGGATACGCGAGCCATATCGCGGCTACCGGATTGCAGCCGGAACCGTCAACTATGAACTCGTCGAATCCGGCCACCACCGTCGCAGCTCTGATGCGGATTACCTTGCCATCAAATGACGCGGGGCTCGCCAGTACGTTGCAGACAGACGTATCCAGCACCTCGGCGGCCACCGAGGATTGGAGCCCGCATGAGAGGAGCAGGACAACCAGACATGTTCCGAGACGGCTCATGAGAGATCCTTTCAAGGCAAGAGAGTCTGACCAGCCTATGTGCGCGGGCAACATCGCCGAGTGCGCGGGCAATATCGCCGAGCGCGCGGGCGATCCCCTCAACGTCGTCGGGTGCCTCTTGAAGCCACGCAGCCAAGTAGGCAGACATCTCTTCAGGCGTACGCAGGTGCTCGGCGACGTCGTAAGGAACGGTCTTGGTCTTGGCGATCGATCCTGCTCTGGGTCTAGCCATGACGGGAGCATCACGATCCTACTCGAGATCATCGACCGCCGCCCAGAGCCCGTCGAGATCGAGCGTCAACCCGTCGCAGCCCGGCACGGTTGCCAGGGTTCCCGTGGTCGCGCCCAAGACGTGGAGATAACGCCCCTGCGGAGTGAGCTGGAGGATCTCCAGGCTGCGGAGCTGCGGATCGACGAGCCAGTACCAGGCCACTCCGAAAGCCGCGTAGTCGGCCATCTTCTCCACCCGGTCGCGGCGGCCGTCGCGCGGAGTCGGCGAGACGACTTCGACGGCGATGTCGGGCGGGACGCGGATCAGGCCGCGCGCTGGGGGGCGCCGGCCGCCGGGGAGGTAGACGGTGAGGTCGGGCTTCCGGCCGCGCGCGGCGCCCACCGCGAACTTGGCATCGGAGCCCGCGACCAGTCCGCCCTGAGGGAAGGTCCAGTTGCCGAGCAGCCGCCCCAGGAGCATCACCAGCAGCTCGTGCAGGTAATCCGGCGCCTCTTCCTCCTCCAGCCGTCCTTCCACGAGCTCGCCGGGCTGGTTCTCGGGCAGAGCGAACCACTCCTTCGAGCGAGAGCTCGGGCGGGAGGGACGACTCGGCGGCAGTGCCTCGGCTCATAGGGCAGATTTTACCATGGGATCATGCGACCTCCGGCACAACCTGAGCGTGCAGCCGGACGCCAAGGGCGCGAGCCACCTTCAAGATTGTGGCGAAGCTCGGGTTGCCGGTCTCGCTCAGCGCTTTGTAAAGACTCTCGCGGCTCAATCCGGCATCGCGTGCAACCTGGGACATGCCTTCGCGCCCGGGCGATGTCGCCAAGAGCACGAGCGATCCCTGCAGCATCCTCAGGCGCCTCTTCGAACCAGGCATCCAGGTAAGCCGCCATCTCTTCCGGGGTCCGCAGTTGCTCGGCGACGTCATAGGCGACGGTCTTAGTCTTGCGCTTCGACTGGGTGGCTTGCTTTGCCATGGCCGGAACTCCTAAAGATTCTTGGCGAGAGCGATCGCCTTCTTGATGTCGCGCGCCTGCGTCGACTTGTCGCCTCCCGCCAGCAGTACGATCAGCACGCCGTCCCGCTCGGTGTAATAGACCCGATAACCTGGACCGACGTCGATTTTCAACTCGCAGACGCCGTGAGTCAGGGTTCGATGCTGGCCAGGATTGCCATGAACCAGCCGATCCACGCGCACTTGGATCCGGGCTCGCCCTGCCAGGTCCCTCAAAGAGTCGATCCAGTCGCGGTAGACCTCGGTCGTCTTGAGGATCACGCCCTTATTGTATCCCACAGACTACAACTGTCAACCGACGCTTGGCCGATCCGGATCGCAGGCTATCCTGCGCGCATGGACGAAACGCTTCTCTCCCTCGACGAATCCCACATGCGCCGCTGCCTGGCCCTCGGCCGCGTCGCTCTGCTCGCCGGCGAGGTGCCGGTGGGCTCTCTGGTGGCACGGGGGGCGGAGATCCTCGGCGAGGGGCTCGAGGGGGAGCGGGGGTTGCTCGATCCCAGCGCGCATGCCGAGGTGCAGGCGGTGCGGGCGGCCTGCCGGAAGCTGCGCTCGCTCGATCTTTCGGGGTGCACCCTCTACTCCACCGTCGAGCCGTGCGTGCTCTGCGCCTATGTGGTGCGGCGCGCGGGCTTGAGCCGGGTGGTCTACGGCGTTCCGGCGGGTCAGGCGGGCGGTTTGACGTCGCGCTACGCCCTGCTCAGCGATCCGGAGCTCGCCGGATGGCCTTCGCCGCCCGAAATTTTGTCCGGTTTGCTGGCCGAAGAGTGCCAAAACCTCCTCGCGGAACGGAAAAAGCTCGTCGCGCAGGGTTGATGCGGGCGCGACAGCCTCAATTTACGACCTGCGTCACCAATTTTGGCCCGCGCGAAGCTTGTTTCGCCGCTTCACAAGGATGTTTGGCTGCCTGCGAAGGGAAATTTCCTCTCGCTCGAGGTTTGAACGGACCGATCGAAGCAATGCACAGCTGGTTTCTCGCCTCGCGCGGAAGATTTCTACCCGCTCGCGTCCGTTTTCAAGGCTGCGCAGAGCCGCTCGCAAGGGAAATGAGGAAGGTTTCGAGCCCTGCTCCATGATTGCGGAGAGATTCCGGACCGCCGCGAATCTCTTCGCAGATGGATTATGCCGCTGAAGTCATGCTCCACAGGCCCGAGGTACTGATTCCGAGGCTGCAGAAGGCCACTCCCGACCCACGGAGGCCTCTCCGAAGGTCGCCGCTTCCCTAAACGCGAGGAATTTCGGAAAAGAGAGCCACCTACCGGACGACCGCGAAGCCGAACAGGCGGAGACCGTCGAAGAGCCCGTACTCCCCCGGCTCGAGGTCCCGGTTGGGCGTGAGCTTCCAGACGCCCTTTTCCTCTTCCGTCGCGGTGTAGGCCGCCACCCAATCCTCATCGGGCCGCAGGCCGCCGGAGTAGCTGAACCCGCGGCTCTTCGACTTCACCTTCAAGGAACGCGCGTTGATCTTCGTATCGGGATCCAGCTTGCCGAGGAAGTAATGCTCCTTGGGATCGAACTCGGAGTGGATCACCACGCTGGGCCGTAGATCGCCGGTCGTGATCGTGGCATGCAGACCCGGGTAGTTCAGGAAGATCGCTTGATAGTAGGCAAAGCCGGTCGTGGACATCTCTCCCATCGACGGCGAGAGCGCCTGACGGCCGTCCCGCGTCACCAGGGTCGCCGTCCCGGTACGGCCGCGGATCATCATCGGAGGGAAAGACGGCGGCGCTTTGGGGCCGTTGTCGGCCTCCGGGGTCGTGCGCCGCAGCATCGCGGAGATGACCTCCGGGCTCGCGCCGGCCTGCTTCAGGGCGACGAGATCGTCGGCCTCCAGTTGGAAGCTCACCTCCGGCGCCTGCTTGATCTTGGCGATGATCACGCTGTCTTCGATCCCCGCTTTCAGCAGGTTCATCACGTCGGCGTTGCCGAACGCCTTGACCTTCGAGTCCTCTCCGGCCATCGCCCGTTCGGCGAGGGTGCTTCCGGCCAACAGAACCACAACGAGGCTGAGCATGCCAGCTTCCGACGCATAGAGATTCTCCCTTGAGTGAGATCAGGAGAGGCCGCGCAAGGGCCTCCGATACCTCTAGACGCGAGGAATGACGGTCGAGCGATCCAGGCAGGCGCTCACTTCGTCTCGTCGCGAGGCAGTCCCGTGTATGGGTTCAGCCGAGCCGCGAAGTCCTGGCGCTCCTGGAGGCGCTGGCGCAGGGTCATCACTCCCATCTTGTGGATCTCGCGCCCCCGGCGCAGGCGATTGCGGGTGGCTTCGGCGGTGACGTCGTCGAGATCGCCCGCCTTCTGGGCGGCGGCGACGGCGATGCGGGCGGCGAGGCGGGTCTTGCGGTTGACGCGGGCTTTCTTGATCGGCCAGCTCTTGCGGGTGGCGTGGGGGACTTCGAGGGGGGTGCGGATCTCCCGGTCGTAATCGAGCTGTTTGTCTCGGGGGGCGATCGACGCGCTTTCATGGCCTTTAGTGTAGTGTCTGGAGACCGTCTACGATCGCCCTGCGGCGGAGGCGGTAGAGACGGGCCAAGTCCTAACGAGAACCTTCCGAGACCACGGACGCGGTCCGTCTCCGGCGGAGGGCAGGCTGACTCGCACTCGCAAGGCACGACGAGGGAACAGCGACGCGCTGTATTCCGACGCCGGGCCTGGGGACAACCAGAAAGAAACGCGTCCGTGTGCCCGCGAACGACCGACCCTGCCGGGGCCACCTTGGCCCAGCGGAGACGCCCCGCGTCCGTGGTCTCGGAGAGGTTCTCGTTAGGACCTGGGTCGTCTCTACCGCCTCCGCCGTGGGGTTTGCAGATCTCCATGGGAAGCTCGCACGGGGATCTCTAAGAAGCTCGCGGGGAGCCACTGGATCGTCAACGGCTCGTCGGCGTCGGCGACCGACTCGTCGCTGACGTCCTTGCCGGTGCCGTAGTTGATCTGGCTCCCCGGTTGCTTGATCACGGAGAGCAGCGCGACGAGGCGGCTGCCCGGCTGGAACCGGCGGCTGGTCAGGCGGCCGCTCTGGAAGTCGAGCGCCTGGTGCTCTCCCGGCGTCAGCAGCTGGCGGCGGGTGCGGTCGCGGAGGTAGCTCGCCCGCGCCGTCAGGTAGGAGAGCTCGACGTACTCGCCCTTCGCGGTCAGCTCGTAGAGGCTGAGGTTGAAATCGAAGTCCCGCTTGTTGGTGATGAAGTCGAGCCGACCGGAGAACAGCCCGCTCAGCTCGACCCCTCGAGGGAACGGATCGCTGACGAGCTGGATCGCGTTCCAGGAGTCGATCTCCTTGTCGACGATGTTGCCGCCCGGCGACATCCGGTCGAGGTCGGAGCGATCCGCCAGGTCGATCCTGTAGGGAATCGCGCCGTCCCCTGCCGCCTTCCCTTCCTTCAGACGGAAAGGGTCGCCGGCTTTCTCGGCGCTGAAGTGAAGCGTCAGGCGCCGGTCCCCCATCGCCGCGAGCGACGGCGCATGCTTCCAGACGTTCGCCCCCATCACCTCGTAATTCACCGTGTCCTGGAGCAGCGCCGGCCTGGGGGCGCCCTTGAACAGATGGTCGAACCATTGGTAGCGCAGCTCGCCGAGGTCGATGCGCGCCACCGGGTCGGGGTCGTAGCCGCGGAGCGGCCCGCGCTGGGTGCCGAGCGGCGTGATCGTTCCGCGCTGGCCGCGGATGTGGTCGTAGGGGCCGATCAGCAGGTAGTTCTCGGCCTTCGGGTTGTACTGGTGGTGCTGCGCGAAGTAGTAGAGGGCGCCGATCTGGGCGTCGTCGTAGAACCCCGTGGTGGTGAGGACGGGGATGTCGATCTTCGCGAACTCCTCCCGGTAGGGGATCATGCTCTGCCAGTAGGCGTCGTAGCCGGGATGGTCGAGCCAGCGCGAGAAGAACGGGTTCGGCGTGCCGTCGATCGCCGGCAGGGCGCGGTAGGGCTTCCCCGTGGCGTACCAGTCGTGGCGCATGCGGTACCAGCGCCGGCCGTCATGGTAGGGCACGTCGTCGAGCGTCTTGTTGGTCGTCGTGTAGAACGGCCAGTAGTAGATGAAGCTCTGGAAGACGTTCCCTTCCATCGGCACGTCGATCCCCGGCGCCACCGCCACCGAGGGCATCAGTCCCTGGAGCGCCTTCGGATGGTGCTTGGCGGCGCCCCACTGGGTGAATCCCTCGTAGCTGCCGCCGAACATCCCCACCCGCCCGTCACTCCACGGCTGGCGCGCGATCCAGTCGATCAGCGCCGCGGCGTCCGCGCCGTCCTTCTCGTAGGGGACGGGCGCGTCCGGGCTGCACCCCTTCCCCCGCGTCAGCCCCTCGACCCCGGCGTAGCCGTTCGACGCCGAGCGCCGGGCCTCGTTGAGGAGCGTCACGGGATTGGCGTAGATGGTGAAGTTGAGCAGTGCGGGGAGGCGTTTCGGGAGAGCTCCGCGGACGGACGATCAGCGCGCAGACCGTCGCGCCGTCCGGCGTCCTGACGGCCACGTCGCGATCGATCAGATAGCGCCGGCGCGTCGTCCTCGGCGATCAGCGGCGCGACCCAGGGCAGGAGGGCGCGATAGCTCTCCGCGACCTGATACGAGCGGAGCAGGGCGAGCGCGTCGGGGAGCGAGATGGCCGTCTTTCCCTTCTGCGCCGCCAGGGCATCGTCCACCGCCTGCTGCATCGCCGGCAGATCGACGTCGAGCGCGCGCAGCACCAGCGCCGAGACGCGGTCGTCCAGCTTTCCGAAGGTCTCGCGGAAGACGGCGGCGAACGCCGCGTCGAGCGGGATCCCGGTGGTGGCGTGACGGGCCAGCGCCCTGGCGTAGATCTCGTACTGCACGTTGTTCGCGGCAATCTGCGGTGAGGAGGGAGACCGCCGGGGCGCGGCAGAGCGCGGAGCGCGTCGATCGTGCCCGCCACCTCCGCGTACTGGCCGGCGACGAATTTCAGGCGGAAGAGCTGGTCGAGGTGGCGCTCCCGGTCGTCGTCCCGGTAGACCGCGATCACGTCGCGGGCGAGCTTGGCGAGCGCGTTGGACACTGCCGCCGGATCGGCCGGCGGCGAAAATTCGAGCGGCTGCGGCGGCGATTGCGGCGACTGGGAGGCCGGGGAGCGGCAGCAGGAGGGCCAGGCTCAAGGCCGCCCGGCGGAGGGCGCGCGGCGTCGCGTTCATGGTTCCCCCTTACGGGACTGGCGAGGCAAAGGTTTGGCCGTACGCGCTTGTCTCGTTTCGTATTTCGCGCACCTTGTTGAGTAGAGGGCCAAATGCTGCGCCCTCAGTTCCGCCGCGAACCTTTGACAAGAGGAGAAGACGATGAGAGAACCGATCGTGAAGCTGATCCTGGCCACCATGATCATGCTGTTCGGCTTCGTCATCCTGCCGACGACCCCGGCCGAGTCCGCCACCTGTTGCCCACCTGTCAGAGCACCTGAGCTCGTGCGAGACCGCGTGCGACAACGCCTACACGAGCTGCGCCATGCGTTGCCCGGGCTGCCCCTTCTGAGCCAGCGAGCCACGCTCCTCTTGTCGGCGCAGGCCGTTGACAAAACGAAGGGGGACCGGCGTGCCGGTCCCCCTTTTTGCCTTGCAGCGACTGCGTGCCGTCTAGTAGCGGTAGCGGTCGGTCTTGAACGGCCCTTCCTTGGCGACGCCGATGTACTTCGCCTGCTCGTCGCGCAGCTCGGTCAGCCGGGCGTTCAGGGTGGTGAGCTGGAGGCGCGCCACCTTCTCGTCGAGGTGCTTCGGCAGCACGTAGACGCCGATCGCGTACTCCCCCTTCTTGGTCCACAGCTCGATCTGCGCCAGCGTCTGGTTGGCGAACGAGGAGCTCATCACGTAGCTCGGGTGGCCGGTGCCGCAGCCGAGGTTCACCAGCCGCCCCTTGGCGAGCAGGATCAGCCGCTTGCCGTCGGGGAAGATGACGTGGTCGACCTGCGGCTTGATCTCCTCCCACGGGTACGCCTCGAGGCTCGCGATGTCGATCTCGCTGTCGAAGTGGCCGATGTTGCAGACGATCGCGTTGTGCTTCATCCGCGTCATGTGGTCGTGGGTGATGACGTGGACGTTGCCGGTCGCGGTGACGAAGATGTCCGCCTTGTCGCAGGCCTCGTCCATGGTCACCACGCGGTAGCCTTCCATCGCCGCCTGGAGGGCGCAGATGGGGTCGACCTCGGTGACCCACACCTGGGCGGAGAGGGCGCGCAGCGCCTGCGAGCACCCCTTGCCGACGTCGCCGTAGCCGCAGACGACGGCGATCTTTCCCGCCACCATCACGTCCGTGGCGCGCTTGATGGCGTCGACCAGCGACTCGCGACAGCCGTAGAGGTTGTCGAACTTGCTCTTGGTGACGCTGTCGTTGACGTTGATCGCCGGGAACTTGAGCTCGCCGCGCTTCGCCATCTCATAGAGGCGGTGGACGCCGGTGGTGGTCTCCTCGGTGACCCCCTGGACCGCCGCGAGCTGCGCCTTGTACCAGCCGGGCTGGGCGGCGTTGCGCGCCTTGATGGCGGCGAAGAGGACCCGCTCCTCCTCCGAGGTCGGCTTGTCGAGCACCGTCGGGTCGTCCTCGGCCTTCGCCCCCAGGTGGACGAGCAGGGTGGCGTCGCCGCCGTCGTCGAGGATCATGTTGGGCGCGCCCTCGGGGAACTCGAAGATGTTGTGGGTGAAGTCCCAGTACTCCTTGAGGCTCTCCCCCTTGAAGGCGAAGACGGGGACGTTGCCGGCGGCGATCGCCGCCGCGGCGTGGTCCTGGGTCGAGTAGATGTTGCAGCTCGCCCAGCGGACCTGGGCGCCGAGCGCAGTCAGCGTCTCGATCAGCACCGCGGTCTGGATCGTCATGTGGAGCGAGCCCGCGATGCGCGCCCCCTTGAGCGGCTGGCTCGCCTCGAGCTCCTTGCGGATCGCCATCAGCGCGGGCATCTCGCCCTCGGCGATGCGGATCTCCTTGCGCCCCCAACTTGCGAGCGAGATGTCGGCGACGCGATAGTCGGTGAACGAGGCGTTGGTGTTGACTGCGGGTGCTGCGGGATCTGCTGCGATCGTCATGATGGAGCTCCTCAGAGGAACCCGGGCGACAGGAGAGTCTCACCGTCGAGCCCGGAAAGGGTTGAGGTGAGCGCCGTTTCCTGTGATCCGGTCATCATGCCGGCGTCCGAGCCTGGGAGGGGGCCCTCCTGCAACGCTCCTCGGACTGTCGCCATGATACCTCAGAGGCAAATCTGGACACAACCGGCGGGAAGGGGGTTGACATGCAACTAAATGGTTGCATAATAGCGGCATGGCGAGTGAGACCGACGACAAGGCGGATGCGGCCGGCGACGCGATGGACCGCGTGTTCAAAGCGCTGGCCGACCCCAGCCGCCGTCAGCTCCTCGACCATCTGCACGCCGACAATGGGCAGACTCTGGGCCAGCTCTGCGCTCCCCTGACGTCGACGCGGCAGGCCGTCACCAAGCACCTGGCCGTGCTGGAGGCGGCGAACCTGGTGACCGTGGTGTGGCGCGGGCGGGAGAAGCTGCACTACCTGAACCCCGTGCCGCTCCACGAGATCTACCACCGCTGGATCGGCAAGTACGAGCGTCCCCACCTGGAAGCGCTGCAAACCCTGAAACGAGCTCTCGAGGAGAAGAACGATGGATAAGGCAAAGTTCGTCTATGTGACCTACATCTCGACCACCCCGGAAAAACTCTGGGACGCGCTGACCAACCCCGAGATGACCCGCCAGTACTGGGGCAACCACAGGAACGCCTCCGACTGGCAGCCGGGCTCCCCCTGGCGGCACGAGGACTATTCCGACTCACAGCTAGTCGACATCGTGGGGAAGGTGCTCGAGAGCGACCCGCCGCACCGTCTGGTCCTCTCCTGGGCCTCCCCCAAATTCGCCGACGACCCCGCGAAGGTCTCGCGCGTCGCCCTCGAAATCGCCCCCGCGCAGGACGCCGTGCGCCTCACCGTGACCCACGACGAGCTCGAGCCCGACTCCCCGATGCTCAACGGGATCTCCTTCGGCTGGCCGGCCGTCCTCTCCAGCCTCAAGTCGTTCCTCGAGACGGGGAAGCCCTTCACCGCTCTGGTCACGCCGGTGCGCAAGCCGGCCGCCGTCCCGGCCTGAGCGATCGAGATCGTGGACGACCCGGGCCGGCGCCTCAGCGCCGGCTCGGGTCGGTCACCCGCCCGAGGAAGAGGACGAGACCGCTCGCGTCGTCGCGGATCAGGAACAGGAAAGGGTGGTCCACCTTGATCCGCAGCGGCGGCGGACCCCCGGCGATGGCGGCCGTCTCGGCCATCAGGATCGCCGAGGCGGCGGCGGCTTCCGTCCCCTTCTCGTCGACCTTCACGAATCCCTTGTGGAAGACCCGGGCGATCACCAGCCGCTGCGCCGGGCTCGGCGGATTCGCCATGCCGGTGAAGTCGGCCGCCTCCGGATCGAAGGCGAGCGGCATCCCCAGCGCCGCGAGATCGTCGGCGAGCGACAGCGACCGGGAGGGACGGACCTCGAAGCGGGGCAGCGAGAGCCAGACCCTCTCCCCCTTCAGCGCCGCCACCAGAGCCTCCAGCCGCCGGCGTCGAGCGTGCTCTCGAAGGCCGCCAGGTCGTCCAGCGCGTCGGGCGGTAGGGACGAGGAGCAGCATGGACATCCCGCGCCCCTTGTACGGCAGCTCGACCGCCGTCACGCCATCCTTGTGGGCGACGCGAAAGCCGCCCACGCGGTTCATCGTCGGCACGTCCCGCGCCTCGGCCGGCGTCGCATGGAACGGCGCGGGCTGGGTCGAGGCGCGCTCGAACGGCACCGCCCAGTCGCCGAGGAAATAGATCGCGTTGACGATCGCCAGGCGCGTGCTCGCCGTCACGCCCCCCGGCGGCACGAGGTCCTGGATGCGTTTCGCGGTCTGTTCCTCCACCCAGTGATTGATCCGCGCCCGCGACCGCTCCGGCGCCCCCTTGAAGTCGACCGGCTCCGCCGCGGCGCCGAAATCCGTCCGCGTCTTCGCCAGATACCCCGGCACCAGCGGGTAGCTCCTCTCGACGAAGAGCTGGTTGGCGATCCGGAAGACGACCGGCCGCGCGGGGTCCTGGAGGCTGCGGGCGAGCCGTCCCGAGGTCGCCATCGCCGCATCCGCCGGCCCCGCCTGGTGCAGCACCTTGCCGATCTGCGCCGCCGTCTCCCCCGCCGCTCCGCCCCAGGCCATGGTCAGGGCGGTCGTGAGGCTCGCCGGCGAGATCACCAGGTTCCCCGGCGTCCCGCGCAGGCGCCGATAGAGGTCGAAGCCAAATTCGTTGCTCCCCCGCGCCAGCCGGGCGAGGGCCGCCGGGTCCGGCGGAGCCACCAGCGGTGTCACAGCGGGCGCCGCGGTGCACAACGAGCCGCTCGCGAAAATGCCGAGCGCCATCAGGAATCCGAGCCCTTCGAGGTGACGCCGCATGAGTGGGTGCTCCTTCCGCCTGTATTAGACTCTCCGCTTCCCCGAAAGGAAACCGCCATGGCCACCATCGAGAACGTCTCGGACACCGCACGCTGGGTCGCCGTCTACCGCGCCATGGAGACGGCGCGCCCGGATGCCCTCTTCCGCGATCCCTTCGCCGACCGGCTGGCCGGCTCGCAAGGGCGTCAGATCGTGGACGAGATGAAGCAGGGGAAGGCCCTTGCCTGGCCGATGATCGTGCGCACGGCGGTGTTCGACGAGATCATCCTCGACGCCGTCAACAACAAGAAGGTGGATCTGGTGGTCAACCTCGCCGCCGGCCTCGACTCCCGCCCCTGGCGCCTGCCGCTGCCGCCGTCCCTCCACTGGGTGGACGTCGACCTCCCCGGCATCCTCAACTACAAGACGGAAACGCTGAAGGGCGAGACCCCCAGGTGCCGCTACGAGGCGGTGACCGCCGACCTCACGGACGCCGAGGTACGCCGCACCCTCTTCGCCCGGCTCGGCGCCGGCGCCACGCGGGCGCTGATCATCGCCGAAGGGCTCCTCATCTACCTCCAGCCCGAACAGGTCGGCGCGCTCGCCACCGAGCTCCACGCTCAAGCCCCCTTCCGGGAATGGCTGATCGACCTCGCGAGCCCCCAGCTCCTCAAGCGGATGACGCAAGACTTGGGGGAAGCAGGTCCACGAAGGGGGCGCCCCTTTCGTCTTCGCCCCCGCCGAGGACACCGCCTTCTTCCTCCCCTTCGGCTGGCGCGAGGAGGAGTACCGCTCGCTCTGGGAGGAGGCCCTCCGTCTCAACCGCACCATGAAGGGGGCGAAGTTCTGGACCTTCCTCGGCCGCTTCTACCCCAAGAAGGTGCGCGAGAGCTTCCGCCGCTTCTCCGGCCTGGTGCTCCTCGAGAGGATCTGAACACCCATAGCTCGTGTAGAATCCATCCAGCAGCCCGTCGACTCGACGCAACCCATTGACGGCAAACGCCAGGAGGGCATCATGGCCAAGGGCAACAACGCACAGAAGAAGGAAACGAAGAAGCCGAAGAAGAACGCGGTGAAAGCCGGCGCCGACAAGTCGAAGGACAAGAAGAAGTAGCAGCCCTCCTCCCCCGGGGGCCTGGGCGTTCGCTCCAGGGCCTCCGGGGCTTCGCCGATTGCCGGCGGGATCTCCTCTCAGCCTCTACAAATCAGGGAGAAGTCCAAGTTGCCGGGAGCCGCTTGAAGTCCTTTGCATCGAAGGTGCAGACGGTTTCGCCGTCGCGCGCCGCCTCGAGGGCCAGGACGGCATCCACGAAATCCACGTTTTTGTCACGTGCCAGCTCGATGGCGCCGATCAGGATTTCCTTCTCCTGAACCTCGACGCCGTCCGCGGAAAGGAGGGGAATCAAGACTTCCGCGATGTCTCCGAGGGACCGCTGGTAGAACGACTTCAAGACCCACACGATCTCGGCGACGACGAGGGGCGACAGCACCAGCAGGACCTCGCCATCTTCCGCCGACCGCATCAACTTGGCCGAGCGTAGCGCCAAGGGCTCCGGCTCCCCGGTCAAGAACCGCAGCATGACGTTGGCATCGACCCGCAACCGCTTCACGCTTTATGGCCTCGCCCGCTCTTTCCCAAAGAGAGGCCAACCTCCTCCCGGATCTCCTCCTTACCAGGAAAAGGCCGCGTCGCTCGCAAGGCGCCGAAGAGGTCCGAGAGGCGCTGTCGCTTGACGACCCGCAAGCGGGCCGACTGATCGGGGCCGACATCGAAGACGAGGTCGTCCCCCTGTTCAATCGCGAGCGCCTTCCTGACATCGGCGGGGATGGTCACCTGCCCTTTGCTGGTGACGCGAGCTGTGGGCTGACTCCTTACATTGCTCATGTGGCTTACTTTAGCACCGCGGCTTACCAGGGTCGAGCCCGCCGCCGCGACTCTCTCAGGCGAAACGTTCCGCCGCGCTGGCCACTCCCTGCCGAGCGTCCGGACGCCTTCCGTAAGCTCAGCAAGATAAACAACTTGAGCGCAAAGGCTGAGCCGATCGCGGCGGCTGCGCCCGAGTCTCGCCACCGAGCGGGCGAGTAGACCAGAGGGCTTCTATGGCAACGATACGGAAAGGATTGGGGTGCGGTACAGGCGGCGGGCTGCGTCTCGCCGGGATGGCGGCCGGCGATCCCGCGCGGGCGGATACCACGCCGGCGAGCACCTGGCAACGCTGGGAACACGCGCTAATCTCCTCGGTCTCCAGAAGCCCCCTCCAGGCCTACCACGACGTCCAAGTCGAGGCGACGTCTGGGTCAAGGCAGGATCGACGTGCACCATACGCGCCTCCTGCAATCAGCCGAACACCTGCAACAAAGGACTCGCCTTCTGGGACGGCGACTCCACACTACTGAACTCTGGAAACTTCAAGCTGCGGACAGCACTGCCCACAGGCGCCTGGTGTTGGCAGACCTGTCTAGTGCCTCGCATATACGGCGCATGCAGTCCAGACACGGGGCTGAACCAATCGGGGGACATCACAGTCACCGCGGCGTCGCCGGCTACGAAACCCCCACCAAGGGTTCGAAGGCATCGCTCCAGAACCGGACCGATGCGCAGGAGATGGATGGAGACACCGCCTGGAACGCGCCGATGCACCACGAGACGGATAAGTGGATATGGAAGGGTTACGTCACCAAACGGGCCAACGCCTTCACCCTCCTTAATCAGCCGAAGGACGGCTTCACCAACATCCTCGTGGCGCCGGCGAGCCAGACGCAGATCCAACCTCCGGCAGGAGGCTTCCTCGGCTTCAATGCATCCGGATGCACGGGTTCGGGCACCGTCGTACCGGCCAGCTGCCACTATTGGGATTCCGCGTACTGGCAGGACTTCGACGTGCTGGTCAAGGACGCCAACGACCAGGGGATCGTCGTCGTGGTCGCGGACGTCATGGACCCGCTGAATAGAGGAGGGAGCAACCAACAGCTGTCTCCTCCCGTGCTCTTTCCCCAGAGAGTCGATGCGACAGCGTTTGCCCGCAATTTCGCCGCCCGTCTCGCGGGTAATTTCGTGGTGTTCTCCCCCAGCTTCGACTCCAAGGCCTCCGACGGCACGGCTGAAAGTGGCATCAACGTGGCTGGACTCATCGATGCGGTGGGCACTGCGATTCACCTTGCGGCGCCGCGGCATCTGATAGGCGTGCACCTGGCGGGAGGCTCAGCCTGGGGCGACTACGATCAGCTTCAAGGCAAGCCTTGGCTGAGCCTGCAGCTCTTTCAAACCGGACATGAGGATGCAGCCTGCCTGACGACTGCCGCCGACCCCGTTACATCGTACGCCAGCTTCGCCTGCCGGGCTCGGTTGTTCCCCTTGCGCTTCCGGTGCATCGGAGATACTTCCAGCAATCCGACGTGCGTCATTCCGGATGTGCCCCCGGTGCCACCCGGCCAGGCCATCAAGGCGGCCGTCAATGTGGAAGCTCAATACGAGACGCTGGGAGACAGCGAGACTCGCGTTCAGACGAGACACACGGCTTGGAATAGCGGTCTCTCCGGCTCGTTCGGCTTCAATATCGGCCTCTACCCGGACATCACCTTCTGGTCCAACCCCATGGCCTATAATTCGCCGGACCACCATTCCGATGAAGACCTCAGCCGGCTGAAAGGACTCTTCAAGTCGCTGCCGTGGACGGAGCTCACCCCCCGCCACAACCTCCTCGTCGAACAGAACAACGGGGCTCCGAACATCTGCGACGGTGGAGTCGGCGTGCATGGCAAGGCGGACTGGCTGCAGCTCTGGAAGCCACCCTGGCCGTGGACGCCAGCGGCAGCTACGCACTCGCCTACCTGCCGCGCCCGACATCCTGCACGCATACCACCACGACCGGCACCACGACCACCGTCACACCTTTCAGCCCCACCACCAGTCTCGTGCTCACCAACGCCAACAGCGGCTCCGTCAACAACTCGCTCGGCATCGTCTGCTCCGATTGGACGGCCAAGTGGACGTCGCCGGCGCCGGGAGCCTTTGCCGACGCTGTCGCGGGGTGCAACGTCAGCGCCAACGGCTCCACCGTGACCTTCTCGGTGAAGGCGAACACCGTCACCTGCGGGGCGTCCTGCGACCGGGTCCTGCAACTGACGAGAAAGGTCCACAGCACGGGCAACTCTCCCAACATCGTCTTCAGCGGCACGGCGGTCGATCTGGAACCGGGGGTCACCCTGTCGGACGATGGCCAGACCGCCACAATCACCGGCCAGTTGTCGCGCAACGGCCTGCCGATGGGAGGAGCGGTCGTGCTGAGCGGCACGAACGGCGCCTTCAGAAAGCTTCCCTCCGTCGCCCTCGACGCCGCCAGCAACTTCCTGGTGGTCTGGGAAGAGGAGAACCCCGACGGGACGGACGACGTCGTCGCGACCCGCTTCGACAGCCGCGGGAGGCCGCTGGGATCTCCCTTCGTGGTCAACGACACCACCGAAGGGCAGCAGTCCGAGCCCTGGGTTTCGGGGGACGACAGCGGGAACACGGTGGCGGTGTGGACCAGCTACAGCGACGACGACACGATCGCCGGGGACATCTACGGCAAGGTGTTCGACAGCTCCGGCCAGCCACTGGGGCCGGAGTTCCTGATCTCGACCGACAACCTGGGGAACCAGATCCTCCCCCAGGTCCAGATGGACGGCGACGGCGGCTTCGTCGTCGCCTGGACGGACGAGAGCGCGGGCGATCCGCCCCCGGCTTCGCTGGCGGCGGCCACCGCAAAGGCCAAGGGCTTCCCGGGCTCGGGGCGCGGGGTCTATTATCGCGTCTTCGATTCCGCCGGCCGGCCCCGCGGCGCGTCGAGGCGCGTCGAATCCGGCGACTCCGGTCAGGACCGCCTGACCCGGCTCGAGGTGCAACGCCACGGCGGCTTCAAGCTGCACTGGCGCGGCGGCGACGCTGGCGGTCACGGCAACGGCGAGCACGAGCAGGATTGCGACCAGGACGGAAATCCAACCGGGAACCACTAATGCCCAACCCCTTACCACCGCCCTGCGTCTGGGTTTCTCCTTCTCACGCTAGGGCTCGAAGCGTCGCCGCTCGGCGCCCAGAGCCCGATCGGGGACCCCGTCCTGGCGAGCGCCCCGGCCGACGCCGAGAATAATTTCCAGAGCCAGACGCTGCTCGCCGGCGGCGATCTTCTGGTGGTCTGGGAGAACATGTTGAACCCGGACATCGGGCCGATGTCGATTCAAGGCCGGCGCTTGAGCCTGCATCACGATCCCGGGGGTCTGCTCACCCTCGCCCGCGGGGTGGTGGCGGACAACGGCCTGTTCAATCCCCTGGTGGCCCCGCGGGCCGACGGCGGCTTCCTCTTCACGGTGCTCCGCGACGACACCTTCGACGGCTCGTTCGGGTGCCGTGCGATCGCCTTCGGGAAAGACGGGCAACCGCTCACCCAGGAGACCGAGTTCGCCCCCAACGCGGGCTGCGGCGAGGGACTGGTGGCGCTCGCCGACGGCAGTTTCGGCACCGCCTGGCTCGCGGTCACCGACCCGCCCCAACGCCAGCGCGCCTATCGGACGTTCGCCCGCCTGTCGCCGCTCGGCGAGGTGATCGGCCGGCCGCGCCGCATCAATCCGGATCCGCTGCACACCAGCCTGTCGTTCGCGACCCTGGCCGGCAATGCCAGCGGCGAGATGACGCTGGCCTGGGACAGCCAGCCCGCGCTGGCCCGCAATTTCAGCGCCTTCGGCGGCCCCCTGCCGCCGCTCTTCCAGGTCCGCTTCACGGAGGGGTTCAGCCCTCCCGCGGTCGCCGTCCTCGCCAACGGGGAGCGGATCTTCGCCGGCCTCGACCATCCTCCGGGCGGCAGCGACCACGTCGCCTTCCAGCGCTTCGCGCCGGATGGTGCCCCGCTGGGGCCGATGCGCCCGGCGCAGACGCCGCGGTACGCGCTCTTCGGCGTCCCGAAGGTCGCCGCCGACCGCTCCGGCAACTTCGTCATCGCCTGGGGAAGCCAGCCCGGCGTCTTCTGCGATCCTCTGGAGGTCCGCCTCTTCCGCGCCGACGGGACCCCGGTCGGCAAGGAGCTGTTCGCCAGTCTCGCGGCTGTTGATGCCTGCGAGGGAAACCCCCAGGTCTCCTTCGGCGACGACGGCACGTTCGCGGTGAGCTGGGTCGATTCGTCGGGCGTCAGCGTCGCCTGGTTCTCGGCTTCACCCGGCGACGAGATCTGCCTGACGCGCGGCGGGCGGCTGCTCTGCGACACCGGCCGCACCGGCGGCTACCCTGAGATCGACCAGCCGGACGCCCCGGATTCCCCGGCCGTCTTCGACGCCCTCTTCCTGGCCGACTTCGACGGCGACGGCCGCGCCGACCCCTGCTACCACTCGGGGACCACCTTCAGCTGCAACCTCGGCCACCGCGGCCGGGGACCGCAGGCGAGCGTCGACTTCGGGCTCGCTTCCGACCGGCCGCTGATGGGGGACGTGGACGGCGACGGCCGCGCCGACCCCTGCGTCCGCCGCGGCGACCTCCTCGCCTGCGGCACGGCGCACGACGGCACGCCGGGGTTCACCGAGCGGTTCGGCGATCCGGGCGGCGATCCGGAGGCCATCCCCCTGCTCGGCGACCTCGACGGCGACGGCCGCGCCGACCTCTGCCTGTTCAAGGCCGGCGTCTTCTCCTGCGACCTCGGCCACCACGGCGGCGCGCCGGACCTCGTGATCCGCTTCGGCCAGGCGGGCGACATCCCGGTCCTCGGCGATTACGACGGCGACGGCCGCGCCGATCCCTGCGTCCTCCGCGGCCGGACGCTGCGCTGCGACCTCAAGCACGACGGCGGCACGGCGGAGGCCATCCTCACGCTGGCCGTGCGCCCCGGCGACGGCATCGTGATGGGGAACCTGGACGGCTTGTGACCGGATGGGGACGATCGACTCCCGCCTCTTCGAATCCACGAAAGCCGGCGCTCCTGTGCGTAGATTCGAACTTCACTATATTGAAGTAAATCCGCCGACCTGAAAAATATTTTTTCGCCTGTCCCGCTTTCCCCCCCGTCACGCACCTCTGCTTGTAGAACCCACTCTTTCGAGCGGGGGGAGGGAGCGGCCTCAGGGCGGTTTTCCTCATCTTAATGTCTTACTTTGGGGGGAGATGTCATGGCTAAGAGTGTAGTTATTGTAGGTGGAGGCTCGGCTGGCTGGATGACCGCGGCTTATCTCAAGAAGGCCGCCCCGAGCGTCAACGTCACTCTCATCGAATCCGCCACCATCAAGACTGTCGGCGTCGGCGAAGCAACCTTCAGCACCATCAAGCTCTTCTTCGACTTCCTCGGCCTCCAGGAGGCCGACTGGATGCCGGCCTGCAACGCCACCTACAAGCTCGCCATCAAGTTCGCCAACTGGCGTCAGGACGGCGCCCACTTCTACCACCCCTTCCAGCGCTACGAGACGGTCGACGGCTACAACATGGGGGAGTGGTGGCTCAAGCTCAAGCAGAACGACGAGCCCTTCGACCAGGCCTGCTTCAGCATCCCGGCCCTCTGTGAGGCCAAGAAGTCCCCCCGGTTCTTCGACGGCCGGGTCTTCGACGAGAACGTCCAGGACTACTTCGCCGGCGGCCGCAAGCCGAAGAACAGCTTCCTCTCCGACCACAAGGTGCAGTATCCCTACGCCTACCAGTTCGACGCCAGCCTGCTCGCCGAGTACCTCAAGGGGTACGCCATGCAGCGCGGCGTGCGCCAGGTGATCGACGAGGTCAACGAGGTCAAGCTGGCCGAGGACGGCAGCATCTCCCACGTCGTCACCCAGTCGCACGGCTCGATCTCGGGCGAGCTGTTCGTCGACTGCACCGGCTTCCGCGGCCTGCTGATCAACCAGGCGCTCGACGAGCCGTTCATCTCCTTCGCCGATTCGCTCCTCTGTGACAGCGCGATCGCGCTCCAGGTGCCGAGCGACATCGAGGCCGACGGCATCGAGCCCTACACCACGGCGACCGCGATGAGCTCGGGCTGGAGCTGGAACATCCCGCTCTACGGCCGCATCGGCACCGGCTACGTCTACGCGAGCAAGTACCAGTCGAAGGAGGACGCGGAGGCCGAGTTCCGCCGTCACCTCGGGCCGGCCGCCGAAGGGCTGCGGGCCAATCACATCAAGATGCGGATCGGCCGCTGCCGCAACTCGTGGGTCAAGAACTGCGTCGCGATCGGCCTGTCGAGCGGCTTCGTGGAGCCCCTCGAGTCGACCGGCATCTTCTTCATCCAGCACGGCATCGAGGAGCTGGTCAGCCACCTCCCCGGCAACCACATCGACGAGGAGATGGTGCGCAGCTACAACCGTCTGATCGCCGAGGGGATCGACGGCGTCCGCGACTTCCTGATCCTCCACTACTGCACCACGGAGCGCACGGACACCGAGTTCTGGCGCGCGGTCAAGAAGGTCGCCCTCTCCTCCGACCTCCAGGAGCGGCTCGACATCTGGAAGCACCGCCTGCCCAACGCGAAGAACATCAATCCGACCTATCACGGCTTCGAGTTCTACTCCTATTCGGTGATGCTGCTGGGGCTCAACTATCAGCCGCAGCGCAGCCTGCCGGCGCTCGACCATCTCGACGACACCAATGCCCTCAACGCCTTCCGCGCCCTGCGCGAGCGGACCGAGCGGCTGGTCGCGACGCTGCCGACGCAGCTCGAGTATCTGACCGGCCTGCGCGAGGAAGCCTCCGTCGCAGCCTAGAGCCTGAGCGACCGGCTCCCCCGGATCGAGGCCGTGGAACGTTTCGTTCCACGGCCTCGAACCTTTTTGGAGGCATGACGGAAGGGGCACGGTCGGCGATAAGATGCCGGCATGCGCAGCCGCCCCTTTCACCTCCTCGCCTCGCTCCTCGCCCTCCTGCTGCCGGCCCTCGCCGGTTGCAGGGATCACCGCGGCGAGCTCACCGCCGCTCCCGAGGCCGCCCAGCCCAAGCCGCCCGCCGCCGCCAACGCCCGCGCCGCAGTGGCCACTCCTCCCCCGGCGCCACAGCGGCCGGGTTGGATCGGCGTCGTCGTCGCCCGCGAGTCGGTGGACGTCAAGGCGGATTCGCAGGGGAGGTTGCAGTCGATGCGCGTCTCGATCGGGGATCAGGTGAGGAAGGGGGACCCGATCGCCACCCTCGACACCAGCCTGGCGGCGCAGGACCTCGAGATGGCCCGTTCGGTGCTGAGCGGCTCGCAGGCGGATCTGCGGCGGGCGGCGGCCGAGCTCACCGAGGCGGTGGCGCGCAACGACCGGCGGCAGAAGAACCCGGACTTCTTCTCCAAGGAGGACCTGGCGCAGGCGGCGCTCCAGGCGAAGACCGCGCAGTCCGCCTACGACGTCGCCCGCTCGCACGCCGCCGAGCAGGAGGGGCGGGTGCGGCAGCTGCAGACCACCCTCGCGCACAACGAGATCCGCGCCCCCTTCGAAGGCCGGGTGGCCGCGCGCTTCGTCGATCCCGGCGCCGTGGTGGGGCCGGGGAGCCCGCTGGTGCGCCTGATCAGCGCCGGCGACCTGCTGGTGCGCGCCGCCGTCCCCCCCGAGGAGGCGCGCCGGCTGAAGGTGGGGGATCCGGTGACGATCGACGTGCGGGCGCAGGGGTTCCGGCTCGCCGGCACCCTCCAGCGCATCGCTCCCGAGGTGGACGCCGCCTCGCAGATGGTGCTGATCGAGGTGCGCCTCGCCCCCGCTGCCGGCACCGAGAGCCGCCTGCAGACCGGGCTGGTGGTCGACGTGAGGCCGGGGCAGGGATAGCGCGGACCGCCGGTCGGTCTCAGACGATCCGCAGCAGGCGCTGCGGCGGCGCGGTCTCCTCGTCGAGCTCGCGGGCGAGGGCGGCGGACTCGGCGCTGTCGAGGAGCTGCTCCATGAAGAAGTAGCGCATCGGGGCGATGTGGGCCTCCGGCTTGGTCCACTCGCCGAAGAGGTCCTCGAGCAGGTG
The DNA here is from genome assembly GCA_963756595.1 of uncultured Acidobacteriota bacterium. Classification (GTDB taxonomy): domain Bacteria; phylum Acidobacteriota; class Thermoanaerobaculia; order Multivoradales; family UBA5704; genus DATARR01. The sequence continues at coordinate 212,072 of CAVWOZ010000024.1, forward strand.
CTTCTCGGAGATGAGCTGGCGGCCTGACCATCGCCGCACCACCGGGTGGAGGAAGACGCTCTCGTCCGCCTTGGCCGGCTCGGGGTTGCGCACGATGGCGAAGGGGTCCCCCTCGACCTTGCCGAACTCGAGGGTGATCGTGTAGTAGTGGCCGCTCTGGCCGATCTCGCTCTGGTGGATGTAGGCGAGCGGCATCTCGGGGTAGTGGACGGCGCGGTCCCAGTCCTCGTCGACGACGATCACGTCGTGGAGGAAGCCGAACTGCTGCCACATCGCGGAGCAGCCGTTGACGCGGGCCATGGTGGCCTCGACCAGCCCCTCGGGGGTCGGCTCGACCTCGCGCGACGGCCACTCCTGCTGGTGGTACTTCTTCTCCAGCATCCGGAAGAGGGCGCGCACGTTGTAGCGGAAGCCGTGGATGAACCCCGAGGTGTGCTTCTTGAAGTCGTTCGCCTGCATCAGCGTGCCGGCGAAGTAGAGGCCGGGGACGTTGATCGATTCCCACTCCGGGGTCTGCGCCGGGAAGCGGTTCTGGTGCACCAGGTCGGGCCGGCAGTCGGGGGCGAAGATCGAGTCGTCGAAGCGGAAGCCGGTGCAGGCGATCACCCGGTCGTAGGTCAGCTCCTCGGTCTCGCCGTGGGCGTGGCTGTAGCGCACCGCGACCACCAGCTTGCCGTCGCGGCGCTCGATCCGCTCGATCGAGCAGTCGAGCACGGCGTTCCCCATCTTGAGCTGGTAGGTGTCGAGGAAGTTGTTGTTGACCGCCCGCAGGTGGCCGACGAAGTGGGTCTTCCAGGCCATCTTCAGCGGGTTGGGGCTGGCGACGTGGATCAGCGCGGCGGTCGCGATCAGGTTGTCCGCCGTCTCGAACGCCGAGTTCCCCTTGCCGAGGACCAGCACGCGCTGGTTGACGAAGTCCTGCGGATCGACCGAGACGTCGACGTAGTTCTCGGTCAGCTCGATGCCGGGGACCTGCGGCAGGTAGGGCTTGCCGACGCCGGTCGCCACGATCAGCCGGCGGCAGGTGAGGACGTTACCCCGGCTGTCGGTGAGCCGGAACAGGTTGGGCTGCGGCTTCTCGATGCGCAGGATGCGGGTGTCGTAGCGCACGTCGAGCGCGAAGTGCTCCGCGTAGTCGGCGAGGTAGCGGACGAGGTCGTCGGCGTCGGGGAAGAACTTCTTGCTGTACCGGGTGAAGCGCATCTCGCCGAACCCGTCGTCGTCGAGCAGCGAGTTCCAGTCGAACCGCAGGTTGATCTCCGGGTCCTGGGACCCCGTGTAGACCTTGTTGTTGGAGATCAGCGTGCGGTGGCGCGGGAAGCTCTTGAAGGAGGTGCCGGGGCTGTCGCCGGCTTCGAGGATCTGGTAGCGGTAGCCGGCGCGGGAGAGGTGGTGGCCCATCTGGAGGCCGGCGGGGCCGGCGCCGAGGATGAGGTACTCGTAATCGACTTCCCCGCCAAAATTGACAAAGCTAACGCTGTTCATCGCATCTCCCCCCAGAAAAGAAGGCCGGCTCGGTGGTCGGCGGAAAACATCAGGTGCTTCGTTCTATAGGTGGCCGCTAGAGGTGAGACCGGGACACTGAACGGGACAGCGCGACTTCATTTGTCACATCGCCGTAACATGGACCGGCCGCGCGGACCCCGCCGGCGGGAGAGACGCGACGGCGGGATGAGCCAGCCTCCGGCCGTAGTAGGCTATGGGCCCCTTTCGAACGGAGCAACGCCCGAGAGCTTCGACATGGTCACCGACACCGAGAACCCGAAACCGCAGCCCGCGATGGACTACGCGCAGCTCCACCGCGACCTGGTGCGCGCCGTCGGCCGCGTCTGCCCGCGCTGGATGGCGGACCGCGCGGACGACCTCGTGCAGGTCGCGCTGATGCGGGTGATGGAGATCCAGCGCAAGAAGGAGGGGACGGCGGAGCTCTCCGCGTTCTACCTCAAGAAGACCGCCTACAGCGCGATGATCGACGAGATCCGCCGCCTGCGCCGCCGCCAGGAGGTCTCGCTCGCCGGCGGCGACGAGGAGGAGCCGGTCGCCTACGATCCGGCCGCCCCGGCCCCCGACCCCGAGCGCGCCTCGGCCGGGCGGGAGATCGGCCGCGCCATCCGCGACTGCCTGGGGCGCATGGTGGCGCCGCGCCGCCACGCCGTCACCCTCAACCTCCAGGGGCACAGCGTGCCGGAGATCGGCAACCTGATGGGATGGACCGGCAAGAAGGCCGAGAACCTCGTCTACCGGGGGATGGCCGACCTGCGCGGCTGCCTCGGAGACAAAGGGATCCAAAGCTGATCCGACAACAAAAAAAGAGGCCGCCCCGTACCGCGGACGGCCGGATGATCTGCAGTGGCGCTGAACGGCGGTCTCGCGACCGCCGGGAGGAGGAACGCGGGCGGCCGGGCGATCCCCTCACCCGTCCGTGGGGCCCCTCCGGCGGTGAGTGATACTTTTCGTCCACAGGTGAGGGAATCCGGGGGACTGGAGCGTTTTGATTCCTTGAAGCCCAAAGTTCCGGAGGCTGTTCCCTTGAATTCTTGCTGGACCCCGCGCCCTTTGCGGCCCGGAAGAGAGGTGCATCGATGAGCCAGGACGACCCACAGCAGGCACGACTCCGCGCCGCCTTCGCCACCGCGGACGCCCCTCCCGACCCGCGGAGCTGCCCGTCCGCGGAGACGATCTGGTCGGCGGTCCGCGGCGAGCTCCCCCCGCCCAGTTGCGCGACGTGGTGGACCACACCGCCCGCTGCGCGGCCTGCGCCGAGGACTGGCGGCTCGCCGCCGAGCTGAACCGCCAGCAGGCCGCCGACGCCGGTGCGGAGGATGCCGACGGCGCCGCGCCCCGCCGGCTGGGGACCGTCGTCCACGGCCGTTTCGGCCGCTGGCGCCCGCTCGCCGCCGCGGCCGCCCTGGCCGCCGGCCTGCTGATCGCCGTCGGCGTCTATCACCAGGGCTCGCTCGGGCCGCAGGACCCCACCTACCGCGGGGGCCAGCACGCCTCGATCCACTCGCTCCTCCCAGCGGGAGCGGCGCTGCCGCGGCAGGCCGCAGTGCTGCGCTGGTCCCCCTTGGCGGGGGCCACCGGCTACGACGTCCAGGTGAGCACCGAGGACCTGAAGAGCGTGGCGGCGGCGAAGGGGCTGACCGCTTCCCGGTACCGGATCCCCGCCAGCGCCCTGACTCCCCTGCCGCGCGGCACGAAGCTGCTCTGGAGGGTCGACGGCGTGCGGGGCGACGGCAGCCACGAGACCTCGGCGACGTTCACCACGCCGCTCGAATGAGTCGTAACAATCCTCGAATCGCAACGTAGAGATCGCAAGGTGAGGGGATCGGCCCGCGGGCTTCGTTCCAGAGAACAGCAGGACGAATGAACGATCGATCGAAACCCGAACCCACCGGACACGACACGAATCGAGGAGACCATCATGAACGATAAACAGAAGGCCGCGGACACCAACCCCACCACCCCCGTCACGCAGTCGGAGACCCCGGTCGGCACCGACCCGTGCTGCACCGTCCCCCCGGGCGGCGGCGACCCCGGCCCGGGCGGCCCGACCGGCTAGACCCTCTTCAACGCTTGCGGTTTTCTTCCGACGGGCGGCTCGACGGAGCCGCCCGTCGCTTTTGGCCCGAGCTTGCCGGCGACGCGCTACGGTAAGCTTCCCGGATGCTGCCGGCCCTGCTCGTCCTCGCGGCTCTGGGGATTCCCCAGCCTCCTGCCGGCTTCGAGCGTTGCGAGCAGCTCGCCGCCGCCCGGCCGGAGGCGGAGGAGACCGCCCGCTGCTTCGAGGAGGCCGGAATCGCACTTCACCAGCCGGAGCGCGCCAGGGCCGGGCTCGCCGAGCTGCTGCGCGAGCACCCGGGGAGCCCGTGGCCCGACTTTTTCCTCGTCTACAAGCAGGCCAGCCCCGTCGATGAGATGGCGCGGATCGCCGCCGCCTTCGCCGCCCGCAAGGATGCGCAGGGCGAGGTGACCGCCCGGGTCAATCTCTACCGGCTGCTGTTCAACGCCGGCCGGATCGACGCCGCGGCAGCCCAGGTGGACCGGGCAGAGGCGGCGGCGGCGGCCTCCGGCGACGCCGTCCTCGTCGCCCGCGGCAGGGTGCTGCGGGGACGCTATCTGTGGAGCCTGGGCAAGGATCTCGAGAGGGCCTACCAGCTCCTCCGCCAGGCGAAACCGGCGCTCTTCCCCGGCGGCCCCTACATCGCCCAGCGCGAGTGCCTGGTCGCCCTCGGGAGCGTCGATCTCGAGCTCGGCCGCTATCAGGAGGGGCTCGACACCTTCCGCTCCCTGGCCCGGCTGGCCACCGCGAAGGCCGACCGCTACTCGGAGGCCAATGCCTTCTACGGCATGGCCCGCGCGGTGCTCGACCAGACCGGCGAGCTGCCGAGCGCCGAGGGGCGACAGGAGGCCGCCCGCCTGGCCGGCGAGGCGGTCGCGCCGGCGACCGCCTCGCGCAACGACTCCGTACTGTCGAGCAGCCATCTGATGCTGGGCGCGCTGTCGAAGGGGGAGGCCGCCCGGGAGCACTTCGCGGCCTGCCTGGCGCACGCGGCGACGGCGCGCGACCAGAGCTTCTGCCTCGACGGCGAGGCCCGCTTCCTGTCGGCCGTCGATCCCGCCGCCGCGCAGCGGGCGATCGACCGCTCGCTCGCCATCGCCGAGCAGGCGCAGGATGCCTGGTCGCTGGCGTTCGCCTGGCGCGAGCAGATGCGCCTCTTCGCGGCGAGCGGCAAGCCGTTCGCGAGCGCCCTCGCCGCCCTCGACGCCATCGAGGCGATGCGCGACCGCCAGACCGGCTCGGCCGGGCGGGCCGAGGCGTTCTCCACCTGGTCCGAAGACTATTACTGGCTGTCGGGGCGCCTGCTCGCCGGCGCCCTCGCCCCGGACCTCAGCGTCGTGGACCCCGACAAGCTCGAGCAGGCGTTCGAGGTGGCGGAACGCCTGCGGGCGCGCACGCTCGCCGACGCCCTCGAATCGGCGCACGCGGCGTCCGCCGCCCCCGCTGCCAGCGCCCACCGGCAGCGCCCCGACTTCGCCACCCTGGCGCGGGTGCGGCAGGCGCTCGCCGGCGACGAGGCGCTGCTGTCGTTCCAGGTCTCGTCGTGGGAGGACGAGCGGGGCGATTTCGCCGGCGGCTCCTGGCTGCTGGTGACCACCCGGGAGCGCACCCGGGTCTACCGCCTGCCGGCGCGCGGCGAGCTACGAGCCGCCCTCGGCCTGTTCAACGGCACCTTCGAGGCGCGCGACGGCTCCGAAGGGGTGCCGGCCGCGGCGCTCTACCGGCGCCTGCTCGCCGCCCCGCTGCGCGACCTCCCCGCCGGCGTCCGGCGGCTCGTCCTGGTGCCGGACGACGCCCTCCACCGGCTCCCCTTCGCCGCCCTGCGGGAGACGCCGCAGGCGCCGCCGCTCGCCGTGCGCTACGCGCTGACCCAGGTCCCCTCGGCGACGCTCTGGCTGGCCTGGAAGGGGCGGCGCCCCGCCGCCGCCCCGATCCCCGCGCTCGCCCTCGCCGACCCGCCCCTGCGAAGGGATCGGAGCGACGGCGGGCGGCTCGGCCCCCTCCCCTACGCCCGGCAGGAGAGCGCCGAGGTGGTGCGCGCCCTGGGCGGCGGCAGCCTCCGCCGCTTCGGCGCCGACGCCTCGGAGGCGTATCTCAAGCGGGCCGCGCTGCGCCGCTTCGGCGTCCTCCACTTCGCCACCCACGCCGTCACCGACGAGGTCGACCCCGACCGCTCGGGGGTCCTGCTCGCCCCCGGCGCCGCCGCCGAGGACGGCCTGTTGCAGATCCGCGAGATCGTCGGCCTCGACCTCGGCGGCCGTGTCGTGGTCCTCTCCGCGTGCAGCAGCAACACCGGCGCCCTGCTCCGCGGCGAGGGGGTGATGAGCCTCGCCCGCGCCTTTTTCCAGGGGGGCGCGCACACCGTGGTGGCCAGCCTCTGGCGGCTGCGCGACGACGAGGCGGCGGACTTCTTCGCCCGCTTCTACCGCCATCTCGGCCGCGGCGCGGCCGTGGGGGACGCCCTCCACGCCGCGCAGGCCGAATCGATCGCCGCCGGCATCCCGGCCGCCGCCTGGGCCGGCATCGTGGCGCTCGGCGACGGCGGCCTGGTGCCGCTGCCGGGGGGGAGGAAGGCGGGGGGCGCGGGGGTTGGGTGGGGGTGGCTCGCCGGGGCGCTGATCACGGCGGCGGCTCTCACGGTGGCTTGGCGGCGGCGCCACTCGGGGGCGGCGAAACAAGGGACTTGAGGGACAACAGGGACAACAGGGACGAAAAACGTCCTTGGTCCTTGAGGTCCCTGTTGTCCCTTGTCCTGTCCCTTTATTGCAGCCTGAGGATCTCCCGCCTCACCGTCAGCTCCTCGATCCTCTCCCTGTCGACCTCGACCCCCAGCCCCGGCTGATCCACCGGGACGTCGATCCACCCCTCGAGGTCCATCGTCCATTCCGGGGTCACGATGTCCTCGTCCCAGTAGCGCTCGCTGGGGGAGACGTCGCCGGGGAGGGTGAAGTTGGGGAGCGAGGCGAGGGCGACGTTGTGGGCTCGCCCGACGCCGCTCTCGAGCATGCCGCCGCACCAGACCGGGATGCCGTGCTTCGCGCAGAGGTCGTGGATGGCGATCGACGCCGCAAAGCCGCCGACCCGGCCGGGCTTGATGTTGACGATCCGCCCGGAGCCGAGGGCGATCATGTCCGCGGCGCGGTCGAGGCTGGTGATCGATTCGTCGAGACAGAGCGGCGTCTTCAGGCGCTTCTGGAGCTCGGCGTGGCGCAGCAGGTCGTCCCAGGCGAGCGGCTGCTCGATCATCATCAGCCCGAGCTCGTCGAGCGCCACCAGACTCTCCGCCGTCTCGAGGGTGTAGGCGTTGTTGGCGTCGGCCATCAGCGGCGCCTCGCCGCCGAGGGCCTTGCGGACGGCGCGCACGTACTCGACGTCGGCCCCCGGCTTGATCTTGATCTTGACCTTGCGATAGCCGCGCTCGAGCGCGGCCTGGGCCCTCTCGACCAGCGCCTTCGGGCTCTTCTGGATGCCGAGCGAGATCCCCACCCGGATGCGGTCGCGCGTGCCGCCGAGCTTCTTGGCGAGCGGCACGCCGTCGGTGCGCGCCGCCAGCTCCCAGGCCGCCATCTCGACCGCCGCCTTCGCCATGTTGTGGCCCCGGAAGTCGGCGTCGAGGGCCGGATGCACCTCCTCGGGACCGCCGTAGGACTGGCCGAGCACCCGCGGCGCCACCCACTCGCGGATGGCGAGCCAGGCGGTGTCGATCGTCTCCGGGCCGTAGTTGGGGAGCTCCCCCGCGGTGCACTCCCCCCATCCGACGACGCCGTCGGCGCTCTCCAGCTCGACGAGCAGGATGCGCCGCCGGGTGGTGGTGCCGGAGGAGATCTGGAACGGCTCCTTCAGGGTGAGGGAGATCTCGCGCAGAGTGACGCTTTCGATCCGCAGCATGTCAGTCCCTTTCCAATCCGTAGAAACAACGTCCGGTGCCGGCCTCGCGCCGGAACGCCTCGACCCGGTAGCCGCGCCCGAGGTACCCCTCGAACGCCCGGCGGGTCGACGCCCGCCAGCCGGCCGCCTCCTCCGGCCGCGCCGCCTTGAGCTCCTGGATGCTCTCCGGGATCTCGATCCGCACCCGCGGGCTCTCCGGCAGCTCCAGCACCGCCCCTCCCGGGTTGACCACGGGCGCCTCCCGGAAGGGCTCGGCGGAGCCCGCGCGGCGGTCGGCCAGGGCGCGCTCCACCCGCTCGCCCGCGATCTTCCAGGAGACGATCAGGCGGTCGGTGCCGATCCCCGCGAACAGCTCGCTCCCCTCCTCCCCCTCGTACATGTCCTCCACGTACTCGGCGACCTCCACCCCCAGGTGGTTGAAGTTGAGGTGCGCGTTGCGCGCCTCGAGCGGGTCGAAGGTCCAGCGCACCTCCTCGACCCCCGTCGGCAGCAGGAGGTCGCGCTGGTAGAGCTTGAGCCGGGTGCCGAGCCCGAGGTCGCGCGCCGCGGCGGCGACCGCCAGCATGTGCGACCAGTGGAACGGCCGGCGGTCGACGAAGCCGGTCAGGCCGTAGACGAAGGCGAGCAGGTGCCCCTGGCTCGAGAACGCGCCGGCGGCGATCCCCCCCGCCTTCTGGGTGATCTTGAGGATGCTCAACGGGACGACGTCCGAGAACTCGCGCCCCCAGGTCTCGCGCTGCAATTCGACGCAGGCCGCGTAGTCGGCGAGCGACGAGAACGGGCGGAAGACCAGACCGTCGGGCTCGTGTCTCTCCAGGGTCGGATGCGCGTGCGGAGCGTCCATGGCGGGGAGGGATCTTGTCACAGGAGGGGCGGTGGCACAGCCCGGTGTATGGTACCCCCATGGCCACGGGGATCGATTTCCGGCGCTACCGCAAAGTGCGCCGCTTCGTCACCCGCGTCTTCGTCCAGGTCGTCTGGTGGGACGTGGTGCTCAACGTCCCTGGCCTCCGCCGTTTCCGCCGCCCGCCGCTCGTCCGCTACCAGGAGATCGCCCGCCGCTACCGGGCGCTCGCCGGCGAGATGGGGGGGGTGCTGATCAAGCTCGGCCAGTTCCTCTCGACCCGCGTCGACATCCTCCCACCCGAAATCACCAGGGAGCTCGCCGGGCTCCAGGACGAGGTCCCCCCCGAGAGCTTCGCGGCGATCGTCCGCCAGATCGAGGAGGACTTCGGGCTCCCCCTCGCGTCCGTCTTCGCCTGGGTCTCCCCCGAGCCGGTGGGCGCCGCCTCGCTCGCCCAGGTCCACCCGGCGCGGCTGCCGAGCGGCGAGGAGGTGGTGGTCAAGGTGCTGCGCCCGGGGATCGACGTGCTGGTCGAGACCGACCTCGCGGCGGTCCGCCTGGCGACCCGGCTGCTGCGCTTCTCGAAGACCATCAAGCGGCGGGTCAACCTCGACCGCCTGGGGACCGAGATCACCGACGTCACCCGCGGCGAGCTCGACCTCAAGGCCGAGGGGAAGAACGCCGAGCGCTTCGCGGCCGACTTCGCCGGCGACGCCCGGGTCTACCTCCCCCGCGTCTACTGGGAGTCGACCGCCCGCCGCACGCTGACCCTCGAGAACGTCGGCTGGATCAAGATCGGCGACCTCGCGGCGCTCGACGCCGCCGGCATCTCCCGCCCCGAGGTGGCGCGCGTCCTCTACCGGATCTATCTGCAGCAGATCTTCGAGCGCTCCTTCCTGCACGCCGATCCCCACCCGGGGAACCTGTTCGTGCGCCCCTTGCCCCTCGGCGGTGAATCTCCCTTCCCGCCCGGGGCCCCGGTGCCGCCGCCGCCGACGGGCGAGGAGCGGCCGTTCCAGCTCGTGTTCGTCGATTTCGGCATGGTGGCGGTGATCCCCGAGCGGCTGCGCGGCTCGCTGCGCGAATACGCCATCGCCCTCGGCACCCGCGACGCCGGCCGCATGGTGCGCTCCTACGTGGCGGCCGGCGTGCTGCTGCCGGGGGCCGACCTCGACCGGCTGGAGGAGGTGCACGAGGAGCTCTTCCGGCGCTTCTGGGGGGTGCGCATCGGCAGCCTGCGCGACACCGCGTTCTCGGAGGCCGAGTACTTCCTCCGCGAGTACCGCGACCTCCTCTACGAGCTGCCGTTCCAGCTCCAGGTCGACCTCCTCTTCGCCTCGCGCGCCGTGGGGCTCCTCGCCGGCCTCTCGACGCAGCTCGACCCGGAGTTCGATCCCTGGGCCGAGACCCTCCCCTTCGCCGAGCGGCTGGCCGCCGAGGAGCTGCGCCGCGACTGGAAGGAGATCGTCCGCGAGGGGGTCGCGCAGCTCCAGCTCCTGCTCGGTCTGCCGCGACGGATGGACGCCGTGCTCGCCCGCGCCGAGCGGGGCGGGCTCACCATCCAGTCCACCCTGACGGCCGACTCGCGCAAGAGCATCCAGCGCCTCGAGCGCTCGATCTACCGCCTCTCCTGGATGGTGGTCGCCGCCGGCCTGCTGATCGCCGGGGTGATCCTGCGCGGCGGCGGCTCGCCGTACGGCTGGTGGCTGCTCGCGGTCGCCGGCCTGGCGTTCCTGTGGGGCGCGTTGACCAAGTCATAAGCCAAATCGTAGCGGCCGCAGTGGCATCCTTCCTGCTATCTTCCCGGCCGATGATCGCGCGGTCCGCCCTCCCCCTCCTGTTCCTGCTCACGGTCCTGCTCGCGGCTTGCGGCGACGGCAAGCCGGGCGCCCGCGCGGCGAAAGAGCCCGCGACCGCGAGGAGCGCGGCGGACGACGTGCTGACCGTGACGGGCGCCCTGAGCTTCGCGGGGACGAGCCCCTACTTCTGCGTGCCGAACCCGGGAGGCGGGGTGCAGATCGACTACCGCACCGGCGACCCCGCCCTCCCTGCCGTCGCCGTGCGCCTCGCCGACTACCGGGGGAGCGGCCCCTACTCGGCGCGCCTGTTCGTCAACGGCCGCTCGGCGAGCGGCGCCCTGGTGGTCTCGACGGGGTCGGCGAACGTCGACGTCCGGCAGGAGAACGCCGGCGCCGCCGTGCTGCTCGACGGCACCTTCCGCGGCGAGTACCGGGGGGAGGCGGGGGCGGGAGAGATCCGGGGAGTCTTCCGCTCGTGCGGCATCTCGGCGGGGGCCGGGGTGTCGGTGCAGCAGGGCGCGCCGCCGATTGCGAACGGGGCGAACGGGGCGCCGGGCGGGATGCCGGCCGGAGGGGCCGAGGCGCCGGCCGAGGGCCCCGCTAGCCTTTCGGCCGCGGCGCCGAGCCACTGAGCTGCTTCAGCTCCTCGTCGAGGGCGCGGTCGACCAGGCGGTCGATCTCCTGACGGCTCAGCGGCGCCGGGTCGCGCGCCGGCTCGTCGAGAGCCCCCAGGTCGTCGTCGGCATCGAGCCGGTCGAGGATCATCTCGACCTCCGTTTCCTCGGGTGTGGGATTCGATGCGGCATCGGCGTCCTCGTTCATCGGCGCGCGCCCCTCATGGGTCGGATTCTACTTGGGATCGCACCAGCAGGGCCACCGGGAAACGGGCCAGGAGATCGGCGATCCGGCACGTTCCTCCCGCCACTTCGCCCCCGGTCAGCTCGTCGCGCCAGCGGCCCCGCGGCAGCTCGAGCGTCGTCTCCTTCCAATCGCCCTGCCAGTCGCCGGCGAGGCGCAGCGGCCAGCGCGGGGCGACCGCCGCCACCTCGCCGCCGCGCACGAAGGCGACGGCGTGCTCGGCCCGCGGCCCCGAGGCCGGCAGAGGCTCGTAGCCCCCCTCGGGGCCGAACGCCGCCGGCCGCCGCCGGCGCAGGTGGAGCCCCTGGTGGATCAGCCAGAGCTTCGTCAGGCCGTCGTCCGCCCGGGCGAGGATCTCCTCCACGGTCATCCCCGCCTTCAGCTCCGCCAGCAGGCGCCGCCGCAGGGCGTAATCGACCGGCCGGCGGTTGTCGGGGTCGACCAGCGAGAGGTCCCAGAGCTCGCTCCCCTGGAAGAAGTCCGGCACGCCGGGGGAGGCGAGCTTGAGCAGCGTCTGCGCCAGCGAATTGACCCTCCCCGGGGCGACCAGCGGCGCCACGAAGGCTTCGAGGTCGGCGGTGAATCCGGGGTCGCCGAGCACGGCGTGGACGAAGTCCCGCAGCGCCTCCTCGTAGCCGGCGTCGATCCGCGTCCACGAGGTGTGGGCCTTGGCCTCCCGCGCCGCCTTCTCCATGAACCGCGCCGCCCGCTCCGGGGTGATCGGCCAGGCGCCGGCCAGGGTCTGGTAGAGGAGGTACTCGGCGTTGCGGTCGGGAAGATCTCCCCGCTTGTGCTTGGCGTTGTGGTCGAACCAGCGGCGGACGGCCTCCCCCCAGCGCTCGGGCATCTCGGCGAGCAGGCTGAGCCGCGCCCGCACGTCCTCGCTGCGCTTGGTGTCGTGGGTCGAGGTGGCGAGCAGCGCGGCCGGCCAGCGCTCGGCGGCCGCGGCCTCGGCGCGGTGGAAATCCGCCAGCGCCAGGCCGAAGTCGCCCGGGCTCCCCCCCACCTCGTTGAGCGCCACGAGGCGATGGAAGTTGTAGAAGGCGGTGTCCTCCACCCCCTTCGCCATGGCGGGGCCGGTGAGCTGCTGGAAGCGCATCACCAGCTCGCTCTCGGGCTCGCCGCGGGCGGCCAGCACGAGCAGGTCGCGGAAAAAATCGAACAGCTCGGCGGAGAGGTCCGGACGCGCCGCGCGAGCGGCCGCGATCGCCGCGTCGACGTACCCCCGGTCGAGGTCGTCGACCTCGCCGATCTCCGCCCGCACATAGGTGCGATAGACCGGGAAATCGGCAGCCACCTCGCGCAGCGCCTGCCGCAGCTCGAAGCGGGTGTAGTCGCGATGGCGGCGATGGCGCTCGCAGACCTCGAGGAACGCCTCGGCCAGCCGGTTGACGTCGCTCGCCAGCAGGTCACCGAGGATGAACAGCTTCTTCTCGCGCACCATCGCCGGCCAGTCGGTGGGCTCCCCCGTCAGCTCGGCGTAGAGGTCGGTCAGCGGACCTTCCCCGGCGGGATCGACGAGCAGGGCCCCCACCCGGGCGAGAAAGTCGTAGCCGGTCGTCCCCTCGACCGGCCAGGAGTCGCGCAGCGCCTCGTCCCGCTCGAGGATCTTCTCGACCACGATCCACGCCTCCGGAGCCTCGTCGCGCAGCCGCTCCAGATACTCCTCCGGGTCGCGCAGGCCGTCCGGGTGATCGATGCGGACGCCGTCGAGCACCCCCTCGCGCAGCCAGCGGAGGACGAGGGCGTGGGTGTCGGCGAACACCCTCTCGTCCTCCATGCGCAGCCCGATCAGGGTGTGGACGTCGAAGAAGCGCCGGTAGTCGAGCTCCTGCCCGGCGGTCCGCCAGAAGGCGACGCGGTAGTTCTGGCGCTGGAGGAGGGCGTCGAGCCGGTCGGGATCGGCGTTGACGGCGGCGACCGCCTCGTCGAGGGCGCGCGCCACCTCCGGCCGCTCCTCGGCGAGGCGGGCGAGCTGCCCGGCGAGCACCTCCTTGTCGCGGTGGCGGCGGACGATGCTCTCGCGGTCGGTCGCCGTCGCGGGAGGGAGGAGCTCGAAGGAGTCGGAGATGAAGGCAAGGTCCGGCGAGCCGCAACGGCCGGCCGCGTCGGCGGTCAGCGTGTCGAGCGAGCGCGGGGCGACCGGCATCCGGTGCTCGTGGTAGTGGATCTCGAAACGGCCGCCGCGGCGCACCAGCACCAGCTCCCCCGCCTCCAGCACCCGACCGTAGTGGTCGCCGAGGATCGGCAGCAGCACCGTGTCGTGCAGTCGCGCGTGCGGCGAGTGCCAGTCGACGTCGAAGAAGCGGGCGTAGCGGCTGGCGGCCCCATTCTCCAGCACATCCCACCACCAGCGGTTCCCCCGCTCGCCCTCGCCGGTGATCGCCATGTGGTTGGGGACGATGTCGAGCACCTGGCCGAGCCCGTGCTCGCCCAGCGCCGCGCAGAGCCGCGCGTGCCCCTCCTCCCCTCCCAGCTCGTCGTTGACCCGGTTCGGGTCGATCACGTCGTAGCCGTGCGTGCTCCCCCGCGCCGCCTGGAGGTACGGCGAGCTGTAGAGATGGGAGATCCCGAGCTCGGCGAGATAGCCGGCGATCGCCGCGGCCTCGTCGAAGCCGAACTCGGCGCGGAGCTGGACGCGATAGGTCGAGAGCGGAGCTTTGGGCACGCCGGGGAAGCGTGCAAGGGGTGGACCAGGAGAGTCCTACTCGACCCGCACCTGCAAACCCTCCCCTACCTGGCGGAACAGGGCGACCCACTCGATGGCGGCGGCATCCCCCTTCTCGGCCTGATCGAGCCGCTCGGGGTAGACCGTCTGCAGCAGGTCGTAGCAGCCGTTCTGGGCCTGGCGGAGGTCGACCTGGAAGGGGGTGGAGCGGGCGAGGGCGACGGTCGAATCGATGCGGCGCAGGAGCGCCGGATCGCGCGGCCGGGCGCGGAGCTGCTCGACCAGCGCCTCGAGGGCGTGCTCCAGGGCGTAGGAGAGCCCGGGGACGTCGAGGTCGACCCCCAGCGCCGAACGCTCGGCGAGCAGGCGCTCGACCTCGTCGGGGTCCGCCGCCGGATCGGCGACGGCGCGGCGCAGGTCGATGTTGAGGACGAGCTCGGCCGCCGCGGCGAACGCCTTGGGGAGGGGGGTGCCGAGGGTCTTCAGGAAGCGCATCAGCGGCGCCTGCTGCTCGAAGATGTCGCGGTACTCGTCCGCGACCTCGTTGAGGGTGGAGGCGAGGACGCGGTCGAGGATGCGGCGTTGCTCGTCGCGGAAGAGCGACTTCAGCGAATAGGGGACGGCCCCGAAGTAGCGGTCGAGCAGGCGGACGGCCTGCGGCAGGTCGCCGTGCTCGAAGGCGGCGCTGGCCGCGAAGAGAAGCGCCGCGTACTCCTCCGGATCGCCGGCCGGGATCACCCCGGCGTTCAGGTTGTGGTCGCCGAAGTGGAGGACGCCGAAGACGAAGCGCCCGGTCTCGCCGGTCAGCCGCGAGGCGACCCGCACCCGGCCGATCGACAGGCGCGCGCGGCCGGCGCGGAAGACGCGGCCGCTCTCCCGCTCGACCGCATAGCAATAGACCGCGGCCGGGTTGGCCCGCTCGGGATACTCCGCGAAGAGCGCCGAGACCGCATAGTGGGCCGCCACCTGCGGCAGCGCCACCACCGAGGGGCGGACGATCCGCTCGTAGAGGTCGCGCCCGCTCCCCTCCTCGGCGACGTTGCTCCTCGCCCGCTCGAGGAGGCGCAGCAGCTCGGGCTCGACCTCCACCCCCAGCAGCTCCTCGGCGAGCTGCGCCACGCGGCCGGCGTAGCGCAGCACCTGCACCGTCTCGATCCCCGCGAGGTCGTTGAAGAACCAGCCGCAGCTGGTGTACATCAGCAGGGCGTGGCGTTGCAGCTCGAGGAGCTGGAGCGCCCGCACCCGGTCGGCGCCCTCGGGGCCGATCTCCGCGCCCTCCGCCGCGACCTTGTCGAGAAAGCCGTCGACCGTCTCCGGCGAGCGGTCGAGGAGCACCTCGACATAGGCGTCCCGGGCCTCCCACGGCGCGGCGAAGAGCTCGCCGGCCGCGCGCTCCCAGAGCGGCGCGAGCTCGTCGCGCAGGCCGTCGAGCGCCAGGCGCAGCGGCGCCCGCCACTCCTGCGTCCACCCCTCGCCGCCGCCGGTGTGACAGCCGCAGTCCTCCCGCCAGCGGTCGACCCCATGCACGCAGCTCCAGGCGGTGTTCTGGACGATCTCCACCTCGTGCTCCGGCGGATGGGCGGCCAGGTACTCGCCGTAGTTGGTCAGCTTCGCCCAGCCGTTCTCCTCGATGTGCTGGAGGGCGTAGGAGAGGGCCATCTCGCCGTAGCGGTGGTGGTGGCCGTAGGTCTCGCCGTCGGTCGCGATGTTGATCAGCCGGTCGTGCTCGGGGTCGGCCGGCACCGCGGACATCAGGCGGTCGGCGAAGCGCTCGCCGCTCATCAGCAATCCCTCGAAGGCGACCCCGCGCGAGATGGCGCCGTCGAAGAAGAAGACGGCGATCCGCCGCCCCTCCTTCAGCTTCACCTCATAGGGGACCGAAGAATCGATCCGGCCGCCGCCGACGTCCTTCCACTTCCCCTCCTCCCCCTTCTCCCCCTTCGGCCGCACGCGGCGCGCCTGGTGCGGCTCGAGGATGGTGAAGCGCACGCCGCCTTGAGCGAGGAGGTCGAGCGTCTCGAGGTCGACCGCCGTCTCGGGGAGCCACATCCCCTCGGCCTGGCGGCCGAAACGATGCGCGAAGTCGGCGAGCCCCCAGAGGATCTGGGTCCGCTTGTCGCGCCGGTTGGCGAGCGGCAGGATGATGTGGTTGTACCCCTGCGCCAGCGCGGAACCGTGCCCCGAGAAGCGCCCGGCGCTCGCGGCGTCCGCGTCCAGGATGGCGCGGTAGACGTCGGGGCGCTCCACCTCCAGCCAGGCGAGCAGGCTGGGGCCGAAGTTGAAGCTGATCTGGGAGTAGTTGTTGACGATCCGCTCGATGCGGTGCTCGCCGTCGAGGATGCGCGAGGCCGCGTTGGGGGCGTAGCACTCGGCGGTGACCCGCTCGTTCCAGTCGTGGTACGGGTAGGCCGAGTCCTGGACCTCGATCGCCTCGAGCCACGGGTTCTCCCGCGGCGGCTGATAGAAATGGCCGTGGATACAGAGGAAGCGCTGCATGGGCGGAGGGGCGGCGGCCTACTCGAACGGCGGCTCGTCGAAGCTGTCGAAGTCGGCGTCCGGCTCGTCCCCGGCGGCGGGCTCGGCGTCCTCCGCCGGCTCCGCCGACTCCTCGGCCGGCGCGTCGCGCTTCAGAAACAGTACGCCGAGGGGGGGCAGGGTGAGGGTGAGCGAATGCGACTTGCCGTGCAGCGGGATCGGCGCCGCCTCGACGCCTCCCCAGTTCCCCTTGCCGCTGCCGCCATACTCGGGGGCGTCGCTGTTCAGCAGCTCCTTCCAGTAGCCGCGGCCGGGGACGCCGATGCGGTAGTTCTCGCGCACCACCGGCGTGAAGTTGAACACCACCGCCACCGCCTCGGGGCTGCTCCTGCCGCGGCGCAGGAAGGCGATAACGCTCTGCTCGGAGTTCGAGCCGTCGATCCACTCGAAGCCGGCCGGCTCGCAGTCGAGCTCGTGGAGGGCCGGCTCGTCGCGGTAGAGGCGGTTCAGGTCCTCGACCCAGCGCGAGATCCCGGCGTGCCCGGGGTCGTCCATCAGGTTCCAGTCGAGGCTCGCGTCGTGGTTCCACTCGCGGACCTGGGCGATCTCGCCCCCCATGAAGAAGAGCTTCTTCCCCGGCTGCGCGTAGAGGTTGCCGTAGAGCAGCCGCAGGTTGGCGAGCTTCTGCCAGGCGTCGCCCGGCATCTTGCCGTAGAGCGACCCCTTGCCGTGCACCACCTCGTCGTGCGAGAGGGGCAGCACGAAGTTCTCGTTGAAGGCGTAGATCGTCCGGAAGGTGATCTTGTTGTGGTTGTACTTGCGGTGGATGGGGTCGTTGGCCAGGTAGTCGAGGGTGTCGTGCATCCACCCCATGTCCCACTTGTAGCCGAACCCCAGGCCGCCCAGGTAGATCGGCCGCGACACCATCGGCCAGGCGGTCGACTCCTCGGCGAGGGTCTGCGCCTCGGGGAAGGTGGCGTAGACCTCCTCGTTCAGCGTCCGCAGCAGGCTGATCGCCTCCAGGTTCTCCCGCCCGCCGAACTCGTTGGGGATCCACTCGCCGGCCTTGCGCGAGTAGTCGAGATAGAGCATCGAGGCGACGGCGTCCACCCGCAGGGCATCGGCGTGGTACTTCTCCATCCAGAACATGGCGCTGCTGATCAGGAAGCTGCGCACCTCGTTCCTGCCGTAGTTGAAGATGTAGCTCGACCAGTCCGGGTGGTACCCCTTGCGGGGATCGGCGTGCTCGTAGAGATGGGTGCCGTCGAAGAAGGCGAGGCCGTGCTCGTCGCCGGGGAAGTGCGAGGGGACCCAGTCGAGGATGACGCCGATCCCCTCCTGGTGCAGGTGATCGATCAGGAACATCAGGTCCTGCGGCGTGCCGAAGCGGCTGCTCGGCGCGAAGTAGCCGAGCGACTGGTACCCCCAGGAGCCGTAGAACGGATGCTCCATGACGGGGAGCATCTCGACGTGGGTGAAGCCGAGCCGCTTGACGTAGGCGGCGAGGAGCGGCGCCATCTCCCGGTAGGTGAGGAAGCGGTTCCCCTCCTCGGGGACCCGCCGCCACGACCCCAGGTGGACCTCGTAGATCGAGATGGGCGCCGCGAGCGACTGCTTCTCGCCGCGCGCGAGCATCCAGTCGGCGTCCCACCAGTCGTAGTCGAGATCCCAGACCACCGAGGCGCGCTGCGGCGGGGTCTCGGCGAAGAAGGCGAAGGGGTCGGCCTTGTCGGCCCGGTAGCCGCGGTAGCGGGAGACGACGTGGTACTTGTAGGCGCCGCCGGGCGCGAGGTCCGGCACGAAGGCCTCCCAGATCCCGGAGAGGCCGCGCTGCGCCATCGGGTTCGCCCGCTGGTCCCAGCCGTTGAACTCGCCGATCACCGTCACCGACTCCGCGTTCGGCGCCCAGACGGCGAACCAGGTCCCGTCGCGCCCGCCTTCGCCTTCGCCATCGACGCCGGCGTGCGCGCCCAGCTTCTCGTGCAGTCGGAAGTGGGTCCCCTCGTTGAAGAGGTAGAGGTCCTGCTCGGTGATCGGGCTCGCCATCGCTCGCTAGCTCCCCTCCGGCGCGCCCGGGGAGCGCCGCTTGCGTATCGCGTCCACCCGCCGGAGCGGCTCGACCACGTCGGCCCGGGTCGACAGCTCCTCGAACGAGAACCTCGCCTTGCGCTGCCAGTTCGCCCGCTCGGTGTGGGTGCCGGGGACGTTCTGCGGCTCGGTCTCGTGCCACAGGTCCTCGAGGTTGACCAGCACCATGCGCGCCGGGCTCGCCGCCAGGTGGTCGAGCTGCTGGCGCAGCAGCGCCCCCTGCGTGGCGCTCCCCTTGCCGCGCTCCTCGGGCGGGAGCTGCTCCTCGAGGGCCCGGCGGATCTCTCCGCGACGCCGCCGCTCCTCGGCCGCCTGTTCGGGGGTGAAGAAGCCGAGGCTCTGGAGGTCGTCGACGTCCTTGGCTTGCCAGAACCCCTGGAAAGGGGGCATGTCGTGGGTGTTCAGGCTCGCCACGCACTTCGCGGGCGGCTCGCGCAGCCCCTGGCTCCCCGGCTGCAGCTCGTACTGCACCACGTACATCCCCTGCACGTCGTGGCGGTCCATCGCCTCGTAGACCTCGGGCGGCACCGTCCCCAGGTTCTCGCCGACGATCAGCGAGCGGTGGCGGTGGCTCTCGACCGACAGGATCGCGTAGAGCTCCTCGGCGGGATAGCGGACGTAGACCCCGCCCGCGGCGTCGAGGCCGCGCGGCACCCAGAACAGCCGGTGAAGCTGCATCACGTGGTCGAGGCGCAGGATGCCGGCGTGCGAGAGGTGATGGCGCAGGCAGGCGATCAGGTAGTCGTAGCCCCGCTCGCGCAGGCGCTCGGGCTGGAGCGGCGGGAACCCCCAGTCCTGCCCCTTGGTGAAGAAGGCGTCCGGCGGCGCCCCCGCCGAGGTCCCCTCGGCGAACAGGTCTCGATGGCACCAGACGTCGTAGGAGCTGGCGTGGACGCCGAGCGGCAGGTCGAGGTAGAGCCCCGGCCCCCGCCGCCGCGCCTCGCGCGCCAGGCCGCGCATCTGCTGCTCGGCGGCCCACTGCGTCCACAGGTAGTAGCGGCGGTCCTCTTCATCATAATCGGCGGGGGCGAGCGTCCCCTCGCGCAGCCGCTCGGGCCAGCACTGCCAGGGCTCGCCGCGGCGGTCGCCGACGGCGCGGAAGGCCGCGTAGGTCTCGAGCCCCGGCTTGCCGGCGACGAAGCGGTCGAGCTCGGCCTGGCGCTCGCCCGGCCGCCCGAAGAAGCGCTGCGCCAGCTCCTCGAGCGCCCGCCGCTTGAGCGCCGCGAGCCGCCCGTAGTCCACCCGCGGCATCCCCCGCAGCGCCTCGATCTCGCGCTGGAACTCGGGGGATTCGATCAGCCGCCGCGCGGCCGGGCAGTCCTCCATCTCCGGCAGCCGCCGGGGATCGACGTAGATCTCGTTCCAGAACAGCCGCGACGCCGGAACATACGGGCTCGGCTCGAACGGCTCGTCGAGGAAGGCGGCGAGGAGCGGCAGCGTCCCCACCACCCCGCCGCCGAGGCTCGCCGTCCACTCGGCGAGGGTCTCGAGGTCCGAGAAGTCGCCCGCCCCCCAGCTGCGCGAGGTGCGCAGGGCGTAGAGCGGCAGGAAGGTCCCCCACAACAGCCCGCCCTCATTTCCCTGCGGCGTGTAGCAGCGGGTGGGGGCCGAGATCACCCGCGACGAGGCGGTGCGGCCGTCGAGCTCCACGGTGAGCTGGTGATAGCCGAAGGGGAGGGGCTCGGGGAGGGCGAGGAGACGCCCGGGATGGGCGGAGCCGTCCGGCCGCGTCTCCGGCAGGCTCGCGAGGTCCGCCACCTGGGCCCGCCGCTCGCCGCTCTCGAGGTCGAGGTGGTAGGCGACGGCGCCGCGCGCCGCGCCCGGGCGCAGCTCGATCGACGGCGCGTGGCCGTCCCAGGCGACCACCACCGGCTCGACCAGCCGGCTCCCCAGCTCCTGGCGCCGTTCGCGCAGCGCCTCCGGCACGTCGGCGAGCGACTCGACGGGCGCCCGCAAGGCTTGCAGGACGGCGAGGAGGGATTCGGGGGCCGCCTCGACGTGGCCGCCCATCGCGTCCTGATACGAGGTCTGGACGCCGTGCAGGCGGGCCAGCTCGAGGAGCTCTTCACGTTCGTTCGCCAAGCTCACTACCCTATCTCTCTCCATCCAGGATCTGGCGGATCCCCTGCAACGGGATGCGTACCCAGTCCGGACGGTTGTTGAGCTCATACCCCAGCTCGTAGATCGCCTTCTCGAGCAGGAAGGTGTCGAGCAGGATCTCCCGCTCCTCCGCGGACGCCGGCAGGAACTCCGCCCCCCGCACCCGGTTCAGATAGGCCTGGAGGAAGGCCGCCGAGACCCACCGCTCCCAGTACAGGGCCCAGCTCTCGAGCGCCGGCCCCGCCTCCGGCGAGGATACGCCGGACGCCACCTCCTCGAACAGCGCCACGTACGCCGCGTACTGGAACGAGCGCAGCATCCCCGCCACGTCCCGCATCGGCGACCGCTTGAGCCGCCGCTCGGACAGCGACCGCGCCGGCTCCCCCTCGAAGTCGAGGATCACGAAATCGCGGCCGGTGTAGAGCACCTGCCCGAGATGATAGTCCCCATGGATGCGGGTGCGCTCGGCCGCCAGCTTCCGCGAGGTCAGCCGGCGGAAGCGCTCGAGGATCCGCTCCTCGGCCGCCAGCACCCACTCCGCCGCCGGCCGCTCGGCCTCCGGACACGCGGCGAGCCGGGAGCGCAGCAGCCGGAAGTTCTTCTTGGTCAGCGACCGCATCGAATCATACAGCGACCGTTGATAGAGCTCCGAGAACGGCTCGGGCGCGAAGTCCTTCCCCCGCCCCGAGGCGAGGGCGATGTGCAGCTCCGCCGTGCGCTCGGCGAGCAGCCGCACGGTCGGCACGTAGACGCCGATCCGCTCGAAGTCGTCGGCGCCGAGCTCGCGCTGGGCGAGCGCGATCAGCGGCTCGGTCGGAACGGCCGCTCCGCCGGCCCCGCCGGCGCCTCCCACCACGGCCTGCCCCCAGCTCATGGCGACGCGGTCGAAGAAGCGGCCGAGGGAATCGAGCGTGTAGCGCCAGGCGTCCCCCTCGTTGGGGATGAATTCCTGCAACACGCCGAGGGTCACCGGCTCGTGGCTGCGGTCGCGGATCTCGAGCGCGCCGGCCACCCGCGGCGTGTGGCGGAAATCGGTCTGCTCGGTGAGGAAGCGGCCGATCTCGAGGTCGGGGTTGATCCCCGCCTCGAGCTTCCGGAACAGCTTGAGGATCAGCCGGTCTCCGAAGCGGATCGAGGTGTTGCTCTGCTCGGCCTTGAGCGGCGCCGGTTCGAGATCCCCCTCGCCGCGCAGCGCCGCGAAGACCGGCGAGGCGATCGCCGCCAGCTCCTCCTGCTCGCCGCGGAAGCTCGCTCCCCCTGCGATCGCCGCGAGCAGGGCGCACGCCACCTTGGGATCGCCGAACGGGTCGTAGAGCAGCCCGCTCCCCGCGGGGTCGGCAGACTCCAGGCGCGCCACCAGCGGCAGCTCGTCGGCGCGCAGGCGCTCCTGCCGCTCGGGCTCCGCGTCGGGGACGAAGGCGAGCGGCAGGGCGTAGTGCTCGGCCTCGGCGTCGACGTAGTCGATGCGCAGGAGGGCCAGCACGGCGTCCGATCCCTCGCCGAGCGGGATCGTCTCGCGGATCTCGATGCCGCGCAGCGTCCGCGCCTTGCCGCCGAACCAGCGCCGGCCCGGCAGCACGTCGAGCAGCAGCGCCTCGCAGTCGCGCCGCCCCTTCCCTTCGAGGCAGCTCCGCCAGCTGCCTTCAATCGCCAGCACCGCCAAGGGGCGTTCGGACGACGCCTCCGTCGGCGCCGCCTGCCGCACGCGGCCGAACTGCGCCGGGTCGGCGACCAGCGAGAACCAGAGGAAGGAGTGGGGGCCGAGGGTCAGGCCGTAGCAGCCCGTGCCGACCTTGGGGAACGGCGAGCGCCCGAACATCTCGACCGGGGTGAGCCCGGCGTGGGCCGCGAGGTCGAGCTCGGCGTACTGCGAGAAACGCGACAGGTTGGCCACCACCAGCAGCGTCTCCTCCGTTGTCTCCCCCGTTGTCTCCCCCGTAGTCCGCCGTACGAAGGCGAGCACCCGGTAGTTGTCCGGCGAGAGGAACTCGATCGAGCCGCGGCTGAACGCCGGATGCCGCTTGCGCAGCGCGATCACCCGCCGCGTCCACCAGAGGAGCGAGTGCGGGTTCGCCTGCTGCGCCTCGACGTTCACCGCCTCGTAGTGATATTCGGGATCGACGATCACCGGCAGGTAGAGGCGCTGCGGGTTGGCGCGCGAGAAGCCGGCGTTCTTGTCGGCGCTCCACTGCATGGGGGTGCGCACGCCGTTGCGGTCGCCGAGGTAGAAGTTGTCCCCCATCCCGATCTCGTCGCCGTAGTAGAGGACCGGCGTGCCGGGGAGCGAGAAGAGGAGGGCGTTGAGCAGCTCGGTGCGCCGGCGGTCGTTGCCGAGCAGCGGCGACAGCCGGCGGCGGATGCCGACGTTGATCCGCTGGTCGCGGTCCGCGGCATAGACGCGGTACATGTAGTCGCGCTCCTCGTCGGTCACCATCTCGAGGGTCAGCTCGTCGTGGTTGCGCAGGAAGATCGCCCACTGCGCCTTCTCCGGGATCGGCGGCGTCTGCTGGAGGATGTCGATGATCGGATAGCGGTCCTCCATGCGCAGCGCCATGAACAGGCGCGGCATCACCGGGAAGTGGAACGACATGTGGCACTCGTCCCCCCCCGTCGCCGGATCGCCGAAGTAGGCGATCGAGTCCTCCGGCCACTGGTTGGCCTCGGCGAGCAGCATCCGGTTGCTGAACTTGGCGTCGACGTGCGCCCGCAGCTTCTTCAGGAACTGGTGGGTCTCCGGGAGGTTCTCGTTGTTCGTCCCCTCGCGCTCGAAGAGATAGGGGATGGCGTCGAGGCGCAGGCCGTCGACCCCCATCTCCATCCAGAAGTCGAGCGCCTTGAAGAGCTCCTCCTGCACCAGGGGATTGTCGAAATTGAGGTCCGGCTGGTGCGAGAAGAAGCGGTGCCAGTAGAAGGCGTCGGCGACCGGGTCCTTGGTCCAGTTCGAGGTCTCGGTGTCGGTGAAGATGATCCGCGTGCCGGCGTATTTCTGATCGCTGTCGCTCCACACGTAGAAGTCGCGCTCCGGGCTTCCTTTCGGCGCCAGGCGGGCGCGCTGGAACCACGGGTGCTGGTCCGAGGTGTGGTTGATCACCAGCTCGGTGATCACCTTCAAGCCCCGCTTGTGCGCCTCGTCGAGGCAGCGCTTGAAGTCCTCGAGGGTGCCGTAGGCCGGGTGGACGCTGGTGTAGTCCGAGATGTCGTAGCCGTCGTCGCGCCAGGGGGACGGATAGAACGGCAGCAGCCAGATCGCCGTCACCCCGAGGTCGCGCAGGTAGTCGAGCTTGGCGGTCAGCCCCGCGAAGTCGCCGCGGCCGTCGCCGTCCGAATCGAAGAAGGCCCGCACGTGGACCTCGTAGAGGATCGCGTCCTTGTACCAGAGCGGATCGTCGCCGCCGCTGGGCCCGCTCGTGGGTTCCGTCGAATCCATCACGTCCAGCTCCTCTAGATGAAGTAGTCGAAGTCGCGTTCCGAGCGCACCCGGCGGCGCAGGCGCAGGATGTGCGCCGGCACCTGGTGCGGATCGAGCTGAACGAAGTTGCGCGCCCCCTGCCAGAGGAAGCGGGCGCCGGTCAGCAGGTCGTGGACCTGGAACTGCTGGTCGCGCTCGAGCCCCAGCTCGTCGAGGTCGAGCTCGATCCACGACCCCTGCGTGTAGTTGCAATCGAGGTTCACCGCCACCAGGATCAGGTTTTCCCCCGCCGCCTTGCTGTAGCAGAGGATCTGCTCGTTCTCCGACTTGTGGAAGCGCAGGCTGTGGTCGCTCTGCAAGGCCGGGTTCTCGCGCCGGATGCGGTTCACCAGCGCGATCATCTCGCGCAGGCTGTCCGGCCGGGCGAGGTCCCACTGGCGGAGCTGGTACTTCTCGGAGTCGAGATACTCCTCGCTCCCCCGCTCGCGCGGCAGGTGCTCCATCAGCTCGTAGGCGGGGCCGTAGATCCCGTAGCTCGCCCCCAGGGTGGCCGCCAGGATCAGCCGCTGCACGAACATCGGCCGGCCGCCGATCTGCAGCGCCTCGGTGAGGATGTCCGGCGTGTTCGGCCAGAGGTTCGGGCGGAAGAACTCCTTGACCTCGGTCTGGTTGAGCTCCGTGAAGTATTCGACCAGCTCCCAGCCGCGGGTCCGCCACGGGAAGTAGTTGTAGGACTGGGTGAAGCCGAGCTTCGCCAGGCGGTACATGATCTTCGGCCGCGTGAACGCCTCGGCCAGGAAGAGGACGTCCGGATGCGCGCGCTTGACCTCGCCGATCAGCCACTCCCAGAAGGCGAACGGCTTGGTGTGCGGGTTGTCCACCCGGAAGATGCGCACCCCCTCGCCGACCCAGTGATCGACGACGCTCTTCAGCTCCTCCCAGAGCTCGCGCCACGCTTCGGTCTCGAAGTGGAAGGGGTAGATGTCCTGGTACTTCTTGGGCGGGTTCTCCGCGTACTGGATGCTGCCGTCCGGCCGGGTGCGGAACCACTCCGGGTGCTCGCGCACGTAGGGGTGGTCGGGCGACGTCTGGTAGGCGATGTCGAGGGCGATCTCGAGACCGTGGGTGCGCGCTTTCTTCTGGAAGCGGCGGAAGTCGGCGAGGGTGCCGAGCTCGGGGTGGATCGCCTTGTGCCCCCCCTCCGCGCCGCCGATCGCCCACGGGCTGCCGACGTCGTCGGGCCCGGCTTCGAGGGCGTTGTTCTTCCCCTTGCGGAAGGCGCGGCCGATCGGGTGGATCGGCGGCAGGTAGAGGACGTCGAACCCCATCTCGGCGATGTCGCGCAGCCGCCCCTCGGCGTCGCGGAAGGTGCCGTGCTTCCCCGCCGGCCCGGTCGAGCGCGGGAACATCTCGTACCAGCTCGAAAAGCGGGCGCGGACGCGGTCGACCATCACGCCGAGCCCCTGGGAAGCCTCCGGGTACGTGGTGGCGAAGCGGCGGTCGGCGTGACGGTCCATCAACTGGGCGAGCTCGTCCTCGAGCGCCATGCGCAGCCGCGCGTCGGAATCGTCCCCCGGGTTCGGCGTCTCGAGGCCGTCGGCCAAGCCGGCGAGCACCCGCGCGTCGGCCTTGCCGCGGCCGAGGCGGGCCCGCTCGCTCGCCTCGCGCACCAGCGCCGCCCCCACCCGCAGGTCGAGCGCCACGTCCTGCCCCGCCTCCACCCGCTTCCCGAGGTCGCGCCGCCAGGTCTTGAAGGGATCGACCCAGGCGGTCACCGCGTAGAGCCACCGCCCCTGCTCCGTGACGGTGAACTCGGCCTGCCAGCGGTCGTTGGGGAGAGCCACCATCGGCGCCTCGGTCCACTTCGGCTGCGACTCCGGGCGCCAGAGCAGCCGGCAGGTGATCGAGTCATGGCCGTCGGTGAACGCGTCCACCCCCACCTCGACCGTCTCCCCCACCACCCGCTTGACGGGGAACCGCCCACCGTCGATCTGCGGCGTCACCCCCTCCAGGATCACCCGCCGCCTCGCCGCCGCCCCGTCGTCCGCCGTCTCCATCGTAGAAATCGTCCCCATCGCCCGAATCCTCCCCTGCGCCCCCGCGTGCAGATCGCCTGCCAGCCCCCCTGTCGTCGGATGACGGTCGGCGAGGTCGGCGGGCCGCAGCGCAGGTTTAGCAGACT
>CAVWOZ010000025.1:0-314823 GCA_963756595.1 uncultured Acidobacteriota bacterium
CTCTCTTCCGGCGCCTCCCCGCGCCGGAAGATCCGCGCCCCGCGGGCCCCGCCGAGGGTGGCGTGGTTCTCCTCGATGCGGATCCAGGCCCCCTCGCGGAGGCCGACGACCGGGGTGGCGTTCTCCTCGTGGAACTCGCGGATGCGCAGCTCGCGGGTCTCGCCCATGTGGGTCGAGCCGGGGTCGGGGTCGAGGTAGTGGGGGTTGAGCTGGAAGGGGACCAGCCCGAGGGCATCGAACGAGGCGGGCTCGACGATCGGCATGTCGTTGGTGGTGCGGATCGTGGGGCCTGCGATGTTGGTCCCGGCACTCGACCCCAAATAAGGAATGCCGGCCTGGCCGCGCTCGCGCAGGAGCGGCAGGAGCCCCGAGTCCTGGAGGATCTTCAGCAGCCGGAAGGTGTTGCCGCCGCCGGTGAAGAACGCCTCGGCGCGGGCGGCGAGCCGCACGCCGGCCGAGTCCGCGGTCAGTGTTTCGACCTCGACGCCGATCGCCGCCAGGCGTTCCCGCGCCTTGGCGCCGTAGGCCGCCCGCTCCTTGAGCGCGAAGGGGACGAAGACCAGCGTGCGGATCGGCCCCAGGAAGGCGTCGATCTTCGGCAGGACGTGGTCGAGGTAGCCCTGGCCATGGTTGGTCGAGTTGCTGATCAGGAGCAGACGGCGCGGCATGCTTCGTCTCCTTTCGGACGCTGGAATCCTACAGCCAACCGGATAAGATCCTCGTATGCTCCTCTACCGTATCGCCTCAGCCAATTCCCCCTCCGGTTCCTGGGCCGCCGCCGATCCGGCCGCTCCGGACCGCCTCCGCCTCCTCGTCTCCGATCCCTTCGCGACCGCCGTGACCGACTGGCAGCTCGGGGAGGAGGTCGCGCCAGGCGCCGGGCGGCTGGTGCCGGCCCGGCCCAGCAAGATCGTGGCGATCGGGCGCAACTACGCCGAGCACGCGAAGGAGCTCGGCAACGACGTGCCCAAGGAGCCGCTCTTCTTCCTCAAGGCGCCGTCGTCTCTCATCCCGCCGGGAGCGTCGATCGTGCTCACCCCGGAGAGCCAGCAGGTCGAGTACGAAGGGGAGATCGCCGTGGTGCTCCGCCGGCGGCTGACGCGGGCCTCGGCGGCCGAGGCGCGGGAGGCCGTGCTCGGCGTCACCTGCGCCAATGACGTCACCGCCCGCGACCTCCAGAAGAAGGACGGCCGCTTCGCCCGCGCCAAGGGGTTCGACACCTTCTGCCCCCTCGGGCCGGCGATCCGCGTCGGCGCCGACCTCGCGGATCTCGAGGTGGTGACCCGCGTCAACGGCGCCGAGCGCCAGCGCGGGCACACCCGGATGATGGTCTTCCCGATCGTCGACCTGCTGGTCTACGTCTCGCGGATGATGACCCTGGAGGCGGGGGACGTGATGCTCACCGGCACCCCGGCGGGGGTCGGCCCCTTGACCCCGGGCGACCGGGTGGAGATCGAGGTGTCGGGGGTCGGAGCGCTGAGCAATCCGGTCGCAGCGCCGGTCGCGGCGTTCCGGGAGTAGCAGCTCAGGAAGGATCGGATTCGGATCGGGCGCCGACCCGCAGCGACCGCCAGGGGAAGGCCGCCAGCGCCGCCAGCAGCAGCAGGTGGACCCCGCCGCGGAAGGCGAACCCCGAGAAGAGCAGCGCCAGCCAGGTCGAGAACAGCAGGAGCGCGAAGGCGGCGCGGATCAGGGGGGAGCGCATGCCGTTCAAGCTATCACGGGGCGGAACGCGGCGGCCGAGATCCGGTATCCTGAAGGCATGATCCGGGCGGTCACCTTCGACGTCACCCATACGCTGATCCACAGCCCGCGCCTGGGGGAGATCTACGCCGCGGTCCTCCGCCGCCATGGCGTCGACCTCGAGGCCGACGAGGCGCGGCGGCTGATCTCGACCGTCTGGCAGGAGCTGTCGTGCAGCGCCGACCCGGGGCACGACCGCTTCGGCGTCCATCCGGAAGGAGAGCGCGGCTGGTGGCGCCGGTTCCTCGAGCGGCTGTGCGAGCTGAAAGGGGCGCCGCCGCCCTCGCGCTTCGCGGCGGCCGAGCTCTACCACCGCTTCGGCACGGCGGCGGCCTGGGAGGTCTATCCGGAGGTGACGCGGACCCTCACGGCGCTGGCGCGGCAGGGGCTGCTGCTGGGGGTGATCAGCAACTGGGACCACCGCCTGCCGGACCTGCTGACCCGGCTGCGCCTCGCCAAGTTCTTCGCCGCGGTGACCTACTCGGCAAAGGCGGGGGTCGAGAAGCCGGACGGGCGGATCTTCCAGCAGGCGGTCGCCGGGCTCGGCGTCGAGCCGGCGGCGGTTCTGCACGTCGGCGACGGGCGGCTCGAGGATGTCGAAGGGGCGGTCGCCGCCGGCATGAAGGCCCTCCACCTCACCCGCAACACCGGCGGGGGCGACCTGCGGGACCTGAGCGAGTTGCCGGCGCTGGTCGAGGCCGAGCGCGCCGGCCGCGCCGGCCGGCAGTGGGCGGGCGGTATGTTAGACTTTTGACGCAGGAACCCGATGAAAATCTCCACAAAAGGCGAGTACGGCATCCGGGCGATGCTCTACATCGCGATGAAGGGCGAGCAGGGGCCGGTCACCAGCCACGAGATCGCCGAGCACCAGGGGATCCCCGAGCCCTACCTGCGCCAGATCCTCGCCCTGCTCTCGAAGGACCGGCTGATCCAGTCGAACCGCGGCCCGCAGGGGGGGCACGTGCTCGCCCGGCCGGCCTCGCAGATCACCCTCGGCCACATCATGGTGACGCTCGAAGGGCAGACGACGACGATCGACCAGATCCTCGCCCTCCCCTGCACCATCGACGTCGGCACCCAGTTCTGCGCCATCCGCGAGGTCTTCCTGGAGGTCAAGAAGGCGGTCGAGCGCATCCTCGCCACCACCCTCGAAGAGCTGGTCCGCCGCCAGCGCCAGATCCTCGTCCAGGGGATCTCGGTGCCTCTCGACCTCCCCACTTCGACCCTGCTGCCGGTGATCCGGGACTGACTCCTGGCCGGCCGCTTGTGAAGGTCTTCACAAGCTCGGTTCAACCTGCTATGCTCCGCCCGCGTTGGGAGAGGGTTGGGCTCCGGTGCGCCGGCTCGAGGCCGGTGGGGAACGCCGGGACCGCTGGCGGTTCCAAGGAGCCTTGAGAATGCCTGAGGAACCGAAGTCCGCGTCCGATCTCTCCAGGCTCGCCGGCATCGGGTTCGAGCTGACGGCGGCGGTGGCCGGGTTCACGTTCCTCGGCTGGCTCTGGGACCGTCACTTCGGCACCCGCCCCTGGGGGCTCCTGATCGGGGCTCTCCTGGGGTTGATCGGCGGCATGTACAACCTGATCCGCCAGACGCTGGCCGCCAGTCGCGATGCCGGCGGCAAAGCGGGTGGCGAAGAGAAAAAATGACCGCCTCCCGGACCTCCGCCGCCGAGTACCTGCGGTTCGTGGGGTTCGCGCTCGGGATCGCCGCGGCCGCCGCCCTGCTGGGGTACGCGCCAACGCGGCGGCTGGCAGGGGAGGGGGCGCTCCCGGCGATGATCGCGGGATGCCTGGTGGGAGTGATCGCCTCGGCGCTCGGCGCTTTGCCGGTGCTGATCGCGCGGCGGTCGGCGGCTCCGGTCTCACCGGTCAACGGCTTGCTTTCGATGGGGATTCGCGCCGCGGCGCTGGTGGTCCTGGGAGTTTCACTGGGACTGTCGGGTGGGTTCGAGACGCGCCCCCTGCTGGTCTGGATCGCGATCGGGTACGGCGCGCTGCTGCCGCTCGACGTCTGGTACGCGGTCCGCGGTTTCTAAGCTTCACTTCGTAGGGAGACGGCGAGAATGCTCATCGCATTCCTGGCAGAAAATCCGCTCGAGCACATCGTGCGGCATGTGATGGTCCAGCGCGACGCCCACCTCGGGTTCCTCACCCAGGGCGGCAAGATCACGCTGTTGGACAGCCACATCGTGATGATGATGCTCGCGGGGCTGCTGCTCATCCTCCTGGTGCCCTTCTCGGTGCGGCGGCGGCGCGGGGCCGGCGAGGTCGACTCCCTGGTGCCGACCGGCTCGGGCAACGCCATCGAGGCGCTCTGCGAGTACCTGCGCAAGGAGGTCGCGCAGCCGAACCTGCACGGCTACGCGGACCGCTTCATCAAGTTCATCTGGACGGTCTTCTTCTTCGTGCTGACGGTCAACCTGCTCGGCCTGCTGCCGATCGGCGGCATCAAGCTCCTCGGCGCGCACATCGGCGGCTCGGCGACGGCGAACGTCTGGGTCACCGGCGCGCTGGCGGTGATGACGCTCGCCATGGTGGTGGTCAACGGCGTGCGGCTGGGCGGCAAGCAGTTCTTCGCCCACTTCAGCCCCGGCCCGCTCTGGCTGTCGCCGCTGCTGGTGCCGATCGAGATCGTCGGCCTGTTCGCCCGCATCTTCGCGCTGATCGTCCGGCTGTGCGCCAACATGGTGGCCGGCCACGTGCTGCTGGCGGTGCTGCTGAGCTTCATCTTCTCGGCTGCGGCGAAGGGGATCGGCGGCGCGCTCGGCGTCGCCGTGCCGGTGGTGCTGGGCAGCGTCGCGATCATGATGCTCGAGATCTTCGTCGCCTTCCTCCAGGCGTTCATTTTCACCTTCCTGACCACCCTCTTCATCGGCCAGTCGATCGTCTTCCATCACCACGACGACCACGCCGAGGGGGCGCAGGCACACTGACCCGACACCGAACCGCCCTGCCCGAGGGAGCGGGGGCGTTCCGACCTAAAGGAAAGGATCTTTTTCGATGAGCAAGAGAACGGCCAAGATCGCGTTGATGATGATCGCCCTCGGCTTCGTGCTGATGTTCGCCTCCGTGGCCCCGATCCACGCGCAGGCCACCCCGGCGGACGGCACCGCGGCCGGCCCGGCCACCAGCCACGACGGCGGCCTGATGACCACCGACGGCGCCCGCAAGCTGGGCGGCTCGCTCGGCGCCGGCCTCGCCCTGCTCGGCGGCGGCCTCGGTATCGGCCGCATCGGCGGCAGCGCGGTCGAGTCGATCGCCCGGCAGCCCGAGGCGGCCGGCCAGATCAGCACCGCGATGATCATCACCGCCGCGCTGATCGAAGGCGCCATGCTGTTCGCGGTCGTCGTCGGCCTGCTCGCCTCGCTCTGAGGCCGGGCACGCCGTCACAGGATCCGCCCCTTCCCGCCGTCGGGGAGGGGCATTGAACCGCCTCACGACACGGTGCTTGCAGGGTGATTTGCATGATCAAAAGAGCTTTGTTCCTGTTGTCCGCGCTGGCGATCGCCGTCCCCGCGCTGGCCGCCGAGGGAGGCGAGGCGCCGCCCAGCCTGCTGGCCGGCGACCTCGGCAACTCCTTCTGGACGATCCTGATCTTCGTCCTCGTCCTGGTCGTCCTCGGCAAGTACGCCTGGGGGCCGATCCTCAAGACGCTGCAGGCGCGCGAGAGCTTCATCCACGAGGCGCTCGCCAAGGCCAAGGCGGACCGCGACGCGGCCGAGGCCCGGCTGCGCGAGTACGAGGAGCGGCTGGCCACGGCGCGGGCCGAGGCGACGGCGATCGTCGAGGAGGGGCGGCGCGACGCCGAGGCGGTCAAGCGCAAGATCGAGGAGGAGGCCAAGCACGCCTCCGACCAGGCGATCGAGCGCGCCAAGCGGGAGATCCAGCTGGCGACCGCGGCGGCCACCAAGGACCTCTACCAGCTCTCCGCCAGGCTGGCGACCGACCTCGCGGCGCGGGTCATCGGCCGCGAGCTGACCCCCCAGGACCACGACCGCCTGATCGCCGAGGCGATCGACGGCATCAAGAGCACTCCCGGGATGCGGGTGAGCTGACCGTGGCGGGCGTCGACGAGCGCGATCGGGAGGTCGGGCGCCTGTACGCCGAGGCGATGCTGCACGTCGCCGAGGAGCAGGGGCAGTCCGAGGCGCTGCTCGAGGAGCTGGACGGGCTGGTCGCCTACATGGACGGCCATCCGGAATTCGAGCGCTTCCTGGGCAGCCCGCTGGTCGAGGAGGGGCCGCACGAGCAGGTGCTCGAGAAGGCCTTCCGGGGGAAGGCGAGCGACCTGCTGGTCGACTCGCTCCTGGTGGTCAACCGCAAGGGGCGCCTCTCCTCGGTGCGCGCCATCGCCCTCGCCTACCGGGCGGCGCTGCGCGATCTGCGCGGCTGGGTGGACGTCCGCGTGCGCACCGCCGTGCCTCTCACCCCGGAGCTGCGCAACCGCCTGACCGAGGTGCTGGCCGCCGCCACCGGCCGCACGCCGACGCTGATCGAGAAGGTCGACCCGGCGGTGATCGGCGGCCTGGTCGTCCAGGTCGCGGGGCGGAAGATCGACGCCAGCGTGGCGTCCCGGCTGCACGATTTGAGCACGGCGCTGGCATCGCGTGCCGCGCGTGAGATCCATAGCGGCAAGGCCTACGTCGCCGAGTCGTAGGGAGCCCAAGGAGCCTTCATGAGATTCAAAGTCGACGAGATCGCTTCGGTCATCGAAGAAGAGATTCGCAAATATCGCACCGAGGTCGACCTTTCGGAGGTCGGCACGGTGCTCGAGGTGGGCGACGGCATCGCCCGCATCTACGGCCTGACCGGCGCCATGGCCGGCGAGCGCCTGGAGTTCGCCAACGGCGCGCAGGGGCAGGTGTTCAACCTCGAGGAGAGCTCGGTGGGCGCCGTCGTCCTCGGCGACTACCTGGGGATCAAGGAAGGGGACGAGGTGCGCCGCTCGGGCGAGCTGCTCTCGGTCCCCGTCGGCCCCGAGTTGATCGGCCGCGTCGTCGATCCGCTCGGCCGGCCGCTCGACGGCAAGGGGGACATCAACACCCCGCACCGCCGGCCGCTCGAGTACAAGGCCCCCGGCATCGCCGAGCGCCAGCCGGTCACCGAGCCGCTGCAGACCGGCATCAAGGCGATCGACGCCATGATCCCGATCGGCCGCGGCCAGCGCGAGCTGATCATCGGCGACCGCAAGACCGGCAAGACCGCGGTGGCGATCGACACCATCGTCAACCAGCGGGGGGGCGACGTGATCTGCGTCTACGTCGCGATCGGCCTCAAGGAGTCGACGGTGGTCGGCCTGGTCGACAAGCTGCGCGAGGTCGGCGCGCTCGACTACACGATCATCATCTCGGCCTCGGCGGCCGACCCGGCGCCGCTGCAGTACATCGCCCCCTACGCCGGCGCGGCGATGGCCGAGTACTTCATGTACCAGGAGGGGAAGGCCACCCTCTGCGTCTACGACGACCTGTCGAAGCAGGCGCAGGCCTACCGCCAGCTCTCGCTGCTGCTGCGCCGACCGCCGGGACGTGAGGCGTACCCGGGCGACGTCTTCTACCTCCACTCGCGCCTGTTGGAGCGCAGCGTCAAGCTGCGCGAGGAGTTCGCGGTGGTGCCGAAGGACACGCCGGCCGACAGCCGCGACCGCGCGCTCTCGGTCAAGCACCCGCAGGGGCTCGACGCCCCGGCGGACCAGCGCCCCGACGATACCAACGGCGCCTTCCACCGGCCGCACGGCAAGCACAAGGCGGAGGCCTTCCTGGCCACCCTGCCCGACAAGGACAAGTACCGCGTCCACCGCTTCCCGGACACCGGCGGCTCGATGACGGCGCTGCCGATCATCGAGACCCTGGAAGGCGAGGTCTCGGCGTACATCCCGACCAACGTGATCTCGATCACCGACGGCCAGATCTACCTCGAGCCCGACCTCTTCTTCGCCGGCGTGCGCCCCGCGATCAACGTCGGCATCAGCGTCTCGCGCGTCGGCGGCAACGCCCAGCGCAAGGCGATGAAGAAGGTCTCGGGCTCGCTGCGGCTCGACCTCGCGGCGTTCCGCGAGCTCGAGGCGTTCGCCCAGCTGGGCACCGAGCTCGATACCGCCAGCCAGCGCCAGCTCGACCGCGGCCAGCGCATGGTCGAGCTGCTCAAGCAGCCCCAGTACCAGCCGTTCAACGTCAACGAGGAGGTGCTGTCGATCTTCGCCGGCACCCGCGGCCACCTGGACGACGTGCCGGCGCGCGAGGTCGCCAAGTTCGAGACGGCGCTGCTCAAGTACTTCCGCGACCAGCACCCGGAGATCGTCGAGGAGATCGACCGCACCCGGGACCTCGGCAACGACCTGGCGGAGAAGATCACCCAGGCGATCCGCGACTTCAAGACGCAGTACAACAAGGGGGCCGCTCCCAAGGGCAAGGTCGCTCCGTAAGGGGCGAGGCAACGAGATGGCCAACCGTCGAGTCCTCGTCAAACGCCGCAAGGCGGTGCGCAACATCCGCAAGATCACGCGCACCATGCAGCTCATCGCGACCGCGCGTTTCCAGGCGGCGTTCAACCGCGCCGTGGCCACCCGGCCGTACACCGAGAAGCTGGCCGAGCTGGTGGCCGACCTCTCGCGCGCGGCGGGGGACGTCGATCATCCGCTGCTGAAGACCAACGAGGGGGTGAACCGCTCCGCGCTGGTGGTGGTGACCGGCGACCGGGGTCTCGCCGGCGGCTACCACGCCAACGTCCTGCGCGCGGCGATCCAGCACCTCGACCGCCAGCCGGCGGGGATGACGACCGACGTCCACATGGTGGGGAAGAAGGGGATCGCCTTCTTCCGCTTCCTGCGCCGCCCGGTCGCCGAGCAGACCTCGGGGATCGGCGACCTGCCGCGCTTCAGCCAGGTCGAGCCGATCGCCAACGCGCTGATCGACCGCTTCATCAAGGGCGAGATCGCCTCCGCCCACGTGGCCTACATGAAGTTCCTCTCCGCCGGCCAGCAGCGGCCGGTGGTGGTGCAGCTCCTGCCGCTCCAGCCCGAGGTCAAGGCGGGGCAGGAGAAGGCGAAGCCGGTCGAGTACGAGTTCTCGCCCGACCCCAAGCAGCTCCTCGACGAGCTGCTGCCGGCCACGGTGCGGGTGCGCCTCTTCCAGGCGTTCAACGACGCGGCGGTCTCCGAGCAGGTCGCCCGCATGGTCGCCATGAAGGCGGCGACCGACGCCGCGCAGGACATGATCAAGGCGCTGACGCGCGAGTACAACCGCGCCCGGCAGACGCAGATCACCATGGAGCTCCTGGACATCGTGGGCGGCGCCAACGCCCTGTCCTGAAGCCCTGCATAGCTTCTATAGAGCTCATAAAGAGATAGGAAGGCATCATGGAAAACGTCCAGAACGCCGGCAACGGCGGCAATCACGGCAAAGTGACGCAGGTCATCGGCTCGACGCTGGACGCCCAGTTCGCGGAAGAGCACCTGCCCCTGATCTATAACGCCCTGCGGGTCGAGGTGCCGCGCACGGTGCTCGGCGAGACCAGCACCGAGACGCTCTGGTGCGAGGTCGCCCAGCACTTGGGCGGCGGCCGCGTCCGCGCCGTCGCGCTCGGCTCGACCGACGGCCTCCAGCGCGGCGTCGACATCCTCGACACCGGCGCGCCGATCTCGGTGCCGGTCGGCATCGAGACCCTCGGCCGGGTGTTCAACCTGGTCGGCGAGGTGATTGACGGCCTCGGGCCGATCGCCGCCAAGGAGCGGCGGCCGATCCACCACGAGCCGCCGGAGCTCGACGAGCTCTCCTCGAAGACCGAGCTGTTCGAGACCGGCATCAAGGTCATCGACCTGCTCTGCCCGCTGGTGCGCGGCGGCAAGGCGGGCCTCTTCGGCGGCGCCGGCGTCGGCAAGACGGTCATCATCCAGGAGCTGATCGCCCGCCTGGCGCGCTTCCACAGCGGCTATTCCTGCTTCGCCGGCGTCGGCGAGCGGACCCGCGAGGGGAACGACCTCTGGCTCGAGATGCAGGAGGCGAAGATCGGCGATACCGGCAAGAGCGTCATCGACCAGACCGTGATGGTCTTCGGCCAGATGAACGAGCCTCCGGGGGCCCGCCTCCGCGTCGCCCTCTCGGCGCTCACCATGGCCGAGTACTTCCGCGACCAGACCGGCGTCGACACGCTCCTCTTCATCGACAACATCTTCCGCTTCTCGCAGGCGGGCTCCGAGGTGTCGGCGCTGCTCGGCCGCATGCCTTCGGCCGTCGGCTACCAGCCGACCCTGGGCACCGAGATGGGCGAGCTCCAGGAGCGCATCACCTCGACCAGCCGCGGCGCGGTGACCTCCATCCAGGCGATCTACGTGCCGGCCGACGACTACACCGACCCGGCGCCGGCGACCGCCTTCACCCACCTCGACAGCACGGTGAACCTCGAGCGGAGCATCTCGGAGAAGGGGATCTACCCCGCCGTCGACCCGCTCGCCTCGAGCAGCCGCATCATCGCCCCCGAGTACATCGGCGACGACCACTACCGGGTGGCGCGCCGGGTCCAGCAGATCCTCCAGCGCTACAAGGACCTCCAGGACATCATCGCCATCCTCGGCGTCGACGAACTCTCCGAGGAGGACAAGGTCATCGTCCGCCGCGCCCGCAAGATCGAGCGCTTCCTCTCGCAGCCGTTCTACGTCGCCGAGCAGTTCACCGGCTTCCCGGGCGTCTACGTTTCGCGGGCCGACACCATCCGCTCCTTCGAGGAGCTGTGCGACGGCAAGTGGGACCACCTCCCCGACCAGGCCTTCATGTACGTCGGCACCATCGAGGAGGCGGCGGCGCAGGCGGAGAAGCTGGCCGCCCAGGGTTAGGCCCGAAGCAGGAGAATCAGATCATGGCGCGCACCGACACTTTCCATTGCAGCGTGATCACCCCGGAGCGGGCGGTGCTCGAGGCCGACGCCACCTTCGTCGCCTTCCCGGCGCACGACGGTGAGGTCGGCATCCTCCCCAACCGCGCCCCCCTGCTGTTCAAGATGGGGGCCGGCGAGCTGCGGGTCGAGGGGCCGGCCGGCAAGCAGCTCCTGTTCGTCGACGGCGGCTTCGCCCAGATGGTGGAGAACCGCCTGACCCTGCTCACCGAGGGGGCCAAGCGGATCGAGGAGATCGACGCCGCGGCGGTGGCGCGCCAGCTCGAGGAGGCGCACCGGATGCCGATGGTGACCGACGCCGAATTCGCTGCCCGGCAACGGGTGATGCGCTCCGCCCAGGCGCAGCGCGAGATCCTGGCCCGGCACGGGACGGGACGCGCCGCCTGACCGAGTACGACCCGCTGTTCTCACCCCCCCGGGCGGGCGCCGACGACCTCGAGCCGGCCCGGGAGCTCTTCCGGGCCGCCAGCCGCCCGTTCCTGCAATCCCCCTGGTCCTGGTTCGCCTGGTCCGTCCTCCTGCCGGCGGCGGCTTTCGCCACCCCCTACGCCTTCGGGCGCGGCGGCGCGGCGGGGGTCCTGTTCGCCTGGTCGGGAGCCATCCTGCTCGGCGGCACGGTCGAGATCCTGGCCATCCGGCGCTCCGGCCGGGAAGGCTCCGGCACCCTCGCCGCCTGGGTCCTCCGCCTGCAGGGGAACCTCTCCTTCGTGGCGCTGGCCCTCTCGGCATTGCTGGTCTGGCAGGATCTCGCCTGGGCCCTCCCCGGACTCTGGCTGCTGCTGCTCGGCCACTCCTTCTACATGCTGGGGGGGATCGCCTTCGAGCCGTTCCGGGTGTGCGGGCTGCTCTACCAGGTGGGCGGCGTCGCCGCCCTCTTCCCGGGCGGCCGTCCCCTGCTCGCCTTCGCGCTGGCGACGGCGGCGGGAAATCTCTGGATGGGGTTCGGCGTCCTGAGAGACCGCCGGAGCGGCGGCTAGCCCGAATCAGGCGGCGAGCGCCGGCTCCGCCGCGTCTTCCATCGGGTAGGTGGCCGAGCCGCTGATCCAGTCGGTGAGCGACCGCCCGCCGAAGGCGAGGAGGAGCGGCAGCCCGGCGAGGAGGAAGGTGAGCACCGCTCCCAGCCAGCGGCGGGCCGTCTGGTCGAAGTCGAGCGGCTCGCCGTCGCGGTTGTGCGAGGTGATGCCGGCCCAGGCCATCCCCGGCGTGTGCCCCCAGAAGGCGAGGGGGAGCACGATGTAGAGGAACGAGAAGGCGAGCAGGAAAAGGCCGCCGGCCGGCATCTCGGCCAGCGTCGGCCGCACGCCGAGACCCCAGCAGCCGAACAGCGCCCCCATCCCGACGGCGGCGTGGACCACCAGGTCGGCGACCCCCGCCGCGATCCGGGTTCCCCGCCGGGCGAACTCGTGCGGCGGAGCGCCGGCCTCCTCGTCCTCTCCATCCTCCCTGTTTCTCTCCGCCGCTCGGGTGGAGGGTACCGGCACCGGACCCGTCCGCGAGAGGCGCGCCGGCTCCGGCGACCGTTCTTCGCGGGGCTCGGCGCTCCGCCGGGTGGGAGCTCGCCGCATCGGCGGCTCCTCCGGCTCGTCGCCGGCGGGGGCGGACAACGGGAGGTCGAAGAGCATCGGCTCTTCGGGATCTTCCGGGTCATGGGGCTTTCCAGAGCGTCGCATCATCGCATCACCCAATCACCGCCGCTTCATCGATAAGGGAGGTACTTGACGTAAATCCGGTACAGCAGGTCCTTGGGGCGCTCCTGGTAGGTCTGGGCGAAGGCCATGTGACGCTTGAGGAGCTCGTCGTTCGGCATCAGGTTGAGCGCCTCCTTGAGCTTCTCGCTCGCCTTCTGGGCGTCCGCCCGCTGGAGGTCGCGTACCGCCAGATCGTAGTAGGAATCGACGATCATCTGGGTGACGTCGTGATTGGCCGGATCGGCCTCGTGCATCCGCCAGAGGTCGGGAAGGATGACCTCCCACTCGTGCTGACGGAAGCCGGTGAGCTGCTTGTCGAGCGGCTCGAGCTTGGCGCGGACGTCGGTGAGCATCTGGGCGTCCGCACCGTCGAGCCTGGCGATCGCATTGGCCCGCTCCAGCCCTTCGAGGGCCTTGACGTAGCCGTGCGCTGCATAGGCCTGCCGCGCCGAGGTGAGCAGGGCGTCGCGCTTGAGCGCCGCCTCCGTGGATGCGGGCGGGGCCGGGGCTCCGGGATTGCCGTTGGCGAAGGCCGAGGCGATCGCGCCGGGAGCGGCGGTGGCTCCGCCGGCGGCCGGCGCCGCTGCGCCGCTGCTCCACTCCGCGATCAGCTGCTGGGCCTGCGCATAGTGGGGATCGCTCTGTGGGATCCGCTTCAGCTGGCTGAGCGCGATCTGCGTCTTCCCCTGCTTGTGGAGCTGCTGCGCATGGCCGATCGGGTCGGCCTTCTTCGCCGATGGCGCCGGCGCCGGCGTCTCGGTCTCCTGCGAATTGGGGAACAGGTTCTCGCGGTTCTTCAGGAAAACCCAGGCCCCGGCCAGGGCGAGCAGCAGCACGGCGCCGCCGACGAGCAGGAAGAGGCGGCGGGGGCGATTCCCCTTGCGCGGGACGGCGGCCGTCTTGCGCGCCGGCTTGGCGGCCGCGTTCTCCTGCCCGGGGGGCTCCGGCGGGACCAGGATCTCTTCCTTGAGGTCCGGCCGTGCGGCGGCCTTCACCGAAGGGCCGGCTGGCGCCGGGGCGGGAGCCGGCGCCCGCGCGCCCTTCGGCGCGGCCGCCGGGGCGGCGTCGAGCTGCTGCAGATACTCGCGGGCCGCATAGTGGCCGGGCTGGATCGCGAGGACCCGGGCGAACGCCTGGCGGGCCGCCGGGGCGTCGCCCGCCTCGAGCCGCTCGACGCCGTCGTGGAAGATCTCCTCGACCTGGCGCTCGGCCTCGGCCTTGAGCTTGCGGGCCGACTCGATGCGGCGCGACGCCTCCTGGTGATCGATGTCGATCAGGAAGATGCGCGACCAGGCGTCGATGGCGCCCTGCGGATCTCCGCCGTCGAAGGCCTGCTGCCCCTCGTCGAGCAGCTCGCGGATGCGGCGGTCGCTCTCGGAGTCGCCGCCGCCGAAGGCGAGGCTGGTGGGCATCGCCGATGCGGCCAGCGGCGACGGGAGCGCCGCGGGGATCGGCATCGCCATCGTCGAGGGGGGGAGCGGAGGCGGCTGGAAAGAAGCCGGGCTCGCACCCGCACCCGCAGGAACCGCCGCCGGCCCCCGGGAGATCCCCAGCCCGGCGAGCGCCGGATGCGTGGGGTCGAGGGCGCGGGCCTTTTCGAGCAGGCGGGTGGCCTCGGCGCCGTCGCCGGTGGCGAGCGCGGCGCGCGCCGAGCCGAGGAACTTCAGCACGTACGGCTCCGCCTCCATCCGCTCCTGCGCTTCGCCGACCAGCTTCTGAAGCCCGGGATCGGCCATCACCGCG
The DNA here is from genome assembly GCA_963756595.1 of uncultured Acidobacteriota bacterium. GTDB lineage: Bacteria > Acidobacteriota > Thermoanaerobaculia > Multivoradales > UBA5704 > DATARR01. Next base: position 14,060 of record CAVWOZ010000025.1, read on the forward strand.
GCGTGCTCCCGCTGCGCGACCGCCATCAGCTCCGGGAACCGGCGCTGGTCGAGCAGGGGCTGGAGCTCGGCCCGCAGCGCGCCGGCGCCGGGAAGGATCGGCGGCAGGTCGAGGCTCAGGCTGTCGAGGTCGGCGAAGGGATCGTCGATCGACGGGACCGCGACCTCGCCGCGCAGGTCGTCCACCCGCACCGGGCCGGCGGTGGAGCGGATCCGCTCCTGCAGCAGATAGGCGGGCTGGAACTGCGGATCCATCCGCAGCACGAAGTCGCAGCCGAGGAGCGCCTCCTGGCGGTTTCCCTCCTGGGCGAGCTCCAACGTCTGATCGAAAGTGCTGAGGATGCGCTGCCGGACTTCGGCTGTGAGCGAGGGGTTCCCGGAGTAGCTCATCGGCAGTTGGGATTCTCTTATCGAAACTGAAAAATCGAGCCGTATCCTAACAGAGGATCTCGCCCGCCGTCCAACGCTCCCCATCCAGCGCGGGATGGCCTGGATTGGCCCTGCTCGCCTCCTTCGGGCTCCGCTCGCTTCGCTCGCTGCCAGTCGGCTGCGCGGGCCAATCCAGTCCATCCCGCGCTGGACGGGGAGCCGAGGCTGCGCTGATACGCTAGCCGCGTGTCGACCCTCGAATGCGTTCCCAACCTCAGCGAGGGGAGGCGCCCCGCGGTGGTGGCGCGGCTGGTGGAGGCCGCCGCCGCGCCGGGAGTTCAACTGCTCGACGTGTCGTCCGATCCCGACCACAACCGCTCGGTGCTGACCCTGGCCGGCGACCCGGAGGGGCTCCACTGCTCCCTGCTCGCCCTCTACGCCGCCGCGCTCGCCGAGATCGACCTCATCCGGCACCAGGGAGCGCACCCGCGGGTCGGGGCGGTCGACGTCGTGCCGTTCGTCCCCCTGGGGGATACGCCGATGGCGGCGGCGGTGGCCGCGGCCGAGCGGCTCGCCGCGGCGGTGGCGGAGCGCTTCGCCCTGCCGGTCTACCTCTACGAGCGGGCGGCCCGGAGGGCGGAACGCTCGTCTCTGGCGCTGATCCGGAGCGGGGGGCTGGAGGGGCTCGCTGCGCGGCTCGCCGACCCCGCCTGGGCGCCCGACTTCGGGCCGGCGCGGCTCCATCCCATGGCGGGAGGGACGGTGATCGGCGCCCGCTTCTTCCTGGTCGCGTTCAACGTGGTTTTGGCGACGGCGGACGTGGCGGTGGCGCGCGCCGTCGCCCGCCGGGTCCGCGAGGCGAACGGCGGGCTGCCGGCGGTGCGCGCCCTGGGGATCGCGCTTTCGAGCCGCGGCCTCGCCCAGGTGAGCATGAACCTGCTCGACTACCGGCGGACCTCGCCGCTCCAGGCGCTGCGGCGGGTCGAGGCGGAGGCGGCGGCGCTGGGGACGCGGGTGCTGGAGACCGAGATCGTCGGGCTGGTGCCCGCCGCGGCCGTCCGCGGGGTCGCCGCGGCGGACCTCGAGCTGCGGGGGGAGTTGCCGATCCTCGAAGAGCGGCTGGCGGGAGCCCTCTAGAGCGGCTCGCGCAGCCCCGCCATCAGCTTCTGCGGCATCCCCTCGAACGAGCCGGAGGACATCGTCACCAGGACGCTGCCGTCGCTCGCTTCCGCCAGGGCCTGCCGCAGCAGGGAGACGTTGTCGGCGCAGAGGTCGGTGGGGACGCCGGCGGCGGTGAGGTCGGCGGCGAGGGCGGCGAAGTCGAGCCGCTCCTCGGGGGGGAGGCGACCGTTGTGGAAGGTGGGGGCGAAGAGCACGCGGTCGGCGCCGGCGAAGGCCTGGCGGTACGGCTCGAAGAAGAAGCGGCGGCCGGCGGTCAGGCTGCGCGGCTCGAAGAGGGCCACCACCCGCCGGGCGGGATAGCGCTGGCGCAGGGCGACGAGCGTCTTCTCGACCGCCGTCGGGTGATGGGCGAAGTCGTCGACCACCGTCACCCCGCGCGCCGTGCCCAGCTCCTCGAGGCGCCGTTTGACGCCGTGGAAGCGGGCGAGGGCGGCGGCGGCGTCCGCGGGGGGGATGCCGTCGCGGCGGGCGGCGGCCCACACCGCCAGCGCGTTCGCCACGTTGTGCCCGCCGGCGAGCGGCAGGGTGATCTCCACCTTGCCCCCGGCGACTTCGGCATCGCGGACGCGGAAGCGGCTCGCCTCGGGGAGGGCTTCGATCCCATCGAGGGGATGGAGGTCGTTGCCGGGCTCCAGGCCATAGAAGAGGACGCGGCAGGGAGCCCGCGCGGCGAGCTCGCGCACCTTGGCGGTGTCGCCGCAGGCGACCAGCAGGCCGTCCGCCGGGAGGAGCGCGATCAGCCGCTCGTAGGCGGTCCATAGCGCCTCGGGGGTCGGATAGAGGTCGGCGTGGTCGTACTCGGCGCTGGTCAGCAGCAGCGTCTCGGGCTGGTAGTGGAGGAACTTGGGGCCGCGGTCGAAGTAGGCCGCGTTGTACTCGTCCCCCTCGATGATGAAGCGGTCGCCCGCGCCGTCGTGGAAGCTCGCCGGCAGGTCGCGGGGCGCGCCGCCGATCAGGTAGCCGGGATCGCGCCCGCAGGCGGCGTAGACCCAGGCCGCGATCGCCGTGGTCGTCGTCTTGCCGTGGGTCCCCGCCACCACCAGCGAGCGGTGGCGGTCGAGGAAGAAGCGGCCGAGCGCCTCCGGCATGGAGAGGCGGGGGATGCCCAGGCTCTCGACCGCCACGGCCTCCGGATTGTCGCGGTGGATGGCGTTGCCGACGATCACCAGGTCGGGCCGCGGCTCCAGATGGGCCGGGTCGTAGCCGACGGTGGGCTGGATGCCGGCCGCCGCGAGGAGGGTGCTCATCGGCGGGTACAGAGGCCCGTCGGTCCCCCGCACAGTATGGCCCTGCTCTTGCAGAAGGCAGGCGAGCGGAGCCATCCCCGTACCACCGATCGCCATGCAGTAAATATCGAGTCTGGGAGATTTCACGGGCTGGGTTTCTCGTTTAAGGGCCGGGAGTGTAGCATTCCGGAGGCTTTCATCCACTCGCTAGAAGGAGCAGGACGTATGCAACGTCACACGAAGACCGTCATTTTGGCACTTTTCGCCGCCTTTCTGGTCGCGGTCGCCGGATACTCGTTCCAGGCGCCGGCCGCCACCGCTCCGGCCGCCACCGCTCCGGCCGCCGCCGCCAAGCCGGCCGCCACCAAGACGGCGCCGAAGCCGAAGGCCGTGGCCGTGGAGCCGGTCGCCGACATGGGGAGCGTCGCGAAGGGGGAGAAGGTCACCCACGACTTCATGATCAAGAACGAAGGCGACGCCGACCTGATGATCACCAACGTCCAGCCCGCCTGCGGCTGCACCGTCGCCGAGTTCGACAAGGTGATCAAGGCCGGACAGACCGGCAAGGTGCACGCGGTGGTCGACACCTCGTCCTTCAGCGGTCCGATCGCCAAAGGGGTCAGCGTCTTCACCAACGACCCGGCGACCCCCAAGATCGACCTCACCCTGCGCGCCAAGGTGGATCCCTACATCTCGGCCAAGCCGGGCTACGCGCGCTACATCGTCGTGCAGGGTGAGAGCCAGGAAGGGACCATCACCCAGAGCCTCTGGGCGCCGGACGGCTCCTCCTGGGACATCACCAGCGTCGACTCTCCGCTCCCCTCGCTGAAGGTCAGCTTCCGCGAGGCCAAGGCCGAGGAGCGGGTCCCCGACGCCAAGGGGAAGCAGTGGGAAGTCGAGATGAAGCTGTCGAACGACGCCCCGGTGGGCCCGCTGGCGGACAACGTCACGGTCCACACCAACCATCCGAAGCAGAAGGTCGTCCTGATCCCGGTCTCGGGGTTCGTGCGGCCGGTGATGGCGGTGACCCCGCCGGTGGCCGACTTCGGCAAGATCGAGCTCAAGGAGCCCCTCCGCAAGTCGCTCAGCATCCGCAACTTCGCCACCGAGTCGATCAAGGTGACCAGCGTCGAGCCGAGCATCAAGGGGATCGAGGCCAAGCTCGAGCCGCTCACCGAGGGGCGCGAGTACCAGGTCCGGGTCACGCTGAGCCCGGAGCTCGGCAAGGGGCCGTTCCAGGGGAAGCTGACCTTCCACACAGACAGCCCCAAGGTCCCCACCCTCTCGGTCGACATCAAGGGGGTCATCCTCTAAAGGCGGAACGGCCGTCGCCTCGCGACGGTACTTCTCTTGCATCGGTTCCTTCCGGCGGCAACTCCCAGAGTTGGGAGCGCTGCCGGGAGGAACCATGCAACGGCACCCCATCTCCTCGTCGGCCATCTCCTCCGTCGGCTACGACGCCCGCTCCTCGGTGCTGGAGGTGGAGTTCGAGAGCGGCGCGGTCTACGACTACTTCGAGGTTCCGGTCCAGGTCTATCGAGCCCTGTTGAAGGCTCCGTCGAAGGGGAGCTTCGTCTCCCGGCGGGTCCGCGACAGCTATCCCTTCGTCCGCCGCGATCTCTGAACGGTGACCGTCCGCCGCTCCTAGGGACGTCCCCAGAGGTCCTTCTCGGACTTCGGGGGGGCCGGCCGCTTGCGGTCGCGCGAGAGCGCCTGGGTGACCTCTTCGAGGGTGGCGGCGAGGACGGCGTTCTGCGCCGCGGCGAGCTCGCCGATCCCCTTGAAGGCGAGGTCGACCAGGGCGTCCATCTCCTCGCGGCGGAAGCTCCGCCGCTCCCCCGTCCCCTGGATCTCGATCAGCGAGCCGCCGGCCGTGGCGACGACGTTCATGTCCACCTCCGCCACCTGGTCCTCGACGTACTCGAGGTCGAGCCGGGGGATGCCGCCGACGATGCCGACCGAGACGGCGGCCACCTGCTCGCGCAGCGGCCAGGCGGTGATCTCGCGCTGGAGCGCCAGCTGCCCGAGGGCGAGGACGGCCGCCACGTAGGCGCCGGTGATCGCCGCCGTGCGGGTGCCGCCGTCCGCCTGCAGCACGTCGCAGTCGAGGGTCAGCGTGCGGTCGGGAAGGGCGGTGAGGTCGAGGGCGGCGCGCAGGCTGCGGCCGATCAGGCGCTGGATCTCGGCGGTGCGCCCCGAGGGCTTCCCCTGCGAGACCTCGCGCTGGTTGCGGGTGTGGGTGGCGCGCGGCAGCATCGAATATTCGGCAGTCATCCACCCTTCGCCGCTGTCCTTCTTGAACGGGGGGACCCGGTTCTCGACGCTGGCGGCGCACAGCACGCGCGTCTCGCCAATCGAGATCAGCGCCGAGCCTTCGGCGAATTTGAGGACTCCGGTCTCGATTCGGACCGGACGGAGGGCATCGAGGGGACGGCCATCGGGGCGGGGAGTCGTTGCGGTCATGCGCGGCATTCTACCGGTAGCGGGGGCAGGATGGGTTTTTCTCCCGGGAAAGGTCATCCGGCGGCGCGGATGGTTGCGTAATGGGATTGAAGCGGAACCGAGAGTACGGGGCGCGAGTCATCCTTCAGCCGTTTTTTGCCTGCGATTCCGGAACCACAAAATCCCTGATCGGGAGAAAGAGGAGGAGAGAAAAAATGAGAAGCCGGTTCGTCATCGCCGTCTTTATCTGCCTGCTGGGCGTCCTGGGAGCGGTCCAGTCCCAGGCATCCAGCCACCGTGAGGCGCCCGGGATCACCAAGATGCCCAAGGTGGACAGCACGGATTTCTACATGTTCAGGAGCTATGAGAGCGGCCGCGCGGGGTACACGACTCTGATCGCCGATTATCAGCCCTTCCAGCCGCCCTTCGGCGGCCCCAACTATTTCTTCCTCGACCCCGACGCCCTCTATCGCATTCACATCGACAACACGGGCGACGGCGTCGAGGACATCACCTTCCAGTTCCGTGTGGCGCCGCGGCTGGTCGACATCCAGCTGCCGATCGCCGGCAAGAACGTCTCGATCCCGCAGTACAACATCGGACCGTTCAACGGCGACGCCCCGGGCAACCGCTCGCCCAACCTCAACATCGTCGAGAGCTTCACGATGTGGGTGATCCGCGGCGCCGTCGGCAACGGCGGCGCGCATCCGGGCGGCAACTCGTTCGTCACCAGCCCCAGCGGCGGCTCCCGCTTCGCGAAGCCGGCCGACAACGTGGGCGCCAAGTCGATCGCCGACTACGCGGACTATGCGGCGAACTTCGTCCAGGAGTTCAAGTTCCCGGGCTGCCAGGGGGGCAACGCCATCGGCCGCGTCTTCCTCGGCCAGCGCAAGGAGCCGTTCGCGGTCAACGTCGGCGAGGTCTTCGACCTGGTGAACCTCAACCCGCTCGGCGCCCGCGACGCGGAGCCGAACCCGCTCGAGCACTACAACATCACTACGATCGCCGTCGAGGTGCCGACCGAGTGCCTCGTCAAGGACGCCACCCACCCGGTCATCGGCGGCTGGCAGACGGCGGCCCTGCCGCGCTCGCGGGTGCTCTCGACCAGCCCCACCTTCATGAACCCGACCAACAGCAGCGGCGACTTCGTCCAGGTCTCGCGCCTCGGCATGCCCCTCGTCAACGAGGTGGTGATCGGCCTGAAGGACAAGGACCTGTTCAACGCCGCCACCCCCAAGGGTGACGCGGCGCTCGCCACCTACATCACCAATCCGACCCTGCCGGCGATCCTCCACGTCCTCTTCGGGGTCACGGCGCCCACCAACATCCCGCGCACCGACCTGGTGGCGACCTTCGCCACCGGCATCCAGGGGCTGAACTTCCTCTCGGACGGCCAGCCGCACGAGATGCAGCGCCTGAACACCTCGATCGCGCCCACCGCCGCCGCGTCGCAGAACAACCTCGGCGTGCTCGGCGGCGACAACGCCGGCTTCCCCAACGGCCGCCGGCCCGGCGACGACGTGACCGACATCGAGCTGCGGGTCGCCATGGGTGCGCTCTGCCACGCCTTCCCGGGAGTCTTCTGCTCCCCGGCGGACGCCCCCTCGGGCACCCTCCCCTACACCGACCAGGTGCTCCAGGACGTCAGCCAGTTCGACACCACGTTCCCCTACATCAAGGCGCCCCTCCCGGGCTCGCCCAACGGTCCGAACGGGGTGAATCCTTCCCAGTTCTGAGCGGCGCCCTTATTTCCCAAGGTTTTGCCTGCCGGCGAGCGGTCCCGCCGCTCGCCGGTTGGCGTTCAGGAGAGACATGAATGATGCGGCATCTCGAAATCTTCAAGCGCGCCGGCCTCCTCTGGGCTTTCTGCGCACTGTGGGCCGCGGCGCTCCAGGCGCACAACTTCTGGATCGAGCCCTCGACCTTCACGCCGGCCCCCGGACAGCGGGTCGCCGTCAGGCTCAAGGTCGGGCAGGAGCTCCAGGGCGATCCCGTGCCGCGCGATCCGAGCCTGATGAAACGTTTCCTCGCCGTGGGGCCCGCGGGCGAGCTGCCGGTGCCGGGGGTGGCGAACACGGAGCCGGCCGGCTTCATCGCCTTCCCGGCCGCCGGGCTGACCACGATCGTCTACGACAGCAGCCGCTTTCCGGTGGCGCTGGACGGCGCCAAGTTCGAGGCCTATCTGAAAGAGGAGGGGCTGGAGAAGATCAGCGCCCAGCGCGCCCGCCAGGGGAAGAGCGCCGCGGCCGCCAAGGAGGTCTTCTCGCGCTGCGCCAAGGCTCTGCTCGCGGTCGGCAACGGCTCCGGCTCAGGGTTCGACCGGGTCTTCGGCCAGCGCCTCGAGCTGGTGGCCGAGAAGAATCCCTATACCCTGGCCGGGGGAGGCGAGCTGCCGTTGCAGCTGCTCTACGAGGGAAAGCCGCTCGCCGGAGCCCTGGTGATGGCGCTCCAGCGCGGCCGGCCGGACAAGCTGACCGCCCGCACCGACGCCAAGGGGCGGGTCACCCTCAAGCTCGACCGCCCCGGCTTCTGGCTGATCAAGGCGGTGCAGATGATCCCGGCCTCCTCCGACGCCAACGCCGACTGGGAGAGCTTCTGGGCCTCTTTGACCTTCGCCGTACCGGCGGGATAGCATTTCGCCGGGGAGCAATGGACGAGCGCGAAAGGGAGGATCGCGAGCTGATGCGCCGGATCGCCGTCCGGGACGGCTCGGCATTCGCGCGCCTCTTCGAGATCCATTCGCCGCTGACCCTCGGGCTGATCGATCGTATCCTCGGGCGCCGAGGGGAGGCCGAAGAGGTGTTGCAGGAGGTCTTCCTCCAGGTCTGGATGCAGGCCGACCGTTACGACGAAGCGCGCTCGACGCCGCGGGGCTGGATCCTGATGCTGGCCCGCTCCCGTGCCCTCGACCGGCTCCGCCGGCGCGACTCGGTCCGCCGCCGTGAAGAGGCTGCCGGCGAAGAGGCCCGCGAAGCGGTGTCGCCCGTCGGCACCGAGCGCCTCGAAGGGCTGGACCGCAAGCGGCAGGTCGACACCGCCCTCGGCGTGCTCTCGGAGGACCAGCGCCGCTGCATCGAGCTCGCCTTCTACGAGGGGCTCACCCACACCCAGATCGCCGACCGCCTGAGCGCGCCGCTCGGCACGGTCAAGTCCCGCATCCTCCTCGGCATGAACAAGCTCCGTCAGGTGTTGAGCGCAGAGGCATGAGCAGCCCGCACTCCCATCGCTTCGAGGAGCTCCTCCCCGCCTACGCGCTCGGCGCGCTGGAAGGGGACGAGCTGCGCGAGCTCGAAGCGCACCTGGCCGGCGGCTGCGACGAGTGCGCCCGCCAGCTCGCCCTCTGGCAGGGAGACCTCGAGAAGCTGGCGGCCGGGATCCCGCCGGTCGCGCCCAGCGAGATGACGCGGGCCCGCATCCTGCGCCTGGCGGGAGAAGCGCCGGCCCCGCCTGTGACGGCGATCCCGCCGGTGCGCCGGGCGGCGTCGAGCTCTCTGGCCGGCTGGCTGGCCGTCGCGGCCCTCCTCCTCGTCGCCTTCTCCCTCTGGGGGGTGATCGGGCGGGCGCGGATGGAGCGCGAGGCCGAACGCCTGGCGGCGGAGCGCGACGACCTGTCGCGCCGGGTGGAGACGCTCAGCCGGGAGGTGAGCCGCGCGCAGGCCGAGACCGAGCGGGCCAGGCAGGCGCTCCAGATCCTCGCCGCGCCCGGCGTCCAGCTGGTCTCCCTGTCGGGGATGGGCCCGAGCCCGGGCGCCGCCGGCAGCACGTACGTCAACCCGCGCGCGCACGAGGCTCTCTTCTACGCCTTCGGCCTGCCGCGGCTCTCCGACCAGAAGACCTACCAGCTCTGGTTCATCGCCGCCGGCAAGCCGGTGTCGGCGGGGACCTTCGCCGTCGACCCCCGCGGCAACGCCTCGGTGCGGGTCGATCGCGTGATCGATCCCCGGCAGATCCAGGCCTGGGCGGTGACCGTCGAGCCGCTCGGCGGCGTCCCGCAGCCGACCGGCGCGATGGTCCTCAAGGGGGCGGCGAGCGCCGCCTGACTCAACCGCCGAGCCCCGAGGTGCCGAACCCTCTCGAAAGCCTGCGCGCCCGGGCCGCCGCCGAGGCGAGCCCTGCCGCCATCCTCCTCGCCGAGGGGGAGGATCCCCGCGTAGTCGCCGCCGCCGAGCGGGCGGCCGCCCTCGGCCTCTGCCGCGCCTCCCTGGTGGGGCCCCGGGGAACGGTCGAGAGCGCCGCCGAAGCGGCGGGGGTGGCGCTCACCGTCCCCGTCCTCGAGCCGGCGTCCGATCCCGAGCTCCCCCTCCTCACCCTCTATCTGGAAGGGCGGCTCGCCACCCTCGGCCACGATCCGGCGGTCGCCGCCACGCTCGCCCGCGACCCGCTCCACTACGCGGCTCTCAGGGTCGCCACCGGGCGCGCCGACGGCGCGGTGATGGGCGCGCTCGCCACCACCGCCGACACCCTGCGGGCGGCCCTGCGGGCGATCGGTCCCCGCCCCGGCCTCAAGGTGGTTTCCTCCTGCTTCCTGATGGTCCAGCCGGGAGGCCGGTCCTTGATCTACAGCGACTGCGCGGTGGTCCCCGATCCCGACCCGGAAGCGCTCGCCGACATCGCCGAGGCGGCGGCGGCGAGCTGCCGCGTGCTGCTGGGCGAGGAGCCGCGGGTGGCGCTGCTCTCCTTCTCGACCCTGGGGAGCGCCCGCCACCCGCGGGTCGAGAAGGTGCGCGCGGCGCTCCAGGTGCTGCGCCGGCGGAAGGTCTCCTTCGCGGTCGACGGCGAGCTCCAGGCCGACGCCGCCCTGGTCCCCGAGGTGGCCCAGCGCAAGGCGCCGGGGAGCCCGGTCGCCGGCCGCGCCAATGTGCTCGTCTTCCCCGACCTCGATTCCGGCAACATCTCCTATAAGCTCACCGAGCGGCTCGGCGGGGCGCGGGCGGTCGGCCCTCTGCTGCAGGGCCTGCGCGCGCCGCTCAACGACCTGTCGCGCGGCTGCTCGGCCGAGGACATCGTGGACGTGATCGCGGTGACCGCGCTGGACGCCGCCGAACGGCGTCGGACGTAACCACCCTCAGGAGTCAGACCATCATGAAGGTTCTGGTGATCGGAAACGGCGCCCGCGAGCATGCCCTCTGCTGGAAGCTGCGGCAGAGCCCCCTGCTGCGCGAGCTCTACTGCGCGCCGGGGAACCCCGGGATCGCGGCGCTGGCCGACTGCGTGCCGATCGCGGCGGACGAGGTGCAGCGGCTGGCCGACTTCGCCACCGAGATGAAGATCGACCTGACGGTGGTGGGCCCCGAGCTGCCGCTCACCCTGGGGATCGCCGACGAGCTCGCCAGCCGCGGCCTGGCGGTCTTCGGGCCGAGCCAGCGCGCCGCCGAGATCGAGGGGAGCAAGGTCTTTTCGAAGCTGTTCATGGAGCGGCACGGCATCCCCACGGCGCCGTTCGTGGTCGCCCACGATGCCGGCGCGGCGCGCGAGGCGGCGGCGCGTTTCGGCTATCCGGTGGTGCTCAAGGCGGACGGCCTCGCCGCCGGCAAAGGGGTGATCATCGCGGCCGACGAGGCGGAGCTCGCCGAGGGGCTCCATTCCCTCTTCGAGGAGCGCCGCTTCGGCGCCAGCGCCGACCGCGTGGTGGTCGAGGCGTTCCTGCCGGGGGACGAGGTGTCGTTCATGGCCCTCTCGGACGGCGAGCGCGTGCTGCCGCTCGCCACCGCCCGCGACTACAAGCGGATCGGCGACGGCGACACGGGGCCGAACACCGGCGGCATGGGGGCCCACAGCCCTTCGTTCGGGCTCTCCGCCGAGACCGCCGCCGAGCTGGTCGAGACCGTGATGCGGCCGGCCGTCGCCGGGCTCGCCGCCGAGGGGCGGCCGTTCGTGGGGGTGCTCTACGCCGGCCTGATGCTCGGACCCGAGGGGCCCCGGGTCCTCGAGTTCAACGCCCGCTTCGGCGATCCGGAGGCGCAGGTGATCCTGATGCGGCTCGAGGACGACCTCCTCCCCGTGCTCGTCGCCGGGGCCGCCGGCCATTTCGACACCCGCCGGCTCTCGTTTCGTCACGAGGTGGCGGCCTGCGTCGTCCTCGCCAGCCCCGGCTACCCTGGCCTCCCCCTCCAGGGGGAGCCGATCCGCGCCCTCGACCACGCCGCCGCCCTGGAGGGGGTGGAAGTGTTCCAGGCCGGCACCCGCCGCGAGCCCGCGGACGGCGAGCTGGTGAGCGCCGGCGGGCGCGTCCTCTCGGTCTGCGCCCTGGCGCCCGACCTCCACGGCGCGCTCGAACGGGCCTATCAGGCGGTCGCCGCGGTCGACTGGCCCGGCAAGCTCTACCGCCGCGACATCGGGCGGCGCGTGCTCGAGTCCGCCAGCTTCACCGCCACGGGGGCGTGATACCGTCCCCGCGGGTCCCGAGTTGACGCTGAGGTTCCCCGCTGCAACAATCGTCTTCAGCGGTTCCGAATCTTCATGATCTCCTGCGACCTGGTCGGCCGATCGGGTGACGCCGCTTGACGAGCGGTTGGTATTCATCCTGCATAGATCGTCAGGTCGCTTTGACGATGGATAGGAAGTGAAATGTCTGGATGTGGCGGCTGTGCTTTCAAAGGGATGTCGACGGCGGTCGAGGATACATACGTCGGCGTCCGTTTTCGTGAGGAAACCAACCTGACGCTCTGCGCCACGGGAGGGCGGATCTACGCCCGGGGTGAACGGGTGGTGGTCGATCTCGAATCGGGGCCGACCTTCGGCCACGTCGAGCAGTCGCCGATGCCGGTGTTCAAGCCCTGCCAGAAGTCGGGCGCCCGGCCGATCCTCCGTCCGGCCGACGAGAACGACCTCGCCGCCTTCGACCGCCAGCGCCAGAACGAGATGAACGGCAAGCTGTTCGCCCAGGAGCGTTCCCGCTCGCTCAATCTCGACATGAAGATCTCCCTGGTCGACTTCTCGCTGAGCGGCAAGAAGGCGACCTTCTACTTCACCTCCGAAGGGCGGGTGGACTTCCGGCAGCTGGTGCGCGACCTGTCGAGCCGTTTCTCGGTGCGGGTGAAGATGGTGCAGGTGGGGGCGCGCGACGAGGCCGGCCTGGTCGGCGGCATCGGCATCTGCGGCCGCACCCTCTGCTGCTCGACCTGGCTCAAGGACTTCCGTCCGATCTCGATCCAGATGGCCAAGCGGCAGAACCTGAGCCTGAACCCCTCGAAGATCTCCGGCCAGTGCGGCAGGCTCCTCTGCTGCCTCGCCTACGAAGACGAAGGCTACAAGAAAGGGAACCCGGACACTCGGTCCGCGGAACCCGCCGCCACGGCTTGAGAGACCCGGAACCCCAAAATGGCGACTCGTAAACTGATCCGTCCGGATATGAACGAGCTGAAGAAGGAGCTCCCTTCGCGCAGCGTGCGCCGCAAGCAGACGCCGCCCGAGCAGACCAACGCGGAGGAGTTCTACTACCTCAAGCAGATGGCGGCGAAGACGCCGATGGTGCTGATCCTCACCAACGACGAGGAGCTGCGCGGCTGGATCGAGTGGTACGACAAGGGGGCGCTGAAGCTCAACCGCACCGTCGGCCCGAACCTGCTGATCCAGAAGCACGTGATCCGCTATCTGTTCAAGGAAGAGGAGCTCAAGCAGGGGCGGCGCCCCAAGCACGACGGCGGCGACTCCGACCGGTGAGTGCCCACCCGGTCCTCGCCCTCACCCAGGGAGATCCCGCGGGGATCGGCCCCGAGATCCTGCTGAAGCTCCTGCTCGCGAATGCCGCGGATGCTTCCCCCGCCGCCTGGCAGCCGCTCCTGGTCGCCGAGCGCGCGGCGGTCGAGGCGCTCCTCCCGTCCCTTCCCGACTTTCCCTGGGACCGTCTGGCCTGGCGGACCACCGCTCCCGGCGCCGCCGACCTCGCCGCCGTGGAGGCGGGCTCCATCCTGGCCTTCGATCCCGTCGGCTCCTCGCGCGCCCTCACTCTCGGGCACTCCGGCCCCGCCGACGCCGCGGGGGCGATGGCGGCGCTCGACGCCGGGATCGCGCTGGTCCGCTCCGGCGCCGCGGACGCCCTGGTGACGGCGCCGGTCAGCAAGGAGTCGATCGCCCGCCAGCACCTCCCCGGCTTCGTGGGGCACACCGACTACCTCGCCGAGGTCTGCGGCCTCGAACGCTATGGCCGCGACTACCTGATGGTCTTCCTCGCCCCCGAGCTGCAGGTGGCCCTGCTCAACGTCCATCTCCCCTTGCGGCAGGCGCTCGACGGGATCACCCCCGAGGCGGTGGGCGAGGCGCTCGACTGCCTGCAACGGCATGCGGGTGGAAAGATCGCGCTCGCCGGCCTCAACCCGCACGCCGGCGAGGGGGGGCTGCTGGGGACGGAAGAGGGGGAGATCCTCGCCCCCGCCGTCGCCGCGGCCCGCGCGCGCGGCATCGACGTCCACGGCCCGGAGAGCGCCGACTCGCTGTTCGCCCGCGCCCGCCGGGGGGAGTTCGACTGGGTGCTGGCGCTCTACCACGACCAGGGGCTGATCCCGGTGAAGACCGCCTCCTTCGGCACGGCGACCAACTGGACGCTGGGGCTCCCCTTCCTGCGCACCTCGGTCGATCACGGCACCGCCTTCCCGCTCGCCGGCCGCGGCCTCGCCGACGCCGGCCCGATGGCGGCGGTGGTGGAATCCACCCTGAAGCTGATCTCCGGCGAGCTGCCGAAGCGGCGCTAGCCGCGTCCCCGCGCGAGCGCGTCAGCGGGGCTTGCGGGCGATCGCCAGCAGGGAATCGCCGAACGCCGGGGTGTGCACCACCCGCCCGATCATCCGCAGCGGCTTCAGGAACTTCGTCCCCTCGCCCACCGAGCAGAAGTTCGATTCGGTGATCTGCGTCTCGACCTCCAGCCCCGCCTGAGCCAGCCCCTCGCGCAGCATGCGGGGGGTGAACATGTGGATGTGGGTCGAGTCCTGGTACCAGGCCCAGCGGCGGCCGAGGAGCGGGCGGGCGAGGCTGTGGGCGTTCAGGGTGATCACGAACAGCTTCCCCCCCGGCTTCAGGCAGCGCCGGCAGCTCTCGAGGGTCCGCCCGTAGTCCTGGAGGTGCTCGATGACGTCCATCAGGGTGATGGCGTCGAAGCGGTCGTCGGGGAACGGGAAGGGCTCCTCCGCTCGCTGCACCAGCACCTGGCCGCGGACCCGCTGCCGCGCCTCGGCCGCCGCGTGCTCCGAGAGCTCCAGGCCGTCCGTCGCGTACCCCGCCTTTTCGAGCGCCGCCAGGAAGAAGCCGTAGCCGGCGCCGACGTCGAGCACCCGGCCTCCCGGCGGCACGCCGTGGTCGCGCAGCAGCCGCACCAGGTAGTCCAGGTACTTGACCTTCCCGGGGTGAAGCTGGAAGTACTCGCGCTCGAAGTAGGAGGAGTCGTGCACGGGGCGGGATGCTAACACCTTACTGGGAGGCGGACGGCGAGGCGGAAAGCCGGTCCCGCAGCCGCAGCGCCGCCGGGTTCGCCGGCTCGATCGCCAGCGCCCGCCCGTTCAGCTCGCGGGCGCCCGCGAGGTCGCCGCGCCGGGCGCGGAGGAGGGTCTCATTCTGGAGCGCCGGCAGGTTCCGCGGGTTCAAGGCGAGGGCGCGGTCGAGATGGCTCTCGGCCTCTGCGGCGTCGCCGAGCGCCAGATAGATCCCCCCGAGGTTGCTCTGCGCGTCGTCCGACCGCGGCTCGAGCGCCGCCGCCTGCTGGTAGAAGCGGAGCGCCGCCGGCCAGTCGCGCCGCCGCGCCGCGAGGTTCCCCAGGTTGAGGCAGGTCAGGAAGTCCCGCGGATTGAGCGCCAGGGCGGCCTCGTAGTGCGCGGCGGCGTCGTCGGGGAACCCCCCCTCCTCGGCGAGCCGGCCGAGGTTGTAGTGGACGAGGTCCATCCGCGGCTCGAAGCCGGCCGCGCGGGGGAGGAGGAAGGCCGCCGCGGCGAGCGCGCTCCATCCCAGGAGGGGTTTCAGGCGCTCCCGGCGTGCCGCCCAGGCCGCCGGGATCTCCGCCAGCGCGGCGCCGCCGACGACGAGCAGGGCGGGGACGACCGGCAGCCGGTAGCGGGAGAAGAGGAAGAAGATCACGGTCGAGACCATCCAGCCGGCCGCGAAGAGGAGGGCGGGAGCGAAGTGGCCGAGGCGCCGGCGCGCCACCAGCAGCCCGGCGGCGAAGAGGATCGCCGCGCCGCCCAGCTCGAGGAGCGGCAGGCGGAGGACGGGCGACAGGGTCTTCACCCAGTAGTAGTCGACCGCGTCCGGCCACTCGTACCAGCCCCAGAACATCCGCAGCTTGCGGAGCTGGAGGCGCAGGAAGTCGCCGGGGTTCCGCCGCGCCCAGTCGAGCGACTTGCCCAGCCAGTATCGTGAGACCTCGCCGGCCGAGAGAGGGCGGCCCAAGGCCTGCTCGGCGACCCGCGCCGGCTCCTTCCGCTCCAGCTCCGGGATCTGCTTGCCGGGCACGATGGGCTGATAGGTGCCGTCCGCCTCCGGATTGTTGCCGATGTAGAAGTTGACCCCGCCCTGGGAGCTGGTCGGCAGGAAGTCGCCCCCGACGACCCCATTACGGATCGCCACCGGCAGGAGCGCCAGGATCAGCCCCGCCGCGAGAGCCCCGCCGCGGCGGGCGAGCGCCCCCCACCGCGTCTCCCGGCTCCAGGCGAGGGGGAGCAGGAACGGAAAGAGGAGCAGGGCGTTTTCCCGCAGCAGCGCCAGGACCCCGAGGAGCAGGCCGGCGACGAGCCAGCGGCCCAGGCCCGTCTTCGAGCGCGCCGCGGCCAGCGTCCAGAGCAGGAAACAGGTCGCGGTGACGGCGAGCGACTCCTTGAGGAGCTGGGCGTCGTAGAACAGGAAGGGGCCATAGACGGCCGCGAGGAGCGCCGCGGCGAGACCGGTCCGCTCGCCGTCCATCGCGCGGCCGGCGCGGTAGAGCGCCCAGCAGCCGGCGACCGCCAGCAGGATCTGGAACAGGTAGACGAGGACGACGCGATGCCCCAGCAGCGCGTAGAGCACCGCCAGCAGGTAGGGGTAGAGCGGCGCCTGGAAGAAGACCTGCGAGCCGCGCCAGTCGCCGGCGGCGATCCCCTGCGCCCAGCGGTCGTACTCCTGGCTGTCCATCGCCAGCGCCGAGAAGAACGGCTGGTCGTGGACCGCCCCCAGGTGGCCGAGGCGCAGGGCGAGCGCCAGCGCCAGGATGGCGGGCAGCATCCAGCGGCGGGGGGGGCGCGGGAGGGTCATGGGTGGATTACTCTGGCACAAATCCGCTACCATTTCGGACCAGCTCGGAACCAGGAATCAACGCAGCTCCCCGCCACGATTTCGCAGCCCACAGCGGAGAAGGACGCAGCCATGGCGACCGTCGAATTCACCGGCAACTACCAGGACCTCTCCACCGATCGCGGTTACCAGTTCAAGTTCTACTGCGAGAAGTGCAACAACGGCTACATGTCGACCTTCAAGAGCTCGAAGCTCGGCATGGCCTCCGCGGCCGCCGAGGTCGCCAGCAGCCTGTTCGGCGGCCTCTTCGGCAAGGTCTCGGACACCGCCTACCAGCTCCAGCGCGCCGTCGGCGGCCCGGCCCACGACGCCGCGCTCAAGGAGGCGACCGAGGAGATCCGCCCCCTCTTCAAGCAGTGCACCCGCTGCGGGCGCTGGGTCTGCGGCCCGGTCTGCTTCAACGCCAAGGCGGGGCTCTGCGAGTGGTGCGCGCCGGATCTCGACGAGGAGATCGCCTCGGCCCAGGCGGAGGCCGCCAAGGCCCAGGTCTTCCAGAAGGCGCAGGAGATCGACTGGGTCAAGGAGCGCGACCTGGGGACGGTCACCGGAGCCGTCTGCAAATCCTGCGGCGCCAAGACCGGCGGCGCCAGGTTCTGCCCCGATTGCGGCACCCCCACCGCCCAGAAGAAGCACTGCGGAGGCTGCGGCGCCGCGTACGACGGCACGCCCCGGTTCTGCCCCGACTGCGGGCAGAAGATCGCGTAGCCGTAGCGTTGACGGTCAGTGACGGAGCAGAGCGCGGAACCCAGCCTGCTCGAAATGGTCGTCCGCCGTCAGCGCCTCTCGGAGCCGATGGTCCTGCATGACCACGAAGGACAGGCAGTCGACCAGTCCCCAGTCCTTGTCGCGACGGAGACCGAACAGCTCGAATCCCCGCCGGTAGAGATCCTCAGACAGCGGGATGATCTCCACCCGCGGGTCGGTCTCCAGAAGCTTGAGAAGAGCGACCCCGGCGTCCCGATGGCGCAATCGCGCCAGTGAATTGCCGATTTCCAGCAGGACGGCTCGCGTGGTGACCATGCGTGAGCCCTCTCGCTTGAGCTCTTGGGCGAGCTTCACGGCTTGAGGATGGAGGTTGTCCCCTGGGGCAGCGAGGGCCACAGCGTAGGAGGTGTCCAGAAAGACCTCAGTCATTCGGGAGCTTCTTGCCTCCGTACAGGTAATCGTCCAGGTTTTCCGACCAGTCCTTCGGGCCCTCGAGGTTCAGGGACATCGCGAAGTTCAAGAACGAATAGGGCTCGCCCTCGACGGCAGCCGCTGACGGGCCTGCCTGCGAGGACGGGACCGATTCCTCGGCTTCCGAGGTCTCGACCGTCAGCAGAACCTTCGTATTCGGAGCGATGGACAAGGGCTCCTCCGGATAAAACGACTTGCCGTCGAATCGGGCGTGGACCGTTCTAGTCATCTGCGTAGTTTACGCCTTCGTTCGGTCGTTCGCGACGAGAAGGCGGCGCGCGGCCAGCCACCGGCCCACGAGGGGAAGGGCGGCGAGACCGAGGAGGACGGAGAACCAGAGGGTGGCGGCGCGGATGATCAGGGTGATCGAGCTGGCGTCCGCGGCGTGGAGCCCCTGGCCGTGGAGGAGGGCGGCGAGCGACCCTTCCGCCGCGCCGAGCCCGCCGGGGAGCATCGACAGGCCGCCGGCGATGCTCGCCGCGTTGTAGTTGAAGATCGAGAGCAGGAGGTCCGCCCTGGGGGCGTAGTCGCGGACGATCAGCCAGAACCCCACCCCCTCGGCCGTCCAGGCGACCGCCGCCACCCCGATCGCCAGCACGGCGAGCCCCGGCGAGAGGAGCTCGCGCAGGCGTTCGTACATCTCCTCGAGGTGCGGCACCCGCGTCCCCACGAACGGCAGCCGCCGCAGGAGGGCGAAGGTCCACACCGCCCCCCGGCGCCAGGTCAGCAGCACCACCACGGCGGCGACCCCGGAGAGCCCGGCGGCGGCGATCCAGGGGCCGCCCGGCAGCGCCCAGGCGGTGAGCGCCGCGAGCACGATCGTCCCCAGCGCGTCCGTCACCCGCTCGGCGAGCACCGCCGAGACGATCCGCAACGCCCCTCCGCCCCCGAGCTCCCGCACCAGCCAGGCCTTCCCCACCTCTCCTGCCCTGCCTGGCGTCACCGCGAGGACGAAGCCGACCAGGAAGACGGCGAGGCTCCGCCCCCGGGAGAGTGTCACCCCCAGCTTCCGGAGGTAGATCTCCCAGCGCGCGTAGCGCAGGGCGAAGTTGAAGAGCGAGAGGGCGAGGACCGGCTCGAGGAGCCGGAGGTCGAAGCCGCGGAGGCTCCGCGCCAGCTCCCGCGGCTGCGCCGTCAGGGCGAGCCCCACGACCACCAGGACGCCGAGCGCGAGCGGCACCAGCATCCGCCGGCCGAGCCGCCCGAGCCTGAGATCCTTCGTCGCCGCCGGCGGGGGACCCCCCGGACCGGCGACGGGGTCAGCCGCCAAAGCTCACCCGGTCGCGGATCTTGTTGAAGCCGAGCCGGCCGAAGAGCGCGTCGACCTTCGCCCGGTCGGCCCCCCGGTGCTCCAGGCTCGCGAGGTCGGCGCTCACCCCCGGCACCTCGTGGGACACCGTGGCGAGCTGCTTCGAGAGGAAGGCGATGTCGCGGTTCGCGGCGAGCTTGGCGTGGAGCGACCTGGCGCCGCGGATCGGCAGCCCGGGGAGCTCGTCGAGCCGCGCGTAGAGATCCTCCAGATGCCCGAAGCGGCCGAGCAGCTCGGCCGCCGTCTTGCCGCCGATCCCCTGGACCCCCGGGATGTTGTCCACCGCGTCGCCGGCGAGCCCCAGGTAGTCGGTGATCTGGTCCGGCCGCACGCCGAACTTCTCCAGCACCGCCTCGGGCCCGAGGCGCAGCTCCTTCGAGAAGTCGAGGAGGGAGACCTCCGCACTGACCAGCTGGGCGAGGTCCTTGTCCGAGGTGACGATCACCGCCCCGTGCCCGTGGGCCCCGAGGCCGCGGCAGAGCGCGCCGATCAGGTCGTCCGCCTCGTAGCGGTCGTCGATGAAGGTGGCGGCGCCGAGCGCATCGGCGATCTCGACGCAGGCGTCGAGCTGCGCCTCGAGCTCGGGGGGCGGCAGCACGCGCTGCTGCTTGTAGGCGGGATAGAGCTCGTTCCGGAAGCTGCTGTTGAGGCTGCGGTCGAAGGTCACCGCGAGGTGGGTGGGATGCTCGTCCGCGATTAGCTTGAGGAGGAACGAGGTGAAGCCGTACGCGGCGGCGGCCGGGCTGCCGTCGGGCGTCCTGATGCTCGACGGCAGCGAGAAGTGGGCCCGGAAGATGTACGGGCTGGCGTCCACCAGGTGGGCGGTCGCCACCCGGCTAACCTCCGGAGGCGCCGAAGAAGCCGCGCACCGCCGCCGACACCGCCTCAACCTCCTCGTTGGTCAGCTCGGGGAAGATCGGCAGGCAGACCACCTCGCGGGCGGCGGCCGTGGAGACGGGGAGGTCGCCGTCCGCGCCCTCCACCAGATCCCGCATCGCGGGCTGGTGGTGGAGGGCGATGGGGTAGTGGATGGCGGCGCCGATCCCCTTCTCCTTCAGGTGCGCCAGCAGCTCCTCGCGCCGCGCCGTGCGGATCGTGAACTGATGGTAGACCGTGCGCACGTTCGGCGGATCGGGGATCAGCCGCAGGTCCCCCACCCCGGCGAAGGCGCCGTGGTAGCGGCAGGCGATCTCGCCGCGGCGGGCGTTGTCCTCGTCGAGGATGGCCAGCCGGCAGTTGAGCACCGCCGCCTGCAGGCTGTCGAGGCGGCTGTTGGTGCCGATCTCGAGGTGGGTGTAGCGAATGCTCTGGCCGTGGTTGCCGAGGCTGCGCACCCGCTCCACCAGGGCGCGGTCGTTGCCGGTGACGGCGCCGCCGTCGCCGAAGCAGCCGAGGTTCTTGGTCGGGTAGAAGCTCCAGGCCGCGAGCTCGCCGAAGCCGCCCACGCGCTGACCCTTCCACTCCGCGCCGTGCGCCTGCGCGGCGTCCTCGAGCAGCCAGAGGCCGCGCTGCCGGCAGAGGGAGAGGAGGGCGTCGACGTCGAACGGCCGGCCGTAGAGGTGGACGCCGATCAGGCCGATGGTGCGCTCGGTGACACGCGCCGCGGCGTCCGCCGGGTCGAGGTTCAGCGACTCGGGGTCGACGTCGGCGAACACCACCTTGCCGCCGAGCAGGGCGACCGCCTCGGCGGTGGCGAAGAAGCTGAAGGAGGGGACGATCACCTCGTCCCCCGGCTTGAGCCCGAGGGCGCGCAGGGCGAGGATCAGGGCGTCGGTGCCGTTGCCGAGGCCGACGCAGGCCTCGACGCCGACATAGGCGGCGAAGCCGGCTTCGAACTCCTTCACCTCGGGGCCGAGGACGAAGGAGGTCTGGTCGAGGATGCGCTTCCACCGCTCGTCGAGCTGGGAGGCGATGCGTTTGCGGACACGGGTGAGGTCGAGCAGGGGTACGTTCACGGCGCGGGATTGTACCCCGTCCGGATGCGGACCCTTGCCATATACTCGCCCGTCAATGTTTCCCCGCTTGCGCTTCTACTGGGTGGTCGCGGCCTGTGGCGCCGTCCTGATGGCCCTCGAGATCCTGTCGAGCCGCCTGCTGGCGCCGCACTACGGCAACAGCGTCTACGTCTGGGGGTCGATCATCAGCGTCTTCCTGGCGGCGCTCTCGCTCGGCTACCTGTGGGGAGGGCGGCTGGCGGACCGCCAGCCGGCGATGGCCGCGCTCGGGCGGATGGTGGCGCTCGCCGCCGCCTGCGAGGGGGTCCTCCTCCTCTTCGGCCCGCGCCTCGCTGCGGCGCTCGCCGGCCTCACCGGCGGCAACCCCGCCGGCACCCTGCTCGCCACGGCGGTGCTGTTCGGGCCGGCGAGCGTGCTGCTCGCCACCGTCTCCCCCTGGGCGGTGCGGATCGCCGCCCGCGACCTCGGCGCGCTCGGCCACACCGCCGGCCGCCTGTTCGCCCTCTCGACCCTCGGCAGCCTCGGCGGCACGCTCGCCTGCACCTTCCTGCTCATCCCGTTCCTCGAGCTGCGGCAGATCCTGGGGATGCTGACCGCGGTGACCGCCTTCACCGCCTGCGTCGCGCTCGCCGGCTCCTTCCGCGCCGAAGCGCCGTCGGCCGGCCTCGCCGTGCTCCTACTGGTCCTCGCCATCCCCGGTGCCTCGCTCTCGCAGCGCGGCGTCTCGGGGCTGGTCTACGAGCGGGTCAGCCCGTACCAGACGCTCCAGGTCTTCGAGAGCGAGGGGGTGCGGACGCTGAAGAGCGACCGCGTGCCGCAGGCGACGGTCAGCCTGGCGACGGGCGAGTCCACCCTGCTCTACAACCGCGCGGCGCCCGCCGTGCTGCTGGTCGCTCCGCATCCGCGGCGGATGTTGATGATCGGCCTCGGCGGTGGCACGATCGGCCGCTATCTGGAGTCGCAGATCCCGGATCTCGAAGTCCACTACGTGGACATCGACCCGGCCGTCCCCGAGATCGCGAAGCGCTTCTTCTTCTTCCGCACCGGGCCGCGGATGCGGGTCACGGTCGCCGACGGCCGGCAGTTCCTCCACGACTCGGCGGAGAAGTGGGACCTCGTCTACTCCGACGCCTACATCGGCCAGAGCGTGCCGTTCCACCTCACCACCACCCAGTTCCTCGAGGAGGTCAAGCGCCACCTCGCCCCGGGCGGCGCCTTCGCGCTCAACCTGGCGGCCGGCCTCGCCGACCCCTTCTCGCAGGCGATGTACCGCACGGTGCGGGACCGCTTCGACGCGGTCTATCTCTTCCCCGTCCGCCACGCCTTCAACGCCCTCGTCGTCGCCTCGCCGGACGGCGCGCCCCTCTCGAACGCCGATCTCCTCGCCCGCGGCCGGGAGATCGACCGCGCGCGGCGCTTCGATCCCCCGCTCGCGACGCTCGCCACCTGGCGCGGCGAGGTGGCGCTCGACACCGCGGCCATCCCGATCCTCACCGACGAGTTCGCCCCCACCGACCGGCTGATCCGCCTCGGCCAGGGCGCCCGGGACGCCGGGAAAACGCCGTAAGAACGGTCCTCGGCGTCGCTTTCCCCGTTCTCCTTGGGTCATTCCCCCGGTCTCGCGTCCCGTTCCCCGCGGGGAATGGCTCCGCTCCTACGGGGAATGGGGCTCCACGTCCTCTCGCTGCTCCATTCCCCCGGGGGCGCGCCACGAAGAACGGAGGGAACGCCGGATTCCCCGGCCGTTGCGAGGCGCGAGGCGCGGGGAATGGCACAGGGGACCCCCTGCGTCCCGCGTTCCCCGCGGGGAATGGGCCGCGGGCGGTGGGGAATGAAGCGTGCCCGGGGGGGAATGGGTGATTCCCCCGGACCGGAATCGCTCGCCAGGCGGGGAATGGCTCGAAATGCGCGCGGAACCCTAATTCGCCGGCTCGCCGGCGAAGCCGAGCAGCAGCCGCGGATCGAGCAGCGAAGCCGGATCCGACCCTTCCTGCCAGAGGCGCTCCGCCTCCGCCCGTAGAGCTTCCGCGGCTCCCGGGTTGCCGCCGGCTTGCAGGGCGCGGGCCGCGTGGGCCGCCGCGTAGCCGCGCAGGCGGCTCCGCCAGGCCCGCGGCCCCTGCACCCGCTCCGCGACCTCCTCGGCGAGTCGGGCCAGCTCCAGCGCGCGGCCGGTATCCCGCGGCATTTCCCGCTCGGACTCCGCGCAGAGCCGCTCGCAGAGCGTCCAGGTCTGAAACTCCCGGGCGAGGCGAACCACGGCGAGCTTCCCGTCCGGGGAGAGGCCGGCCAGCCGGCTCCACAGCTCCTCCGCTCGCAGCCGGTCCGCCGCGGTCGGCGGTCCGACCGGCAGCGGCATCGCGAGGATCCGCCGGTAGGCCGACTCGGCCTGTGAGCGGAGCTCTTCCGCGAGCTGCCACAGGGGTTTCTCCGCGTCTTCCGCCGCCACCCGCCGGGCCTGCCGGAAGGACTCATAGAAATCAAGCACTTGCGAGGCCTCGTCGACCGTGATCCCGGCGCCGCGGGCGAGCTTCTCCAGATGCTCGCGGTGGGGCACGGCCTTCCCCGACTCATAGTGGGCGAGCAGCGAAGGGTGGACACCGATCTCCTCGCCCATCCTCTCCTGGCTCTTTCCTGCAAGAGCCCGTAACAAACGCGCCATAAGAATTTCACGCTTCATCGCGACTCCCACTGAAGAAAAACAGGAATTTTCGTCTCTTTCGATGTCCGGCGCACCTAGGATTGTGGAATCGCGGACCACGCGGGCCACGGAGGCCCGCCGCCGGAGCCGCTCTTGGAGACCTCTCCCATGCGCCGCACCCTGATCGCCGTAGCCCTCGCCTCGTCCCTCGGAACCTCCTCGACCTTCAACGTCTTCGATCCCCTCTGGGCGGCCCTGTCCACCCTCTGGCGCGGCGCGCCGGTGACGGACGGAGGCTGCGGCGCGGATCCGAACGGCCACTGCAAGGCCGTGCCTGCTCAGCTCGATGGAGGCTGTGGAATGGACCCGAACGGTCGGTGCAATACCGCGCCAGCCCAGCTCGACGGAGGCTGCGGCGCGGACCCCTTCGGGAATCCGAAATGTTCATGAGATGAACTTGAGGCCCCGGTCGTGGCGAGCTTGGTAGAGAAACCGCAACACCCGGCGAACCAGATCGGCAGTTGCCGTTTCCCGCTCCGCGGCTTCCTGAAACAGGCGAAGAGCGGCCAGGGCCTCGCGGTGCATTCCATTGGACTTGAACACTGTGGCCAAGCCACGAGATAGCTTCTTCACCTCCTGCGGCTGCCCTTCCTCCAGAAGGAGGACAGCTTCTTCCAGAAGAGCCAAGGCCACGTCGTATCCCATTCGCCGGGCGGCGAATCCACGCCGAGCATGAGTCAGCAGACTCCGTGCTTCCGTGTTCCGTCCCATTCCGGCAGCGATGCGTCCGTCGAGCCAGATCACCCGAAGAACCTCGATCTCATCTCCCCGGCTGGTGGCCATCTCGCGCACCTGTTCCACCAGCGCAATGGCTTCGCGGTAACGACCGGTGTGGCAGAAGTTGACGGCCAAGTTGAAGCGCAGCATGTACAGCAGTCGAGGATCGCCATGCCGCTCTACGAGGGGTGCCGCCTGAAGGAGCGTTTCGACGGAGCGTTTGTATTCGGCCATAACTTCCAAAGTAAACCCCTTTTGGATTAGGACCCTCTCTGGCGACCGCCCCACCGAGATCGCGGCGTCAAGGGCAGCTAACGCTTCCTCAAAGCGTCTCTGGTCCCTGCGGAGGGAGGCCTCCAAATCGAACAACCGCCCCGGATCGAGCACCGACGCAGGATCAGAGCCCGC
Source organism: uncultured Acidobacteriota bacterium (assembly GCA_963756595.1). Lineage (GTDB taxonomy): Bacteria > Acidobacteriota > Thermoanaerobaculia > Multivoradales > UBA5704 > DATARR01. The sequence continues at coordinate 38,791 of CAVWOZ010000025.1, forward strand.
CTGCCAGAGCTGTTTCGCCTCATCAAGGGCGGTATCCGCGGCGTTCAGGTCTCCTGCAACTCGAATTGCGTTGGCGACGTGGGCCGCCGCGTAGCCGCGCACGCGGCTCCGCCAGTCCTCCGGTCCGGGAATCCGCTCCGCCACCTCCAGGGCGAGCCGCGCCAGCCCGGCGGCGCGCTCCACGTTCCGCGATGCTTCCGTCACCGATTCCTGGCAGATCCGCTCGCAGAGCGCCCAGCCCTGATACTCGGGGGACGTACGCACCACCTCCACGCGTACGCTGGCCGGCATTTCCGCCAGCCGCTCCCACAGCTCTCCGGCCTCCTTGCGGAGGGCGCGGACCTCGGCGTTTCGCGGGTAGCCCGGAGGCGGCGGGGCTTTGTGGGAGAGGAGGGCCTGCTCGGTGAGCGCCTTGCGCATCGAGCGCGCCGCGAGGAGCGCCGCCCGTTCGACCTCCTGCTTCTCCTCTGGCGTCAGCCCGTCGTCCTGCTCCAAGGCCTCTAGCGCCTCGAGGCCGGCGGTCACGATCTCGACCGCTCCGGGAAGGGTGGGGATGGCGGCGAGCAGGCGCTCGAAGGTGGCGTCTGTCAGGGCGCCGCGACGCAGGTGCTGCGAGACCTGCTTCTGCGGCATCCCCGCCGCGGCGCCGACCTGCTTCCAGCTCCGGTCGTTCCAGAGCGCCAGGAAAGACAAGGTGTATTGGCGGAACGAGAGCTTGTGAGACATGCGGACGCTTCCCTCCGTCGTTCCTTCTGAAGATATCGGGATGCGGCGGAGGCTCTCGCCGTGGCGCCGCGGGACGATTTGTTCTCCATTCTACATACGAAGGTTCTGCAAGTCGTTAAGGAAAGTTGGCGAGCGTCGTCGTGCCGGCCAGACTCCGGGCGTTGCAAGGGAGGGAGGAACGATGACGCCGGACTCCGAAGAGGGCGCGGAGAGCACAGCGCGCGGGCAGCTGCGCCGGATCGTGGTGCGCCTGGAGGAGCTGCGCCTGCAGCTCCTCGGCCTCCAGGCCACCCTGCCGGAGCCCGCCGCCGAGAGGGAGGGGCTGGCGGACCTGGAGATCCTCGACGCCGGCGCGGAGATCCGCGCCGCCATCGGCTGCGTGCTGGTGGACCGCATCGGACCGGCGCTCCGCGACCTCGCGGCCCTGGTGGGCGAGCCGCCGGAGGGCGAGGCCTGATGCGCGATCCGCTGGAGCGCGAAGGCGCTCTCGCCTGGCGCTGCGCCCCGGAGGACGAGGACACGCGGGACGAGAGCTACGCGGGGATCTGGCGTCGCCTGAAAGAGCGCTCGCCGGAGCTGATCGGCCGCGCGAAGCAGCGCCGGGAGGAGGTCGAGCGCCTCTACGGCGAGCTGATGCGGGAGGAGCCCGCGCGGCAGCTGCAGATCGTCCGCGAGCCGCGCTTCCACAGCCTCGACCTGCTCGACGAGCTCCTCGAGCGCAGCCATGCATGCCAGCTCGCGAATCCCGCCGAGGCAGCCCAGCTCGCGCGTCTGGCGCTGCGGCTGGGGATCGCCTGCAAGGCGGAGCGGGCGGAGACGGTGACCATCCTGGCGCGCGCCTTCTGCCTCGGCGCCAACGCGTTGCGGCTCGATTCCCGGCTCGCCGCCGCCGATGCCCTGGCGGCGCGGGGGAGCCTGTTTCCGGGCGACGCGCTGGAGCGGACCCTCTTCTGCCGCACCCTCGCCGTGCTGCGCTGGGAGCAGGCCCGCACCGACGAGGCGCAGGCGCTCCTCGAGCACGCGGTGCGCCTCGCCGTCCGCGAGGGGCTCGAGAGCGACGCCGCCCTCGGCCGCCTCCTGCTCGGGCTCGTGCACCTCGAGACGGGGGACGGCGACGCGCTGCCGGCGCTCTCTTCGGCCTGGCTCGAGGTGAACCGCGAGGCTCATCCGCTGGCGGCGTTGCGGGGCGGCCTCGCGCTGGCCGCCGTCCAGGCGCGGACGGGACGGAGCGGGAGGGCCCGGCAGATCCTCCGCGAGGCGTGGGGGCTCTACGCGCGGGTGACCGAGCCGCGCGAGATGCACCGCGTCTTCTGGTGGGAGGGAAGAGCACTCGCCGCCCTCGGCGACCACGAGGAGGCGCTGAACCTGCTGGAGTCGGTGCGCCGCCACCTCCTGGCGGAGCCCAGCCCGGCCGAGGCGGCGCTGGTCTCGCTCGATCTCGCGCGGCTCGCGCGGCCGATGGCCGCGGGCCACCGTTCGGAGGGTGCAGCGGCCGGGATCGCGGAGCTGGCGGCGGAGCTGGAGGCGGCCTTCCCGGAGGTCCCGGTGCTGGCGCTGGCGGCCGAGGGGATCCGGTCGCTCGCCCGGGAGAGCGCTCTCCCCGACGCCGGCTCCGCCGTCGAGATCACCCTCTGGCGGGCGTTTCGGGCCTGCGGCCTGGTGGTGCGGCCGTTTCCGGTGGCGTGAGGAGCAACCAGAGACCTGAGGGACACCAGGGACATCAGGGACGACGTCTTCGGTCCTTCGTCCCCTGGTGTCCTTGCAGTCCCTTTCGTCCCTTTTTCTGCCCTACGCCGGAGCCCACCGGCTGGAGTCCGCGAAGAGGCTCAGGGGTTGGCCGCTGGCGCGGAAGCTCGCGCGGGCGCCGAACGGGAAGCGCACCGCCGTCCGCGCGCCGTCGAGGAAGAGCCAGCCGGCCGCCATCGCCGACTCGACGACCAGCTCCCTCCCCGGCTCCACGAACCCGTGCTCCAGGACCGGCTCGCGGCTCCCCAGCGGCCGGTAGAGCTCGCGGGCGCGGAACTGGAGGCGGCGGTCGGCGAGCGGCATCGGCTGGCCGCCGGCGGAGCGGATGCCGGCCGTCGATCCCGCCGCCGTCGCCACCCACAACCCCGAGCTGCGATGGTCCTCGGCCCGGCGGCCGAGGCGCAGCCGGTAGCGGCTGGTGGCCGCCGGCTGCTCGTGCGCGAGGAGCACGTCGTTGAGGGCGGGCGGCAGCAGCTTGCCATCGAGCTCGACCTCGATCCGGGTGACCGCCTGCGGCTGCAGGGTCCCCTTGGCGATCCGCGCGAGGTCGCGCGCCAGGGTCGCCCGGCGGGTCACCGTCAGATAGCCCACGCTCGATCGCGGCGCCGAGTTGACGCCGAGCAGGGCGGCCCCGGTGACCCAGTGGGAGGCGGCGAGCAGGGTGCCGTCCCCTCCCACCGAGATCACCAGCCGCGCGCCGGCGAGGGCGCGGCGCGCCCTGGCATCGATGGCGTCGATCGACACCGTGACCGGCATGACCCCCAGCTTTTCGAGGGCAGCGTGAAGAGCCGCGAGAGTCCGCTCCTGCTCCGCGGCCGCCGCCTCCACCTGGCCCGCGAGCCGCCGTCCGGTCTGCGCCAGCCGCGCCGCCACTCCGCCGCGGGAAGCCACCGGCGTCTTGACCACCAGGACGCAGGGCGAGAGGGAGATTTCGGTGTGAGCGATCGGCATGCGGGGAAGAGTATCGCGTCGCTGTCCCGAGATGCCCGAGCTGCGCGGGCGCCCCGTGCCGGGTCAGCCCAGAGGCTGCACCTCGGTCCGCAATCGGGAGAGTGACACGGCGCGGATGCGGGGGGCGAGTGGGTACGATTCGGCGCCGGCGTGAAGCACCACCAACTCTTCGAGACCGAGATCGTCCAGCGCGGAGCGCATCGAGGGGGTGACCCGCGGGCTGCTGGTCAGCTTCACCTCGAAGCCACGCCGCACGTTGCCACGGCGGATCAGCAGGTCGAGCTCGGCGCCACTATGGAGCTTCCAGAAGAAGCATTCCTCCGGGCGGGCGCCGAGATGCGCCGCGACCTCGCCGATGACGAACCCTTCCCAAGAAGTTCCGACCTTGGGGTGCCCCAGGAGATCGTCGCGCGATTCCAATCCGAGGAGGCTGTGAAGGATACCGCTGTCCGAGAGGTAGACCTTCGGCGCCTTCACCTGTCGCTTGGCCAGGTTCTCGTGCCACGGCTCCAGCCGTTTTGCCATGAAGGTGGCGCAGAGGGTGTCGAAGTAGCCGCGGACCGTTTTCTGGGAGACGCCAAACGCGCGCGCAAGCTCCGCGCCGTTCCAGATCTCACCGTGGTAGTGGGCGAGCATGGCCCAGAACCGCCGCATCGTGGTGGCAGGAAGCTGAAGTCCGAGCTCCGAAAGGTCGCGCTCGAGGTACGTGCGGATGAACTGCTGCCGCCATCGGGCGCTGGCGGGCTCCGACGCCGCGAGGTAGGACAACGGGAAGCCGCCGCGCAGCCAGAGCGCCTCAGCCTGCCCGGCACCGACCTCGTCGAGGCTCAGGCCCCCCAGCTCCTCGAACGCGATCCGGCCGGCGAGCGACTCGGAGCCCTGGCGCAGCAACTCCGGCGAGGCGCTCCCCAGCACCAGGAAGCGAGCCGGCGCCTCCTGCCGGTCCGCAAGGACCCGTAGAACCGGGAAGATCTCCGGCCGGAGCTGGATCTCGTCGAGGATCACCAGGCCGCGGAGATTCTCCAGGGCAAACAGAGGATCTTCCAGCCGATACAGGTGGCGAGGATTCTCCAGGTCGAAATGGGTCACTTCCCCTTCGAACCCGGCGGCTAGGGCTCGGGCCAGCGTCGTCTTGCCGACCTGGCGGGCCCCGATCAAGCCGACGACAGGGAACTGAGCCAGCAGCTCCCGAAGGCGCTCGAGATGTTCCGGACGGTCGATCATGGCAGGGAGTCTACCTTGAAAATCGGGAGTCGGCCTCCCGATTTTCAAGGTGATGGGCTGCGGTGTTGGACCCGGATCACTTCTTCCCGGTACGCGCCGTCTGGATCACGAACGGCACCGGCGCCGCCGCCTGGATGCAGGAGGTGTCGAGCCCCTGGACCGTGCCGCGGTCGAGGAAGTCGGCGATGAGCTTCGTCTCGCAGTCTCCGGCGCCGGCGTGGGTGCCGCGGGGAATCTTGACCAGCAGACCGTTCGGGAAGCCCGACGCGACGAGGGCGGCGTCGGCGGGCGGGGTCACCGGGTCGCGCTCGCCGGAGAAGAGGAGGACGGGGACGTCCGAATGGACGAGGTCCCCTTCTTTCGCCGGCAGCGGGGCGTGGGGCCAGGCGGCGCAGACGGCGAGCTGATCGCGCACGCGGTCGTCGCCGTAGAAGGTCCCTTGCGTGGCGGCGGGGATCTCCCGGGGGTCGATGCGCGGCAGGTCCTCGGCGCAGGAGACCGAGAACAGGTCGCCCAGCCAGAGGTATTTCTGGAGCCGGGCGCGGATCTCGATCGCGGTGCGGGCGAGATCGCGATAGTCCCCCTGGGCGGCGAGATGGATGCGCAGCGGGACCTGCGTGGCCGCCTCGGGGCTGTAGAGGGCCCAGCGCAGGGCGTCCGCGGCGGCCGAGCGGGTGAGCCGGACGGTCACCGGCTTGCCGATCGTGGGGTGTTTCAGCCGCACCTTGACGGGCTGCTTCGCCAGCCGGTCGAGCACGGTCGCGACCTCGCCGGGGAATTGCGGGAACGCGGCGTGGCAGGCGGGCTCGGCGGCGCAGTCGCGGGCGAGGAGCTCGAGCGCCTGCTGGGCGTTGCGGGCGTGGTAGAGCGGCGACGGCTCGCCGGGCTTCACCACCGAGGAGAGGACGACGGTGCGCACCGCCTCCGGGTGGCGGGCGAGGAAGATCTGCGCCGCGAAGGTGCCGTAGGAGGCGCCGCTCAGGTTCACCGCGCCGTAGCCGAGATGGCGGCGCACCTCGTCGACGTCGTCCATCGCCGCCGCCGTGGTGTAGAGGGAGAGGTCGGCCCGCTTCTCGAGCGCGGCGCGGCAGGCGGCGACGGCGTCGGGGGGGAAGATGCGGTCGAGCCGGCTGCCGTCGCCCCACAGGTGGGGGCAGGCGAGCGGGTTCGAGCCCCCCGTTCCCCGCACGTCGACGAGGACGAGGTCGCGCCGGACCCGCGCGGGGTCGGTGGCGACCTCGGCGGCGTCCAGGGTGGCGGCGCCGCCGGGGCCTCCTTCGAGGAAGAAGACCGGGTCGGGGGCCGGATCGGGCCCCGTCGCCGGCAGCAGGACGATCTTCAGCGGGATCTTCCGCCCGGAGCGGCTCGCGCGGTTCTCGAAGACCTCATAGGTGCCGCAGAAGGCCTTGCCGGCCACCCCGGGAAGGGTGCAGGGGGCGAGCTTGCCCCGCCAGGGCGGCTTCTTCGCGGGGCGGCCCGGCCGGGGAGTGGGCGGGCGAGCAGGATGGCGAGCAGGAGCAGCGAAGTCCGTCTCGTCACGAGACCTCCTCCTTTTCCGGAAACCGGATCTTTCCTCTACGCGGCGGCGCGGGGAAGGTTCTGCTCAGCCTCCGCCGCGCAGCGGGGCCCGGGTCCAGGGGGTCGAATAGACCACGATCTCGTTGCCGCCCATGGTGATGTTGAAGGGGATCTGGAGGGCGTAGACCGGCCGGAAGCGGGGGTCGGCGGCGAGGGTGGGGAACCAGCTCGGGAAGATCACCACGTAGTCCGGGTGGCGCCGCTCGAGGGCGGCCACCATCGCTTCGGACCACGGGGTGCCGGCGGCGACCGCCCGCTGGACCTCGCGGCCGATCTCCGGGGTCGCGATGCTCGCCAGGTCGACGATGCGGTTGGGGAGGAGGAACTTGATCGCCCCGATGTCGTTGACCGCCAGCACGGCGTCGGGCGGCACCCGCGCGGCGAGCCAGCGGGCGATCGCCACGTCGCTCTCCTCGACGTTGGCGACGTTCTGGACGTAGAACGCCTCCCCCTGAAGCAGCGTGGCGATCGAGGGGGCCAGGAGGGCCGCGGCGCCTAGCGCGGCGAGCGTCACCCCCAGCGCCCGCGGCAGGCGGGCGGCGAGCGCCTCGACGGCCGGCTGGAGCGCCAGCACGGCGAGGACGGCGAGCAGCGGGAAGAGCGGGAAGTAGTAGCGGCCGAAGTTCCCCAGCATCTTGTTGGGGCCGGGGGTGAGCAGCGAGTAGGCGAGCGGCAGGCCGAACGTCCAGAGCGCCGGCAGCAGGCCGCGGTCGCGGGGGGTGCCGAGCCGGCGGGCCAGGGTCAGCGCGCCTCCCGCCGCGAGCAGGGTGGCCCACGGCTGCGGCCGGAAAGTGAGGTCGAGAACGTTCGCCAGGTACCGGAAGTCCGGCAGGAGATGGCGCACCGCGCCGCCCCCCTTGGCGGCGTAGGTCGTGGGGAGGACGGAGCCGGTCGCCACGACGTAGAACAGGAGGGGGCCGGCGAGGGCGCAGGCGGCGAGCGCGGCGCCGGCGAGGAGCGGGCGGAGGGCGGGGCGGCGCCAGCGCCGGCGTTCGTCGGACGCGCCTTCCACGGCGTCGAACACGAGCAGGCGGTCGAGCCCGGCGAGGAGGAGGAGCAGGAGCGCCTCCGGACGGGCCAGCACGGCGACGGCCAGCACGGCGAGCGAGAGGGGAGGGAGGTCCGGGCGGGCCCGTTCGCGCAGATGGAGGATCACCCCCCAGAGCGAGAGGAGCACGAAGAGGGGCACCTCCATCCCGGAGAGGGCGGCCCAGACGAGCCAACTGGTCGACAGGGTCAGCCCGGCGGCGACGGCCGCCAGGCCGCGCCCGACCCCGAGCTCGCGGGCGAGGCGCCAGGTGGCGTCGATCCCCGCCAGGTAGAGGACGATGCCGAGCAGCTTGGTCCACAGCACCACGCTCCCCGGCAGCACGAAGAGGATGGCGAGGAGCGCCGTCCACAGGGGCGCCGTCGAGCCCGTCACCAGCTCGCCGGGGTTGTAGGAGAGGCCGGCGCCGGCCGCCAGGTTGCGCGCGAACTGCAGATGGATCCAGCTGTCGTCGAGCGGAAAGCCGAGCCCCCCCTTGAGGCGGGCGATCTCCGCCAGCAGGTAGCGCAGGCAGGCGACGGCGCCGGCCAGCAGCAGCAGCGCGCGCAGCGGCAGCCGCGGGCGGGTCGTCATCGCGTCGTCTTCCATTCGCCCCTCCGAATTCGAGCGAAGCATACACAACCGGTGGCGACGGGTTTATCATCGCGGGCCTCATGATCCTGCAAAAACTAGAAAGCCGGCGCCGGCAGGCGGCGCGATTCGCCCTGTACGGCAGCCTGGTCGTGGTCGGGCTCCTGGCCTGGGGGGTGGTCAAGTTCCTCGACTCGCCCCTGCGGTCGCGCCAGACCGAGAGCTGGGTCCACCGCGATTATGCCAACCTCCCCGAGGTCAAGCTCCTCCAGCAGTACGTGCGGATCGACACCAGCGAGTCGACCGGCGACGAGCTCGCCGGCGCCGAGTTCCTGGCCAGCCACTTCAAGGCCGCCGGCATCCCCTACCGCATCGAGACGATCGGCCCGCGCAAGGCGAACCTCTACGCCTGGCTGGTCGGCAAAGACTCGCGCCCGCTGGTGCTCCACAACCACATCGACGTGTCGGACGTCGATCCCAAGGAGTGGTTCTCGCCGCCGTTCGAGGCGCGCATCCAGCTCCCCTGGATCTACGGCCGCGGCGTCTTCGACATGAAGAGCATCGCCATCGCCCAGATGCTGGCGATGATCGACCTCAAGAAGAGCGGCGTGCCGCTCAAGCACTCGGTCCTCTTCCTCGGCACCAGCAGCGAGGAGCGGGGGAGCCAGCTCGGGGTGCGGCGCATCCTGCTGCTCCACCCGGAGATGGTCCGCAACTTCTGGGCGGTGCTGACCGAGGGGGGGGTGGTCGAGGCGCGGGCCCGCGACGACATCAAGTTCTGGGGGACCGAATTCGCCCAGAAGCGCTACGCCGACCTGATCGTCTGCGGCAGCGACCGCCAGCAGCTCGAGGATCTGCGCACCACCCTGAAGGCGATCGGCCCCACGGTGACCGACCTGCGGCTGACCCCGGAGGCGCGGGCGGTGCTCTCGACCTACGGCCCCACCCGCGACCGCAAGGACCTGCGGGCGATGATGACCAACCTCGAGAGCGCGACCTCGGACATCGCCGCCTTCCGCAAGCTGCCGGGCTACATCCAGTCGATGATGCGCAACGAGGCGGTGCCGTTCAAGGTCGAGCCGGCGCCGGGCGGGGGCTTCGAGCTGCTGATCAAGTTCCAGCTCCTCCCCGGCGAGGAGCTGGAGGCGGTGCGCGAGAAGCTGGTCCCCTCCTGGCTGACCTTCGGCCTCACCACCCGGATCGACGAGCCGCTCTCGGCCCGCGGCGGCAGCCCGCTCGACAACCCGGTGTTCAGGACGATCCAGCAGACGATCCACGAGACCTACCCGGACGCGCCCGTCGGCCCCTACTTCCTCCCCTGGACGGCGACCGACGCCCGCTTCTTCCGGACGCTGGGAGTGCCGACCTACGGCTTCTCCCCCTTCCTGGTGATGAACACCGACACCCTCCAGGTGGACCAGGCCAACGAGCGTTTCGCGCTCCCCGGATACGTGGACGGGGTCGAGCTCTACCGGCGCGTGGTCCGCCGCCTGGCCTCTGACACTTAGTGCTAAGGAGCGGTGTCAAATTTTGTCGAGACAGAATTTGAAACCGCACAAAACAAAAGACTTAGCCTTTCAGAGAGCCTGGCACCGACCCTGCTTTAGTCTCTGCTACCGTCAAGCCTGGGTATTCTCCGAGGCCAGTTGTTCCGGGGGAGGAATTTCACAATGCTGTCCAAGATTCGCAATCGCCAAAAGGGCTTCACCCTCATCGAGTTGCTGATCGTCGTCGCGATCATCGGCATCATCGCCGCTCTCTTGATCCCCAACTTTCTCGACGCTCTGCAGAAGGCCAAGCAGAAGCGCACGGTCGCCGACATTCGCAACTGCGGGACCGCGATGTTCTCCTGGCTGACCGACCAGGTGGGAGCCGCCGCCGCCGGCGCCTCCGCGACGCAGGTCGACCTCGGCACCTACACCACCTCGAGCGCCACCACGGTCTCGTCGGTCCTCGTGCCGCAGTACCTCCAGGCCGTGCCGGTCAAGGATGGCTGGAAGAAGGACATGCACTACTGGCTGGAGACCACCAACGTGCTGCAGCAGCACGTGATGGCCATCGCCTCGGGCGGCCGCGACGCCAGCACGCCCTCGGGCACCTACACCGTCGTCGGCTTCGACCCGACCGACTACGACCAGGACATCGTCTGGGCCGACGGCTTCTTCGTCCGCTGGCCGCAGAAGACCACGTAAGCAACCCAACTTTGCGCCGGGCTCGGTGGCCCGAGCCCGGCGTACTGTCCCAACACCCTAACAAGGAGACCGAGAAATGCTGAGCACCGTGAACAAGCTGAAGAACCGGCAAAAAGGCTTCACCCTGATCGAGCTGCTGATCGTCGTCGCCATCATCGGCATCATCGCCGCGCTGCTGATCCCGAACTTCCTCGACGCCCTGCAGAAGGCGAAGCAGAAGCGGACCGTGGCCGACGTGCGCAACACCGGCACCGCGATGTTCTCCTGGCTGACCGACCAGGTCGGCGCGGCCGCCGCCGGCGCCTCCGCGACGCAGGTCGACCTCGGCACCTACACGGCCTCAGACGCCACCACGGTCTCCTCGGTCCTCGTGCCGCAGTACCTCCAGGCCGTGCCGGTCAAGGACGGCTGGAAGAAGGACCTGCACTACTGGCTCGAGACCACCAACGTGCTGCAGCAGCACGTGATGGCCATCGCCTCGGGCGGCCGCGACGCCAGCACGCCGTCGGGCACCTACACGGTGATCGGCTTCGATCCGACCGACTACGACCAGGACATCGTCTGGGCTGACGGCTTCTTCGTCCGCTGGCCGCAGAAGACCACCTAGTCGACGGCAGCACAGTCGTCCGGCAGTCCAACACGCAGCACCCAGTACGCAGCACCCAGTACGCAGCACCCAGTACGCAGCACCCAGTACCAGTACCGGGCTCGTGCCCGAACAGACCACAGCGATTCAAGCTCTCTTCCCAACGGGGGTCTCGAGACGGAGGCCCCCAATTTGTTTTCCCCCGCTTCTGAAAATCTGCAAATCGCCTCTTGCGGCCGTATCGTCCCATCATGCGCTCCAAGCCCCCGGCTCTCCCGTTCCTCCTGCTCCTCCTGCTGCTGCCGCTCCCCTTGCGCTCCACCGGAGCTCCCGCGCCGTCCGAGGCGGCGGGCTGGCTCCAGCAGTACCTGCGGATCGACACCTCGAACCCTCCCGGCAACGAGGGGAAGGCGGCGGCCTTCCTGGCCGGCATCCTCCAGCGGGAGGGGATACCCTCCCGCACCGTCGCGACGCCGGAAGGGCGGGCCAGCCTCTACGCCCGCCTCTCGTCGCCCCGCAGCGGCGGCAAGGCGGTGCTCCTGCTCCACCACATGGACGTCGTCCCCCCGGGGCCCGGCTGGACCGTGCCGCCGTTCGCCGGCCTGGTGAAGGACGGCCTCCTCTGGGGGCGCGGCGCGGTCGACGACAAGAGCCTCGGCATCGCCCAACTCGCCGCCCTGGTCGACCTGAAACGGCGGCGGCTGCCGCTCGAGCGCGACGTCGTCTTCCTCGGCGTGGCCGACGAGGAGAACGGCGGCGGGCGGGGGACCGCCTGGCTGCTCGCCAACCATCCGGAGCTCTTCCAGGGGGTGGAGGCGGTGATCAACGAAGGGGGGCGCAGCCAGACCGGCGCCGGCGGCAAGCTCCTCTGGTGGGGGATCGAGGTGGCGCAGAAGCGGCCGCTCTGGCTGGAGGTCGCCACCTCCGGCCGCGGCGGGCACGGCGCCGGCCTCAACCCCGAGAGCGCCAACCACCAGCTGATCCAGGGGCTCGCGCGGCTGCTGGCGGCCCCTTCCCGCTGGCAGGTGTCGGCGCCGGTCCGCGACTACTGCCGCGCCATCGCGCCGCTCCAGAACGACCGCTGGCGGCGCGTGTTCGGGAACATCGATGCGGTGATCGGGCCGGACGGCCCCCGCGAGTTCCTCCTCCCCGGCATGGCCAACCTCTTCCTCGACACCGTGCAGGTGACCGTGCTGCGCGGCGGCGAGCGGATCAACGTCGTCCCCGAGGAGAGCTCCGCGCGGCTCGACATCCGGCTCCTCCCCGGCACCGACTCGGCGGCGTTCCTCGCCGGCGTCAAGCAGCGCCTCGGCAAGGGGTTCGACGTCAAGGTGCTGGTCACCTCCCCCCCGCGCCGGCGTCGCCGGCCTCGGGGCGGCTCTACGAGGCGCTGCGCCAGGCCCTCGGCCCCGACGGCCCGGTGGTCCCCACCTTCATCGCCGGCTTCACCGACTCGCGCTACTTCCGCGAGCGGGGGATCCCCGCCTACGGGGTGACCCCGTTCAAGCTCTCTCCCGACGATTCGAAGGGGATTCACAGCACCGACGAGCGGCTGCCGCTCTCCGAGATCGACCGCGGGGTCGCGCGGATGCGGCGGGCCCTGGCGCTCTACGCGGCGCCGGGAGCGCGGTGACACAGCGTGCCCGGAGCCTGACGAAACTTGTCATAAAGACGTCTATCAATAAGCAAAAGCACCTTAATTTTCAGAGGGTTGACGCCGATCGTCCCGCTGGCACGCCGGTTGCGAAAACGTCCTGTGAATGAAATTTTTGGAGGGTTCCTGTGATGAAGCGTAGAACCGCGACAGCGCAGACGGGCTTTACGCTGATCGAGCTGTTGATCGTGATCGCCATCATCGGCATTCTTGCCGGCATCCTGATACCGAACCTGCTGGACGCGATGGAGAAGGCGAAGCAGAAGCGGACGGTGGCCGACATGCGGATCACCGGCACGGCGATGTTCGCCTGGTTGTCCGACGAGGTGGGAGCCGCGGCGGCGGGAGCCGCGGTGACGCAGATCGACATCGGTCAGTACAAGGCGATCGCCCTCGACGACCTGCGGGAGCTGATGATCCCCCAGTACATCGAAGCGATCCCGGTGCTCGACGGCTGGAAGCACAATTACCACTACTTCCTGGACCCCACCAACCCGCTCAACCAGCAGGTGATGGCGATCGGCAGCGGCGGCCGGGACAACAGCGCGATCGCGGGGACCTACACGGTCGCCGGCTTCGATCCGACCGATTACGACCAGGACATCCTCTGGGCGGACGGTTTCTTCGTACGCTGGCCGCAGAAGTAGACGCCGCGCGCGTCCTTTAGGTCTTCGTCGAGTATCCTTCCCGGATGCGCCGCCGGTCCGCCGCGATCCTCCCCCTCCTGCTCGCGGCGGGCTGGCTCGCCAGCCTGCTCGGCTCCCTTCTGCTCCCCGGCCGCACGCTCGCCAACCGCGACATTCCGCTGTTTCACCTCCCCCTGCGGGCGGCCTTCCGCGACCTCGCGGCGTTCGGGCTCCCCACCTGGAACCCGTGGCTGAACGGCGGCCAGCCGCTGCTCTCGAACCCCAGCTACGCGGCGTTCTATCCGCCGAGCTGGCTGGTGTTCGCCGTTCCTCCCTCCTATCTGTTCGGTCTGCTGGCACTGCTGCACGGGGCGCTCGCCTTCGCCGGCGCCTGGCGGCTCGCCCGCCACTTCGGCTGCGGGCGGGGGGCGGCGGCGCTCGCCGCGGTGGGGTATTCGGGCTCCGGGGCGTACCTCTCGCTGCTCAGCGCCTATACCCTGTTCTGCAGCATGGCCTGGTTCCCCTGGGTCCTGCTGTGGGCGGACCAGGCGCTGCGCGCGCCGGCGGGGCGCGGGGAGAGGGGGTGGTGGCGGCCGGCCCTGCTCGCCGGCGCGGCGCTCGCCCTGCAGCTCCTCAACGGCGAGCCCTCGACGGTGGTGATGAGCGGCCTCGGGGTGCTCGCCCTCGCCGCCTCGGCCGCCGGCCGGCGCCCCGCGGCGGCGCTGCGCTCGGCGGTGCCGGTCCTCTTCGCCGTGGCGCTCGCCGCCGTGCAGCTCCTCCCCACCCTGGGGCGGCTGGCCGACTCGCCGCGCAAGGACATCCCCACCTGGCACGCCACGCTCTGGTCGATGCCCCCGGAGCGGCTGGCCGAGGCGGTCTTCCCACGCTTCCTCGGCGATCCGACGCGGAACCTGGAGGGGCGTTACTTCGGCTGGAAGCTCGAGGACCGCGACTACCCGTACGTCGAGTCGATCTATCCGGGGCTGCTGCTCACCCTCCTCGGGGCAGTGGCGCTGATCCGCTGGCGGATCCCCCGGCGGGCGGCGTGGGCGCTCGCCGTCCTCGCCGGCTTCTTCCTGGCCCTCGGGCGCCACAACCCGGTCTATGAGGCGTTGCGCGAGGCGGTGCCGCTGCTCGCCGTGCTCCGCTTCCCGGAGAAGTTCGCCATCCTCGCCGTGCTCTCCCTCTCCTTCGCCGGCGTGCTCGCCTGGCAGCGGCTGCTCGACGAGCGCGACGCGGGGCGGGCGGCGGAGGCGGATTTCCCGCTCGCCCTGGCGAGCGTCGTCTGCGCCACCGCCGGCGCCGTCCTCCTGGTGCTGCGCCTGGCGCCGCGCGCCGCCCTCTGGCTGATCGCCGCCCACGGCGCCCCCGACCTCACGGCGAGCGGCCGGGAAGCCGCGCTCGGCTACCTGCGGAGCGAGGGGTGGGCCGCGCTCGCCACCACGGCGGCGGTAGCCGCCCTGTTCGCCCTCGTCCGCTGGCGCCGCCCCTCCCGCCGCCTGCTGGAGGTCCTGGCGGTCGCCCTGCTGGCCGCCGACCTGTGGCACTACGGGCACGACCTCATCCGCACCCTGCCGGCGACCGCCGTCACCGTGCCGCCGCCGCTCGCGGCGCCGCTGCGCGACACGCCGGACCGGGTGTTCGTGCAGCCGGCTCCTCCGGGCGTCCCCGAGATCGTGCCGCGGAACTGGGGCGACCCGCGGACGCTGATCGCCCGCACCTACGTCGCGCGGCTGGAGCCCTACTCGGGGCTACTCTGGCACATCCCCTACGCCTTCAACGCCGACTTCGACCTGATGCTCACCGGCTACGGCCGGCAGGCGCAGAAGATCCTCGACGGCGAGTGGGCGCAGCCGCAGATGGCCTACCGCTACCTCGGCGTCTGGAACGTGGGGACGCTGGTGCTGCGCGAGCCCGGAGCCGCCGGGGCCCTGCGCGACCCCGCGGCGACCCTGCGCAAGGTGACCAACACCTACCTCGTCCCCCGTTTCCGCTTCGTGCCGCGGGTGAGCTTCCATCCGGACGTCCCCGGCGCGCTGCTCTCCGCCCATACCCTCGCCTGGCAGGTCGCCCGCCACGAGCAGGCGATCCGGCACGGTGAGCCCGCCGAGACGGTGATCTACCGGCAGCCGCCGCAGCTCCTCTCCTTCACCGACGAGGGGGGGCGGATCCGCGTCCGCTACCGGGCGCCGGCCGAGGGGGCCTTCTTCGTCGCCGCCATGACCTTCGACGCCGGCTGGCACGCCGCGCTCGACGGCGCGCCGCTCGCCGCCTATCCGACCGCCGCCTGCCAGCTGGGGGTGCGCCTCCCCGGGGGGGATCACCTCCTCGCCCTCGACTATCGCGAGCCGCTGCTCGGCGCCGGCGCCGGCGTCACCCTGGCCGCCCTGCTGGCCGGCGCGGCGCTCTTCGTGCTGGCGGGGAGAAACGCCGGCGCCAGCCGCCGCCCCGGGCTGGCGTAGAATCGCCCTCACCGTGCAGCTCCAGATCCTCCTCGGCGTCTACGCCACGCTCCTCGGACTGGTCGTCGGCAGCTATCTGAACGTCGTCATCCACCGCGTGCCGCTGGGGATCTCGACGGTCTTCCCGCGCTCGCGCTGCCCGCATTGCGGCACGGCGATCCGCGCGCTCGACAACGTTCCGGTCCTCTCGTTCCTGCTCCTGCGCGGGCGCTGCCGCCAGTGCCGGACGCCGATCTCCTGGCGCTACCCGGCGGTCGAGGCGGCCACGGCGGCGCTCTTCCTCGCCTGCTACCTGCGCTTCGGGATCTCTCTCCAGTCCCCGGTGGCCGCCCTCTTCGCCGCGCTGATGCTGGCGCTCGCGATGATCGACTTCGACCACATGATCCTCCCCGACGTGATCACCTATCCGGCGATCGCCCTCGGCATCCTGCTGCAGCCGTTCGTCCCCTGGGCCGCGCTGTGGGACGCCCCTTTGGGGAGAGTCGTGGGCGGCGTGTTCGGCGCCGCCCTCGGCGCCGGCCTGCTGCTCGCGGTCTGGATCGCCTGGTACCTGCTGCGCCACGAGGAGGGGATGGGGCTCGGCGACGTCAAGATGCTGGCCGCGATCGGCGCCTTCCTGGGCTGGAAGGGGGTGCTGGTGGCGCTCTTCCTGGGCGCCCTGAGCGGCGCGGTCTTCGGCCTCCTGCTGATGGCGGTGCGCGGGGCCGACTTCAAGGCCAAGCTGCCGTTCGGCGTCTTCCTCGCCCTCGGCGGCCTGATCGCGCTGCTCGCCGGCGAGCCGCTGGTCGACGCTTACGCCAAGCTCCTATGAGCGAGGAGGAAGGATGACCTCGGTTGAGCGGTGACGCCGGGGCGCGGCCGGCGCGCTCCCTGAGCCTGCGCCGCGAGGCGCTGATCCTGCTGCCGGTCGCCCTCCTGCTGCTCGTGGTGCTCTCCACCTTCACCCTGTTCTCCTACCGCAACGCCATCGCCCTCCTCGCCGCCGAGCGGCAGGGGGAAGCGGCGCGCCTGGCGCGGGAGGTGGCCGACCGCCTGGCGGCGCAGCCGGCGACGGCGGCCCCTGCCCCGATGGCGCTGAGCGTGGCGGCGGCGGCAGCGCCGTCGGCGCGCGGCGTCGCGCTGGTCGACGCCAGGGGAGGGGTGATCGCCGCCTCCGGCGAGATCCCCGCCGGCGGGCTCCTCGACTCCGCGGGAGAGCCGATCGACCATCCCCTCGGGGTCGGTCCGGACGACGCCTCGCCGGACCTGGTGACCGGCTTCGCCCCCCTGGTGGAGGGCGGGGTGCGGCGCTACGTGCGCGTCGATCTGGGGGCGGGGGTGCTGGCGCGCCAGCGCCGCACGCTCGCCGTGCTCACCGTGGCCGTGCTGGCGATCAACGCCGCCCTCTCGGTGCTGCTCCTCTTCTTCCTCCGCCACCTGATCGCCCCCTGGGAGAGCCTGCTCGCCCGCGCCCGCCAGGTCGGCGGGGACGGGGAGGCGGGCGCCGACGAGATGGAGTTCCTGGTGGCCACCTTCGAGCGCGCGCTCTCGGCGCTCGCCGGCCGGCCGGCGCGCAGCGTCGAGGACGACATCGCCTCCCTCGAACGGACCCTCTCGGCGAGCCTGCAGAGCGGGCTGCTGCTGATCGACCGCGAGGGGCGGGTGCTGGCGCTCAACGCGGTCGGCGCGGGGTTGCTCGGCGCCGCGCTGCCGGAGCCGGGAGCGCCGCTCGCCGAGGTGCTCGCCGGGCAGCCCCAACTCGGCGAGATCCTGACGGCGGCGCTGGCCGGAGGGGCGGCTCCCCAGCGCCAGGAGTGCCAGGTGCGGCCGGGCTCCGGCGCGGGGGAGGCGCTGACCGTGGGGCTCACCGTGCACCCCCTGCGCCGCGACGACGGCGAGGTGCGCGGCCTGCTGGTCCTCTTCGCCGACCTCACCGAAGGGCAGCGGCGGGCGGAGGAGAGCCGGCTCGCCGAGAGCTTGGCCCAACTCGGCGAGATGGCCGGCGGCGTTGCCCACGAGCTGCGCAACGGCCTCGCCACCCTGCGCGGCTACCTGACCCTGATCGAACGCCGGCCGGACGAGGACTCGATCGCCGATTTCCTCTCCGAGATCCGCGGCGAGGCCGACCACCTCGAGCGGGTGCTGCAGGACTTCCTCTCCTTCGCCCGGCCGGGGAGCGCCCGCCTGGGGGAGCTCTCGCTCCTCCGGCTGCTGCGCCACGCCGCGGCCGACCCCGCGCTCGCCGGGGTCGAGGTGCGGGTGGCGGGGGAGGACGTGGTCCTGCGCGGCGACCGCGAGCTGCTCGAGCGCGCCGTGCGCAACCTGCTGCACAACGCGGCGCAAGCCGAGCAGGAGACGGGGCGGCCGTCCGCCGTCGAGGTCACCGTCACCCTCGTCCCCGAGGGGGTGGAGATCGCCATCGAGGACCGCGGCGCCGGGCTGCCGGACGAGGTCCGGGCGCGGCTCTTCCACCCCTTCGCCACCGGCCGGCGGGGGGGCGTCGGCCTGGGCCTCGCCCTCGCGCATCGCATCGTGGTGCTGCACGGCGGCCGCATCCGGCTGGACGACCGGCCCGGCGGCGGGACGCGGGCCCTGATCTTTTTCCCTCGCGACACAATCGTTACGATCGGTAGCGACATACCTGCGGCAGGAGCTTCGGAAGCGGCGTCGGCGATTGACCAAAGCCGTTGATTTGTAACGGCTTATACGCTCTCAACGAGCCGCCCGGGGAGTGGCACCCGCCTTGCTCTTTAGGAGATTCGCCATGACAAATCCAGGGCTTCGCCGCGGCCAGAGCGGCTTCACGCTGATCGAGATGCTCGTGACGCTGGCGCTGATCGCCATCCTGATGTTCTTCTCGATCCCTGCGCTCCTCCCGGTGATCCACCAGTCGAAGCTGACGGGGATCGCCAACGAGGTCAAGTCGCTGATGTTCCTGGCGCGCCTGAACGCGATCAGGTACTCGACCCAGGCGGTGGTGAGGATCGTCCTGCCGGACGCGGTCAACCCCATCGGCGCGGTGCAGGCGTTCTCCGACCGCAACGCCGACGGCCAGTTGAGCGCGGGCGAGCCGATCCTGGCGAGCTTCTATCTGCCGAAAGGGATTACCTTCACGGCGCCGGGAGGCGCCACCGACGCCGCCTCGGTCGCCGTATTCAGCGCCGACCCAGGGGGTGCGGCCCTGCCGCACATCGCGATCTTCCGGTCAGACGGCTCGCTTTCCAACGCCGCCGCCAACTGCGACCCCGCCACCAGCTGCGCCGGCGCCTTCCGACTGGCCGATCCGAACGACAACTACATCGAGATCATGATCCCCTCCCCCGCCACTCCCATTCCGAAGCTGCGCAAGTGGGATGGCAGCAACTGGATAGCGAAGGGCGACAACAAGGAGAATTGGCAATGGAACTGAGCCGGCGCGGCCCCGCGCGAGAGACGGGATTTTCTCTGATCGAGGCGCTGATCGCCGCCGCCATCATGATGGTGATCGCGCTCGGCCTGCTGCCGCTCTTCTCCCGCGCGATCAACGACAACGTCAGCGGCAACGACGCCAGCCAGGCGACCAACAACAGCCGCACCCAGGTCGAGGAGATCCTGCAACTGCCGTTCGCCAACCAGCGGCTGGTGGTCCCGGCCGGCTCCAAGCTGCTCGAGACCAAGGACTACTGGACGCGCGGCGACGCGCAGCAGGAGGGGGGCAGCAACGAGGGATGGTGGGCCAACGCCTCCGGCCACGGCCAGGTGCTGTGGAACCGCACCACCCATGTGCGCCAGTACAGCATCTCCGACCTCGCCGACGGCAAGCTCGACACCCCGCTCGACGGCAGCACCCAGCCCACCTTCGTGCAGCTCAAGCAGATCGAGGTGGTGGTGGACAACCCCAAGAAGAACATCTTCGGCAACGGCCAGGGGATCACCCTGACCGTCCTCAAGCCTTTCTGAGAGGGAGCGCGGCGGCCATGATCCAGCGGACACCCTTCTCCCCGGCGAGCGCTCCTGCAGCAGGCCGCGCCGGCCAGCGCGGCTTCACCCTGATCGAGGTGGCGATCTCTCTCCTCGTCACCGTCATCGTCCTGCTCGGCGTGCTGGCGATGTTCGACTTCACCAACAAGCTCACCCGCGTGCAGACCAACATCTCCGACATGCAGCAGTCGCTGCGCGTGGCGCAGACCGACGCCGCCCGCATGATCCGCATGGCCGGGCGCGGTGGGCTTCCGGTCGGCACCCTCCCCAACGGCACGGCGGTGGCGGTCGCCAACAACGTGGCCGACAACACCCACATCGCCGACGCCGGCTCCCCCGAGGTCGTCCCCGGCTCGGACGTGCTGACCATCCGCGGGGTCTTCACCTCGCCGATCTATCAGGTCGACAAGAACAACCCGGCGTCGTTCACACTCGACTCCAAGACGACACCGACCAGCGGCACCCTCCACATCAAGAGCAACTCGCCGACCAACATCCCGCAGGACCTGACGGCGATCAAGGACGCCATTGCCAAGCGCCGGCCGGAGGCGCTGATCATGGTCAGCCCGCTCGACGCCGGGGTCTGGGCGATGGTCGAGCTCGATCCGGGGGGCTCGGACGTCTCGAACCCCAACGACTTCAAAGTCGCCTTCAAGATCACCGGCGGCACGCACACCATCGACTACCTGAAGTTCTCCTCCCAGGGGCCGGGCGTGTATCCGACCGACCTCACCAGCGTGTCGTTCGTCGGCATCGTCGAGGAGTACAGGTACTACGTGCGCCGGGCCTACGCGGTCAACGGCGACAAGACCTCCGACCTGATGCCGAAGCTGACGCGGGCGCGCGCCTATCCCAATACGACGACGCCGTGGAACGACGACCCCCTCACCCCCAACCCTTCCGCCAGTTGGCAGACCGACCTCGCCGAGAACGTCTTCGACCTCCAGGTTGCCCTCGGCGTCGACACCCTGGCCAAGGGGCCGGGCGCCTGCGCGGCGGGGACGATCGCCGCCGATCCGATCAACTGTGGCATCTACGAGTCGACCGACGGCGAGAACGACGACTGGATGTACAACGGCGAGAAGGTCACCGATCCGCTGGTGTTCGCCAACTCCGACCTCTACTACGTGCGGATCAGCACGCTCGCCCGCACGGAGCGCCGCGACAAGGACTACCAGGCGCCGACCCTGGTGCGGGTGGAGGACAACAAGTACACCGGCCTGCCGATCGACTTCAACTCCAGCGGCCAACGGATGTATCGCCGGCGCATCCTGCGCACGGTCATCGACTTGAGGAACCTCGGATGAGCAGCATCGATCTCTCCCGCCGCGCCGCCTCGCCGCAGGCCGGCAGCGCCTATATCGTCACCCTGCTCGCCCTGGTGGTCCTCACCATCCTGGCGCTGTCGCTCGCCCTGGTGACCCAGACCGAGGTCCAGGTCGGCGCCAACGAGCGCACGGTCAACCGGACGTTCTACTCCGCCGATTCCGGCCTCGGGGTCGCCGCCGCCGAGGCGCTGTCGAGCGGCCGCTACACCGGCATGACGATGATCCTCAACAAGACCACGGTGGGGCTGGGCTCCTCGACCTCCAACATCGCCGACAAGGTGGTCATCACGCAGCTCGTCCCGATCCTGACCGTGCGCTGCGACTGGTGCCCGGCCAACGCCGACGGCGTGCCCAAGTTCTGGAAGGTCAACCACATCGTCAACGCCACGGCGCAGCGGGTCGCCTGGACCGGCAGCGGCGATCCGCCGTCGACCGCGACCCTCCTCGGCCAGAAGACGTTGAGCGCGATGTTCGAATTCCAGCCCTGGCCCACGCCGCCGATCGAATCGCTTCCCACCGACCCCGCGGTGCTGGCCGCCATCAAGTTCTAGCCGAACGAATTTTTTTGAAGAGGCTAATCCTATGTTTTCCCAACAGCTGTCATCCCAAGCGCCGCGTTCCGCCACGTTCCGGGCTTTCGTCCACACCGCCGCGCGGGCTCTCGTGCCCCTCGCGCTGCTGGCGCTCGGCGCCGGCGCCGCCCATGCCGACGACCGCGACCTGCTGCGCAACTCGATCGCCGATCCGTATCTGTTCATCATCCTCGACACCTCGGGCTCGATGAACTGGGCGCCGAAGAATACCGCCTGCCCGACCGGCGACTGCTTCGTCCCCATGCAGGCCGACGATCCGCAGTCGAAGGCCTACCAGGCCAAGCAGGCGCTCTTCCAGGTGCTGACGGACGGCAGCCTGCCCAAGATCGACCTCGGCTTCGCCACCTACAACCAGGACCAGCTCGCCGTCTCCCAGAAGCACTGGCTCTACCAGGCGACGACCGCCGGCGTGCCGCTCACCACGCCCAGCGTCAACTTTCCCGCGGTCGGCGCGCAGGAAGTCTTCGGCACCCTCTGGGGGTGCGACACCGGCAACGGCGACGACGAGATCGGCTGCTATGCCGCCTCGCCGGCCAACCTCTCGAACACCTGGGAGACCACCCGCGTGCAGCGCCTCCCCAAGGGGGGGGTGAGCTACAGCCAGAGCGTCACCTACTACATCAAGAACGGCACCATCACCTACAAGGTGACCGTGGCGCCGGCCGGCGGCTCCTACGGCGGCAACCTCTCCGTCAAGTACACGGTCCTCAAGTGCACCAACGCCGCCTGCACGCTGACCGCGACGATCCCCGGCAGCCCGGCGACGGTGACCTTCACGCCGGTCAGCGACTTCGTCTCCTGGGACTACATCACCAACCGCACCAACCCGCAGCTCAGCTACTACACCGGCAACGGCGTCGACACCGTGGCCAACAACTCCTGCTCGGGCTGGGATCCCAACACCGATACCGGCAGCGACCTGTATCCCGGGGTGGGGGGCTACAGCCTCCGCTGGCCGACCGACAGCTCGGACAGCCGGGGAGCCCCGTTCACGGTGGGCGACGTCATCCCGCTCGACTGGAAGACCGATCACAAGGTCGACATCCTGAAGCGGCTGGCGCCGAACTACGTCGACGGCACCACGACCCCGGACTTCCGCGTCGCCACCTACCTGAAGAACGACCGCCAGGGGGCCGAGGCGTTCCTCCGCCTCAAGGACGAGAACCAGCGGCCGATCATCTCCTCCGGCTCGACCCCGCTCGGCGCCACGTTGCAGGCGTTCCGCACCTGGTACAGCGGCTGCTCGGCGGACACCTGCCCGACCTTGAATGGCTGGGCGAAGATCGCCGGCGCGCAGGACACCTCCTTCGAGTGCCGGCAGAAGTATCTGCTGATCATCACCGACGGCGACGAGACCTGCGGCGGCCTCCCCTGCAAGTACGGGCCGCTGATCGAGAGCCAGCTCGGCGTCACCGTCTTCGTGGTCGCCTTCGGCGTCACCCAGACCCCCGGCAACACGCTGAGCTGCATGGTGTCCGATCCGAAGCACCTGTTCTTTCCGGCGGACCAGGCCGAGCTGATCGCCGACCTGCAGAACGCCCTCGGCCAGATCAAGGAGCAGGTGACCACCTTCGCCTCCGCCGCCGTCCCCTCGGTGCAGGCGGAGATCGCCGACCGCATCTACCTGTCGAGCTTCACGCCGCTCAACAATTCCTCGGTCTGGGACGGCCACCTCGACGCGTACCTGAAGCCGCTGCCGCTGTTCAACGGCAAGCCGGACCGCAACAACGTCCCGCACTGTGACGCCCCCGGCGGTTCGATCCGCTCGAGCTGCTGGATCTGGGATGCCAGCGCCGCCCTCAAGACCCAGGCGCCGGTCCCCGCCGACCTCACCGCGGCGACCGTCGACGCTTCGGCGCTGCGGCTCGGCACCTCGCTCGATCAGCGCCGGGTCTTCTACAGCCAGGCCGGGACGAGCGGAGTGCTGCCGGCCACCCTGCGGCTGTTCGCGCCGCCGCCGGGCGATCCGAAGACCGACACCGACTGGGCCGACCTGTTCAAGGGGCTCGACATCACGGGGATGGTGACGACGGCCGACTTCGCCAACGCCAAGACGCGGGTCACCAACATCGTCAAGAACACGCTCGAGATCAAGACCACCACGGTCCAGATCACCGGGCAGCCGGACCAGACGATCAACTACCTGCTCGGCGACATCTTCCACTCCGATCCGGTGCTGGTCGACCGCCCCAACAACTTCGACTTCTACTCGTCGAACCTCTACGGCAGCGCCACGGCGCTCAACTGCGTCAACGATCCGGGGTACAAGTGCTTCGCCCAGCAGCAGACCCATCGCCGCAAGATGCTGCTGCTGGGGACCAACGACGGCCAGCTCCACGCCATCGACGCCGGCGTCTACGACAGCACCTCCGGGACCTTCCTGGACGGCAAGGGGAACGAGCTGTTCTCCTACATGCCGCGGCTGGCCCTGCCGGTGGTCCGCGACCAGGCCGAGAAGACGCGCCAGATCTTCAGCGTCGACGGCACCCCGCGCGTCGACGACGTCTTCCTCGACCCCAAGCACACCGCGGGCGGCGCGGTGGCGGCGGACCGCGAATGGCGCACCGTGGCCATCGGCGGCTTCCGGGAAGGCGGGAGCATCGACGGCGGCGGCCGGGTCGGCGACTTCGTCAGCGGTTACTACGCGCTCGACGTCACCCATCCCGACAAGCTCGATTCGAGCGGCAATCCGACCACGAGCTACGTGCCGAGCTGCCTGACCACCGACAACAGCGTCCCCTCCGGCTGCGGCACCCTCCCCTTCCCGGCGGTGCTCTGGGAGTTCACCGACTCGGTCGGCACCTCACAGCTCGACGAGGACAAGAACGGCTACCCCGACCTCGGGCAGACCTGGTCGGTGCCGACTATCGCCCGCATCAAGGTGATCGAGGGAACGAACACGGTCGACAAGTTCGTCGCCATCTTCGGCGGCGGCATGGACGCCGACAACAAGACCAGCCCGAAGCGGGGGAACTGGCTCTACATGGTGGACATCGAGACCGGGCAGACGATCTACAAGCGCAAGCTCGTCGGCTCCGCGCCGTCGGATCCCGCCGGCCTCGACATCGACCTCAACGGCTACCTCGATACGATCTACATCGGCACCATCTCGGGGATCCTGTACAAGGTGGACCTCACCACGGTCGTGCCCACCCTGCAGGACGTGACGATCGCCACCAACCAGGCGGTGCCGGCGCTCGCCACCAGCACCACGGTCAAGCGCCTCACCGACACCGCGTGGGACCCCTTCCCGATCTTCAACACGGGGGGGAAGCCGATCTACTTCGCGCCGACCGTCTTCTACGTCGCCAAGCTGAGCCGCTTCGCCCTCGCCTTCGGCACCGGCGACCGCGAGGCGCTGTGGAACCTCGACGGCACCCCGGGGCGCTTCTACCTGATCGTCGACGACAACTTCACCTCCTCGATGATCGCCCTGGGGACGCTGCCCAAGACCGAGGCGAACTACCAGGCGATCAGCGCCACCGCCAGCGACGTCGCCGGCACCTCCGACTTCGTGGTCAACCCCGGAGCCGGGAAGGACCGCGGCTGGTACCTGCAGCTGCAGACCGACGAGCGGGTGATCACCCAGACCTTCGGCCTCTCCGGGGTCATCATCTTCTCCTCCTTCTCACCGCAGGACGTCGTCGACGCGACCGGCGTCTGCGCCCGCGGCGGCAACAGCCAGATCTACGTGGTCTACGCCAACAACGCCAACTCGGTGATGCAGGTGGGCGGCACCTCGACCAAGTTCCGCGTGGTCCCCAAGTTCGTCACCAACCCGTACGTCGAGCAGGGGTCGACGAAGAACGCGCCGGGGAGCTCGACGCCGCCGAACTCCGAGCAGCTCGACGCCACGCAGCAGCAGATCCTCGCCGAGCTCAAGAAGTTCTTCCCCAAGGGGACGAAGTTCGCCAACTACTGGATCAGCGTCAGCGGAATCCGGTCCGATACGGGGTACGAGCGCTATGCGACGATCCCTGTTGGTATCATCGAGAGAAACTGGAAGGAGCAATGATCCGATGATGCAAACGGGAAACCGCAGACGCCGGCGCGGAATCGTCCCTGGGCTCTCCGCGGCCCTTCTCGGTCTGCTGGTCGCGGTGATCGCGGGGGGGATGACCGCCTCCCCGGCACGCGCCGACTGGCTGGTGACGCGCGAGGGGGGCAAGGTGGAGACCCGGGGCCCCTGGCAGATCAAGGGGAAGCTCGTGGTCTTCACCCGCGCCGACGACGGCTCGCTCTCCTCGCTGCGCGCGACGGAGGTCGACCTCGACGCGAGCGGTAAGCTGACCGCCGAGGCGAAGGTCCAGGCGGCGGCTCCCGCCCCGGTGGAGGTGCCGAAGAAGAAGCTCGCGGTGCTGACCGACCAGAGCTTCCGCAAGGCCACCCCGCCCGCCGCGGCGGACGGCAAGACCGCGGACACCAAGAAGCCGGCGGCGGCGAGCGGGCCGCTCACGGTCAGCTCCTGGAAGCGGAGCGAGAGCCCGGAGGGTGACGGCCTGGTGATCGAGGGGACGCTGCACAACTCGACCGGCGACATGATCATCAACAGCGCGGTCGAGGTGCAGCTCTACAACGAGGTCGGCGACCGGGTGGGGACGGCGCAGGGGCTGCTGACCGCGACGTCGGTGGAGCCGAACGGCTCGGCCGACTTCCGGGCCAGCTTCCCGGGGGTCTTCACCTTCGCCGACGTCAAGTTCCAGCCCCAGGGCCTGCCGCTCAACATGAACCCCCCCGAGCCGAAGGGCGACGACAAGGGGGACTCCAAGCCGGCGGAGAAGTCCCCGCCGCCGTGACCTTCGGAGCGTCAGAGCCGGTACTTCGGCACCCCTTCGAGGTCGTGCTCCTTGATCTTGCGGAGCAGGGCGCGATAGCTGACCCCTAAGCTCTCCGCCGCTTCGCGCTTGTCGCCGTCCGCCGCCACCAGGGCCTGCCGGATCCGCTCGCGCTCCCCCGGCGCCGCCAGCGGGTGCAGCAGCGGCCGCAGGTCGGCGGCGCGGAGGACCGGCTCCTCGGCGAGGATCACCGCCCGTTCGAGGACGTTGGCGAGCTCGCGGACGTTGCCGGGCCAGGGCTCGGCGGCGAGCAGCCCGGCCGCCGCCTCCTCCAGGCGCGGCGGCTCGGCGTGGTGGCGATGGGCGATCTCCGCGAGCAGGTGGCGGGCGAGCAGGGGGATGTCGCTCGCCCGCTCGCGCAGCGGGGGGAGCTCGATCGGGAAGACGTTCAGGCGGAAGAAGAGGTCGGCGCGGAACTCGCCGTCGTCGACCATCCCCGCGAGGTCGCGGTTGGTGGCCGCCACCAGCCGCACGTCGGCGCGCTGGGTGCGCCCTCCCCCCACCCGTTCGAAGGTCCGCTCCTCGAGGGCGCGCAGGACCTTCCCCTGCACGGCGAGCGGCAGCTCGCCGATCTCGTCGAGGAACAGCGTCCCGCCGGCGGCCTGCTCGAAGCGCCCGGCCTGGCGGCGGTCGGCCCCGGTGAAGGCCCCCTTCTCGTGCCCGAAGAGCTCGTTCTCGATCAGCGTCTCGGGGATCGCCGCGCAGTTGAGGGTGACGCAGGGGCCGCCCCGCCGGGGCGACAGGGCATGGATGGCGCGGGCGAAGAGCTCCTTGCCGGTGCCGCTCTCGCCGGTGAGCAGCACGGTGCTCTCGGTGGGGCCGACCCGCTCGAGGAGGCGGATGGCGGCGCGCAGCCGGGGGTGGGCGCCGACGATCGGCGGCGCGCCGGCAACCCGGAAGAGGGGGGCCCGCTCCGGCTCGCCGATCGCCCGCTCGATCAGCCGCGTCAGGTCGTCGATCTCGAGTGGCTTCTCGAGGAAATCGAAGGCGCCGAGCTTCATCGCCTCGACGGCGGTACCCACCGTGCCGTAGCCGGTGAGGACCACCACGGGGACGCGCGGCTGCGCCTTCCGGCTCGCCGCCAGCACCTCGATCCCCGAGAGGTCGGGGAGCTTGAGGTCGGTGAGGACGAGGTCGAAGCCGCGCTCCGCCAGCCGGGCGAGGGCGGCGGCGCCGTCCGCCGCCGCCACCACCTCGTACCCCTCAGCCTTGAGCGCCAGCTCCAGCATGCGGCGCAGCGAGTCGCGGTCCTCGACGACCAGGATGCACCCCTTAGCCATCGGCGCCAAGGGCTGGAGGAGAGGGGCGCGGAGCCCGGAGCGCCGCGCGGACGGCGGCGATCAGGAGGTCGTCGTCCTCGGCCGCGACGGTCCGCAGGTCGAGCAGCAGGCGCCCCTGGCGCAGGTAGCCGATGACCGGCGGGGCGCCCTGGCGCAGGCGGGCGAGGAGGGCATCGCCGCCGGGGAGCGCGAGCGCCTCGCCGGCGATCGGCGCCTCGGGCGCCGAGCCGCCGCCCAGGAAGGCCTCGGCCGGCACGATCTCGACGGCTCCCGCGCCCTCTGCCATGTCGGCTGAAAGGGCATCGGCGGCCCGCGCGAGCCGGGCGCGGTGGGCGTCCGGCTCGGGCCACAGGCGGTCGAGCGGCAGCGGCGTTTCGGCGAGGTGGGCTCGGAGCACCCCCTCGAGCGCCGCGAGCGCCATGCGGTCGGGGCGCAGCGCGCGGTAGAGGGGGTGGCGCCGGCAGCGCGCGAGCAGCGCTTCGCGCCCCACCAGCAGCCCGGCCTGCGGGCCGCCGAGCAGCTTGTCGCCGCTGCCGGCGGCGAGGTCGCACCCCTGCGCGACGAGCTCGGCCAGGCTCGGATGCCCGGCGAGCTGCGGCGCGGGGTGCGGGCGCAGCAGGCCGCTCCCCTCGTCGACCAGCACGGGCACGCCGGCGCGCTCCCCCAGCTCGGCGAGCTCCCGCGGCTCGACCGCGGCGACGAAGCCGATCTGCCGGAAGTTGCTGGGGAAGACCTTGAGCAGGAGGGCGGTGTCGGGGCCGAGCGCGGCCGCGTAGTCGCCGATCCGGGTGCGGTTGGTCGCCCCCACCTCGACCAGCCGGGCGCCGGCGGCGGCCAGGATCTCCTGGATGCGGAAGGAGCCGCCGATCTCGACCAGCTCGCCCCGCGACACCACCACCTCGCGCCCCTGGGCCAGCGCGGCGAGCGCGATCACCAGGGCGGCGGCGTTGTTGTTGACCACCAGGGCGGCCTCGGCCCCGGTGAGCGCCGTCAACAGCCGCTCGGCGCGGCCGTTGCGCTGGCCGCGCCTGCCGGTCGCGAGGTCGACCTCGAGGTCGCAGTAGGCGTCGAGCAGCGGCGGCAGGTTGCGCGCCACCGCCGCCGGCAAGGGGGCGCGGCCGAGATTGGTGTGGAGGAAGATGCCGGTCGCGTTCAGCACGCGGCGCAGCGGGCCGCCCAGCGCCGCCTCCACCCGGGCCGCGATCTCCCCGGGGAGCGCGGCGACGGCGCTCTCCCGCGCCGCGCCGTCCGGCGGCGGGGAGGCGGCGAGGCGGCGGCGCAGCTCGTCGACGGCGCGGCGGGCTTGGACCCTTACCGGACCTCGCCCGTATAATGGGATGAGCGCGGCCACCGCCGGATGTCCCAGCAGACGGTCGAGCGGCGGCAGGTCGCGCCGCAGGTCCGAGGAGTTGGCGTCGCTCATGGTCGTTGCGCTTCAGACTGGCACCCGAGCATTCTAGGAGATCCGTGGACCCCAAGCGAAGCCCGAAGACCAGTCCCGGGCCGGTGCCGCCGCAAGGCTCGCCGTTCGCGCCCAAGCCGGGAGCCGGCGGCGCCCGCCCCGGCCCGACCGGCGGCCGCCCCGTGCCGGGCCTCGGCGACGCCCTCGACCAGCTCGGCCGCGAGATCCAGACCCTCCGCGTCGACTTCGAGCGCTTCTTCAACGGCGCCCTCCCCTGGCCGCCCGAGGAGCTGCGCGGGCGCGTCCAGGCGCAGATTCGCAACCTCCGCGGCATGACCCAGATGGCGACCGCCGTCGACAACTTCCGCCTCAACGACCTCGAAGCCCGATTCAACAGCTACAATGAGCTGTTCAATCGCCGCGTCCGGGATGTCGAGGAGGGGCGTATCGCCGCCGCCCGCGCCGCCGTGCCGGCGGCGCCGGTCCGCCGTTACGATCCCGCGCAGGGGATCGTCTTCGGCGAGCGGGTCGATCCGGAGGCGGCCGAGGCGCTCTATCAGGGGTTGGCCGCCGCTCCGGGGGACTCCCCCCGCTTCGATCTCGACAGCTTCCAGACCTACCTCGCGCGGCAGGTGGCCGCCCTGCGCGAGAAGACGGGGTGCCGCGAGGTGCAGTTCCGCCTGGCGACCGAGGACGGCAAGGTCAAGCTCAAGGCCCGTCCGGTGACGGGCCGCGAAAGCTCATAGCAGATAGAAGGAGACAACCCAGTGCGCAGAAGGACTTCGTGGATTCTCGTCGCCTCCGTTGCCACCCTGGTGGCGATCGCCGCGATCACCGCCAAGGCGGCGGTGCCGCCGGCGAACCTCGCCAAGACGCTCGAGGCGCAGCGCCGCCTGGCGACCCAGAAGCCGAACGACCCGGCCGTGCTCAACGACCTCGGCAACCTGCTGGTCCTCTCGGGTCAGCCCGCCGAGGCGGAGACCGCCTACCGCAGGGCGATCGAGCTCGATGCGACCAAATCCTCGGCGCTGTTCAACCTCGGCCTGCTCCTCCAGCAGCGGGGCTCCCTGCGCGAGGCCGAGGACCTCTACGACCGGGTGCTCAAGATCGAGCCCGGCAACGCCTGGGCCCACTACCAGCTCGGCACGATCGAGGAGGCGCAGAAGAAGCCGTCGCGGGCGATCGACTCCTACGCCAAGGCGTTCGCGCTCGATCCGCAGCTCGCGTTCCCCGAGGTCAATCCGCACGTCCTCGACAACCGGCTGGTGACGCAGGCGATGATGCGCGCCTATCGCAACGACTTCGCCGTGCCGCAGGTGCCCAAGGTCTACGAGGATCCGGCGCGGATCGCGGCCCTGCTGGTCCCCCCCGCTCCGGCGAACAAGGACAACAAGGACCAAACCGCCGCCGCCCCGCAGGCCGCGGCGCCGTTGAAGGCCATCCCGGGCGCCGTCCGTCCGCCGGTGAAGGGAGGCACGCCGGGGAGCACGGTGCTGCGCGAGCGTGACCTCGACCGCAGCAGCACCGCGGGACAGGCCGGCCCTCCGGGTGCCGTGCGCGGTGGCTCGGCGGTCGGCGGCATGCGCCAGACTCCGGGCGGCGTGATGCAGCCGGGCGCGCTCCGCCAGTGGAACCGTCCGGAGCCCACCGTCCAGGAAGTGCCCGACGACCTCAACGGCGGCAACGACGGCACGCAGCCCCAGCCGGTGGTCACCCCACCGCCCAGCGGCGTCTACTACCGGCCGGGCCTCCAGAGCACCGGGCAGCTCAACCTGCTGGTGGTGCCCGAGCGGACCACCGGACGGGGGTAGTCCCGTCCCCCGTGGCGGCCGGCGCTATCCTCGAGCGGCCTGTCGTCGCGGGGTCTGGCGGTCGTTGCGGTGGCGGCTCTCGTTGAGGAGCTGGGAGAGCACCGCGGGGTCGACCGGCTTGACCAGGTAGCAGTCGAAGCCGGCCTGGAGGGCCCTCCGGCGGTCCTCGGGCTGGCCGTAGCCGGTCATCGCGATCAGCGAGATCTCGTCGTCGCCGAGGATCGAGCGGACCTGGCGCGCCACCTCGTTGCCGTCCATCCCCGGCAGGCCGATGTCGACCAGGGCCACCTGCGGGCGCAGGGAGAAGGCCATCTCGACCCCCTCCGGCCCGTTCTCGGCGACGCTGACCCGATGCCCCCAGATCTCGAGCAGCTCGCGCAGCGACTCGCGGCCGTCCTCGTTGTCCTCCACCACCAGGACCTCGAGACCGGCGAGCCCGTCGTCCGCCGCCGCTGTTGACGCCGCCGGCTTGCGCAGGCGCGCCGGCTTGACCTCCTCGGTGAGCAGCGGCAGGCGGACGACGAACTCGCTCCCCCGCCCCGGCCCGTCGCTCAGGGCCTCCACCCGGCCGTCGTGCATCTCGGCCAGGCTGCGCACCAGCGGCAATCCGAGCCCCAATCCTCCTTCCGAACGCTGGCGCGAGCTCTCCACCTGGGCGAACGGCTCGAAGATCGTCTGCAGCATCTCGGGGGAGAGGCCGACGCCGGTGTCGCGCACCCGCACCACCGCCTCGCCGTCCTCGGGCCCCACCGACACCCGCAGCCGCCCGCCCCGCGGGGTGTACTTGATGGCGTTCTGGATCAGGTTGCAGAGCACCTGCTCGAGACGGACCGGGTCGCCCATCACGCGGACCGGCCGCGCCTCCACCGCGAGCTCGAGGCCGTTGCTGCGCGCCAGCGCCTCCATCCCGAGCTCGGCGAGGCAGCGCTCGGCGAGCTCGCGCAGGTCGACCGGCCGGCGCTGGAGGATGATCTTGCCGAGGGTGACCCGGGAGACGTCGAGGAGGTCGTCGACCATGCGCACCAGGTGGCGGGTCTGCCGCATGATGATCCCCCGCTGGCGCACCGCCCGCTCCTCCTGCGAGCCGACCTCCTCGAGCACCCAGAGGGCGTTGCGGATGGCCGCCATCGGGTTGCGCAGCTCGTGGCCGAGCATGGCGAGGAACTCGTCCTTGCGCCGGTCGGCGTCGGCCTGGCGGCGCAGCAGGTCGCGGATCTCGTACTGGCGGCGGCGGGCGCGCAGGGCCGCCTTGACGGCGCTCATCAGCGTCGACAGGCGCACCGGCCGCTCGAGGATGGTGGCGTTGCCGAGCGGCACCATCCAGGCGAGCACCAGCTCGCTGCTCTGCTCGCCGCGGGTGAAGACGATCAGCGGCAGGTCGGACCATGGGGGCTGGTCGCCGAGCACCCGCCGCAGGCCGTCCGTGGTCTCCGGGAGGAGGGCCTCGTCGGCGAGGATCACGGCGCCCGCTCCCTCCTCGATCTCGCGGAACAGATCGGCGGCGGTCGCGCAGCCGACCCCCGCCACGTCCATCGAGGCGAGGAGCTGGCAGGCCAGCACGGCGTCACGGCCGGTCGGAGCGAGCACCAGGACCCGCTCTTCGTGGGGGAGGGCGCCGGTCGCTCTAGGGGCATCCCGCTCTCCCACCGACTCTCCCCCGAAGCCGGCCAGCCGGGCTCCTCCCAGGTAGCGCAGCGCGCCGCTGAGCACCCCCTGGAATTCCTTGATCTCCTGGCCGATGCGAATGCCGCCGTCGCCGATCTCCAGCTCGCGGACGCTGGTCGCGTGGGCGCCGGTGCGCCGCTTGACCAGCGAGATCGCCTTGCGCACCTCGCCGTAGGCTTCGAAGTAGCGCAGCATGATCACCGTGTCCGCCAGGTAGGAGAGGTCGACCGGGGACTCCAGGGTCTCGCCCACCAGCCCCGCCTGGGCCATGATGAGGATCGTCAACACCCCCTGCTGGTTGAGGTAGGAGAGGAGCTCGTGGAGGTGGAGCAGGAGGAAGCGCTCCTCCGGCATGGCGTGCCGGTAGCCGTTGAGGCTGTCGATCACCACGATGCGGGCCCCGCTCTCGACGGCGCGCTTCACGTCGAAGGCGAGCTCGCCGGGCGACAGCTCGGCGGGGTCCACCTGGCGGAGGGTGACCCGCCCCGCCTCGACGTGCTTGTGGAGCCCGAGCCCCAGCCGGTCGGCGCGGGCGATCCAGTTGTCCTGCGCCTCGTCGAAGGAGTAGATGGAGGCGCGGTCGCCGCGCTCGGCCGCCGCCGCCACGTACTGCGCCGCGAGCGTCGACTTGCCGACCCCGGCCGGCCCGAGGAGCATGGCGCTGGTGCCGCGGTCGAGGCTCCCGCCGAGCATGGTGTCGAGCTCGGGGAGGCCGCTCCCCACCAGCCCCGGCTCGTAGTCCGGAAAGTGGGCGCCGGCCACCAGCCGCGGGAAGACCTGCAGGCCGCCGGTCGCGATCCGGTAGTCGTGATAGCCGTCGCGGAAGGGGATCCCCCGTACCTTCTGCACCCGCAGGCGCCGCCGCTGCCCGCCGTAGCCCGGCGCCATCTGCTCGAACGAGACCACCCCGTGGGTCAGGCTCTGGAGCTGGAAGTCGCCGGTGGCCGAGCCGGTGTAGTCGAGCAGCAGCACCGTGCAGTTGCGGCCGGTGAAGTAGTGCTTGAGGGCGAGGATCTGGCGCCGGTAGCGCAGCGAGTCACGGGCGAGCAGGCGCATCTCGGAGAGGGAGTCGAAGACCACCCGCATCGGCTTCACCCGCTCCACGGTGTCGAGCACCGCCCGGGTGGTCTCCGAGAGCTCGACCTCCGAAGGATGGAAGAGGGTGTACTGGGAGTCGGCCTTGAGGCTCTCCTCCGCCGTCTGCAGCTCGCAGATCGTGATGCCGTCGAGCGACCAGCCATGGGCGGTCGCGACGTCCCGCAGCTCCTCCTCGGTCTCGGAGAGGGTGGAGTAGACGCCGGGCTCCCCCTGGCGGGCGCCGGCGAGCAGGAACTGCAGCGCCATGGTGGTCTTCCCCGCTCCCGGGTCTCCCTCGAGCAGGTACATCCGGTTGGTGGGGAAGCCGCCGCCGAGGATGTAGTCGAGCCCCTCGATCCCCGTGGAGGCGCGGACAAAGCCTTTGAAATCGTCGTCGCTCATTTCGCTCCGCCTCTAGAAAAAGCCCTGCTCGCGGCGTCTCTTTGCAAACCGTATGCCGCTCCGTGGGACTCTTTTGCGGACCGGGAAGAAGCGTGAGCGTCACGGCGGCGTCACTCCATGAATCGATTTCCTGGTTAGGATCCCCTGGCTTTTCTGAAAGCGCTGCACACGCCTGCCTGAGGGCTGGAGCTCATCCTGGAGGGAATTCCACATGCTCCTCGTTCGCCGTGTCTCGGTACTCCTGGCCCTCGCGGCCGCCGCCCTGCTGCCGGTGCGTCCGGCGGCCGCCCAGTGCATCAGCCTGACCACCCTGGGGTCGGCCGTCACGCAGAACTTCGACACCCTGTCGAACGTCGCGGGGTCGACCACCAACAACCTGACGATCCCCGGCTGGTTCATGACCGAATCGGGGGGCGGCGCCCGCGACAACGAGCAGTACGCCGTCGACACCGGCGGGAGCACCACGGGCGACACCTACAGCTACGGCGCGGCGGCGAGCACGGAGCGGGCCCTGGGCCAGCTGCGCAGCGGCACGCTGATCCCCCTCTTCGGCGCCTGCTTCACCAACAACACCGGCGCGACGATCACCAGCCTGGCGGTGGCCTACAACGGCGAGGAGTGGCGGCTGGGGACGGCGGGGCGGACCGACCAGATGAACTTCGAGTACAGCACCAACGCGACCGACCTGGTGACCGGCACCTGGACGAACGTCGCCGCCCTCAACTTCGTCACGCCGGACACCGCCACGACGGGAGCCAAGAACGGCAACGCGGCGGCCGACCGCACGGCGCTCTCCTCGACGATCTCGTCGCTGAGCATCGCGAACGGCGCCACGTTCTGGATCCGCTGGAACGACACCGACGCCACCGGCGCCGACGACGGCCTGGCGGTGGACGACTTCTCTCTGACCCCCCAGGCGGTGCCGCCGATCAACCTGTCGCTCAACGACGTCTCGCTCAACGAGGGGAACGCCGGCACCACCAGCTTCACCTTCACGGTCAGCCTGTCGGCGCCGGCCGGCCCCGGCGGCGTGACCTTCGACATCGCGACCGCCGACGGCACGGCGACCGCAGCCCGGCGATTACACGCAGAAGTCGCTGACCAGCCAGACCATCCCGGCCGGCAGCTCGACCTACAGCTTCACCGTGCTGGTCAACGGCGACACTCACCCCGGAGACGAACGAGACCTTCTTCGTCAACGTCACCAACGTCACCGGCGCCACCGTCACCGACGGCCAGGGGCAGGGGACGATCGTCAACGACGACGCCGCCCCCAACCTGACGATCAACGACGTCTCGCTCAACGAGGGGAACGCCGGCACCACCACCTTCACCTTCACCGTCAGCCTCTCGGCGCCCGCGCCGGCGGGCGGGGTGACCTTCGACATCGCGACCGCCGACGGCACCGCCACGGCGCCGAGCGACTACACGGCCAAATCGCTCACCGCGCAGACGATCCCCGCCGGCAGCTCGACCTACACCTTCGACGTGCTGGTCAACGGCGACGCCACCCCGGAGACGGACGAGACCTTCTTCGTCAACGTCACCAACGTCACCAACGCCATCGTCACCGACGCCCAGGGGCTGGGCACGATCGTCAACGACGACATCACCAAGATCCACGACGTGCAGGGGAACGGGCCGCGACCTCGCCGATCGCCGGCAGCACGGTGACCGTCGAGGGAGTGGTGACCGCCAACTTCCAGGGGGCGAACAAGCTCAAGGGCTTCTTCCTGCAGGAAGAGGACGCCGACGCTGACGCCGACCCCAACACCTCCGAGGGCATCTTCATCTTCTGCAGCACCTGCCCGACGCCGGTCGCCGAAGGGCAGCGGGTCAAGGTCACCGGGACCGTCAGCGAGTTCGCCGACGCGCCGGGGACGATGACGGAGATCAGTGCCACCACCGCCCCATCGGTGGTGGTGACCGACGCCGGCAACCATCTCGCCGAGGTGACGCCATCGCCCATCGCGCTGCCGATCGTCGGCGACCTCAACGCCTTCTACGAGGCGCGCGAGGGAATGCTCGTCACCTTCGTCAACCCGCTCACTGTTTCCGAGTACTTCGAGCTCGGTCGCTATGGCCAGATCGTGCTCGCCCAGGGCGGACGTCCGTTCCAGTTCAGCGAGCACAACCCACCCAGCGCTGCGGGCTTCGCCGCGTGGGAGGACGGCGTCGCGCGCCGCGAGGTGATCCTCGACGACGACAACAACGACCAGGAGGCCTACCTCAACTCGCCGGACGGCAGCCAGGCGGTCTTCTATCCGCGGGCGAACGGCGGCTTCTCGGTCGGCACGCAGGGCGTCGACTTCTTCCGCGGCGGCGATCTGGTCAACGGCCTTACCGGCGTCCTCCACTGGTCGTTCCCCGGCTTCGGCAACGCCACATGGCGCATCCGCCCCACCAACGCCCACCCGACGACCTTCACCGTCGCCAACCCGCGGCCGGCGTCGCCGCCCCCGGTGGGTGGCGCCATCAAGGCGGTGGGGATGAACCTTCTCAACTACTTCACGACGATCGACACGACCTCGAGCAACACCACGGGCCCCTGTGGTCCGTCGGGCGGGCAGGACTGCCGCGGCGCCGACAGCGTGGCCGAGCTCAACCGCCAGCGCGAGCGGGCCTCGATCGTGGTCTGCACCCTGAACGCCGACGTCTACTCCTTCATGGAGCTCGAGAACACCACCCCGAGCGACACCATCACCGACCTGCTCGGCGCCATCAACGCCCGCTGCGGCGGCGCCCATCCGTATCGCCTTCGTGAACACCGGCGGCACCCTGGGCACCGACGCCATCCGGGTGCAGCAGATCTACCGTACGGGCATCGTCTCGCCCGTCGGGTCGCCGCTCGTCGACCTCGACCCGATCCACAACCGCCCCCCCACCGCGCAGACCTACGACGTGGTGGACGCCGCGAACCCGGCGTTCGGCAAGCGCTTCACGGTGATTGCCAACCACTTCAAGTCGAAGGGGAGCTGCCCCGGCATCCGGCCCGGACACGGACCAGCTGGACGGCCAGAGCTGCTGGAACGCCACGCGCACGCAGCAGGCGACGCGGCTGCTGACCTGGATCAACGGGACGGTGATTCCGGCCGCGGGGGACCCCGACGTCCTCCTCCTCGGCGATTTCAACTCGTACGCGCACGAGGATCCGGTCACCACCCTGGAGGCGGGCGGCTACACCGACCTCGAGACCTCGTTCGACCCGAACACCTACTCCTACCTGTTCAGCGCCGAGCTGGGGCACCTCGACTACGGCTTCGCCAACGCCAGCCTGCTCCCCCAGATCACCGGCGCCGCCCCCTGGCACATCAACGCCGACGAGGTCGACCTCTTCGACTACAACGACGAGGTCAAGGACGCCGGCGAGGCCACCTTCGAGGAGAAGCCGGACGGCTCCGCGCTGGTGCCGCCGCGGGTCGTCTTCCAGCCGGGTACCCCCTACCGGGCCTCCGACCACGATCCGGTGCTCGTCGGCCTCTTCCCGGTGGCCGACCTCGCGATCACCAAGACCGACGGCGTGACCACGGCGACGCCGGGCGGCTCGGTGACCTACACGATCACGGCCTCCAACGCCGGCCCGAGCGCCGACGCCAGCGCGACGGTGGCCGACACCTTCCCGGCCGTGCTCACCTGCACCTGGACCTGCGTGGGAGCCGGCGGCGGCACCTGCACGGCCTCGGGCTCGGGGAACCTCAACGACACCGTCAACCTGCCGGCCGGCGGCAGCGTCACCTACACGGCGAGCTGTGCCATCTCGGCCGCCGCCACGGGGACGCTCAGCAACACCGCGACCGTCACGAACGGCGCGACCTCGGACTCCTCTGCGGCCAATAACAGCGCGACCGACACCGACACGCTCATCGCCCAGGCGGATCTCGCGGTGACCAAGACGGACGGCGTGACCAGCGCCACGCCGGGCGGCTCGGTGACGTACACGATCACGGCCTCCAACGCCGGTCCGAGCAACGCGACCGGCGCCACGGTGGCGGACACCTTCCCGGCGTCGCTCACCTGCACCTGGACCTGCGCGGGGGCCGGCGGCGGCACCTGCACGGCGTCGGGCGCGGGGAACATCAGCGGCATCGTCAATCTGCCGGCTGGCGGCAGCGTCACCTACACGGCGAGCTGCACGATCTCGGCGGCGGCCACCGGCACGCTCAGCAACACGGCGACGGTGACGGCTCCGGCCGGGGTCACCGATCCCAACCCCGGCAACAACTCGGCGACCGACGCCGACTCCCTGGGTGCGCAGGCGGACCTCTCGATCACCAAGACCGACGGTGTGACCTCGGTGACCGCGGGCGGCTCGGTGACCTACACGATCACCGCCTCCAACGCCGGTCCGAGCGACGCGCCGGGTGGCGCTTCGGTGGCTGACACCTTCCCGGCCTCGCTCACCTGCACCTGGACCTGCGCCGGCGCGGGCGGCGGCCTCTGCAACGCCTCGGGCAGCGGAAACATCAGCGAGGCCATCAATCTGCCCGCCGGCAGCAGCGTCACCTTCACGGTGCCGTGCACCGTCTCCTTGGCGGCCACCGGCACGATCTCCAACACCGCGACGGTGAGCATGATGGGGGGCGGGCCAACCGACCCGAATCCCGGCAACAACTCGGCGACCGACACCGACACGGTGACCGCGCCCCCCGGCGCCCACCTCTCCGCCACCAAGACGGCGAGCGGGCCCCGCACGCCCGGCAGCACCCTCACCTACACGGTGGTGCTGACCAACAGCGGCCCGGGCACCCAGGGGGACAACCCGGGCAACGAGCTCACCGACGTCCTGCCGGCGGGGCTGACCCTGGTCGGCGCGACGGCGACCTCCGGCACCGCCACCACCAACGTGGGCACCCGCACGGTGACCTGGAACGGCGCGCTCGCGGCCGGCGCCTCGGTGACGATCACCATCACCGCCACCATCGACGCCAACGTCGCTCCCGGCACCACCCTCACCAACCAGGCGACCTTCGCCTACGACGCCGACGGCAACGGCACCAACGAGTCCTCGGGGATGACCGACGATCCGGCGCAGGCCGGCGCCGCCGATCCGACCTCCATCCAGGTGGCGCCGGGGGTGGTGCCCCCCCAGGTACCCACCCTCGACGGGACGGGGCTGGCGCTGCTCGCCCTCCTGCTGGCGTTCGGCGGAGCCTGGGCGGTCCGCCGGCGGCGCCTGGAGCGGTAATCGCCCGTGTCTCGGGGGCGGGAGACGATCCCGCCCCCGGTTTTCATGCTCTCCTGCTATAATTCCCGCGCGCAGCACCCCGCACCACCCGGTTTCCGACCGCCAACCCTGCTGCAGGAGATCCCTTCATGGCCCGAGCTCCCCTCGCCCGCACCCTGTTCCTCGCCGCCTTGAGCGTGGCCGGCGCCGCCCAGGCCGGCACCGTCTACATCCCGGTTCCCGGCAATGCCACGGTCGGCACCGCCAGCTACCAGGTGCAGGTCGCGGTGGCCAACACCGGAGCGCAGACGGTGAACCTCAAGCAGGTGCTCCTCCCCACCGACACCGACGGCACCCAGCGCCCGAACCCACCCGGCACCACCCAGATCCTCGCCGGGCGGACCACCGTCCTGCAGCCGGGCGCCGCCTTCCAGGGGCTGCTCGAGATCTCGGGCGACAGCACGGTCAGCTACACCGCCCGGCTGGCCGGCTCGGGCCCCGGCCGGATGGGGGTCTATCTGCCGGCGATCACCTCGAGCAACCAGGTGCCGGCCGGCCAGACCGCCGTGCTCCAGGGTCTCCTCTCGGGCTCCGGCCGTTCCGCCGACCTGAACCTGGTCAACCTCTCGCCCACGGTCTCGCAGTGCACGGCCACCCTGACCCAGACCGACGGCACGGTGATCGGCACCCCGGCCGCCTTCAGCCT
The DNA here is from genome assembly GCA_963756595.1 of uncultured Acidobacteriota bacterium. Classification (GTDB taxonomy): domain Bacteria; phylum Acidobacteriota; class Thermoanaerobaculia; order Multivoradales; family UBA5704; genus DATARR01. Next base: position 78,356 of record CAVWOZ010000025.1, read on the forward strand.
CAAGCCGCTCTCCCACCGGTCGATCGGCAACATCTTCTCCGGCGGCTCGGCCAGCGAGGTGCGCGCCGCCGTCACCTGCACCGGCAGCTTCTTCGCCTTCGCCCTGGTGTCCGACGCCGCCACGGGGGAGATCACCTACGTCGGCCCGGCGGGGAGCGGCACCTCGACCCTCACCCTGCCGGGACAGCCGGCGGCCTGCCCGGACGGCGCCACCTGCTTCGACGCCAAGGGGATCGTCCACCAGCCGACCCCGGCGAACCCGGTGCACCGCGTCCAGTTCCCGGCCCCGGCGGGAATCGCCAAGCGCCTGCGCATGTCGCTCGACGTCACCGTCGGGCCCTGGTACCCGAACGACCCGATGGGCAAGCACCTGATCTACTGGTTCGTCGTCAACCGCAACTTCGACATGGCGGGGATGCTCTACTTCCGCGGCCCCACGGCCTCGACGGCGCTGGTGCGCCACGGCATGGAGCTCACCCACCCGCAGAAGCTCAAGATCGAGCAGCCCTTCGCGGCGGTGATCGGCCACACCTACCACTGCGACAACGACTACGACATGGCGCGCCGGGTCTACTCCGTGACGGTGACCGACCTCACCACCGGGCAGGTCGCGGTGACCCTCACCGGCGTCCCCAACGTCAGCTCGTTCCCGCTCAAGGCGACCGACAACTTCCTGATCGACATGGGCTTCCCCGAAGGGGTGAACGTCGACGAGGTGCCGTCCTTCGGCTGGACCTACGCCAACGTCCACCTCGAGGTCTACAAGTAGGGGCGGCGAGTTCGTAAAGCTGGCGCTGAATCAGGGCGGCCGTCAAGGGCCGCCCTTTTTGCGCCCGGCTCCCGAGTCGAATTCCTGCCGAAGCTGACGATGCCTCGCCGAAGCTTCGGCAGCCAGCCGAAGCCGACAACGAGCCGCCGAAGCTTGTTTTTTCCTGCCGAAGCTTCGGCGGCTGGCATGCACGCAGTTGCCGAGAGGCAACTCTCAAGTGAATTGCGAGACGAGCGAGGGTATGGGCGGCACGCTCAAAGGCCTCGGCTGTCTCCCGATCGAAATCAACACCGAGCCCGACCCTTTGCACGGTCTGTTTCTCCTCGCACGGACCGAGGCGCTGAGCGACGTTGTCGGCCACCTCAAGAAAAGCTCGAACGACTGGCTTCGGGGTCGAGGCCCGCAGTTTGCGAGCTTCTTTTGGCAGGCGGGATTCGGTGCATTCTCGGTGAGCCAATCGCAGGTCGAAGACGTGCGAGCCTACATCCGCACCCAGCGCGAGCATCATCGAGTCAAGTCGTTTCAAGAGGAGCTCCGTGCGTTCCTGAAGGCTTATGAAATCGAATTTGACGAGCGCTACGTGTGGGACTGACGACTCTCGCGGCCTTTCAGGCCGCCGGGAGGTGACGCCTGTGAACCCAGGGCATCGGCCTTCGGCCTCAGCCCTGGGCTATGCTCTCCCGGCCCGTTGGGCCGCGATGCCGACAATCATCTGCGAAGGGAAGACGGATGGCATCTTATACACGCGCGTCGAGATGCAGCGGCCGGAAGATCAAATTGACCCACCGAGTTCCCTCTCCTGTTGGAGCGGGCAATCGGAACTGCCGATATCTTTCTGTCAGACGGCTCGATTAGCCGAGCCCCCCTCACCCCCCGCGGGTGGTTTCCTGGATGGCGGTCTGGAGGGCCTGGAGGTTGATCGGTTTGGTGAGGTGGCGTGCGAAGCCGGCTTCGAGGCTGCGACGCACGTCCTCTTCCATGCCGTAGCCGGAGAGGGCGATCCCCTTGACGCCGTAGCGGCCGTGGAGCTCGGTCATCAGCTCGAGGCCGGTGCCGTCGGGGAGGCCGAGGTCGCTCAGCACGAGGTCGATGCGGCCGCTGAGGCGCGCCGCGGCGGCGAGGCCGCCCGCCACCGTCCCCGCCACCGTCACCTCGTACCCGAGGTCGCGGAGCAGGTCCGCCATCGCTTCGGCCGTGTCGATGTGGTCCTCGACGAGGAGGATGTGGAGCGGCGTCCCCGGCCGCTGGGAAGCGTCGGGAGCCGGGGCCGCCGACGGCGGGGCGGCGCCGGCCGGCGCCGCCGCACGCCCGACCAGGTTGCTGGTGGGGAGCCGGACGGAGAAGAGGGCGCCCTGCCCCTGTCCCTTCGCTGCTGGCGGTCAGGTTGCCGCCATGCAGCTCGACGATCGCCTTGCTGATCGCGAGCCCCAATCCGAGGCCGCCGAAGCGGCGGGTGATCGTCTGCGCTCCCTGCTGGAAGGCGTCGAAGATGTCCTCGAGGACCTCCGGCTCGATGCCGATGCCGGTGTCGGCGACCTCGACGGTGAGCCCGTGGCCGGGCTCGCAGCGCGAGCGCACGGCGATCGTCCCCTCCGGCGGGGTGAACTTGACGGCGTTGCTGAACAGGTTCCAGAACACCTGGGTCAGGCGCGGCGTGTCCGCCCACACCGCGTGGTCGCAGGGGGCGAGGTCGAGCACCAGCTTCTGGCGTTTCTCGACCAGCTCGCCGTTCGCCGTCTGCAGCGCGTGGTGGATCACAGCCTTGAGGTCGGCGACCTCGCGGCGCAGCTCGAGCTTGCCGCGCGCGATGCGGGTGAGGTCCAGCATGTCGTCGATCAGCCGCGCCTCGAGCTCGACGTTGCGCCGCATCATCGCCAGATGGCCGCGGACGTCGTCCGGCAGGCGGGCGTCCCCCTGGAGCCCCGAGATGACGGCGAGCACCGGGGTGAGCGGCGTGCGCAGCTCGTGGCTCAGGGTGGCGAGGAAATGGTCCTTGGCCTGGTTGGCGGCCTCGGCTTCCTGGCGGGCGCGGTCGACCTCCAGCTCGGCGCGCCGGCGGGCCGTGATGTCGGTCAGGGTGAGCACGCAGCCGAGCACCCCGCCGTCCGCGGCGAGCAGCGGGCCGGCGCTCACCTGGAGCCGCCGGGCCTCGCCGTTCGCCAGGCTCAGCGAGGCCTCGATGCCGCGCACCACCCGGCCGGCGCAGACGGCGTCGAACGGCACCGCCGTGGGCTCGGGGCCGTCGCCGGCGAGCGGGAAGGCGGTCGAGAAGCGCTCGCCCACCGGGTTGCCGGCGCACAGGCGCAGAGCGGAGAGGCTGGCGCGCAGCACCCGTTCCTCCGTGTCGCAGACGACGATCGCCTCGCTCGCGTGCTCGAAGATCGAGCGGGCGAGCTTCTCGGAGGCCACCATCTGCTCGTTCCGCTTCTGCTCGGTGAGGTCGGTCACCACCAGGCAGACCGCCTCGACCTCCTCCAGGCGCAGCAGGCTCGCCGCGAGGTAGACGGGGACGAGCTCGCCGCCGCGGAGCAGGGAGAGCTCCCCCTGGCTGGCGGACGACGCCAGCCCTTCGCGCAGGATGGCGTCGAGCGCCAGCCGGTCGGCGGTTCGCACGAAGCGATGGATCGAGCCGCCGATGACGTCTTCGAGCGGCGTCGCTACGATCTCGGCGAAGCGGCGGTTGCAGTAGAGGAGGGTGCCGTCGGCGTCGAGGGTGGCCGCGCCCTCGTGCATCGCTTCGAGGAAGACCCGGTAGGAGTGGTCGGCGCCCCGCAGGGTGAAGACCTGATCGCCGCGCGTCCCCGCCACCACCAGCGCGTCGACCTCGCCGCTGCGGATGGCGCGCAACGTCTCCTCCGCCTCGGCCAGCCGGGCAGAGAGGGTTTCCAGCTCGGAAAGCGGACCGCCTTCCAGGGGGCTCGTCACACGACCTCGGGAAGGGGCCTCAGGTCGAGCCCGACCAGTACCCGTTCACGGTTGGACATGTCCCCGATCAGCCGCCGCAACGGCGCGGGGAGCTTCTTGATCAGCGTCGGCGTGGCGACGATCTGATCCCCCTCGGCAAGGTCGGGCTGCTGGTAGATGTCGATCACCTGCAGATGGTAGCGCCCCTGGAGGTATTGCTCGCAGACCTCCTTGAGGCTGGCGATGGCACGCAGGGAGTTGGGGGTCTTCCCGGTGACGTAGAGCCGAAGGACGTACTGGGAGCTGTCCGGTCCCGCGTCGAGCTCCGGCGACGCTACGGGCTCCCCTTCGAGCGGGGGGTCTTGCGAGGGACTCTTCATGAGCGGGGTTCGTGCAATTTGTGAGCCTGCCACTTCCAGATCCTTCAGATCTTTCAGGTCCTCGCCTGGAGGTCGAGCCCGACCAGCACCTTCTGGGTGTTCGAGAGGTCGCCGATGATCCGCCGCAGCGGCTGGGGAAGCTCCCGGACCAGCGTCGGGATGGCGACGATCTGGTCCTTGCGGGCCAGGTGCGGGTTCTCCATCAGGTCGATGATCTCGATGTGATACTGGCCGTCCATGTGCTCCTCGCAGATTTTCTTCAGATTGGCGAGCGCCGTTACCGACTTCGGCGTCTGTCCCGCGATGTACAGGCGCAGGTTCCATTGCTTCTCTTCCACGGTGGTCTCTCTGGCGGTTGGCCGGTTCTGGCTGTTGTGAGTCCGCGTCGCGAGTCGTCGTCGGCTGCTGCTTCAACGATGCTGGTGGGCCCGGTCGCGCGCGGCGTCGGCGCCGCGCAGAGCGGCCACGGCGTCGCGGTCGGCCTCCTGGGCGCGGTCGCGCTGGCTGTCCTGGTGCATCCGTCGCCGCACCTCCTCCTCTTCGGCCGCGAGCTCGGCGCGCAGCGCGGAGATCTGCGCCTCGAGCGACGCCCGCTTGCGGTCGAGGAGGCGCTGCAGCCCTTCGGCCTCCTCGCGGCGCGCGGTGATCTCGGCCCGCTCCCGCGCCTCCTGGTTGAGCCGCGCCGTGCCGGTCATCACGCCGCTCGGCCCCAGGTAGACGTCGACCAGCCGCACCCCCTCGTTCGACAGCAGGAACTCGCGGATCTGGTTCGAGTGGTTCATGCCGCGCGACTTCAGCACGTAGAGCCCGCGGTTGCGCTCGCCGTTGATCTCGAGGTTGCGCAGGGAGAGCCAGGTATCCATCAGCGAGGAGACCCCCAGGTGGGTCTCGTTCTCGGCCTCGCCGTTGGCGACCAGGCTGGTGAACACGGTGGTGATCTGCTGCGCCTTGAGGTAGTCGATCAGGCGCAGGAGGGTGGCCATCACCTCGCTGTAGCTACCGATCGTCGACAGGTTCGACAGCGGATCGATGACCACTACGCTCGGCTTCGCGTCCTGGACGGCGCGGAAGATCGAGATCAGGTGCATCTCGAGGCCGAACAGGCTCGGCCGGCTGGCCTGGAAGGTGAGCAGCCGGCTGTCCACCCAGGGCTGCAGCTCGAGCCCGATCGAGCGCATGTTGCGCATCACCTGCGCCGGCGACTCCTCCATCGCGAAGTAGAGGCAGCGCTCGCCGCGACGGCAGGCCGCGTCGGTGAAGAAGGCGGCGAGGCTGCTCTTGCCGGTGCCGGCGGTGCCGGTGATCAGCACGCTGGTGCCGCGGAAGTAGCCTTGGCCGCCCAGCATCGAATCGAGCCGCTCGATCCCGGAGGAGACCCGTTCGGTCGACACCTCGTGGTCGAGGTGCAGGGTGGTGACCGGCAGCACCTCGAGCCCGCGCTCGTCGATGATGAACGGGTACTCGTTGGTGCCGTGGGCCGAGCCGCGGTACTTGACGACGCGCAGGCGGCGGGTCGAGATCTGCTCGTCGACCCGGTGGTCGAGCAGGATCACGCAGTCGGAGACGTACTCCTCGAGCCCCTGGCGGGTGAGCTGCCCCTCGCCGCGCTCGCCGGTGATGACGACCGCCACCTCCTTCTCCTTGAGGAAGCGGAACAGGCGGCGCAGCTCGGCGCGCAGCACGGCCTGGTTGTCCAGCCCCGAGAAGAGCGACTCGATGGTGTCGAGCACCACGCGCTTCGCCCCCACCGAGCGGATGGCGAGCTCCAGGCGGACGAACAGCCCCTCGAGGTCGTAGTCGCCGGTCTCCTCGATCTCGCTGCGCTCGACGATCACCTGGTCCATTGCGATCAGGCCGCGCTCCATCAGGTCGTCGAGGTCGAAGCCCAGGGAGGCGACGTTCTTCGCCAGCTCCTCGGAGCTCTCCTCGAAGCTCATGAACACCCCCGGCTCGCCGAACCGGGTGGCGCCGGCGACCAGGAACTGCATCGCGAAGAGGGTCTTGCCGCAGCCGGGGCCGCCGCAGACCAGGGTCGGCCTTCCAGCCGGCAGGCCGCCGTTGGTGATCTGGTCGAAGCCGTCGATCCCGGTGCGGGCCTTGGCGATCCCCGCGCCTGGAGCCTGCACACCCATACCGTCTCGAAGTTCAGCCATGTCAGTCCTTGCCGGGTCGGGAAATCGCCGCCAGATCCACGAAGGCGGCCACCAAAGTCTATTCGCAGGGAGCGTGCCAGGGGAAGCAGGAGGGGAAAAGTCTTCGCTTAGCAGCCGCTGGAATACGCCCGTGTTGTTCATGGCAGGACCAGGGCGGACGCCTTGCCTGGCCCCTGCCGGCGGCTTGCGGCGCGACGGCGGGCGGTGGTAGTGTCCCCGCCCTGCCCCGGGCGCCGCACAGATCCTCCCGAAATATTGTCGGCACGTCCCGGCGTTTGAAGAGCGCTTATGGCTAAAAATCTACTGATCGTCGAAAGCCCCGCGAAGACCCGCACCCTCAAGAAGTTCCTCGGCCGGCAGTACGCCGTCGAGGCTTCGGTCGGCCATGTCCGCGACCTGATCAAGAAGGACATGGGGCTCGGCCCCGACTACGAGCCGCGCTACGAGGTGCTGGCGGCGAAGAAGGACGTGGTCAAGAAGCTGCGCCAGGCGGCGAAGGAGGCGGAGACGGTCTATCTCGCCCCCGACCCCGACCGCGAGGGGGAGGCGATCGCCTGGCACATCGCCGAGATCCTCAAGGACGCCAAGGACGTGCGGCGGGTGACCTTCAACGAGATCACCAAGGGGGCGGTGCTCAAGGCGCTGGCCAACCCGCGGGAGATCGACCTCAAGAAGGTGGACGCCCAGCAGGCGCGGCGGGTGCTCGACCGCATGATGGGCTTCAAGCTCTCGCCGCTGCTCTGGCAGAAGGTCAAGCAGGGGCTGTCGGCGGGGCGCGTGCAGTCGGTGGCGCTCAAGATGGTCTGCGAGCGCCAGGCCGAGATCGACGCCTTCGTCAGTGAGGAGTACTGGAACCTCGGCGCCGACCTCAAAGCCGCGCAGCCGCCCGGCTTCCACGCCCGCCTCTCCCGCATCGGCGGCAAGAAGGCCGAGGTCGGCAACGGCGACGACGCGGCGCGCATCGTCCGCGACCTCGAGGCCGGCCGCTTCGTGGTCGGCAAGGTCGAGCGCAAGGAGTCGCGGCAGAAGCCGGCGGCGCCGTTCATCACCAGCCGCCTGCAACAGGAGGCGGCGCGGCGCTTCGGCTTCTCGGTCAAGCGCACCATGGGGATCGCCCAGGGGCTCTACGAAGGCAAGGAGATCGGCGACCGCGGCGCGGTCGGCCTGATCACCTACATGCGAACCGATTCGACCCGCGTCGCCGACGAGGCGATCGTCGGCGGCCGCGAGTACATCGGCGCCACCTATGGGGCGGAGGCCCTCCCCGAGAAGCCCAACGTCTACACCTCGAAGAAGGGGGCGCAGGACGCCCACGAGGCGATCCGCCCGACCAGCTTCGACCTGCCGCCCGACAGCGTGCGCGAGTTTCTGAAGGAAGAGGATTGGAAGCTCTACAAGCTGATCTGGGACCGCTTCATCGCCTCGCAGATGCTCCCCGCCATCTTCGACGTCACCCAGGTGGACGTCGAGAACGGGAGCTACGTGCTGCGCGCCTCGGGCAAAGTGCTGCGCCGCCCCGGCTTCCTCGCCGTCTACCGCGAGGCTCCCGAGGAGGACGCCCCGGCCGACGACGCCCCGGAAGGGCAGGAGGGGATGCTGCCGCCGCTCGCCGAGGGGGAGGTGCTCGAGCGGGTGAAGGTGGTCGCCGACCAGAAGTTCACCCAACCGCCGGCGCAGTTCAGCGAGGCGACGCTGGTCAAGACGCTCGAGGAGAACGGCATCGGCCGCCCGTCGACCTACGCCACCATCCTCTCGGTGCTCACCGACCGCGACTACGTCGAGCGGCTGGAGGGGCGCTTCCGCCCGACCCAGCTCGGCACGCTGGTCAACGGCATGCTGCAGACCGGCTTCCACGACATCCTCAACGAGGGGTACACGGCGGCGCTCGAAGTGCAGCTCGACGAGATCGAGGACGGCAAGATCCAGTGGAAGCAGGCGGTCGCCGACTTCGACGAGAAGTTCTCACGCGACCTGGAGACCGCGGGCGAGCAGATGCCCAACGTCAAGAAGGACGGCCTGCCGCTCGACGAGAAGTGCCCCGAGTGCGGCGCCGGCCTGGTGACGCGCTTCGGCCGCTTCGGCCCGTTCATCGCCTGCAGCACCTACCCGGAGTGCAAGTACAGCCGCAACGTCGGCGAGACCCCGGCCGAGGCAGCGGCGAACGGCGCGGCCGAGGAGGAGGTTCCTCCCTGCGAGCTGTGCGGCAAGCCGATGGCGCTCAAGCGCAGCCGCTTCGGCACCTTCTACGGCTGCACCGGCTACCCGGAGTGCAAGAACCTGCGCAAGACGGGCCCCAAGCCGTCGGCGCCGGTGCCCACCGGCGTCCCCTGCCCCGAGTGCGGCAAGGGGGAGATCGTCGAGAAGCGCTCCCACCGCGGCAAGACCTTCTGGTCCTGCAACCGCTATCCGGACTGCAAGTTCTCGCTCTGGAAGAAGCCGGTGATCCACGACTGCCCGCAGTGCAACGCCACCTTCCTGCTCGAGAAGGTGACCAAGCGCCACGGCACCCAGTACGTCTGCAACACCGAAGGGTGCGGCTACGTGGAGGACGTCGAGCCGGTCGAGGCCACGGTCTCGGCCTGACGCGGGAAGCGCCAGCCCTTAGGGCGGCATTCTTGTAGCCCAGGGCGTTAGCCCTGGGCTGGGGTCCTCGGCGAGTCCCGAAGTCGCATTCACACGCGATCCGGGTCGCGGTCCACGGTCGTGTCGATGCCCCGGAGAAAGCCGCGCATTTGCTTGGGTGCGAACGGGGATGAGCTCGATCCGGTTCTCGAACTGAAAGACTGGAGCTTCTCGCCGGGCTGAAGGTCCATGGCTTCCCGGACCTCCTGCGGAATCACGACCTGGAACTTGGGTGAGACAGTCACCGTCGCCATAGAGACCTCCATCGATGTCGTCCTCATCATACGCTGTTGCCACGATGGAGAAAAAGGGTGGCTGAGCTACTATGCCCCCATGCCCCTCTTCGACGTGGTGATCCCCGCGCGGGATGAGGAGACGACCGTCTCCGGGGTGGTCCGCGCGGCTCTTGCGGCGCGCGGGGTGGGGCGGGTGATCGTGGTCGACGACGGGTCTTCGGATGGGACGGCGGCGGTCGCCGCGGAGGCGGGGGCCACGGTGGTGACGGCGAGCCCGCGGGGGGAGCCGGGGAGCAAGGCGCGCGCGCTGGCCTGCGGGGTGGCGGCGTCCACGGCGGACGTCCTGGTCTTCTTCGACGCGGACATCCTCGGCGTCGAGCCGGTCCACCTCGAGGCGCTGGCGGCGCCGGTGCTCTCCGGCGAGGTCCGCCTCTCCTGCGGCATCGTGGACTACGGAGCCCTGCGCAATCCCCTCTTCCTGCGCCTGCCGCCGATCACCGGCCTGCGGGCGCTGCCGCGCGCGGTCTTCGCGGCGGTCCCCGAGGCGAAGCGCAAGGGGTTCCAGATCGAGATCATGATCAACGAGGTGATCGCCCGCGGCGGCATGGCGAGCTCCATCCGGGTGCTCGGCGGTATCCGCCACCGCTCGAAGATCGCCAAACAGGGGTGGCGGCGGGGGCTCCCCTCGCATCTGCGGATGACGGGCGAGCTGCTTGCATGTCTACGCATCGTTCCGCTGTGGACCTACCGGGCCTACCTGCGGAACCTGCGGCTGCTGCCGCGGGTAGCCGCGGAGGGCCCGTCGCCGGTGCCGTTCCGGGAGGCGGAATCATCCGTTCCCCCGGCCTCTCCGTAGACAAAGGTATGAACATGAAGACCGCCACCATCGCCCTGACGCTGTTCGGCCTGCTCCTCGCGGCCCTGCCGGCCAGCGCCGCGCCTCCCGACTACAAGGCCTGGGGGGAGCTGCTGACGAAGTATTACAACCCCGAGCAGGGGATGAACTACAAGGCCCTCAAGGCCAACGACAAGAAGACCCTGGACGATCTGCGCAAACAGCTCGCACAGGTGGACGTCACCACCCTGTCGCGCAACGACCAGCTCGCCTACTGGATCAACCTCTACAACATCTCGATCGTCAACGTCGTGGTCGAGCACTACCCGATCGCCTCGATCAAGGACCTCTCGACCGACCCGATCATCCGCCTGAACGTCTTCAAGAAGGACTCGGTGCTCACCAAGCGGGGGGCGATCTCCCCCAACGACGTCGAGAACGACAAGATCCGGGAAGGGTTCAAGGACCCGCGCATCCACTTCGCGATCAACTGCGCTGCGAAGAGCTGCCCGCCGATCCGCACCGAGCCCTATGTCGGCTCCGAGGTCTCGAACCAGCTCGACGACCAGGCGCGGAAGTTCCTCAACGGGCCGCGCGGCGTGAAGGTCACCAAAAACGGCGGCGAGGTCGTGGTGCACACCACCAAGATCATGGACTGGTTCAAGGCGGACTTCGAGAAGTGGGGGGGCGGTCGCATCCCCTTCATCGTGCGCTACGTCAACTCCGACCGCCGCGCGGCGATCGAGAAGGCAGGGAGCCAGACGAGCCTCGAGTTCGATGACTACGACTGGAAGCTGAACGACGCCTCAAAATGAGGCGCCGGGGAGCGAAGGGAGACGGATGATCGGCCAACCGAGATCGCTCAAGAGGGCGTGGGGGCTGTTCCGCGATCCGGCGACGGCCGAGAAGCGAGGGCTCCTCGCGGAGCGCTGGGCGGAGCTCGACCCCGCCCAGCGGCTTCCCGGCCAGGGGCTGGGACAGAAGGCGACCGGCTGCGGCGCCACCATCGGCATCCAGCCCCGCTGCGACTTCGCCTGCACCGGCTGCTACCTCGGCAAGGAGGCGAACCACATCCCCGCCCTGCCGACGGCGGCGATCCTGCGCCAGCTCGACGAGCTGCGCGCCTGGCTGGGGCCGAAGAGCAACGTCCAGATCACCGACGGCGAGGTGACGCTGCGGCCGGTCGAGGAGCTGACCGAGATCCTGCGCTACGCGCGCTCGATCGGGGTCATCCCGATGGTGATGACCCACGGCGACAACTTCCGCCGCCGGCCGGGGCTGCTGGAGCAGCTGATGACCGAGGGGGGGCTGACCGAGGTCTCGATCCACGTCGACATCACGCAGCGCGGGCGGGACGGCTACAAGGCGCCGAGGTCCGAGGTCGAGCTGATGCCGCTGCGCGACGAGCTCGCGGCGATGGTGCGCGCGGCCCGCCGGCGGACGGGCCGGCCGCTGCGCGCCGCGATGACCCTCACCGTCACCCAGGACAACCTTCCCCAGATCGCCGACGTGGTGCGCTGGCTGGTGCACAACCGCGACGCCTTCAGTCTGGTCAGCTTCCAGCCGCTCGCCCAGGTGGGGCGGACGCGCAAGAGCCAGCGCGGGGTCACCGCGGACGAGCTGTGGGCGGAGATCGGCCGCGCCACCGCCGGCTTCGGCCTCCCTCTGGACGGCGTCGGGCCGATGCATCTCGGCCACACCGAGTGCACCCGCTTCGTGCCGCTCATCGCGCTCGAGCGGCCGGGCGAGGAGCCGCGCCTCTTCCGCGGCCTGCGCGACGAGCCGGAGGACGTGGCGGTGATGGAGGAGTTCTTCGCCCACGGGCTGGGGGGGGTCGCCTTCCGCGACGACCTGCCGCTCGAGAAGGTGGCCCGTTTCCTCGGCATGGTGCGCACCGCCCCGGGCTGGATGCTCGGCCGCGCGCGCCGCTGGATCGACGCCCGCGCCCGCGCCGAGGCGGGGATCTCGCTGCGCCGGCTGGCCGCGGAGACCTTGCGGGGACGGCTGCGGCTCGACGGCCTCACCCTCACCAGCCACCACTTCATGAGCCCGCAGGAGCTCGCCACCCCGGTGGGGCAGGACCGCCTCGCGGCCTGCGTCTTCCGCCTCCCCTACCAGGGGAAGATGGTGCCGATGTGCCAGATGAACGCCGACGGCGTGCGCGAGAGGTTCTACGCGGAGATCCTGGAGGGGGGCGGGGAGGGGGGCGCCCACGGACGGACACGGACCAACACGGACCTTCACGGACAGGGTCTGGTGTCCCTGTAGGTCCGTGTTTTGTCCGTGCTCGTCGGTGAGTCCGTGTTCTTCGGTCAACCCGCGAGCAGCGCCGTGAACCACCGCCACACCCCCTCGGCATCGAGGTCCCGCGCCACCCGCAGCCGGCGTTCGCCGGCGCCGTGCTCCACCCAGAGGTTGGGGTGGAGGCGCGCCCGGCCTTCCGTAACCTCCAGCAGGTGGGGCGCCGCCGCGTAGGCCGCCGCCGCGAGGTCGAAGACGGGGAAGCGGGGCGATCCGCGCAGCAGCCGGGAGCGGCGCGACCAGCGGGCGGCGTGCCGGCGCAGGAAATCCCCGAGGGCACCGGGGAGTTCCGCGAGGTCGCGGGGGCCGGCGCGCAGGCGGCGGGCGACGTCGAGCGGGATCAGGGTCAGCGGCAGGTCCGAGGCGAAGACGGCCCGCGTCGCCGCACCGTCCTTCGTCAGGTTGAACTCGTGCGGCCAGAAGGGGGGGAAGCGCCCCCGCGACGTGAGGTTGCTGCCGACCAGCACGGCCTCGGCGATCGCCGCGCCGCGCTCCGGGCGGGCGAGGACGGCGGCGAGGTTGGTCAGCGGCCCCAGGGCGAGGAAGGTCAACGGTCCGCCCGTCCCCCCCGTCCAGAGCTCCGCGGCGCGGTCGATCCGCTCCGCGGCATCGCCGATATCGCCGACCTCGCCCGCCCGGACGCCGCGCAGGTAGCGCCCCGCGTAGCCGCAGAGCGCGCCGAGGGTCCGGTTGTTGCGGTCCGCCGCCGCTTCCTCCGTGTTGCCGGCGACGCTCGCCAGGGCCGCCACGGGGAGGCCGCCGCGCAGCAGGGCGGCGATCGCGAAGGCGTCGTCCACGTCGCCGCGAGGGGAGCCGGCGGCATTGTCGCTGTCGATCAAAAGCATGCGGCTCCGTTCGCGTGTCGCCCCGTTGCGGACGCTATACTCCCCCTCCGCCATGACTTCGTCCATTCTCCACGCAGCCCACGCCGCCGGGACCCGCGCTTGATCGACCGCATCGCGGATGCGCTCACCCGCCTCGCGGTGCATCACCGGCGGAAGGTCTTCTGGGGGGCGGCGGCGCTGGCGCTCCTCTCGCTGCTGGCCGCCTCCCGGCTGCGCTTCAACCCCGACATCCTGTCGCTGATCCCCCGCAACAACAAGGAGATCAACGACTTCAAGGAGGTGGTGGAGAAGACGGGGACGCTCGACCAGCACATCGTCGTGGTCGAGATCCCGCCCGGGCGCCGGGTCGAGGACTACGAGGATCTGGTCGACGGGCTGGCGCGGCGCTACCGGGCCCTCCCGACGGTGGCGGATGTCGAGTACAAGCTGCCGAACCCGCTCGAGATGGTCGACGAGATCCTGCCGCACGCCCTGCTGCTCCTCAAGCCCGCCGAGCTCGACCGGGTGGCCGCGGCGCTCACCGACGCGCGGATCGAGCAGTCGGTGGCCGAGAACCGGCAGACCTTGCGCACCCCGCAGGGGATCGCGGCGCGGGAGCTGGTGCAGAACGACCCGTTCCACCTGCTGCCGATCTTCCTCGACAAGTTCCGGGCGGCCGGGAGCGGCTTCAAGGTGAACGCCGCGAGCGGCTATCTCCTGTCGGGCGACGGCTCGACCCTGCTGATGCTGGTGCAGCCGCGCCGGCCGGCCCAGGACATCCCGTTCGGCCGGCGCTTCATGGATCAGGCGCGCCGGATCGAAGGCGAGACCCTGGCCGACTTCCGGCAACGCTCGCCGGACGTGCCGGCGCCCCGCATCGGCTACACGGGCGGCTACGCCATCTCTCTCTACGACGCCGAGCTGATCCGCAAGGACGTGATCTACAACGTCGTCTTCTCCTGCATCGGGGTGCTGGCGGTCTTCCTCTACGCCTTCCGCCGGCCGGCGGCGCTGCTCTACGCCGGGGTCCCGATGGTGCTCGCGGTGGTGGGGACCTTCGGCCTCGCCGGCCTGATCTTCGGGCAGCTCTCCTCGTCGAGCGCCGTGTTCGGCGCCCTGGTGGCGGGGCTCGGGGTCGACTTCATCACCGTGCTCTACGGGCGCTACGTGGCCGAGCGCGGCCGCGGGGCGGCGCCGGACGTGGCGATCCGCGGCGCCTACCGCTCGACCCTCTACGGGGTCTTCTTCGCGGCGCTCACCACGGCGGCGACCTTCTACTCCTATCTCTTCACCGAGTTCCGGGGGATGAGCGAGCTGGGGGTGCTCACCGGCACCGGCATCCTGATCTTCCTGGTCTGCGTGCTGTTCCTCCTCCCCGCCCTGCTGCTGGCGACCGACCCCGGCGACCCCGGCACGGAGACGGCGAAGAGCGGCGCGGCGCCGCGCCGGCTCGATCTGCGCTCCTTCGGCTCGGACGCCCTGGTCCGCCGCTCGATCGCGCGGCCGCGGGGGACGGTGCTCGCCTGGGGGGTGCTGCTGGCGATCTGCGCGGCTCTGGCACCTCGTCTCCAGTTCAGCGACAACGTCGAGAACCTGCGCGCCAAGGGGAACCAGGGGGTCGAGTACCAGGCGCTGGTGACCAAGAAGTTCGGCCAGTCGTTCGGTTTCATGATGTACGTCGTCCAGGCGCCGGACCTCGACGGCGCCCTGCGCAAGACGCAGGCCGCGGCCGAGGCGCTGCGCGGCGAGGTCGAGCACGGCCCGCTCGCCTCGTTCCAGTCGATCGCCAACTTCCTGCCGCCCCCCTCGCAGCAGCAGGAGATCCTGGCGCGCCTGCGGGCCGGGCGGAACGACACCTTTTCGGGCGAACGGATCGCCGCCACCCTGCACCGGGCGCTCGCCGCCAACGGCTTCCGGCCGGACGCCTACGACCACTTCCTGACCCTCTTCGGGCAGGCGCTGGCGCCGCCGGGACCGGTGGGGCCGGGGGACATCCACGACGAGCGCCTGGCCGCCCTGCTGCGGCGCTTCCTCAAGACCACGAAGGACGGCGGCTACATCTCGGTGACCTACCTCTATCCCAAGGGGGGCTCGTGGCGCCGCCTGGTGCCGAAGGAGCTGGTCGCCCTGGCCGACCGCCAGGGGGCGATCCTCACCGGGGTCAACCGGCTGTCGTCCGCCCTGCGCACCATCGTGCGCCAGGACGCCACCCGCTCGACGCTCCTCGGCTTCGCCATTGTCTACGCGATGTTCTCGCTCGCCTACCGCTCGCTGAAGTGGGGAGCGCTCGCCTTCGTGCCGTTCCTGGCCGGGGCGCTCGGCATGCTGGGGACGATGGCGCTGCTCGGGCTGCCGTTCAACTTCATCAACGTCTACGTGGGGCTCTTCCTGGTCGGCGTCGCCACCGACTACGCGGTCTACATGCTGCAGCGCTACCTCGAGGACCCCGCCGCCTTCCCCGCGGGAGCTCCCGAAACCGGCCGGGCGGTGGTGATGGCCGCCCTCACCTGCATCGTCGGCTTCGGCTCCTTCGCCCTCTCCCACTACCCCGGCCTGCGCTCGATCGGCTACGCCTCCACCTTCGGCGTCACCCTCAGCTGTCTCGCGGCGATCACCCTGCTGCCGGCGCTGCTGGCGTGGGGGCGATCGCGCGGCGATCAGGGCCCCCCGCGCCAGCCCTGACCGCCGGGCTCATGGCTTCGGGGCCGCCGGAGGATTCGGAGACGCCGGGGGCGCCAGGAAGGGCTTCAGATACGCGAGGATCATCGCGATCTTGGCCGGCGAGAGGTCGCGGGTCACCGGCATGTAGGCCGGATCGAGGATCGGCAGCGACATGCGGCCGTAGAGGAGCGGGGCGGAGCTCTGCACCGTCGCCTCGTCGCCGATGTCGAGCCGGGCGGTCATCCCCGGATAGAGACGGGCGTAGGCTTGGAGCACCGGCCCCGCGTCGGCGTCCCAGGTGGGGACCGCCGGTGCGGTGTAGCTCTGGTAGCGCACCAGGGAGAGGTTGTAGCCGGTGGCGTCGCCGATCGACTGTCCTTCCGAGTCGTTGAGGGTCACGATGTAGAGCTGGCTGTCGAGCGGCCCGCGGACCGCCGGGAGCGTCACGTCGCCGGCCGGGGTCGACACGGTGAGGGAGGCGAGGCCGTCGGCGTCGGTCGCGCTCGCCCAGGCGATGGCGATCTCGGTGGACGGGTTCCCGCCGCTGTCGGCGATCTGCCAGGTGACCGGCTGCGCACCGACGATCGGCGCGCCGAAGCGGCGGGCCATCAGTTGGACGGTCGCCTCGCCCTCCGGCTGCAGCCGCAGAGAGAGGGGCTGGCTCCCCAGCAGCAGCCCGTCCGCCGGCTCTTGCAGCACCGGGGTGCCGGACGCCTGGATCATCAGCGGCTGACCGGCGACCAGCGCCACCTCGTCCGGCTCGAGGGCGATGTCGACCATGCCGGCGCTCGCCACTAGGTTGACCGTCTTGTTCTGCGAGGTGAGGAGGTGGTACTGGTCCGCGAAGCTCACCTGGCCGCCGGCGAGGGGCTGGAAGCCTCCCGCCGCCGTCGCGACCCCCACGACGATGCCGGAATCGACCACGTACTTGCCGTCGGAGACGGCGATCCCGTTGGCCTCCTGCGAGCTGTCGACCAGGATCGAGCCGCCGAGATCGACGTGCAGCATCGGCTGGTCCCCCGGGCTCACCTGCGCCAGCGCCGTGTTCCAGGGCGCCGGGGCCGGGGCGGCGGCCATCATCTGAGGCTGCTGCGGTGCGCCGTCGGCGGCGGGTTTGGCGCGGAAGTGGTCGTCGATGGTGCGCCCCAGGAAGCGCGAGACGTCGACCCGCCGCGGCGTCGCTCCAGCAGCGGGCTGGGCGGCGAAGAGGTCGGGGCCCGGCGGCGCCGGCGGCTGCGCGATCTGGCGGCCCGGCACCACCTGGGCGAGCTCGCCGCTCCCGACCGGCCCCAGGCAGCCGTGGACCCGCCCGTAGCAGAACAGGTTTCCCGGCGTCTGCTTGGTCTGCGGGTTGTTCTGGTGCAGGTCGACGGTGAGCTTGACGGCGATCCCCTGGCCGCAGGCCGCCTGGAACTGGGCGAGGAATGGAGACGAGCCGTCGCCTTCATTCCAGGCGACGTCGGCGATCTGCCCCATCCAGGTTCCCACCGCCGACCAGCTGCCGGCGCTCAGCGCCGTCCGCTGCCCCATGAACTGGAGCTCGGGCACCGACACCAGCCCGGAAAACCCGGCGCCGTCCGGCAGGGTGACGTAGATCCTCAGGCCGTAGACCGCCGACCGCACCTGCATGCTGGGATCGAGGTCCACCATCTTGGCGATGTCGTAAAAGCCCAGGCCGTCGGGTCTCGGCCTCTGCGTCGACGGGCTGGGAGTCTCGACCGCCGCGCCGACGATCGGATCCGTCACCAGGGCGCCCCCCGGACCGACCGCCGACAGGACCGAGCACTCCGCCAGCCAGAGCTGGGCGACGCCGACGGCGTTCCATCCGGCAGTGGGCAGGTAGTTGCCCTGGCGATCGGTCAGCGGGACCTTGGGGTTGTAGTTCCGGATGATGTTGTTGGTGGTGTCCGGGTTGGTGAAGAACAGACCGCCGAAATGGATGCGGGGGACGTCGAGATAACTCATCGCCTCTCCTTTCCCGAAAGCGGGGCTCTCGAGGATTATTTATAATTACTGAATTGTTCTCAAGCGCCGCGCCCGCCCGCGGCAGGCGGCCCCGCGGCTGTCTTCTGAGGCTCGACCTCCTCTGGCGCGACCGGAGTCTCCGGCCCCGCCGCCTTGTCCTTCGAGGGGGTCTCGCCGCTCTTCTCGTGCGGCTTGATGGTGGAGCGCACCACCATGAACTTGTTGAGCACGTCGAACCAGAAGGGGGCGCCGAGGGAGACGGCGAGGGCGGTGGCGAGGAGGCCGAGCAGCTTGAGGAGGATCGCCCCCAGCCAGTCCGTCCCGCCGCTGCCGTCCGCCGGAAAGTCCTCGCGGCTCCAGCCGAGCGGGAAGCCGAGCTTCTTGATCTTGGCGTAGTTCTTCTCCATCCCCGCGTCCGCCATCTTCCCCTCCGCCTTGGCGGCGGCGGCGTACCCCTGCGCCGCGGATACGATGGCCTCGCGCTTCGGGGTGTCGAGGTAGAGCTGGTCGGCGATCTTCAGGCTGTCGATGTTGAGCGCGACGGCGAAGGCGAGGCCGAGGGCGAGGAGGATCCACTGCGTCCGCCGCTTGTACCAGCCGGAGGCGCGGTCCATGGCGTCGTCGTACCAGCGCTCGACGTTCCTGCGCGCCCGGTCGAGGTCGTTGCCGGCCTCGTCCATCAGGGTCAGCAAGGAAACCTTGAGGTCCTTGAGCCCCCCCTGGTCAGGGAGGCCGGCGACCGCCTTGCGGATCTCCGGCAGGCTGCGGGTCACGGCGACCGCCGCGTCCTTCCCTTCCTGGGCCCCTTCTTGGGAATAAGTGGCGAGGTTCCAGAGGGCGAGCGAGAAGGTCTGGGCCGGAATGTAGGAAGGCTTGTCGCCCTGCTTGTAGAGCGCCTTGACGAGAGGGTGGGTGTAGAGCTTCTGCGCCAGGGCAGGATCGCCGAGAAGGTTGGTGATCCCCTTTTCGAGGTCCTTCGCACGGTTCTTCAATTTGGCCTCGATCAGCTCGTTGAGCGACGAGCAGATGAGGCTGATCAACAGGTAGACGAAGACCATTCCGATCGCAACGTCGAGGATCGTCGATCCGAACATGCGGCCTCCTTGAGAGCTGAAGCGAGTCTCGGAAGGCTACTGCAAGGCCGGCGGCCAGACAAGACGGCCCGACAACGCGGGCAGCCAAGACGCCCCCCCTCTATAATCCCCAGGATGCAGAGCCCCATCCACGTCGTCGGCGGCGGTCTGGCCGGAGCGGAGTGCGCCTGGCAGCTCGCCGAGCGCGGCGCGCCGGTGGTGCTCCACGAGATGCGGCCGGGGAAGGGGACGCCGGCGCACAAGTCGGGGGACCTGGCGGAGCTGGTGTGCAGCAACTCGCTGCGCAGCGACGACCCGTTCCACGCCGCCGGCCTGCTCAAGCGGGAGATGGAGGCGTTCGGCTCGCTGATCATCGCCAAGGCCCGCGAGGCGTCGGTCCCCGCCGGCAGCGCGCTGGCGCTCGACCGCGACCGCTTCGGCGCCCTGGTGACGGCGGCGATCGCGGCGCATCCGCGGATCGAGCTGCGGCGCGAGGAGGTGCTGGCCATCCCCGAGGGGGAGGTGGTGATCGCCACCGGGCCGCTCACCTCGGAGGCGATGTCGGCCGAGCTCCAGCGGCTCCTGGGCAGCGAGTACCTCTACTTCTACGACGCCATCGCGCCGATCGTCGAGGCGGAGAGCCTCGACCTCGAGACGCTGTTCTGGCAGTCGCGGTGGGGGAAGGGGGAGGGGGAGGACTACCTCAACGCGCCGATGGACGAGGCGCAGTACCTCGCCTTCCACGCCGCCCTCTCCGCCGCCGAGGTGGTGGCGCCGCACGACTTCGAGACCGCCGTCTTCTTCGAGGGGTGCCTGCCGATCGAGGAGCTCGCCCGGCGCGGGGTGGACACCCTGCGCTACGGTCCGATGAAGCCGGTGGGGCTGCGCACCCCGGACGGCCGGCGGCCGTGGGCGGTGGTCCAGCTCCGCCAGGAGAACCTGGCGAAGAGCCAGCTCAACCTGGTGGGCTTCCAGTCGCGCATGAAGTGGGGGGAGCAGGAGCGGGTGCTGCGCATGATCCCGGGGCTCGGCGCCGCCCGCTTCGTGCGCTTCGGGCAGATCCACCGCAACACCTTCATCAACGCCCCCACCCATCTCGACAAGCGCTATCGGGTGAAGTCGGCGCCGCGGGTGCGCCTGGCCGGGCAGATCACCGGCGTCGAGGGGTACCTCGAATCGGCGGCGACCGGGCTCGCCATCGCCCTCTACATGACCCTCGAGCGGGCGGGCGGCGAGCCCGAGCCGTTCCCCGCCACCACCGCCCTCGGCGCGCTCGCCCGCCATCTCACCGAGTCGGACCCCGCGCACTTCCAGCCGGCCAACATCAACTACGGCCTGTTCGAGGAGCTGCCGGGGCGGATCCGCAAGGCGGAGCGCCGCGCCGCCTACGTCGAGCGGGCGCAAGCCGCGCTCGCCGCCTGGGCGGCGCGCAACGGGGTGGCGGTGAGGACTCCCGCCGTGCCGACGGTGGCCGAGGCGCCGTGCGCCGGCTGATCCACCGTTTCCTCGAGCACGTGCAGGGGGAGCGCCAGCTCTCCCCGCAGACCCTGCGCGCCTACGAGCACGACCTCGTGGTCTTCCACGAGTTCCTCGCCCGCGACTTCCTGGGCAAGGAGCCGGACGCGGTGCGCCCCGAGGACGTCGACGCGCTCGCGGTGCGCTCCTTCCTGGCGGCGCTCACCCGCAGGAAGCTCGGCAAGCGCAGCCAGGGGCGGGCGCTCTCGGCGGTGCGCAGCCTGTTCCGCTTCGCCTGCCTCGAGGGGACCCTGGCGGCCAACCCGGCGCAGGGGGTGCGGACGCCGAAGGTGCCGCAGACCCTCCCGCGCCATCTGCGGCCGGGGGAGGTCGAGAGCCTGATCGAGGCGCCGGAGGGGGACGAGCCGCTGACCCGGCGCGACCGCGCGATCCTCGAGCTGCTCTACGCGGCGGGGCTCCGCGTCTCGGAGCTGGTGGGGCTCGACTGGCGGGAGGTCGACCTCTCGGCGCGGGTGGTGCGGGTGATGGGGAAGGGGAGCAAGGAGCGGATGGTGCCGTTCGGCCGCCCGGCCGCGGAGGCGCTGCGGCGCTGGCTGGAGTCCTGGGAGTCGGTCCGTGCCGAGGGAGGGACGGACGCCGGCGAGCCGGTCTTCCTCAACAGCCGCGGCGGGCGCCTCACCGACCGCTCGGTGCGGCGGGTGATCGACAAGTGGGTGGACGACGCCGCGGTGGCCCGCGGGGTCCACCCCCACACCCTGCGCCACACCTTCGCCACCCACCTGCTGGAGAACGGCGCCGACCTGCGGGCGATCCAGGAGCTGCTGGGGCACAGCTCGCTGTCGACCACCCAGAAGTACACCCATCTGGAGGTCGACCGCCTCCTCTCCGTCTACCGCGGCGCCCATCCGCGGGCACGCCGGGGGTAAACCGTGACAGCGGTGTACAATCCCGGTCCCATGGATACGTTCAATTCGACGACCGTCCTGCTGGTGCGCCGCGACGGCAAGGTGTGCATGGCGAGCGACGGGCAGGTTACGATGAATCAGAGCACCATCGTCAAGGCGAGCGCGCGCAAGGTGCGGCGCGCCGGCAAGGGCGGCAAGGTGCTGGTGGGCTTCGCCGGCGGCGGTGCGGACGCGCTCGCCCTCTTCGGCCGCCTGGAAGAGAAGCTCGAGGAGTTCAACGGCAATCTGGAGCGCTCGGTCGTCGAGCTCGCCAAGGACTGGCGGACCGACCGCGCGATGCGCCAGCTCCAGGCGATGATCATCGTGACCGACAAGGAGAAGAGCTTCTTCGTTTCGGGGGTCGGCGAGCTGATGCAGCCGGACGACGACGAGCCCGTGCTCGCCATCGGCTCGGGGGCCAACTACGCCCTGTCCGCCGCCCGCGCCCTGTTGCGGCACACCACGATGTCCGCCCAGGACGTCGTCCGCGAGGCGATGCGGATCGCCTCCGAGATCTGCATCTTCACCAACGACCACCTGACGGTCGAGGAGCTTTAGGCACGCCATGACCCAGCAGATCACCGGCGAGGCCAGCAACAGCCTCGCGATCGAAAATATGACGCCGCGGCAGATCGTCGCCGAGCTCGACAAGTACGTCGTCGGGCAGCACCAGGCGAAGCGCGCCGTGGCGATCGCCCTGCGCAACCGCTGGCGCCGGCAGCAGCTCCCGCCGGAGCTCGCCGAGGACATCGCGCCGAAGAACATCCTGATGATCGGCCCCACCGGCGTCGGCAAGACCGAGATCGCCCGCCGCCTGGCGCGCCTCGCCAAGGCCCCCTTCCTCAAGGTCGAGGCGAGCAAGTTCACCGAGGTCGGCTACGTCGGCCGCGACGTCGAGTCGATGGTGCGCGACCTGGTCGAGATCGCCGCCACCATGGTGCGCGAGGAGAAGCGCGAGGCGGTGCGCGAGACCGCCGCGGTGCGCGCCGAGGACCGCCTGCTCCAGCTCCTGGTGCCGCCGCGGCCGATCAACGCCTACCTGCGCAACGAGGAGGAGAGCGAGGACGAGCTGGCGGCGACGCGCGAGAAGTTCCGCGACAAGCTGCGCTCGGGGGGGCTCGACAACCGCAAGGTCGAGATCGAGGTCGACGAGACCTCCATGCCGAGCCTCGAGATGTTCACCCCCCAGGGGGTGGAAGAGGTCGGGATGAACATCAAGGACATGCTCCCCGGCCTCTTCGGGCGCAAGAAGAAGCAGTCGGTCTCGGTCGCCGAGGCGCGCGAGATCCTGCAGCAGCAGGAGTCCGAGAAGCTGATCGACCGCACCCAGGTCTCCCGCGAGGCGCGCGAGCGGGTCGAGCAGGGAGGGCTGATCTTCCTCGACGAGATCGACAAGATCGCCGGGCGGGAAGGCGGGCGCGGCCCCGACATCTCGCGCGAGGGGGTGCAGCGCGACCTGCTGCCGATCGTCGAGGGGACGAACGTCTCGACCAAGTACGGCATGGTGAAGACGGATCACATCCTGTTCATCGCCGCCGGCGCCTTCCACGTCAGCAAGCCCTCCGACCTGATCCCGGAGCTGCAGGGGCGCTTCCCCATCCGGGTGGAGCTCGATGCGCTGACCGAGCAGGACTTCGTGCGCATCCTGACCGAGCCGGAGACGGCGCTGACCAAGCAGTACTCGGCCCTCCTCTCGACCGAAGGGGTGACCGTCGACTTCCTCGCCGAATCGGTGGCCGAGATCGCCCGCCTCGCCGTCGAGGTCAACTCGTCGACCGAGAACATCGGCGCGCGCCGGCTCTCGACGCTGATGGAGCGGCTGCTCGACGAGGTCTCCTTCGAAGCCCCGGACATGTCGGGCGTCACCGTGACGGTGGACGGCGAGTACGTGCGCCGGGTGCTCTCCGGCATCGTCCAGAACCAGGATCTCTCACGCTATGTCCTCTAGAACCGGCGGCCTCCTCGTCGTCTCCGCGCTGGCCCTCCTCCCCTGGGCGACCGGCTGCGGCAAGCAGGGACCCCCGCTGCCGCCGCTGCGCAACGTTCCGGCGGCGACCAAGGACCTCGCGGCGGTGCAGCAGGGCCCGCGCATCCTGCTGGCCTTCAGCTATCCCCAGGTGACTCCGGCCGGCATCGCCCTCCAGGGGATCTCGACGGTGGAGGTCTGGTCGGCCTCGCGCCCGGCGCTGGGCGGCACGGCGAGCACCATGGACCCGCGCGAGTTCGCCTCCTCGGGGAAGCTGCTCCAGAAGGTCACCGGCGCGGATCTGACCGCCGCCACCGCCGGCAGCCGGATCGAGATCTCGCTGCCGCTCCCGGAGCTGACCGCGCCGTTGCCGCCGACGCCGCCCGGCGCCAAGCCGGCCGCGCCGCCAGTGCCGCCGGTGCCGCCCGCCCCGGCCACGACGGCCACGACCCCGCCGGCGGCCGGCACCACCGCCGCCGCTCCGGCGACGCCCCCGGCTCCCACCCCGCTCGCCACCTACTATGCCGTCCGCACGTTCGGCAGGACGGGGGGCGACCATTCCGACTTCTCGAACGTCGCGAGCGTGGTGCCCAAGGCGCCGCCGTCGGCGCCGGAGCACGTCACGGTCACCGCCCGCGCCGACGGCATCCAGGTGGAGTGGAGCCCGGCGCAGGGCACCGTGGTGGGCTACAACATCTACCGCCGCAACGCCCAGGAGCGCAGCAACGGCAAGCCGATCCACACCTCCGGAGCGGCGGAGAAGAGCTGGCTCGACAACACCGCCCGCTTCGGCCAGAGCTACATCTACACGGCGACCGCCCTCGCGCAGCAGAACCCGCCGATCGAGAGCGGCATCGCGAGCGAGCGCGAGATCCACTACGTCGACCGCTTCGCGCCGCCGCCGCCGAGCGAGCTGGTGGCGCTCGCCGAGCCGGGGCGGGTCCGCCTGGTCTGGCGGGCGAGCGAGGCGGACGACCTCGCGGGGTACATCGTCTACCGCCGCGCCGGCACCAGCGGCGCCTTCGAGCGCGTCACCGCCCAGCCGGTGGTGGCCGCCGAGTACGTGGACACCAGCGTGACCGCCGGCAAGACCTACACCTACCGCGTGACGGCGATCGATCAGGCCGGCAACGAGAGCGCGCCGGGAGGCGAGGTCCGAGCCGACGCGCCATGACGCGCTTCTACAAGGTCTCCGGCAGCGGCAACGACTTCCTGGCGCTGGCGGAGCCCTCGACGGTCCCACCTCCGGAGACGATCCGCGCCTGGTGCCGGCGCGGCGTCTCGCTGGGGGCGGACGGCCTCTTCATCCTCCGGCGCCCCCGCTCCAGTGCCTCCGGAGAGGCCGTGGGCGCCGCCGGGGTCCTGACGATGGACTACTTCAACGCCGACGGCCTCCCCGCCGATCTCTGCCTCAACGGCACCCGCTGCGCCGCCCAGCTCGCCTTCCACCTCGGCTGGGCGGCAGGGACGGTCCGCCTGTCGACGGGGGCGGGGGTCTTTTCGGGGCGCCAGCTGGACGGCGAGCGCACCGCGATCGATCTGCCGTTTCCGGCCGATCCCCCGCAGGCGCTGACGGTCGCAGCCGGCGGGGCGGAGCACGCCGGCTACCGAATCGTCGTCGGCGTCCCCCATTTCGTGCTCCCTTGGGCGCCGGGGCTGGCGACCGCGCCGGTGCGCGCGCTGGGCGCCGAGCTCCGGCACCATCCCGTCTTCGGCGCGGCGGGGACCAACGTCAACTTCGTCCGCTTCCCCGAGCCGCAGCGCATGGAGATCCGCACCTACGAACGCGGCGTCGAGGACGAGACCCTCTCCTGCGGCACCGGCGTGCTGGCGAGCGCTGCCGTGGGGCTCGCCACCGCCGGGGCCCGGCTGCCGCTCCGCGTGGCGACTCAAGGGGGATTCGAGCTGGAGGTTGACGGCGAGGGGGCCGCGGGGGTCCCGGGGTCGTGGTCGCTCGCCGGGGACGCCCGGGTCGTGGCGGCGGGAGAGCTCTATCCGGGGGCCTTGGCCAACCCGGCGCCCCCCGCCTGGCTGAGGACGCCGGAGACGCTGGAGACGCCGCCGGCATGACCCCCGGAGAACGGCCGCGCATCGCCGCCATCGTCCCCGCCTACAACGAGGAAGCGACCCTCGCCGAGGTCCTCTCGGTTCTCGCGGCCACCCACGCCATCGACGAGGTGCTGGTGGTCTCCGACGGCTCGACGGACGGCACCGTCGACATCGCCCGGTCGCTCGGCCTGCGCACGATCCACCTGCGCCAGAACCAGGGGAAGGGACGGGCGATGGCGATCGGCGTCGCCCACACCGACGCCGAGGTCCTGCTCTTCGTGGACGGCGACATCCTGAACCTGACGGTCGATCTGCTCGATCGGCTGATCGCACCGGTCCTCGCCGGCACCTCTGACATGAACGTCGGCATCCGCCACCGCGGGCGGCCGATCAACGCCATCCAGGACCGCACCGGTCCCCTGCTGTCGGGGATCCGCTGCCTGTGGCGGGAGATCTTCGAGGCGGTGCCGGACAGCCATCTCGAAGGCTTCGCCATCGAGACCGGCCTCAACTGGGCCTGCCGCCAGCTCGGACGCCGCACCACCACCACCGTGATGTACAACCTGAAGCACCTGGTCAAGGAGAAGAAGCGCGGCCTGTGGCGAGGGTTGCGCGCCCGCTACCAGATGTTCGCGGCGGTGTTCGGCGCCTATCTCGTCCTGCAATTCAAGGCGCCTCCCCTGCGCCGCGACGCGCCGTCGCGCCCCCGCCTCGTCCCCGAGCTCGAGTACATCAACTTCTAGCAGCCGGCGGACCGGGCGGGCAAAAAGATGGTGCGTGGGAACTTTTGACGGCTCGAACACGCACCCGAGGGGACTCGTGGGATGTTGCTTGCCGTCGAGTATCCGGCCATGGCGCTCCGCTGTCAATCGTGGTGCTACCACTGCTGCTTTTTTCTCGGCGGTCGGTTAGTATAGATTGAAGCGTATGGAACGAAAGAAGACGGGACCGATCGCCGTATGGGATCTCGAGGCGGGGGCCGACCTCTCGTCCCGGGAGCGGATTCTCCAGGCGGGCCGGGACCTGTTTGCCGAGGACGGCTACGAGAACACCACCACCTCGGCGATCGCCCGGCGCGCGGGGACGAGCGAGTCGCAGCTCATCAAGCACTTCGGCAGCAAGGAAGGGCTGCTCGAAGGGATCTTCGAGGCTGCCTGGGGGCGCTTGGCGCAGGGAGCGCAAGGCGCCTTGTCAGCTTCGATGTCGCCGCTCGAGCGCCTGCAGGCGTTGACCGAGCTGATGGCCAACTCCCTCGAGGGGGACAAGCAGCTGCGCACCCTCTTCCTCCTCGAGGCGCGCCGCATCCGCAAGCACGGCCGCACCGTGCTGATGACTCGCGGCTTCCAGCAGATGCTCCAGCTGGCCGAGGGGTTCCTGCGCGAGATGAAGGAGCAGGGGGTGCTGCGGCCGGAGCTCCACCCGGAGGCGGTGCGCTCGGCTCTGCTCGGCGCCTTCGAGGGGCTGTGGCGGGACCAGCTCCTGGCCGAGCGCGGCAGCTATCCGGCCCACTACGACGGGATCGAGCTGCGGGCCACCCTGCGGGCGATGCTCGACGGCTTCATCGTCCATCCCGATCACCGGTAGTTGCTATCATTCCCTGGATGTTTCCCTGGCTGCTCGCCCTCTTCTTCGGGGCGCTCGGGGCGCCGCCTGCGCCCTCCGCCGCGCCTCCCGTCCTGCCGCTGCGCATGGCGGCGAAGGCGTTCGGCCAGCCGATGGAGATCGAGGTCCGCGGCCTCCCCACGGACGCCGCGCGCGAGGCCGTCGAGCGGGCCTTCGCGGAGGTCGGCGAGATCGAGGGATTGACCGCCGTCAGCGGGGGGGGCCTGGCAGCCTTGAACGCCGCGGCCGGGCGGGGACCCCAGACCGTCGACTCCCGGCTGTTCACGATCCTGACCCGCGCCCTCAGCTTCTGCGAATGGTCCGAACGGACGCACGGGCCGCTCGGGCGCGACCTCTACGCCGCCTGGGCGAGGCACGCCGCCGGCCCGCAGGAGGCGCCCGATCCCGATCTGCTGGAGAAGGCGGCGGAGCGCACCTCCTGCGAGCGGCTGGCGCTCGATCCGCAGCACGGTCTCGCCGCGCTCGGCGCGGGGAGCGGGCTCGACCTCGTCGGGTTCGCGGAGGGGGCGGCCGTCGACCGTGCGGCCGAGATCCTGCGCCAGCGGCGGGTGGCGAACGGCTTCATCCGGATCGGGGAGGTCCGCCGGGGGTTCGGCCCAGGGCCGGCGGGGAAGGGATGGCCGGTCGCGTTGCCGCGGCTCTCCGGCGCGGAGGAGCCGGCCGGCGAGGTCCATCTGCACGACCGCTCGCTGGCGATCGCCTCGCAGGCCGACCATCCGCTCCAGGGCGCTTCCGCCTCCTACCTCAACCAGCGGACCGGGCGTCCCGGGCTGCCGGGGGTGGTGGCGGTGGCGGCGTCGACCGAGCTGGCGCTCGACGCCCAGGGGCTCGCCACCACCATGCTGATCAGCGGCCCTCGCCAGGGGCAGATCCGGCTCGGGTCGCTCAGCCCGCGACCGTCGGTGCTCTGGTTCATGGGGAGCGAAGGGGGCCCGCTGCTGATGGTCGACTACCGCTGGTCCGAGGTGAATCGGGAACCGAACCGGGAGGCGGTCCGGAAGTAGCCGTCTAGGGCTCCGCGGCGGACTCGAGCAGGGATCGGCCGGGGGGGCAGTCGGCGCCGGGAGGGATCGGCCGGCCGTGCGGGCAGACGGCGGGATGGTCGAGGAAGGCGCAGACCTGGTCCTCGAAGCCGGCGGCGACGGGAGCCTCCCGGCCGCATTCCGCCGAGAGGCCGCGGGAGAGGGTGCGGGCGAGCAGCACCTCCGCCAGCCGCGCGCGCCGCACGGCCGACACCGCCTGCGCGCGGCCGCGCTCGGTGAAGCCGATCCTGCCGTCGACGAAGCTGAGCAGGCTCTCCGAAAGGAGCGCGGCGACGCCGCGGCGGGCGATCGAGACGCCGGCGCGATCCTCCTCGAGGAGCTGCCAGAGCTCGACGAGCACCCCTTGCAGCTCGAGGTCTCCGGGCTGCTCGGCTTGCGCCAGGCGGCCGTGCTCCAGCCGGATCTCGCGGTTGGCGCGGGCGGCGATCGACGGGGCGTGGGTGACCAGGACCAGCGTGTGCCCTCGCTGGTGGAGGTCGGCCAGCAGCGACATGACGATCGCCTCGTTGACGGCGTCGAGGTTGCCGGTCGGCTCGTCGGCGAGGATCAGCGGCGGCTGGTTGATCAGCGCCCGGGCGATGCAGACCCGCTGCTGCTCGCCCCCGGAGAGCTGGCTCGGCAGGTGCCCCAGGCGCTCTCCGAGCCCCACCCGGCGCAGCGCCTCCTCGGCCTCGCCGCGGTCGGTCATGCTGTGCACGTACTGCGCGAGCATGACGTTCTCGAGCGCGGTCAGGTAGGGGATGAGATGGAACTGCTGGAAGACCAGGCCGACCGTCCGCTGGCGGTAGAGGGCGAGCTCGCGGGGGTTGAGGCCGGCGAGGTCGATGCCGCCGACGCGCACCTCCCCCGCGGAGGGGTGGTCGAGGCCGGAGAGGATGTTGAGCAGCGTCGTCTTGCCGGAGCCCGAGGGGCCGGTCACCGCCACCCACTCCCCCTCGTCGATCGCCATCGTCAGCCCGTCGAGGGCGTTCAGCGCTCCGAAACGGCGGCTCAGGGCCTCGATCTCGACCAGGGGCATGGTTCGCTCGTTCCGGGCCCGGCCGATCACTCGCCGCGCAGGACCCGCGCCGGGTCGAGCCGTTCCACCCGCGAGAGCGCCACAAGCATCGAGGAGCCGACCACCAGCACCGCCACCAGAGCCGCGGCGGCGAACCCTCCCCAGGTCAACGCGAGGCTCCCCTGCCCGAGCGTCCGCCGCGCCAGCTCGCCGGCCGCGAGCTCGCCCAGGATCTCCCCCACCGCGCCAGCCAGCACCGCCGCCGCGAGGAGCTCGACGGCGAGGAAGGTCCCCACCCGCCGGCCCGTAAAGCCCAGGGCGAGCAGGAGGCCGATCTCGACCCGGCGCTCGCCGACCAGCGCGGTCGTCGCGGCCCCTACCGAGAGGAGGGCGAGGAGGAGGGAGACGGCGGAGACCGCGACCAGCACCAGGGTGAGGCGCCGGGTCAGGTGGGCGTCCGAGCGGCTGACCCGCAGCAGGGGGACCGCCTCGACCCCCTCGACCCGCGCTTCGATGTCGCGGGCCACGCGGTCGAGCGCGGCGGGATCGGCGCGCACCTCGAGGCGCTCCAGCCCCTCGCCCGTCCCCGCCGCGATCCCCGCGACGGACCGCACGCCGGGGATGCGCCGGACCGCCGCGAGGGCCGTGGCCGGGAGGCGCGCCGGCCCTCCCACCTGCGGGCGCACCGTCAGGTTGGGGCCGAAGGCGGCCAGGCTCTCGCCGAGCCTTGCCTGAGCGCGGCTGGAGAAGCCGGCGAGGGTGGAGACGGTGGCGGCGGCGACCGTCACCGCGGCGAGGATGAGCGCGAGCTGGCGGAAGCGGCGGCGCAGGCTGGCGAGCACGATGCGGGCGAGCATCAGGCGGTCGCTCGCTTGAGGATCTCGGCCGGATAGCGCTCGAGGGCGCGGGCGACCGGCATGGCGCTGGCCGCCACCGCCACCGCCAGCCCGAGCAGGGCGGCGAAGGGGAGGAGGATCGGCATCCAGGGGACGCTCACCCCGAGCGCGCCGCTCCCCAGCAGGCGCCCGCCGACCAGGCCGAGCGAGCCGCCGGTGAGCCCGCCGAGGAGGCCGAGGAGCGCCGCCTCGCTGAGGAAGAAGAGCACCACCCGGTTGCGGGGGGCGCCGATCGCCACCAGCAGCCCCGCCTCCAGCCGCCGCTCGATGACGGTGGCGGTCATCGCCGCCGTCACGCCGACGGCGGCGCCGGCGAGCGCCACCACGGCGAGGGCGGTCAGCACCCAGCGCAGCCGCCCCAGCACGTCCGCCGTGGCCTGGGTGACGCCGTAGACGACGTCCGCCCGCGCACCGGGCACCGCCTGCTTGAGCTGCAGGGCGATCGAGGAGGGGAAGGCGGTGCAGAACCAGGTCTCGTAGTCGGCGGGGCTCATCCGCTGCGGGTCCGGCTGCTTGTTCCGGCTCTCCGGCACGGTCAGGGCGAACACCTCGGCGCGGGTGAAGCGCCCGGGGAGCGCCGCCAGCCGCTCGACGGCTTCCAGGGGAGCGAAGGCCTGGTCGTCCTCCTCGCCGCCGCTGGTGACGATGCCGACCACCCGCAGGCGCTCCTCGGCCGCGCCCAAGCCGGCCCGCAGCTCGCTCCCTGTCTGGAGGCCCAGCCGTCCGGCGAGCCGGCGGCCGAGGGCGGCCTCGAGAGCCCCGTCCCGCGGCCAGCGTCCGGCGACCGAGAGCGTCGGCCGGGTCCGCGGCAGGCCGGTGCGGAAGCCGGCTTCCAGCGGGTGATCGAACCAGGCGCCGACGAGCGGCGCCACTATTTCCTGAGGAGTCTCCCGCGGAGTCCCGGGCTGCATCCGCACCCGCAGGTCGAGGGTCGGCGAGACGGCGGCGATGTTGTTGCGCCAAAAGATCCGCCGCACTTTGACGAGGTCGGCGACGGCCAGGGTGTCGCGCGGCCGTGCCGGGGTCATCACCAGGTTGGCCCCGTAGGAGCCCATCTCGGCCGCCAGCCGGTCTCCCGACGCCAGCACCACCTCTCCGAGGGCGGTCGCCCCCAGGGTGCCGAGCGCCACCGCGCTCACCGCCAGCAGCTTGCGCCGGGTGCCACGGCGCAGCGACTCGATCAGCAGGCGCGCGTACATGGAGTCAAGGTGCGTGGGTGCCGGGGCCGGAGGTGAACAGGTGGGAGCCGGCGGCGAGGTCCGCGGCGGTCAGGACCAGGTCGCTCCCCTCGACTTTCGAGGCCAGGGGGACCGGGTTGCACCCGCCGGTCTGGCCGATGCTCGGCGGGTAGATCACCGAGCCGCAGTGCAGGCAGATGACGTTGCCGCTCTCCTGGTAGTAGCCGCGGGGGCCGCAGAGCAGGCAGGCGTCGAAGGCGGTGGCGATCGGCCCCCCCCGGGCGATCGGGATGGCGAAGAAGCGCACCGTCTGGCCGGCGACCGTCGTCTGGAAGCGGTGGAGCGCGGTCCCCTGGAAGGTCGCGAGGGGGATGCGCACCTTGCCGTCCGCCCCCGCCGTGACCGGGGTCGCCGCCGACAGCGCCGCCGGCGGCCGGGAGTAGACGAAGCCGAGCCCGAGGGCCGCCAGGATGATCAGGCCGAGCGTGGCGCCGAGCACGCGGGAGCGCGACTGTTGGCGGCTCCCCGCCTTCTCGAGGCGGGCCGCAGCCCCCACGACCGGCGCCTCTCCCTTCTCGCGGCCGGGGATCAGCAGCATCAGCAGGGGGAGGGCGAGCACGGCGGCGACGAAGAAGAATTCGTTCTTGACCAGCGGGCCGATGGTCGCCATCGTCGTCTCGTTGGCCGGCGCCCAGCCGGCCTCCGACAGCTCGTGGTAGCCGTTGAACAGGAGCTGCAGCACGAAGATCCCGAGGGCGATGCCGGTGATCTTGAAGAAGCGCCCGAGGTCGATGCGCAGGCTGCCGCGCACGAAGAAGACGCCGAAGGCGACCGCCAGCACCAGGCCCACGAGGACGCCGAGCGCCGCCATCAGCGCGTCGGAATTGAGCGACAGGGCGGAGAGGAAGAGGACGGTCTCGATCCCCTCCCGGAAGACCATCAGGAAGGTGAACAGGAAGAGCCCCGCGGCGACCGAGCCGGTCCGCTCGCGGGAGAGGATGCGGGCGAGCGATCCCTTCATCTCCCCCGAGAGGGAGTGGGAGTGGCGCCACATCCAGACCATCATCGAGCCGACGATCAGCGCCGAGCCGAGGTAGAGGATCCCCTCGAAGACCTCCTCGTTGACCGCCCAGCGGTAGAGGACGAACGCCCCCGCGAGGCTCGCCGCCGTCGCCGTGCCGATCCCCGCCCAGACGGCGCCGAGGTAGCGCTCGTACCCCTCGCGGCGCAGGAAGGCCACGATGATGCCGACCACCAGGGCCGCCTCGACCCCCTCGCGCAGGGTGACGATCAGCGCTTCAAGCATGGGAGGCCCTCCCCGCCGGAGACCCGGTGGCGGCCGTTGCCCGGCCGGCTTCTGCGGCCTCCGCGCAGGGGTTGCAGAGGCCGGCGATCTGCAGGGTGTGGCGCGTCGGCACGAAGCCGTGGGCGCGGCAGATCTCCCCTTGCAACGCCGCGATCCCCGGGCTGACGAACTCGACCACCCGGCCGCAGCCGTTGCAGACCAGGTGGTCGTGCTGCTGTCCGGGATGGACGTGCTCGTAGAGGAAGCCGCGGCTCCCCAGCCGCGACTTGCGCGCCAGGCCGCTCTCCACCAGCAGGTCGAGGTTGCGGTACACCGTGGCGCGGGAGATCTTGAGGTGGCGCGCCTTCATGGCGCCGAGCAACTCCTCGGCGTCGATGTGGCCGTGCTGCGAGAAGATCTCGTCGAACAGCGCCAGCCGCTCGGCCGTCACGCGCTGCCCGCGGTCGCGCAGGAAACGGAGGAACTGCTCTTTCTCTCGGGCGTCTGCCATGGGTCGTCGTCCGCGGAGGTCCTCGCCAGGAAGCTTATTGAGATTTAATCTCAAATGAGCGAGGCTATTCTGGACTCTCGCAGTCCGATTTGTCAACCGAAGCGCAGGCGAGGGTTTTGCCGCCAAGGAAAAGGGCCGGCGTCGCCGCCGGCCCTTCGGTCCCTCGAGGAGCGCCCGCCCCGAAGGGCGGGGGCGCTAGCGCTGGTCGAGCGGCACGAACGCCCGCTGGGTGTGGCCGGTGTAGATCTGCCGCGGGCGGTTGATCCGGTTGTTGGGGTCGGTCAGCATCTCTTTCCAGTGCGCGATCCAGCCGGGCATGCGGCCGAGGGCGAACAGCACGGTGAACATGTTGGTCGGGATCCCCATCGCCCGGTAGATGATGCCGCTGTAGAAGTCGACGTTCGGGTAGAGCTTGCGGGAGATGAAGAACTCGTCGTGCAGGGCGACTTCCTCGAGCGACTTGGCGATCTCGAGCAGCGGATCGTTGACGCCGAGCTCGGCGAGCACGTCGTCGGCCATCCGCTTGAGGATGCGCGCCCGCGGATCGAAGTTCTTGTAGACCCGGTGGCCGAAGCCCATCAGCCGGAAGCCGGAGCCCTTGTCCTTGGCCATGTCGACGTACTTCTTGAAGTCGCCGCCGTCGTCGCGGATGCGCTCCAGCATCTCGATGACCGCCTGGTTGGCGCCGCCGTGGAGGGGCCCCCAGAGGGCGCAGATCCCGGCCGAGATCGAGGCGAAGAGGTTCGCCTGGCTGCTCCCCACCATGCGCACCGTCGAGGTGCTGCAGTTCTGCTCGTGGTCGGCGTGGAGGATCAGCAGCAGGTTGAGCGCGCGGTCGAGCACCGGCCGCACGTTGTACGGCTCGGCCGGCACGGCGAACATGGTGTTGAGGAAGCGCGTGCAGTAGGCGAGGTCGTTGCGCGGGTACATGAACGGCTGGCCGATGCTCTTCTTGTAGGAGAAGGCCGCGATCGTCGGCCCCTTGGCGAGCAGGCGGGCGATGTTGAGGTCGAGGTCGACCGTCTTGCCGTCCGGGTAGTAGGCGGAGAGCGAGGTCACCATCGACGACAGCATCGCCATCGGGTGGGCGCTCGACGGGAACCCCTCGAAGAACTTCTTCATGTCCTCGTGGAGGAGGGTGTGGTAGGTCAGCCGGTCCTCGAACGCCTTGTGCTCCGCGGCGCTGGGCAGGTGGCCGTAGATCAGCAGGTAGCAGATCTCGGTGAACTGCGCCTTGCCGGCGATCTCCTCGATCGGGTAGCCGCGATAGCGCAGGATCCCCGCCTCGCCGTCGATGAAGGTGATCGCGCTCTCACAGGCCCCGGTGTTGCCGTAGCCGGGGTCGAGCGTGATCGCTCCGCTGTGGCCGCGGAGCTGCTGAATATCGATACCGACCTCGCCCTCGGAGCCGACGGTCACCGGCAGCTCGTAGTCCTTCCCGTTCAGGCTGAGCTTGGCCTTGTTCGGCGCGGCCGCGGGCGCGGCGGGCGATTCGACCAGATCTTTCGTTTGCTGAGACATCCCCAGAATCTCCCCTCGACGTCACCGGCCGTCCGAAAATGCGGACCACCGGTGCGAATTCTATCCCTCGCCTCCGCGAAGGTGCAAGGAAACTAGAGCTCCCGCAGCGCGGTGGCGACCGGCAGGCGCGCCGCGCGTAAGGCGGGGAGCAATCCGCCGATGAGGCCGATGGCCAGGGCGATCACGATCCCCGCCACCAGCAGCGCCGGGGTCACCTTGAAGGCGAAGGCGACCTGGCTGAAGCTCTGCCAGTTGAGGGTCGACGTCTGGAAGCCGTTGAAGCCGAAGTAGGCCACGGCGCCGCCGATCAGGGCGCCGAGCAGCGAGATGACCAGCGATTCGCCGAGGATCGAGAAGACGACCGGGCCGCGCCCGAAGCCGAGCGCCCGCAGGGTGGCGATCTCGCGGGTCCGTGAGGCTACCGCGTTGTACATCGTGTTGAGGGCGCCGAAGATGGCGCCGAGGGCCATCAGCACCGTGATGAACCCGCCGAGGCTGCGCACCAGCAGGGTCAGGGCCTGGGATTGCTCGGCGTAGTACTCGCTCTCGCGGACCACCTTGACGTCCAGCCGCGGATCGGCCGTGAGGGCGTCCTTGAACCGGGTGAACGCCGCCGGGGATTGCAGCAGGGCATGCACCGACTGGAAGAGGTTGCCACGCCGGTAGGCCGGTTGCAGGACGCGGGCGTCGGTCCAGATCTCCGACTCGGACAGGCTGCCGCCGTCGCTGAAGGTGCCCACCACGGTCCACTGGTTCTCGCCCCAACGGAGGGTGCGGCCGAGGTCGAGCCCCGCGAACTGATCCGCCGCGCCGCGCCCCACGATGATCTCGTTCCGCCCCGGCTCGAACAGCCGGCCGGTGAGGATCCTGAAGCTCTTGCGCACCGCGAAGGCGGCCGGCTGCACCCCGCGCAGGGGGACGTTGGCGTCGGTGCCGGTCGAGCGCTTGGGCAGGTCGACCACCACGAACAGCTCGGCCGACGACTGCGGCCCCGCTGCCGTGCGGGCCACTCCGGGAGCGTCGGCGATGATCCGCGTCGCGTCGACCTGGAGGCCGCTCATCATCTCGGAGTCGCTGCCGCCGCGCAGCACCAGCGCGGAGTCCGGCCGGCCGGTGGCGGCCATGGTGGCGCGGAACCCCTCGCCGATCGACAGCAGGGTGACGAAGACGGCCACCACGCAGGCCACTCCCACGACCGTCGACAGGGCGGAGCCGCGGCGCTGCCCCAGGGTGCGCAGGTTGACCCCGATCAGGGCGAACAGCTGGGAGAGAGCTCTCATCGTCAGACCCTCCGGAGCGCGTCGACGATGCGCAGGCGCATCGCCTGCCAGGCCGGCGGCAGCCCGGCCGCGAGCCCCATCAGCAGGGCGATCGCGAGGCCCAGCGCGAGGTCCCGCGGCGGCACGTAGAAGACGGGAACGAACTGCTGCAGCGCCTTGCCGATCCCCGGCACGATGACCAGCGCGGCGCCCAGCCCCAGCACCGCGCCGAGCAGCGCCACGGCGCACGACTCGACGAGCACCAGCATCATCACCTGGACGTGGGTGAAGCCCAGCGTCTTGAGCACCGCCAGCTCCCCCACCCGCTCGCGGATCGACAGCGCCATGGTGTTGGCGACCACCAGCAGCAGGGTGACGAAGACCGCCGCCACGATCCAGGTGACCAGGGCGCCGATGTTCCCCACCTGGTTGGCGAACCCCTGGGCCATCTCCTTCTCGGTCTGCGTCTTGGTCTCGGCCGGCGAGTTGGCGAACTGGGCGTCGATCCGCTTCGCCACCTCCTGCGAGCGGGCCGGGTCGGCGATGCGGATGATGTACCAGCCGACCTGGTTGGCGATCGAGCCGCTGGCGATCGCCTCCTTCATGGAGTCGTAGTTGAAGTAGAGCGCCGAGGTGTCGGTCCCCTTCTGCGCTCCGTCGAAGATGCCGACGACGTTGAATTCCCAGTTGCGCCCGCCGTCCTTGCGCAGCCAGGGCGCCTCCAGGGTGATGCGGTCCCCGACCTTGAAGCCGAACCGGTTCGCCGTCGCCCGCCCGACGATGGCGGCGGTGCGGTCGGCCTGCCAGGCCTTCTTCTGGTCCGCCGGCAGGACGTACTCGGGGTAGAGGTCGAGGAAGTTCGACACGTCCACCGCCATCTGCGGGAAGAAGTTCTTCTGCTCCTTGTAGATGCCGCCGAACCAGTTGGCGTGGGTCACCTCCTGGACGCCGGGGACGCTCCGGATCGGCTCCTGGTAGGCGACGGGGAGCGGAAGGATGATCGAGATCTTGTGGGTGACCATCATGCGGTCCGCGCCGCTGACGTCGACGCCCGCCCGAAAGCCCATCCGCACCGCCGCCAGCAGGCCGAAGAGCACGAAGGCGACGACCGTCGAGAGGATCGTCAGCAGGGTGCGCAGCTTGCGGCGCCAGAGGTTCTTCCAGATCAGATAGAGATACTTCATGCCGCCAGCTCCGGGACCAGGTTCCCCTTGTCCAGATAGAGGATGCGGCGGGCGCGGGCCGCGGCGTGGGGGTCGTGGGTGACCATGATGACCGTC
This sequence comes from uncultured Acidobacteriota bacterium, assembly GCA_963756595.1. Classification (GTDB taxonomy): domain Bacteria; phylum Acidobacteriota; class Thermoanaerobaculia; order Multivoradales; family UBA5704; genus DATARR01. The sequence continues at coordinate 115,107 of CAVWOZ010000025.1, forward strand.
TTGCCGTGCTCGCGGTTGAGCGCCTGGAGGAGGTCGAGGATCTCGTCCCCGGACTTGCGGTCGAGGTCGCCCGTCGGCTCGTCGCAGAGCAGCAGGGTCGGATCGGTGACGATCGCCCGCGCGATGCCCACCCGCTGCTCCTGGCCCCCCGAGAGCTGGCGCGGGTAGTGGCGGGCGCGGTCGGCGAGCCCCACCACGCCGAGCGCGGTGGCGGCGTGGCGCCGGCGCTCCGACGCCGACAGCGAGGTGAGCAGCAGCGGCAGCTCGACGTTCTTCTCGGCGGTCAGCACCGGCAGCAGGTTGTAGAACTGGAAGACGAAACCGATATGGCGCGCCCGCCACTTGGCGAGCTGGCCGTCGGAGAGCCGGCTGATCGGCTCGCCCGCGACCTCGACGCTCCCCGAGGTCGGGCGGTCGAGGCCGCCGATCAGGTTGAGCAGCGTCGTCTTGCCCGATCCGGAAGGCCCCATCAGGGCGAGGAAGTCCCCTGGCGGGATCTCGAGGTTGATCCCTTGCAGGACGTCGATCCGCTCGCTGCCGCGGCGGTACTCCTTGCGGACGTCCTGGACCCTCACGACTGCGCCGTTGTAATCCATCTCGATCTCCTCGGTTCTATTTTCCCGGTCCCGCGTCGCCGACGGAGACCGCCGCCCCGTCCTTGAGGTCCGCCGGCCCCTCGACCACCACCCGCTCGCCCGCCGCCAGCCCGGAGATCACAATGGCTTCATCCCCCGTACCGGCCGCGAGGCCGATCGCCCGGCGCTCGGCGTGCCCGTCCGGCGTGGCCACGAAGACGATGTCGCGGTCGCCGTCCTTGCGGACCGCGGCGCGGGGGATGGCGATCACCAGCCGCACCGGCGCGGCGCCGCCGCCGGGCGCGGCCGGCTTCTCCTCGGCCAGGAAGGCGACCTTCACCCCCATGTCGGGGAGGATGCGCGGATCGAGCCCCTCGAAGCCGAGCCGCACCTTCACCGTCGCCTTCTGCCGGTCGGCGGTGGGCACCGGCATGATGACGTGGGCCGGGATCTGCCAGTCGGGATAGGCGTCGAGGGTCGCCACCGCCTTCTGCCCCGGATCGACACGGTGGATGTAGCTCTCGTTGACGTCGACGTCGATCTCGAGCGACTTCATGTCGACCAGCGTGCAGATGCCGGTGCGGGTGAAGCCGCCGCCGGCCGAGATCGGGGAGATCATCTCCCCCGGCTGCGCGTCCTTGGTCACCGCCACCCCCGCGAAGGGGGCGCGGATCACGGTGTCGTCGAGGTCCTGGCGGCGCAGCGCCACCTGGCGCTCCGCGACCTCCACGTCCTGGTGGCCGAGCGCGAGGCGCGCCGCGAAGGAATCGGCGTCGGCGTCGGCGGTGTCGAGGTCGAGCTGGGTCGAGACCCCCTGGGCGTGCAGGCGCCGCATGCGGTCCTGCTGGAGCTTCGCCTGCTTCAGCCGCACCTCGGTCTCGGCGAGCGAGCGGCGCTGCGAGAGGAGCTGCGACTCGGCGAGCGCCAGTTGCTTTCTGGCGCTCGCGTCGTCGAGGTGGGCGACCACCTGCCCCTCGCGCACCGCCATCCCCTCCTCCACCAGGACGTCGACCACCTTGCCGGTGATCTTCGAGGAGACCGTCGCCTGGCGGCGGGCGGTGACGTAGCCCGAGGCGTTGAGCACCGCGCCGGCCGCCGCCCCGCCGGAGCCGGCCGGCCGCACCTTGGCGGTCGCGGTGCGCACCTGGGGCCCGCGGGGACGGGCGAGCCACCCCCAGACGGCGAGGCCCACGAGGACGACGGCCGCGAGGCCGATCCACAGGCGGGCGCCGCTGCCTTCCTGACGGATCTCGGCGCGATCGATGCGCAGCCCCTCCAGCGAGGGCTTATCCGAAGCCATGCCTTCTCCTCTGCTCGACTGCCCGACAGATATGTCGCTGGCCCGCGGAACGTTTCTGGGGTCCGGTCTCTGGGCGGATTCTATCCGATCCGGCCGCTCCGGGAGCCGATGCCCGCTTCAGCGCTGGTGTCGTTCGTAGATCGCGCAGGCGGTGTCGTTCTCCCACACCTCGACCCTTGCCACGCGCACCCGGCCGGCGTCACCCAGGCGGCCGCCCAGATGGCGCTCGACCTCGTCGTAGACGTAGAGCGAGAACAGCTCCGCCGTGGTGTTGCGCTCGTCGAACGGCGGGATGTCGTTGATCACCCGGTGGTCGAAGGGGCCGAGGATCTCCTGCATCATCGCTTTCACGTCCGCGAAATCGAGCACCATCCCGAGCGCGTCCAGGCGCTCGGCGGCGAGGTGCACCCGCACCCGGTAGTTGTGCCCGTGCAGGTTCTCGCAGCCGCGGGTGTGCCCGCGGATGGCGTGCGCGGCGGAGAAGGTGAAGTCCTTGAAGATCGTGTGCATGGCCCGCCCCATCGTGGCGCGCAGGCGGCGGGGAGTCAAGAGGGGCCGCGCGGTGGCACGGCACGCCGCTTGCTCTTCAGGCGCCGGAGAAAAGGCTCCCAAGGGCGGATCGCTTCCTTGCCGTTCCCCACAGAGGACGGCGGCGACGCCGGTTGAGGACGATTGGAAACCTTTTCCTGCGCCGCGCGGGCGCGCCTCGCCGCGACCGCTTTTCCTTCCCCGAGCCGGGCTCTCGCGCCCGGGCCGCCGGCGTGCCCACCGTGCGGAATCATCATTAAAATACCGATTCCGAGCGATTCATTTTTTCGGATCGCCGGCGCGGAAATCCGATTCAATCCCCGCCGCCGGGATGAAGGTCGAAAAATCCGTGACGAACCGCGCGGGCACCGGGGTGGGCTCCGCGGCCCACGGCCCAAAACCCTTTGCCGGAGCGGCTCCGGCGGTCCAGCGAATTGGATTCGCGAGCGTGACGCCGGCCGCTGGCGGCGCGCTCGCGGGCCGCTCTTTCACCCGTGTAATCAATCATTTATCAGGTTTATAACCGCGGCGATCGCAAGGCGGCACAACGCTTGCTCTTGGGGGGAATCGCAGGTTGTACGCGTTGACAAGGAGGTGAGGCCCGAAGGCTGACCTGGAGAGAGTTTGCCTCGATTCATCGCCGACCGCAAACCAACCTTGACAAGGAGATCTGATCCCATGCATCCGTCCGCCACTATGAAACGCGCGCTGTACCTCACCCTTCTGCTGCTGAGCCTGGCGGTGCCCGCGCTCGCCCAGGTGCAGAGCGGCAACGTCTACGGCACGGTCACCAGCGCCGACGACAACTCAGCGATGCCGGGCGTCACCGTCCAGCTCTCGGGCAACGGCGCCTCCTCGGTCGCGGTGACCGATGCCCAGGGGAAGTTCCGCTTCCTCGGCCTCGCCCCCGGCAGCTACACAGTGAAATCGGAGCTCGAAGGCTACTCGCCGATCGAGCAGACCGGCATCACGGTGAACATCGGCCGCAACACCACGCTCGACATGAAGATCCAGCCGGCGATCCAGGGCGAGGTGATGACCATCAAGGGCGACGCCATCCCGCTGCTCGACGCCCGCAAGCAGGGGCCGGGACAGACGGTGACGCTCGCCGAGCTCGAGCGGTCGCCGAGCAATCGCGATCCCTGGGCGGTGCTGCAGTCGACCCCCGGGGTGATGACCGACCGCATCAACGTCGGCGGCAACGAGAGCGGCCAGCAGGCGCTCTACGTGGGGCCCGGCTCGACCTGCGACCAGGCGGTCTGGTCGATGGACGGCATGGTGATCACCGACATGACCGCCCTCGGCTCCTCCCCGACCTACTACGACTTCGACTCCTTCCAGGAGATGCAGGTGACGACGGGCGGCACCGACACCGCGGTCGCCACCGGCGGCGTGGTGCTCAACATGGTGACCAAGCGGGGCACCAACGAGTGGCGCGGCACGGGGCGCTACCTGGTCGACGACAAGAGCACGCAGGGGGACCTCAGCCTCAGCCGTTCCGAGCTCGGCCAGGCCGGCCCCTGGAACAACGGCCATGCCCAGACCGCCTTCAAGCAGGGGAACCGGATCGACGACAACCGCGAGTACGGCGCCGAGCTCGGCGGCCCCATCGTCAAAGAGCGGCTGTGGGCCTGGGGCTCCTACTCGCGCCAGAACATCGACCTGCTGACGATCAGCGACTTCAGCGACAAGACCACCCTCAAGAGCTGGAACGGCAAGCTCAATGGCCAGATCAGCCAGAGCAACTCGGCGACCGCCTTCGCCTTCAACGGCGACAAGCTGAAGAGCGGCCGCAACGCCGGCCCGCTGCGCCCGCAGCCGACGACCTGGAACCAGTCCGGCTTCGGCCCCACGCCGACCGGCTACAAGGGCGAGGACACCCAGATCCTGGGCAACAACTTCTACGTCACCGGCATGTATTCGGTGGTCAACGGCGGCTTCCAGCTCGCCCCCCAGGGGGGCGCGGCGCTGGCCTACCGCGATCCCGAGCAGGTCTGGCACAACAGCTTCCTGCTCAACCAGATCGAGCGTCCGCAGCGGCAGGAGAAGCTCGACGCCTCGAACTTCTTCGGCACCGGGAACCTCTCGCACGAGCTGAAGTACGGCGCCGCCTACCGCACCGCCCAGCAGTCGTCTCTGCTCAGCTGGCAGGCCGGCGGCCTCGAGCTCGGGCTCGACCCCGACACCACCCTGCTCCTCCTGACCCGCGACGCCCGGCCCAAGATCGAGACCGACTACAGCAGCGCCTATCTCCAGGACACCGCCTCGGCCGGCAACCTGACGCTCAACGTCGGCCTGCGCTATGACCGCCAGGGCGGCAAGAACCTCGCCTCCACCTCGGCGGCCAACCCGGTGCGTCCGGACCTCTTCCCCGCCGCCCACTACGCGGGGCAGGACGCCGGCTTCACCTGGACCACGCTGGCGCCCCGCGTCGGGCTGACCTACGCGCTCGGCGCCGAGAAGAAGACGCTGGTCCGCGCCAGCTACTCGCGCTTCGCCGACCAGCTCGGCACCGCCAACGCCGGCTTCCTCAACCCGCTCGGCGGCGTCTCCTATCGCTACTTCCTCGCCGCCAACGGCGGCAGCCCGACGCTCAACCCGGGCGACATCGGCCCCGAGATCGCGCCGCCGAGCGGCAACGTCAATCCCTTCACCCTGCAGCCGCTGCAGTCGAACGCGGTGAATCCCCACCTGAACGCGCCGCTCACCGACGAGCTGCTGCTCGCCGTCGAGCACGCCCTGCTGCCGGACTTCGTGGTCGGCCTGAACGTCAACTATCGCAAGTCGCACAACCTGCTCGAGACCAACCGCCTCGTCTTCGACACCGACAACCCGTACGCGGCGGGCTTCCTCGATTCCGTCGGCCGCCCGAACCGCGCCAGCGACTACGTCGAGGCCGCTCCGGTCACCGTCACCGCGCCGGACGGCCACACCTACACCGTCCACTACTGGGAGCTGCGTCCGGGGGTCTCCACCCGCAACGGCTTCGAGCTCACCAACGGCGACCGCGAGCAGGAGTTCAAGGGCGCTTCCCTCACCTTCGACAAGCGCCTCTCCAACCGCTGGATGCTGCGCGGCAACGTCTCGTATCAGGACTGGCGGTGGCGGATCCCCAGCAGCGCCAACGAGGACCCCACCGACACCATCAACGGCGGCGTGGTCGACGGCACCGAGGTCCTGCAAGGCTCCGGCACCGCCTCGGGCCCCAAGGGGAATGTGTTCATCAACAGCAAGTGGTCGTACAGCCTGAACGGCCTCTATCAGATCGCCCCCGATCATCCCTGGGGCTTCAACCTCGCCGCCAACCTGACCGGCCGCCAGGGGTACCCGATCCGCTACGTCGCACGGATCAACCGCGCCACGATCAGCGACAACGCCGGCAGCGGCATCGACATCCCCGTCGACGCCTCGCCGGATGCCTTCCGTTATCCGGACATCCACGTCGTCGACCTGCGGGTCGAAAAGGAGCTCACGTTCAGCAGCTTCGGGCTGACCCTCGGCGCCGACCTGTTCAACGCCCTCAACGAATCGTACGTCCTCCAGCGCCAGAGCGTGCTCGGCCGCAACAATTCGGCCTATGCGCTCGAGGTGCTGAGCCCGCGCGTCTTCCGGCTCGGCGCGCGGCTCAGCTTCCGATAGGTTGAACGCGTTTGAGCACCTCCTCTGCTCCGGCCGCCGGCGCCATCCCGGCGGCCGCTTTTTCTTGTCTTCCGGAGGTTTCCTGAAGTTGAGGGCGATGAGGATGAACCCCATGAATCTAAGGAACGCGAGCTTCGAAAACGATTTCCGGGAACGGCGCCTGGCCGAGCTGATCGCCGCGGCCGCGGCGCTCCAGCGCCAGCTCGCCGCTCTCCTCGGCCCCCACGCCGTCGAGCCTCCCACCCTGCGGCGGCTCGCCGTGCGCAACAACGGCCAGGTGCTCTTCCTCGCCCCCCAGGAGGTCGAATGGATCGAGGCGGCCGGCAACTACGTCCGTCTGTACGCCAACGGCGAGACGCATCTGCTGCGCGAAACGATGTCCGGCGTGGAGGCCAAGCTGCCGCGCGACGGTTTCCTGCGCATCCATCGCTCGGCGATCGTCAATCTCGAAACCGTCCGCGAGCTCTGCTCGGGAGCGCAGGGCGATTTCGTGGTGGTGCTCAAGAGCGGCAAGCGCCTGCCGCTCTCCCGCGGCTGCCGCGACCGGCTGGAGGAGGCTCTGGGAACGGGATAAACCTTTCTATTCCGCCCGCTCCACGGTCACCTCCGGATCGCCGTCGCGGTCGCGCCGGATGGTGACCTGCCAGGGGTTGCAGCAGACCTCGCAGTCCTGCACCAGCACGCCGTAGACGTCCGGCTCGATCGAGATCTCCACCCGCTCGGCGCAGTAGGGGCACTGGATCTCGATCGTGTCGGCCCAGTAGCCGTCGTGCTCTCTCATACGGACCATCCTCCCTGCCGGCCGAGCTTCGTCACGATCTCCAGCTCCTTCTTCGTCACCGGCTGCACGGAGAGGCGCGATCCCTTCTGCGTCACCATCATCTTGTCGAGGCCGCGGGTCTCCTTGAGCACGGCGAGCGGCACGATCCCGGGGAACTTCTCGACGAAGCGGATGTCCACCATGTACCAGGTGGGGTTCTCCGGATCGCTCTTGGGATCGAAATATTTGTGCCCGGCCTGAAACGCGTAGGGGTCGGGATAGCCGGCGCGCGACACCTCGGCGAGGCCGGTGACTCCCGAGGGTTCGGCGTTCGAGGCGTAGAAGAGGACGGGGTCCCCCGCCTTGAGGTCGTCGCGCAGGAAGTTGCGCGCCTGGAAGTTGCGCACCCCTTCCCAGGTCGCCGTCCCGTCCCGCTCGAGGTCGTCGATCGTGTACGCCTCGGGCTCGCACTTCAACAACCAGTATCGCTTGGCGCGCGCCATCGTCTTCCTCCCCGTGTCGTCCCGGGAGAGTCTATCGCGGCGGCGGTCAGCGGGGTCAGACGGTGGGGGCGAGCAGGTCGAGCAGCTCCTCGCGGGTGAAGATCTTCGCCAGCTCGGGCGAGTCCTCGCGGACGACGCTCGCCATCACCTGGCGCTTGCGCTCGATCAGGGCGGCGATCTTCTCCTCGAGGGTCCCCTCGGTCACCAGCTTGAAGACCTGCACCGCCCGCCGCTGCCCGAGGCGATAGACGCGGTCGGTCGCCTGGTCCTCCTTCGCCGCGTTCCACCAGCGGTCGTAGTGGATCACGGCCGAGCCCCCCACCAGGTCGATCCCCGTCCCCCCCGCCTTGAGGCTGCCGAGGAAGACCCGGCACTCCGGGTCCTGATTGAAGCGGTCGACGATCTCGCCGCGCCGCACGCTGGCGCCGGTGAGCTGGACGAAGCCGACGCCGAGCCCGGCGAGATGGCGGGCCATCAGCTCGATCATCCCCAGGAACTGGGTGAACACCACCACCTTGTGCCCGCTCTCCAGGCACTCCGCCAGGATCTCCTGGTAGAGCTCCCACTTCCCCGAGTCGAGCTCCGGCGCGCGGTCGAGCTCCCCCAGCGCCAGGGCGGGATGGTCGCAGATCTTCTTGAGCAGGGTCAGCAGGGCGAAGACGTGGAGGTAGGGGAGTCGGCCGTCTGGGGCGTCGGCGATCTGCCGCGCCAGCTCGGCGCCGCGCCCCTCCACGGCGTCGCGGTAGAGCTTGACCTGCTCGTCCGAGAGGGCGCAGGTGCGGACGTCCTCGATCTTCTCCGGCAGCTCGTCGAGCACGGTCGACTTCAGGCGCCGCAGCACGAAGGGGGAGATCACCCGCCGCAGCTCATCCGAGCGGTCCTCCCCCTTGGCCAGCCCTGCGAGACGGACGTAGCGCTGCTCGAAGCCGGCGTCGCTTCCCAGGTAGCCGGGGAGGACGAGATCGAAGAGCGCCTTGAGCTCGCCGAGCGAGTTCTCGATCGGCGTGCCGGTCAGCCCCAGCTTGACGTCCGCCACCAGGCGGTCCGTCGCCTGCCAGCCGCGGGTGCCGCGGTTCTTGAGGTGCTGCGCCTCGTCGAGCACCGCCAGGGTGAAGGGGATGGCGCTCAGCGCCTCGCCGTCGCGGCGCAGCACGCCGTAGGAGGTGAGCAGCACGTCGCCGGGCCGGAAGGCGTCCGGCAGCCGGCGTTGCAGGCCGTGGTGGACGATCGGCCGCAGCGCCGGCGCGTGGCGATGGATCTGGTTGCGCCAGTGGCTGAGCACACTCGTCGGGCAGGCGACCAGGAACGGCTCGGGCGCCTCGCCGCGCTCGACGAGGGTAACCATCAGGGCCAGCACCTGGAGGGTCTTGCCGAGCCCCATGTCGTCGCAGAGCAGGCCGCCCAGCCGGTTCTGGACCAGGAAGAGGAGCCAGTCGACGCCGATCGTCTGATAGGCGCGCAGCGGCGTCGCGATCCCCGCCGAGGGGGCGAACGGCGCGGCCGGGCGCAGCGCGAGGAGATCGTCGAGCCGGTCGGCCCCGTCCCCCTCCGCGCGGACCTCGACCGGCCGTCCGGCCGCGGCCTGGAGGCGGAGCAGCTCGCTCGCCGGCAGGCGGAAGCGCTCCCCCTCGGCGAGCTCCCCCAGGCGGTCGAGGTCGCGGAACATCGGCGCGTCGAGGTCGATCCACCCGCCCGCCGTCTCGAGGTAGGGGACCCCGTCGCGCCGGGCGCGCAGGATCTCGGCGAGCGACACCGCCTGGTTGCCGAAGCCGTACTCGATCGCCAGCCAGCACCAGCTCCGCCCGAGCGCCTCCTCGAAGTCGAGCGAGGCGATCTCGATGCGGTCGAGCTGCCGGAAGATCCGCCGGTCGCGCAGCGGCTCGTCGAGCACCAGGAGCCCCTCGCCGAGGGCCTCCGCGTGCTCCGCGAGGTAGCTCGCCACCTGGCTCCTCTGTAGCTTCATGCTGACCGGCGCCTTGAACTTGCGCTCCTTCCCCTCGCGCTCCAGCTCGGCCAGCACGCCGAGGTCGGGGACGTAGATCAGGCTGCCGTAGCGGAACTTCTCGAGGTCGCGGCGCTCGAGGAAGCGCTCCTCGCCGTTCGCCTGGAGGGCGCGGATCACCGGACGCACCTCGAGGTCGAGCTCGGTCTCCTGGGTGACGCGGAAGATCGACGCCAGCGGCACCGGCCGGATGGCGAGGTCCGCCTGCTCCGGGTACTCTCCGGCCAGCAGTTGCAGTGCCGCGCGCACCCGGTCGCGCGGCACGGCGAAACGCACCACCGGCCTCGCCTCGGCGTCGTGACCGCCGTGAAAAGTGAAGGTGAAGCGCCCCGAGCCCTCGTCGATCGCCGGGTGGAACGCGCCGCGGCGGTCGGGCGCCTCGAACTCCCGGACGCAGTGGTAGGCGAGGCGGTGCCAGAAGCTCTCCTCCCAGCTCTGCCGCTTGGTCTTGACCCCGCGGTGGTGGAAGAAGCGCTCCTGCTCGGTGACCTGGAAGAGGGCCAGCCGTTCGAGCAGACCGGCGCGGTCGAAGATCCCCTCGCCGCCGGGCGCCGCCTTGCCGGTCCGTTCGAGAAAGCGGAGGCGCCCGGGCGAGTCGTCGAGGTACTCCGCCAGCTCGTCGCCGGCCGGCGAGGTGACGCGGATCACCGGCGCCGGCTCCCGCGGCACGCGCAGCACCCGCACCTTGGCCGAATCCTGGGGATTTCCTTCGAAGAGGAGACGGGCCAGCCGGAACCACACCGTCCCCTCGAACGCCGCCTCCCACCCCTGCGCCGCGAACGCCTTCTCGGCCTCGGCGACCGCCCGGGCGAGGCTCCGCTGGTGCTCGCAGCTCTTCTGTTTGGCCGTCGCGCAGGTGCAGGACCGCAGCGCCGTGGGGCTCCCCGGCACGCGGGCCACGTAGATCGCCGTGTGCGTCTCCCCCGGCCGGTCGGGGACCAGGCCGATTCCGGTGCGATGGAATTCGAGGTTCGTGAAAGCGGGCATTCTTCTCTCCGGACGCGACAGTCTACGACGCCGAAAGGCAGGCGCGGGATTGTAGCGGAGAAGACCTCCAGGTGGATCGTTGCCTTGTAGCCTTCTGACGTCTCGTCTAGAGTTTCTCTGAAGGTACGTCACCGAGAGCCCGCCTATGAAACAAGGTCACGACAACGCTCCTGCCAGCGCCCCTCAGCGGAATCGCCCCCGGAAGAAAGATCGCCTCGGCGTTGATCCCATCAAGGCCCTCCGCGGAACGGGAAAGGGAGAAGAGCTCCTGAGCCGCCTGCTCGACGACCGCCGCGAGGACCAAGAGCGCGGATCGTAGCTAGACCCGGAGGAAAAAGGCTCCCGGGATCAGTAGGTTCAATACGCCCCTAGCGGACCCTAGAAACCCATCGCCCGCCGCAGCGGCTCCGCCAGGTTCCGGTTCGACGACATCGCGGGCCCCGTCCAGCCGGTTACGAGGGGCGCGTCGCCGCGAGGGAGGAGGACTCCTCCGGCCGCTTCGAGGATCGGCTTCAGGGCGGCGACGTCGTGGAGGGCGACCTCGCCTTCGAGCATGGCGTCGCAGCGCCCTTCGGCGACCAGGATGTGCCCCCACCAGTCGCCGAAGCCGCGGGTGCGGGCGGCGCGGGCGACGAGGTCGGAGAAGGCGGGCCAGAGGCCGTTCTTCTGGAAGAGGTTGAGGCCGCCGTGGACCACGAAGGCCCGCTCGATCTCGGCGGTGTCGCTCACCCGCAGCCGCCGCTGCCGGCAGGCCGCGAGCGCCGTGCCGGCCCCTCCCCAGGCCCCTGCGCCGCGGGCCCCCCACCAGGTCTCGCCGAGGGACTCATCCTCCCCGCCGGTCGGGCTCGCCGCCAGTCCCGATCCCGGCCCCAGCGCCGGGGCGTGGACGACGCCGAGGACGAAGTCGCCGTCGAGCTCCAGGCCGATCAGGGTGGCGAAGAAGGGGAGGCCGGCCACGAAGTTCTTGGTGGCGTCGAGGGGATCGATCACCCAGCGGTCGCGCTCGCTCCCCTCCTGGCCGAACTCCTCGCCGAGCAGCCCGAGCTCGGGGGTGGCGGCGTGCAGCGTCTCGCGGATCGCCTCCTCCGAGCCGCGGTCGGCCGCGGTGACCGGCGAGCGGTCCGCCTTGAGGTCCACCGCCAGCGCCGGCGAGCGGAAATGGCGGCGGTGGATCGCCCCCGCGCGCCGGGCGGCGGCGAGGGCGGCTTCGAGGTAGCGCCGGGTCTCGGGGGAAAGCGGCTCGCCGGTCATCCGGCGGCAAGCTTACAGCTTCGGAACGCCGAAGCGGTCCTCGTACGCCTTCGCCTCGGCGAGCACCTCCGCCGGCGGCTCGGAGCACCGCTGGCCATGGAGCAACAGGGCGACGAAGCCGCGCAACAGGCCGGCGTCGGCCGCCTTCCGGAGATCTTTCTCCATCTCAGGCGCGGCGGCCAGGGCGCGCTCCAGCGTGATCCCCTTCCATCCCGACCGCTGGATCTCCACGCAGAGGCCCTGTGGGACCGTCTCCCCGAAGTCCTCATCGTAATACGCCGGCACTGACCCCAGAGACGCCATATCGGTGAGGATCAGGCCGTCGACGGCAAACGCCGGCTGCTGATCGCTTTCGTTCCCTCCCACGTTGATGCGGTCCGTGAGGACTCCGGGCGTCGTCTGCATCACCGCCCAGGGATCGCGCGCCGTCGGGATCCTCTCCAAATCGGTCTGCGAGACGGTGGCGCCGGTGCTGATCCGGCGCTCGTCGAGCAGCGGCGACTCGGCGGTCACGGTGATGACGTCCTCCACGGCCTCCACGAAGGCGGCTTGGGCCTCCCGCGGCGGGTTCACCGGCACGACCCGGGTGACCGGCTGCGTTCCCCGCGGCGCGCTCGGCGATTCGTCCACCGCCACCAGGCTGGTCGAGTCCGTCACCAGCTGGTGGCGCAGCCCGAGCTCGGTCACCGCCCGGCGCACCTCCTCGGGGTCGCCCCCCTGCTGGAGGCTGTCGGTCAGCGCCTGGATCTTCCGCCGCGCCCAAAGCTTGTCGATGCCGGCGTGCCGCAGCGAGCCTGCGGCCGGGAAGGAGTCTTGCCAGACCGCACCGTTGCGCGAGCCGGAGACGGTCACCGGGCCGCCGCCGCTCCTCGACCGCGCGGTGATCACCAGCGGCTCGCCCAGATAGAGGTCCGGCACCCGCGCCGGCCAGGCCTCCGCCGCCGGATCACCCCACTGCACCTCGATCGCTTGCAGCATGGGGGCGTCGAGGCGCGAGAAGAGCGTCGCCATCGCCGTTCTCACCTCCCCGAGGTCGGAGATCTGCGTGAACGCTCCGCGGCCGAGCGTGGCCAGTTGCCGCAGGAGCGCCGCGTTGGGCTCGCGGCCGATCGCCACCGGGAAGAGCCGCCAGCCGCCGAGGTGCGAGGCGATGAGCTGCACCACCTCGTTCTCGTCGTCGAGTTGGCCGTCGGTGGCGAAGATCACCTGCGGCACGAAGCCCGCCGGCGGCGGGCTGCGGAAGGCGATCTGCAAGGCCGGCAGCATGGCCGTGGCGCCGTCGGCGGTGAGCCCCGCGACGAAGCTCCGCGCCTTGGCGATCGCGTCCGGGCTCGCCGGAACACTCCCCGGAAAGGCCGCGGTGGTCCACGAGGCGAAGCGGACGACGTTGAAGCGGTCGGTGGGCTGGAGCTTGTCGAGGGCCAGCAGGAGCGCCTGCCGCGCCTGCTCGATCGCGCTGCCGGACATCGAGCCGGAGGTGTCGATGATGAAGACCGTCTCCCGCGGCAGGCGCAGGGACGCCGCCTGCGGCGCGTCCGGCGGCATCACCATCAGGAGGTCGTACTGTTCGCCATCCACCTCCTCGGAGTAGAAGACCCCGCGCGGCTCGCGCCCCACGGCGGGCACCCATTCGAGCACGAGGTCGGCATCGGCCGGGGCGGTCCCCTGCTTGAGGTCTACCGCGTAGCGAAAATCCTTTCCTTTCGCCAGGGTGATCGCATGGCTCGGGCTCTGCACGCTGGCGAGCGGAAACCCGGGGTCGAGGTCGGCGTGAAAGGCGAACGGATTGATCCGCGGCGCGCCCCGCCGCCGCACCGGCGGCAGCCGGAGCGCGGGTCCCGCGGACTCCGGATTTCCCGGCGCGACCACCATGGGGAACCGCCAGCGAAAACGGTCCCGGTCCCACGCCACCACCTGCTGCAGCTCGATCGCAACCTCCACCGTCTCGCCCGGCCCGATGTTGGCCACCGCCGTGGTGAAGACGTCGGGCCGCTGCTGCTCGACCAGGCCGGCTTTCCGTCCCTGTTGCTGCGCGTCCTCGTAGGTCTGCCGCGCGTCCTCCTTCTCCTTGACGATCCCCTGGATCACGTGGTCCCCGACCCGCATCCGCAAGGTGTCGACCGCGCCGTCGGCGGGCAGGGGAAAGACGTAGATCCCTTCCAGCCATTCCTTGGAGGGATTGGTGAAGATCTGGGTGACCCGCGTCCGCGCGATGATCCCCGTCACCCGCAGCTCGACGGTGGCGCCGAAGACCGGCGCCGGCACGGATTTGCCGTCCTTGTCCGCGAGGAACAATCCCTGCCGGCGCTCCGCCGTATCCGCTCCCCAGGCGAGACCGCCGCCGATCGACAAGAGCCCGCAGAGCGCTGCCATTCGAACGAGATTCGCTCGCATTTCCCATCCTCCCAGAAAGCGGACCGTCCTCCCGGGAAGACAGGCCTTGGTGAAACTGAGAGGAGTAAAACGCAAGTGCGGTGCCAATCCGGAGCGGTCGGCAAAAACCCTTACGAACTATGGAGATGGCTCGTTGTGGGAGACCGTTCGACGGAGCGTGATCCAAAGGAATGGATCACTCCCCGTTCAATCGTTTGGCGGCGCGGCGAGCCGAAAACGAGCTGACGATGAAAAGCGATCGATTCGTACCCGGACGAGGACGCGGCCGTCCTTCGTCCCCTCGCCCATCACCCCCTGGCGGCGCGGATCATCTCCTCCAGCCGGTCGAGGCCGCCGCGCACCTCGTCCATCGCGGGGCCGAACGACAGCCGCACGTGCTGGTGGAAGCGGGAGAGGCGCTGGGCGCGGCGGTGCCCCGGGTTGACGTCGAAGAAGACGCCGGGGACGCAGATCACCTGGTGCTCGAGGGCGGCGCGGAAGAAGGCCATGCCGTCCGAGAGCGACGGCGGCAGGTCGCGCACCGAGACGAAGGCGTAGAAGGTGCCGGCCGGCTCGGGGGAGATCCGCATCCCCATCTCGTGCACCCGGCGCAGCAGGAGCTCGCGCTTGGGGAGGAAGGTCTCGCGGATGGCGCGGGTCTCGGCGAGCACCAGGTCGGGATCCATCAGCGGCACCGCCGCCCGCTGCTGCGGGCGCGAGCCGCCGCCGTCCAGGAAGGAGCCGGCGCTCTCGACCGCCTCGATCACCCGTTTCGGCCCCACCGTCCAGGTCACCCGCCACCCCGGGTAGCGCCAGTTCTTGGTCATCCCGTCCACGATCACCACCGGATCGCGGTCGACGTCCTCCACGTAGCGGGCGGCGCTCACCATCGGCCCCGGCTCCCCCTCGCCGAAGTTCCAGATGTAGTGGGAGTAGAACTCGTCGATCAGCAGCGTGCAATCGAGGTCGCGGCCGACGGCGACCCAGTCGGCCAGCTCGCCCCCCGAGACCAGCTTCCCCATCGGGTTGCACGGGTTCGAGAACAGCAGCACGGAGAGCCCCCGCCCCAGCACCTCGCGCCGCAGGTCCTCGACGCCGAAGTTGTACCCCTGCTCGCGGCGCAGCAGGATGGGGATCGGCGTCACCAGCCGGAAGATGTCGAGCAGCTCCTCGTAGGCCGTGTAGTCGGGGAGGAAGTGGCCGAGGTTGACCTGGTCGAGCGAGGCCACGGCCCGCGTCAGCGCCGCCCGGCCGCCCCCGGAGATCGCTACGTTCTCGGCCGTGTACTGCGACGGCATCCCCTTGCGGTAGAGCTGGTTGTAGAGCGACGCCACCGCCTCCCGCAGCTCCTGGAGGCCGGCGACCGGGGCGTAGTAATGATCCGAGGGATCGGATCGCGTGATCGCTCGGCCCGAGCGCGGCCAGCTGCCGCCGGCAGCGCCCCGTGGCTCCGGCCGATCGCCACCTGGCCGAGTGGCCAGCCGCCGGGTCCGAGCCGATGACCGGCACCACCGCGTGCTCGTCGTCGAGCTGGCCGTTGGTGACGAAGATCACCTGCGGCACGACCCCCGTCCGGCGGCACGCTGCGGAAGGCGATCTGGAGGGTCGGCAGCATGGCCGGGGCGCGGTCGGCAGGGAGCCCGCGACGAAGCTCCGCGCCTTAGCGACGCCTCCTGGCTCGCCGGAACGCTCCCCATAATGGCCGCGATGGCAGGAGGCGAACCCGTCGACCGGTATTAACCATTCTACGCTAGAGCTTTCGAGGGCCAGCAGTACCACGTGCCGCGCCTGCTCGATGCGTTGCCGGTACTTCGAGCCGGAGGTGTCGATGATGCAGACCGTCTCCCGCGGCAGGCGCAGGGACGCCGCCTGCGGCGCGTCCGGCGGCATCACCATCAGGAGGTCGTAGCTGGTCGCCGTCCACCTCTTCGGAGTAGAAGACCCCGCGCGGCTCGCGCCCCACGGCGGGCACCCATTCGAGGACGAGGTCGGCATCGGCTGGAGTTCGGTCCTCTGCTCGAGAATCACCGCGTAGCGGAATCTCCTCCCGGTGTCAGGGTGGATTCGTCATGAATAAGGCTCTCAAGCGGCGAGCGGAAACTCGGGGCCAATATCTGCGTGAAAGGCGAACGGATTGATCCGCGGCGCGCCCCGCCGCCGCACCGGCGGCAGCCGGAGCACGGGTCCCGACTCCGGATTTCCCGGCGCGACCACCATGGGGAACCGCCAGCGAAAGCGGTCCTGGTCCCACGCCACCACCTGCTGCAGCTCGATCGCGACCTCCACCGTCTCGCCCGGCCCGATGTTGGCGACCGCCGTGTGAAGACGTCGGGCAGCTCTGCTGGACAGACTGGCTTTCTGCCCCTGCTGCTGCGCGGCCTCGTAGGTCTGCCGCGCCGCTTCCTTCTCCTGGACGACCCCCTGGATCACGCGGTTCCCGACCCGCAGCCGCAGGGTGTCGACCGCGCCGTCGGCGGGGAGGGGAAAGACGTAGATCCCCTCCAGCCATTTCTTGGAGGGGTTGGTGAAGATCTGGGTGACCCGCGTCCGCGCGATGATCCCGGTCACCCGCAGCTCGACGGTGGCGCCGAAGACCGGCGCCGGCACGGATTTGCGTCCTTGCCCGCGAAGAACAACCTTGCCGTCGCTCCGCCGCCTCCGCTCCCCACGCGAGACCGCCGCCGATCGTCAGGAGCCCGCAGAGCGCTGCCATTCGAACGAGATTCGCTCGCATTTCCCATCCTCCCGGAAATTGGACCGTCCTCCCGGGAAGACAGGCCTTGATGAAACTGGGGAAAGTAAAACGCAAGCGCGATGCCAATCCCGAGCCGACGGCAAAACCCTGATGGAGTATGGAGACTGCTCGGTTGGGGGAAGACCGGTCGGCGGAACGTGATCCAAGGGAATGGATCACCATCCGTTCAATCGTTTGGCGGCGCGGCGAGCCGAAGAAGAAATGACAGAAAACTGAGCGATTCGTAGCCGGACGAGGACGCGGCCGTCCTGCGTCCCATCGCCCCTTACCCCCTGGCGGCGCGGATCATCTCCTCCAGCCGGTCGAGGCCGCCGCGCACCTCGTCCATCGAGGGGCCGAACGACAGCCGCACGTGCTGGTGGAAGCGGGAGAGGCGCTGGGCGCGGCGGTGCCCCGGGTTGACGTCGAAGAAGACGCCGGGGACCGAGATCACCTGGTGCTCGAGGGCGGCGCGGAAGAAGGCCATGCCGTCCGAGAGCGAGGGGGGGAGGTCGCGCACCGAGACGAAGGCGTAGAAGGTCCCCGCCGGCTCGGGGGAGATCCGCATCCCCATCTCGTGCACCCGGCGCAGCATCAGCTCGCGCTTGGGGAGGAAGGTCTCGCGGATGGCGCGGGTCTCGGCGAGCACCAGGTCGGGGTCCATCAGCGACACCGCCGCCCGCTGCTGCGGCCGCGAGCCGCCGCCGTCCAGGAAGGAGCCGGCGCTCTCGACCGCCTCGATCACCCGCTTCGGCCCCACCGTCCAGGTCACCCGCCACCCCGGGTAGCGCCAGTTCTTGGTCATCCCGTCCACGATCACCACCGGATCGCTGTCGACGTCCTCGACATAGCGGGCGGCGCTCACCATCGGCCCCGGCTCCCCTTCGCCGAAGTTCCAGATGTAGTGGGAGTAGAACTCGTCGATCAGCAGCGTGCAGTCGAGGTCGCGGCCGACGGCGACCCAGTCGGCGAGCTCGCCCCCCGACACCAGCTTTCCCATCGGGTTGCACGGGTTCGAGAACAGCAGCACCGAGAGCCCCCGTCCCAGCACCTCGCGGCGCAGGTCCTCGACGCCGAAGTTGTACCCCTGCTCGCGGCGCAGCAGGATGGGGATCGGCGTCACCAGCCGGAAGATGTCGAGCAGCTCCTCGTAGGCCGTGTAGTCGGGGAGGAAGTGGCCGAGGTTGACCTGGTCGAGCGAGGCCACGGCCCGCGTAAGCGCCGCCCGGCCGCCCCCCGAGATCGCCACGTTCTCGGCCGTGTACTGCGACGGCATCCCGCGCCGGTAGAGCTGGTTGTAGAGCGACGCCACCGCCTCCCGCAGCTCCTGGAGGCCGGCGACCGGGGCGTAGTAGTGGTCCGCAGGATCGATCTCGATCGCCTCGACCCGCGCCGGCGCTCCCGGCAGCGGACCGGTCTCCGGCTGCCCCTGGCCGAGGTTGGACCACGCCGGGTCGCCCGTCCGGTACCCGCGGGCCGTCGCCTCCTTGGTGACGAAGACGACCCCCGTGCGCGGCACGCTGCGAAAGGCCTGGAGGGTCGTGGGCTCGAGATTGGGAGGCGCGGTCGTCATGGGGCGAAGGCTAGCACGGAGGAACCCGGAGGAAGGATCATCCCCATCGCCCTCAAAGGACCCGCCAGGTCCTCCGGCACCGGCGCCGCGATCCGCAGCGCCTCGCCGGTCTCCGGATGCGCGAACACCGCCTCCAGGGCGTGCAGGGCGAGGCGGTGGAGGCCGAAGCGCTCGCGGAAGAGGCGGTTGTGCTCCCCCTTGCCGTAGCGCACGTCGCCGATCAGCGGATGGCTCAGGTGCTTGAAGTGACGGCGGATCTGGTGCCGGCGGCCGGTCCGCGGAAAGGCTTCCATCAGCGCGTAGCGCTCGAAGACCGCGAGGCGGCGGAAGGCGGTGACGGCGGCGACCTTGGGCCCTCCCTCGTCGCGGGGGATGGGATGGTCGATCACCCCCTCCTCCGGCGGGATGCCGCGCACCAGCGCCAGGTAGCGCTTCTCGACCGCGCCCGCCGCGAAACGCTCCTGCATGCGGCGCGCGGTTTCGGCATCGAGCGCGAAGAGGAGGACGCCGCTGGTCGCGCGGTCGAGGCGATGGACGGCGTGGACATGTCGGCCGATCTGATTTCTTACGATCTGCAAGGCGAAGATCCGATCCTGCGCCGCCCCCCGGTGCACGGCGAGACCGGCGGGCTTGGCGACCGCGATCAACCGGGCGTCCTGATAGAGGACAGGGAGGGTAGGAGTCGGTTCTGGCACAGAGGTTGCGATGCTCTCCGGAGGTCTGGGAAGGCTGTCTTCATCCAAGCGCTTCATCCAGGAAAGGAGGCCTCATGAAAAAGCCCGGAATCACCCTCGGTCTCATCCTTCTCTTCGCCGTCGCCCTCGCGAGCGGCGCCCGAGCGGAGGATCACCAGCTCACCGTCGTCAACAATTCCAGCGCCGAGGTTCGGGTCGCGGTCCTGTGGAGCGGCGGCGGTCTCGATCCGGTCAAGCTCGGACCGGGGGAGCGCCAGAACGTTAGCGTCCCGTCCAAGCTCAATTCCGTCAAGGTGACGGCCAACGGCAAGTGCCGGGAAGGGCTCGCGACTTTCAATCCGCAACGCGCCACCCTGGCGACCATCGACTGCAAGGGAGACACCTATTCGGTGTCGCCGGCGGTGACGAAGCCCGCCGCGGCGAACGGCTAGAGCGGACGGCCCCGAGGGCCTTTCTTCCCATGCTAAGATGCTTAGCATAGGAGGAAAGAAACATGAAAAAGCAGATCGGTCTCGAAAAGTCCGCCGTTCGAGAGAAGGACTTGGCATGGGTCAAGGGCTCAGGCTTGGTGCTCTCCGAGCGCGGCGGGGGAGACCCCCCGCCCGACCCGCCCCTGGGCGGAGGCTAGAGCCCCTCGAAAGAAGAGCCCGGGAGACGGCCCGCCGGACTCTCGGGCTCTCGTCGTTCCAGGCTCAGCGCCGGAAGCGGTTGAACCGCGCCGGCGAGAAGGCGGAGAGGATCTGCCCGAGCCGTTCCTCGGCCGGCTTGGTCGTGGGATCGACCTGCGTCCGGTTCGGCGGCTCGACGTGCCGGTGCGGCGGCTCGGCGCTGCGCCGCCGCTGGTCCTTGCGCGGCCCCTGCCGCCCCTGCCCCTGCCCCTGCTGGGATTGCGGCTGGCCGTTGCTGGTGGAAACGGGGCTGGGCGTCGCCGCGCTCCATGCCGGGCTGGCGGTCGAGGGCTGACGATCCGGCTGGCGGTCGCCGCGGTCGTTCTGGCGCGGTCCGCGCCCTCCCTGCCCCTGGCCACCGGGGCGTCCTCCCTGCTCCCCTGATGCTGGCGGGGCTGCTGGCCGTCCGCCGGGCGTCCGTCGGGGCGGCGCTTCGCCGACTTCTGCTCGACGCGGGCCCTCTCCTCGGCCTCGCGCTGCGCCTTCTTCTCCGCCTTCTCGCGGGCGCGGGCGCGCTCCTCGGCGCGGCGGGCGCGGATCGAGGCGATCCGCTCCTGGAGCGGGATCTCGAAACGCTCGGCCGGCTTCGCCTGGTAGTCGAACCCCTCGACCGTCCGCCGCGAGAGGCGCGCGCCGACCGCCCGCTCGATGGCGAGCAGCTCGGCGGCCTCCTCCTCGGAGACGAAAGTGAAGGCGTCGCCCACCATCTCGGCGCGGGCGGTGCGGCCGACCCGGTGGATGTAGTCCTCGGGGATGTTGGGGACGTCGAAGTTGATCACGTGCGAGAGCGCCTCGACGTCGATGCCGCGGGCGGCGATGTCGGTCGCCACCAGCACCAGCAGGTCGCCGCTCTTGAAGCGGGCCAGGGCGTCGGTGCGCTGCGCCTGGCTGCGGTTGCCGTGGATGCGGTCGCAGGCGACGCCGTGCTTCTCGAGGAACTCGGCGAGGCGGTTCGCCCGGTGCTTGGTGCGGGTGAAGACGAGGACGTTCTTGATCTCCCCGCGGCGCAGCATCTCGACCAGGAGGTACGGCTTGAGCTCCTCCTTGACCGGGTAGACCGCCTGGGTGACGCCGGTCGCCGGCGCCGACCGGCGCTCGATGTTGAGGCGCGCCGGGTCCTTCAGCATCTCCCCCGCCAGCTCGACGATCGGCGGCGGCAGGGTGGCCGAGAAGAAGAGGGTCTGCTCGGGGCGCGGCAGGTGCTGGAGCACCCGGCGGACGTCCGGCAGGAAGCCCATGTCGAGCATGCGGTCCGCCTCGTCGAGGACGAGGATCTCGAGGCCCTCGAGCTTCGCGTAGTCGTTCTGGAAATGGTCGAGGAGGCGTCCCGGCGTGGCGACCAGCACGTCCACTCCCTTGCGGAAGGCCTTCTCCTGCGGCCCCATGGCGACGCCGCCGAAGACGGCCGCGCCCTTCATGTCGGTGAACTTGGCGAGCGCGTTCATGTGCTCCACGATCTGCGCCGCCAGCTCGCGGGTGGGAGCGAGCACCAGGGCGCGGGTGGTGCCGCGGGGCTTCTCCTGCAGCCGGTGGAGGATCGGCAGCAGGAAGGCCGCGGTCTTGCCGCTGCCCGTCATGGCGCAGGCGAGGACGTCCTTGCCCACCATGGCGGGGGGGATGGCGTCCTCCTGGATGGGGGTCGGCTGTTCGAAGCCGAGGGTCTCGATGCCGCGGAGAAGCTCAGGGTTGAGGCCAAATTCCGAGAAATTGCTCAAGCGTCGCAATCCTTCCGGGCGCACGCCACTGCGTATGGGCGCGTCGCCACAATCATGTTCCGACGAAAGGGGAAGGGAACGGGGACCTTGCCGGTGAGGCCGCCGCTCGGGCTCATGAGTTGAGCCGCTTCACAGTTGCGCCCGCCAGGAGGCGGGCACATCGCTAGGATCTCATACTCCGGTCCTCAAGTCCAGCCCGCTCTAGTCCGCCGCCGGGGCCGGGCCCCGGGAGCGCCGCCGCGCCTGCCAGAACTCCCAGACGGCGGGGAGGAGCGAGAGGATGACGATCACCAGCGCCACCAGCGAGAAGTTCTTCTGCACCACCTCGTACCGGCCGAACCAGTAGCCGGCGAGCGTGCAGACGAAGACCCACCCCACGCCGCCGGCGACGTTGTAGCTCATGAACGTGCCGTAGCTCATCCGGCCGAGCCCCGCCACGAACGGCGCCAGCGTGCGCACGATGGGGACGAAGCGGGCGATCAGGATCGTCTTGGCGCCGTACTTCTCGAAGAACTCGTGGGTCTTGGCGAGGTGCTCGGGCTTGATGATCCGCCGTTTGGCATTGAGCAACCGGTGCCCCAGGAAGTGCCCCACCCAGTAGTTGACCGTGTCGCCCAGTACGGCCGCCAGCGAGAGGACGCCGGCGAGCGCCGCGATCGAGAGCGACCCCTGGTGCGCCAGCGCCCCGGCCAGGAAGAGCAGCGAGTCGCCCGGCAGGAACGGCGTCACCACCAGCCCCGTCTCGCAGAAGACGATCGCGAACAGGATCAGGTACGTCCACGCGCCGTAATCCCGGATGATCGGTCCGAGGTGCCTGTCGAGATGCAGGACGAAGTCGATCAGTTCCTTGAGGAGCTCCATACGGTTTCCTTGGGGTTGGGGGACGCGCCCGAAGAGGGCGATCCGGAGCCGGGAAGCCTACGGATTCGCCGTCCGGAAGTCCAGAGCGGGGGCGAAGGCGGTTTCGCGTGGCATTCCCCGGTTGTCGCGGCACGTTCCCAATCTCTCCTCAAGCTTTCCCTGCCCGTGCGTCGCCGCTCCCTGCGGGGAAGGGCACGCGCAGGGGCGCTCGCAGCTCGTTCCCTCCTCGTCGCCCGTCTCGAGTCCGAGGGAACGCGACGGGAGACCGGGGAAAGCCGGCCCGACGCCGGGGAAGGTTATCTCTACTGGCCGCTACTATGTACATCGAACAGGGAATCACTTACGTCTCGCAGGGAACCCTATAAAACGCTCGGGGAACGGGATATTCCCCGGACTCAAAGCTTCTCCGCGTCGAGGGAACACGCCTGGACACCCGTCGATCCGCCCAGATCCGTGATTTGGGGCTTGACACGCGATGCGTATGAGCATCTATAATGCGCATCGAACGGCGCCCTCCCTCTCCAGGGAACGCTGACTCGGGAACAGCCGGGAGCGAGGGTAAAGAAAGCGGATTTCCGTCGCCAATCCTGGCGCGGTGAACGGGCTGGAAAGGCCCATTGAGGAGAAAGACCATGGCGAGAGAACCGAAGTACGGAATGACCCTGAACGGTTGGGACCGTCTGCTGGCCGCGCTGGAGGCCAACGCCGCGGAATTCCCCCAGTTCGACGGCTACCGCGATGCGCTGAAGGCGAAGCTCGCGGCGGCCCAGGAGGCCTCGTCCCAGCAGACCGCGCTGGCGGCGAGCAAACAGGCGGCGACGAAGAGCCTGCAAGGGGTGCTGGTGGACGGCCGCAAGCTGGCCAACTTCCTGCGCAACGGCGTCCGGCAACACTTCGGAAACCGGGCCGAGAAGCTCACCGAGTTCGACCTCAAGCCCCTGCGCACCCGCGCCCGGCAGCCGAAGGCCACCCCTGAGGTGAAGCCGCCGAGCGTCACCCCGCCGACGCCCACGCCTCCTTCCACCACCACCCCGGCCCCCAAGGCCGCGGAGCCGCCGACGGGAGGGGTGGCGAAGGTCGGCCTCTAGGTTCAGAGGGGTCTCACAGGGCTCTTTGAAAACTGATTCATTTTCGCCAGGGGGGCGGCCGTTCCCCTGGCTCTTTTTATGGGATAGATTCGGGATACAATAGATTCATGTAATCCGGAATGCTGGGAGGTCTCATGGGGCTGAGACGAGGAGGACGAGGCCGCGGCGCAGAAGCGCTGATTACGGTGGTGCTTGCCGTAGTTGGGATCGTTCCGTCAGCCGCGCAGGATATCTGCTCCGACTTCACCGGACCGAGCCACGTGGACTTCGCGGCCACGTCCGGCCCCCCCGATCCCATGCCGGCGAATTGCGCCTGCACCGACAGTTGCAACACGGGATTTCGCTGCTACCTGCCGGTGCTGGGCGGCGCGTCCTATCAGCTCCTGCCGGCGGGCTGCAATCCAAGGACGCAAGGCTGCACCGTGCAGGCCACGATCCCGGTACAGTTCCCGGCCAACAGCCAGGGGCTCCTGACCGCCGGGAGCGGCGCCAAGCTCGACTGGAGCAATGCCGCCGCCGTCGAGGTGGGCAACTGCGGCTACAACCTTGGCAGCGAAATCTTCGTCGACTACGGGAACGCCTCGATTCAGATCAGCGGCTTCACCTGCTCGGGGGGCGGTGTCGGCGCGGCCACCTATACTTTGCTCGCCCAGGTTTGCACCACGGGCTGCGGCGCGGCCAATCACAAGCAGGCGACCACAGCGGTGGACCTCACTCTCCCGCAGCTCAGCGCGCAGTTCTGCAAGACGCCGCCGGTCCACGGCTGCCCGGAGGATGGCCCGGCCGGCACCTGCTGCCTGGGTCCGGCGGGCGGGAGCTCGCCCGGCGGCGGCGGCGCCGGCACGGGAGGACCCGGCACCGGGCCCGACACCTACCTCTACTACCTTGCCGGCGCCGCGGGGAATCCCCTCTTCCCCGGCG
This sequence comes from uncultured Acidobacteriota bacterium, assembly GCA_963756595.1. Lineage (GTDB taxonomy): Bacteria > Acidobacteriota > Thermoanaerobaculia > Multivoradales > UBA5704 > DATARR01. The sequence continues at coordinate 139,280 of CAVWOZ010000025.1, forward strand.
CGCTGCCGAGCCTCGGCCGCTACTGGTCGCACACCTACTCCGAGCGGATCGCCCTCGATCCGGACGAAAACCATGTCTGGCTGATCACCCGCTATGGCACGTACCGCGAGTATTCGGGGCTCGCCGGAGGTTTCTACGCCACGGTGAGGCCGACGGACGAGCACCGGCAGCTCGCCCGCACCGCCACCGGTTGGGAGCTGCGGGGCCTGGACGGGACGATCGAGGACTTCGACGTCGCGGGCCGGTGGACCCGTACCGTGGACCGCGACGGCAACGCTCAGGTGGCCGACTACAGCTCCGGCCCGCTGACCAGGGTCACGATGCCGGACGGCCGCGAGGAGGACTTCTTTTATCACCCGGACGGCAAGCTCGCCGAGATCCGCCAGATCGGCGTCGCCGGCGCCGCGCAACGGAGCTGGCTCTATACCTGGACCGGCAGCGATCTCTCCCGCATCGACCGGCCGGACGGCACGGCCCTCGAGTTCCGCTATGACGATTCCCGCTTCCCGGGCTACATGACCCGCCGCGACCTGGTGAGCACCGACTTCATTCACCGCGTCGAGGCGGCCTGGGCCTATGATGCGGCGGGGAACGTGGCGCAGACCTGGAGAGGGGATCCGGTGGTGACCGGCTCGAACGCCGTCGAGCTCTACACCTTCTCCTACACCAACCCGTCGCTGCCGACCCAATCGGTGGTCACCGATCCGATGGGAATGCCGATCACCTATTCGATCGCCCGCGACAGCGGGAGCAGCAAGCCCAAGATCACCCAGATCCAGGGCGACTGCCCGGTCTGCGGCACGGGCCCCAACACGATCTTCACGTACGGCGACGCCGCGAACCCGCTGCTTCCGACCCAGACGGTGGACGGGCGCCAGCTCGTCACGCAGTACGCCTACAACGCCAATGGGCGGATGACCTCGAAGACCGAAGCCGCCGGCACCCCGCTCGCCCGCACCACGACTTACCAGTACGGCAATGCCTCGTTCCCCGCTTTCGTTACCCGCATCGACGCCCCTTCGATTGCTGGAGGCGGCGCGACGCGAACGACAGTGCTCGCCTACAACGCTGCCGGCGATCTCCAGACGCGCACGATCCAGGGCGCCGAGGCCGGAAGCAGCTTCAGCTTCGTCACCACGACGACGTACAACGCCGCCGGCCAGCCGCTCACCGCCGATCCGCCCGGCTTCGGCACCGCGGACGCCACAAGCACCACCTACGACGCCACGCGTGGAAACCTCCTGCCGCTTACCCGGACCGATCCGCTGATCGGAGCTACGTCCTTTTCCTACGATCCTCTCAATCGCCGGACTTCGGTGACCGATCCGAACGGCGTGCAGACTGTGACGGCGTACGACAGCCTCGACCGCATTATCTCCGTCACGCAGAAAGGGGCGACCCCGGCCGGAGATTTGACCACGACCTACGCCTACAACACGCTGGGCGACCTGTTCCGGACCACGCTGCCGCGGGGAAACGTCGTCGAGTACGGCTACGACCCGGCGGGCCGGCTGCTGTCGATCGAACGGAGGCCGGATGCCAACACCCATGGCGACCGCACCTTCTATACCCTGGACTCCTTCGGGCACCGCACCAGGGAAGACCTGCAGAGCTGGAACGGCTCCGCCTGGGTTTCGGCGTCCTTCACCAGCTACGTCTACTCCTCGCGCTGCCACCTGGACAAGGTGACCTATCCGGGAGGAGCGGTCACCGAGTACGGCTATGACTGCGACAACAACCTCCAGCAGGTCTGGGATGCAAACCATCCCAAGGCCGCGAACCCGACGCCGACGCAGAGCTACGCTTATGACGCGCTCAACCGCCTGACCTCGGTGCTCCAGCCCTGGAGCGGAGCTGGCGGCGGTACCACTTCGACTCTCTACGGTTACGACGTCCAGGATCACCTCAACAAGGTGACCGACGCCGAGGGGAACCTCACGACGTATTCCTACGGCGACCGCGACCTGATGACGGCGCAGGTTTCCCCCGCCTCGGGCACGACGGTCTATGGATACAACGAGCACGGAGAGCTGACCTCGCAGATCGACGCGCGGGGTGTCGTCATGAGCCGCGCGGTCGACGTCCTGGACCGCGCGACGGCGGTGACTTTCCCGACGGCCGACCTGAACGTCACCTACACCTATGACGATCCGGCCGTCCCGTTCTCGAAGGGGAGACTGACGAGGATCGCCCGCGGCACCTCTCTTCTCGACTACCGCTATGATCGCTTCGGCCGGCTGACGCAGGACGGCGAGCTCGGCTACCTCTACGACGGCAACGGCAACCCGGCGACCGTCGTATACCCTGGAGGGGTGCAGGCGGTGACGACCTTTGACTATGCCGACCGCCCGTCAACCCTAGTCGCCAAGCGCCCAGGCAAGGCGGACCAGCCGTTGGTGACCGCCTCGGCGTATCAACCCTATGGGCCGCTCGCTAGTCTGACTCTGGGCAACGGCGTCACCGAGGCCCACGGCTTCACGCCGCGCTACTCCCCGTCCACGATCACCCTGGGGAGCCTTTTGAGCTGGACGTACGCGACCGACAACCTCGGCAACATCCTGTCGATCGCCGACACGCTGCACTCCACGAACAACCGGGCCTACGGCTATCAGGACAACCAGTATTTCCTGACCCGCGGCGACGGCCCCTGGGGCACCCGCTCCTGGACCTACGACAAGATCGGCAACCGGCTGACCGAGGTCCACGGTGGCACGACGGACACCTACACCTACCAGCTCGTCCCACCCCCCGGCAACGGCCACTCGCCGATCCTCTCCAGCGTCCAGCTCGGAGCCGGCGGCGCGCGGAGCTACCAGTTCGACCCCGCCGGCAACCTCCAGCAGATCGCCCAGGGATCGACCTCGACCCAGCTCACCAACGACGCCGCCGGCCACCTCGCCGCCCTCGCGACGACCAGCCCGGCGGCAGGCGTCGCCTTCCAGTACGACGGCCGGGACTACCTCACCCTCGCGGACACCGCAGCTTTGCCCTTCCTCGACAGCTTCGAGTCCGGAGACCTCTGCGCCTGGAGCGCCGCTCTGGGAGTGACCACGATCCCGACCTGCGCCGCGAGACCGGCCGTCCACCCCACCTACAGCTCGCAGGGGCTCCTCCACGCTCTCCAGCGCAGCCTCGCCCCGCAACAGAGCTACCTCTTCCACTTCGCCGGCCGCCCCGTCGCCCAGCTCGACCTCACCGGCACGACGGAAGCCTGGAAATACCTCACCACCGACCATCTCGGCACCCCCATCGCGGCGACGGGTACGAGCGGCGCCGTCCTCTGGCAGGGTGGCTTCGAGCCCTTCGGGGCCGATTGGAGCGGGGCGAGTGGGGCTGGGGTCTTTCTGCGTTTTCCGGGGCAGTGGGAGGATGGAGTGTGGGGGCAAGCAAGCAGTGAGGGTGTCTATTATAATTTGAAACGATGGTATCAAACGAGCACAGGGAGGTATAAGCAGCCGGACCCGCTGGATAACCCTGGCGATTCATACTACTCGTATGCGCTCTCTCGTCCTCTATTCTTTGTTGATCCCTTAGGTCTCCGCTACTGCATAGCCTCCCTTGGAGGCACCCGGACAGGGGCAATCGGGATCATCAGCCATCACCTACGCGGCATATTCACCAGAAAGCCACCTCCATCTGATACCGCTGGTGACTTCAACCTTATTCACTTCAAGGTGACTTGTCCTTGCCCACAAGCGGTTGACGTCAGGTCGTTCTCTTATAACACCACTGCCGGCAGTCCAAGCGCACAGTTCTGGTGGTCTTGGCCGCGCGAATCCTCCGCCCTTTACGTAGATGTCAGCGTATCAACTAGGTGGGTCTATACTCATGACTTTGAACACCTCGCGCGTTCGCTTCAGCTTTGTTACGATTGCAAGTAACTTGGAGAGTCGGAGTGCGAATATTGTTCAAGCTACTGGTTGCATTCTCCGTAGTTGTGGGGCTCGGTGTTGTCTTGGGGCTTGGCCTTGTCCTCGCTCCAGAAATTGACGAGCGAGCCGGCTTCCTGACGATGCGCGCGATGACTACAATCCAGTCCTATCAGGTGAACGGAGTGCCGCTGCGCCACGTCGTTGACACCAAGTATGAGCAGGTGCAGTGGCTGGCATATCACCAAGATATCGTTTGGCAAACGTTTGTAGAGTGCGTCGGCAAGCCACGTTCTGGCGGACCTCGGCAACGCCTAATTTGGTACGTGGACGAGCGCCCGAGGTGGAGTCATGGGAGGTGGTCGCTGAAGGTCACTGTCCGTACGGCGGTAAACAATAAGGCATTGGTCCTAACCCCGCAACTCGACAAGCTTTCGGCTCTCATCGCTCCTAGTCAATGAGTCTCTGCTGCCCGGCTGAGGCAATTACTGCTTCGACATAATAAGTGACGCCGGGTTGGAGATGCGAAAATTCGTTGAAATAGTGGATGCGCCAAGAAGCGAAATATATTTCGCCAAGTGCAAACTATGGCACTGGCGATTGGCGGGCGCCCTTCTTCTAATTATGCCAGTTGTATGTTCTCCTATTGCGAGAATCCGCATGGCAGTACATGTGCTTGCGAAAGTGGAGCACTCTAACGGTGCGCCTGCGGTAGGCTTCCCGATCTGGCTTGTCGACCGTGTAGTCAAGTCCCGCGGTTATGATGCCGCCCTGTCCAGAACGCCTGCGTGCATAACAAGTATCAAGGGAGAGTGTGTCGCCACGGTCGTCTACCATTATTGTGAGACCGTATTTCCGTGGGGCAGGAATGCACAGGTTGAGCATGAACCTCGATTCGAGCTCGTCACTCTGAAGGGTGGGAGAGTTAAGTCACTCGGCTTTTTGCAAGGAGTGAAACGCCGGAGCTCTGACCTGGAAGGAACCTTATGGGTCCGGATCGATTGAGGAAGGCGCTTCGCGGATCTAAGGCGCTTCAAGCGCAATCGGTGGAGAAGAGAGCGGCGAGAGCATCTGACTCCTCTGCAGAGAAATGCCATCAGACAATTCGTATCGTTCCTCATAAAGTACCGGGGAGGCGACTTTAAGTTCGACGAGTTGGATGGAACAGAAGATTTTATTGAGTCGCAGGATTATGAGAAAGGGCGTTGGGAGTGCTGACAATTACTCGGTAGGCCCATATGGTCTATAAGCTACTGCCTGTGGAATCTGAACATGAGTGAGACGGCGCTCTATATTGTAGAGCGAACGCTCGATGCTGTGATTCGCCATTATCAGCATGGAGACCCTGAAAGCTACGCGCGTTGGGATTCCGAGCTTGAGTCCTTGATATCAATGCTTGATCGAACACCATCACTCGCGCAAAGGGCGAAGCACTCTTGGCAGGTGAGCCAGTTTGAGGTTTGGTGAATGTCCATGACCCCGCTCAACGACTCTTTCCTTCGCTCAGTTCAACTCCGCCAGGACAAGGTTGGCCCAGCCGATCGTTATCCCTTCTCGATGCCGGCCATTCGTGGGCTTGGCACTCTGGAGATCGACCCCAAGGTCACTATGTTCCTGGGCGAGAACGGCAGTGGCAAGTCGACGCTGCTCGAGGCGATCGCGGTGGCGGCGGGGTTCAATCCGGAAGGCGGATCGCGGAACTTCCAGTTCTCGACGCGGAGCTCGGAGTCGGGGCTTTGGAGCTGCCTTCGGCTGGTGCGCGGCGTCCGGAAGCCCAGGACGGGGTATTTCTTCCGCGCCGAGAGCTTCTTCAATGTGGCGACGGAGATCGAACGCCTGGACCGGGAGCCGTTCGGTGGCCCTCCGATCATCGACTCGTACGGCGGCGCATCGCTTCACGAGCAATCACACGGCGAGTCGTTCCTGGCTTTGATTCAGAACCGATTCGGCCCGGATGGGCTCTACCTGTTGGACGAGCCCGAGGCCGCGTTGTCGCCGGGGCGCCAGCTCGCCCTGCTGGCTCGCATGCACGATCTCGTCGGAGAGGGATGCCAGTTCCTGGTGGCCACCCACTCGCCCATCCTCCTCGCCTATCCCAAGGCCCTGCTCTACGAGTTGTCAGACTCAGGAATTCAGCGGGTGGCTTATGAGGACACCGAGCACTTCCGGTTGACCCGCGACTTTCTCCTGCACCGGGAGAGGTTTTTCCGCGAGCTTTTCGCGCCGGAGAAGGAATGACACAGAGGCCAACCCGTAGCGCACGTCTGATGCAGAATCACCCGCTCCTCAAGAGCTTCCTCTTGTGCCTTACGGCAGGGCTCCTACTGGAGATCCTTGGCGGGCTTTGCCTGGCGGAAGACCTTCCCAAGGGTGCGGCGGTCCTCGCGATTTATCCAAGCTCGGTTATCTTCTACGTTCTTCCAGGCGTGCTTGTCAATCGTGCTTCAGAAGCGGCCCTCTTCACGATAGGATTCACAATGGGTTCGCTTTTGTGGGCGGTCTTTATTTTTAGTACGGTCACGTGCCTTCGTACGTTCCTCAGGAAATCTGTGCGTCGTTCACCTCTCAGGCGGTAAAGCGGCTGCGAGGAAGTGCACCCATCGGCCAGAAAAGGAAGCCGCTGAGAATTCACCGTCATGAGGTTGCTTAAGACCGCTCTCTGGATGGTTCTGGTCCTGGGCTCATGTTCGAGCCTCGGAGCCAGCGACTACGCCTCGCAAGAGGAGATTCAAGCTTCCCTGCGCCAGGCGATGGAATCGCTGAAAAGCAGAGACGTAGAAACTCGCCTGAAAGGCGCACAGACGGTTCAGACTTGGGCGCGCTTCGCGGCTCGGTTCGTCCCCGACCTTGCAACGGCCATGCAGGATCCCAAATTGGCCGATGACCTTGAAATGAAGGAAGCCCTTTCGAGCTTGTGACGTTCGCCCTACAGCCGTCCAGAGATCCAACATCCCCCCAGCACCCGAGTCCCGCGATAAAAGCCATGGGGCTCAACCTGCGTCTTTCGCGCCGGAACACAAAAAGACTGCGCCAAGGGTAAGAAGGTCTTTCAATTCGGCCAGAGGAACTTCGACAAAGGAGAAATCAGCCGGCGAGAACGTCGAGGGAAACGGACTCGTGAAGTCAGGAGTGTGATCGGGCGGAGGTAGATGCCGAAAGGCGCGTACTGACGGGAAGAATTCTTCGAGGAGCGTGGACCATTCCCAGACGAACAGATTCGATTTATGAAATGGATTCTCCAGGTTTGAGCCGAGCGTTGTTTCATCAGTAATTGGTGGTACGACAAGAATGAACAGCCCTTCCTGATCGAGGCGTTGACGAGAATGGGAGAAAGCGCGGGCCGGTCGTCCAGATGCTCGAAAACGTTCTGACGATGACGTCGAACATCCCTATGTCTGACGGGAGCTCTTGTGCGTCCGCCACAATAAATTGCAAACCGGAAGAGGAGTAGTGGGAGCGCGCGTAGGCTACCGACCTTGGGTCCTGGTCGAGTCCCAGGACCGCGATCGCTCCACTCTCCAGCAGATGAGCCGCACCGTACCCGGTGCCGCACCCGACGTCCAAGACTCTCCGGTTCTGTACAAATCCGGCAAAGAACCAATAGATGGATAGATGCGCCTGGAAGAGGTCGTTTCAAACTCCTGGGAGACATTCTCGGCAGCATAGAGAGGCAGACCGCTACGCCAGCGTCGAAACGCATTGCGGCCCCGCTGGGCTTGGATCTTCAAGGACTTTGGGAGACTGCTCACAGCCGCCCCGCGATCCAACACCCCCCCAGCACCCGAGTCCCGCGATAGAACACCGCCGCCTGGCCGGGCGTGATCCCGCGCTGGGGAGTCGCGAAGTCGATCTCGACGTTCCCTTCCCCCATGGGACGAATACGCGCGGCCACGCCGGGGTGGCGGGAGCGGATCTTGACGGTGGCGTCCACGCTCCTCCCTGGCCTCGGGCGCGGGGCCGATCCAGTGGAGGCGCTCGCCTCGCAGGCCGGGGGCGAGGAGGTCGGACTGCTCTCCTACTACGACGCGGTTGTGGTCCGGCTCGATCTGGAGGACGTAGAGGGGGCTGGGGGCAGCGAGGCCGAGGCCCTTCCTTTGGCCGACGGTGTAGCGGTAATAGGGCTGGCCTTCGCCCAGGGTCTCGCCTTTGGTGTCGACCAGGACGGCGGGCTCGTCGAGGTGAGTCCGGCCGAAGCGCTCGGGGTTGGCGGCGGCCTGCTCTTCGACGAACTCGCGGATGCCTCCGGCCACGAAGCAGACCTCCATGCTCTCCCCCTTCTCGGCGACCACGAGGCCGGCTTCGCGGGCGAGCTCCCGCACCTCGGGCTTGGTCAGCTCGCCGAGGGGGAAGAGGGAGGCGGCGAGCTGCTCGGCGGTCAGCTCGAAGAGGTAGTAGCTCTGGTCCTTGTCGGTATCGACGGCGGTGTGCAGCTCGGGGCCGTCGGGGCCGTCGAGGATGCGGGCGTAGTGGCCGGTCGCCACGCGGGCGGCGCCGAGCTTCCGGGCCCTTTCGAGGAGGAGGTCGAACTTGATCCAGGTGTTGCAGCGCACGCAGGGGCTGGGGGTGCGGCCGGCCAGGTAGTCCTCCACGAAGGGGTCGACGACCTTGTCGCGGAACTCCTGGTCCATGCGCAGGGTGTAGTGGGGGATCCCGGCCTGCTGCGCCACCCGCCGCGCGTCGCCGAGGTCGAGGGCGCCGCAGCAGCGGCCGTGGCTCTCGACGGTCGACTGGTCCCAGAGGAGCATCGAGAGCCCCACCACCGGCCGCCCCTCGCGGGCCAGCCGCCAGGCGGTGACCGACGAGTCGAGGCCGCCGCTCATCGCCACGGCGATCAGGCCGCCTTCGTTCCGGTCACGCGACCGCCCTCCGCAGCTCGGCGACCTCGCGCGCCAGCGCGTCGAGGAAGGCGTCGACCTCTTCCTCGGTGTTGGTGATGCCGAAGCTCACCCGCAGCGAGGAGAGCGCTTCCTCCCGGGAGATCCCCGCGGCGAGCAGCGTCTTGCTGGGCTCGACGCTCCCCGAGGAGCAGGCGGAGCCGGTCGACACCGCGAAGCCGGCGAGGTCGAGGCGGATCAGCAGCGACTCCCCTTCGACGCCGGGGATCGCCAGGTGCGAGGTGTTGGGGAGGCGCGGCGAGGTCTGGCAGTGGAGGATCGCGCCGGGGACGCGTGCGGGGAGCGCCGCCTCGAAGCGGTCGCGCAGGGTGGCGAGGAAGGCGGCGCGCGTCTCTCCCTCCTCGCGCGCCACCGCCGCGGCCTCGCCGAGGCCGGCGATCGCCGCCACGTTCTCGGTCCCGGCGCGGCGCCGCCGCTCCTGGCTGCCGCCGACCAGGTGTCCCGAGATCTCCACCCCCTTGCGCACCCAGAGGGCCGCCGCGCCCAGGGGGCCGTTGAATTTGTGGGCGCCGAGCACGAGGTAGTCGGCGCCGAGCGACGGGGCGTCGACGGGGATCTTCCCCACCGCCTGCACGGCGTCGCAGAGCACGGGAATCCCCCGCTCGCGGCAGGCGGCCGCCACCGCCGCCACCGGTTGCAGGGTGCCGAGCTCGTTGTTGGCGAGCATCAGCGCCACCAGCCGGGTGTCCGGCCGCAGGGCGGCGACGACGTCCTCCGCCGGCACCACGCCGTCCCCCCGGGGGGACACCCGCGTCACCTCCATCCTCGTCCGCGGCGGCGAGCCGCGCCGCCGCCTCGCGCACCGAGGGGTGCTCGACGGCGGAGATCACCAGGTGTCCCGATATCCCGCGGTGGCCGCGGGCGACGTGGAAGATCACCGCGTTGTTCGCCTCGGTCCCGGAGGCGGTGAAGACGATCTCGGGCGGGCGCCCGCCGATCAGCGCCGCCACCTTCTCCCGCGCCTCTTCGACCGCCTCGCGCGCTCCTTGCCCGAAGCGGTGGATGGAGGAGGGGTTGCCGTGCCGCTCCCCCAGCCAGGCGAGCATCGCCTGCCGCGCCCGGGGGTGGAGGGGGGTGGTGGCGTTGTGATCGAGGTAGACAGGCGTCATCATGTCAGGCCGGATTGTAACGCGGGCGGGCGGTTCCCCGGTTTTGGAATCCGTCCCCCCGGCACGACTGTTGAATTGAACCAGGGTTTGCCTCTGGCGATCGGTTCCTTTTCTTGCGGGTGATTGCATGCATGCACGGCGACGTCTGACGATCCTCTCCCTCCTCGTCCTCTTCCTGATCTGCCTGCCCTCGCGACGACCGCGGCCCCCGCGGCGGCGGCCGACGCCAAGCCGACGCGGGCGGAGCGCAAGGCGGAGAAGGAGGCGATCGCCAAGCTCCCCCAGAAGTACCGCGACTGGCTGCAGACGGTCGATCTGCTGATCACCGACCAGGAGATCGCGACCTTCGTGGCGCTCGACAAGGACTACGAGCGCGACGCCTTCATCAAGCGCTTCTGGGAGTCGCGGAACCCCTATCACTCCGGGTCGCGCAACCACGTCCAGGAGCGCTGGGAGCAGCGGATCGAGCTGGCGAAGAAGCTGTTCGGCTCTCTCGGACGACCGCGCGCGGGTGCTGCTGCTCAACGGCGAGCCCAACGAGCGGCTGGAGGCGAAGTGCGCGAGCGTCGTCTGGCCGATCGAGGTCTGGTACTTCGCGCGCTCCGAGCGCACCCGCTCCGAGCTGATCGTGGTCTTCTACCGCCACTGGGGGGCCGGCCCCTACCAGGTCTGGTCGGCCGCGGAGGGGATGGGCGCCCTGTTCTCGGGGGGCGCCGCGGACGACGGCAGCCGGAGCCTGCAGACGATCGCCAACGGCTGCCGCGACGGCGACCGGATCGCCGGCGCCATCGGCTACGTGCAGAGCCAGGGGATGGCGTACCAGATGCAGGAGGCGCAGATGATGGCGAAGCCGGAGGGGCAGTCCGGCGAGTGGGTCGCCTCGTTCAACGCCTACTCGACCGACATCGCGCCGGGGACCCCGCCGCTGCCCGCCAAGCTGTCGCTCGAATTCCCCGGCCGCTACCAGAACCGGACGGTGATGCAGGGGCTGATCAGCGTGCCGGCCGCCGGCGCCGGGGCCACCATGTCGTCGCTCGCCGGCGCCCAGACCTACGACCTGCTGATCAACGGCGAGGTGCTGCAGAACGGCGAGCTGTTCGACAGCTTCCGCTACAAGTTCGACCTGCCGTCGAAGCCGCCGGCGGCGGCGTCCGCGGCGGCGGGCACCGCGGCCGCCGGCGAGCCGGCCGCGAACCTGCCGCTGGTCTTCCAGCGCTTCCTCCGCCCGGGCGAGTACCAGCTGATCGTCAAGGTGCAGGACCTCAACTCGAAGAAGGCCTACCGCGAGGAGCGCACGATCAGCGTGCCGGCCTCGGACCGCATCGCCCCGGCGCCGCTCGCCGTCGATCCGGACGACATCAGCTCGCGGATGCTGATCGAGGCCAACGCCGCGATCTCGACCGGCGACACGACGCTCAAGCTGGTGGCCCCGTTCGGCGAGCTGCAGACCGGGATGCAGCGCTTCGACACCCTGACGACCGGGGTCGCCAACATCGCCAAGGTGACCTTCTCGATCGAGGGGAAGGCGGTGCTCACCAAGCAGAAGCCCCCCTACAGCGTCGAGCTCGACCTCGGCGCCCTGCCGCGCCCGCGCCGGCTCACCGCCACCGCCTACGACGCGGCGGACAACCCGGTGGCCTCGGACGAGCTGCTGATCAACTCGGCCGCCAACCGCTTCCAGGTGCGCCTCGCCGAGCCGCAGCGGGGGAAGCACTACGAGAAGAGCCTGCTCGCCCGCGCCGACGTCTCGGTGCCGGACGGCCAGACGATCGAGCGCGTCGAGTTCTACCTCAACGAGGCGAAGGTGGCGACGGTCTACCAGCCCCCCTACCAGCAGCCGATCCTGCTCAACAAGGGGGACGAGCTCGCCTACGTGCGCGCCGTCGCCTACCTGCCGGACGGCAACTCGACCGAGAGCCTGGTGTTCGTCAACGCGCCGGAGAACATGGCGGAGGTCAACGTCAACTTCGTCGAGCTCTACACCTCGGTCCTCGACCGCCAGGGGCGGCCGGTCGAGGGGCTGACGCAGAAGGACTTCGCGGTGACCGAGGACGGCGTCAAGCAGGAGATCGCCCGCTTCGAGCGGGTGACCGACCTGCCGATCCACGCCGCGGTGACGATCGACGTCTCGGCCTCGATGGAGAAGAACCTCGACAAGGCGCGCCAGGCCGCCCTCCAGTTCCTCTCCGGGACGATCCAGCCCAAGGACCGCGCGGCGGTGTTCACCTTCAACGACCACCCGTACCTGACGGTGAAGTTCACCAACGACATCCCCACCCTCGCCGGCGGCCTCGCCGGGCTGAAGGCGGAGCGCGGCACGGCGCTCTACGACAGCATCATCTTCACCCTCTACTACTTCACCGGCGTCAAGGGGCAGCGGGCGATGCTCCTGCTCACCGACGGCAAGGACGAGGGGAGCCGCTTCACCTTCGACGACGCGCTCGAGTACGCCCGCCGGGCGGGGGTGACGATCTATGCCATCGGCCTCGGCGACGACGCCGAGCACCGCAAGCTCAACAAGCTCGCCGAGGAGACCGGCGGCCGGGCCTTCTTCATCAAGAACGTCGAGGAGCTGACGGCGATCTACGCCTCGATCGAGTCGGAGCTGCGCTCGCAGTACCTGATCGCCTACCAGTCGAACAGCACCAGCGCCGGCAACAACTTCCGCAGCGTCGACCTCAAGGTGGCGAAGCCGGGGCTGGAGGCGAAGACGATCCGCGGCTACTACCCGTAGCCGGCGGCCGATTTCTTTCCGGGAGGTCGGAACATGGTGAAGGCGGTGGTTCGCTCGGTCCTGTTGCTGGTCCTCCTCCTCGTCCCGGCGGGAGCCGCGGCGTCCGCGGCCGCCAGGCCGCCCACCGCGGAGCAGAGCGCGGCGATCGCCAGCCTCGCCGAGAAATACCGGACCTTCCTCGCCGAGGTCGACATCCTGCTCTCCGACGAGGAGCGCGCCACCTTCCTGGCGCTCGGCCAGGACTACGAGCGCGACGCCTTCATCGAGCGCTTCTGGACGGTGCGCGAGCCCCGGAGGCGGCGCGGCGGCGCCGGCTTCCGCGACGGCTGGCAGGCCAACGTCGCCCTGGCGCGCCAGATGTTCCACGACCTCGCCGACGCGCGCTCGCGCATGCTCCTCCTCAACGGTTCCCCGGAGCTGCGGGTCGAGTCCGCCTGCCCGACCCTGCTGTGGCCGCTCGAGGCCTGGTTCTATCCGCCGAACGACCGCACCACCGAGATGTTCGCCGTCGTCTTCTACCGCAAGTGGGGCGGAGGGGGTTTCCGTATCTGGGACCCCGCCGACGGGATCGATGCCCTGTTCAACGACGCGGGGGCGGACCGTCGGGGCGCGGAGGAAGGGGAACGGGAGGCCGGCGGGCGGCAGGGGAGCCCCACCCGGATCTCGACGTCGCCGGGAGCCGCCGCCGGGCACTCGCTCGACGACATCTCACCCCTCGGGGGAGGCGGCTGCGGGAACGACGAGCACGCCAAGCAGATCGTGGCCGCCATCGCGCTGGTGGCGGGCAAGGGGCTCTGGCCGGTCTTCGAGCAGAAGATCACCTCCCCGCCCCGCGGGCCCGGCAGCGAGTGGGTCTCCGCCTTCGAGTCCTACCGCACCGAGGTGCCGCCGGGGGCGCCGGCCCTCCCCGCCCGGCTCGAGATCGCCTTCCCGGGGCGGCTCGGCAACCGCACGATGGTCCAGGGGGTGGTCACCGTGCCGCCGGGCGCCGCCGGCCAGGCCAAGCTGGGGGATGCGCGCTCCTACAACCTGTTGCTCAACGGCGAGGTGCTCTACCACGGCGAGTTGCTCGACAGCTTCCGCTACAAGTTCGACCTGCCGGTGACCGGCGCTACGAAAACCGCCACGGCCCTGCCGCTCACCTTCGAGCGCCCGCTGCGCCCCGGCGACTACACGCTGATCGTCAAGGTGGAGGACGTCGACGGCGGCCGCTTCTTCCGCGACGAGCGCCCGCTCAGCGTCCCCGCGCGGGAGAACGCGGCGCCGGCGGCGCCCGCCGCCTATCATCCCAAACCGCGCCCGAGGACGCCGAGGTGGCGCGCATCCTGGCCGAGGCCGACGCCGCCCTGCGCTCCGGGGAGACGACGGTCAAGCTGATCCCGCCGGCCGGCGAGCTGCACTCGGGGCAGCAGCGCTTCGACACCCTGACCACCGGCCCCGGGATCGACCGCGTGACCTTCGTGCTCGACGGCAAGCCGGTGCTCACCAAGCGGGCGCCGCCGTACAGCGTCGAGCTGGACCTCGGGTCGGTCCCCCGCACCCACGCGCTCGTCGCCACCGCCTACGACGCGCAGGGGAACGTCCTCGCCGGCGACGAGATGGCGATCAACGCCACCAGCAACCGCTTCCGGGTGCGCCTCGTCGAGCCGCGGGCGGGGAAGCGCTACGAGGCGAGCCTGCTCGCCCGCGCGGCGGTGGAGGTCCCCGAGGGGGAGACGCTCGAGCGGGTGGAGCTCTATCTCAACGAGGCGCGGATCGCGACCCTCTACCAGCCGCCGTGGGTGCACCCCGTCGTTTTACCGGCAACAACGCCGCCGGACCAGCCGCTCGCCTACGTGCGGGCGGTCGCCTGGCTCGCGGACGGCACGTCGACCGAGGGGGTGGTGTTCGTCAACGCGCCGGAGGAGATGGCGCAGGTCAACGTCGACTTCGTGGAGCTCTACACCACGGTGCTCGACCGCCAGGGGCATCCGGTGACGTCCGGTCTGCGAGGCGCAGGACTTCGCCGTCGCCGAGGACGGCGTGCGGCAGACGATCGCCCGCGCCGAGCCGGTGGCCGACGTGCCGATCCACGCCGCGATCGCGATCGACGTCTCGGCCTCGATGGAGCCGAGCCTGGCGCAGGCGCAGGCCGCGGCCCTCCAGTTCCTCGAGGGGACGATCCGCCCGCGCGACCGCGCCGAGGTGATCACCTTCAACGACCATCCGATGCTGGCGGTGAAGTTCACCCGCGACGTCGAGGAGCTCTCCGGCGGGCTCGCCGGCCTCAAGGCGGAGCGCGGCACGGCGCTCTACGACAGCCTGATCTTCTCCTTCTACACCTTCAACGGCCTGAAAGGTCGCCGCGCCCTCCTCCTCCTCTCCGACGGCCGCGACGAGGGGAGCCGCTTCAGCTTCGAGGAGTGCCTGGAGTTCGCCCGCCGGGCCGGCGTCACCGTCTACGCCATCGGCCTCGGCGAGGACGTCGAGAAGCGCAAGCTGTCGCGGATCGCCGAGGAGACGGGAGGGCGCGCCTTCTTCGTCAAGCGCGACGGCGACCTCGCGGCGATCTATTCGACGATCGCCGCGGAGCTGCGCGCGCAGTACCTGATCGCCTACCAGTCGACCACCAACCGCACCGATCCGGGGTTCCGCACGGTCGACCTCAAGGTGACCCGTTCCGGGCTCGAGGCGAAGACGATGCGCGGCTATTACCCATGAGGCTCCATGAAATTTTCGACTAGGATCGCTTCCGTGCTCCGCCTGCCGCCGCTCGTCCTCTCCCTCGCCCTGCTCGGGCCGCTCGCGGCCCCGACCGCGGCTCCGGCGGTGCAGGAGGTGCCGGCCGCGGCCGATCCCGCCGCCCTCGCTCCCCGCTACCGGGAGTGGCTCGACGAGGTGGCGCTGCTGATCACCCCCAAGGAGCGCGAGACCTTCCTCGCGTTGCAGAAGGACTACCAGCGCGACACCTTCGAGCGGCGGTTCTGGGAGGTGCGCGATCCCTTCCCGCAGACCCCGGCCAACGAGCTCAAGGACCGCTGGGACCTGAACGCCGCGATCGCCCGCAAGCGGCTCGGCAACCTGACCGAGGACCGCGCCCACATGATCCTCTTCCACGGCGAGCCGCGCGAGGTCTTCCCGGTGCGCTGCGACGCGCTGATGCCGCTCGAGATCTGGAGCTTCGCCGGCGCCGGGAAGCTGCGCGGCGAGTTCACCCTGGTCTTCGTGCAGCGGGGGAGCGTCTACCGGCTGTGGTCCCCCCAGGAGGGGGTCGAGAACCTGCTGTCGCTCGAGCTGCGGGCGAAGATCGACCAGCCGGAGCGGGCCATCGCCGCCATCGCCGACGCCTGCCCGCGGGGCGAGGACATCGCCGCGCGGCTCGGCGAGGCGGTCGACTGGGACCGCGTGGCGACGTCGCTCCACCTCATCCCCCATCCGGGAGAGGAGTGGTTGTCGACCTTCTCGTCCTATTCGACCGACGTCCCCGCCGGCGCCCTGCCGTTCCCCGCGAAGCTCGACCTCTCCTTCCCCAGCCGCTTCGGCAGCCGCACCGTGCTCCAGGGGCTGGTGACGGTGCCGCGCGAGGCGGTGAAGCCGGAGAGGATCGAGGGGTCGCCGGAGTCGTTCTACAGCTTCGTGGTGGACGGCGAGGTGCTCTACAAGGGGGAGCTCTTCGAGCACTTCCGCTACCGCTTCACCCTGCCGCAGAGCCAGGTCGCCGGCGCCGAGATCCCGGTGGTCTTCCAGCGCTACCTGCGCCCGGGGATCTACTCGCTGATCGTCAAGATCGAGGACATGGCGGAGAAGCGCTACTTCCGCGAGGAGCGGGAGCTGGCGGTGCCGGCGGTCGACAGTATTTCCGGAGCATCGGTCGGAGCGGCGGTGCCACCGGGCGCAACGGCCGCCGTCACTCCTGCCGTCAATCCGAACAATCCGCTCGCCGAGGCCAACGCGGCGCTCGGCTCGGGGGACCAGACGGTCCACATCGTGCCGCCGCTGCCGGGGCTCGCCACCGGCAAGCTGCGGGTCGAGGCCACCACCACCGGGGCCGGGGTCGCCAAGGTCACCTTCGAGCTCGACGGCAAGCCGGTGCTCACCAAGGGGCACCCCCCCTACAGCGTCGAGCTGAACCTCGGCTTCCAGCCGCGCACCCACCTGCTGCGCGCCCTCGCCCTCGACACCGGCGGCAAGCAGCTCGCCGAGGACGAGCTGGCGCTCAACGTCGGCCCCCACCGCTTCGCCGTGCGGCTGGTCGAGCCGCAGGCGGGGAAGACCTACCAGTCGAGCCTGCGGGCCGAGGCGCGGGTCGAGGTCCCCGAGGGGGAGCGGCTCGACCGCCTGGAGCTCTACCTCAACGACGACAAGGTGGCGACCCTCTACCAGCCGCCGTACACCCAGGCCCTCCTCCTCCCCAAGGGGGGGAAGGAGATCACCTACGTGCGCGCCGTCGCCTACCTCGACGGCGGCAACTCGACCGAGGACCTGGTGCTGGTCAACGGCCCCGAGTACACCCAGAAGGTGAACGTCCAGCTCGTCGAGCTCTACACCTCGGTGGTCGACCCGCGGGGACGGCCGGTCGACGGCCTGTCGAAGGGGGATTTCACGGTCAGCGAGGACGGCCAGAAGCAGGAGATCCGCCGCTTCGAGCGGGTGCGCGACGTGCCGATCTACGCCGGCATCCTGCTCGACACCTCGGCCTCGATGAGCCAGGGGGACAAGCTCGACTCGGCGCTCAAGGGGGCGCTCAGCTTCTTCGACAAGGTGATCACCCCCAAGGACCGGGCGGCGGTGATCACCTTCGCCGACCATCCGAACCTGGCGGTGCGCTTCACCAACCAGCCGGCGGTGCTCGCCGGCGGCCTCGCCGGGCTGACCGCGACCGGCAACACCACCCTCTACGACAGCCTGATCTACACCCTCTACTACTTCGGCGGCATCAAGGGGAAGCGGGCGATCGTCCTGCTCTCCGACGGCCGCGACGAGGGGAGCCACTACAGCTTCGACGAAGCCCTCGACTACGCGCGGCACAGCGGCGTCGCGATCTACAGCGTGGGGATCAACCTGTCGTCGAAGGACCAGGACGTGCGCGCCAAGCTGATGCGCCTGTCGGACGAGACCGGCGGCCGTTTCTTCTTCATCGACCGGGCGAAGGAGATCGACGGGATCTACGACACCATCCAGCAGGAGCTGCGCTCGCAGTATTACCTCGCCTACCAGTCGACCAAGGAGGGGGGAGACCCCGAGAAGTTCCGTTCTGTCGAGGTGAAGGTGGGCAAGCCCGGGCTCGAAGCGAAGACGGCGCGAGGCTACTACCCCTGAGCGCCCTCCCCAACCTCGTCCTCGCCTCCGCCTCCCCCCGCCGCCGCGAGCTGCTGGGCGGCCTCGGCCTCCGCTTCACCGTCCGCGCCGTCGAACTCGACGAGACGCCGGGGGCTGAGGAGAAGCCGGAGGAGACCGTGCTCCGCCTCGCCCGCGAGAAGGCGGCGGCGCGCTGCCACCCCGGAGAGATCGTGCTGGCGGCGGACACCGTGGTGGTGATCGACGGCGAGCTCCTCGGCAAGCCGCGCGACCCCGCGAACGCCCGCCAGATGCTGGGCCGCATCGCCGGCCGTGAGCACACCGTCCTCACCGCCGTCGCCCTGGAGGAGCCGGACCGCAACCGCCGCATCGTCGAGCTCGGCACCTCGCGAGTGCGGATGGCGCCGCTTTCCGAGGAGCAGATCGCCTGGTACGTCGAGACCGGAGAGCCCCTCGACAAGGCCGGCTCCTACGCCGTCCAGGGGATCGGCGCCCTCTTCGTCGAGGAGATCTTCGGCAACTACACCAACGTGGTCGGCCTCCCCCTGCCGCTCACGTATCGGCTGTTCCGCGACTGGGGGCATGAGTTGCTGGATTTCCGGTAGCCAGACATCTCGAGGTCTGAACGTAGGGGCGGGGCTCGTCCCCGCCCGGGTGGGGGCCGGCCGGAGGCCTGAGCCGATTGATCCCGGGAGCTTTTCTCCTCCCCTGTACTCGGGGGAGGCCGGGAGGGGGCGTTCCGGAGTCCGGTACGCTTCCTTGTCCGGTACGCTGCTGAACCCCCTCCTAGCCTCCCCCGAGTACAGGGGAGGAACAAAGCGCCCTGCGCGATCGGGTGTCGGTCTCCGGCCCCCCACCCGGGCGGGGACAAGCCCCGCCCCTACGTCAGGACGGCTTACGCCTCGCGTCTCGGACCAGCTTACTCCTCCACGATCTCCCGGAGCACCGCGATACAGCGGTCGACCTCCTCCTCGGTGTTGTAGAAGTGGGGGGCGATGCGGAGGCGGCCGGCGCGGGCGGCGACGACGACGTCTCGCGCGTTGAGGCGCTTCGCGAGGTCGGCGGCGTCGAGGGGGTCCGGCGGCACGGCGGTGACGATCCCGGAGGTCTCGCCGGGGCGGCGCGAGCTGACGACGGCGAAGCCGAGGTCCGCGAAGCCGCGGGCGGCGCGCTCGGTCAAGGCGAGGACGCGCGGCTCGATCGCGGCGCCGGCCTCGAGCAGGATCTCGAGCGAGCCGCCGAGCGCCACGATGCCGTAGACGTTGAGCGAGCCGCTCTCGAAGCGCTTCGCCCCTTCCCCCCAGATCAGGTCGAGGTCCTTCCAGGCGAAGATGTCGCGCACCGAGCGCCAGCCGCAGCGCGCCGGGCGCAGGCTCTCGACCACGCGGTCCGAGACGTAGAGGAGGCCGATCCCCTCGGGGCCCAGCAGCCACTTGTGGGCCGAGGCCACCGCCACGTCCACGCAGTCGCGCTCGACGTCGAGCGCCAGGGCCCCCAGGCTCTGGATGACGTCGACCACGAAGAGGACGCCGCGCTCGCGGCAGGCGGCCCCCAGGCGCGCGAGGTCGGAGCGGAAGCCGCTCGCATACTCGACCGAGGAGAGGGCGAGGATGCGGGTGCGGTCGTCGATCAGCGACAGCAGCTCCTCGGGG
Source organism: uncultured Acidobacteriota bacterium (assembly GCA_963756595.1). Classification (GTDB taxonomy): domain Bacteria; phylum Acidobacteriota; class Thermoanaerobaculia; order Multivoradales; family UBA5704; genus DATARR01. Next base: position 158,816 of record CAVWOZ010000025.1, read on the forward strand.
TCGATCCGCCCGTCGCGCTCCTCGGCCCGCCGGTACTCGACGCCGCGGGAGGCGAGGCTCATCCAGGGGTAGACGTTCGATGGGAACTCGAAGTGGGCTCCCACCACGTTGTCCCCCGGCTGCCAGGCGAGCCCCTCGGCGATCAGCGACAGGCCGCTCGAGGTGTTCTCGACGAAGGCGACCTCGTGGACCTCGCGGGCGCCGAGCAGGCGGGCGGCGAGCCCGCGCACCCGCTCGGCCTCCTCCTGGCGCTCGAGCCAGAAGCGGTCGCCGGAGGCGGAGACCCACCCGGCGAGCATCCCCATCCGCGCGGCCGAGCGGCGGGGGAGGGGACCTACCCCGGCATGGTTCAGGTAGACACACTTCTCGATGATGGGGAACTCCGTGTCGCGCAGGCATTGCAGCGTCTCGTCCATGGGCTTGATCTCCGGGGTCTCCTAGATTCGTTCCACTTCGATCTCGATCGCCGGCTCGTCCGCGAGCGCCGCCTCGCCCCCTGCCCGCCATTCGAGCAGCGCCAGCGCCGGCAGCCCCACCACCAGCACGCCGGCGTAGTGGAGCCCGCGGTAGAGCAGGGTGCCGGCGGCGGCCACCACCTCGTCGACGCCAAACAGCTTGAACGAGGTCATCATCGCGAGCTCCGTCGTGCCGACGCCGCCCGGGGTCCCCGAGAGGGTGCCCACGGCGGTCCCCAGGGTCATCGCGGCGAGGGCGGCGAACGGGCCGACCGGGGCGCCGATCGCCAGGAACATCACCCACAGCCCGGCGGCGTTGACGAGGAAATAGAGGACGCCGATGGCGACCGCCTGGAAGCGCAGGCGGTCGACGCCGAGCAGGCGGACGAAGACGCCGACCGCCTCGTGCCCGTTGGCGAACAGGCGCTGCAGCTTCCCCTCGCCGCGCTCGGCGCGGGCGGCGAGGAAGCGGACGATCGGGTGCTCGCCGTCCTTCCGCTTCGCCCGGTAATTCCAGACGGCGAGGGCGGCGAGCGAGACGAGGAGGGCGGCGAGCAGCAGCCAGCCGAGCCCCGGGCGGTCGATCGCGAACGCCGCCGCGATCAGGGTGATCCAGGTGCAGGCGCTCATCACCCCGTGGTGGGCCACCTGATCGTAGAGCACCACGCCGTAGAGCAGGCTGAAGGGGCGCCGGTTGGCGCGCGCGAAGTAGCGGGCGCGCATCATCCCGCCGAGCAGCCGGGCCGTCGGCGTGATCAGGTTGAGCGCCGCCGAGGCGAGCAGCACGAAGAAGCCGAGGACAGGCCCCAATCGCTGCCCGGTCGCGTACTTCACGGCGAGCTGGTAGCGCCAGTCCCAGATGGCGTAGCGGACCAGCAGGAGGGCGATGCCGAGCACCACGAACGGCGCGCGCGCCGCCTTCACCCGCTCCGCGAGGCGCGACCAGTCGAAGCTCGAGTGGGTGAAGAAGCGCCAGGTGAACCAGGCCGCCAGCAGGACGATCGCGGCCTTGAGCAGGCGGGGTCCCCAGACGCGCGGCCAGGGTTCGGGAGGGGAGTCTTCGGCGATCATAGGGGGTCTCGAGCGTCCGGTCGCGGGCCGCTTAGGATAGCGCACCGGGCGCCGCGGGAATTCCAGGGCGCCGCGGGGATTGACGGCGCCCGCCGGTTGAAGGAGGCTTGCCCTCTCTGGAAGGCCGGCGCTCCGCCGGGCCTTCCCCTCGAAAAGAGATGCCCACCCATGTCCGACGCCAAGATCACCGTGCTCAAGAACGGCCCCTTCCGCCTGGAAGGGGAGAACCTCCAGATCCTCGACGCCGCCGGCAACGCCTTCGGCCTCGGCGGGCGCACCGTCGTCTCGCTCTGCCGCTGCGGCGCCTCGGCCAACAAGCCGTTCTGCGACGGCAGCCACAACCACCACGGCTTCCAGGACGAATCCGCGGCGCGCGACCTGCCGCCCAAGAAGGCGTGAGGCAGGGCGACCGCGAGTCGCCCCTACACGGATTCCGGCTCTGGGTGTAGGGGCGACCCGCGGTCGCCCTGGTACGGCAACCACCTCCGGATCCTGGCTTGGGTTATCTTCTTCGCGATGAGACCGCAGGCGCTGTTCCTCGTCTTCGCCATCCTGCTTCCCGCCGCGGCCCGCGCCCAGGGCCCCGCCGCCGACTGGCGCACCCTGGCGACCCCCCACTTCCGGGTCCACTACCCGGCCTCGTCCGAGACCTGGGCGCGGGAGGAGTCGGCGCGGCTGGAGTCGATCCGCCAGCGGGTGGTGGCCGAGGTCGGCTACGACCCGCCGGAGGTGGTCGACGTGGTGGTCTCCGACCCGGTCGCCAACCCCAACGGCGCGGCCCTCCCCATCCTCGGCTGGCCGCGCATGGTGCTGTGGACGAGCCCGCCGGGCCCGGAGTCCGAGCTCGGCCACTACGCCGACTGGTCCGAGCTGCTGATCACCCACGAGGAGACCCACCTCGTCCACCTGCTGCGCCCGTCGCGCAACCCGGCGCGCCGCCTGCTCGCCAGGATCGCCCCCGTGGGGCCGATCACCCTCGCCGCCCCCCGCTGGGTCTTCGAGGGGTACGCCACCCTGGTCGAGGGGCGCCTCACCGGCTCGGGACGGCCGAACGGCGACCTGCGGGCGGCGATCCTGCGCCGCTGGGCGCAGGGAGGGAAGCTCCCGGACTACGCCCGCATGGCGTCCGACTCCGGCACCTGGCGCGGCATGTCGATGGCGTACCTCCTCGGCTCCGCCTACCTCGAATGGCTCGAGGAGCGCGCCGGCCCGGGGAGCCTGCGCCAGCTCTGGGCGCGGATGACGGCGCGCACCCCGCGGAGCTTTGACGACGCCTTCCGCGGCGTCTTCGGCGAGACCCCGGCGAACCTCTACGACCGCTTCCGGGCCGAGCTGACCTGGCGGGCCCTCGAAGCGGAGCGCGAGCTGGGCGGACCCGGAGGGGAGATCGACGGCGAGCGCTGGCAGGATCTCGCCTGGACGACCGGCGCCCCCGCCTTGTCCCCCGACGGCGCGCGGATGGCGATCGTCCTCCACTCGCGGGACCTCCCCGCCCGGCTGGTCGTCTGGCCCACCGCGCCGGACGAGAAGGCGGAGGCGGCGTGGCGGACGCGCCGCGAGGAGGTCCAGAAGCGCGACCCCGAGGACGTGCCGGCCGTCCGCTCGGGGCCGCTCCCCCGGCGCCCGCTCTACACCCTGGAGGGGAACGACGGCGCCGATCCGACCACGCCGCGATGGATGCCGGACGGCCAGTCGATCCTCTTCGTCCGCTTCGAGCCGGACGACGACGGCTTCCTCCACCCCGATCTCTTCCTCTGGCGGCTGGCGAGCGGCGAGGTCCGCCGGCTGACCCGCAACGCCGACGTGCGCGATCCCGACCCGGCGCCGGACGGCCGCTCCGCCGTCGCCGTGCGCAACCGCGACGGCCTCTCGGAGCTGGTGCGGATCGACCTCGCCACGGGGAGGCTCACTTCGCTGGCGCAGGCGGGGGAGGAGCCCGCGCTCGACGCCGTCTACGACCGTCCTCGCCTGTCGCCGGACGGCCGCCGGCTCGCCTACGCCCGGCATCGCGAAGGGTCCTGGGGGCTGGTGGTCCGCGAGCTGGACGGCGGCGGTGTCCGCGATCGTGACCGCGATCTCGCGCCCCCCGCCGGCGGCACCGTCTCGTCGCCGGCCTGGAGCGCCGACGGGCGGACCCTCTACGCGGTGGTGGGGCTGCACGGCTTCATCAACCTCTACGCCTTCCCCGTGGACGGCGGCGAGCCCGTGCCGCTCACCCGCACCCAGGGGGCCGCCCTCGCCCCGGCGCCGATGCCGGACGGCTCGGCCCTCTTCTTCCTCTCCCTCCAGCCGGACGGCTTCGACCTCCGCCGGCTGCCGCTGGGCGGGACACTGGCCGCGGTGCCGGCTGTCCCCGAGCTGCCGCGTACGCTGGCGCCGGCCGTCCCGCCCCCGCCGCCGCCGGCCCCCGAGCCGTTCGCGCGGGCCGAGGTGGCGCCGTCGCGCCCCTACGGCGTCGGCCGGCAGGAGTTGCTCCCCCTCCTCGGCACCGCCGCGAGCTCGCGCGGGGGAGCGGTGGAGCTGGGGGTGCGCGGCGGCGACGTCGTGGGAAAGCTCGACTGGCTCGCCCTCGGCTCCCTGGGTGCCAACGGCTGGCCGGCCGGTGGCGCGCTCGCCGGGGTCTGGCGCGGCTGGCCGGTCGAAGTCGGGGGCCACCTCTTCACAGCCACCGAGCGCCCCACCCTCGAAGAGCCGGTGGCCCGCCGCGGCAACCTGCTCGACGTCGACCGCCGCGGCTTCGAGCTGTCGGCCACCCGGGACTGGCAATGGAGCGGCGAGCGCCTGGTCCTCGCCGGCCGCGGGCTGTGGGACCAGGTGAGCCCGGTCCGCCGCAGCGTGTATCTGGATCAGCGCATCGCCTCCCTCACCGGCGCCTGGGGCGGCCTCCGCCGCTGGGGTCTCTGGCGCGTCGAGCCGGCTTTCTCGGCTCACTACGAGGCGGGACACACCGACGAGGCCGGCGCCTGGTCGCGCTACGGCGCCGCCGCCCGGCTCGGCCTCGTCCAGGGAAAGACCCGCCTCGCCCTCGCCTGGCAGCGCGACTCTTCCCGAGACCTCGGCTTCGGCTTCGACGAGTACCAGCTCGGCGGCGCCGCGACCTCGCTCCTCCCCGACTCGGCACGCGCCAACCGCATCGCCGTCCCCGCCCTGCCGATGGGCGCCCTGCTCGGCACCGACCACCTCGGCGAAAGGATCGAGCTCGACGCCCCCTTCCTCCCCGCCCCGATCTTCTACGAGCGCCACCGCGTCTGGACCCCCGGCGAGGGAGCTCCACGGCAGCGACTGGCTCACCCTCGCCGGCCTCGAATACCGCTTCCACCTCGATCCCCTCCCCATCGGCCGGCTGCCGGCGCTCGACCTCCGGGTGGGCGTGGCGCGGGTGCTCGACGATCCGTTCGGGGAATTCAGGGACAGCACGCGGTGGTGGCTGATCACGACGTGGCGGCCGTAGCCACTCCTCCCTGGGAGCGCCGGCGTCCCGCCGGCTACTCATCAAGAAACAGAAAAGAAACTGGTTAGTAGCCGGCGAGACGCCGGCGCTCCCAGGGGCTGCCTGCTAGACTTTGCCACCCCCGATGTCCGATCACCTCCTCATCCTCCGCCTCTCGGGCGACTTCTACACCAAGGCGCGGCGGACCCGCATGCGCTTCTTCCACCGGCTGGTGGCCAACCTCAAGGGGGCGCTGACGAACCACGGCATCCCCTACCGGCTGGAGCCGACCTGGAGCCGGCTCTATCTCGAGACTCCCGACCCGGGCGCGGCCGAGGTGGTGGCGCGGGTGTTCGGGGTGCAGTCGGTGTCGGTAGTCGAGCGGCGGGGGTGGGGGACTTTGGACGACGTGGTGGCGAACGGCGTCGATTTCTTCGCTGAAGCGGTACGGGGGCGGAGCTTCGCGGTGCGCGCCAGCCGCCGCGGCAGGCGTCACGAGATCGGCTTCGATTCGGGGGCGGTCGAGCGCGCGCTGGGGGCGGCGCTGGTGGCGGCGGGGGCGGGGCGGGTCAATCTCTCGGCTCCCGAGGTGACCGCCCACGTCGAGCTCGAGCCGGGGACAGCCCATCTCTTCCTCGACAAGGTGCGCGGGCATGGCGGGCTGCCGATCGGGGTCGAGGGGCGGGCGATCGCCCTGGTGTCGGGCGGATTCGACTCGGCGGTGGCGAGCTGGCTGATGCTCAAGCGCGGGGTGCAGCTCGACTACGTCTTCTGCAACCTGGGGGGCGCCGCCCACCGGCTCGGCGTGCTCCAGGTGATGCGCGCGATCACCGAGCGCTGGAGCTACGGCTACACCCCGCACCTCCACGAGATCGACCTCTCGCCGCTGGTCGAGGAGCTGCGGCGGCAGGTGCGGCCGGCGAACTGGCAGATCGTCCTCAAGCGGCTGATCCTGCGCGCCGGGGTGGGGGTCGCCCGGCGCGGCGGCCGGCTCGCCCTGGTCACCGGCGACGCGATCGGCCAGGTCTCCTCGCAGACGCTGCAGAACCTGGCGGTGATCTCCCAGGCCTCGCCGTCGCTGCCGGTGCTGCGCCCCCTCCTCGGCTTCAACAAGGAGGAGATCATGGACGTCGCCCGCCGGATCGGCATCTGGGAGCTGGCGGCGGCGGTGGCCGAGTACTGCGACCTCGCCCCCCCGAAGCCCAACACCCGCGCCGGTCTGCGAGAGGTCGAGCGCGACGAGGCGAAGCTCGACCTCGGACTCCTCGACGCCCTGGTGGCCGCGAACCGCCCGCACGACCTGCGCCGGATCGCCCCGGAGGCTCTCGCCTCCCCCGTCCCCGAGCTCGACGAGGTCCCGCCCGGCGCCACCCTGATCGACCTGCGGAGCGCCGCGGCCTTCAAGGGGTGGCACTACCCCGGCGCCCTCCACCTCGACCTCCCCCACGCCCTCGCCGCCTGCCGCTCCTTCGCCGCGGACCGGGACTACATGGTGGTCTGCGAGGTGGGGCTGAAGAGCGCCCATCTCGCCGAGACCATGCGCGCGGCGGGGCTCGCGGCGTTTCAGCTCCGCGGCGGGATCCGGCGGCTGATGGCCCTGTCGCCGGGGGAGGAGACGGCCGTAGCGGCGGCGGCGCTGCTGGCGCCCGCGGTGCGCGACCGAGGGGCGGACGCCTGACGGGGGACCAACGAGAAAGACGCGCCCTTGCGCAACCCCCGGAAGACTCGTATTCTGGAGGTTACCTTCATTTCTGGAGGCAACCGGGGGTAGTGCTCGCTGGATATTTCATCGGGAAGCCGTGAACGCCAGGACCACGAGATGAGGCAAGCCCTTCCCAGCCGGGCCGAGCTGCCGGCTCGCGAGACCGACCAATGGTTCCGCATCCTGGCGGAGTCGACGTCGACGGCGATCTTCGTCTACGCGGTGGACCGGGTCCTCTACGTCAATCCCGCCTGCATGGAGCTGACCGGCTACAGCTCCCAGGAGCTGCTCGCCATGCAGCCCGGGGAGATCGCCGCCCCCGAGTTCCAGGAGATCATGCGCAACCGCGCCGCCGCGCGGCTGCGCGGCGAGCCGGTCCCCAAGCGCTACGAGATGAAGATCCTCACCAAGGACGGGCGCGAGCGCTGGTTCGACTTCACCTCGGCGGTCATCCAGCTCGACGACGGCGAGCCGGTGGCGCTCGCCACCGCCGTCGACATCACCGACCGCAAGCAGGGGGAGGAGCGGCTGCGCGCGATCGTCGAGGGGACCTCCTCGACCATCGGCACCGACTTCCTGCGCTCCCTCGTCCGCCATCTCGCCGGCGCCCTCGGCATGGAGTACGCCTTCGTCTCCGAGGTGGTCGACCCGTCGGTCTCCCGGGTCCGCCTGCTGGCCCTCTGGGAGATCGACGACTACAGCCCGCCGTTCGAGTACGACCTGCGCGGCACCCCCTGCGAGGAGGTGGTGGGGCGCGAGATCTCGTACCACCCCTCCGGCGTCTGGCAGCTCTTCCCCGAGGACCGCTGGCTGGAGAAGACGCGGATCGAGAGCTACATCGCGGTCCCCCTCTTCGACCGCGAGCACCGGCCGCTCGGGCACATGGCGGTGATGAGCACCTCGCCGGTCGCCGACGACCTGCCGGCGCTGTCGATCCTCAAGATCTTCGCCGCCCGCGCCGCCGTCGAGATCGAGCGCAAGCTGACCGAGGCCGCCCTCGCGCAGGAGAAGGAGCTCGCCCAGGTGACCCTCGCCTCGATCGGCGACGGCGTCATCCGCACCGACGGCGCGGGGCTCGTCGACTACCTCAATCCGGTCGCCGAACGGCTGACCGGCTGGAGCGCCGCCGACGCCTGCGGGCAGCCGGTGACGCGGATCTTCAACGTCGTCGACGAGGACGGCTCGGGCAAGACCCTCCCCAACGCCGTCGAGCGCTGCCTCGCCGAAGGGCGGGTGATCGAGCACTCCGGCTACTCGATGCTGGTGCGCCGCGACGGCCGGGAGTTCGCGATCCGCGACTCGGTGGCGCCGATCCAGGACCGCATCGGGCGCACCACCGGCAGCGTCCTCGTCTTCAAGGACGTCACGCAGCTGCGCGGCATGGAGCGCGAGATGATCTACCTCGCCCGCCACGACCCGCTCACCGGCCTGATCAACCGCCGCGAGTTCGAGAAGCGCCTCCAGCACAGCCTCGACACCGCCGCCGAGGACCAGCGCGAGCACGCCCTCTTCTACCTCGACCTCGACGAGTTCAAGGTGGTCAACGACACCTGCGGCCATCTCGCCGGCGACGAGATGCTCAAGCAGGTCACCTCGCTGCTGCGCTCGCTGCTGCGCAAGACCGACACCCTCGCCCGCCTCGGCGGCGACGAGTTCGGCGTCCTGCTCGAGGACGCCAGCCTGGTCGACGCCCGCGAGCTCGGCGAGCGGCTGCTCACCGCCGTGCGCCAGTACCGCTTCGGCTGGCAGGAGCGGATCTTCGAGATCGGCGTCTCGATCGGCCTGGTGCCGATCACCTCCGAGAGCGACGACATGGCGCGCGTGCTCTCCGCCGCCGACGCCGCCTGCTACGTCGCCAAGGAGAGCGGGCGCAGCCGGATGCACGAGTACCAGCCGGACGACACCGCCCTCGCCGAGCGCTACGGCGAGATGCAGTGGATCTACCGCATCCACAAGGCGTTCGCCGAGCACCGTTTCTGCCTCTACCGGCAGAGCATCCACCCGCTCGGCGCCGACGGCACGGAGCCGCCGCTCTGCGAGATCTTCATCCGCATGGTCGACGAGGAGGGGCGCATCGCCACCCCGGGCGCCTTCATCCCGGCCGCCGAGCGCTACCACCTGATTGCCTCGATCGACCGCTGGGTGATCCACGCCGCCTTCGTCCGGCTGGCCTGCGGCACCCTCTCGCACGGCGACACCACCCGCTTCGCCATCAACCTCTCGGGGCAGTCGGTGGGGGACGAGGCCTTCCTCGACTACATCCTGGCCGAGGTGGAGGCGACCGGCATCGAGCCCGAGCGCATCTTCTTCGAGATCACCGAGACCGCCGCGGTGGGGAACCTGGCGAAGGCGACCCACTTCATCCGCGTCCTCAAGGAGCTGGGGTTCCGCTTCGTGCTCGATGACTTCGGCAGCGGCCTCTCCTCGTTCGCCTACCTCCAGAACCTGCAGGTCGACTTCCTCAAGATCGACGGCGCCTTCGTGCGCGACATGGTCAACAGCACGGTCCAGCGCGCCCTGGTCGAGTCGATCAACCAGATCGGCCACGTCATGGGGATCCGCACCATCGCCGAGTCGGTCGAGGACCTCCCCACTCTGGAGATCCTGCGGCAGATCGGCGTCAACTACGCCCAGGGGTACGGGCTGTCGATGCCGGAGCCGCTCATCTGATCCTCCCGTTGTTCCCGTTGGCCCAATTGGGCAAGATTCTTGCTTTAAGGATCGGGGTCCCCTGAGGGGACCTCCAAATGATCGCCTCCCAGACCATGCGGCTTCCGTCCGACGACGTCCCGGCTCTCGACGAATCCTCGTCCTTCGACGGCGACGAGCGGGTGTCGGTGCCGTCGCCGATCTCGGCCGAGCTGGCGCAGCTCGACGACTCCCTGAACGCTCGCCTGCGGCTGCTGATCGAGCCGGTGCCGGCGATCGTCTGGACCACCGACCGCGAGCTGCGCTTCGACGCCAGCCTGGGCGGCGGGCTCGCCTCCTTCGGCCTGCGCGTCACCCCCGGCACCCAGCTGTTCGAGCACGACGGCACCCGCAACCCGGACGCCATCCGCGCCCACCACCTGGCGCTCGCCGGCGAGTCGGTGAGCTTCGAGCACGTCTGGGGGGGGCATACGTTCCAGACCCGCGTCGAGCCGCTGCGGGACGAGACGGGGGAGATCACCGGCTGCATCGGGATCGCGGTCGACATCACCGAGCGCAAGCTCGCCGAGGAGGCGCTCTCCCGCGAGAAGGAGCGCGCCCAGGTGACCCTCGCCTCGATCGGCGACGGCGTCGTGCGCACCGACCCGGAGGGGGTGATCGACTACCTCAACCCGGTGGCCGAACGGCTGACCGGCTGGCGGACGGAGGCGGCGATCGGCCGCACGGTCCCCGAGGTCTTCCGGGTGGTCGACGAGATCACCCGCCAGCCGCTCGCCGATCCGGTCGCCCGCTGCCTGGAGGAGAAGCGGGTGGTCGAGTCCCCGGGGCATGCGCTGCTGCTCAGCCTCGACGGCAAGGAGTACTCGGTTCGCGACTCGGTGGCGCCGATCCACGACCGCTCGGGCGCCGCGCTCGGCGCCGTCCTCGTCTTCAAGGACGTCACCGAGCTGCGCGGCATGGAGCGCGAGATGGTCTACCTCGCGAGCCACGACGCCCTGACCGGGCTGATCAACCGCCGCGAGTTCGAGGTGCGCCTGAAGCGCGCCATCCGCGGCACGCGGGCCGAGCGGCGCCACCACGTGCTGCTCTACCTGGACCTCGACGAGTTCAAGGTGGTCAACGACACCTGCGGCCATCTGGTGGGCGACGAGATGCTCAAGCAGATCACCGCCCTGCTGCGCAGCCGCGTCCGCCGCAGCGACATCCTCGCCCGCCTGGGCGGCGACGAGTTCGGCGTGCTGCTCGAGGACTGCCCGATCGACCACGCGCGGCAGATCGCCGAGGAGATGCGGCGCACCGTCCGCGAGTTCCGCTTCTGCTGGCGCGACCAGATCTTCGAGGTGGGGGCCTCGATCGGCCTCGTCCCCATCGACGCCGACAGCGGCGACCTGGCGCAGGTCCTCTCCGCGGCCGACGCCGCCTGCTACGTGGCCAAGGACGGCGGCCGCAACCGCGTCCACGAGTACGAGATCGACGACACGCTGGTCGCCGAGCGCTACGGCGAGATGCAGTGGATCCACCGCATCCACCGCGCCTTCGAGGACAAGCGCTTCCGCCTCTTCTACCAGCTGATCCAGCCGCTGGGAGACCCCGACGCCACCGAGAACGCGCCGCCGCGCGACCTGCTCTGCGAGGTCTTCATCCGCATGCTCGACCGCGCCGGCGGGGTCATCGAGCCCTCGGCGTTCATCGCAGCGGCCGAGCGCTACCACCTGATCTCGTCGATCGACCGCTGGGTGGTGAAGACCGCCTTCTCCGCCCTCGCCGAGGCGCAGAAGCGCGAGTGGTCGCGCCCCGTCCTCTTCGCGATCAACCTCTCCGGCCAGTCGCTCGGCGAGGAGGGGTTCCTCGCCTTCGTGGTCGAGGAGCTCGAGAGGAGCGCCGTCGATGCGACGCGGATCTGCTTCGAGATCACCGAGACGGCGGCGATCAGCAAGCTCGACAGCGCCATGCGCTTCATCGCGGGGCTCAAGGCCAAGGGGTGCCGCTTCATCCTCGACGACTTCGGCAGCGGCCTCTCCTCCTTCGCCTACCTGCGCGACCTCCAGGTCGACTACCTGAAGATCGACGGCGAGTTCGTGCAGAACATGATGGAGGACCGGGTCAAGCGGGCGATGGTCGAGTCGATCAACCAGATCGGCCACGTCATGGGGTTGCAGACGATCGCCGAATGGGTGGAGAACCGGCAGACCCTCGAGGCCCTGAACGAGATGGGGATCGACTACGCCCAGGGGTTCTGGCTCTGCCGCCCGCAACCCCTGGTCCACGACATCTAGATTCGCCGGTATCCCCGGGTCAGCGCCGCCGGTCCTGATAGGGGGGACGCGGCCGGTCGCCGCGTGGCCGCTCGCCGCCGGGGCGCCGCCCGCGGTCGCGCGGCCGCTCGCCGGCCCCTTCGGTGGTCGCCACCCGGATCCCCACCGGCCGGCCGCGCAGGGTGGCGTTGGCCATCCGCTCGAGCACCTGGTCGCGGAACTGCGCCGGCAGCTCGACGAAGGTGAAATGGTCGTAGATGTCGATCGAGCCGATCGCCTTGCCGGGGACCCCGGCCTCGTTGGCGATCGCCCCCACGATGTCCCCCGGCCGCACGCCGGCCCGGCTGCCGGCGTCGATGAACAGCCGCACCATGCCGTCCTCGGCCTGGTGGACCCCGCGGGCCTCGGGCTCGACGGCGACCTCGAGCGGCTTGTCGCCGCGCGCCAGGCGGGCGGCGCCGGCGGCGATCTCGGCGAGGTCCAGCCCCTCCGCCACCAGTTCCTCGACCAGCGTGAGATAGAGGTCGAGGTCCCCCTCGCCGACCGACTGGCGGATGCTCTCCTTGAACAGGGCGATCCGCCGCGCCGCCACGTCGGCCCGCGAGGGCATCTTCATCGGCATGATGCGCGCCCCGGTGTAGCGCTCGATCTCCGTCATCATCCGCCGCTCGCGGGGGGAGACGAAGAGCACGGCGACGCCGGAGCGCCCCGCCCGGCCGGTGCGGCCGATGCGGTGGACGTAGGCCTCGACGTCGTTCGGCACGTCGAAGTTGATGACGTGGCTGATCCGCTCGACGTCCAGGCCGCGGGCGGCGACGTCGGTCGCCACCACGATCTCCACCTGCCCCGACTTCAGGCGGCGGATCACGCTCTCGCGCTGCGCCTGGTTCATGTCGCCGTGCATCGCCTCGGCGGCGTAGCCGCGCCCCTCCAGCCGCTCGGTGAGCTCGGCGGCGCCGTTCTTGGTGCGGGTGAAGATCAGCACCGCCTCGGTCGTCTCGGTCTCCAGGATGCTGGTCAGCGCGTCGAGCTTCTGCTGCGGCAGGACGTTCAGGTAGCGCTGCTCGATGGCGGGGACCGTCATCGTCTTGTGCTCGATCTCGATCGAGATCGGGTTGCGCAGGTGGCGCTCGGCGACCCGGCGCACCTCGCGCGGCAGGGTGGCCGAGAAGAGGGCCGTCTGCCGCCCCTCCGGCGCCTGCGAGAGGATCCACTCGACGTCCTCGATGAACCCCATGCGGAGCATCTCGTCCGCCTCGTCGAGCACCACCACGCGGACGGCGTCGAGGCGCATCGACCCCCGCCGCAGATGGTCCATGATCCGGCCAGGCGTGCCGACGACCACCTGGACGCCGCGGTCGAGCCGCTTGAGCTGGAGCTGGATCGGCTGGCCGCCGTAGACCGGCAGCACCGCCACCCGCCCCAGGTATTTGGAATAGACGTGGACCGCCTCCGCCACCTGGATCGCCAGCTCCCGGGTCGGCGCCAGCACCAGCGCCTGCACCCCGGGGACGGCGAGATCGATCTTCTCCAGGATCGGGATGGCGAACGCCGCCGTCTTGCCGGTCCCCGTCTGCGCCTGGCCGATCAGGTCGCGCCCGGCGAGCATCGGCGGGATCGTCTTCTCCTGGATCGGCGTCGGCACCTCGTAGCCGATTTCGGTGATCGCCTTCAGGAGGGGCTCCGAGAGCCCCAGGCTCGCGAAGGTCGCCCCTTCCTCCTCTTCTTCTGTCGCCATGATTTCCTCCGGGCTCGACTCTATCCTGTTTGGCGGCGTGCTACCCTGCGGGCCATGGCATGGATCTCCGCGACGACCCTCGACGACCGCAACGCCAACCTCAACACCTCCCAGATCGCGGCGATCCTCGCCCGCGTGCCGGGGAAGCCGCAGGAGGGGAGCGTGGTGATCCTCGCCGGCAGCGGCGAGCCCCTGGAGCTCCGCGAGAGCCCCGCCGAGCTGCTGCGCGCCGTCGACGCCGAAGAGAGCAAGAACGAGTCGCTCTCGTAGGCTCCAATAGGGGAATCCCCCCGGCAGAAGTTCTGTTATTCTGAGCGGACCTTACGCTCTTCTTTCACCATGCCCGAACCGTCCATCGCCAGCTTTCACCCCGCCGTCGCCGCCTGGTTCACCGGGCGCTTCGGGGCTCCCACCGCGCCTCAGGCGGGGGCCTGGCCGGAGATCCAGGCCGGCCGTCACACGCTGATCGCGGCGCCCACCGGCTCGGGGAAGACGCTCGCCGCCTTCCTGGCGGCGATCGACGACCTGGTGCGCCGCTCCCTGCTCGGGGAGGGGCTGCCGGACGAGACGGCGGTGGTCTACGTCTCGCCGCTCAAGGCGCTGTCGAATGACATCGAGAAGAACCTCGTGGAGCCCCTCGCCGGGATCGCCGGGGAGCTTGCGGCCCGGGGGCTGCCGGACGCCGGCATCCGCACCCAGGTGCGCACCGGGGACACCCCGGCGGGCGTGCGGACGGCGATGGTCAAGCGTCCGCCGCACATCCTGGTCACCACCCCGGAGTCGCTGTTCATCCTCCTCACCAGCGAGGGGGGACGCGGGATGCTGAAGAGCGTGCGCACCGTGATCGTCGACGAGATCCACGCGGTGGCGGACGACAAGCGGGGATCGCATCTCTCCCTCTCTCTCGAGCGTCTGGAGGAGTTGACCGGCGGGTTGGCGGGCGGCCTGCTGCGCATCGGCCTCTCCGCCACCCAGAAGCCGATCGAGGAGGTGGCGCGCTTCCTGGTGGGCGCCGGCAACGTCGAGGCGGACGGCGCGCCGCGCTGCGTGATCGTGGACGCCGGGCACGGCCGGCGGCTCGACCTGCGGGTCGAGGTCCCCCCCTCCTCGCCGCTCGAGGCGGTGATGCCGATGGAGGTCTGGGCGGAGATCTACGACCGCCTGAGCCAGCTGATCCGCGAGCACAGGACGACCCTCGTCTTCGCCAACACCCGGCGGATGGCCGAGCGGGTCACCCGCCACCTCTCGGAACGGCTGGGCCCGGAGCGGGTCGCCTCCCACCACGGCAGCCTGTCGAAGGAGCAGCGACTGGAGAGCGAGCGCCGCCTCAAGGCCGGCGAGCTCTCCGCCCTGGTGGCCACGGCGTCGCTCGAGCTGGGGATCGACATCGGCTCGGTCGACCTGGTTTGCCAGCTCGGCTCGACGCGCGCCATCGCCACCCTCCTGCAGCGGGTCGGCCGCTCCGGCCACCACCTGGGCGGCCTCCCCAAGGGGCGCCTCTTCCCGCTCACCCGCGACGAGCTGATCGAGTGCACGGCCCTCCTCGACGCCGTGCGCCGCGGCGAGCTCGACCGCCTGATCATCCCCGAGCGGCCGCTCGACATCCTGGCCCAGCACCTCGTGGCCGCCGTGGCGGCGGCGGGGGAGGAGGGGTGGAACGAGGACGCCCTGTTCGCCCTCGTCCGCCGCGCCTGGCCGTTCCGCGACCTCGAGCGGCACGACTTCGACGCCGTCGTCGACATGCTGGCGACCGGCTTCGCCACCCGGCGCGGTCGGCGCGGCGCCTACCTGCACCAGGACGCGGTGAACGGCGTGCTGCGCCCGCGCAAGGGGGCGCGGCTGACGGCGGTGACCGCGGGCGGGGCGATCCCCGACCTCGCGGACTATCAGGTCGTCCTCCAGCCCGCCGGCACCACGATCGGCACGGTGCACGAGGACTTCGCCGTCGAGAGCCTGGCCGGGGACGTCTTCCAGCTCGGCAACGCCTCCTGGCGGATCATCAAGGTCGAGCAGGGGCGGGTGCTGGTCGAGGACGCCAAGGGGCAGCCTCCCAACATCCCCTTCTGGCTCGGCGAGGCGCCGGCGCGGACGGCGGAGCTGTCGGTCGCCGTCGCAAGGCTGCGCGAGGAGATCGCGCGGCGGGTCGCCGAGGGATCGCGGGCCGCGGCGGCGGCCTGGCTGGAGGAGGAGCTGGGGCTCGATGCCGCGGCCTCCGCGCAGGTGGTCGACTACCTGGCCGCGGCGGTGCTGGCGCTGGGGGCGATGCCCTCGCAGGACACCCTGGTGGCCGAGCGCTTCTTCGACGAGGCGGGAGACCAGCACCTGGTCCTCCACGCGCCGTTCGGCAGCCGGTTGAACCGCGGGTGGGGGCTCGCCCTGCGCAAGCGCTTCTGCCGTACCTTCAATTTCGAGCTGCAGGCGGCGGCCACCGAGGACGCCATCGTGCTATCCCTCGGCCCCACCCACAGCTTCCCGCTCGAGGACGTCTTCCACTTCCTGAGCTCGGGCACGGCGCGCGACGTCCTCACCCAGGCGGTGCTCGACGCCCCCCTCTTCGGGGTGCGCTGGCGCTGGAACGCCGGCCGGGCGCTCGCCATCCCCCGCCAGCGCGGCGGGCGACGGGTGCCGGCGCCGCTGCTGCGCCAGGCCGCCGAGGACCTGGTGGCGGTCGTCTTCCCCGATCAGCTCGCCTGCCTCGAGAACATCGTGGGGGAGCGCGAGATCCCCGACCATCCGCTGATCGCCCAGACCCTGCGCGACTGCCTGGAAGAGGCGATGGACATCGAGGGGCTGGAGGAGCTCCTGCGGCGGATGGAGAGGGGCGAGGTGCGGATGCTGGCCCGCGACGTGGTCGAGCCGTCGCCGCTCGCCCACGAAATCCTGAAGGCCCAGCCCTATACCTTCCTCGACGACGCCCCGCTCGAGGAGCGGCGGACGCAGGCGGTGGCGCTGCGCCGCTGGCTCGATCCCGAGACCGCGGCGGACCTCGGCGCCCTCGACGCCGAGGCGATCGCCCGCGTCCGCGCCGAGGCGTGGCCCGACGCCGAGACGCCGGACGAGCTGCACGACGCCCTGCTGACCCTCGGGTTCGTCACCTTGGAGGAGGGTATGCGCTCCGGCTGGGAGCGCCTCTTCGACGCCCTGGCGAAGTCCCGCCGGGCGACCCTCGCGAGCCTTCCGAAGGACGGGCCCCGCCTGTGGATCGCGGCGGAACGGCTGCCGCAGCTCCAGGCGCTCCACCGCCAGGCCCGGCTGGAGCCGGAGATCGCGGTCCCCCCGCGGTTCGCCCGCGAGTGGGCGCCGGAGGAGGCGCTCCGCGAGCTGGTGCGCGGCCGACTCGACGGGCTGGGACCGGTCACCGCCGAGGGGCTCGCCGCCAGCCTGGGGCTGGTGCGCGCTCCCCTCGAGAGCGCCCTCGCCGCCCTCGAAGCCGAGGGGTTCGTCTTCCGCGGCCGGTTCACCCCGGGCGCGCCGGGGACGTCTGGGGAGGAGTGGTGCGAGCGGCGCCTCCTCGCCCGCGTCCACCGCTACACCCTCGACCGCCTGCGGCGGGAGATCGAGGCGGTCCCCCAGGCCGACTTCCTGCGCTTCCTCCTCGCCTGGCAGCGGGTCGATCCCGACGGCCGGGCCGAAGGGCCGGGGAGCCTCGACCCCCTGCTCGGCCAGCTCGAGGGGTTCGAGGCGGCGGCCTCCGCCTGGGAGGGGGAGATCCTGCCGGCACGGATGAAGGAGTACGACCCGTCGTGGCTCGACGCCCTCTGCCTCGCCGGCCGCTGGGTGTGGGGGCGCGGCACATCCCCCGCCCCCGCTGGCACCGGCTCCCGGCGCTCCGGCCCGGTGCGCGCCACTCCCCTGGCGCTCCTCTCGCGCGGCGCCCTCCCCCTCTGGCGGGAGATCGCGCCGCCGGCCGATGCCGCCGCGCTCGAGCTGTCGGCGGGGGCCCGCGCGGCCTACGACGTGCTGCGCGGGCGCGGCGCCTGCTTCTTCGGCGAGATCGCGCACGGCGCGGGGCTCCTCCACACCCAGCTCGAGATGGCCCTCGGCGAGCTGGTCGCCTGGGGGCTCGTCACCTCGGACAGCTTCACCGGCCTGCGCGCCCTGCTCACCCCCGCCCACAAGCGCCCGCCGGTCGACCGCGGCGGGCGGCGCGGCGGCGGCATCTCCCTCTTCGGCATGGAGAACGCCGGCCGCTGGTCGCTGCTGCATCCGGAGGGAGTCATGATGCCGGCGGCTCCCCCCGCGTCTCCCAGCTGCGAGGCCACCGAGGCCGCCGCCTGGACGCTGCTGCGGCGCTACGGCGTGGTCTTCCGCAAGCTGCTCGAGCGGGAGACGCTGCTCCCCCCCTGGCGCGACCTGCTGCTGGTCTTCCGCCGGCTGGAGGCGCGGGGCGAGATCCGCGGCGGCCGTTTCGTCGACGGCTTCTCGGGCGAGCAGTACGCCCTGACCGAGGCGGTGGGGCAGCTGCGCGCGCTGCGCAAGCAGCCGCGCCGCGGGACGCTGGTCTCGGTCTCCGCCGCCGATCCGTTGAACCTGGTCGGCATCGCGAGCGCGGGAGACCGCCTCCCCGCCCTCGCCGGCAACCGCCTCCTCTACCGCGACGGCCTGCCGATCGCCGTCCTCGAGGGGCGCGAGCCCCGCTTCCTGGTCGACGAGCTCGACGCGGCCACCCGCTGGCAGGCGCAGAGCGCCCTGGTGCGCCGCAGTGTGGCGCCGCGGCTCAAGGCCTACCTGGGAAAGTCCGCCTAAGGACGCTCGGAAAGCCTTCAGCGCCGAGCCCGGCGCATCAGGAGCTGCTCGGCGAGGTCGGCGGGGACCGCCTCGGAGAGCAGGAATCCCTGGCCGTACTCGCAACCGAGGTCGCGGAGCTTGCTCTGCTGCTCGACGGTCTGGATCCCCTCCGCCACCACCTCCATGCCGAGCTGGTGGGCGAGCGTCACGATCGCCCGCACGATGGCGTGGTTCCCCTCCGCCTCCTCGATCCGCGAGACGAACGAGCGATCGATCTTCAGGATGTCCATCGGGAAGCGGTGGAGGTAGCTGAGCGAGGAGTAGCCCTTGCCGAAGTCGTCGAGGTAGAGCTGCACGCCGAGGCTCTTGAGGCGCGAGAAGCGGCCCGCCGCCGAGTCGGCGTGGCGGATGATCACCCCCTCGGTGATCTCGAGCCCCAGGCAGGCGGCGGGGAGCCCCGACGCCGCCAGCGCCTCGGCGATGTGATCGAACAGCTCGGCCTGGAAGAACTGCTTGTTCGACAGGTTGACGGAGAGCTTGAGGGCGCCGATCTCGGGATGCTTGCGCTGGAGCTCCGCGATCTGCCGGCAGCCTTCCATCAGCACGAAGCGCCCCATCGGCACGATCAGCCCCGTCTCCTCGGCCGCGGCGAGGAACTCCTCGGGAGGGAGGAGACCGCGGCGGGGGTGGTGCCAGCGCAGCAGCGCCTCGAAGCCGACCACCTCGCCGGTCGCGAGGCTCACGAACGGCTGGTAGTGGACCCGCATCTGGCCGCGCTCGACGGCCCGGCGCAGATCGGTCTCCAGCTGCAGGCGCGCCATCACGAAGCGGTGCATCTCCCGGTTGAAGACGACGTGGCAGCCGCGCCCCGAAGCCTTGGCGCGGTACATCGCCGTGTCGGCGTCGCGCAGCAGGTCCTCGGGGCGTTCGTACTCGGGGGTGTAGACGGCGATGCCGACGCTGGCGGTGACGAAGACCTCGTGGCCGGCCAGGTTGACCGGCTCCGCCAGGCGTTCGTGGATGCGCTCGGCCACCCGGATGGCGTCGCGGACGTCCTTGCCTCCTTCGAGCAGGAGGGCGAACTCGTCGCCGCCGACGCGGGCGATGCTGTCCGAAGGGCGCAGCGCCGAGACGAGCAGGCCGGCGATCTGCATCAGCAACTCGTCGCCGATCAGATGGCCGAGGCTGTCGTTGACGATCTTGAAGCGGTCGAGGTCGAGGAAGAGGACGGCGGTCATCTGCTCCGGCTCGCGGCGCGAGCGCTCGATCGCCTGGCGCAGGCGGTCCATGAACAGCGCGCGGTTGGGGAGCCGGGTGAGCCCGTCGTGCAGGGCGTCGTGGAGGAGCTTCTCCTCCGCGTGCTTGCGGTCGGTGATGTCGTGGGAGTTGAGCACGATGCCGGCGACCGCCGGCTGCCCGAGCAGGTTCGAGGCGGTCGATTCGAGCACCCGCCAGGTGCCGTCACGATGGAGGAGGCGCTGCTCGAAGGTGGTGAGCTCGTCCGGGCGGTCGAGCAGCCGCCGCAACGCCTCCGCCACCGCCTGCCGGTCCTCGGGGTGGACGAGGTCGAGCAGGCTCTGCCCCGTGTGCTCCTCGGGACCGAGCCCGAGCACCCGCTGGTGCGCCGGGCTCTCGTAGCGCACCACGCCGTCCGCGGTGAGGATCGAGATCAGGTCCGAGGCGTGCTGGACGAGCGAGCGGAAGCGCTCCTCGCTCGCCCGCAGCCCCTCCTCGGCGCGCCGGCGGTCGGTGACGTCCTCGAGCACCCCCTCGTAGCGCAGGACCGCGCCGTCCTCGCCGGGGACGGCGCGGGCGGTGAAGCGGACCCAGATGACGGCGCCGTCGAAGCGGCGCACCGCCGCCTCGAAGCTCTCGACCGACCCGGCGCGCTCCATCCGCCGCAGCCAGCGGCGGCGGTCCTCCGGATCGAGGTAGATGTCGCCGACGTTGGTCTCGAGCAGCGAGGCGAGGTCCGGATAGCCGAGGATGCGCACCAGCGCCGAGTTGGCCTTCAGCATCCGTCCCGCCGGGGTGGTGCGGTAGAGCCCCACCGGCACCCCTTCGAACAGGCCGTGGTAGAGCTCCTCCGAGTCGCGCAGCGCGGCCTCGGCGCGCTTGCGCTCGGTGATGTCCCGCGCATAGGCGCAGTAGTACTCCCGCCCCTCGTAGGAGAGGTGGTTGAGGGTCACCTCGGCGGGGAACCGTCCGCCGTCCTTGCGGACGTGGACCAGCTCGAAGGTGGAGGGGCCCTCCTCGCGCACCTGGCGCGCCAGCTCGAGGAAGAGCTTGTCCTGCTCCGGAGGGAGGAGGTCCGCGACCCCCATCCCCAGCATTTCGTCGCGGGTGTAGCCGGCGAGCGTACAGGCCGCCTCGTTGACGTAGAAGAACCGGCCGCGCGGGTCGATCCAGAAGGCTCCCTCGCCGGCGCGGTCGAGCAGGAACTGCGTCAGGCGCAGGGCCTCCTCGGTCTCGAAATGAGTCCGCAGCCGCGTCGCATCATTTTCCAGCAAAAGCGCACGCATTCGGGCGATTCCTTCTTCGACTGAAAGAATAAATTTGGATTCGGATTATACGCCGCGCGCCGCGCTGTGGAAAACTTCACACCAATAGCAAGAAAATAGCTTAACATGCATTGGTTGGCTCCGTCCGGCTTGATGCCGAACTGGGCCCGGGCCTCCGGTCCGGCCGTGCGGGTCCCCTCCCCGCGCGGCTGGACCGCGGTCCGTTTACGAGCCCGGCCGCGTGTTATTTTTCCGGCGCGCCGGCCCTTTCTCCGGCGTCCCGACCCGGAGGCTCGCCAGCATGGAACGATCGGACCGCTCGCTCGCCGCCCTCTACCTGGAGGATGTCGCGGACCAGTTCCGCAAGACCAAGGACCTCGCCGACCGCGCCCTGGCCCAGGTGCGGGACGAGGACCTCTTCGCCGTCCTCGACCCGGAATCGAACAGCCTCGCCCTGCTGATCCAGCACATGGCGGGAAACCTGATCTCCCGTTGGACCGACTTCCTGACCACCGACGGCGAGAAGCCCGGCCGCGACCGCGATGCCGAGTTCGTGGCCGCCGACGGGACGACCCGGGCCAGCCTCCTCGCCCGCTGGGAGGAGGGGTGGGGAATCCTCTTCGCCGCGCTCGCCGGGCTCGGCGAGGACGACCTGACGCGGACCGTCCACATCCGCGCCGAGCCCCACAGCGTGGTGCGGGCGATCGGCCGCCAGCTCACCCATCAGTCCTACCACGCCGGCCAGATCGTCCTGCTCGCCAAGCACTTCGCCTCGGCGAGCTGGCGGACCCTCTCCGTCCCGCGCGGCGGGACGCGGGAGCTCAACGCGGCGATGTTCGGGCGGTCCGCCGCCGAAAAATAAATCACGTCCCGGGGTGTCCCGATTCGCCGCGGCTGTCGCACTCTAGAGACAGCGTTGAAAATTAATTTGAAGTCCTCTGATGTACAAAGGCGCTGAAGCTGTACCTTCCCCCGCCGCCGGCTTACGGGTCCCCTCCTAGAGGGCCGGCGGCGGGGAGATGTTCCTCCCCTCAGGTCTCCCAGCACGGCCACCCCCCGTGGCGATTTGACGTAAGATTGCAGCGGTTTGTCGACACCGCGCCCTTCCCCGGAGATGCACCGGACCACCATCGCCGTCCTCGCCGAAAAGCCCGCCGTCGCCCGGGACATCGCCCGCGTGCTCGGCGCCGATCAGCGGGGAGACGGCTTCCTCCACGGCAACGGCTACGTGGTCACCTGGGCGATCGGCCATCTGGTCGCCCTGGCGCAGCCGCACGAGATCAATCCCGAGTGGAAGCGCTGGCGGCGCGACCACCTGCCGATCCTCCCCGCCGAGTGGCCGCTGGTCGTCTCCGAGGAGACCAAGGCGCAGTTCGAAGCCGTGCGCCGGGTGATCACCGCCCCCGAGGTCGAGCGCGTCATCTGCGCCACCGACGCCGGCCGCGAAGGGGAGCTGATCTTCCGCTACATCTACGAGGCCGCCGGCTGCCGGAAGCCGTTCCAGCGCCTCTGGATCTCCTCGCTCACCGCCGACGCCATCCGCCAGGGGTTCAGCCGGCTGCGCGACGGCCACGACCTCGACCCGCTGGCCGACGCCGCCCGCGGGCGCAGCCGCGCCGACTGGCTGGTCGGCATGAACCTCTCGCGGGCCTACTCGCTCGACTTCAACGAGGAGCAGCTCTCCGTCGGGCGGGTCCAGACCCCGACTCTCGCCATGGTGGTCGAGCGAGAGCTGGCGATCCGCGCCTTCGTCCCCGAGGACTACCTGGAGGTCGTGGCCACCTTCGCACCGCAGGGAGCGGTGGCGAGCGGGAGCGCCGAGGTCCCTGAGGGCGCCGACATCGCTGAGAACGCGAAGCCCTCCTACAAGGGGACCTGGTTCCGCGGCCTGTTCCCCAACGCCGAGGCGAAGCGGATCAAGACGCCCCCCGGCGGCAAGGACGGCGACGATCTGCTGGCGGCGATGGAGATCGTCCGCCGCGCCCGCGCCGGCAAGGCCGCGGTCGAGTCGATCCGCGCCGAGACCAAGCGGATGCCGCCGCCGCTCCTCTACGACCTGACCGAGCTCCAGCGGCACGCCAACCGCCTCTACGGCTTCAGTGCCAAGAAGACGCTGGGGGTGGCGCAGGCCCTCTACGAGCAGAAGAAGCTGATCAGCTATCCGCGCACCGACAGCCGCCACCTCTCGACCGACGTCGCCGCCACCCTGGGCGAGATCGTGATCGCCGTCCGCCGCCCCTACGCGGACAAGCTCGCCCCCGGCACCGGCGAGCGCCCGTTGAGCCGCCGCTTCGTCGACGACTCCAAGGTCACCGACCACCACGCGATCATCCCCACCACCACGTCCCTCGACGTCGCGGCGCTCGCCGACGACGAGAAGAAGATCTACGACCTGATCTGCCGCCGCCTCCTCTCGGCCTGGCACGACGACCACGTCTGGTCGGTGACGACGGTGATCACCGCCGTCTCCAACCCGCCCCCCTCCGGCACGGCTGAGCCGCTGCTCGACCGCTACCACAGCACCGGCACGCTGATCGACCAGGTGGGGTGGAAGGTCCTCGACATCGAGAAGAAGGGGGGGAAGAAGAAGGAGGCTCCCAGGGAGGCGAAGGAGGGGGACGGGGAGAGGGAGTCCGAGCCGGTCTCGGTCGAGGAGAACCAGGATCTGCCGCCGGGGCTCGCCGCCGGGCAGCCGCAGGAGGTCGAGGACGTGCGCGCGGTGGCGAAGGCTACCCGCCCCCCGAAGCGGCTGACCGAGGCCACTCTGCTGACCGCCATGGAGACCGCCGGCAAGACGCTCGACGACCGCGAGCTCTCGGCGGCGATGAAGGACTCGGGGCTCGGCACGCCGGCGACCCGCGCGGAGATCATCGAGACCCTGCTGCGCCGCGAGTACATCGTCCGCGGCGGCCCCAGCGGCAAGGCGCTGGAGGCGACCGACAAGGGGATCCGGCTGATCGAGATCGTCCATCCGCAGGTCAAGAGCCCGGAGATGACCGGCCGCTGGGAGGCGCAGCTCCAGCGCATCCAGCGCGGCCAGGGGGACCTCGCCTCCTTCATGCACGGGATCGAGGAGTACGTGCGCGAAGTGGTGGGTGGGGAAGCGGCCGCGAAGCCCGTTGTCGCAGCGGCGGCTCCGGCCGCTCCCGCTCCGCCGCCGCCGCGGAAGCCGGAGGAAAGCCGTGCGCCGGCGCCCCTGTTCGCTCCGAGCCCCCCGCCCCGCCCGATGAGCGGAGCGGGCACGAACGGCAACGGGCAGCGCGGCCTCTTCCCGGGCCTCCCCGGCGGGAGCGGCTCGCATTCTGCGCCTGCCGCGGCGTCTGCCGCGTCTGCGGACAGGGGCTCGAACGGCGGGCGGCCGGCCTTCGCGCCCACCCTTCCCTTCACCCCCTCGCCGTCCCCCGCGCGCCCGGCCGGGGGGGACATCGATCACCTGCTCCATACCGCCTTCCGCCTCCCCACCTTCCGTCCCTATCAGGAGGCGGTCTGCCGGGCGGTGGTGGAGTCGCACGACGTGCTGCTGGTGATGCCGACGGGGGCCGGCAAGTCGCTCTGCTATCAGCTCCCGGGGCTCGCCCGCGGCGGGACGACGCTGGTCGTCTCGCCGCTGATCGCCCTGATGGAGGACCAGGTCGGCAAGCTTCGCGAGCTCGGGTTGCGCGCCGAGCGCATCCATTCGGGGCGCGACCGCTCGGCGTCGCGGCAGGTCTGCATCGACTATCTAGCCGGGCGGCTCGACTACCTCTTCATCGCTCCCGAGCGGCTCGCCGTCCCCGGCTTCCCCGAGATGCTCGCCCGGCGCAAGCCGGTGCTCATCGCGGTCGACGAGGCGCACTGCATCTCGCAGTGGGGGCACGACTTCCGCCCCGACTACCGATTGCTCGGCCAGCGCCTGCCGCTGCTCCGCCCGGCGCCGGTGATCGCCCTGACCGCCACCGCCACGCCGCGGGTGCAGGACGACATCGCCGGCCAGCTCGGCCTCGCCGGCGAGGGGCGCTTCATCCACGGCTTCCGGCGCACCAACATCGCCGTCGAGGTGGTGGAGATGCGCCCCTCGGAGCGCCGCGACGCCGTGCGCAAGATCCTCGCCGACCCCGCCCGCCGGCCGGCGATCGTCTACGCCCCCACCCGCAAGGAGGCGGATTTCCTGGGCGAGGCGCTCCAGGAGAGCTTCCCCGCCGCCGCCTACCACGCGGGGATGACCACCGGCGACCGCGATCGCGTGCAGACGGCCTTTCTCGCCGGCCGCCTCGAGGTGATCGTGGCCACCATCGCCTTCGGCATGGGGGTCGACAAGGCGAACGTCCGCACCGTGATCCACACCGGCCTCCCCGGCAGCCTCGAGGGGTATTACCAGGAGATCGGCCGCGCCGGCCGCGACGGCAAGCTCTCGCGGGCGATCCTCCTCTACTCCTTCGCCGACCGCCGCAACCACGAGTGGTTCCACGGCCGCGACTACCCGGAGGTCGCCGAGCTCGACCGCATCTACCGCGCGCTCACCCCGGAGCCGCAGGTGGACGGGCAGATCAGGAAGCGCCTGAAGATGGACGACGAGCTGTTCGAGAAGGCGCTCGAGAAGCTCTGGATCCACGGCGGAGCTCTGGTCGACCCGGACGGCAACGTCGCCGTCGGCTCCGCCGGCTGGCAGAAACCCTACCTCGCCCAGCGCGACCACAAGCTCGAGCAGCTCGAGCTGATGAGCCGCTACGCCGAGGCGCACGGCTGCCGCATGCTCCACCTGGTGCGCCACTTCGGCGACCAGGAGGACTCGGGCGAGCCGTGCGGCATCTGCGACATCTGCGCGCCGGCCGACTGCGGCGTGCGCCGGATGAGGCCGCTCAACGCTCTCGAGCGCGGGCTCGTCGACCGCACGCTCACCGCCCTGCGTGGCCGCGACGGCCAGTCGACCGGCCAGCTCTACCGCGAGGTTTGTCCCGAAGAGCTCTCCGATCGCAAATCGTTCGAACGCCTCCTCTCGGGGATGAGCCGCGCCGCCCTGCTGCGCATCACCGAGGACGAGTTCGAGAAGGACGGCCGGACGATCCGCTTCCAGCGCGCCCAGCTCACCCCGGAGGGGTACCGGTGCGATCCGGCCGCCGCGGCGTCCGGAGTCGAGATCGCCGAGGAGATGCCGAAGGCGCGCAAGAAGCGCGAGCGGGCGCCGCGGCCCGACAAGGGCGAGCCCCGCGCGATCCGCAAGAAGATCGCCGCCGGGCTGATGCCGGCGACGGCTCCCGATCTGGTCTCGCCGGAGGTCGTCGAAGCGCTCAAGGTCTGGCGCCGCGCCGAGGCGCAACGCCGCCGCGTGCCGGCCTTCCGCATCCTCACCGACCGCGCCGTCACCGCGCTCGCCGCCAGCCGCCCGCGAAACGAGGCCGAGCTCCTCAACGTCCCCGGCATCGGGCCGACGATCGTGCAGAAGTATGGGCAGGAGCTGCTGGGGCTCGTCGGGTAAGGAATCAGCCCGCCCGTCCCGCCGCCGTCCACGCCACCAACCCGAAGGTCATCCGGGCGTTGATCTCACCCAACGGATTCAAGACCAGCGCGCCGTCCGCCCGGCGGTAGCGCCAGGAGTCGATCCCGAACGGGCCCACGTAGCCCTCGCGGCGGAGGGCTGTGGCCACCGCCTCCGTCGTCGCCACCAGGCGTTCCCGATCCTCCGCGGCGAGCCCGGCCTCGAGGTCGATCCCCTCGAACTGCCCCTTGCGGTCCACCTTTTGCCGGTGGATCCCCACGATCCGCAACTCGGTATCTGCGAGGAGAGCGGAGACGCCGAAATCCTCGGTGCGCTCCATCCAGGGCTCGAAGAGGAGCGGGCCGTGATAGGCGAACAGCCGCTCGACGCTCCGGCGTGCCTTGGGATCAGAGAGGCCTGGGCCGTCCCGCTCGATGTAACGGGAGCGCCCCGACGCCGAGAAGGGCGCCTTGACCACCCAGCTCCGGGGGCTGCCGCGGAGCGCGCGGTCGAGGTCCGCGAGGGATTCCACCATCCGGGCCCCCGGCAAGGCGCAGCCGATTTCTGCCGCGACCTGGAGATGAAAGCGCCGATGGTGAACCTTGGCGACGACCTCGGGAGACGGGGTGGGCAGCCGCCAGAGGAGATCGTGCAGCGGCGCGTCCCAGGGGATGGTCCCGGCGGCGCGCGGCCCGCCCCGATGCACCATCGCCGCCGGCGTCTCGCACCACGCCAGGACCTCGTCAGCGCGAGGAAGCTCGCGCAGCGGCTCCGATTCGAGGATCGGCCGCGGCCAGCCTTGAATCTCGGGAAGGAGCGCAGGATCGACCGGCGCCGGGAGCCACAGGCGATCCCCCTCGCGGGCGAAGGCGCGCAGGAGCAAGGCCATCCGCGAAGCGGTGGCGAGGACCGAACGGGACGGCGAGGCCCGGCGATGCGCACGGGCGAAATCCTCCTCGCCGAGGAGGTTGGCGAGGATGCGGCGGGTCATGGCTCCTTCGGAGGAGCGGTCAGCTGAAGGGGTCGAACTCGGAATCTCGATTAGAGCGAGTCGGGATGTCGAGCGTGTAGCCTTCCTCCACACACAATCTCCGCAGGTCAGCGAAAGCCTCGCCCAGGGAGGAATACCGCCGCCCTTCGCGTACAGCCAGGAGTCCCGGCTGATCAACCTTGGCACAAACCCCATCGGACATTTTCCGTTCTTCCGTCACAAATAACCTCCCGCTCACTTCGTCCATCTTATCCGGACATCGGTCCAAGTCGAGTCAGTCCAGGCTCTCCTCGAGCCGCCGGATGAACTCGGCGTCGAGCCCCGCGGCTTCGCGCCCCGCGCGGTGGAAGGTGCGCCCCTTTCCCTTCGCGGGGCGGAGCGGCCAGGCGAGGTTGGCCTCGAACGTCTCCCAGGCCGGCTCATCCTTGGGCTTGAAGCGCTGGAGCCAAGTCCAGCCGAAGCGGACGTGCTCGATCTCGTCGCGATGGACGCGCTCGATCACGGCGGCGGTCTTGGCGTCGCCCGCCCGCCGCGCCGCCTCCTCGTAGTCGATCGTGTGGTCGAGGTTGGCGTTCTCGAAGGTGAGCGACATGGCGCAGACGAAGGCTAGGGGGGAGGTGATCGCCCCGATCTTGCCCCAGAAGTAGCCGCTGACGGGGTAGTCGCCGAAGTGCGCCCCGGCGTCCTCCAGGCGGGCGATGTACATCCGGGTGTGGCGCTGCTCGTCGTCCAGGATCTTGAGCAGCCCACGGCGGAACTCCCGCGGCGCCTCGGGGAACGCCAGCAGCGCCCAGGCGAACAGCTCGGCGGCCTGCATTTCATGGTTGGCGAGGGCGTGCAGGATGCGCGGACGCTGCGCCGGATCGGGCATCCCCTCGATCGGCGGCACGTCGATCCGCCGCTCGAACTCCAAACCCGGCGGCCGTCCGGGGCGCGCGATCCGCAGCGGCGGGCCGGGCTCCGCGTCGGTCAGCCCGACCGGAGCCGGCGCCAGCTTGACCCCGAGATCCGCGGTCGAGACGACGGTGAGGGCGAAGTCGCGGGCCTCCATCGCGGCAACTTACCGCAGGCGGCAGCGAAAAGGCAGGGCCGCTCTGATAAACTCGTCTTTAACTATGAACAGGAACAACCTCCCGGCGCGGCTCGCCCTCGCCTTTGTGCTGACCCTCCTCTCGGCCACCGTCGCCACGGCCCAGCCGAGCGGTCCTCTCCCCCAACCGCTGCCGCTCTTCCCGGCCGACAACTGGTGGAACGCGGACGTCAGCGCGGCGCCGGTCGATCCGCACAGCGCGGCCTTGATCAATTTCATCGGCGCGGGCGTCGGGCTGCATCCGGACTTCGGGGGCGACTCCGACCCTGCGCCCGAGATCTACGGCATGGTGTACCTCTCGGTGCCGGGCACTCAAGCCCTGGTGCCGGTGACCTTCGTCGAGTTCGGAGGTGAGAGCGATGCGGGGGCGCCGGGGCGGCCGGCGGGCTATCCGATTCCGGAGGAGGCGAAGGCGCAGCCGAAGTGGATCGAGGGGGGGTACCCCGGCAACGCCGACCCCGGCGGCGACCGCCACATGCTGATCGTCGACCGCGACCACCACATCCTCTTCGAGCTCTACCACGCGCACTGGAACGCCTCCCGCAGCCGCTGGGAGGCGGGGTCCGGCGCTGTCTTCCCGCTCGACTCGAACCTGCGTCGACCCGACGGCTGGACCAGCGCCGACGCGGCCGGCCTCGCCATCCTGCCGGGGCTGGTGCGCTACGACGAGGTCTTCGGCACGGCGCCGATCCGGCACGCCTTCCGCGTCACCGTCGAGGAGAGCAACGGTTACGTCTTTCCCGCCTCGCACGACGCCGGCGGCTCGAACGGCGCGCTGCCGATGGGGGGACGGCTGCGCCTCAAGGCGAGCAAGAACATCACGGGCTATCCGCCCGAGGCGCAAAAGATCTTCCAGGCGATGAAGACCTACGGGCTGATCGTGGCCGACAACGGCTCGAACCTCTACATCACCGGCGCCTACGACACGCGCTGGAACAACGACGTGCTGAACCCCGCCTTCGCGAGCCTGAAAGCGAGTGACTTCGAGGTGGTCCAGCTCGGCTGGAAACCTTCGTCGACGCCGGCCGGCTGCGTCCCCGGCGACACCCGGCTCTGCCTCAACGGCGGCCGTTTCCAGGTGGAGGCGCAGTACACGGCGAACGGCGTCAGCGGCGCCGGCCACGCCGTGCCCCTCACACCCGATACCGGCTACTTCTGGTTCTTCGCCGCCAGCAACGTCGAGGTGGTGCTCAAGGTGCTGAACGCCTGCGGCTTCAATCAGCGCTACTGGGTCTACGCCGGCGGCCTCACCAACGTGCGGGTCCACCTGACGGTGACCGACACCCAGACCGGCGCGGTCAAGACCTACGACAACCCCCAGGGGACGGCGTTCCGGCCGGTGCAGGACTCGTCGGCGTTCTCGACCTGCCCCTGAGCGGTCGGCGTGGCCTTTCGGCTCCTACATCCGGAAGTGGTCGGCCCGCCAGCTCCGCACCTGCTGTTTGATCTCGTCCGGGCTCTTGAGCCTCCCCTCGAGCACGGAGCGGGTCAGCTCGGCGACCTCGGCGTCGCTGGCGAAGCGGAGGGCGACGAGCTGGCCCGGGCGCAGCTCGCCGATGCGCGGGCGCAGGTCCGCCGGCAGCAGGCGCTCGAGACGCAGGGTCTCCTCGAGGCGGATCACCCGGTCCTGGGCCCTGAGCGGGAACGTCCGCAGGTACCAGGCGAGCAGCACCAGGGCGACCGCCACCGCCAGGTTGACGACGCGGTCGATCACCCCCAGCACCCCTCCGTCCATCAGCCCGTAGAAGAGCCGGAACAACGCCCAGAGCAGGTTGATCCCCAGCAGGGCGAAGGTGACGAAGTGGAAACCCGGAACATACCTGCGATGGTTCGCGAAATTCTGCGTGGCAATCGGCTCGGCGTTCGGCTGGGCCATGATCTCTCCTCTCGCGGTTCGGGACTCCATCGTATCCCAGGCCGGGTTAGACTCCTCGCCATGGATGCGGAAGCGAAAGAGCTGCAGAGTCTCGATCCGGCGATCGCCGCCGGAGCCTGGGACCGGTTCGTGCGGTCGTTCATCGACGGCTACTTCGAGATCCACCCGACGTTCGCGGCGCGGGCGGGGCGGCACGACCTCGACGGCCGGCTCCCCGACTGGAGCCCGCAGGCGATCGAGCGGGAGATCGCCTGGCTGCGCTGGGAGCGCGACCGGCTGGAGGAGACCGACCCCGCGACGCTCGACGAGCGGCGCGCCTTCGAGCGCGAGGTGGTGAAGGTGACGGTGGACGCCGACCTCTTCTGGCTCGAGGCCGCGGAGTGGCACCGGCGCAACCCGCTGTACTACACCGAGACGCTCGATCCCAACCTCTACCTCGCGCGCGAGTACGCTCCCCTCGAGTGGCGGATGCGCGGCTACATCGGCTACGCCCAGGCCGTGCCGCGCGCGGCGGCGCAGATCCGCGCCAACCTCCGCACGCCGATGCCGCGCACCTGCGCCATGCTCGGCAAGGTGTCGTTCCTGGGGCTCGCCGGCTATTGCGAGTCGGACGTGCCGCGGGCCTTCGCGGCGGTCGAGGACGCCGGCCTCCAGGAGGAGCTGCGCGCCGCCAACGCCGCCGCCGCCCACGCGTTCCTCGAGCTGGGCGCCTGGTTCAACGAGCAGCTCGCGGTGCCGGCGGAGGCCCCCGACGCCGCGGGCGAGCTCCGGCTGGGGCCCGAGCTGTTCGCCCGCATGCTGCGCGAGACCGAGCGTGTGGACCTCCCCCTCGTGGAGCTCGCCGCCGCCGGGAGGCGCGACCTCGACCGCAACCTGGAGGCGCTGCGCCAGGCGTGCGCCGACTACGCGCCGGGGCTCTCGATCGCCGAGTGCCTCGCGCGGGTGGTGGCGGCGAAGCCGGCGGACGGCCCGGTGGCCGCCTCCCGCCGGCAGCTCGCGGGGTTGCGGCGCTTCCTCGAGCAGCAGGAGCTGGTCTCGATCCCCGGCGAGGAGGAGGTGCGGATCGAGGAGGCGCCGCCGTACCAGCGCTGGAACTCGGCGTACATCGACATCCCGGGCCCCTACGACCGCCACCTCCCTTCGATCTATTACATCTCGCCTCCGGACCCCGCCTGGTCCGCGGCGGAGCAGGCGGCGTACATCCCCAACGAAGCGGACCTGCTGTTCGTCACGGCGCACGAGGTCTGGCCCGGCCACTTCCTCCAGTTCCTGCATTCGAACCGCGCCGAGTCGGAGCTCGGCCGGCTGTTCGTGAGCTACGGCTTCGCCGAGGGGTGGGCCCACTATTCGGAGGAGATGATCTGGGAGGCCGGCTTCGGCGGCGGCGACCCGTTCCTGCGCATCGGCCAGCTCCAGAACGCGCTGCTGCGCAACGTGCGCTACCTCGTCGCCCTCGGGCTCCACACCGGCGACATGACCCTCGCCGAGGCCGAGCGGATGTTCCGCGAGGAGGGGCTCCAGGACCCGGCGAGCGCCCGCCAGCAGGCCGCGCGGGGGACCTTCGATCCCGGCTATCTCAACTACACCCTGGGCAAGCTGATGGTGCGCAAGCTGCGCGACGACTGGAGCGCCACGCGCGCCGCCGGCGACGGCCGCGAGGCGTGGGGCGAGTTCCACGACCGCTTCCTCTCCTACGGCGGGCCGCCGGTGCCGCTGGTGCGCAGGGCGATGCTGGGCGCCAGGACGGGCTCCCTGCTCTAGCGCGGCTCTAAAGAGAAGCCAACAGCTCCAGGTATTCCGCAGGTCCCATGGCGCGGGGGTTCGACGGATTCGAGCCGTTCTGCGCCGCCCGCTCCGCGATCCAGGGGTGGGCCTCGGCGGGGATGCCGAGGTCGCGGAAGCGGGGGATGCCGAGGTCCCGCACCAGCTCGTCGATCTCCTGCAGCACCCCTTCGGCGCCCTGACCCCGGTTGCCGCTCCCCGGTGGCAGCGCCGCTTCGAGCGTGGCGAGGCGCTCGGCGCAGGCGGGCAGGTGCGAGCGCACGACCGGCGCCAGGAGGACGGCGTTGGCGAGGCCGTGCGGCAGGTCGAAGCGTCCGCCGAGGGTCTCCGAGAGGCAGTGAACGGCCCCCACGTCGGCGTTGCCGAAGGCGAGGCCGGCGAGGGTCGAGGCCCGCATCACGGCCTCGCGCGCCTCGGCGTCCTTGTCGATGCGGGCGGCGGCCCGGCGCAGGTAGCGCAGGAGGAGGGCGACGGCGGCCGTGGCGAGGGCGTCCGAGACCGGGTTGGCGACCGTGCAGAGGACCGCCTCCACGGCGTGGGTCAGGGCGTCGGCTCCCGTCCAGGCGACCAGCCGGCCGGGCAGGGTGCGCAGCAGGTCGGCGTCGACGATCGCCCAGTCGGGGAACATTGTCTCCCCCTTGACGCTGATCTTGGCGTGCCGCTCCTCGACGGTGAGCACGGAGACCCAGGTCACCTCGGAGCCGGTGCCGCAGGTGGTGGGGATGGCGATGAAGGGGAGGGGCTTCTCGGCGTAACGGTCCCGCCCCTCGTAGCCGGCGACGGGGGCGTCGCCGTTCGCCATCACCATCGCGGCGGCCTTGGCGGCATCGAGGACGCTGCCGCCGCCCAGCCCGATCACCAGCGATGCTCCCTCCTCCTTCGACCACGCCGCCAGCCGGTCGACCGTCGCGGCGCGCGGATTCGGCTCGACGTCGTCGAAGGTGATCGCCTCGACGTCGATCTCCGCCAGCGCCTGCCAGACGTGCTCGGGGATGCCGGTCTCCTCGATCCCCGGATCGGTCACCAGGACGACCCTCCCAGGAGGCTGGTCGGAAAAATAACCGGCGACGATCTCGGGCAGTTGGGCGAGGGCGCCGGGGGCCATCACCAGGCGGGTCGGGGCGCGGAAGGGCCGAATCATGCCGCGCATCGTATAACCTCTGAAGGGTCCTTTCCCTCGCGAGGAGAACCGTCATGGAATCCGTCGTCCGCGCTCCCGTCGTCGAGTCGCGCGCCGCGAGCGCCGCCCTCCCCTGGTACCTGACCGCCATGCTCGCCGGGTCGACCAGCATCATCGTCGGCCTGCTGTGGGACATCTCCTGGCACATGACGATCGGCCGCGACACCTTCTGGACGCCGGCCCACATGGCGATCTATCTCGGCGGGGTGCTGGCGGGGGTCTCCTGCGGCGCCCTGGCGCTCCGCACCACCTTCGGCGGCAGCGCCGAGGAGCGGGGGCGGGCGGTCCGTTTCTGGGGGTTCCGCGCGCCGCTCGGCGCCTGGGTGGCGATCTGGGGCGCCATCGCCATGCTCACCTCGGCGCCGTTCGACAACTGGTGGCACGCCGCCTACGGCCTCGACGTCAAGGTGCTCTCGCCGCCGCACAGCCTGCTCGGCGCCGGCATGATCACCATCCAGCTCGGCGCCATGCTGCTCGCGCTCTCTGCCCAGAACCGCGCGCCCGCGGGGGAGGTGCGCAGGCTCGGGCTCGCCCATCTCTATGCGGCCGGGATCGTGGTGGTGATGACGACCGGCCTCCTGCTCGAGTACAGCGAGCCGAACCACCGGCACGGCGGCCTCTTCTACGAGCTGATGGCCGCCGTGCTCCCCGTCTTGCTGGTCGCCGTGGCGCGCTCCTCGCGCCTGCGCTGGGCGGCCACCATCACGGCCGCCTTCTACATGCTGCTCAAGCTCCTCATGGTCTGGATTCTGCCGCTCTTTCCGGCCCATCCCCGGCTCGGGCCGATCAACATGCCGGTCGACCACATGGCGCCGCCGCTCTTCCCGCTGCTCCTGGTGATCCCCGCGCTGGCGATTGATCTCCTCCTCCAGAGACGGGCTGAGAAGCGGGCCGGCTGGCTGGACGCGGCGGCGATCGGCGCGGCGTTCCTCGCCATCTTCTTCGCGGTCCACTGGCTCTTCGCCGACTTCCAGCTCTCCCCCGCGGCCGACAACTGGTTCTTCGCCGGGGACCGCTTCTGGGCCTACTTCTCCCACCCGGGGGCGTTCCATCACCAGTTCTGGATGCGCCGGGAGGACCCGATGACGCTCGGACGCTTCGGCATCGCTCTGCTGTGGGCGATCGCCTCGACCCGCCTCGGCCTCTGGTGGGGAGAGTGGATGGCGAAGGTGCAGCGATGAGAAGAGCCTGCCCGTTCCTGCTCGCCCTGGTCCTGCTGGCGGCGCCGGTACCAGCCGGGGCGCACGTCGGCAGCCCGAACGTCTTCTACGACGGCGATGCCGGCCCCTACCCGGTGCGGGTCATCGTCCGGCCGCCGGTGGTGGTGCCGGGGCTGGCGGAGATCACGGTGCGCCTGCGGGAGGGCTCTACGGGGGACAGGAACCTGCGGGTCACCGTGCAGCCGGTCCAGTACAAGGCGGGGCTCAAGGGCGCTCCGCCTCCCGACGTCGCCGTGCCGGTCCCGGGGGCGCCGGGGACCTGGAGCGGCGAGCTCTGGCTGATGGTGGCCTCGTCCTACAGCGTGCGGGTCGTCGTCCAAGGGGCGGCGGGCGAGGGGGTGGCGCAGGTGCCGGTCCTCGCCGAGCCGAGCCGCGTGCTGGGGATGGGCCGTGGCCTCGGGGCCATCCTGGCGTGTCTGGGGCTGTTCCTCTTCGCCGGGGCGGTCTCGATCGTCGGCGCCGCCGTGCGCGAGGGGTCGCTGCCGGTCACCGGGACGGTGGACGAGGGGCGCCGCCGGCGGGCGCGCGTCGTCGTCGTCGTCGCGACCCTCCTCCTCGCCGCCGCCCTCTGGGGTGGCAAGAGATGGTGGGACCGGGTGGACGGCGAGGCGCAGTCGAGCCTGTTCAAGCCGTTCCGCACCCACGCCACGGTCGCCCTCGCCGGCGGCCGGCCGGTGCTCACCCTGGCGATCGACGATCCGCGCCGTCACGACTGGACGCCGCTGATCCCCGATCACGGCAAGCTCATGCACCTGTTCCTGCTGCGCGAGCCGGGCCTCGACGCCTTCGCCCATCTCCATCCGGTGGCGCAGGGGGGCGACCGTTTCCTGGCCTCCCTGCCGCCGCTGCCGGCCGGCTCCTACCGCGTCTACGCCGACGTCGTCCACGAGAGCGGCTTCCCGCAGACTCTGGTCGACCGGGTGACGATCCCGGAGAGCCTCACCGCGACGGTCCTGGGAGCCGCTCCGGACGCCGATCCCGACGATTCCCTGCGGCTCGCGGAGCCGCAGGGCCGGGCGGCGACGGCCGGGCCGAAGCTCGCCCTGCTCGAGGACGGCGGCTCGATGCTCTGGCACCAGGAGCCGCTGCGCGCCAACCGGGAGGTCACCCTGCGCTTCGAGGTCCGCGGCGCGGACGGCGAGCCCGCCGCGCTCGAGCCGTACATGGGGATGCTGAGCCACGCCGTGATCAGCCGCGACGACGGCCGGGTCTTCGTCCACCTCCACCCGATGGGCACCGTCAGCATGGCGGCCCAGCAGGCCTTCGAGCAGCGGGAGGGCGGCGCGGGCGGGATGAAGATGGCGATGGAGAGCGCCCGGCCGGGGGCGCTCTCCTTTCCCTACGAATTTCCTGAAGCCGGACGCTACCGCCTCTGGGTCCAGGTCAAGATCGCCGGCAAGGTGCAGACGGCGGTGTTCGA
The DNA here is from genome assembly GCA_963756595.1 of uncultured Acidobacteriota bacterium. Classification (GTDB taxonomy): domain Bacteria; phylum Acidobacteriota; class Thermoanaerobaculia; order Multivoradales; family UBA5704; genus DATARR01. The sequence continues at coordinate 194,359 of CAVWOZ010000025.1, forward strand.
CACCGAGGTGGGAGCGGGCTAGCGCGCCGGCGATCCTCCCAGCGCCGCCGTCGCGCGGTCGACTTCCTTCGCGTATCCCTCGATCGTGCCGGCGACGAGGCCGATCTGCTGCTCGGCCTCCTGCCACTGCCGCTGCTCGATCGCCTCGCGCACGGCGGGGAGGGTCTTGACGCCGTAGCCGGTGTAGTAGCCCGGGGCGTAGATCTGGTGGACGTACCAGGGGCGCCGCGGCAGGCCTTCGCTGCGGGTCAGGGCGCGCTCGGCCTGGAGGAGGATCTGGTCGAGGCGGGCCTGGACGCCGGCGGCGGGGACCTTGCCGCCGACGGTCGCCGCGGCGTAGGCCTTCTGGTAGGCGTCCGTGCTCGTCTTGAGCGCCGCCGCGGCGTTGTGGAGCGGCGCGAAATTCATGTAGGGGACAGGGTCGAGGCGCGGCGGCGCGACCCAGGTCTCCGTCGGGTCGTCGATCGCCTGGTAGACCCCGGCGTCGAGGTCGCGGGCGCGGTCCGCGGACTCCTTGCGCAGCGTGCCGGCGAGCTTCTCGACCTCGTCCACGTAGGTGCCGACGGCGGCCGACAGGCGGTCGAAGCCGAGCGGCAGGACGTCGGCGTCGGCGAGGCGCAGGGTGATGCGGCCGGCGGTCTTGGCGAGCGCCACGCCGTACTCGAACTTCGGGTCGACGAAACGGGTGAAGTGATCGAACGAGTCGTAGATCGAATGGTACTGCCCGTAATGCTCCTCGCCGCCGAAAGCGAGATTGAGCGCGGCGATTCCGAGATGCTGCAGGAAGGGGGTGAAGTCCGAGCCGGAGCCCAAGGGATCGAGAGTGAGCGTCCCCGCCCGCGCCGCCTGCTGCTCCTCCGGCCCGCCGAAGACCTGGGTGGCGGCGAGCGCGCGCTGGGCGATGCTGATCCCCTTCTCGGGATCGGTCACGTCGCGGGCCACCTGGTTGACGAAGCTCTCGAGGGTGTGCGAGCCGCCGGCGTTGAAGAAGCCGCGCCCCGTGCTGTCGGTGTTGATGTAGACCGCGGCGTGCTCGCGCAGCTCCTCGGCGTGGGTCTCGGCCCACTCGGTCGAGCCGAGCAGCCCCGGCTCCTCGCCGTCCCAGGCGGCATAGAGGATCGTGCGCTTGGGCGCCCAGCCGCCCTTGGCGAGCAGGCCGACCGCGCGGGCTTCGGCGAGCTCGGCCACCATGCCGCTGAGCGGATCGGAGGCGCCGTTGACCCAGGCGTCGTGATGGTTGCCGCGGATCACCCACTCGTCGGGGCGCTCAGAGCCGGGGAGGCGGGCGATCACGTCGTAGACCGGCTTGAGGTCCCAGTTGAACGCCAGCTTGAGATGGACCTTCGCGGGGCCGGGGCCGAGGTGGTACGGGATCGGCAAGCTGCCGCGCCAGTCGGCAGGGGCCATCGGGCCGGCCATCGCCTTGAGCAGCGGCAGGGCATCGCCGTAGGAGATCGGCAGCACGGGGATCCTGGTCAGCGTCGTGGCGTCCTTGAGGTCGAGGCGCTTGGCACCTTCGGTGGCGCCGACTCCCGGAGTCAGCGGATCGCCCGAGTAGGTGGGCATGTCGGCCACCGAGCCGCGCTGGACGCTGCGGTCGGAGCGGTACCCTCCCTTGGGATAGACGTCGCCTTGCAGGTAGCCGTCCCCCGAGGGGTCCGAGAAGATGATGCAGCCGATGGCGCCGTGCTCGGCGGCCACCTTGGGCTTGATGCCGCGCCAGGAGCCGCCGTAGCGGGCGACGGCGATCTTCCCCTTGACGTCGATGCCGCGCCGCGCGAGCTCCTCGTAGTCCTTGGGCACGCCGTAGTTGACGTAGACGAGCTCGCCGGTCACGTCGCCGTCGATCGAGTAGGCGTTGTAGGTGGGGAGCTGCTCGGCGGTCTGGCCGGAGGTCGAATCTTCGGCGAGGGGCGGCTCCGAGAGCGTCGCCGTGAAGCGGGTCGGGGAGACCATCTCGAGCAGGCGCGTCTTCGGGGTCGGGAAGAGGACCTTGAACGACTCGATCTGGGTCTGGTATCCCCACGAGCGGAAGAGCCCGGCCATGAACTCGGCGTTGTCCTTGTCGTAGGGGGAGCCGACGTGATGGGGGCGGGCGGAGAGCCGCCGCATCCACTCGCGCAGGTCCGCCGCCTGGAGGGCGGAGTCGAAGCGTCCCTCGAGCGTCCGCTGCTCGCCGGCGCGGGCGTCGCTGAAGCCGAGGAGCGATGCCGGAGAGTTTGGGGTAGTCTCGGCGGTGACCCGGACCGCGAGAACGGCGGCCAGAACGGGAATCAGGAGCGCGATTCGTCTCGGCATGGCTTCCTCCGGCCGGCGGGAAGCCCGCCGGCCCTCCAGGGGTTGAACAACGAGCGGCATTCTAGCGCTCCGCGAGATCGGGCGTGTGGGAGGTACGAAAGGCTTGCGGGAAGGTTTGCAAAAAGGATCGACGGATGAGGGCGGCCGGCTGCGCGATCCCCGGGCCGACGCCCTGCGCTGGGTGATGGGGCTGTTCTGCTCCTTCATCGGCGCGTTCCTGCTGATCGCTCCCCACCATTTCCAGACGGCTCCCTACGAGGCCCTGCTCCCCTATGCGCTCGGCTGGGGAGCGCTCGCCCTCGCCTCCGGGGTGGGGCTGCTGGCGGTCACCGTGCTGCGCCCCTCGCCGTGGGTGGCCTTCGGCTCGCACGTCCTGGTGGCGGTGACGCTGTTCACCCTCGCCCTCAGCTTCGCCTGGGTGGGGGCGTTCTCGGGGATCCTGGTGTACACCCTCCTCGGCTTGGGAGTGCTGCTCGCCGGTCTGCCCCGGCGGCCGGCCGCCGGCGGCGGGGACCTGTACGGCCTGGTCATGGGGGTCATCGCCGCCGGCTCGGGGCTGCTCATCACGGTCAGGCCGCAGCTCTTCCGCACCGCGTACTTCGGTCCCTACCGGCATAATCTCGCGACCCTCGGGCTCCTGCTGCTGGTGGCCGGCCCCGGCCTGATCTACGCGCAGCTCCACCCCGCCTTGAAGCGCTCCTGGGCCTGGTCGCTTCATCTGTTCGCGGGAGCGGTCTTCATCGCTTTCGGCACCCTCTTCGCCCTGCCGGCGCAGAGCTGGACGGGGGTCGCGTTCTACTGGGGAGGAGGCGCCGCGCTCGCCGTCCTCCCGGCCCTTCGCCGCCGGCTGGAGGCGCTCGATACCGCGGCGCTGCGGGCCCGCGTCTCGCTGGCGCTGGTGATCGCCACCGCGCTGGCCTTGATCCTGGCGACGGCGGTGGTGACGGCCCAGGAGGAGAAGCTCACCGAGGAAGAGGCGCAGGCCGCGCAGACGGTGCAGGCGAAGTCCATCGCGCAGAACGTGTCGGACTTCATCGAGATGAACGGCGCGCGCGCCGCCACCCTGGCCGCTTTCGCGGGGCGTTCGGCGATGACCGCGGAGGAGCAGGGGGAGTTGCTGCGCGAGGCGCGGACCGAATACCCCGATCTGGTCGCCCTGTGGACGGTCACCGCCAACGGCCGGGTGGTGGCGGTCGCGGGGGGCGAGCCGCTGCCGCTGCCGGAGGTTCTCGGCCTCGCCGCGGACGTCGGCCGGGCGCCGCGGCGGATGCAGCTCACGCCGATTCACCTCGGCGAACGCTCCCTCCTCCTGCTCGGCGCGCCGATCCATGGCGACGACCGCCTGGACGGGACGCTGGTGGCCGCTTTCGCCGCTGCCGGTCTGGAACGGAGGATCGCCCGCGAGGGCTCGCGGGTCACGGTGGCGGACGGCCGGGGGAGAACGATCGAGCGCGTCGACGGCGTGGTCTCGGAGGCCCGGCTGCCCGACCTCCCTGCCGATTGGGATCGGCCGGACCATCGCCGGGGCGTCGACCGCGCGGCCTGGGTGGCCGGCTTCGCCCGCATTCCACAGCTCGGCTGGGCGGTGGCGGTGGAGCGCCCGCGGGCCGACGCCCTGGCCGGCGTCCGGCGGGGGCGCGACCTCGCCTTCGGGCTGCTCCTGGTGGGGATCCCGTTGACGGTGGCCGCCGGCATCTATGCCTCGCGCCGCATCGCCCGCCCGTTGGGAGATCTGGCGGTGGCCGTCGGCGAGATGACGGCGGGGAACCTCGCGGCTCCGCTCGGCGTCGCCAGCAGCATCAGCGAGGTCGCCCATCTCTCCGCCGCGTTCGGGGAGATGCGCGACCGGCTGGCGGCGCGCACCCGCGAGAGCGAGCGGCTGGCCGCCGAGCTGCGCGCCCGCGCCGAAGCGCTCGCCGAGACCGACCGCCGCAAGGACGAGTTCCTCGCCATGCTGGCGCACGAGCTGCGCAATCCGCTCGGCGCCATCGCCAACGCCTCCTACCTGCTGGAGCAGCTGGGCGCCGGCGAGCGGGACGAGCGGCTGGCCAAGCCGGTCGCCATCATCCGCCGGCAGATCCAGCACCTGGTGCGGATGGTCGACGACCTGCTCGACGTCTCGCGGATCACCCGCGGCAAGGTGGAGCTGCGGCGCGAGCCGCTCGACCTCGGGGAGGTGCTGCAACATGCGGTCGAGGCGGCGCGCCCGCTCGCCGCGAGCAAGGGCCAGAGCCTGCGGATGGAGCTCGCCGGCTCGCCGCTGCCGGTCGCGGGCGACGCCACCCGCCTCGAGCAGGTGTTCTCGAACCTGCTGCGCAATGCGCTCAAGTTCACCGACGAGGGTGGGAACGTCGAGGTCTTCGCGCGCCGCGACGGCGCGGGACGCGAGGCGGAGGCCGTGGTGCGGGTGCGCGACGACGGGATCGGCATCCCGGCCGATTTGCTGCCGCGGATCTTCGACCTCTTCGCGCAGGGGGAGCAGGGGCTCGACCGCGCGGGCGCCGGCCTGGGGATCGGGCTCACCCTGGTCCGCAGCCTGGTCGAGATGCACGGCGGCCGGGTCGAGGCGCGCAGCGACGGCCCCCGGGCGGGGGAGCGAGATCGAGGTGCGCTTGCCGCTGTTGCCGCTGGCGCCGCTAGTGGAGGGCGGAGGGGGCGGCTGACGCGGCATCCGCAGGTGTCGCGGCGTCCGCGGCCTCGGCGACCTGCCGGGCGCGGACGATGAAACGGTGCGGAGCGGAGCCGACGTAGTTGAACGGGTAGCAGGTCACCAGCGTGAGCTCGCCGCCGGTGTCCACGTCGGGCGAGAGCACCTCGGTCTGCTCCGGCTCGACCACCCTGGTCCATTCGACGCGGTAGCGGTAGGTTCCGGCCAGCGTCTTGACCCGCACCGTGTCATTTTTACGAATGTCCTTGAGGGCGCGGAAGAAACTGTCCCGGTGCGCGGCGAGGCCGACGTTGCCGGCGCCGCCGGGGAGCGGCGTGTCGGGAATGTGGCCGACGCCGCGCCGGAGCGTCGAGCTCTCCACCCCCTCGAGGACGATGGCCGACACCCCCAGGCGGGGGATCTCGATGCGGCCGACCAGCGACCCCTCCTCGGCGGCCGGGAGCGGCTCGGGCGGCGGCGCGGCCTGGAAGCTGCCGAGGGAATCGGTCTGCGCGGCGGGAGTGGGAGCCGGGAGGGCCGCCGCCGGCGGCGGGGGCGAGTCCGGCGCGGCGTCGAGGATCTCGTTGTCGCGGTGCTGGACCCAGGCGGCGTCGAGCCAGACGTACACCCAGAAGCCCAGGCAGAGGGCGGCGACGAGGAGCAGGCCGCGCTCGAGCCAGCGCAGGCGGGATCGTTTCACGGGGAGGGTCTCGAGTCCGTTCATGGCCTTTGGGTGAGAGCTGCCCACAAACAGAAATCACCTGGCGCCGGAGCGCCAGGTGATTTCGATCCTACTCGATGGGAGTGCCTTTTAGGCATTCCGCTTCGAGTAGAGGCGGACGGCGAAGAAGGCCGCCAGGGCCAGCAGGCCGGCGATCGCGACCGTCGGCAGCTCGCTCGCGGTGCGCGGCAGGCGGGTCGAGGAGGTCGTCGACGTGTTGGTGGTGTCCGTGGTGGACGTGCCGGCGCCGACCGAGCTCGAGCCGTTGTAGCTGCCCGTGCCGGTGGTCGTCGTGCCGGTGGTGGTCCCCGTCGTCGAGTCGTTGTTCAGGGTGCCGGTGGTGGAACCGGTCGTGGTGTCGTTGTTCATCGTGCCGGTGGTGCCGGTCGTATCCGTGGCCGTGCTGGTACCGGTCGTGGTGGTGGTCGCGGTGCCGGTCTGGTCAGCCGGCCGCTGCATGTTCGAGCCCGGGTTCTGCAGGTTGTTGTTGGTCTGGCCCGGCTTGGACTCCATGGAGGGGCCCGGGGCGGTCGTGTTGAGGGTGCTCTGGGCGAACAGGGCAGGCGCGGCCAGCGTGGCCAGCAGGGCGGTCGTAAGGGTTAGACGCTTCATATAAAGCTCCTCTCCAGAAAAGTTCCGTTGTAGAGGCGCCCGATCGGCGCCCTCGGCTCAAAACCTTTGCGGTGTGGCGGGAGGCTTCGGCCCTTCGAAGTTCCTTGCGCGCCTGCCGAAGCCTTTTCGCGCCTCACCGCCGTTGCACGCATGAGGTTCACTGCAACCGCAATGCCAGCTTTGAGGGAAGAGCGCTTCCGGGGAGGACGCCGGAGGGAGAGCGGCTTCCGCCGCCGGGGGCGGCACGGCGGCGGAGGCTCGGCTCGGTAAAAAAGGGATCAGGCCTTGGTGAGCTTCTTGTAGCGGATACGGTGCGGCTGGTCGGCTTCGGCGCCCAGGCGGCGCTTCTTGTCCGCCTCGTAGGCCTCGTAGTTCCCCTCGAACCAGACCACCTGCGACTCCCCTTCGAAGGCGAGGATGTGGGTGGCGATGCGGTCGAGGAACCAGCGGTCGTGGCTGATGATCACGGCGCAGCCGGCGAAGGCGAGGAGCGCCTCCTCGAGCGCCCGCAGGGTGTCGACGTCGAGGTCGTTGGTCGGCTCGTCGAGCAGCAGGAGGTTGCCGCCGGCCTTGAGGGTGCGCGCGAGGTGGACGCGGTTGCGCTCGCCCCCCGACAGGTCCTTGACCCGCTTCTGCTGGTCCGACCCCTTGAAGTTGAAGGCCGCCGCGTACGAGCGGGCCGGCACCTCGCGGCTGCCGAGCACCACGACGTCGCGGCCGTCGGAGATCGTCTCCCAGACCAGCTTCTCGCCGTCGAGGCTCTCGCGGCTCTGGTCGACGTAGGCGATCTTGACGGTCTCACCGACCCGGATGGTGCCGGCGTCCGGCGCTCTCCTGGCCGACGATCATGCGGAACAGGGTGGTCTTGCCGGCGCCGTTGGGGCCGATCACCCCGACGATGCCGCCGGGCGGCAGGGAGAGCTCGAGGTTCTCGATCAGCAGCTTGTCGCCATACCCCTTGCGCAGCCCCTTGGCCTCGACCACCAGGTCGCCGAGGCGCGGGCCGGCCGGGATGTGGATCTCGTTGGGGTCGCTGCGCTTGTCGTACTCGCGGTCCTCGGCGAGCAGCTTCTCGTAGGCGCTCAGGCGGGCCTTCCCCTTGGCCTGGCGGGCGCGCGGCGACATCCGCACCCATTCGAGCTCGCGCTCGAGGGTGCGCCGCCGCGACGACTCCGTCTTCTCCTCCAGGGCGAGGCGCTCCTGCTTCTGCTCGAGCCACGACGTGTAGTTCCCCTTCCAGGGGATCCCCTGGCCGCGGTCGAGCTCGAGGATCCAGCCGGCGACGTTGTCGAGGAAGTAGCGGTCGTGGGTGACGGCGACCACCGTGCCCGGATAGTCGGCGAGGAAGTGCTCCAGCCAGGCGACCGACTCGGCGTCGAGGTGGTTGGTGGGCTCGTCGAGGAGGAGGAGGTCGGGGCGCTGGAGGAGCAGCCGGCAGAGCGCCACCCGGCGGCGCTCGCCGCCCGAGAGGCGCTCCACGTCGGCGTCCGGCGGGGGGAGGCGCAGGGCGTCCATGGCGATCTCGAGCGTGCGGTCGAGCTCCCAGGCGTTGGCGGCCTCGATGGCGTCCTGGACGCGCGCCTGCTCGGCCATCAGCTTGTCCATCTCGTCGTCGGACATCGGCTCGCCGAAGCGGGCGTTGATGTCGTCGAACTTGTGCAGCAGGGCGCGGGTCTCGGCCACCCCCTCCTCGACGTTGCCGAGGACGTCCTTGGCGGGGTCGAGGCGCGGCTCCTGCGACAGGTAGCCGACCCGGGTCCCCTTGGCGGCCCAGGCCTCGCCGGCGAACTCCTTGATCTCGCCGGCCATGATCTTCAGCAGCGTGCTCTTGCCGGCGCCGTTGAGGCCCAGCACACCGATCTTGGCGCCGGGGAAGAAGGAGAGCCAGATATCTTTCAGGACCTCGCGGTTGGGCGGATAGACCTTCCGCAGATCCTTCATCACGTAGACGTATTGCTCGGACATGTCGATTGAGCTCCTCGGGGCTGCGTAACCTGGAAGGGAACGAAAACGGACGCAGAAGGAGGGGATTGTAACCCAAGGACGCCGCGGCCATCGACGCCGGGAGCGCGGCGCGCAAACTGTGCTAGCGTGTTTGCCCGTACGCCGAACCAGACGGCACGAGGTCGGGGCCCCACCTGAGGCCCGTCCGCGTGCGATACCTACCAAGAGGACGCCAACGTTGGCCAGACCAAACTACCAGCACGAAAAGCGCCAGAAGGACATCGCCAAGAAGAAGAAGGCGGAGGAGAAGAAGCAGCGCAAGGCGGAGAAGAAGCGGCAGCCCGAAGAGGGCGGCAACCCGCCAACCGGTGAGGGGGAGATCGTCTCCTAGCACGGCGGAGCCGCCGGCGGCCCGGGCTCCCGCTCGGGCTCCAGGCGCGCCGTCCCTCCCCTCCCAGCCCTGGCGCTCGTCCACCTCAGCGGGATAGCGGGGTCTGCGAGGCGGCCTCCGGCGTGCCTCTCGCGGCCCCGTGGCCCCCCTGGCCGCTTCGCGGCGGATTACGGCATTCCCCCCCTCTAGCCCAACGCCTGCACCCTGGCCGGGAGCGCCGCCAGGAAGGGCCCGAGGTCTTCCGCATCCGGCAGGGTGATCTCGATCCTCCCCTTCGCGGTCCGCTCCACCTTTCCTTCGCCCTCCATCGCCAGCGGCACCTGCACGGCCTCGCGGTCGAGGGGGATCTCGTCGGTCACGGCGAAGAGCTCGTTCATGACGCTTTGATTTATGATGCGCACGGATACTCCTCCTCTGGAAGCTCGCAGGGTTTCCTCCTCGGGAGTCCCGCTCGGGAGTCCCGGCTCCGGGCTCGCAGCCCATCATGAATGTCACATTTCTGCATCTGGAGACACTCACTCAATACCAACACCTACAGACTCCGCCGGCTCCCCGCCAAGCGGGACTGTAGCTCAACCCCAGAAGGAGGGGACATGCTGAGAAGCGTAGTGAAGGCAGCTTCGGTCCTGCTCGCCGTGGTCCTGGCCGTACCGGCCTGGGCGACCACGGCAGTCGAGCGGACGGAAGCCGACATGATCAAGGAGTCCGCGATGATCGTCACCGGACGCTGCACGCACCTGCAGAGCCAGTGGGCCGGCAAGATCCTGGTCACGCTGGCGACGGTCGAGGTGTCGGAGGTGCTCAAGGGGAAGGGTGGATCGACGGTGACCATCGCCCTCCCGGGCGGCGTCGACGCCAACCGGCGCATCCCGATCGCGATGAACTACCCGGATGCGCCGGTGATCCTGCCGCAGGAGAAGGTGCTGCTGTTCCTCACCCCCCAGCAACTGGTCGCCGGCAGCTATTCGGTGGTCGGCTACTCCCAGGGGAAATTCACCCTGGTCGAGGACGCCCAGGGGAAGAAGGTGGCCACCCAGAGCCTGAGCGGGCTGAAGCTGCAGGGCAAGACCGGCACGGTCCGGCCGGCGACCGGCAAAACGATCCAGATCGACGAGCTGCGGGCGAAGATCCGCGACGTCGAGCCCTTCGAGAGGCAGCGGTGATGCCATGGATGTGAAATTCAGGAGAAGCGAAGCAATGAGAGGAATCGTCACCAAGATCTCCCTGGCCGCCTTGCTCGCGGCGTCCCTGGGCGCCGGTCCGGCGCTCGCCGGCGGCTTCCTCGAGAGCCTCGACATCACCGGCAACGTCCCCTCGCCGATCCCGGGGCAGATCAATGCCCGGCTGGTCCGCAGCTTCCACGACTCGCGCTGCATTCCGGTCCAGTTCCAGCTCAATCGGAACCAGGATCCGATCCCCAATCCGCTCGGCGCCCCGGTCGTCTCGCTGGCGGCGGCCCGCACGACGCTCCAGAAGTCGTTCGACTCCTGGAACAAGATCCCGACCTCGTACATCGAGGAGAAAATCGGCGGCACGATCAACGACGCCGGCTCCGCCGGCTTCGACATGATCAACGAGCTGACCTTCAACGTGGGGCCGGGCTTCGGCTTCATCGCCAACACTCCGAACATCACGCTGATCGCCGATGTGCAGCTCAACGACGGCGACGACATCGACGGCGACGGGGTCTCGGACGTCTCGAGCGCCATCACCACCTGCAAGGTGGGCCCCGGCGGCCACACCATCTTCCCGGCCGGCTTCTACAAGGCGGGGACGATCCTCGACGTCGACGTCGAGTTCAACACCGCGGCGTACCGCTTCACCGTCAACGACGCCGACGTCGACACCAATCCTCTGTCGGTCGACCTGCAGGCGACCGCCACCCACGAGTTCGGCCACTCCTTCGGCCTCTCCCACGTGCTCAACAACCAGAAGAGCCCGACCGACGGCACCGCGGCCACCATGTTCCCCTTCATCGATACCACCGATCCGGCCTCGGAGCTGGCGCAGCGGACGCTCGACAGCGACGACATCGCCTACGCTTCCTTCTACTACCCGGAGGGGTCGGCGAGCAGCGGCCCGGCGGCGCTCCAGCCGGGGGACATCCCCTTCAACCTCGTCTACGGCACGATCAAGGGATCGGTCACCCACGGGGTGTACAGCGAGCCGATCGCGGGGGCCAGCGTCTCGGCGATCAACCTGCTGACGGGTGAGGAGGTCGCCTCCGCCTTCAGCGGCACGGGCCAGCTCTCGTTCGATCCCACGACCGGCTTGTCCTACCTGGTCAGCGAGGACTACAACATCCTGAACGGCAACTACGTGATGCCGGTGCCGCTCGGCCTCTACACGATCGGAATCGAGGCGGTCGACGGCCTGCCGGTGCCTTCCGGCTCGGTCAGCACCACCGCGTTGCTCGGCGACATCTTCGGCCTGCTCGACTTCAACGAGGAGTTCTGGAGCGGCCCAGGCCCCCTCGAATCGGCGATCGAGATCCAGCCCGGCTTCGGGCTCCCGGTGGCCGGCATCCCGGGCTTCACCCAGTCCCACATCGACTTCGTCACCAACGACCAGATCAACATCAGCAACTTCGGCAGCCGGGATTTCATCGGCTTCACCGGCGCGGCGCCGGGGACTTACTACGCGGTGCGGGTGCCGGCGAGCCAGATCTCGGCGATCAACCCCGGCGGCAACATCTACATCCAGGAGGCGGCGTACGACACCTTCGTCGTCGACGCGTCCGTCGTCCCCATCTTCGCCGAGGCGGACCTGGTCACCGGCACGGTCAGCGGCACCACGGCGACGCTCGACCTCGCCCATCCGCTCGCCCGGGTGACCAACTTCGTGGGCCAGGACAACGACTTCGCGCCGTTCTACTTCCCCTTCCCCGACCTGCTGGGGCGGCAGGTGAAGCAGAAGATCGCGAGCGGCCAGATCAAGAACCTCTTCATGGTCCTGCGGCTGCCCACGACCACCCCCTACCCGGGGATCTCGGGGGTGCCGCCGACCATCGGGCTGGATGGCGGCAACGCCACCAACGACGTGCCGATCAACGGTCTGTCCTACCTCTCGACCGACGGCGTGACGTTCAACCAGGTCAACAACTTCAACTTCCGCTTCTCGCTGATCGTCACCAAGGCGCCGTAGCGCCTGCCCGGTGACGCTCCCGCCCGGAACGGCCCGAATAGGGCCGTTCCGGGTTCTTTGCTACATTGGGGTCCATGCAGGCCCCAGCCGAGACCGACCTCTTCCTCTCCCTCACCCCCGAGAAGGTGCTCGCGGCCGTCGAGGCCGGCGGGCTCGAGTGCAACTCCGTCTGCTATCCGCTCAACTCGTTCGAGAACCGGGTCTACGAGGTGGAGCTGGCGGACCGCTCGCGCGTGGTGGCGAAGTTCTACCGGCCGGGGCGCTGGAGCGAGGAGCAGATCCTCGAGGAGCACCAGTTCCTCGCCGAGCTGGCGGGCGAGGAGATCCCGGTCTGCCCGGTGCGCCCGTTCCCCGGCGGGGGGACGCTGCGGCGGGTCGACAACATCTACTACTCCCTCTCCGACCGGCGCGGCGGGCGCGCCCCCGACGAGCTCGACGAGGCGGCGGCCCGCCGGCTCGGCATGCTGGTCGGGCGGATGCACAACGTCGGCGCGGCGCACGACGCGGCGCACCGCTTGCGGCTCGACGCCGAGACCTACGTGCGGCAGAACGTCGACTGGCTGGAGGAGCACCAGGTGGTGCCCCCCCACCTGCGCGAGCGCTACACGGACGCGGCCCTCGCCATCGCCGCCCTCGCCGACCGGCGGATGGCCGGCGTCCCCGTCCACCGGCTGCACGGCGACCTCCACCTCGGCAACATCCTCTTCCGCGACGGCCTCCTCCACGTGCTCGACTTCGACGACATGGTGGTGGGCCCCGCCGTGCAGGACCTCTGGCTGGCGCTGCCCGGACGGGATTCGTACACGCTGGGGCTGCGTGAGCGCTTCCTCGAAGGCTACATCCAGTTCCGCGACTTCGACCGCGCCACCCTGGCACTGATCGAGCCGCTGCGCGCCCTGCGGATCATTCACTACGCCGCCTGGCTCGCCCGCCGCTGGCACGACCCGGCCTTCCCCGCGGCGTGGCCCCACTTCGGCACTCCCGACTACTGGGAGCGCGAGACCCAGGACCTCGAGGAGCAGCTGGCGGTGATCCGCGGCGAGATCCCTCCCGAGGAGGCGGAGGCGAGGCTCACGGACGAGGAGGCCACCGTCGAGGAGTCCCCGCTCACCAACAAGGACTACTTCTGGGACTGGGAAGAGTAGCGAGTCCGGGCTCGGCTTTGGCCCTGCTCGCCTCCTTCGTGTGCGCTCCTTCGTCGCTGCCAGTCGGCTGCGCGGGCCAAGAGCCGAGCCCGCGAACAGGGCTGAGCCGGGGCCCGCTGTGCTAGCATCCCGCCGCCTCAGCGGAGATCTCATGGAAATTTACGAGAACATTCTGGAAACTTTGGGGAATACCCCGCTCGTCAAGCTCGGACGCTTCTTTCCCGGGCCCGCGACCCTGGCCGCCAAGGTCGAGTCGTTCAACCCCGGCTCCAGCGTCAAGGACCGGATCGGCATCGCGATGATCGAGGCCGGCGAGAAGGCGGGGCTGCTCAAGCCCGGCGGCACGATCGTCGAGCCGACTTCCGGCAACACCGGCGTCGGGCTCGCCATGGCCGCCAACCTGCGCGGCTACCGGCTGATCTGCACGGCGGCCGAGAAGATCCCGCACGAGAAGGTGGCGATGCTCGAGGCGATGGGGGCGACGGTGATCACCTGCCCGACCAACGTCGAGGCGGACGATCCCCGCTCCTACTACAAGGTGGCCGAGCGCATCCGCGACGAGGAGGGGGCCTTCCTGCCGTATCAGTATTACAACCAGGCCAACCCCGAGGCCCACTACCGCTCGACCGGCCCCGAGATCTGGCGCCAGACCGACGGCAAGGTCACCCACTGGGTGGCCGGCGTCGGCACCGGCGGCACGATCAGCGGCGCCGCCAAGTACCTGAAGGAGCAGAACCCGGCGGTCCACGTCGTCGGCATCGACACGGTGGGGAGCATCTACGCCTACTACCACGAGCATCGTGAGCTCCCCCCCGCGGAGCAGATCCACCAGTACCTGATCGACGGCATCGGCGAGGATTTCATGCCCTCGACCGTCTGGTGGGACTACATCGACGAGATCGTCACCGTCGACGACAAGAGCGCCTACTCCGCGACGATGGAGCTCGCCCGCAAGGAGTCGATCTTCACCGGCTCGTCGGGAGGCGCCGCCGCCGCCGGCGCCCGCCAGGTGGCCGAGCGCTCCGGCGCCGGCGCCCTGGTCGTCACCCTCTTCCCCGACGCCGGCGACCGCTACCTCTCCAAGCTCAACAAGGACTGGATGCAGGCGAAGGGATTGCTGGACGACTGAGCCCGCCACCCGCCCCTCGGCCGGACCGATCGGCCGGACCGGGGGGCGGCAAGCCTCTTGCAAACACCTTGGGTCCGTCTCCGTGCTCGCAGGTGCGAGGGAGATGTTCCCTATGCATCGGCCGAAACCGCAGAAACTCTGGAGCGACGTCCAGGAGACGTTCGCCAACTGGAGCAAGCACAACGCGACCACGCACAGCGCGGCGATCGCCTTCCTGTCGCTCTTCTCGCTCGCGCCGCTGCTGATCCTGGTGATCGCCGGCGCCGGTCTGGTGTTCGGCGCCGACGCCGCCCGCGGCGAGGTGCAGCGGGAGCTCAGCCGCTTCATCGGCGCCGACTCGGCGGCGGCGGTGCAGCAGCTGGTCGTCGCCAGCGCCCGTCCGCGGACGGGCCGCATCGCCGCCCTGATCGGCACCGTCACCATCCTGGTGAGCGCGACCGGCATCCTGATCCAGCTCCAGGACACCCTGAACACCGTCTGGGAGGTCTCTCCCAAGCCCGGCTTCTTCCTCAAGACGCTGCTCAAGAAGCGGCTCTTCTGTTTCCTGGTGATCGTCGGCGCCGGCGCCCTGCTGCTCATCTCGCTCGCCGCCAGCGCCGGGCTCGCCGCGCTCCAGCACGTGCTCGAGGGGAACCTCCGGATCGGCCTCTCGAAGCTGATCGGCAGCGCCGACGTCGTCCTCTCCTGGCTGCTGATGGCGCTGCTGCTCGCCATGGTCTACCGGCTGCTGCCGGACGTCGAGATCGGCTGGCGCGACGTGGCCTGGGGGTCGGCGGTCACCTCGCTCCTCTTCTCGATCGGCAAATACGCCATCGGCTTCTACCTCCAGCGCACCGGAGCCACCACCACCTACGGCGCCGCCGGATCGCTCGTCCTGCTCCTGCTCTGGGTCTACTACTCCTCTCTCATCTTCCTGGTCGGCGCCGAGTTCACCCGCGTCCACTCCCGCCGCTACCGCGACGGCCGCGCTCCCGCCTCGCCGGGCGCGGTGCGGGTGGAGACCGTGCAGGTGCCGCTCGAGCCGTTGTCCGCTGCACACAAACAATGAATGAAGATCGCCGCCTTTCCCGCATCCTGACCCTCGGGGTCTGTCTCGCCTTCCTCGCTCCCGCCCTCCACGCCGACAAGGTCAAGGTGGAGGTCGACGGCGTCCGCCGCGAGCTCAAGCAGAACATCCTCTCCGCCCTCAGCCTGGAGCGCGAGAACGACGGCAAATTGAGCGAGGAGCGCATCCGCAAGCTCTACGCCGAAGCGCCCGACGAGATCGGGGTCGCCCTGCAGCCCTACGGCTACTACAAGCCGCAGGTGCGCCCGACCCTGCGCCAGGACGGCAAGACGTGGACCGCCCGCTTCGACGTCGACTCCGGCCCGCCGATCAAGATCGCCACCGTCGACCTGCAGATCACCGGCGCCGGCGCCGAAGAGCCCGCCTTCCGCCAGCTCCAGAGCGGCTTTCCGCTGCATCCCGGCGACGTGCTCCATCACCCGGTCTACGAGAGCGGCAAGAAGTCGCTCAGCGACCTCGCCGCCAGCGAGGGGTACCTCGATGCCGCCTATCAGGAGAATCAGGTGCGGGTCGATCTCGAGCGCTACCGCGCCGACGTCGTCCTGCACTTCAACACCGGCCCGCAGTACCTCTTTGGCCCGGTCTACTTCCACCAGGACGTCCTCGACGGCCGCCTGCTGACCGGCTACATCGATTTCAAGCCGGGCGACAAGCTCGACGTCAACAAGGTGCTGAAGCTCCAGAACACCCTCTCGGACAGCCCCTACTGGAGCCGCGTCGAGGTGGTCACCCGGCAGGACCAGGCCGAGAACCTCGAGGTGCCGATCGACGTCAACCTGGTGCCGTCGAAGACCGTGCGGTTCACCGGCGGCGTCGGCTACGGCACCGACACCGGCCCGCGGGTGAAGGGCGCCTTCGAGCTCCGGCGGCTCAACCAGCTCGGCCACCACGCCGTGGTCTCGGCCAGCGCCTCGCAGATCGAGCAGAGCTTCCAGTCGAGCTACATCATCCCCGGGGCCTTCCCGCGCAGCGACAACCTCTCCTTCAACCTCGCCTACGACCGCCAGATCACCAACACCCTGGAGAGCAAGACGGGGCTCGTCGGCACCCAGTACACCTTCCTGCAGCACGGCTGGAACGAGACCTATTCGCTCAACTTCCAGCGCGAGAACTACAAGGTGGGGCTCGACTCCGGGACCTCGAATCTGCTGGTGCCGAGCGCCGGCCTCGAACGGGTACGCGCCGACGACCGGATCTACACCACCAACGGCTACCGCCTCCGCTTCACCCTCCAGGGCGCCGACCGCAGCGCCCTCTCGGACGCCACCTTCCTCCAGGGGGTGGCGGACGGCAAGGTGATCCGCACCGTGGGCGAGCGCAACCGGCTGATCGGCCGCACCCAGATCGGCTACACCGCGACCGACGACTTCCGCGCGCTGCCGCCGCGCTTCCGGTTCTTCGCCGGCGGCGACCAGAGCGTCCGCGGCTACAAGTACCAGACGCTCGGCACCAAGGACGAGGCGGGAAACGTGATCGGCGGCGAGGCGCTCGCCGTCGCCAGCCTCGAGTACGAGTACCGCTTCCTGCCCAAGTGGAGCGCCGCCGTCTTCTATGACACCGGCAACGCCTTCCACGACTTCAAGAGCGGCGGTCTCGCGCAGGGGGCGGGGCTCGGCATCCGCTGGCGCTCGCCGATCGGCCCCGTGCGCGTCGACGTCGCCTGCGGCCTCTCGGATCCCCGTCACCCCATCGTGTTTCACATCAACATCGGACCCGACCTATGAGCCGCCCGGACGAACCCACGCACGAACCCAGGACAGAGCCCGCGACCCCGGACCGCACCCCCGTTCCCCCTGCCGTGCCGCCGCGGCGGGGACGCAGATGGCTGCGGTGGACGATCCGCATCCTCGCCATCCTGATCATCCCGTTGACGCTGGGCGCCCTGATCGCCTGGTACGCGGTGTCGAGCGAGAGCGGCACCCGCTTCCTGCTCGCCCGGGTGGCCCCGCTGCTGCCGGGGAAGCTGACGATCGGCGCCCAGCGGGGCCCGCTCACCGGTCCGCTCGACCTGCGCGACGTCCACTACCGCAACGACTCGATGGACCTCGCGATCGCCCATCTCCACCTCGCCTGGCGGCCGGGGAAGCTCTGGCAGCGGATGGCCGACGTCGAGCAACTCCACGCCGAGGGGATCCACGTCGCGCTGCTGAAGAGCGGCGACACCACCTCGAACGGCAAGCTGGTGGACATCCACCTGCCGGTCAACATCCTGGTGCGCGACGCGCTGATCCGCGACCTCGAGGTCCGCCGCGTCGGCTCCCCCCCGTTCAAGCTCGACCGCATCGTCCTCGACGCGCAGAGCGAGCGGGCGCGCGACGTCCTCCACGTCCGCACCCTGGCCCTCGACGGCCCGACCTTCCAGCTGCGCGCCGCCGGCGACCTGAACCCGGTCGGCGACTACGCGGTGAACCTCCAGGCGCAGGCGACCTACCGCGATCCCAAGATGCCGCCGTTCGTGGTCGGCGGCCACTTCGCCGGCACGCTCGAGAAGCTGCGCATCGACGCCGCGCTCTCCCAGCCCTTCGCGGCGCACGTCGCCGGGGACGTCCTCACCCCGATGCGGGTCGTCGGCATGGACCTCGCCGCGCAGGTCCAGGGGTTCAACGCCAAGGCGATCAATCCGCAGTGGCCGCTCGCCCTGATCCGCCAGGGGGACCTCCGGATCAAGGGACAGCTCGACGACTTCACCTCCGAGGGGAAGATCTTCGGCGCCTACGAGAGCTACGGCTCGGGGGAGGCCGACTACCGGGTGGCGCGCAAGGGGGACGACCTGGTCTTCACCTACCTCAACGTGAAGACCGACAAGGGGGCCGCCGTCGCCGCCCGCGGCAAGGTCACGCTCCCCACCCCGAAGAGCCAGCTGGCGCTCGACGTCACCGCCGAGGCCAGGGGAATCGATCTCCAGGCGATCGACGCGACCTTCCCGGCGGCGAAGATCCGGCAGGCGAACGTGGCGATCAACGGCAGCCTCGACCGGTTCACCTCGCAGGGGAAGGTCGCCGGCGCCTACACCGGCTACGCCGCCGGCACCGTCGACTACCGGGTGATCCGCCGCGGCGACGACCTCACCATCGACGCCGCCCACCTGGTGACCGACCAGGGGGCCGTCCTCAACGCCCGCGGCAAGGCGAGCCTCGCCAAGGGGGGAAGCTCGATCTGGCCGCCGACTGGAGCCGGCTCGCCTATCCGCTGACCGGCGGCACGCCGGTGGTGGTGAGCCCGGCCGGCAAGGCGCACGTCACCGGCACCCTCGCCGACTATCTCCTCACCCTCGACGCCCAGCTCGCCGGCCCGGGCATCCCGCCCGGGCACTGGGTGCTCGCCGGCCGCGGCACCCAGGAGCGGATGGACATCCGCTCGCTGCACGGCGACGTGCTCTCCGGGCAGCTCGCCGCCACCGGCAGCGTCGCCTGGAAGCCGCAGGTCGCCTGGAAGCTGCAACTGAACGGCGACGGCCTCGATCCGGCGGCCGACGCCCGCTTCGCGCAGTACCCGGGGCGGATCACCTTCGCCGCCGCCACCCACGGCGACCTGCGCGGCGGCAACCCCTACGGCGAGGTCGACCTCACCCAGCTCAGCGGCCAGCTGCGGGGAAACCCGCTCGCCGGCAGCCTGCGGCTGGAGCTCGCCGGAGAGCAGTATGGCCTTCCCCAGCTCGACCTGCGCTCGGGCTCCGCCCGGCTCACCGCCAAGGGGAGCTTCACCAAGACGGCCGGCAACCTCGACTTCCACCTCGCGGCGCCCAACCTGGCCGAGGCCCTGCCGGACGTCGCCGGCGCGCTCGATACCCAGGGGCACCTCGCCGGCCGCTGGGCGGCGCCGCGGATCACCGCCCAGGCGACCGGCAGCGCCCTCGCCTGGCAGACCTACTCGGCGGGCACTCTCAACCTCAAGGCCGACGTCGACCTCGGCGCCAACGGGCCGCTGGCGATCAACCTCAACGCCGGCAACGTCGGGCTCGCCGGGCAGAAGTTCGACACGGTCATCCTGAACGGCCAGGGGACCCGCGGCGCTCACCAGGTCACGCTCGCCGTGCGGCAGGCGATCGACACCGCCTCGCAGCAGGGCGGCACCCTCGACCTCGCCTTGGCGGGCGGGCTGCGCGGCACCACGGAGTGGAGCGGCGAGATCCGCCGCCTCGACCTCAACACTCCGAAGACCGGCGCCTGGAAGCTCTCCGGGCCGGCTCAGCTCGCCGCCGGCAGCACCCAGGCGGCACTCAAGGGGTTCTGCTGGACCTCGGGGGCCGCCCGCCTCTGCGCCGACGGCCAATGGCGGAAGAACGGCCCCTGGAACGCCAGCGGCAACCTCGCCGAGGTGCCGTTCTCGCTCCTCACCCCGCTGCTGCCGGCGGACCTCAAGATCACCGGCGCCGTCGGCGGCACCTTCGCCGGCACCGGCTCGCCGAGCGGCGTGGTCACCGCCAACGTAGAGCTGCATCCGGGTCCCGGCGACCTGCGCTATCCGGTCAAGGGGGGGAGCACCGCCGACATCCACTTCGAGCAGGGGACGGTGCGCGTGGTCGCCGGCGCCGACGGCCTCACCGGCCACGCCGACCTCGCCTTCGTCAACACCGGCTCGGTGCGCGCCGACCTGCGCCTGCCGCAGTACAACAAGATCGGCGCCCCTCTCCAGAGCCAGACGGTCGCCGGCCACGTGGTCGCCAACTTCACCAACCTCGGCCTGGTCGAGGCCTTCGTCCCCGACGTCGAGAACACCCGAGGCACCTTGAACGCCGACCTCACCCTCGGCGGCACGGTGGCGAAGCCGGCGGTCACCGGCTCGGCCCAGCTCCAGGGGGCGCAGGTCGACGTGCCGGCCTACAACCTCCAGGTGCGGCAGCTCCAGCTCACCGCCAGGAGCGCGGGGACGGGACCGATCCAGCTCCAGGGCTCCGCCCGCTCCGGCAGCGGCACGGTGACGATCGGCGGCGGCGTGGCGCTCGACGGCTCCCCGAGCCGCATCACGGTCGACGGCAAGAATTTCCAGGTCGCCAACACCAAGGAGCTCAAGGTGCTCGCCTCGCCGAGCCTGGTGGTCGCGCTCAGCGGCACCCGCGTGGACGTCACCGGCGACATCCGCATCCCCGAGCTGACGGTCGACCAGGAGAAGAAGGCGAAGGCGACGGTCGGGGTCTCGAAGGACGTGATCATCCTGCCGCCGTCGTCCGCCGTCGCCAAGCAGCCGGCCAAGGTGTCGCGCCAGCTCTACGCCCGCGTCCGCGCCATCCTCGGCGACAAGGTGACGATCAAGGCGTCCGGCTTCAGCGGCGGCCTCACCGGCAGCCTGCTGGTGATCGAGGAGCCGAACAAGGCGACCGCCGCCATCGGCGAGCTGGAGGTCAAGGACGGCGTCTACAAGGCCTACGGCCAGGACCTCACCCTCGACCACGGCCGTCTGATCTTTGCCGGCGGGCCGATCGACAACCCCGGCCTCGACCTCAAGGCGTTCCGCAAGGCGACCGACGGCACGATCGCGGGGATCAACATCGCCGGCACCCTGCGCGCGCCGCAGGCGACCCTCTACTCCGACCCGGCGATGGACGAGAGCAACGCCCTCGCCTACCTGCTGCTCGGTCATCCGCTCGGCCAGTCCTCCCCCGCGGAGGGGAACCTGCTGGCCAACGCCGCCACCTCGCTCGGCCTCAAGGGAGGGAACATGGTGGCGAAGAAGATCGCCTCGCGCTTCGGCCTCCAGGAGGCGCGGCTCGAGTCGACCGGCGGCCTCCAGGAGACCTCGCTGATCGTCGGCAAATACCTCTCCCCCCGCCTCTACGTGAACTTCGGGGTCGGCCTCTTCCAGCCGATCAACACCTTCACCATCCGCTACCTTCTCGGCCGCCAGTGGACCGTCCAGGCACAGCAGGGAGAGGCCGTCAACGGCCAGGGGCAGGCGACCGGCGTCGATCTCCTCTACACGGTCGAGCGCGGCAAGGGAGGGAAGGCGCCGGAGCCTCCCAAGGGCGACCGCGGCACCGACGTCAAACCGCCGGCGGACGCCCAGGGGACGACGACGCAGGGCGGCGGCGGATCGGGAGGCCGGTAGAGCGGCCGGGAGCCCACCCTCGACCTTCCCCTCTCCACGGGCGAGCGCGCGTAGAGAGGGGGGATCGAAGCGTGGACTACGGCTTCTTGGGGGCGGGGGGCGACGGAGCCGCGGTCGTCGACTCCTGCAGCTCGATGGCGCCGATCTGCAGCTTGGACTGGGCCCGGAACGCCTTGGCGGCGAGGGTCTTCTTCGCCGCGGCCTTTTCCGGATCGGCAGCGACACGGCCGTCGGAGGCCTCGAGCGTCACGGTCAGACCCTCGGCGCTCGCGGCCTTGCCCAGCGCCTGCAACTGGTCGGTGATGTCGAACTGGAAGGTCCGCTTCTCGGGGCCGGTGTGGCCATGGTGGCGGAAGGCGCCGAACCAGGAGATGTGGCCCACCAGCTTGCGCGTCGAGGGGTCACCCTTCTTTTCCACGAAGACGTCGAAGGAGGTTCCCGGGTGGGTCTGCGCCGTCACGTCGCGCAGCACGAGATCGGTCGTCGACGTCTTCCCAGCGTTCGAGAGCGCGCTCTGCAGCTTCGGCTTCGGCACCGGGAGGTCGACGCTGACCTGCGGCTGGTTGATGGGGATAGGCTTGGAGGAGCCGATCATCGAGGTGGTCTTCTTGCCGCTGCCGGACGCCGGCGGCTTCGCGGCCGGCTTCGCCGACAGGGTGGTGTTCGTCGTGTCAGTCGCGGACGGCCGCGAGCAGTCGCTGTCATTGTCGTACACATAGCCGAGCGCCGTCGAGTCGAGGAAGTTCTTCACCGGCTGCGTCACCAGGGTGCCGGTCTCGTCGACGAAGCTGAACTGCTGGTCCTGCCAGCTGCCGGCCGGCGTCGGATAGAGCTTCTGCCAGCAGGCCCACAGGCGGTCGATGTTGGCGTGGTGCGAATAGAAGACGGGATCGTTGCCGGCGACGGGCACGTCGCCCATGTGGGCGACCGGGCAGTTGGGGCCGACGGTGCAGTGGACGTAGCCGTGGATCCCCCCTTCGACCCGTCCTTCGTAGGTCAGGTAATCGGAGAGCTTCAGCACCGCGTTGACGTTGGTGTCGACCGCGTTGAGCGTCGAGGCGCCGGTGTTCATGTCCGGATCGCGCTTGGCGTCGTAGAGAGGGGAGGTGGTGTCCTGGAAGGCTCCCGGCAGGGTGACCTGCGCCGGGTCGGTGTAGTCCCAGTAGGGGAGGCGCAGCGTGTCGTCGCCCGCGGCCCAGCGCAGGACCCGTTCGTAGTAGTAGAGGTACATGCGGTGCCAGCCGAAGAAGTTGGCCTGTTCGCCCGGCGGCGAGTGCTGGCAGGTCGCCCAGATCGCCTGGGCGGTCGAGTCGGGCGCCGTCTGATCGACGATCCCCTGGTAGTAGGAGACGTACTGCCCCATCTGGTTGTCCTGGAGGTACTGGATCTGCTGCGCCACCGTGCCGTCCGGGCTCTGCGCTCCGTAGTAGCCGTGGATGTTGGCCCAGTACTGCCAGCTGCGCCGGAAGTCGGCCGAATCCGGCGCGCTGCCGTCGAGCGACCTCATCTTGGCGATCGCGGCCTGCAGGCTGGCGAGCCGCTTGGCGCCGTCCGCCCCGCTGATGAAGTCCTGCCAGCGCATGCGCACCTGGGGAGCGGCGGGCTGCCCGCCGGCCGGCGGCGCCGGTTGGGCCCCCGTCTGGGCTCCCGCCAGCGAAGCGGCGAAGAATGCGGCGGCCAGCAGACGATACGTCCTCGCGAATCTCTCAGTGCCCATGGCACTCTCCTTTTGCCGAAACGACTGTTTTCGTGGTTTCCACGCAAACTCTAGCACGGCCGAGCTCCACCGGCCCGCTCAGTCGATCCTGGACGCCTGCGCCATCGCGGCCAGCAGGCAGAGGCCGACGATCGCCGACGGCCCGGCGATGACCAGGGAATCGTAAGGGGGCGCGAGGCTGAGGTCGCCCACGAAGGTTCCCGCGAAAAGGGTGAGCACGGCGCTCACCACCATCCACCAGCCGCCGATGCGGTTGATGGCGTACCAATTCTCGTCGGAGCGGTAGGCGCGCGGAATCCGGATCCCGTACCAGCGGTTCATCGGCACCATCCCCAGCGCCAGCGGCAGGCCGAAGACGAGGTCGAGCACCCCGAAGCCATAGAAGAACCAGGGAGGATGGGCGAGGAGGGTGTCCAGCCAGCTCATCCCAGCCACCCGCGGTAGAGCTCCGGGCGGCGGTCGCGCCAGAACAGGCGCCGGGCGGTCGAGCGCGCGCAGGCCGCAAGGTCGAGGTCGGCGAGCACCAGATCCTCCTCCAGGCTCTTCCCCCGCGCCAGGACCTTCCCTTCGGGATCGACGACGAACGACTCGCCCGCGAAGTGAAGGCCGGCTTCGGGGCCGACCCGGTTGGCGAGGGCGGTGAAGTAGCCGTTCTGGAAGGCAGCCGTGCGCACCTCGGCCTCGTAGAGCCCCTCGGGCCATTCGCCGACCGTGCCCGCCTGGGGGATCACCACCAGCTCGGCTCCCGCGACCCCCAGGGCGCGCGTCACCTCCGGATAGTGGCGGTCGTAGCAGATGGCGACGCCGACCCGTCCCACCTTCGTCGCGTAGACCGGCACCCCACGGTCGCCGGGGTGGTAATAGTCCTGCTCGTGGAACCCTTCGTAGTCGGTGATGTGGAGCATCCGGGTGACTCCCAGCAGGGTACCGTCGGCGTCGAAGACCGGGGAGCTGTCGAAGCGCCGCCCCTCGGCGTCGATCTCGTAGAGATTGAAGACGGTCACCAGCCCCAGCTCCCGGGCTCGCTCGGCGATCCGGTCGGTGGTGGGGCCCGGGATCGGCTCGGCGAGGGAGAGGGCGTGGTCGTCCCCTCGATATTGCGGAAAGAAGGGGTCGAGGACCACCTCGGGAAAGGCGATCAGCTCCGCGCCGGCCTGATGAGCCTCTGCCATGGTGGCCAGGGCGCGCTCGAGGTTGGCGTCACGGCCGGGCGGCGAGGCGAGCTGGGCGAGGGCGATCCGCATGGGAGGTTCCGGGATCAGCGCTGCGAGCGCCGCTTGAACGACCAGGTGAAGGCGAAGCGGGCGACCACCACGCCGTCCGGCGCGCGGCCGACCGTCTCCATGGGCGCCAGGGCCGCCTCGCCGGTGCGGGCAGTCTCCGCCACGGCGGCGAACGCCTTCGCCCCCTCCTCGCAGGTGAAGGTGGTGAGGGCCTGCGCCTTCTTGTCGAACGTCGCCTCGAGGCCGACGATGATCAGCGCCACCGGCTGCGGGGCGAGCTGCGTCGCCATCATCGCGAGCGCCCCGGTCGACATCTCGGCGGCCATGCTGAGCGCCGCGAAGTAGGTCGAGCGGAACGGGTTGGTGCTCCGCCAGCCGTAGGGGACGCTGACCGCGCACCGTCCGGCGTCGAGCTCCCGCACCCGCAGCCCGGCGAACAGGGCGAGCGGCAGCTTCGCCAGCATGTAGGCGCGGAATTGCAGCGGGCTCTTCAGGCGCGCCGCGAGCCGCGCGACCTCGGCAGGAGGAGGGACGGGAGCGGCGAGGGAGACCGGTTCGGCCATGGCGTTGATCCTCGCCGGAGACTATATCGCCTCCCGGCAGGAACGGCGGCCGAACGGTCGGCGGGCTCAGATCTCGAAACGGGCGACCACCGGCGCGTGGTCGCTGGTCCCCACCTCCGGCATCACCTGGACGGCCAGGGCTTTGAGCCCCTCGCCGGCGAGGATGTAGTCGATGCGCCAGCCGATGTTGCGCTGGCGCATGTTCCGCCACGGCGCCCACCAGGTGAAGAGGCCGTCGTTGTCCGGATCGAGGGCTCGCCCGACGTCGGTGAGGCCGTGGGCGAGGAGGCTCGCGAAGAGCTCGCGCTCCTCGGGGCGCTGGCCGATCACGAACGGCTTGCGCTCCTTGGGATGCACGTCCTGGTCGCTGCGGGTGACGTTCATGTCACCCGAGAGCACCAGCCGCCGCCCGGCCGCCCGCTGCTCGCCGGCCCAGCGCTCGAGGGCGCGCAGGAAGTCCATCTTGGCCGCGAAGTCCTTGCCGCCGTTGGGGACGTAGATCGAGGCCAGCACCAGGTCGCCGACGGTCGCGGTCACGATCCGCGTCTCGAGGTCGAACGCCGGGTGCTCGAAGGTGGGCTCCGCCGGGAAGGTCTCCTTGCGCAGGTGGAGGCTCACCCCGGAGTAGCCGCCCGCCCCGTGCCAGTAGCACCAGTAGTCGCCGAGGGTGCAGAGCTCCTCGGGGAGCTGCGCCGGCGCGGCCTTGATCTCCTGCAGACAGACGACGTCCGGCCGGTCGCGCGCCAGCCATTCGAGGAACTGCGCCTGGCGGGCGCGGATGCCGTTGACGTTCCAGGTGGCGACGGAGAGCTCCATGATCGGAAGATGATATCCGAAGGCGATTTGTCGCGTCTCACCACGACGGCCGTGGAACGCGCTCCACGGTTTCTCAGGCGTGCGGCTCGTGGAGCCGCACCGCGGCCTCCCGCGCCTTGCGCTTCTTGCGCGCCCGCAGGTTGAGGGTCTCGACGAAGACCGAGAACGCCATCGCGAAGTAGACGTACCCCTTGGGGATGTGGCGGTCGAACGCCTCGGCGATCAGCGAGAAGCCGATCAGCAGGAGGAAGGAGAGGGCCAGCATCTTGATCGTCGGGTGGCGCGACACGAAGGCGCTGATCGGTGTGGCGGCGAACATCATCACGCCGACGGCGATCACCACGGCGGCGATCATCACCCCCAGGTGGTTGGCCATGCCGACGGCGGTGATCACCGAGTCGAGCGAGAAGATGATGTCGAGCAGGAGGATCTGGACGATCACCGAGAGGAACGAGGCCGAGGCCGCGGCGGTCGCCCCCTCCTCGTCCCCTTCGAGCTTGTCGTGGATCTCGCGGGTCGACTTGTAGAGCAGGAAGAGGCCGCCGACGAGGAGGATCAGGCTGCGCCCGGAGAGCCCCTGGCCGAAGACGGTGAACAGCGGCGTCGTCAGCTTCACCATCCAGGCGATCGAGGCGAGCAGGCCGATGCGGATAAACATGGCGAGGAAGAGGCCGAGCCGCTGCGCCCGCAACCGCCGGGCCGCCGGCAGCTTGCCCACCAGGATGGCGATGAAGATGATGTTGTCGATCCCGAGGACGATCTCGAGCACCGTCAACGTCAGCAGCGCGATCCAGGTCTCCGGGTTGGTCAGCAGCTCCATCGCGTCGTCTCTCTCCCTGTCTCTCCCCGGCCTGCGAGGCTGCGGCGGATCATACCCCAGGGGTCTCCCGCCCCCGGCGCTCCCTGCGCCGGTGAGTTTTTTGAGTCCATGAGATAATGGCTGGTCTATGAGCGATACGACGACCCGCGGCATCCGGGTCCAGGTTCAGAGCTTCTACGACGAGGAACGGAGCTCGCCGCCGGACAATTACTACTTCTTCGCCTACCAGGTGACGATCTCGAACCTCGGCCCCGAGACGGCGCAACTGGTCAGCCGCGAGTGGATCATCACCGACGGCAACGGGGAGACGCAGCAGGTGCAGGGCCCGGGGGTGGTCGGCGAAGAGCCCGTGCTCGCTCCCGGCGAAGCGTTCGAATACGTCAGCTTCTGCCCCCTCGCCACCCCCGTCGGCTCGATGCAGGGCGCCTACGTCATGGTGCTCGAAAACGGCGAGAGGTTCGAGGCCGAGATCGCCCCGTTCTCGCTGGCGGTGCCGCACATGGTGAACTAGGGCGCGCCTCTTGCAGACCTCCAGAGGGGATGCCCAAGACCGCCAAGGCCGCCAAGAAACCTGACCGGGTCCAAGCCGCCGCCGTTCCGTCGGAGGCGTTGGCGGGTGAGTTCCCCGCGCTCGGGCTCCCCGTCCAGCCGCCGTTTCCGCCCATGGAGGCGAGATCGGTGGCGCGCCTGCCGGCCGGCGGCGGCTGGCTCTACGAGCCGAAGTGGGACGGCTTCCGCTGCCTGGTGTTCCGCAAAGGAACCACCGTCGCCCTGCAATCGAAGAGCGGCCAGCCCCTCGACCGCTACTTTCCCGAGCTGGTCGCGGCCTTCCTGGCGCTGCCGGTCAAGACGTTCGTTCTCGACGGCGAGATCGTCATCCAGAAGCAGGACGGCGGGCTCGATTTCGACGCCCTGCTCCAGCGCATCCATCCGGCCGCGAGCCGCATCCGGAAGCTGGCCGCGGAGACGCCGGCGAGCTTCCACGCCTTCGATCTCCTGGTCGGCGGGCGCGGCACGCGGCTCGTCGAACGCGCGCTCGCCGAGCGGCGCGAGCGGCTGGAGGGGCTGTTCGCGAAGCTCGCCGGGGGCGGCCACGGAACGGCGGTCCTCCTCTCGCCGGCGACGGCGGACCACGGGATCGCCGAGCGGTGGATGAAGGAGCTGGGCGGGGCGGGGCTCGACGGGGTGATCGCCAAGCTGGCCGAGTCCCCCTACCGCTCCGGCGAGCGTGACGGCATGGTCAAGGTCAAGCGGGTGCGCACGGCCGACTGCGTGGTCGGCGGCTTCCGCTGGCTCCAGAAGGGAGGCGAGGAGGAGGGGCAGGTGGGCTCCCTCCTGCTCGGCCTCTACGACGACGCGGGGAAGCTCGACCACGTCGGGTTCGCCGCCAGCTTCACGGCGGACGAGCGGCGCGAGCTGGCGCCCATCCTCCTCCCCCTCCGCGAGCCTCCCGGCTTCACCGGCAAGGCGCCGGGCGGTCCCAGCCGCTGGAGCCAGGGGCGGCCGAGCGAGTGGGAGCCGCTGCGGCCGGCGCTGGTCTGCGAGGTGCGCTACGACCACTTCGCGGGCGGGCGCTTCCGCCACGGCACCCGGTTCCTGCGCTGGCGTCCGGAGAAGAGGGCGCAGCAGTGCACCTTCGAACAGGTGCGCACGCGGGCGACCTCCCTGGCGAAGCTGGGGCTGTGAGAAGCTGGGAGGGCTGTGAAAGGGTGCCATGGCACCTTTCTTGCTATTTTACCAGGGAGACAAGCAACCGGTCCCGCCGGAACCCCGGACGGGCCTTTCCTACAGAGATGAGAGGTCGATCATGAAGATAGCCAGCAGAACCATCCTGTCGGCCGCCATCGCGGCGCTGCTCTGCCCGATGGTGGCTCCGCCGGCCCGGGCGCAGCGTGCGATCCCGCCGATCGGCGGCATCGACATCCTGGTGCGCAACATCGACGACAAGTCGGACGCCGTCCGCCTCGCGTCCGGCGGCACGGTCAACCTGCCGGAGGGGGTGCACGTGCGGGTGAACGTCGAGGCGGTGCCCGCGAACGGCTCGCGGACCCCGATGTATCCGAACACCGTGTTCACCGATCTGAACCGCAGCGGCATCCAGATCCTGCGGGCGAACCCCGCCAACGCGGCGGTCGACCTGATGATCCTGCCGATCAAGGGGAACGGGCGGCGCATCCAGCGGATCGGCTACAGGATCAACGAGAGCTACGTGCCGGCCCGCCTGCGCGAGGGGACCATCAACATCCAGGTGGTGCCCAACGGCAACGCCGCGCTGCCGCCGGCGACCGATGGCCGCGGCGACCATGACCATGGCGGCCGTGGCTGGGGGGACGACAAGGCCCGCGACCTCACCCGCGTGCTCTATCAGGGCATCCTGATGCGCGACCTCGATCCGGGGGCCCATGGCACCGTCGATGCGATCCGCAACGGCGGCTACAACGCCCTGATCGATTCGGCGGTCAGCATCGCCAACAGCAACGAGAGCCGTTTCGCCATCCCCGGCCGCGGGGTCACCATGGAGCAGCGCCTCCAGGCCATGTACCAGAGCCTCCTGGGCCTGGCGCCCAACCAGGTCGATCCGGGCTCCTGGCGGAGCGATCTGCAGACCCTCAACAACGGTCACATCGCCCAGGTGGTGGAGAACATCGTGCGCTCCGACCGCTTCCGTACGCGGTACAGCCTCGGACAGTACTGAGCTGAACACTTAGCCGCAAACGATCGGACGTGGTGAAAGGGCCCTCTTCGGAGGGCCCTTTTTCTTTTGGGATCGGGTGGCATCGCGTCCTCTGGGGAGGACGATCCGGAGCCGTGGACCTTTTCGAGGCGCGCGGGCAAACATCTGTCCGGTAAGGGTTTATTCCCTTGGAGGCGGGCTGGCATCTCCTTTGCCCTTTTGGGGGTTGCTGTAATATCTCAGAGGAGGAGCCATGAAGAACAAGAGTTGGCGCGGTCTGCTGGGGGGCCTCGCCTGGTTCGTTTGCGCGGCCACAGCGCCCGCGCAGTCGCCGCAGGCCGCCGCCGTGCCGGTGATCGGGGATTCGATCGACGTCCGGCTGGTGAACGTCGAGGTGGCGGTGACCGACCGGCGGGGCAAGCGGGTGGCGAGCCTGAAGCCCGGCGATTTCCGGTTGAAGGTGGACGGCAAGCCGGTGCCGATCGAATTCTTTACCGAGGTCAGCGACGGCCAGGTGGCGCTTGCCCCGG
Source organism: uncultured Acidobacteriota bacterium (assembly GCA_963756595.1). GTDB lineage: Bacteria > Acidobacteriota > Thermoanaerobaculia > Multivoradales > UBA5704 > DATARR01. The sequence goes on from CAVWOZ010000025.1 coordinate 223,844, forward strand.
ACGCCCGGACCCCGGAGACCAACGCGGTCCCCGGCGCGGAGCCGGGAACGCCGATCGGCACGCACTACCTGGTGTTCATCGACGATCTCTTCTCGATCGGCCACCAGCGCGACGCCGTGCTCACCGCCCTGAAGAAGGACCTCGGCCGGCTGGGGGCCGCCGACAGCATGTCGATCGTCGCCTGGGAGGGCGGGCGGCTGGTCCGGCTCGCGCCCTGGACGAGCTCGCGCCCCGCGCTCGAGCGGGCGCTCGACGCAGCGATGGCCCGGCCGACGCACGGTCTGCGGGAAGGGCTGGAGCTGCGGCGCCTGCTCGAAGACCGCAAGCTGAGCACGCAGATCAGCGAAGGGCTCTCGGAAGGAGCGGATGATCAGCTCGATCGCATCCTGAACGGAGCGCCGGGGCTGGCGCTCGCCGAGATCGCCTACGCCCGCACGCTCGGCGTCCAGATCTCCGGCGCCGTCGAGGCCGTGATCAGCGCGATGCGGGGCACCCCGGCGGTGCCGGGGCGCAAGGCGCTGCTGCTGCTGTCGGGGGGGTGGCCGCTGTCGCTCCAGAGCTTCGTCGAGGGGGACCGGCCGTTGTCGATCTCGCACGAGGTGCCGGAGAGCCAGATCCCCCTGCGTGCGCTCGCCAACACCGCCAATCTCCTCGGCTACACCCTGTTTCCCGTCGACGTGCCGGGCCTGACCACGACGCTGGGAAACATCACCGAAAACCCGCTCGAGGGGCGCGGCAGCTTCGTCACCGGCGTGGTGGCGCAGAGCCCCACCGGCGGCCCCTATCCGACGATGCTGACCTCGTTCAGCTCGACGCGGGAGCTGGAGATCGAGGCGACGCTCGACTATCTGGCCCGCGAGACGGGAGGCAAGGCGCTGCTCAACGGCAACCGGATGCTGGCCCTCGAGAGCGCCAGCGCCGATACCCGTTCCTATTACTGGCTCGGCTTCACGCCGACCTGGAAGAAGGACGGCCGCAGCCACGACGTGCGGGTGGAGATGGTGCCGAAGGGGTTGCGCTCGCGGTCGCGGCGCGGCTACCTCGACCTGACGGTGGGCGAGGAGGCGGCGATGAAGGTCGAGAGCGCGCTGCTGTTCGGCGAGCTCCCCGACTCCGATCCGCTCACTCTCCAGGCTGGCCGGCCGGTGGCCGGCAGGCAGCGGGGGGTGCGGGAGATCCCCCTCGCGCTCGAGATCCCGGCGAGCGCCGTCACGCTGCTCGCGGAGAACGGCCGTTACGAGGCGCGGGCGGAGCTCCGCTTCGCCGCCATCGACGACGAGGGGAACCAGTCGAGCCTCCCCCCGGTGGCCATCCGCCTCTCCTCTCCCCATGCGCCGGTGCCAGGAGCGCAGGTCCACTACAGCACCACCCTCTTTCTCCACGGCCGCGCCAGCCATCTCGTGGCGGCGATCTACGACCCGCTGACCGGGAAGGTCGCGGCCGGCCGGACCGACCTTACGATCCCTTGAAAATTGCGCGACTCATTTTTCAGGAGGCCTCCATTGATGAAACTCTCGTCTGTTCCTGCAATCGCGCTCCTCTCCGCTCTCGGCCTCGGCGCCCTGGCGGCCGCCGAGGCCGGTCCGGTGGATCCCCCTACCCAGACACCGCCGGTCTTCGGCGAGGAGATGGACGTCCGGGTCGTCAACGTCGAGGCGGTGGTGACCGACCGCCAGGGGAAGCGGGTCACCGGCCTCAAGCCCTCCGACTTCCGCCTGCGCGTCGACGGCAAGGACGTCCCCGTCGACTACTTCAGCGAGGTCAAGGAAGGCCGCGTCCTCGCCCCGGCCGTCGCCGAGCCGGGTGAAAAGCCGGCCCAGCAGGGAACGCCGGCGGTGCAGCAGGTGGCGGAAGGGAAAGTGGGGACGTACTACCTGGTCTTCATCGACGACTACTTCACCGTCGGCCCGCAGCGGGACCAGGTCCTCAAGGGGCTCAAGGCCGACCTCGCCAAGCTCAACCCCGAGGACCGCATGGCGATCGTCGCCTACGACGGCGGGCGGCTCGCGATGATCTCGAACTGGTCGGCCTCGGCGGCCGACCTCGGGGCGGCTCTCGACCGGGCGGCGCAGCGCAAGACGCACGGCTTCGAGCGGCGGGTCGAAGGACGCAGCTTCGCGAGCGACCAGTCGTTCGCCAGCCAGACGGTCGGCGACAGCACCCCTCTCGATCTCAACCAGCGGGCTCCCGGCTTGACCGGCACGCAGAGCGCCTACGGCGAGCTGCTGATCGCGCAGATCAAGGCCGACGTCCAGGCGGCGGTGAGCGCCATGCGCGCCTTCGCGGCGCCGCAGGGACGCAAGGTGATGCTCCTCCTCTCGGGCGGCTGGCCCTTCTCGGTGCAGAGCTACATCACCGGCGGCGCCGGGATGCCCTCGCACCAGCTGCCGGAGGGGGACCAGGTCCTGGCGCCGCTCACCCGCACCGCCAACCTTCTGGGCTACACCCTCTATCCGGTCGACGTCCCGGGAGTGCAGACCCTCTCCGCCGATGTCGAGGCGGCGTCGCCCGCCGGGATCGACAGCGGCGGCGAGCAGGAGATCGAGGGCTCGCTCTACTTCCTCGCCCAGGAGACGGGGGGGAAGGCCATTCTCAACAGCAACCGCATCGTGGCGCTCGCCGGCGCCAGCGCCGACACCCGCTCCTTCTACTGGCTGGGCTTCACCCCCGACTGGAAGCGCAACGACAAGCCGCACGACATCAAGCTGGTGGCCTTGCGTCCGGGGCTTCGGGTGCGCTCGCGCACCGGCTTCCTCGACCTTTCGCGCAAAGCGGAGGTGTCGATGAAGGTGGAGAGCGCGCTCCTCTTCGGCGGCCTTCCGGAGGGAACCTCGATGCCGATGAAGGTGGGGGAGATCAAGCGCACCCGGCGCGGTGAGCTCGAGGTGCCGCTGACGCTCGGCCTGCCGGTCGACCTGATGACGGTGGTCCCTGTCAACGGCAAGTACAACGCTCAGCTCGAGCTGCGTTTCGCCGCCTCGGACCTCGATGGCAGCGGCTCCGAGATCCCGGTGGTGCCGGTCACCCTGACCTCTGACCATCCGCCGACCGCCGGCAAGGTGGTGAAGTATCAGACCAAGGTGACCCTGCACGGCAAGGCCGACCACCTGGTGGTGGCGGCCTACGACCCGCTGAGCGGCAAGCTGGCGAGCGCCGAGACGGACGTCAAGGCGCCGTAAGCGGGCCAGTCTCGATCCGGCGACTGATTCCGGCCACCGCTCGAGCGGCGCGGAAAGGTCGCGGCTGGCCGGACCGAGCTCGTACAACCTTGAAGGTTCTCTTGCAAACTGCGCGACATTTCAGGAGGTTTCCATTGCTCAAACATTCGTCGGTTCTCGCCGCAACGCTCCTCATCCCTCTCGCCCTCGGCCTCGCCGAGGCCGGTCCGGCGGACACTCCCCCCACCCAGCCACCGCCGGCCTTCGGCGAGGTGATGGACGTCCGGGTGGTCAACGTCGAGGCGGTGGTGACCGACCGCCAGGGGAATCGCGTCACCGGCCTCAAGCCCGGCGACTTCCGCCTGCGCGTCGACGGCAAGCAGGTCCCCGTCGACTATTTCAGTGAGGTCAAGGAGGGTCAGGTCCTCGCGGCGACTCCGGCAGAGCCGGCCAAGCCGGAGGCTCCGGCGGTCCAGCAGGTGGCGGAAGGGAAGATCGGGACGTACTACCTGGTCTTCGTCGACGACTACTTCAGCGTCGGTCCCCAGCGGGATCAGGTCCTCAAAGGTCTGAAGGCCGACCTCGCCAAGCTCAACCCCGAGGACCGGATGGCGATCGTCGCCTACGACGGCGGGCGGCTCGCCATGCTCTCGAACTGGTCGGCCTCGGCGGCCGATCTCGGGGCGGCGCTCGACCGGGCGGCGCAGCGCAAGGCCCACGGCTTCGAGCGGCGGACGGAGGAGGCCCGATTCAAGAGCGACCAGGGTTTTTCCAACCAGACGGTGGGCGACAACGCCCAGCCCCTCAGCCAGAGGCCTTTGGTGGACGCAGGAGGCGACGGCAACCCGCTCGACCTCAACTCGCGGGCTCCCGCCTTGACCGGCACGCAGAGCGCCTATGGCTCCCAGCTGGTGGCGCAGATCCGCGCCGACGTCCAGGCGGCGACGAGCGCCATGCGCGCCTTCGCGGCGCCGCAGGGGCGCAAGGTGATGCTGCTCCTCTCGGGCGGCTGGCCGTTCTCGGTACGGAACTACATCACCGGCGGCTCGGTGATGCCGTCTCACGACCTGCCGGAAGGGGAGCAGATCCTGGCGCCGCTCACCCGCACCGCCAATCTCCTCGGCTACACCCTCTACCCGGTCGACGTCCCGGGAGTGCAGACCGCCGCCGCCGACGTCGGGGCGGATTCGCCCGCAGGCATCGACAGCGCCAACGAGCAGGAGATCGAGGGCTCGCTCTACTTCCTCGCCCAGCAGACGGGAGGCAAGGCGGTGGTCAATTCCAACCGCATCGCGGCGCTCTCCGACGCCAGCGCCGACACCCGTTCCTTTTACTGGCTCGGCTTCACCCCCGACTGGAAGCGCAACGACAAGCCCCACGACATCAAGCTCGAGGTGACGCGTCCAGGGCTGCAGGTCCGCTCGCGCAGCGGCTTCCTCGACCTCTCACGCAAGGCGGAGGTGTCGATGAAGGTGGAGAGCGCGCTCCTCTTCGGCGGCTTGCCGGGAGGGACCTCGATGCCGATGAAAGTCGGGGAGATCAAGCGCAACGGACGCGGCGAGCTCGAGGTGCCGCTGACGCTCGGCCTGCCGGTCGATCTGATGACGGTGGTGCCCGTCAACGGCAAGTTCAACGCCCAGCTCGAGCTCCGCTTCGCGGCCTCGAACAGCGACGGCAGCGCCTCGGAGATCCCGGTGGTGCCGGTGAGCCTCGCCTCCGATCATCCGCCGACCGCCGGCAAGGTGGTGAAGTACACGACCAACGTCACCCTCCACGGCAAGGCCGACCACCTGGTGGTGGCGGCCTACGATCCGCTGAGCGGCAAGCTGGCGAGCGCCGAGACGGACGTCAAGGCGCCGTAATAGAGAGTCGTGTCCTGGTTTGAACCGCGCAGCCGACTGGCAGCGACGAAGGAGCGCACACGAAGGAGGCGAGCAGGTTTCAAACTAGGACACGACGGAATCGAGGTGGAGCGCCGCGAAATCCCGTAGTCGGACGGGCAGCCGGCGCGCCCCCCAGCTCCCCGGCCGGGCCGCGAAGCGGCCGGCGCAGGGGGTGCCGCAGGCGGTGCATCTCCCCTCGGGGGTAAGGTTCCAGGCGGTCAGCACGTAGCGGTCGCGGCCGATCAGCAGTTCGCCGCAGGCGTGGCACCAGGTGCTCCCCCCTTCCTCGTCCTGCACGTTGCCGGTGTAGGCGTAGCGCAGCCCGTTGGCGAGCGCGATCCGCCGCGCCCGCGTCAGGGTGGAGGGTGGGGTGGGGCCCTTGTCGAGCATCTTGTAGTCGGGGTGGAACGCCGTGAAGTGGATCGGCACGTCCGCCCCCAGCGTCTCCGCCACCCAGCGGGTCATCGCGTCGAGCTCGCCGTCGGAGTCGTTCTCGCCGGGGATCAGCAGGGTGGTGATCTCGAACCAGACGTCCGTCTCGTGCTTGAGATAGGCGAGGGTGTCGAGCACCGGCGCCAGCTCGCCGCCGCAGATCTTGCGGTAGAACGACTCGGTGAACCCTTTCAAATCGACGTTCGCGGCGTCCATCGCGCGGAAGAATTCCTCCCGCGGCTCGGGGCAGATCTCGCCGGCGGTCACCGCGACCGTGCGGACCCCCTGCTCGCGGCAGGCCGCCGCGACGTCGATCGCGTACTCGTGGAAGATCACCGGATCGTTGTAGGTGAAGGCGACGCTGGCGCAGCCGAGCCGCCGGGCCGCCGCGGCGATCACCTCGGGGGTCGCCTGGTCGGCCAGCGTGTCGGTCTCGCGCGACTTGCTGATGTCCCAGTTCTGGCAGAACTTGCAGGCCAGGTTGCAGCCGGCGGTGCCGAAGGAGAGCACCGGCGTGCCGGGGAGGAAATGGTTCAGCGGCTTCTTCTCGATCGGATCGACGCAGAAGCCGCTCGACCGCCCCCAGGTGGTCAGCACGATCCGGTCGTCCTGCCGGGCGCGCACGAAACAGAGCCCGCGCTGCCCTTCGAGCAGCTTGCAGAAGCGGGGGCAGAGATCGCACTGCACCCGCCCGTTGTCGAGCGCATGCCAGTACCGCGTGGGAACGGTCGCGGGGTCGGCGGGAGTGAGGGTTGCGTCTTTCATACTCAGGATTACAAACGCGGGGGCAGAGGAGCGGATTCCCGCGCCGTCCCGGGATCGGGACGGCGCGGTTCCCTGCCGCCTCTACTCAGCCGGCGCCGGCGCCGCCGCCGTCGTCGCGAGCGCCTTCAGCTCGTCGATCGACCGCAGGGCCCCGCCCCTCACCACGAAGCGCACCTTGCGCAGGTTGGCGATGTCGGCGGAGGGGTCGGCGCCGACGATCAGGAGGTCTGCGAGCTTCCCCTTCTCGACGGTGCCGAAGTCCTTGCCGCGACCCATGGCGGTGGCGCCGCCGCGGGTGGAGGCGGTGAGCACTTGGAGCGGGGTGAGGCCGGCGGCCTGCATGGCTTCCATCTCGGCGTAGACCGAGGGGCCGTGGAGGGTCAGGGGGTTGCCGGCGTCGGTCCCCATGGCGATCGGAATGCCGGCGTCGAAGACCTTCTTGAGGTTGGCGGAGGCGATCCGCTCGCCCTCGGTGACCCGGGTCTCCAGACGCTTCCGCCGCTCGTCGGGGATCGGCGGCGCGTCGGCCTTGGCGGTCTCCGCCACCTTGGCCCGGGTCAGCGGGTCGAGGCAGCCGTTGGGGTCGTCCATCGCCGGCACCTGGTGCTGGGCGGCGCCGGTGTACATCCGGTAGTAGCCGCGGAAGACGGTGAGGGTCGGGCAGTAGCTCGCCCCGGCCTGCTTCGCCAGCTGAAGGAACTCGTCGTCCACCGGCTGGTCGCCGACGCTGTGGACCAGCAGCTTCGCCCCCGCCCGCAGCGCCTCCTTGGCCTCGGCGAGGCCGGTGGCGTGGACGATCAGCGGCAGGTTGTGCTGCCGCGCCGCCTCGCCCGCGGCATGGACGGCGGGGGCGGATTTCTCCACCGGGTGGTCCTTGTCGACGATGTACCAGACCTTGACCGCCGCCGAGCCGCGCTCGGCCAGGTAGCTGACGCCGGTCTTCGCGCTCTCGGCATCGGTGAGGACCATGAACTGGCGCTCGGCGGGGAGGTTCAGCCAGTGGTCGATGGTCGACAGGAGCGGTCCGGCGGCGGCGACGCGGGGGACCTCGAGGTCGTCTTCGGCCCAGCGGGGGAGGCCGAGGGTCCAGGCGTAGCCGCCGACGTCGAACACCGCGGTCACCCCGGTGCAGAGGTCGGTGCGGCCGAAGCGCTCCGGGTGGGCGGCGAGGTCGGCCACCGTCTTGTCGTAGGGATGCTGGGCGCGCAGGTCGAGGGAGTCCGGGCGGCCGTCGGCCCAGCCGGTCTGGGAGAAGTGGACGTGGGCGTCGACCAGCCCGGGCGTGATGAAGAGGCCGGAGACGTCGGTGGCATCCACCCCGCCGGGCACCGGGCAGGCGGCGCGCGTTCCGGCGCACTCGATCTTCCCATCGCGGAGGAGCACCACGGCGTCGCGCAGCGGGGCGCCTCCCGTGCCGTCGAGGAGCGTCGCGCCGACCAGGGCCCGCGGCGGCGGCGGCACGCCGGGAAGCGAGGAGAAGGCGGTCGAGAGGGCGATCTTCCATCCCTTCGGGGTCGCCAGGAAGAGGCGCTCGGAAAGCCCGGCGTCCTCCCGGCCGCCGTAGCGCACCCGGTAGCGGTAGGTGCCATAGACCATCCCCGGACGGATCGGGGTGAGGTGGAGGTCCGCGGCGTCGATGTGGTCCGGCCACCCCTTGCCGGCCGAGGCGGCGAGCCCCGCGTAGCCGAGCGCGAACCCTTCCGGACTGGTGAGCGCCAGCCCCGCGGAGTCGAGATAGCAGGCGAGATAGGCCTCGCGGTTCCTGTCCCGGATGGCCTGTAAATTTTTCTCGAAGACGGCCCGGGCCGCGGCAAGATCGCCCACGGAAGAGCTTTCCGCCCGAGCGGCGGGGGGTGGCGCGGCGGCATGGAGGGCGAGGGCGGACAGCGTGGCGGCGCAGAGGGCGGCGCCCGCCCGCAGGGCGTTGCGGACTCTCTTCCGTGGCGTCATGGAGGTCTCCTCCCGTCGAAGGAACGGCGATTTTGAGCTCGCCTATGGTAGCAGCCTCACGGCAGACGTCTTGCATTGAACGGGAGATCATTGTCGGCTAGGATCGCGCCTTGATTCGTCGCCTCTGAACGCGCATGACCTCACCGAGCGAACCCCTGCCAGACCTGACCGAGGAGGAGGAGAAGGCCCACCTCTACGAGCAGGTCAAGCGGCACTCTGAGGAGCTCCGGCAGAAGGTGCGCGAGGCGACGGCCGAGCTCGCCGAGCAGAACGAGCTGCTGCGCCGCCAGGCCTTCCAGCTCGAGCAGGCGTCGGCGGCGAAGTCGCAGTTCCTCGCCAACGTCTCGCACGAGCTGCGGACCCCGCTCAACGCCGTGATGGGCTACACCCACCTCCTCCTCGAGGGGGTTTCGGGGGAGCTCCAGCCGGCGCAGCTCGACAAGCTGAACCGGATCGACGCCAACGCCCGCCACCTGCTCGCCGTGATCAACGACCTCCTGGACATCTCGCGCATCGAGTCGGGGAAGATGCCGATGCAGATCGAGCAGGTCCGCCTCCCCGAGCTGATCGACGAGGTGATGGCCGAGGTCGAGCCGCTGATCGCCGGCACCCGGCTGGAGGTCCTGCGCGAGCTGGCGCCGGAGCTGCCGGAGATCCTGACCGACCGGCAGAAGGTCAAGCAGATCGTGATGAACCTGCTGTCGAACGCCCTCAAGTTCACCCCCGAGGGGTCGGTCTCCATCCGTCTCGAGCAGGTCCGCGCCAGCGACGAGATCCTGATCGCCGTCACCGACACCGGCATCGGCGTCGCCGAGGAGAATCAGAAGACGATCTTCGAAGCTTTCGAGCAGGCCAACAGCTCCTACGCCCGGCGCCAGGGCGGCACGGGGCTCGGGCTCTCGATCTGTCGCCGCCTCGCCCAGCTCCTCGAGGGGCGCATCACGCTGGTCAGCGCGTTGGGCAAAGGCTCCACGTTCACTCTCTTCCTACCCAGTAAATCGAGGACCGCATGAGCGGAGACGTACAGGTAGCACCGCTCGTGCTCGTGGTCGACGACGTCGACCACGGCCGCGAGATCTTCGCCGAGTATCTGGAGTTTCGCGGCTTCCGCGTCGCCACGGCCGCCGACGGGCTGGAGGCGCTCGAAAAGGCCTTCGAGCTCCTCCCGGACGTCATCCTGATGGACCTCTCGCTGCCGGGGATCGACGGCTGGGAGGCCACCCGCCGCCTGAAGCAGGACGAGAGGACGCGCAACATCCCGATCATCGCCCTCACCGCCCACGCCCTCGCCGCCGCCCACGACAAGGCGCGGGAGGTGGGCTGCAACGCCGTGGTGACCAAGCCCTGCCTGCCCAAGGACCTGGAGAACGAGGTGCGGAGACAGCTCGGCCAGGTGATCTGAAGCAAGAAGGGGAACGAGGGACCTGAGGGACTGCAGGGACGGCAGGGACGCCAGGGACACAAGGGCAAGCGTCGGTCTCTGTTGTCCCTGAGGTCCCTCGGGTCCCTTTCTAATCCATCGCCTGCCCGCCGCCGTACCCTTCTGCGGAGACTCGACCGCTTGCGACCCGTCACGATCCTGCGCCCCCTCCTCCTCGCCGCCCTTCTGGTCTTGGCGGCGTCAGCCGCCACGGCGCATCAGCTGGGGAAGCTCCAGGTCTACGCGACGTTCCTCAAGGGCGGCAGCTACCAGATCGACGTCCCGCTCGACCCGGCGCACATGACGCCGGGGGATCTGGGGGGGCCGGCGGGCGAGACGCGCTACGGGGCGATCGCGGGGCTGACGCCGCAGGCGGACCACGAGTTCGGGCGGTTGATGCGCGCCCTCGTGGACGGCGCCACCGTCTCCTTCGACGGCCGCGGGGTACGCCCCGAGGTGGCGATCGCGCCGCGCGATCCCGACGCGCCGGCGGACCGCGTCACCCTCCGCTTCCAGGGGCCGATCCCGGGGGGCGCGCGGCGCTTCGCCTGGCGGAACGCGATCAACGTCGGCTCCTACCCCCTGGTTCTGCAGAACCAGGGGGACGAGAGCTCCGTCTGGCAATGGCTGGAGGCGGGCGGCGCGAGCGAGCCCTTCCCGCTCGCGAAGACGGTGATCCCGCCGACCCGCTGGGAGGTGGTGCGGCAGTACCTGACCCTCGGCTTCACCCACATCGTGCCGCAGGGGCCCGACCACATCCTCTTCGTGCTCGGCATCTTCCTGCTCTCGCGGCGGCTGAAGCCGATCCTGCAGCAGGTGACCGCCTTCACGATCGCGCACACGCTGACCCTGGCGCTCAGCGTCTACGGCATCGTGCGGCTCCCTCCCTCGATCGTCGAGCCGCTGATCGCCCTCTCGATCGTCTTCGTGGCGGTCGAGAATATCCTCACCCCGGAGCTGCGGCCGTCGCGCATCGCCCTGGTCTTCGCCTTCGGTCTCCTCCACGGCCTGGGCTTCGCCGGCGTCCTCTCCGAGATGGGGCTGCCGCGCTCGGAGTTCGTCACCGCCCTGCTCAGCTTCAACGTCGGGGTGGAGTGCGGCCAGCTCACGGTGATCGCCATCGCCTTCCTCCTCGTCGGACTCCCCTTCCGAAGACAGCTCTGGTACCGCCAGCGCGTGGTCGTCCCCGCCTCCTGCCTGATCGCGGCGGTGGGGCTGTACTGGTCGGTGCAGCGGGTGTTCTTCTAAGCTCTCCAGGCGGACTAACACCAAATTCACCAGTTGGTGTAAGCTGTCTCTATGAGAAGGGCTACCATCACAATTCCCGATGACCTCGACGCGGAGCTGAATGTCTACATGAAGGGGCAGGACGTCGCCCCGAGCCTGACCGGCCTCGTCGAGGCGGCGTTGCGCAAGTACCTCGACGAAAAGCGGTTCGAGTCGCTCCAATACCAGCCGCCCCGCGGCCCGTTCCGACCGGCTCCAGCCAAGAAGGGGAGCGGGCTGCGCGACGTGAGCCTCGAGCACGACCGCTATCTCGCCGAGCCCGAATGAAGGCCCTTCTTGCGGATGCAGGTCCTCTGTACGCCTTGGTCGACCCCGACGACGGGCTTCATTCGCGGGCTTATGCCGACTGGCATCGGTTGAGCGCCGAGGGTTTTCAGTTGACGGTCTCCTGGACGACGGTCCTGGAGACCCACACCTTGATCCTGCGGCGCCTGGGGCAGCGCGGCGCTCACTCCTGGCTGGAGCAGGCCATGGAAAACCTGGGCCTGTTGAACCCCCGCCGAGAGCATTACCAGGAAGCCGCGCAGCGCATCGAGCTCTATCCCGACCAGTCGATCACCCTCTTCGATGGAGTCCTGGCCTCGTTGTCTTCCCAACTCGGGATTCCCGTATGGACCTTCGACCACCACTTCGACGTGATGCGGGTCGAGGTCTGGCGATAGCTAGAGCCTCTAGAGCCTCTCCGGATCGACGTCGATCGCGGCGAGAACTCCTGCTTCCACGCCGCGCAGTACCGCTTCCGGAAGGGTGCCGATCCTCTGGGTGAGCTTTGAGCGATCGAGCGTGGTGATCTGGTGGCAGACCACCACTCCGTCGTCTTTCAAGCCGCCGGTTCCCTTTGGAAGAGGGACGACCGTGGGTCCGCGTCTCTTTTGGGCTTTTGAAGTGGTGCAGGGCACGACAATGATCGAGCTCCAATTGGGAGTCTCATTGAACCCGTCATGGGAGAGGACGATGACCGGCCGCCGCCCGCGCTGTTCGGAGCCGGAGCGTGGCTCGAGCTCGGCCCAATAGACGTCGCCGCGCTTCACGACCGGTCCAGGGTTCTGAGAGCCTGAAGTCCCGCCTGTTCGAGATCCTTATCGAGATCGAGGTCGGAACCGCCGTGCTCGGCGGCGAACGCGGCGATCTCCGTATGCAGTCGGTGCTTTCTCCGCAGAGCCAGGCTCGTACGGAGAGCCTCCCGGGCTACCGTGGTCGCCGGCTGCCCCGAGATCTCCGCCTCCTCGCGGAGCTGGTCGTGCAGTTCAGGAGGGAGAGGGAGATGAAAGTTGACGTTCGCACGGCTTGCCATGGCATTCCTCCTGCCATGATTATATGCCACGCCAAACGGGCCAGCCGCCCTGGTTGACAATCCCCTCGCCCCTGCTATGATTTGCTGGAATTCGTACCGATTCGGTGCGGTTTTTAAGCGCAGGAACACGAAGGGCCCCAAGGCATGATTCGCATCACCAAGCAGACCGACTACGGGATCGTCCTGCTCACCCATCTGGCGGCGAACCCGGAGCGGCAGTACGCGGCTCCGGAGCTGGCCGCCGAGGCGCGGTTGCCGCTGCCGATGGCGAGCAAGATCCTGAAGCTGCTGGCGCGCGACGGGCTGCTCGCCTCGCACCGCGGGGTGAAGGGGGGGTACAGCCTGGCGCGGCCGGCAGAGGAGATCTCGATGGCGGAGATCATCGCGGCGCTCGAGGGGCCGATCGCCATCACCGAGTGCGTCAGCGTCGAGAGCGACTGCACGCACGAGGCGCTCTGCCCGGTGCGCAGCAACTGGCGCCGGATCAACGAGGCGGTGCGCGCGGCGCTCGAGGGGATCACGCTCGCCGAGATGGCGGCCCCCAAGGTCCAGAAGCTGGTCACCCTCGGCCGCGGCGCCTTCGCCGAAGCCGCGGGTGAGCTGCAAGAGGTTTGAATCCAGGTCCTCCGGGACTTCGCAGTCATCGCATCACGAGGAAACCCATGCAAACGACCGAAACCAGCACCATCGAGCAGTTCGCGGCGCAGGACTACCAGTTCGGCTTCGTCACCGACGTCGAGCAGGAGACCTTCCCGCCGGGGTTGAACGAGGAGGTCATCGCCCGCCTCTCGGCCAAGAAGGAGGAGCCCGAGTGGATGCTCGAGTGGCGCCTCAAGGCGTACCGTCACTGGCTGACGATGAGCGAGCCGACCTGGGCGAACGTCCACTACACGCCGGTCGACTACCAGGCGATCTCCTACTACGCGGGACCGAAGCCGAAGGGGTCGGGGCCGAAGAGCCTGGACGAGGTCGATCCCGAGATCCTCAAGACCTACGAGAAGCTGGGGATCCCGCTCCACGAGCGGGCGATCCTCGCCGGCGTGGCGGTCGACGCGGTGTTCGACAGCGTCTCGGTGGCGACCACCTTCAAGGCCAAGCTCGCCGAGGTGGGGATCATCTTCTGCTCGTTCTCGGAGGCGGTCCGCAACCACCCCGAGCTGATCCAGGAGTACATGGGATCGGTCGTCCCCTACACGGACAACTTCTTCGCGACGCTCAACGCGGCGGTGTTCTCGGACGGCTCGTTCGTCTACGTGCCGAAGGGGGTGCGCTGCCCGATGGAGCTGTCGACCTACTTCCGGATCAACGCCAAGAACTCGGGACAGTTCGAGCGCACGCTGATCATCGCCGACGAGGGGGCCTACGTCTCCTACCTCGAGGGGTGCACGGCGCCGATGCGCGACGAGAACCAGCTCCACGCCGCGGTGGTCGAGCTGGTGGCCCGCAAGGACGCCACGATCAAGTACTCGACGGTGCAGAACTGGTACCCCGGCGACGAGAACGGCAAGGGGGGGATCTACAACTTCGTCACCAAGCGCGGCAAGTGCGACGGGGCGAACGCGAAGATCTCCTGGACCCAGGTTGAGACCGGCTCGGCGATCACCTGGAAGTACCCGAGCGTGATCCTCAAGGGGGACCACTCGGTCGGCGAGTTCTACTCGGTGGCGCTGACCAAGGGATACCAGCAGGCCGACACCGGCACCAAGATGATCCACATCGGCAAACACACCAAGAGCACCATCGTGTCGAAGGGGATCTCGGCCGGCCACGGCCAGAACACCTACCGCGGGGCGGTCCGCATCCTCAAGGGGGCGGACGGCGCGCGCAACTTCTCGCAGTGCGACTCGATGCTGATCGGCGACCAGTGCGGGGCGCACACCTTCCCCTACATCGACGTGCAGAACCCGACGGCCCGCATGGAGCACGAGGCGACCACCTCGAAGATCGGCGAGGACCAGATCTTCTACTGCAACCAGCGCGGGATCTCGACGGAGGACGCGGTGTCGATGATCGTCAACGGCTTCTGCAAGGAGGTCTTCCGCGAGCTGCCGATGGAGTTCGCGGTGGAGGCCCAGAAGCTGCTGGCGGTGAACCTCGAGGGGAGCGTCGGCTGATGACGATGACCATGGACAGAGATCGGGAGAGGGAGACGCCAATGCTCGAAATTGTGAACCTCCACGCCTCCGTGGAGGGGAATGAGATTTTGAAGGGGATCGACCTGGTGTTGAAGCCGGGCGAGGTCCACGCGATCATGGGGCCGAACGGCTCGGGGAAGAGCACGCTGGCGCGGGTGCTGGCCGGCCAGGAGGCCTACGCGGTCACCGGCGGCGAGGTCCGCTTCGAGGGGAAGGACCTGCTCGAGATGGACCCCGAGGAGCGCGCCCGCGAGGGGGTGTTCATGGCGTTCCAGTACCCGGTGGAGATCCCGGGGGTGGGGAACACCTACTTCCTCAAGGCGGCGCTCAACGCCGTGCGCAAGCACCGCGGGCTGCCGGAGGTCGAGGCGCTCGAGTTCCTCAAGCTGGCGCGCGCCAAGATGAAGCTGGTGCAGATGGACGAGGGGCTGCTCAACCGCCCGGTCAACGAAGGGTTCTCGGGGGGCGAGAAGAAGCGCAACGAGATCTTCCACATGGCGGTCCTCGAGCCGCGCCTCTGCATCCTCGACGAGACCGACTCCGGGCTGGACATCGACGCCCTGCGCATCGTCGCCGACGGCGTGAACGCGCTGCGCGCCGCCGACCGCTCGTTCCTGGTGATCACCCATTACCAGCGGCTGCTCAACTACATCGTGCCGGACCACGTCCACGTGCTGGTGGACGGCCGCATCGTCCGCTCGGGCGGCAAGGAGCTGGCCTACGAGCTGGAGGAGAAGGGGTACTCCTGGCTCGAGGTGGCCCCCCCGGGCGTGCCGGCGGCGCAGCCGGTGGGAGCCTGAAGGCCATGCCGGCGACCGAGACCCAAGTGCAGCCGGGGGTCGAGCGCTACCTCGCCGACTTCGAGCGCTTCGAGCGTGAGCTCCCGCACGAGCCTGCCTCGCTTCGCTCGCTGCAGACAATGCGCCGCGCGGCGATCGAGCGCTTCGCGGAGCTGGGGTTCCCCACCCTCCGGCAGGAGGAGTGGCGGCTGACCAACGTGGCGCCGATCGCCCAGGGGAGCTTCGAGCGGGCGGCCGGCGATCCGGATGCTGCCGATGAGGCTCGCCTCGCCCCGCACCTCTTCGACGCCGCGGCGCGCCTGGTGTTCGTGGACGGCCGCTTCTCGTCCCGCCTGTCGTCGGTCGGCGATCTCCCGGCGGGGACGATCGCCGGCAGCCTCGCCGACGCTCTCGCGCGGCACCCGGAAAAGGTCGAGCCCTGGCTCGGCCGCTTCGCGAAGACCGATCAGCCGTTCGTGGCGCTGAACACGGCGTTCCTGCGCGACGGCGCCTTCGTCTGGGTGCCGCGCGGCGTGGTGACCGGCCCCATTCATCTCTTGTTCCTGTCGGGTGATGCTGGAAAGGAAGGCCGGCCGACCGTCTCCTTCCCGCGCAACCTCTTCGTCACCGGCGAGGAGAGCCAGACGACGATCGTCGAGACCTACGCCGGCGACGGGACCTACTTCACCTGCCCGGTCACCGAGATGGTGGCGGGGGCGGCGTCGCGGATCGACCACTACAAGGTGCAGAAGGAGAGCCGCGAGGCCTTCCACATGGCGACCTTCCAGGTGCAGGCGGAGCGCGCCGCCCTCCCCAGCTCGCACTCGATCTCGATCGGCGGCGCCCTGGTGCGCAACGACGTCAACGCGGTCCTCGACGGCGAGGGGATCGACTGCATCCTGAACGGCCTCTACTTCGGCGACGGCCGCCAGCTGGTCGACAACCACATGCGGGTCGAGCACGCCAAGCCCCACTGCGCCAGCCACGAGCTGTACAAGGGGGTGCTCGACGGCAAGTCGCGGGCGGTGTTCAACGGCCTGATCCACGTCCACAAGGGAGCGCAGAAGACCGACGCCAAGCAGTCGAACCGCAACCTGCTGCTCTCCCGCGACGCCATCGCGAACTCCAATCCGCAGCTCGAGATCTACGCCGACGACGTGCGCTGCACCCACGGCTCGACGGTCGGCCAGCTCGACGAGGACGCGGTCTTCTACCTGCGCTCCCGCGGCATCGGCGTCGAGGCGGCGCGGAGCCTGCTGACCTACGCCTTCGCGAGCGACATCATCGAGCGGATCAAGGTCGCGCCGGTGCGCCACGACCTCGAGGAGTACCTGTTCGCCCTGCTCCCCATGGGTGAGGTCGTGCGCCAGGCGGTCTGACCGGCTGAGGCGGTATTCCGAAGGCGTAGGGGATGACGACGACTCTCGACGAACGGCGGACGGCGGCCCCCGGCTACGACCTCGCGCGGGTGCGCGACGACTTCCCGATCCTGGCGCGGCAGATCCACGGCCGTCCCCTCGTTTATCTCGACAACGCCGCCACCACCCAGAAGCCGCGGGCGGTGGCGGCGGCGATCGCCGACTGCTACTCGGGGTGGTACGCCAACGTCGAGCGCGGCGTCCACACCCTCTCGCAGCTCGCGACGCAGCACCGGGAAGGGGCGCGCGAGACGGTGCGGCGCTTCCTCAACGCCGCGAGCGCCGAGGAGATCGTCTTCGTGCGCGGCACCACCGAGGCGATCAATCTGGTGGCCGCCTCCTGGGGGCCGGCGAACGTCGGCCCCGGCGACGAGGTCCTGATCACCGGGCTCGAGCACCACTCGAACCTCGTCCCCTGGCAGCGGCTGTGCGCGGAGCGCGGCGCGGCGCTCCGGGTGGCGCCGATCGACGACCGCGGCGAGGTCCGGCTGGACGACTTCGCGCGCCTCCTCTCGCCGCGCACCCGCCTCGCCGCCTTCGCCCACGTCTCGAACGCCCTCGGCACGGTCCTTCCCGTGCGCGAGATGACGGAGCTTGCGAAGCAGGCCGGCGCCGCCGTGCTGATCGACGGCGCGCAGGCGGTCCCCCATCTGGCGGTGGACGTCCAGGCCCTGGGGTGCGACTTTTACGCCTTCTCCGGCCACAAGGTCTACGGCCCGAGCGGCCTCGGCGTGCTCTGGGGACGCGCGGAACGGCTCGCCGCCATGCCTCCCTGGCAGAGCGGCGGCGGCATGGTCCACACGGTGACCTTCGAGAAGACGACCTACGCGCCGCCGCCGCACCGCTTCGAGGCCGGCACCCCGTTCATCGAGGGGGCGGCGGGGCTCGCGGCGGCGCTCGACTACCTGACCGCCCTCGGCCTCCCCGCCGTCGCCGCCTGGGAGAGCGAGCTGCTCGCCCTGGCGACCGCGCGCCTCGCCGAGATCCCGGGGGTGCGGATCGTCGGCACGGCGCGCGCCAAGGCGGCCGTCCTCTCCTTCACCATGGAGGGGATCCATCCCCACGACCTGGGGACGATCCTCGACCGCGAGGGGGTGGCGATCCGCGCCGGCCACCACTGCGCCCAGCCGGTGATGGCCCACTTCGGCGTGCCGGCGACGGCCCGCGCCTCGTTCGCCCTCTACAACACGGCGGCCGAGGTCGAGGCGCTGGCCGCCGCGCTCGTCCGCGCCCGGGAGCTCTTCCGATGAACGACCTGCGCGACCTCTACCAGGAGGTCATCCTCGACCACAACCGCCGGCCGCGCAATTTCGGCCCGCTGCCGGCGGCGAACCGCCGCGCGGAGGGGAACAATCCCCTCTGCGGCGACCGGGTGACGGTGCACCTCGAGGTGGCCGACGGCCGGATTCGGGACGTCGCCTTCGAAGGGGCGGGGTGCGCCATCTCGACCGCCTCGGCCTCGCTGATGACCGAGACCCTCAAGGGGCGGACCCTCGAGGAGGCCCGCGCCCTGTTCCACGGCTTCCACGAGCTGGTCACCCGCGGGACCGTCCCGGAGGCGGACGGCGGGCTCGACCGGCTCGCCGTCTTCTCCGGGGTGCGCGAGTTCCCGATGCGGGTCAAGTGCGCCACCCTCGCCTGGCACGCCGCGATGGCGGCCCTCGATGCGGAATCCGCCCCCGCCAACCTCCTCGTCAGCACGGAGACGCCATGAAAACCGAGCAGGAGCTTTCCCCTACCCCTGAGACGACCGGGAGCGCCCCCACCGAGGAGGCCGCCCCCGCCGCAGCGGTGCTCACCGGGCCGCACACCCTGTCGGAAGACGCCTCGGAGCTGGAGAACGGGATCGTCGAGGCGCTGAAGCAGATCTTCGACCCCGAGATCCCGGTCAACATCTACGAGCTGGGGCTGATCTACGACATCGACATCCAGCCGGCCGGCGCCGTCCAGATCAAGATGACGCTCACCGCCCCCGGCTGTCCGGTGGCGGGCTCCCTCCCCGGCGAGGTGCGGGACCGCGTGGAGGGGGTCCCCGGCGTCGCCTCGGCCGACGTCGAGCTGGTCTGGGAGCCGTTCTGGAACCCCTCCATGATGTCGGAGGCGGCACGCCTTCAGCTCGGAATGTTCTGAAGACGACACTATGATTCTTCGGAGTCGGTGATAAAGTCCCGGTGAACGGTACCCGGCGCGATCCTGCGCGCGGGACGCCGCTTGCCGCGCGTGACACAGACTCCATACCTCCCTTCGCCCGACGACGGTGCCGAGACGCTCGAGGAGCTCCTCGAGCGCATCCGTCCCCGCCTCAAGAAGGTGCTGCGCAGCTACGACATCCCGGTCGAGGATGCCGAGGACGTCCTCCAGGACGCCTTCCTCGAAGCCCTCCGCAAGTGGGACACCATCCGTTACAAGGACCTCTGGCTGGTCGGCGCCGTGCGCTTCAAGTGCTCGAACTACTGGAAGCGGCAGCGCTCCGACCGCGTCCTGGCCATGGACCTCGCGGGGCTCGAGGAGGTCGCCCCGCCGCAGGCGCCGGGGCAGGAGCAGACGGAGGTCCGGCTCGATCTCCAGAGCCTCACCCGCGGCCTCGGCGCCCGCCACCGGGCGGCGCTCTGGCTCCGCTTCGGCGCCGGCTTGAGCCCGGGCGAGATCGCCGAGCGGCTCGGCTACTGCCCCGCGAGCATCCGCAAGCTCACCGGCCGCTGCCTCGTCCGGCTCCAGCGCTGGGCTCGCGACGGCGCGCCGCTCCCCTGATCGTCCTCCACGGGTCGCCGGGCGCCCTGGTTCGGCCCTGCTCGCCTCCTTCGGGCTCCGCTCGCTGCCAGTCGGCTGCGCGGGCCGAGCCAGGACGCCCGGCGACCCTTCCCGCGATCGTTCGAGTTGGACCAAAACCTGCATAGCGTGAAGTACCGAGCGGCGGGACCTCCCGGGACCGGTTGAGCCCCCTCCGCGTGACCCACGGCGTCACCCTGGCCACGAAAGAGAGACCCTATGCGGAATCCTCCGAACAGCAACAACCCCCTGCGGGCGGTGGAAGACCTGAGCCCGGAAGAGGCCCTGACCACGGCCCGTGGGGCCGAGACCCGTCGCTTGCGGCATCAGGGGGGGACCATCCCCGCCCAGGCGCAGAGCATGGACGCGATGGGGCGGCTCGCGGGCGGCATCGCCCACGTTTTCAATAACCTGCTCACCGCCGTGGCCTGCGAGACCGAGCTGGCGCTGGCGCGCCTCCCCGGCGACGATCCCGTGCGCAAGAACCTGCGCGAGATCGAGAAGGTCGGGCAGCGCGGCGCGGCGCTCGCCCGCCAGCTCCTCGCCTTCAGCGGCCGCCAGGTGCTCCACCCCCGGGTGCTGCAGCTCAACCACCTGCTGAGCGGCATGGAGGAGAGGGTGCGGCGCTTCCTCGGCAACGACGTCGAGCTCCGCCTCGACCTCCACCCCGACCTCGACCGGGTGCTGGTCGATCCCGACCAGTTCGAGCAGGTGGTGATGAACCTGGTCTCCAACGCCCGCGACGCCATGCCGCAGGGGGGGAGCCTGACCCTCGAGACGATGAACGCCGACGTGGCGGATGCCGCGGAGGAGGTGGACGGGGAGCCGGGCGACGCTCTCCCGCTCACCGAAAGGCCCGAGAAGCCGGGCCGCTACGTGCTGCTCAAGGTGAGCGATTCCGGCCCCGGCATGCAGGAGGAGGTGCGGCGGCACGCCTTCGAGCCGTTCTTCAGCACCAAGGGGGGGATGGAGATCACCGGCCTCGGCCTCTCCACCGCCTACGGCATCGTCCACCAGAGCGGCGGCGAGATCCTCGCCGACAGCGAGCCGGGGAGCGGCACCCGCTTCCACATCTACCTCCCGAGCAGCGAGCGCACCGTCGCCGCCGAGGGGGACCTCCCCCGCCAGGAGACCGGCGAGTGGGAGACGCTGCTGCTGGTCGAGGACGAGGAGAACGTCCGCCGGCCCTTGCAGCAGATCCTGGGGAGCCGCGGCTACCAGGTGCTCGCCGCCGCCGACGCGCTCGAGGCGATCCAGATCAGCCAGGCCCACGTCGGGCCCATCCATCTGATGATCACCGACATCCTGATGGACGGCCTCTCGGGCGTCGAGCTCGCCGAGCGCCTCTCCTTCAAGCGCCCGGAGATGCGGGTCCTCTTCGCCACCGGCTACCCGGCCGGCCTCACCGAGGGGACGAACCTGGGAGGCGAGGCCAACCTCCTCAAGAAGCCGTTCAGCGGCCGCGAGCTGACCGCCAAGATCCGCGAGATCCTGGAAGGTGGGGATTGAGCGTGGTAAAAGGACGGGGATGAAACCCGGGCTGCGAACGACACGTTGGATCCCTCTCGCCGGCGTCCTGGCCCTCCTCCTGGCCGGGGCGCCCTCGATCGCCCAGCCGCGGGGGCAGAACGAGGAGTTCCAGTACCGCTGGCAGCTCGGCAACTTCCTGGGCAGCATCGCCGGCCTCTTCCTCCCCAATCACGGCGACGGCTCGCTCACCTTCAAGCCGGTCGGCGACGGCCACCTGCGCTCCGAGCTCACCATCACCTCGAACGCCGCCAAGCAGGGGGAGTACTTCCGCTACGGCTCGGAGATCGACGCCCACACGCTGCGGCCGATCAAGGCCTGGAGCTCCTACTCCTGGCGAGGCAAGAGCAACTCCAAGGAGGAGCCGGTCGAGCAGGCGGGGGTGCTCGACATCGCCGCGGGGATCTACTCGATCCGCCAGGACCCGCCGGCCCAGCCGCGCCGGATGGAGATCTGGTCCGACGGCAAGGTCTATCCCGTGGTGGTCATGCCGCTCGGCGTCGACCGCCGCCGGTCGGCGAGCGGCAAGCTCCTGGATCTGCGGCATTTCTCGATCCGCGGGGTCGACCTCCCCGACCGCGACCGCTGGAAGGGGAAGCTCGACCTCTGGCTGTCGCGCGACGAGGCGGCGACCCCGGTCGAGATCCTACTCTCGCGCAACCTCGCCGACGTTCACCTGGAGCTGAAGTAAGGCTCCACTCTTCGCGAAGGAGGACGGTGCATGAAACGATTCAGCCGTGGCTGGAGCCTGATCGCCGTTGGAGCCCTCGCCGCCGTCGCCACCGTTCCGCTCGCCTGCGGAGCGCGGATCACCAAGGCCCACACCGCCGACGATCCGGTGGCCGCCCAGACGACGCTGCAGCCGGCGCACAACCCGCCGCCGCAGCGGATGCCGGTCGAGGGGACAAGGATCGTCCAGGCCGTCCCCGGTCCCCTGGGCGCCGCGGCCACCTTGCAGGCGGGCTCCGAGGTCCAGGGGTTCGCCGGGACGGTCACCTTCACCCCCTCCGGCACCGGCGTCCACGTGGTGGCCGACCTGGCCGGCGCCCCTCCGGGAATGCACGGCCTCCATCTCCACGAGAACGGCCAGTGCACCCACGACGACGCGGCGGGGAAGCACTTCAGCAGCGCCGGAGGGCACTTCAATCCCACCTCCGCGCCGCACGCCTGCCCGCCCACCGACCCGCGGCACGTCGGTGACTTCGGCAACGTCGAGGTGAAAGCGGACGGCACCGGCCACCTCGACCTCGTCGTCCCCCAGCTCGCGCTGACCGGCGCGAACGGAGTGGTCGGCAAGGCGGTGATCCTGCACGCCGGGAAGGACGACTGCACCACCCAGCCGACCGGCAACTCCGGCGACCGGCTGGCCTGCGGCGTGATCAAGCCGGCAGGGTAGGGGGAGGGGGAGAAGAGGGGGCCTGCGCTGAGCAGGCCGGCGCTCCCAGGAGGATGAACCCTTCGGGGCAGTTCTCCCCCCTCACACCACCTCCACCCACTCGAGCTCCACGGTCTCGTCCTTGAGGATGGTCCGCGCCAGCCGCTGGAAGGTCTCGCCGGAGTCGGTGACGCAGAAGGTGTGGAGCGGCGAATGGGTCGCCTCCAGGTGGCGCTCGGCGAGGCCGGCCGCCACCATGGCGGCGACCTGCTCGGCGGAGTCGACGAGGACCACGTCCGGGCCGGCGATCCGCTGCAGCACGTCCTTGATCAGCGGGTAGTGGGTGCAGCCGAGCACCAGGGTGTCGATGCCGGCGTCGAGCAGCGGGCGCAGGTAGCGCTCGGCGACCTGCGCGGTGATCGGATCGTCGTGCCACCCCTCCTCGACCAGCGGCACGAAGAGGGGGCAGGCCTGGCTCCAGATGTCGAGCTCGGGGCGCAGGGCGCGCAGGGCGCGGGGGTAGGCGTCGGAGCGCACGGAGGCCTCGGTGGCGATCACCCCCACCCGGCCGCGGCTCACCTCCGCCGCCTTGCGCGCCCCCGGCTCGATCACCCCCCAGACCGGAATGTCCGCCATGCCAGGGATCTTGTGCGGCTCGAGGTTCGGCAGCGCCAGCGCCGAGGCGGTGTTACAGGCGACCACCACCGCCTTGACGCCGCGCTCGCTCAGGAACTCGAGGTTCTTCTTCGTGTAGCGGGTCACCGTGTCCGGCGACTTGCTGCCGTAGGGGAGGCGGGCGGTGTCGCCGAGATAGAGGATCGACTCGCCCGGCATCCGCCTCCGCAGGGCGGAGACCACGGTCAGCCCTCCCACCCCCGAGTCGAAGACTCCGATCGCATCCATGACTTAGAGACCTCCGTTCAGGGATTGGCGAGCGCGCGGTCCGCGGCCAGCGGCCGGGTGAGGTCGAGGTGCCCCGCGAAGGTCTCCCGCTGCACGCCGTTCCACAGCAGCACGACGGTCGAGGCCTGGGGAACGTTGAGGACGATCGAATTGACCAGGCTGTAGACGCGCTGGATCTCCTCGGTCGAGCCGCCCCCCGGCGGGTCCGGGTGGTCCGGCGAGCGCAGATCGACGTAGGCGGTGCCGTCGCTCGCCAGCTGCACGCCGCCGAGCGTCACCCCCTCCGGCATGGGGCGCACCAGCCCCGGCGCCTTGGGTCCGGCGAGCAGCGCCTCCACCACCTTGCGGATGCGGTCCTTCGGCACCTCGGAGACGGGGAGCGCCCGCGCCTCGGCGCGCAGCCCGCCGCCGTCCGCCGGGAAGTAGAGGTTGAAGCTCACCGGCGGCCCGGTGGGAACCGCCGCCTCCGGCCCGCTCAGCACGGTGCGCACCCCGCCCCGGCTGGAGAGCCACCACCACGCGCCCCCTCCGACGAGCAGCGCCAGGGCGAACCCGAGGACGAAGCTGGCGGCCCGCCGGCTCATGCTGGCGTCCCGAAAGCGATCGCAGCACGGTCTGGTCCCTCTCCCGGAACGGGGGAGGTTAGGAGGGGGCGCAGCGTTGCGGACTTCGGACCGGCCCCCTCCTGGCCTCCCCCGTTCCGGGGGAGGAAAAAGGCTTCCAGCTTCGGCTTCTTCCCATTCCCGGGCGGCTTTGCAGCGGGAGGTTTCGCCGCAGGCGCGGGGGCCGCCGGAGAGGGCGCGGGCTGGCCCGCTTGCCCCGGTTGTCCGGCCGCGGGCGGCTGCGCCGACGGGACCGCGCCGGCCGCCGCCGCCGGCTGCCCCTCGACCGCCGCCTTGTACTTGGCGATTGCCCGCGCCAGCGCGTCGACGAGTTGCCCGCGGTAGGTGGCGTCCTGGAGCTTCTTCTCCTCGTCCGGGTTGCTGATGAAGCCGAGCTCGACGAGCACCGCCGGCATGGTGGCGCCCACCAGCACCCGGAAGGGGGCCTGCTTGACCCCACGGTCCTTCAGTTGCAGCTCCTCGTTGAACTCCCCCTGGATGAGGTTCGCCAGCCGCTGGCTCTCGGCCATGTGGCGGCTCTGCGCCAGCTCCCAGAGGATGAGGTCGACGTCCTGCTGCTCGGCGCCGGAGGGCACCGGCGCGCCGTCGGTCGTGCTGGTGTTCGCCGTATTCGCCCGGTTCTCATCGGCGGCGGAGCGCGCGGCGCGCGGATCGGTCGCCTGCGGGCTCAGGAAGTAGGTCTCGGTGCCGTGCGCTCCGGCGCCGAGCGAGGAGTTGAGGTGGATCGAGACGAAGAGGTCCGCCTTGTTCTGGTTGGCGATCGCCGGGCGCTCGTCGAGCCGCACCAGGGTGTCGTCGTTGCGGGTGAGGATCGTCTGCACGCCGAGCCGGCTGAGCCGCGCGCTGAGCTCGCGGGCGAGGCCGAGTGTCAGCTCCTTCTCCTGGACGCCACTCGGGCCGATCGCCCCGGTCTCGACCCCGCCGTGCCCGGGATCGATCACGATCGTGTGGATCCCCGGCGCCTGCGCCGCCGGGGTGGCCGGACGGGCCGGCACCTCGACCGACGAGGTCGGATGGACGTCGAACACCAGCCGGAAGGGGTTGGCGAGCACGTAGCTCTCGGCCTGCGCCGCGGGGCTGAGCTGCAGGCGGATCTGCTGCGGCGTGATCGCCACCCCCTGCACCAGCGGGTCCTGGATCTCCTTCGGCGGATTCGGGGGGAGCAGCCGGTCGGAGAGCATGCGGACGGTGACCGCCCCCGGCTGCGAGCGGTCGATCTGGTAGTGCGGCTCGTCGGGGAACTGGAGGACGACGGTGGTCATCCCCTGCAGGTGGACGACGTCGAGCGACACCGGCAGGTCGCGGTTGCCGCGCCGGGAGATGGTCAGCCGCGAGCTCTCGGGGTGCCACTCGAAGGCGTAGCCCATCAGGTCGCCGTAGGTCTTCTTGAGGAAGTCGACCGGCACCTGGAGCCCGCCCTCGCCGCGCGCCGGAGGCTGCGACAGCGAGACGATGGTGTCCCCCACGGTGATGATCGAGTTGCCGGCGCCGATCACCACGTCCTTGTCGGCGAGGTGGAGGGTGATGCTCTCCCCCGCCTCGTCGCTCGCCAGCTTGCCGCCGAGCGTCTCGACCAGCGGCGAGAGGCCGAACATCGGTCCGTTGGGGCCGATCGTGACCGGCACCGGAATCTCCCGCCCCTCGAGGGTCACCGAGGAGCGCGCGCCCGCCCCCGCCGCGGCCGGAGCGCCCGGAGCCGGCGCCGGGGGGCGCTCGCCCTGGGCGGCGACGAGCACGGGCAGGAGCACGACGAGGAAGAGCAGGCAGGCCCAGAGGCGACGGTCTTTCACGCCGCAGAGGATACCATCGTGAATCCACGGCCCTACAACTCTCCCGCCGAGTGTGGTAAATGCTCGGGTGGCCGGGCGAGCCGGCGATGGATTTCTGACCCCAAGGAGAGGAACGCGATGGAGATCCGGCAGTTTCGGGTGGTGGTCCGCGTCTCGAGCTTCGAGCGCGGGTTGAAGTTCTATGGCGATGCGCTGGCGCTGCCGAAGATCCAGAGCTGGGAGCGCGACGATCAGCGGGGGGTGGTCTTCCTGGCCGGCTCCTCCCTCCTCGAGATGCTCGGCCCGCCGGCCGGCGAGGACCCGCGCCTCAAGGACGAGCGCTACAACTCCCAGGGGCCGCGCGGCCAGGCGACCCTGGTGCTCGAGGTCCCCTCGGCGCAGCAGGCCTTCGAGGAGATCTTCTCGCGCGAGAAGAACATCCCCGGCGGCCTCCAGAAGGACGACCAGGGGCGGATGACCTTCGTCACCCACGACCCCGACAACCTGCGCGTCATCTTCCGGGAGATGCCCGCTTCCTGAGGCGATCCCGCCGGGCCATCGACCGCACGGCGGCGAGCGCGAGCAGCAGGGCGAGGAGCGCGAGCGCCGGCGCCGAGAGGGTGGGGATCACGGCCGGCAGCGGGACCACCTCGATCGTGTCGGTCGCGGAAGCGGAGCATCCCGTGGCGATCTCCTCGACGGGGGTGGTGTTCACGATCCGGCCCGTGAAGCCCGGGAGGACGCCCGCCTGCACCCGGTAGGTCGCCGGGGTGCCGGTGAGCCGGTCCCGGAGATCCCCCAACGTGATGGGTGTGCAGGGGACGGCGCCATTATCCCGGCACCAGAAGACCCGCCAGGCCGGCGGCAGGGGGTCCACCACCGTGACGAGCCCGCCGGCGGGATTGTCGACCAGGATCGTGTAGGTCATCCATCCCCCGGGAAGACCTGGCACCAAGCTGCCCGTCTCCCCGATCGAGAGGCCCGAGACGAAGGTGGCCGTGCGGGCCTGCGAGTCGTTGCGCTGGTGGGTCGGCGCTCGCGGGGAAGGCACGGACCCTGGCCGTGTAGACGAAGTGGTCCCGCATCGGGCCCCGGGCGACGTGGTGAAGCTCGCGCTCAGGGCGTAGGGGGCCTGCGGGGCGAGCTCCCCGATCGCGCAAGGGAAATGGTTCGCGGCCGTCGCGCAATCGGGAGGCGGCGCCGAGGCGGACGAGAGCGGCGGCAGGGCCGGCGTCGACCACGACTCCGCAGGCGAGGTCCGCTCCCCGGTTGGTGACCTTCACGCCGAAAGGGATGCTCGCGCCGGGGATGACGAGGGTGGGAGCGGTCGCCGAATCTCCAGGTCCGCCGTCCGCCCGATGGCGGTCGAGACGGGATTCGACGTCACCGGTGGTACGTGCTGGGCGGCCGCCATGGTCGCCCGGCCCGTCGCGGCCGGGATGCAGGTCTCCAGGGCCATGAATTTGAGGTTGACCGCCTTCGGCGCCCCCGCGGCGAGGTCGGGGAGGTCGCAGACGATCCCGTGGTCAGCAGCCGGCACGGCGGGACCGTCTGCGAGGCGCCGAACGCAGCCCCGAGCCATTGGAGCCCCGCGGGGATTGCCGTTTTGAGGCGGACCCCGGTGGCCCGGTCCGGTCCCCGGTTCCTCACGGTCAGCTCGTAGAGGGCGGGATCCCCCGGCCGACCGAGGCGGGGCCGCTCGCCGTCAGCCGCAAATCGGCCGCCGGCGGCTGATCGAGGGGACAGAGGCTCACCGCGTCCGATCCTCTCACGGCGGCGTAGGCTCCGACCAGGAGGTCCTCCGGGTCGATCGCCACCGCCTGGCCGAAGCGGTCCCTGGGGCGGTGCCGAGGAGAGGCCGCCGAGCTGAGAGCAGGGTTCCCCGCTTCCCGTAGACATAGGCCGCGCCCGTCCCGCCATGCAGCAGGGCGCCGATCAGCAGCCGGTCGCCGCTGATCGAGGCCCCCACCCCGAAGCGGTCCCCCGCCGCCTCGCCGGGGAGATGGGCGGCCGCGGGCCAACTCGTTCCGCCGCGCTCGAAGACCCAGGCCGAGCCGGCGTCCTGGCGGCGGCGGCCCGGGCCGCGACGGCCACCGCGTCGCCGCTCACGCTCACCGCCGAGCCGAATTCGTCGCCCGCCGCGCCGTCGCGCGCCGCCAGCTTGGCCGCCTGGCTCCAGGTGGTCCCCGTCCATTCGAAGACATACGCCGCGCCGAGCATTCCCCGGCTACCCGCGGTCGTGGAAGGGGGCCCCGACGACGAGCCGGGCGCCGTCGAGCGCCAGCGAGAAGCCGAAGTTGTCGAACGGCGCCGCGTCGCCGGCGGCGAGGGCCTGCGTCTCGGTGCAGGCTGCCCCCGGGTGGAAGACATAGACCGCCCCCGACAGGCTCCCGCCTTCCCCGCCTGGTTCGGCGCGCCCACGATCAAGGTGTCCCCGCTCAGGGCCAGGGTGAGCCCGAACTGGTCGCCGGTGGCGTCCGCGCCGGCGAGCTCCCCTGGAGCCCAGGCGGCCGCCGTCGCGGTGGAAGACGTAGATCTTGCCGCCGCCGCTGGCGAACGAAGCGCCCACGGCCAGCCATTCGTCGTCGATCGCGGCCGATCGCCCGAACTCGTCGCCCGGCCGGCCGTCGCTCGGGGGTGAGCTTCGGCTGGCACTCCAGTCTCCGCCGGTCGCAGAGGGTGACGGCCCCGCCGCCGTCGAGGTTCGCGCCGAGCGCCACGACTCCAGGAACCCTGTCGGAGGGCGACCGAGCACCCGAGCTGGCTTCCCTTCGGGAGCTCCGGCAGACGCAGCGGCGGGCAATCCGCCGCCCGGGCCTGGCGGCCGGGGAAGAGAACACGAGGAGGACGGCGAGGGCGGCCCGGCGCGTGCGGTCATGGCGGCTCCTTGCGTGGTTTCGGGGGCTCGACGCGGGAGCAGCAGCCGAGGAGAGGGGGGTCCTGGAGGATCTTTTCGTCGTCGCCGCGGGGGAGCGGCGTGGGGCGGGTCGGCAAGCCCCCCGGCGGCACCAGCACCCAGCTCCCCGCCGCGACCGCCACCGGCGCGCCGCCGGCCGCGGCCTGGACGGTGACCGTCCCCTCGTCCACCGCCACGAAGGTCCCCGCCACGGGGTCGACGCGCACCCGCAGGTAGGTCCCGGTGACCCCGATCGCCGCATGCGGGGTGTTGACCGTCACCGGCGGACAGCCGGCGCGGGAGTCCAGCGCCAGGCGGAGCTTGCCGAAGAGGAGCCGGAAGACCTCGGGGCCTTCGAGGTCGACCTCGGTCACGCCGTCGAAGCTGGCCGTGCCGGTGAACCGGTGGCTGCGGGGCCCGGCAATCGTCTGGCAGCCGCCGGGATAGAAGCCCACCAGGAGGAGGGCCTCCCGGCCGGTGAGCTGCACCCGCAGCCCCCGCTCGATCGGGTCGTTCTCCACGACGTGGCGCGCGCTTCCCCCCGGGGGCGTCGCCGACACCTCGGGATGCACCCTCAGCGCGATTCCGATCGGCTCGGCGCCTCCAGGGAGGCAGAGCCGCCACAGCAAGCCCGGAGCCGGATCAGGCCGCCGCATCAGAACACCCAGCTCGCCATGGAGGCGAGACGATCGCCGGTAGCCGAGGTCCGGGAGGCCGTCGCCGAGCTCCACGCTCGAGCCGCCGCGCCCAGGTCCCCCGCGCCGTCCAGCTGAGCCGGGGGGAGGTTCCGCACCAGGCCAGGGCGCCCCGCTCCGGGTGTCGTCCCGCCGGGCCGGCCCGCCCAGCTCGAAGAGGTTCGACTCCGGATGACGAAATCGTCCTTGCCGAGGCCCCTTCGAGCGGCGCCGTCCAGCGCAGGGCGAGCGGCAGCGCCAGCTCGGCGTTCCCCTCCAGCCGCTTCTCCGTGAACTCCGGATGCGACCGCCGGTCCACGCCCCGGCGGCCGAGCCGCAGCCAGCGGTCGGGTCGGCCGAAGAAGAAGAGCTGGCTCAAGCCTGCATCGAGACGTCCTTTCCGCTCCGTGCCGCTCGTCGACCAGCGGGCCCTGCGCGAAATCGCGGTCGGCGTAGCCCGAGGTCGAGCCGGGTGGCGGTCGCATCGGCGCTCGTGAAAGGCGAGCGAAGCCGGCCCCCTCCCAGGTGCGCAGATAGGGGTCGCCGTCCAGCCGATAGGTCGAGCCGCCGGCCTGGAGCAGCGCGGTGAAGCGGCCCTCCGCCTCCGAAGGGGACGCGAGCGGCCCCCAGCGGCCCCTCCAGAAACCCCCGCGGATCGCTGCCGAAGGCGAGCTGCACGGCGCCGTGCGACTCGCCGAGGTCGAGGAAGCCGAAGTCCTGATGGAACGACCGCCGGGCGTCGAGCGTCACCCCGAGGCTCGGCCCCGGCCGGTCGTGGAACGGGTAGAGCGCCAGGCTCAGCGCCGGCCGGGCCAGCGGTCCCCCGCCCCGCCGCGGATCAGCCCTCCCGGCGTGCCGGCCGGCCGGGGCAGCACCAGGTCCGCCGACAACAGGTTGGGGTTCGAATCGGACGCGAGCCCCAATCCCACGACCCCCTCCCAGGCGCCGCGGTCGTCGATCGGCCGGGCGGGGGGGAGCTCTTCGGGGAGCGCGAGGGTGAGCGGCTCTCCGGCCGGCGCCCGGCGGGCCGCTTCGAGGTCGGCCCGCAGGCGAGCGCGCTCGACGTCCGGCGGGTGCCGCGCCGCGAGGCTCGCCGCGATCTCGCCGGCGGCTTCCTGGGAGCG
This sequence comes from uncultured Acidobacteriota bacterium, assembly GCA_963756595.1. Classification (GTDB taxonomy): domain Bacteria; phylum Acidobacteriota; class Thermoanaerobaculia; order Multivoradales; family UBA5704; genus DATARR01. The sequence continues at coordinate 254,025 of CAVWOZ010000025.1, forward strand.
GCCGAGGCGCAGCAGGGCGAGCCCCCGCCAGTAGCGCGGCGCTCCCTCCCGGGGATTCAGCCGCGCGGACTCGGCGAGCCAGTCGGCGGCCTCCTCCCAACGGCCGGCATGGAACGCCGCCAGCCCTCGGCATAGGCGATCGCCGCCTCGGCGAGCGTGGCGCGGCCCGCAGCCCGGCGGGAAAAAGGGCCCGGACACAGAGGAGGACGACCGCCAGCAGCACGGCTCGGCGCATGCAGGACCCATCCTTCCGTAAGTTTCGCGATTCCCTGATGATAAAATGAAAACAACCTTTTGCACAAATACGCGGCATCGCCGCTCCGGGAGTGCCATTTGGAGAAAGACCGGTACGACGTCTTCCTGTCGCACGCGACGCCGGACAAGCCGGTGGTGGAGGAGCTCGCCCGCCTGCTGACGCTGCGCGGCCTCCGCCCCTGGCTCGACAAGTGGGACCTCGTCCCCGGCGAGCCCTGGCAGGAGGCGATCGAGAAGGCGCTCGCGGAGTGCCCGGCGTGCGCGGTCTGCATCGGCGCCGGGGGGTTCGGCGGCTGGCAGACGGAGGAGATGAACGGCGCCATCCAGCTCCAGGTGGGGCGCGAGCGGCGGCGGGTGATCCCCGTCCTCCTCCCCGGCGCCGAGCGCGGCGAGCGCAGCGCCCTCCCCCTCTTCCTCCAGGGGCGGACGTGGGTCGACTTCCACGGCTCGCTGAACGAGGAGCGGGTGCTCCGCCGCCTGGTCCGCGGCATCCGCGGCGAGCGCCCCGGCCCGGACTCCGAGGACGCGGTGGCCGAGGGGGTCTGCCCCTACTGGGGGCTCGACTACTTCGACGTCGGCGACTCGGCCTTCTTCCATGGCCGCGAGGACCTCACCGGCTGGCTCCTCGCCAAGCTCCGCCCCACCAACCTCGATCACCGCTTCCTCGCTATCGTGGGCCCCTCGGGGAGCGGCAAGAGCTCGCTCGCCCGCGCCGGGCTGCTCGGCGCGCTCAAGAACGGCGAGATCCCGGGGAGCGACGAGTGGCCGTTCGCCGTCTGCCGGCCGGGGAAGCAGCCGCTCGAGAGCCTGGCGGTGGCGCTCCGTCCGGACGATCCCCCGGCCGCCGTCAGCGATCTGATCCGCCACCTCGCCGGCGATCCCAAAATCCTCCACCTCACCACCCGCCTCGCCCTGGGCGCCGCCCCCGCGGAGCGCCGGTTCGTCCTGCTCGTCGACCAGTTCGAGGAGCTCTTCACCCTCTGCGAGGAGGAGGCGGAGCGGCGGGCCTTCCTCGACAACCTCCTCTACGCCGCCCGCGCCGCGGAGGGACGCACCGCCGTCGCCCTCACCCTGCGCGCCGACTTCTACGGCCACTGCACCCGCTACCCCGAGCTCGCCGCCGCCCTCTCCGACCGCACCGAGCTGGTGGGGCCGATGTCCGAGGCCGAGCTGCGGCACGCCATCGAGGAGCCGGCGCGCCTCGCCGGCTGCGAGCTCGAGGGGGGGCTGACCGACCTGCTGATCCGCGACGTCCTCGGCGAGATCGGCGGCTTGCCCCTCCTCGAGCACGCGCTGCTCCAGATCTGGCAGGCCCGGAAGGGGCGCCGGCTCGAGGTGGCGGCGTTCCGCGCCATCGGCGGAGTGGTCGGCGCCCTCGAGCGGCATGCCGAGGGGATCTTCTCCCGCTTCACCCCGGCCCAGCAGGAGGCCTGCCGTCACCTCTTCCTCCGCTTGGTGCAGGTGGACGAGAACCGCGAGGTCACCAAGCGCCGGCTGGGGTCCGACGAGCTGATCTCCCCCCACGACCCCGAAGGGGCCGCGGCGGTGGCCGTCCTCGCCGGCCTCACCCGCGAGCGCCTGCTGACCACCGAGGCGGCCGGCGAGGAGCGGCATCCCACCGTCGAGCTGGCGCACGAGGCGCTCCTCGCCCAGTGGCCGCGCCTCGGGCAATGGATCGAGGCGGACCGCAAGTCGCTGCGCACCCGCCACCAGCTCGACGACGCCGTCGCCGAGTGGCTGGCGAGCGGCCGGGATCCTTCCTTCCTCTACCGCGGCGCCCGTCTCGCCCAGGCCGAGGAGTGGGCCGCGCAGCATCGGGACGAGCTGGGGGCGCGGGCGGAGGAATTCCTCGCCGCGAGCCTCGCCGGGCGCGACCAGGAAGCGCGCCGCGAGCTCGACCACGTCCGCACCCTCGAGGAGGAGCAGCGCCGCCGGGCGGACGCCGAGAAGCAGCGGGCCGACGAGCAGACCCGGCTGAAGAAATGGGCGATCGCCGCCGCGGTCATCGCCCCGATCGCCGCAGGGGCAGCCCTCACGGCCTTCTGGGTTCAGCACGTCTCCGAGCAGCGGCGGCAGATCGCCCGCGCCGGGGAGATCGCCGAGCGCTCGCGCACCACCGGCGCCTCCAATCCGCAGCTTGGCCTCCTGCTGGCGCTCGAATCCCAGAAGATGGCCGAGGCGGCGGGCCAGCCCCACCTCCCCGGCGCGCAGTCCGCTCTGCACTGGGCGCTCGCCCGCTCGGGAGGCACGCCGCTGCCGGGAGGTTCGGTCCTCACCCTGGCGATGAGCGCCAACCGCAACCTCCTGGCGACCGTCGGCCTCGACCGCCACCTCCGGCTCTGGGACCTCCGCGCCGACCGCCCGCCGTTCAAGGTCCGCGACCTCGGCGAGCTGCCGGATCCCGTCAGCCAGCTCGCCGCGTCCCCCGACGGCGCCTGGCTCGTGATGGCCGGCGCCGAAAGCACGCGCCTGCTCGATCTGCGGACTGCGGACCCGCAGCTCGCCGGAGCGGAAGTTTTCCCGGCCGAGGACTGGGTGAAGACCGCCTCCCCCTTCAGCACGGACAGCCGCTGGCTGGCGACCCGGCGGCACGAGGACAACTCGCCGGTTCTCCGCGACCTCCGCGAGGCTCCGCCGCGGCCGGCCCGCCCGCTCGCGAAAGAACGCCAGCCCACGTTCCCCTCCGGCCCGGCCTCTCTCCCCATGCTGGCCACCCCCTCGGGCCGCTGGCTGCTGACCCATGGCCGCAACGAGGCGCCGCGCCTCTGGGCCGTGGGCGGCCTCTCCCGAGACCTGGGGCTCGAGCCGCAGGTCTACCGCGCCGCCCTGGAGCCGCTCCCGCTCCTCACCGCCCGCGGCGAGCTCCTGCGTCCGGACAAGGCTTCAGGGCTGCTGCGCCGGTGGACGCTGGCCGGAACGGCCGTGGCGCCGGAATTTCCGGGCTCCGAGAACGTCACGGCCACGCGTGCGGTGAGCGCCGACGGCGCCTGGTACGCCGCGGTCCGCAATTCGGGCGAGCTGCTGGCGTGGCGGCTGGAGGGGAACGGGAGGATTTCGCAGCTCCGCTGGCCCCCCGGCACGAAGCTCGCGAAGCTGGCGCTCAGCCCGCACGGCCGTTGGCTGGCGGCAAGCGACGCCGAGGGGCGCACCACGCTGTGGGACCTCCACGATCCGCAGGCGGCAGCGCCCCCGCACCGGCTGACCAACTTTGAAAAGGTCCAGGCGATCGCCTTTTCCCCGGACGAGACCCAGGTCGCCACGGCGGGACTTCCTCTCGGCCTCCACCTGCGTTCGCTCACCGGAGGAACGGTGGCGCTCGCCGATTTTCCCGAGCCCCGCGAGCCGCTGAGCTTCGCCCCGGAGACCCTCGCCTTCAGCCCGGACGGGAAATGGCTCGCCGCCGGCGGCAGAGAAGACCGCTTCCTGCTCCGGGACCTGCGACGAGGTCACGAGGCCTCCCTGGAGAACCGCGGCGGCACCCTGCTCACCCTCACCTTCAGCTCCGACGGCCAATGGCTCGCCGCCGGCAACGAAGACGGCACGATCCAGCTCTGGCGCTGGGCCGGCCCCGACACCACCCCCACCCCCATCCTCCTCCCCGCCCCACCCGGCCCCGCCCTCCCCGTCTCCGCCCTCGTCTTCACCGCTGACGGCCTCCTCTCCGCCACCGAGGACGGCACCGTCCGCCGCTGGGAGCTGGACAACGCCAAGCTCGCCGCCCTCGCCTGCCAGAGCGCCGGCCGCACCTTGAGCGAGAAGGAGTGGAAGACCTACCTGCCGTCCGAGCCCTACCAGCCGGGTGAGCCGTGCGTGGGGAAGCCGCGGGTGGAGTAGGGGGGGCTGCGATGACGGCTAGCGGCGTTTTGTGCGCGTCGTTCCCAGCCGGGAAGCTGGTCCCTCGTTGGAGACGAAGCCACTTCGCCGCGTTTGTCTAGGTCCAGGAGGACGGTCGGCCCAGCACGAAGCCGTCCGGTCGAGTGACCGTCGGGGGAAGCTGACTTTGTGCCAGATGGCGCCGGCTGATGTTGAAGTAGGCACTGGCGACAGTCGCTAAACGGTACGACTGGCGTTTCGGAGGGAAGGCGATTACGACTCGCTTCTGATAAAGCTGGATGGTCTTCTGGACTGCCGGGGCCAAGTCGCTGTCGGCAGAGACGAGAAGTGCGGTGTCAAACTCGTTTTGGGCCGCAGCAGAGAGCATCTCCACAGCGATATTGACGTCCGTCATCTTTTCGCTGGCCTGCATCCATTGCGCCCCACAACTCCTGCAAGTCGTGGGGTTGGACTGGTACACCCCAAAGTGAAGCTTGCAGTCGGTCTGCGTCTCATAGGCTTCGAGGAGCGCCTTCTGGCGGTCGTGCTTGGGGCCGGGGCCGCTGATGCGGGCGGTGAAGTAGTTCACGCCTTGGTAAGTCTGTCGTGGCGTGCAGAGGTTGGCGACCAATTTCGAAACGTCGAGCCAGAGGTACCGCTTGAAGCGGGCCGCTTTCAGGCCGAAGTACAGGTTGAAGCCATCGACGAACCCTACAACTCTCTCCACGGTGCCTCCCCTTAGCCACTTGACGAAACGCGCGAGCGTCGTACAATGACCCCTGAACAGCCCCGGTGCTAGTCCCACCGGGCCAACGGCCCCCGGAAACGGGGGCTGTTTCTTTTTCGCCCAGCCTCCGGCTGTCTGGGCGCTCCTGGAAGCGACAATTTACCTCAAAGCGATCTAGGTTACTTCGGGTTGCGCGTCGTTTTCGCGCAAAGCCGATCCCAGCCCCCCGCCCAGCCGCCTCCTCTCCGCCACCGAGGACGGCACCGTCCGCCGCTGGGAGCTGGACAACGCCAAGCTCGCCGCCCTTGCCTGCCAGAGCGCCGGGCGGACGCTGAGCGAGAAGGAGTGGAAAACCTAGGGCGGTATTCCTGTAGCCCAGGGTGTAAACCCTGGGAACGTCGACGCACCCACCTCTCCCTTTTTCGAGGCATGCCACGCCAGCCCAGGGCTCACGGCCTGGGCTACAGGAATGCCGCCCTGCGGGCTGGCGTCGAGGCCCTTGAGATCGTTGTGTCCAAGAGGGATCGGCTAACGTTTGTGCGCGTCGTCCCAAGACGCCCTGGACCCTCTCCCCAACGCGCGCCCCGAAGGGGCGAAAATCTGAATAGCCGGGCGCTTCAGCGCCCGGTCCGCGGTTCCCCCCTTCCTCGCCCCGAGGGGGCGATGCTCTTCGCGATGACCTGTCAATCGAGTCAATCGAAGGTTCTCCGAAGTTTTCGATCACGGAGACGAAGGGCGGATGGGGTTTGGGAGGGCCGGATACCGGGCAGGACCGGGGCCGCATTCGAAACGCATAGGCACTCCCTGCGTCCCTCCGGGACTTCGGTGGGGTGGGGTGGCGCCAACCAGGGGCTGAAGCCCCTGGCTTTATCCCTGCGGCCCTCCGGGCCTGAGACGCCAGAGACGCCGCAGGCTCAGGGACCGCCGACCGGCCGACCTCGGCGCGGGGAGAGCGATGACAGGACTCCGGACGCGACCTTTCAACCTTCCGATCGAGGCGGCGCTGGACAGGCAACCGTCCTTGTCGCGGCGCGCACGAGACGTGCGGCGGCCCGGGAAGCCTCGGAGGGCGGCCCGGCCCAGGAGATCCGGAGGTTCCAGAGGCGGCCGGCCCGGGAGGTTCCACCCTCTTGGTAAGGCGCCGCCCCTGGAATCGGCCGAGAGAGCTTCAGAGATCAGACATCGCAGCGCACGAGGCAGGTCTGCCCGGTGGGGCACATGCCGCCGACCCCGACGTAGCACTGCGAGGGGAGGCAGAAGCCGTGCGGCCCTTTCGGACAGGTGGCCGGATCGCAGGAGCCGGAGCAGACGCCGAGGGTGTAGACCGTCTTCGCTTCGGCGGGGGGCGCGGTCAGCGCCAGTGCCTGGAGGAGGTCGGTGGACGCGGGGGCGGTGGTGGCGGTGGGGGCCGGCGGGCAGGCGGCGTCCGCGGCGGAGGCCGTCAGGCTCGTCGGCAAGGAGGCGGCGGAGAGGGTCAGGGGGGCGCAGAGGGCGAGCAGCAGACCGAGGACAACGAGCGTCTTACGCATCCGGTACAACCTCCTGGAGGTCGGAGATTCGCGGGAACGGGGTGCTCGGTCTCGGCCTCCCTCCAGAGCTCCTCCAGGAGATCGACCCTTTCGGCGAACGGCAGCCTGCGGATCTCATGCATCAGGTCGGCTTTGCTCACGGTATCCTCCTCGGGCTCCCATCTTACCAGCTTAGCCAGGGCATCGCCCCGGGCGACGCCCCACCCTTGCTACGCAAACCCTCCTTCACCGAGTTGCGTCGAAAGATGCCGGAGAAGTTCTGCCGAAGCTAACAACGGGCTGCCGAAGCTAACAACGGGCTGCCGAAGCTAACAACGGTCTGCCGAAGCTAACAACGGTCTGCCGAAGCTAACGACGGCCTGCCGAAGCTAACAACGGGCCGCCGAAGCTTCGGCAGCCTGCCGAAGCTAACAATGCTCTGCCGAAGCTCCGGCAGCTTGCCGAAGCTGACAATGCGCCGCCGGAGCTTCGACGAGCTGCCGAAGCCGACAATGCTCTGCCGAAGCTTCGACGGCCTGCCGAAGCCGACAATGCTCTGCCGAAGCTTCGACGGCCTGCCGAAGCCGACAATGCTCTGCCGAAGCTTCGATGGTCTGCCGAAGGATCGGCAGCCTGCCGAAGCTGACAATGGGGTGCCGAAGCTTCGGCGAGATGGCGAAGCTTCGGTGAGAAAGGATTGGGGGCTTTCGGGATTCGAGGGGTGCGGGACGATCGCGCGGCGGGCTGGCGATCGGGGGGGAGGCGGGAGCGGTGCGGGGCGGCTCTGTCCCGGCGTCGCTACGAAGGTCGCGCCTTCAGCCGGCGGGCGGCGAGGCGCGGAAGGGGAAAGCTGGTGGGCGTCTCACCGAGGAGGAGGGGAGGAGGCGGGGGCTCGGCTCATCGAGCCGGCGGTCGAGGAGAGCCGGGCGCTGGGGGACGAGGCCGAGTGACGCCTGCGGCTGAGAGTTCCGGCGAACGCCTTGGAGGCTCGGCGCGAGCCGAAGGCGGAGCGCCTCGACGGCGGGGAGAGAGGCGAGGAGCGGCGCCAGGAGGGGCAGCAGGTCGGCGGCGGTCGTCTCTCGGATCATCGGCGTCTCTCCGGGCTCGGGGTCTGGAGATCATCTCCAGATATGAGGATAATCGGCGGAGATTTGTCGATTGTCAAGAGGCTTGAAAAAATGTTTCTGGGAGAGGGCTGTCCATTTATCTGCATGATCCGTCGCAAGGGGCGTTCAAAGACGCGACGGACATCGAGATCGAGAACCTCCAGCGGGCACCGTCGCCTGCCCCTCCGCACCGAGGAGGAGCAGGCCGTTTCTACCCAGCGGCGGTGCGAAGATCCGATCAGGGGAGGTCGTCGCAGGTCAGGATGCAGGATTGCCCGGTCGGGCACATTCCGGGGACTCCCATATAGCAGGTGGCCGCCTTGCAGAATCCGCCGGGGCCCTTCACGCAGGTGGCCGGGTCGCACGAGCCGCTGCAGCGGCCGATGGTGTAGACCGTCTTCGCCTCGGCGGGAGGCGTCGTAAGCGCCAGCGCCTGGAGGAGATCGCCGGACGCGGGGGCGGTGCTGGCGGTGGGCGCCGGCGGGCAGGCGGCCTCGGCGGCCGGGGCGGTCAGGCTCGGCGGCAGGGTGGCGGCGGAGAGGGTCAGGGGGACGCAGAGGGCGAGCAGCAGGGCGAAGGCAACGGGCGTCTTACGCATCGGGTACAACCTCCTGAGGGTCGGAGACCGCGGGAACGCGAAGCTCCGGGAGGCGATATCATAGCAATTGTTGTATTCCTCAAATCCGGAGGCTCTGCTCGTTATCCCGCCGAGCTGCCGCCCGGCCGCGGCACGCTCCCGCCGAACGATCCCACGCCTGCGCGCCCGCCTCCGCCGGGTCCGCGAAGCCGTTTTTCGTCTCCTCCCTCTCGTTTCCGGCAACGAAAAACCAGGGGGAGGGCTCGAAAATCGGAGGGCGCGCCCGAATCTCCCTGCCTCCGCTCCCCCTACCCGTAGCTCTCGTGGTGCTCGCGGTCGGTGGGGAGGCCGATGGCTTTGAAGGCGGCGAGGACGGTTTCGAGGAAGCGGGGGGTGGGCTCTTCCCCCTTGGCGCGGGCGGCCTGCTTCTCGAAGTTCGAGAGGCCGGGGCCGCAGGTGTAGACCTCGACGGCGGTGGGGTCGGGGATGAATTCGCGGAGGAGCTCCTCGCCGACGCGGCCGTGGCGGATCTCGAGGCCGGGGGCGGTCCTTTTCTCGCGCGAGATGGCGTGGACGATGCGCAGCTTGTCCGGGAAGCGCTCGGCGAGGGCCTGGAGCTGGTGGCCGAAGATGATGTCGCTCCAGGTCTTGTTGCCGTAGATCAGGGTGTGGCGCAGGCTCATCCCGGTCTCCAGGCAGAACTTGAGGAGGCTGTAGTTGGGCACGATCCCCGAGCCGGCGCAGACGTGGATGAGGTGGTCGGTGCGCGTCTCGACGTCCGGCGGCAGGACGTAGGGGCCGCCGAAGCCGGTGGCCACGATCTTCATCCCGGGGCGGGCGTCGTAGGTGAGGAAGGGGGAGAGGAGGGGCGGGTACTTGGTCTGCCCCTTGACGTAGGTCTCGGCCTTGATGGTGATCGCGAGCTGCTTCTCGTGCGGCGCCGAGGTGGTCGAGTAGGCGCGCCCGGGCTCCTTCTTCCCCTTGACGTCCTCGAAGTAGCTGCACAGGCTCTCGAGGGCGGGGAACTGCTGCGGGCGGATGGTGAGGAACTGCCCGGCCTGGTACTCGAGCGGCCCGCCGCCGGCGAAGAGGTTGAGCGTCACGGTGTCGGCCGTCTCCCAGATCACCTCCGAGATCACCAGCTCCATCTCGCGGATCTTCTGCTTGGGCGCCTTCATGGGTGTCCCAGCGGGCGCCGCGGCGGGCGCTTCGGCGGGAGGACGGAGGGCGCTCAGGGCGTCCGGGAGGGAGGGGGTGGCGGGGTTCGGTTCGGCCATGGGACGGATCCTCCTCGTCAGATCTTACCGTCTTGCAAGCGGGATCGCGGTCAGAGCTTGATCGCCGGGCGCGGGCGGGTGAGCGCGCCGGCGCCGGGGAGCTCCTGCCATTCGACCCGGTAGACGGGCACGGGCTGGGTCTTGCCGCGCAGCGGCCAGGGGGTGAGCGGCGACACCGGCGGGGGGCGCCGCAGGGCGGTGAACAGGGGCTGGGCGATCAGGATCTCGGCGGGGCCGGCCTCCGAGCAGAGGCGGGAGGCGGTGTTCACGGCGTCGCCGATCACCGTGTACTCGAGGCGGCGGGCGCTGCCGATGTTGCCGGCGAAGACCTCGCCGGCGTTGATGCCGATGCCGATCGAGAGCGCCGGCCGCCCCTGGCGGGTCCAGCGCTCGTTGAGCGAGGTGAGCGCCCGCTGCATGGCGACCGCCGCCTGGGTGGCCTGGTCGGCGTCGTCCGGGCGGGAGATCGGCGCTCCCCAGAGGGCCATCAGGGCGTCGCCCATGAACTTGTCGAGCGTGCCGCCGTGCTCGAAGACGATCTCCACCATCTCGGTGAAGTAGTCGGTGAGGAGGCTCGCGATCTCGTCCGGGCTCATCCGCTCGGAGAGCGAGGTGAAGCCGCGGATGTCCGAGAACAGCACCACCACCTGCCGCTTGGAGCCGCCGAGCTGGATCTCCCCCTCCTGGCCGGCGATCTGGAGCGCCAGGTCGGGGGTGAAGTAGCGCTGGAAGTTCGACAGCTTGACCGCCTCGCGCCGCATGCGCTCGATGAGCTGGCCGTTCTCGATCGCCACCGCCGCCATGCCGGCGAAGGCGGTGAAGAACTGGAGGTCCTCCTCGCTGAACGAGTGGCCGGCCCCCAGGCTGTCGAGATAGATGATGCCGAGCGCCGTCCCCTCGCTGCCGAGGAGCGGCGCGCAGAGGGCGCTCTGGATGTCGGAGGTCCCGGCATCCTCGGAAGGCACGTTCTCGGAGAGCACCGCCACCCCCTCCTCGAGCGCCTTGCGGGCGATCCGCCGCGGCACCTTCCAGCTCCCGGCCGGCGAGGCGACGCGGCTGCGCCAGACGCGCGGCACCAACTCGCCGGCGTCCACGGTCATCACCGCCACCCGCTCGACGTTCATCACCTGGAAGGTGAGCCCCACGATCTTGTCGAACAGGCGGTCGACGTCGGCCTGCCGCGAGAGCTCCTTGGCGATGTCGAGGAGGAGGTTGAGCTTGCGGGTCTGGCGCTCCTCGCGCGTGCTGCCGGGGATGCGCAGCAGGGAGGGGCCGTCCGGAGCCTCGGAGAGCTGCGAGGCGATGTCGGGGCGGCTGGCGACCGGCACCTGGCGGAGGATGGTGGCGTCGAGCGACCCCTCGCCGTCGAACGCCTCCGCGGTCTCCTGGACGGCGGCCGGCAGCTCGGCCACCACCTCGAAGTCCACCTTGCCGAAGGCGATGTGCGACCCCGAGGTGACCAGGGCGTCGGTGATCCGCGTGCCGTCGAGGTAGGTGCCATTGGTCGACCCCATGTCGCGCACCCGCACCCCGGCCCCCGCCAGCTCGAGCTCGGCGTGGCGGCGGGAGACCGTGGGGTCCTGGATCGGCAGGTCGCAGGTGGCCGCCCGGCCGACCGTGAAGGCGCGACCCTCCCGCACGAGGAGGGACGGGCTTCCGGTGGCGGCGACCAGTTTCAAAGGCAAGAGAACCTCTGTTCTAAGCGGTAAGGCTCCGTACCCGATACGGTACTACAAACCGGGGGGAACGAGTTTTCCTACGATTTTTCGTGGCGGGGACGGGTTGAATCGTCCAAAAAGTCTGTGCTATCCTGCGCTCGTTCGATGGCGGTTGCATCGGGCATTTGGCGCATTCGTCTAGGGGTCCAGGACGTCGCCCTCTCACGGCGGTAACACGGGTTCGAATCCCGTATGCGCTACCAAGGTTCTTCTACTCCCTTCCCAGTTAAAGATAAGTTCCCGTCGCCGTAAGGCACGGCCTGCCCCCCTCGCGCGGGGCCGGCCGGAGTCGTGAACCTGGCGATCCCGGGCGCCTTTTTCCTCCCCCGTACTCGGGGGAGGCCAGGAGGGGGCGTTCCGGAGACGGGGACGCTTCCTTGGTTGGGAGGTTGAGGCCCCCTCCTGACCTCCCCCGAGTACGGGGGAGGAACAAAGCTCCCTGCGGGATCAGTTACCGCCGGTCCTACAAGTTTCCTTGCCTCGAGATGTCGTCCCCCCCGACATGGATTTCCCCTCCGGGCCATGTAAGACTGTGACCGTTCTGCGCTGAGACCGTCTTCCCGAGACCGCCGCCCCGAAAACACTGCATGCCGCGCCGTTTCACCGTCCTCCTGATCGTCGTCGTTCTGGTCCTGGTGGCGGTGGGGGTGGGCTTCTGGCTCACCCGGAGCGCGCGCGACCGGGCGGGGTTCGTCGAGCGTTTCGAGATCTTCCCTTCGGAGGAGAAGCTGACCCTGGAGCCGTCCTCGTTCGACCGGCTGCCGGGGTGGCGCGAGGACGCGGTCGAGGTGGCGCTCCCGGTTCTGCTGCGCTCGTGCGCGAAGCTCGCCGCCCTGCCGGACGGGGCTCCGGCGGGGGGGACGGGGGCGGCGGCGGGGATCGCCGGCAGGGCGGCGGACTGGCGGGCGGCGTGCGCGGAGGGGGCCAAGGTGCCGCCCGGGGACCGCGCGGCGGCCCGGCGCTTCTTCGAGTCCCGTTTCCGCCCCTGGTCGGCGCGCGACCACCGCAATCCCATCGGCCTCTTCACCGGCTACTACGAGCCGCTCCTCCACGGCAGCCGCCGGCGCCACGGCCGCTTCACGGTGCCCCTCTACGGCCGGCCGCCCGAGCTGGTGATGGTCGACCTCGGCCGCTTCCGCGACGACCTCAGGGGGAAGCGGATCGCCGGCCGGGTCGAGCACGGGGAGCTCGCCCCCTTCCCGGACCGCCGGGAGATCGACGCCGGCGCGCTCGCCGGGCGCGAGCTCGAGCTGGTCTGGGTGGACGACCCGGTCGCGGCCTTCTTCCTCCAGGTGCAGGGGTCCGGCCGCGTCCAGCTCGCGGAGGGCGGGGAGATGCGGGTCGGCTACGCGGCGCAGAACGGCCACCCCTACGCCTCGGTGGGGAAGGCGCTGATCGCCCGCGGCGCGCTGGCGCCCGCGGACGTTTCGCTGCAGACGATCCGCGCCTGGCTCATCGCCCACCCGGCCGAGGCGCCGGGGGTGCTCGAGAAGAACCCCTCCTACGTCTTCTTCCAGGAGACCCGGCGTCCGGCCGCGGAGGGCGACGGCCCGCTGGGGGCCGCCGGGGTGCCGCTCACCCCGGGGCGCTCGCTCGCCGTCGACCTCAAGTACCTGCCGCTGGGAGTCCCGGTCTGGATCGCCGGCGGCATGCCGTCGCCGCGGGCCGGCGAGGGGGACCGCAAGCTCCGGCGGCTGCTGGTCGCCCAGGACACCGGCGGCGCCATTCGCGGGCCGGTCCGCGGCGACGTCTTCTTCGGCTTCGGCCCGGAGGCGGAGGAGGTGGCGGGGCGGATGAAGCACCGCGGGAAGCTCTGGCTTCTGCTGCCGGTCGGGGTGGGGGCGGGGCGGTAGGCGCTCGCGGCGATCGGTAAGAACGCAGTGCTTCCCGACGGCGCCGATCGGGCGCTCCTCGGCGATCGTGCGCTCCTTCAGGACACCGCGCTCAAGGGTGCTGGGAGGAGAAGTCGACCCCAGAGACCTTGACGACGGCCTGTAGAGACCTTGACGACGGCCTGCCAAGCGGCTTCCTGGCTGGCGCGATCGTGGAGGTGCGGGTGGCGCTGCGCCTCGATGGGGCCTGTGAACTTCCCTGGAGCCGAGGCGAAGAATTGCCCTGAGACGTCGGTTCCGAATTCCGACGCCTGGAGGTACCGACGGGCCGCGGTCTCCGGCGTCTGATTCATGCCGGGAATGAGGCTCACGATTGGGATGAACAGATACTTCAACGCCGGGCCAGCGTTTCGCACCACCTGGGTGTCGGTCGCCGCACCGGGCGAGACAGCGTACACGGCCATGCCGGAGGGTAGCCGGCGCGCCAGCGCCGCGACCCACCAGGCGATGATGAGCTTCGCGTCGGCATACGCATTGTTGGGCACGTACTTCACGTTCGGCCCGTTGCGGATCAGGGCTTCCACGGCGGCGGTTCGGTCACCCTGGTGGTGTTTGGCCGCGAAGGCCGCCAGGTCGGTGAATCGGAACAGGGGCACGTCCCCGCGGGCAGGCTCCGCGCCGGCGATGACGATCCGCGCGTTGGGACTCAGCAGGTTGGCGCGGAGCAACCCGACAGTCAGTTGATGATGGCCGATGAGCGGGGCCTGAGAAGCCTCGACGCCCGCCGCGGTGAGCACGCGCTTCTTACCTGGGACCATCCCTGCATTCAGCAGTAGGAAATCGATCGGCCGACCTCGCTCGACCAGCTCGGCGAGGGCGGATTGAACGCTGGTCGGCGTGTCCAGATCCAGCTCCAGCGGCGTGAAGACCTGGGTCTTGGTCTCGGCCGCGAGCTGAGCGGCCGCTTCCTGGACCCGGGCCAGGCTGCGGCCGGTGACGAGGACCTGGCGGTAGCCCTCGATGGCGAGCAAGCGGGCTGCCGCATAGCCGAGCCCCGAGGTGGTGCCGGTGACGAGTGCGATCGAAGGTTCCATGGGCGTCTCCGTGGTGTAGGGTGAAGAGCGAGTCGTGAGGCCCCGCGAGGGCGGAGCCAGCTTGCTAATTTCCGAACTGTTCGGTTATATATTGGCGCGATGGCCAGTGTCAAGGAGTTTTGAACTACATGATTCAAAATACCGCCAGGCCGCGGGGTCGGCCGCGCAGCTTCGACGAGACGGAGGCGCTGGAAAAGGCGACCCAGGTGTTCTGGTCGAAGGGCTACGACGGAGTGACGATTGACGATCTCGTCGCCGGGATGGGTGTGGGACGGCCGAGCCTGTATGCCGTCTTTGGGGACAAGCGGGCGATCTTCCTGCGCGTCCTCAGGGCGTACGCGGAACGGAAGGGCGCATCAGCCGCGAAGGCACTCCTCTCGCCACCGGATCTTCGCGACTCGATCGCGGGCTTTCTGAGGTACGCCGTCGAAAGTGCGACCGAGAAAGGGTCCGCCCGGGGCTGCCTTCTGGTGTGCGTCGCGCCGCTCGTGAACGACGATGAGGTTCGGCGGTTCCTGCAGAGCTCGGTCGCGGGCGGCGCGGCGCTGGTGGAGCGCCGTTTCCGGGAGGGGATCTGTGCGGGAGACATCCCGCCCGACTTTCCGGTAGCCGTGCGCGCGATCCAAGTCACGGATTTTGCTCGTGGCCTGACCCTGCGTGCGCGGATAGGCACGCCGCGCAAGACGCTCCTCAAAGAGGCTGAGGAAGCGGCCGACCTGGTGCTCCAGCCGCGGCGCGTCTGACGGGTTACGACATGGCGAGGTACTTCTGCACCGTCGCCCCGGTAGGGGGGACGAGAGACTCCAGGGACCGCAGGGACGGCGAGGACGGGGCCCCGAAAGAACAGCAGGGGAAGGCCCGGGGGGGCGCCGCCTTTGAAGACCTTAGGGGGTTGGGGAAGGGCCGGCCGTCCCGGGAGTCCCTGCGGTCTCTGGAGTCTCCGACTTCTCAAAACTGGGGCGCCGGCCGTCCCCTCCGGCCGGCGCCCCCCTACGGGCGCATTCAGTGGCGGATCGCCACCGTGGACGTGGTGCCGGCGCCGGCCGACTGGGTCGCCCGGGCCGGGACCCGGATGGAAGTCTCCTCCGCCTTCGCGGCCCGCTGGGGACCGAAGGCCTGGCGGAGCACCGCACCCAGCACGGCGGGATGGAACAGCGCCGCCGGCGACTTCAGCATGTGGTTGACCTCCTGGAAGCGGCGGAAGACGTCCTCGCTCTTGGGGATCAGCCGGAACACCTGCTCGAGATACCAGTGCATCACCTTCACCTTGGGAGTGATCTTCCCCCCCTGCGTCGCGGGCCAGCGGAGGTCCTCGCCGGTGGTCAGCGCCCAGGGGCCGGCGACCAGCTTGGCGACCGCCTGCTGGAAGCGGCGGGTGTCGAGCTCCTTGCGGCTGGAGCGCAGGGCGTCGCGCAGGGCCAGGACCTCGAGGCCGGTCAGCGTCATCCCCACGCCGTAGACCGGATTGAAGGCGCAGACCGAGTCGCCGAGCGCCGCGAACCCCACCGGGACGGTGGCCTGGTCGTAGTGGCAGAGACGGTTCTCGGTCTTGCGGTACCCCCAGATCCGCGACAGCGGACGGGCGTGCTCGATCGCCCGGTAGAGCTCCGGGGAGGAGAGGCTGCGGGCGAACCGCAGGAACCCCTCCTCGTCGGTCGGCGGGTAGTCGTGCATCACCCCGGCGATCGTCACCAGCCAGCGGTCCCCTTCGATCGGCTGGATGATTCCCGCCCGCGGCTGGTAGGGGGGGCGGTTCATGATCAGCAGGTTCTTCCAATCCTTCTTGAAGTCCTCGACCGGCTCATAGATCCGGGTCGCGTACCCCCAGAAGGCGTCGACGACCGTCTCCTTCGGGCGGGGGAAGCCCGCCGCCTCGAGCCACTCGGGGGCCTTGGAGCCGCGCCCGCTCGAGTCCACCACCAGGTCGGCGGCGATCGAGTTCATCACCCCCGGCTCGTTGGTGGCGTGGTGGCGCGGGAAGAGGGTGACCCCCTCCACGTGGGCGTGGTCCTCGGAGAGGATCAGGCCGCCGACCTCGAACCCCTGCAGCAGCTTGATCCGGGGATTCGCCAGCATGTGCAGGCGCATCGCCGACTCGAGGAGGGGACGGGTGAAAGTGATGAGCTCGAGGCCGAGCGCCTTGCGCGGCGACCAGCCCGAACGGTAGAGGATGCGATAGTCGCTCCCCTGGTCCACGAGATGGCTCCCCTGCGCGAGGAGATCGGCGGTGATCCCCGGGAAGAGCTCCTCGATCACCTGGAGCCCCCGCTTGAGGAGGAAGTGGAGATGGCGCGCCTGCGGGACGCCCGGCCGGTAGTCGCTGTGCTCGGGGATCTGGTCGCGCTCGATGACGGTGACCTGCTCGAAATGTTCGGCGAGCACGCGCGCTGCCAGCATGCCCCCGATGCTTCCTCCGACGACGACGGCGTGGCAACCTGAGACCCCTTGGAGCCGGTGCTGCGCTGAGCCTCGTTCCTGCATTTGAAACCCCCTTCGGGTGTAAAACGCCTGCGACCCGCTTTGTCTGTCTTACTGAAGCAGCTGCCCAAGCTCCTGTGCATAGGAAATGCCAGGGGTTGGGTGTCCTTTGGCGAAAACGGCGATGGTAAGAATTGCCGGTCGACGGGATATGCTGCGCGCAGGAGGTCACGGCATGAATCTGCGAGTTCTGGGCAGCTCGGGCGGCTACCCCGCCCCCGGAAATCCGAGCACCGGCTTCGTCCTCGAGCACGGCGGCGCCAGGCTCTGGCTCGACGCCGGCAGCGGCACCTTCGCCGAGCTCCAGCGGCTGGCGGACTTCACCAGCGTCGACGCCCTGGTGCTCAGCCACGCCCATGCGGACCACTGCGCCGACCTCTTCCCGCTCCACGTGGCGATCCGCTACGGGCTGGGGAACGGGTTCAAGCTCCCGGTCTACGCGCCGCCCGGGCTGCGCGAGCGGCTGGGGGCGCTGCTCGATCCGCGCGGCGCCGAGCAGCTCGACGAGGCGTTCGACTTCCACACTATTGACGCGGGGAGCGACGCGGGGGAGAGGGTCGAGATCGCCGGCGTGAGCTTCACCTTCCTGCGCACCGACCACCCCATCCACTGCCTGGCGATGCGCGCCGAGACGGCGGCCGGGACGCTCACCTACTCGGCCGACACCGGCCCCGGGGCGGACCTCGCCGGCTTCGCGCGGGGGAGCGACCTCCTCCTCTGCGAGGCGAACTACCAGGACGGGCGGATGGGCCCCCCGTTCCACCTCAGCGCCCGCCAGGCGGCCGACACCGCGCGCCGGGCCGGCGCCCGGGAGCTGGCGCTCACCCACGTCTGGCCCACCCTCGATCCACAGGTCTCCCTGCGCGAGGCGCGGGAGACGGCCCCCGGCCTGCCCATCCGCTGGGCAGGCCCCGGCGAGCGCTTCGAGATCGGCTGAGAGATGAGGGAAAACCATCCCCCCAGTGGGGGATTCCCCTCAGTCGATTGCAAAAAAGAAGTGGCTTGAACGGTGGGTTTGTAAGGGGTGCAGCGAAGGGGCAAAACCGGGACACCCCGACCGGAGTGTCAGCCCGTGTCACTGACGGAGGGCGATCCCGTCTCCGGACAGAGACCAATCGCTACAGAAAATAGCCAAAGCCCTCTACAGCATCGTCTTCCTTGGCAGTGAACAAAAATTCGCACAGACCTCTGCGCGGAATTGTCACTTTCAACTTTTGTTCAAGTCAGCCGCCGAACTTGATGGGATCGCCGAGCTCGTCGAGGGAGAAGTTGGCCATGATCTGGTGGCCGTTGAAGTCGAGGACCCGCATGTCCTCGACCCCTTCGAGGTCGCGGGCCACGGTCTCGAAGGACTCCGCGTAGCGGGAGCGCAGGGCGTCGAGGTTCACCTCGTAGGCGATGAACTTGTCGATCCCCTTGTAGCGCAGCTTGCTGACCATCCGCTCGTCGGTCAGCTTGGGGTAGGTCGACAGCAGCAGCAGGGGGCCGCTGCCGGCGAAGACGATGTAGGCGCGGATCGGTCTCTGGCTCATCGGCGGAGAGCTCCCGGTGGTTTCGGCCGTTCAGGCGGTGAGGTTCTCGGACGACGTTTCTAGGCGACAAAGTACGCGCTGGCGCGGATCTGCAGGCGGGCTCGCGGCTCGAAGCCGCTGCCGACGACGGAGAAGGCGCTGGTGCTGCCCAGGATGGGAAGGACGATCCAGCCGTCGAAGCTCTCGCCGCCGGCGTAGGGGGGGACCACCGGTTCGATCTCGGCGATCTTGGTCCAGTGATCCTCGTCGGGATCGAAGGAGGCGCGCAGCTCGACGTAGGCGCGGTCGAGGTCGATCGTGCGCTGCCCCGACGGGTGCCAGATCGAGAACACGAAGCGCACCTCGTCGTAGGAGCTGGTGCCGAGGAACGCCTTGCCCGCGATCAGCAGCGGGAAGGTGAAGGAGCCGGCGGTGTCGGTGGCGAAGATCTCCGGCGTGGGGTCGAAGACGACCTGCCTCGGCGGGGTGGGGGTGGCGGCATTCATCTCGTCTCCTCAGGGGTCTTGCTGCCGCGGGCCAGGGTGAGGGCCCGCGCGATCCGCTGGCGGGCCTCCGTCGTGTCGTTGCCTGCCGGCCCGACGCCGAGCAGGGGGGCGGCGAGGCCGAAGGCGACCGCGCCGGCTTGGGCGTACAGCGGGATCTCCTCGACGCCGAAGCCGCCGGCGGCGAGCATGGGGATGTCGCCGAGCGGGCCGCGGATCACCGACAGGTAGGCGGGGCCGCCGACCGGCGGCAGCGGGTAGACCTTGACCAGGTCCGCCCCCAGCTCGGCCGCGGCGACGATCTCGGTCGGGGTGAGCGCCCCCATGATGAGGAAGAGGCCGGCCTCCCGCGCCGCGCGGGCCACCTGCGGGTTGACGTTGGGGGTGACGAAGAACTCGGCCCCCGCGGCCACCGCCTCGTGGGCGCGCTCCGCGGTCGACACCGTCCCCATCCCGATCCAGGGGGGGCCGCCCCCCTCGTCGCCGCCGCGGGTGCCGCGGCGCTCGGCGAGCAGCTCGCGGACGAGCCGGGTGGCGCCCGGCACGGTGAAGGTGATCTCGACCAGCTCGACCCCCGCGGCGGCGAGCGTCCGGGCCTGGGCCGCGGCCTCCTCGTAGGAGGCGGTGCGCACCACGCCGACCAGGGGCGCCCGGCGCACGCTCGCGGCGACGGAATTTCTGACGAGGACAGTAGTATCCATGGGGCGAGGAGTCTATCATCCACAAACGGTGGGGAATCCAGCCACCGGGTGGGAAAGAACCGGCTTCCGGGGTATCATTGCCGGACGCGCATGAGGGGAGCGCTTTCAGTCAGGATTTGAACGGCAGATGGCAGTGTCCGATCAACCGCTAGAACGAGAGTCGCTGGACCAGCTCCTGCGACGGCTCCGGCCGAGACTGAAGCAAGTCCTCGGCCGTTATCGTATTCCGGCGCACGATGCCGAAGATCTGGTGCAGGAAGCGCTGATCTCCACCATCCAGAAGTGGGACGTCATCCAGGACCCCGAGGCGTGGCTCCTGGTCACCCTGCGCAACCGCTGCGTCGTCTACTGGCGCAAGCGCCGCAACAGCCTCTACAACTCGGTGGACACCGCGATCCTCGAGCTCCTCGCCGAGCCGGTCGCCGCGCCGCAGGAGCGCTCCGAGCTCCTCTGGGACTTGAACAACCTCCTCGAGGAGCTGCCGCCGCGCTGCAGGAAGCTCCTCCGCCTGCGCTACGGCCTGGGCTTCGACTCGACCGAGGTCGCCGAGCGCATGGGCTACCACCCGTCGAGCGTGCGCAAGGTGGCGCGGCGCTGCATGGCGGCGCTCACCTACCAGATGGTGACCCGGGGCTTCACCAAGGTCCCCGTGCCGGACGACGACGGGGATTCGGACGCGTAGGGGTTAGACCGTTCTCAATGCGCAAGGTCTCAACGTAGGGGCGGGGCTTGTCCCCGCCCGCGTGGGGGCCGGCCGGCCGCCAGCAATTGATCTCGTAGGGAGCTTTGTTCCTCCCCCGGAGGGGGAGGTTAGGAGGGGGTTCGCAACGTGACGGCCGGCCTAGGCGCTTCCTTGTTCGGGAGGTTGAGGCCCCCCTCCTGACCTCCCCCGAGTACGGGGGAGGAAAAAGGCTCCCGGGATCATTCAGCGAGCGACTTCGGCCGGCCCCCGCCCGGGCGGGGACAAGCCCCGCCCCTACGTTGAGACCTCGTACAACGAGACGATAGGCCCTGCGAAGGCCGCTCCTTGTCTCGAGATCTGTAGAAGAAGGTGGGCTTACGCCCCAGTCTCTTCCTTCCCCAGCGCCCCCAGCGCCCCCAGCGCCCGCCGGCACACCCCGCGCAGGATCCGCACGTCCCGGCTGTCCGGGGCGGCTCGCGCGGCCAGTCTCCGCAAATCCCTAAGCACCCCGCCGTAGGAGTCGTCGCGGGCGAAGCCGATCCTCGCCAGGACCTCGCCGGCGTGGGCGAGGAGGCCGTCGATCTCCGCGGCGGTGGCCGGCGGCGCGGGGGGGGCGACGGGGGCGGCCTCTTCGTCTCCGGTCTCGACCGCGGCCTGGAACAGCTCCCAGGCGACGATCAGCACCGCCTGCGCCAGGTTGAGGGTCGGCTGCATGGGGGAGCAGGGGATGGTGACCACGGCGCTGGCGAGCGCCAGCTCCTCATTGGTCAGCCCCCCGACCTCGGGGCCGAAGACGAGGGCGGTCGGGGTGTCCGGCGGATCGGCGGCCAGCCAGGCGGGGAGCTCGCGCGGCGAGAGCAGGGGGACGCCGAGGCGGCGGTCGCGGGTCGAGGTGGTGCCGACGACGCGGCGGAAGGGGGCGAGCGCCTCGGGCAGCGTCTCCACCCTTTGAATCCCCGCGAGGATCGCCCCGGCGCCGACGGCGAAGGCGGTCGCCTCGCGGCCGATCACCGCCGCCGGATCGACCAGGATCAGCCGCGACAGCCCCATGTTGGCCATCGCCCGGGCGGCGGAGCCGACGTTCCCCTCCACCCGGGGGCGGACGAGGACGACGGCGGGGGGGAGCCGGAGGACGGGGGTCAAGCCGAGGCCTTCATCCGAAGGAGGCGAGCAGGTTTCAAACCAGGACACGGCTCCGTCATCGGAAGCCGCGGCGCAGCTCGCTCTTGAAGGTGTCGAAGGTCTCCTGGCCGTAGAGGCAGAGGACGACCCGCTCGAGCTTCGTCCCCCCCTGGAGGAAGCGGTGGGCCTCGGTGAGCATGATGCGGGCGGCGCGCTGGACGGGGAAGCCGAAGTTGCCGGTCGAGATCGCCGGCAGGGCGATCGACTTGAGGCCGCGCCGGTCGGCGAGCGCCAGGGCGGCGCGCACACAGGCGGCGAGCTTCTTGTCCTCGTCCCCCTCGCCCATCCGCGGGCCGACGGCGTGGATCACCCAGCGCGCCTTGAGGTTGCCGGCGCCGGTCATCACCGCCGTCCCCACCGGCGTGCCGCCGATGCGGTCGCACTCCTCCTGGATCGACGGCCCCCCCTTGCTGCGGATCGCCCCCGCCACGCCGGTGCCGAGCTGGAGCTGGTCGTTGGCGGCATTGACGATACCGTCCACGTCGAGCTCGGTGATGTCCCCCTCGACCAGCTCGAGCTGCGTCCGGTCCCTCAGCACGGTGACCTTATTCGGCGTGGTCATGGTCGTGGGCATGGTCGCGGGTTTGGTGGTGGTTTCGGGCATGGTCGTCCCCCTCTCCATCATAACAGCCCCCCTGTATCCTCAATGAGGTAGACTCCTCCGCGCCATGTGGACGGAGCTCAAAGCGCGGCTGGCGGCCGACCTCGCCAGGGTGATACGGGAGCGCTTCGGCGTCGAGCACGAGCCGTTGCTGGAGGTCCCTCCCCGCCGCGAGCTGGGGGACCTCGCCTCGCCGGCGCCGATGCAGCTCGCCCGCGTCCTCAAACGCAACCCGCGGGCGATCGCCGAGGAGATCAAGGGCGCCCTGGGGAGTCTGGAGACCCTGGAGATCATCCGCGACGTCCAGGTCCAGGGCGCCGGCTTCCTCAACTTCTTCCTCGACCGCCGCCTCTTCGCCGCCGGCCTGATGGATGCCGCGCTGGTGGGCGGCCCCGTCCCGCGCGGCGGCAAGGTGGTCATCGAGCATACCAACATCAACCCCAACAAGGCGGCCCACATCGGCCATCTGAGGAACGCCGTGCTCGGCGACATCCTCGGCCGCTCGCTGAAGAGCCTGGGCTACCCGGTCGAGATCCAGAACTACATCGACGACACCGGGGTGCAGCTCGCCGACGTGGTGGTGGGCTTCCTCGACCTGCGTCATTTAGATGTCGCCGCGGTGGCGGCCCTCCCCGAGCCGTTCGACTACTACTGCTGGGACCTCTACGGCGAGGTCGGCCGCTGGTACGAGGAGAACCCGGAGGGGCAGCGCCTGCGCCGCGAGACCCTGCACCAGATGGAGGCGGGGACGGGGGAGCGCGCCGAGATGGGGCGGCTGGTGACCCGGCGGATCGTCGGCCGCCACCTCGGCACCATGCGGCGGATCGACGTCTCCTACGACCTGCTGACCCGCGAGAGCGACATCCTGGGGCTGAACTTCTTCGAGCAGGCGTTCGCCCGCCTCAAGGAGACCGGGGCCGTCCACCTCGAGACCGAGGGGAAGAACGCCGGCTGCTGGGTGATGCCGCTGTCGCAGGCCGAGGAGTTCGCCGGCCTCGAGGACCCGGACAAGGTGATCGTCCGCTCGGACGGCACGGTGACCTACGTCGGCAAGGACATCGCCTACCAGCTCTGGAAGTTCGGCCTCCTCGGGCGCGACTTCGGCTACCGCTTCTGGCAGCAGGAGGGGGTCTGGGAGACCACCCGCGACGGCGTCGAGGGGCATCCGCTCTTCGGCGGCGCCTGGCGGGTGTTCAACGTCATCGACGTCCGCCAGAGCTACCTCCAGAAGATCGTCCGCGCCGGGCTCCAGGCGCTCGGCCACACGGCCGAGGCCGACCGCTCGGTCCACTTCGCCTACGAGATGGTCGCCCTGTCGCCGGCCACCGCCCGCCAGCTCGGCTTCCTGGGCTCCGCGGACGGGAGCGCTGCCGGAGAAGTTGAGGACAAGTTTCTCGAGATGTCGGGGCGCAAGGGGATCGGGGTCAAGGCCGACGACCTGATGGACCAGCTGATCGTCAAGGCGCGCGAGGAGATCGGCAAGCGCAACCGCGACCTCGCCGACGCCGAGCTCGACGGGCTGGCGCGCCAGATCGCCGTCGCCGCCCTGCGCTTCTTCATGGTGAAGGCGACCAACAACCGGGTGATCGCCTTCGACTTCGACGAGGCGCTGAGCTTCGAGGGGGAGTCCGGCCCCTACCTCCAGTACTCGCTGGTGCGGGCGAAGAACATCCGCCGCCGGCTGCAGCAGGAGGGGATCGCGGCGGACGTCTTCGCCGAGGACGCCCTCGCCGTCCCCCACGAGCTGTGGAGCGAGGACCTCTGGGACCTCATCCTCGAGGTGGCGCAGACCGGCGAGACCGTCGAGAAGGCCACCGAGAACCTCGAGCTGTCGCTGATCGCCCGCCACGCGCTCGAGGTCGCGCAGCGTTTCAACGCCCTCTATCATCGCCACCCGATCCTCCAGGAGAAGGACGAGCAGGTCCGCGCCGCGCGCCTCGCGACGGTGCAGATCTTCCGTCGCGGCCTCGAGACCCTGAGCGAGCTCCTGGGGGTTCCCGTCCCGGAGAAAATGTAAATGGAAGCGGACGGACGTCCCCAGAAGAAGCCCACCTCCCCCTGGCTCTACCTCGGTCTCGGCTGCGGCGCCTGCGTGCTCCTCGGCCTGCTCGCCATCTCCGCCTTCACCTTCTTCGCATACCGGAAGGGGAAGGACATGGTCGAGGGGTTCAAGAACCCGCAGGTCCGCGAGCAGCGGACGCGCGAGGTCCTCCCCTACAAGGAGCTGCCGGCCGGCTACTACCCGGCCGGGGCGATGTCGATCCCCTTCTTTATGGACTTCGCCATCCTGACCGACCGGCCGGTCACCGGCACCGCCGGTCCCGACCAGCAGGGGTTCGACCAGCGCAGCTTCATCTTCATGAACATGCGCCACCTGAAGGACAACCGGGAGAAGATGGAGCGCTACCTGCGCGGCGAGGCGCCGGCCCCCGACGATTCCGCCTGGCGGGGCTCGAACGTCAACTTCACCAAGAAGGAGCTGATCGGCCGCGGCGCCCTGAAGATCGGCGACCTCGCGGTCCTCTACGCGGCGAACCGCGGCGAGGTCTCGCACAAGGACGGCACGACCAAGAGCTCCATCGTCACCATGGTCCTCCCCGAGTGCCCCGACGACCGCCTCCGCTTCGGCACCTGGATCGGCCCCGACCCGCAGGCCGACAAGCCCGTCGCCCAGGCGGTCTACACCGGCACCGCCGCCGACCCCGCGGCGATGCACGACTTCCTGGAGAAGTTCCAGCTCTGCGGCGGGGTGGCGAAGTAGGGAGGAGGGGCCTCTTCCACGCATCTCCCTGATCCCGGGAGCCTTTTTCCTCCCCCGTACTCGGGGGAGGCCAGGAGGGGGCGTTCCGGAGTCCGGCACGCTTCCTTGTCCGGTACGCTGCGGCCCCCTCCTAACCTCCCCCGAGTACGGTGGAGGAACAAAGCCGGGCATCTACTTTGCGGGTGCGGGGTCCTACTTCCGCTTCTCGTCCCACCGGCGGTGCATCCACAGCCACATCTCCGGATGGGCGCGGATGTCCTCCTCGGCGACCTCGAGGTAGCTCCGGGTGAGTAGCAGCGCCGCCTCATCTCCCTTGGCTTTGTCCTCCAGAGTCGGCGGCAGGATGGCCGGCCGTACCACAACACGATAGCGGCCTCCCGGCTCGGGGTAGACGGTGAGCGGCACCACCGGCGCTCCGGTGCGCAGCGAGAGGCGGGCGAGGATCGGGCTGGTGAGGGCCGGGCGGCCGAAGAACGGCACCCGGATCCCCTCCTTCTCCTGCACCCGCTGGTCGATCAGGATGCCGAGCCGACCGCGCTCGCGCATCGTCTCGAGCATCCCCCGCGCGGCGCCCCGCTTGGGGATGACGGCGTTGCCGAAGCGCTCGCGGAGCCTTCGCAGCTCGCGGTCGAGGAAGGGGTTGTCCGCCGGGCGCACCACGATGCTCATCGGGCCGCGGGTGAGGGCGACGAGCGGCGGCGACAGCTCCCAGAAGCCGAGGTGGGCGGTGAGCAGGAAGAGCCCCTTCCCCAGGCTCTCGGCCGCCTCGATGTGCTCCCAGCCGACGAGCGTGAAGCGGTGGCAGAAGTCCCGGGCGTCGAAGCGCGAGGAGGAGATGGCGTCGCAGAGCGCCGCGCCGAAGTGGCGGAAGCACTCCCCGACCAGCCGCCGCCGCTCGGCCTCCGGGGTCTCCGGCAGGGCGAGGGCCATGTTGCGGAGGGCGATCTCCCGGTGCCGGCGGTCGATGGCGTGCACGAAGGCGCCGAGCCCGCGCCCGAAGGCGCGCGCCGTCCGGTGAGGCAGCGCGCGCAGGAACCCCTTGAGGGCGAGGTAGAAGGCGAGCTCGATCCGGTGGCGCATCAGCGGATCTTCTCCCGGATCCGCGCCACCGCCCATCCAGCCATTCCCAGAAGGCCGGCTCGGGCTCGGCGCGGATGGGGAGCTCGGCGAGCGGCAGGTCGACCCGCCCCTGGAGCTTCACGCGGTCCTTCGCGGTGGTGAGCACCCCGGCGGCGCCGCTGGCGCGCCAGGCCGCGGTGAGGCGGTCGAGGCTCGCCTGGGGGTAGGGATGATGGTCGGGGAAGCGGAGCTCGCCCACGACGTCGAGCCCGAGGCTCCGCGCCGTCGCGGCGAAGAGCTCCGGCCTGGCGATGGCGGTCGCCAGGAAGACCCGGGTCCCCGGCGCCAGCTCGCCGCCGCCAGTCCAGGCAGGCACACCCGGCCGGGTGACGCTGGCGAAGCCGGGTCCCGTGAAGCCGCGGGAGCGCAGGGCGGCCGCCAGCTCGGCGCCGAGGCGCCCCGCCTCGGCGGCGCCGGTGAGGATCGCCGCGTCCGCCCGGGCGACCGCCGCGAGCGGCTCGCGCAGGTGGCCGGAAGGAAAGAGGCGGCCGCCGCCGAAGGGGTCGGCGGCGGGGAAGGCCACCAGGTCGAGGTCGCGGCGCAGCGCGAGGTGCGAGAAGCCGTCGTCCAGCAGGAAGAGGTCCGGCCTCGCAGCGAGGCGGCGGAGCGCCTCGAGCCCCGCCGCGTGGCGGTCGGCGCCGACCACCACGGACACTCCGGGGAGGAGCCCGGCGAGGAGCACCGGCTCGTCGCCTCCCTCCCTGGGATCGAGGAGGGGGCCGGTGCCCTCGCTCACCACCCGCACGTCCTTCCCTGCGCGGCCGTAGCCACGGGAGAGGATGCAGACCGCGAGACCGTTCGCTTGGAGATGGGCGGCGACCGCCGCCACCAGGGGGGTCTTCCCCGAGCCTCCCCAATGCAGGTTGCCGACGCTCACCACCGGCCGCGGCAGGGCTCGGGCGTGCTTGGCGTACCAGCGCCGCCGCAGCCGATGGACGCCGCCGTAGAAGAGCTGCCAGGGCGAGGACGGCGGGGCGGGCGGCTTCAAACCGCGGCCTCTGCGGCCTTCTCGATCATCGGCGCCAGCATCGCCAGGGTCCGCGCCAGGGCGCCGCGGTTCGCCTCCACCAGGCGGAGGGCGCGCTCGCCGATCTCGCGGCCGGCGGCGGGAGCGCCCAGCCATCCCCGCCAGGCCGCCCCCAGCTCGCCGGCGTCCGCCACCCGGCGCCAGGCGCCGGCGCGGTCGAAGGCCTCGGCCATCTCGCGGAAGTTGAACATCGCCGGCCCCACGGCGAGCGGCACGCCGAAGCGGGCCGCCTCCAGCGGGTTGTGGCCGCCGGTCGGCGCCAGGGTGCCGCCGATGAACGCCGCGGCGGCCAGCCGGTAGAGGCCGGCGAGCTCCCCCAGGCTGTCGAGGAGCACCACGTCCGCCGAGGCCGATGCGAAGGAGGGGGCGGACCGCCGCGCCGTCTTCGCCTCGCGGGAGCGCAGGAGGGCGTCGACCTCGTTCCAGCGCTCCGGATGCCGGGGGGCGAGGACGAGGAGGGCCCGCGCGCCGCCGCCGGCCGCCGCGAAGGCGGCGAGCACCGCCTCCTCCTCCCCGGGCATGGTGGAGCCGGCGAGGAGGATCGGCCGGCCGCCGGCCATCCCGCGGAGCGCCGCCTCCAGCTCGGGGTGCGGCGCCGGCTCCGGCGACTCGTACTTGAGGTTGCCGGTGACGGCGACCCGCTCCGGGGAGACCCCGAGGGCCGCCAGCCGCTCGCGGTCCGCCGCGCTCTGCACGCCGAAGGCGCTCACCCCCGAGAAGAGCGGCGCGAGGAGGGGGCGCAGGCGGCGCATCCTGCCGAAGCTGCGGTCGCCGACCCGGCCGTTGACCACCGCGATCGGCAGCCCGCGGCGGCGCGCCTCGCGGAGGACCAGCGGCCAGTAGTCCCCCTCGACCAGCACCAGGGCGCGCGGCCGGTGGCGGGCGAAGAAGCGGCGGACGGCGAAGCCGAGGTCGAAGGGGAGGTAGGCCACCGTGGCCCGCTCCCCGAAGGGGGCGAAGGCGGCGCGGGCCCGCTCCTGGCCGGTGGGGGTGACGGTGGTCACCAGCAGCGGGAGATCCGGGGGGAGGGCGCGCGCCAGAGTGGCGGCGACCCCCACCTCCCCCACCGAGACGGCGTGGAGCCAGATCCCCCCCGTCCGCGGCCCCCCTCCCGCCGGGCCGGTCTCCCGCCCCAGGCGGCCGGCGAGGGTGGGGAGGTAGTGGCTTCCCCGGCGGGCGAGCAGGAAGGGGCCCGCCGCGAGCAGGGCGGCGCCGGTCGCGAGCTGGTAAAATCCCCAGAAGACGGAACGCATCTCGCGCGCAGTATAATGTCCCGTTCGTGATGTCTGGCTCGCAAGGGCCGGTCTCGTTCCCGATTCTGTCCGACGGTGTATGCGAGACTAGACGCTCGGCCGGCCTGGTCCGTAGAAAGACATATGCTCGAGCTCGTCCATTCCAACCGGCAGTCTTCCCTTCCCCGGCCCGCGCCGTGGGCCGAGGTGTCCGACCGCGACCTCCTGATGGCCATGCGGGAGGACGACGAGGCGGCGCTCAACGAGCTCATCAAGCGCAAGACCAAGCCCCTGCTCCAGCTCTGCCACCGCATCCTCGGCGACGTCGACGAGGGGCGGGACGTGGTGCAGGTGACCTTCTTCAAGGTGTGGGAGAACCGGCTGAAGTTCGACGGCCGGTGGAGCCCGAACACCTGGATCTACCGCATCGCGTCGAACCTCGCCATCGACCACCTGCGGTCGCGGCGCAGCCGCGAGCGCTGCGAGGAGCCGGTGCGGCAGTACCTCCTGCAGGTGGCCGACAGCCGGGCCACCCGCGACCTCTCCTCCCTCCAGCAGACCGAGGTGGGGGCGATCTTCCGCGAGCTGTCGGCGGGGTTGTCGGAGAAGCAGCGGGTCGCCTTCCTGCTCCACGAGCTCGAGGGGCTCTCCTGCCCCGAGGTGGCCGAGATCCTCGACTGCCGCGAGTCGACCGTGCGCAACCACCTGTTCAATGCCAGGAAGTACCTGCGCCGCGAGGTGCTGCGGCGCTACCCGGAGTACGCCGGCACCTTCACCCGCGAGGTGGAAGCGTGAGCTGCCCGGACTGGCAGGGGCTGGCGGCGCTGCGCCGCGCCACCGCCGACACCGCGACAAGCGCGCCCGGCGCGCCGGACGCCGCCGAGCCGGCAGGCTGGGCGGAGGCGGTCGCGCACCTCGACGGCTGCCAGCGCTGCCGGCGGGAGGCCCTCGCGGCCGACCCCCTGCTGGTCTTCCGCCGCCTGCCGGCCCTCCAGCTCAACGAGGCCGCCGAGCGCTCGGAGGTCGAGTCGATGCGCCAGGCGGTGGCCGCGATGCGCACCGGCCGCCGGCTGGAGTCGGGGCACCGGTTCGCCGGCTGGCGGCGCTGGGCCGCCGCCGCCGCCCTCGTGGTGGCGTCGTTCGCGGTCAGCCGCGACCCGTCTCCCGTCGTCGCCGTCTCCGCGCCCCTCCCCGCCCCGTCGGCGCTGCCGCAGGAAGCGGTCGGCGCGCGCTTCGAGGGGACCCCGGAGATGCTCGAAGGATTGGATCGCCCCGACGCCCGTGTCTACCAGATGAAGGGGAAGGACATGGCGGTGGTGATGATCGTCGACAAGAGCTTCGATGTCTGACCCCGGTCCTGAACCTGGACTCCCGAGCTTTCCCGTGCCCCGCGAACACCGCTCCATGAAGAGCTTCCTGTGGGCTCTGGTCTTGCTGTCGGCGCTGGTTTCAGGGGGCTCGGCGGCCTCGGCCCTGACCCCGCTGGCATCGCAGGCATCGCAGGCATCGCCGGCGCCGGGGGAGATCGTGCTGCGCGCCTACTCGTTCAAGTACCAGCGGGCGAGCGAGGTGATGACCCTGATCTATCCCCTGCTGTCGCCGCGCGGCACGGTCGAGCTGCAGCCCGGCGGGAACACGGTGGTGATCCGCGACACCAGCGAGAACATCCGCCGCATCCTGCCGGTGCTCAAGGGGTTCGACCATCCGGCCCGGCCGCTGCGCCTCGAGGTCTACGTGGTGCGCGCCAGCCGGAACACGGTGTCGCCGCAGGTGCAGCGCTCGGACCTGCCGGAGGCGCTGACCAAGCGCCTGCGCGACCTGCTGGCCTACGACGTCTACGAGGTGCAGGCGCAGGCGCAGCTCTCGGGCACCGAAGGGCAGTGGGTGGACTACGAGCTGGGGCCGGACTACAAGCTGAGCTTCCGCTTCGGCACCCTGATGGGCGACCAGCGGCTCAAGCTGTCGAGCTTCCAGATCTCCCACCGCGCCGAGGGGAAGCTGCCGGGGGTGCTGTTGCAGACCAACCTCAACCTCTGGGTCGACCAGACGACCAGCCTCGGCCTCGCCAAGAGCGAGGCGAGCCACGAGGCGCTGATGGTCGTGCTGACCCTCCGTGAAGGCCGCTGAAGGCCGTTAGAGAGAAACCGAAAAGGAGCCGCAGGAAGAGCCATGCAGTTCATCTGTCGAGTGGGGACGCCGGACGGCCGGGTGTTCGAGGAGATGTTCACGGCGAGCGACGAGACGGCGCTGCGCTCCGACCTCGGCAAGCGCGGCTATCACCTCTTCGAGGTGAAGCGGCAGGGGATGGCCCCGAAGATGGGGCTTCCCGCGCTGCTGCGCGGCGGGCGGCGGGGGAAGGTGCCGGTGCAGGACTTCCTGGTCTTCAACCAGGAGCTGGCGGCGCTGCTCAAGGCCGGCCTGCCCCTCCTCCAGGCGCTCGACCTGATGCTCGAGCGCCTCGAGAACCCCACCTTCCGGGCGGTGCTGACCGACGTGCGCGACCGGGTGAAGAGCGGCACCGACCTCTCGGAGGCCTTCGCCGAGCACGGCGACCTCTTCCCGCGCCTCTACCCCTCGTCGCTCAAGGCGGGGGAGAAGAGCGGCGAGCTCGAGGCGGTCATCCGCCGCTTCGTGCGCTACATGAAGCTGGTGCTCGACGCCCGCCGGCGGGTGATCTCGGCGCTGACCTATCCGGCCGTGCTGGTGGTCCTCTCGATCACCATGATCGCGGTGATGACGATCTACGTCGTCCCCCGCTTCATGGGCTTCTTCACCGAGCTCGACGCCGACCTGCCGATGATCACCCAGGTGGTGCTGGGGATCTCCACCTTCATGAGCAACAACTGGGTGTTCATGCTGATGGTGCTGATCGCCGCCGTCCTCGGCATCCGCGCCTGGGGGCGGACGGTGCCGGGGCGGCTCGCGATGGACCGCGCCAAGCTGCGGGTGCCGGTGCTCGGGCCGGTGCTGCACCGCTTCGCGCTGGCGGAATTCTGCCGCTCGCTCGCCACGTTGCTGTCGGGCGGCATCCCGCTCGTGCCGTCGTTCGAGATCGGCATCGCCTCGGTGGGGAACGCCTTCGTGCGCGACCGGCTGACCCCGGGGGTGCAGAAGGTCCGCGAGGGGCGGCCGTTCTACCTGGCGCTCGAGGAGAGCGAGATCTTCACCGACATGTCGATCGACATGGTGAAGGTCGGCGAGGCCACCGGCTCGCTCGACGAGATGTTGAACAGCGTCTCGGACTTCCTCGACGAGCAGGTCGAGACCCGCATGCAGCGGCTGCTGTCGCTGGTCGAGCCGCTGATGCTGGTGTTCATGGGCATCATCATCGCGATCCTGCTGATCTCGATCTATCTGCCGATGTATTCGATGCTCGGTTCGTCGAAGTTCTAGCACCTGGAAGAAGGAATCGCCGCGACGCCGAAGAGCGCGCGGCCCGGTCGAGGTTTTGAGCCCGCGGGCTCGAGGAGTTTTGACGCGATGGCAGTGATGAGTGGCAGGACGGCGGTCAAGGAGCCCGAGGCGGAGACCGTCGAGCAGGCGCGCGAGCGGGTCGCCCAGGAGCGGCGCGAGGCCGAGACGTTCGCCGCCCGCTACGGTCTGGAGTTCGTCGACATGACGCACTTCCGGATCGAGAACGACCTCTTCCGGCGGGTGCCGTTCGAGCTGATGCTGCGCTACGGCTTCATCCCCGAGGCGCAGCTCGACGGCCGCCTCGCGGTGGTGATGGCCGATCCGTCGAACGTGATGAAGATCGACGAGCTCGAGCTGCTGCTCGGCCAGCCGGTCGAGGTCAAGGTCGGCGTGCGCTCGGCGATCGACGAGATCCTGCAGAAGTCGGAGAGCGCCCAGCGGGTGCTCGACGAGGCCTCGGAGGACTTCCGCATCCAGCTCGTCCAGGAGGACGAGGAGGGGGAGGAGGTCCTGTCGATCGACCGCATCACGGCGGACACGTCGCCGATCATCAAGCTCGTCGACTCGACGATGTTCAACGCCATCCAGCGCCGGGCTTCCGATATCCATATCGAAACCCGCGAGAACGAAGTGATCATCAAGTACCGCATCGACGGCGTGCTCTACCAGGCGATGGAGCCGATCGACAAGCGCCACCACCAGACGATCATCAGCCGCATCAAGGTGATGTCCGAGCTCGACATCGCCGAGAAGCGGGTCCCCCAGGATGGCCGCTTCAAGCTGCGGCTGATCGGGCGGACGATCGACTTCCGCGTCTCGATCATGCCCTCGGTGCATGGCGAGGACTGCGTCATCCGCATCCTCGACAAGGAGTCGATGAACAAGGAGTTCAAGAACCTGCGCCTCGACATCCTCGGCTTCGACGAGGAGACGATGCGCAAGGTGCGCAAGTTCATCCGCGAGCCGTACGGCATGGTGCTGGTGACCGGACCGACCGGCTCGGGGAAGACGACGACGCTCTACGCCTGCCTCTCCGAGATCCAGTCCTCGGAGGACAAGATCATCACCATCGAGGACCCGGTCGAGTACCAGCTGCGCGGCATCACCCAGATCCCGGTCAACGAGAAGAAGGGGGTGACCTTCGCCCGCGGCCTGCGCTCGATCCTGCGCCACGACCCGGACAAGGTGATGGTCGGCGAGATCCGCGACGAGGAGACGGCGCAGATCGCCATCCAGTCGGCGCTCACCGGCCACCTGGTGTTCACCACGGTGCACGCCAACAACGTGGTCGACGTGCTCGGGCGCTTCCTGAACATGAACGTCGACCTCTACAACTTCGTCTCGGCGCTGAACTGCGTGCTGGCGCAGCGCCTGGTGCGCAAGATCTGCCCGCATTGCAGGTATTCTCTCAAGCTGACGCACCAGCATCTGGAAGAGAGCGGTCTCGATCCGGCGGTGTACGCCGACTTCACGTTCTACGAGGGGCGGGGATGCATCGAGTGCAACGGCACGGGCTTTCACGGCCGGGTCGCCGTCTCGGAGCTGCTCGACCTCTCGGACCACATCCGGGAGCTGATCCTGGACCGCCGGCCCGCCTCGGAGATCAAGCGCGCGGCCAAAGAAGAGGGGATGACCTTCCTGCGCGAATCGGCGCTCGAGAAGGTCTTCCGGGGAGTGACCACGCTGCGTGAGATCAATAAAGTCACCTTCGTCGATTAGCGACCGGGCCGGCGGCAACGCCTGGTGGAAGCGGCTGCTGGGTTTCGATCCGGTGCCGGTGCCGCCGCACGTCTTCTCGCTCGACGCCGAGCGGCTGCGCTACGGCCAGTTCGTCCGCGACCGCCAGGGCTTCCGGCTGCGCGTCTTCCGCGAGCGGGCGCTGCCGCGCGATCCGTTCCAGCACGGCCCGCTCGGCGGCCCGCTGCGCGATCCGGCGGCGTTCAAGGAGCTGGTCGCGGGGCTGGTCAAGGAAGTACCCGGGGGGGTGCGCGAGGCCTCGCTGGTCCTCCCCGACGCCTGGCTGCGGGTCACCTTCACCGAGAGCGGCGAGCTGCCGAAGACCTCGGAAGCGCTCGACGAGGTGCTGCGCTGGAAGCTGCGCCGCCTGGTCCCCTTCCGGGTCGACGAGCTGCGGGTCGGCGCCACCGAGGTGCCGCCGGTGCCGGGACAGGAGGAGCCGCGCCGCCTGCTCCTCGGCTTCGCCGTCGAGCAGCTCCTCGCCCAGATCGAGGAGGCTTTCGCCGCCGCCGGCGTGCGGATCGGCAAGACCTCGAACGCCAGCCTGTCGCTGCTCGCCGCCGTGCTCCCCCCCGCGGCCGGCACCTTCTCGGCGCTGGTCAGCGTCGGCGAGGAGGGGTACACCCTGATCTTCTCCCGCGGCGGCGACCCCGTGCTCCATCGCTACAAGGGGTTCACCGGCAACCTCCCCGAGGCGGCGCGGGCGAGCTTCGTGGGGCGCGACCTGCGGCTCACCCGCAACTTCCTCGACGAGCACTTCCCCGGCGCCACGATCGGCTCGGTGCTGCTGCTCGCCGCCCCCGACCTCGAGCCGATGTGGCTCGACCGTCTGGCGGAGGGGCTGGGCGCGCCCGCGGCGCCGGTCGACGGCCGCCACCTCCCGCCCTTGCGCGCCGAGGAGTCGAGCGTCCCCCCCTGGCGGAGCCTCGCTCCCATGCTCGGCGCCGCCCGGCAGGAGATGTCATGAGCCCCGAGATCCCTCCGTACGACGAGGCGGCGGACGCTCCCGAGGCGGGCCATCCGGCGGCCGTGTCCGAGGCTCCCGAGCCCTTCCCG
The DNA here is from genome assembly GCA_963756595.1 of uncultured Acidobacteriota bacterium. Classification (GTDB taxonomy): domain Bacteria; phylum Acidobacteriota; class Thermoanaerobaculia; order Multivoradales; family UBA5704; genus DATARR01. The sequence continues at coordinate 287,936 of CAVWOZ010000025.1, forward strand.
CCGCCGCGGCCTGCCGCCGCCGTGCCGCTCTCTCCGGCGGCGCCGGGCGTCGGGGCGCCCGCGAAGCCGCTCGCCCGCGTCGAGCCGCTCAACCTGGCGGGGCGGCCGTTCCTCAACAGCCGGCCGGTGGTGCGCGTGTCGCTCCTCCTGCTGGCGCTCGGCATCGTGCTGCTGATCGGCAACGTGTCGCGGTTCCTGAGCTATCGCGAGGCCTCGGCGGACAAGCGGGCGCAGATCGCCCGCGGCGACGCGGAGATCCAGAAGGCCGATGCCGCGCGGGCGCAGCTCCAGAAGACGCTCGACAGCTTCAACCTCGAGGAGCAGAACCAGAAGGTCGACTTCCTCAACCGGCAGATCGAGAACCGCACCTTCTCCTGGAGCACCCTGCTCGACCGCATCGCCGAGCGGCTGCCGAACGGGGTGCGGCTGAACCGCCTGGCGCCGCTGACCGGCGAGAAGGCCGAGCGCGAGCTCCAGCGCGCGCGCCGCTCGACGGCGCGCGGCGCCAAGGCGGCCGACCAGGTGACGCTGGCGATCACCGGCGAGGACCGCGACGACGAGGCGCTGATGAACTTCGTCGACGCCTTCTACAAGCCCCCCTTCAGCTACCCCGACCTGATGCGCGAGGAGCCGGCGGAGAACAAGGTGGAGAACGGCCGTCCGGAGATCCGGCCGGAGGACAGCAAGTTGAAGAAGTTCGAGCTCACCGTGCAGTACCACCCCGGCGCGTCGGGCATGAAGCTCCCGGCGGGGAGCGCGGCGGGCGCGGTGCCGCGGCTCGAGGAGCTGCCGTCTCCCCCTCCCAAGCCCACCCTGCACGCGACCCCCGCCCCGCCGGCCCCGCCGGCCACCCCCCGGAAGGGAGGGCGGCCATGAGGATGGCGGGTGAGATCTGGCGCCAGCGGGCATGGATCTGGGTGCCGGCGCTCCTCTTCTTCCTGGTCAACGCCGGGGCGTTCGCCGTCTACACCCTCGGCTACGCGGGGCAGGTCCAGGCGCTCGACGACCGCGTCAAGCAGCAGGCGGCGGAGCTCAAGGAGATCGACGGCAAGCGCGCCCAGATGGAGACCATGATCGCCCGCGTGCGCACCAACGAGGAGCAGGTCGAGCAGCTCTACGCCGACCGCCTCTCCACCCGCAGCCACCGGCTGACCAGCATCACCACCGAGGTCAAGCGGATGGCGAAGGAGGCGGGGCTGGTGCCGCGCTCGTTCTCCTATCCGGAGCAGGAGATCCAGGACTACGGCCTGATCAAGCGGTCGTTCATCTTCTCGGTCGGCGGCACCTACGCCAATCTGCGCAAGTTCATCACCCTGCTCGAGCGGTCGCACTCCTTCCTGACCCTCGACGAGGCGACGGTGGCCAACGAGGTCACCGGCCCCGAGCTGCGCATCGACCTCACGCTGTCGACCCTGTTCGCCCGCGACGCCCAGGACGAGCCGCCGGCTTCGATGGCGACCGGCGCCACGGCGGTGGGGACCATGAACGGCAGGTCGACGACCCGGCCGTCCGGCAGCGGTCCCGGAGAGAAGCCTTGAACGCGTCGCGGCAGCGGGTGCTGATCCTGGTCCTGATCGCCCTGGCGCTGATCGCCGCCTGGCGCTACTTCCTGGCGCCGATGCTGGGGATCGGCGGCGACGAGGCGGCCGCCCCGGCCGCGGCGCGGCCGGCGACCGACGCCGAGGGGGACTCCCTGACGCGAGGGCGCTCCAACGCCAGCGAGCAGCACCATGGCGCGCGGCCGGGCGACAAAGTGGCGGTGCTCCGCATGGCCGACCTCGACCGCGTCCCCGCCGAATCGCCGGGCGGCCGCGACCCCTGGCGCTTCGTCGATCCCCCTCCGCCGCCGCCGGTGAAGCCCAAGGGGCCTTCTGCCGAGGAGCTGGCCCGGCTCGAGGCGGCGCGCAGAGCCGCCGAGGAGCGGGCGCGGGCGGCGGCCGCCGCGGCGGCGATCGAGGCGGCGAAGCCGAAGCCGGCCGAGTTCACCCTGAAGTACCTGGGGCGCTTCGGCCCGGCGGATAGGAAGCTCGCGGTGTTCACAAACGGAAAAGACATCATCGACGTACAAGAAGGTGAGACGATCGATAACAAGTTCATCGTCTCTCACATCGGCCTTGAATCCGTGGATATCCGCTTCGTGGGGTTTCCCGACTGGCCCACGAAACGTGTCGGCGTGTCCCCGCCCCAACAAGTCGGAGGGAAACCTTGAAGATGCTTGACCTCAACCGTCGCCTGCCGGTCCCCCTGCTCGCGCTCGCGCTCGGGCTCCTGATCGGCTGCACCAGCCACTCGAACTATCGGCAGGGCGAGACCGCCTCGCAGCTCGGGCATTGGGACGAAGCCGTGGTGAGCTACATGAAGGCGGTGGACGGCGATCCCACCAACATCAGCTACCAGGCGGCCCTGCTGCGGGCCAAGATCAAGGCCTCCCAGGAGCACTTCGAGAAGGGGCGCCAGTTCGAGAAGGCGGGGGTGATCGAGAGGGCGCTGGTCGAGTACCAGCAGGCCGCGCAGCTCGATCCCACCAACCAGTACGCGCAGGCGCAGCTCGAGCACGTCCACCAGGAGTACGTCGCCCAGAAGGCGGGGCACGGCGTCGAGACGATCGAGCAGATGAAGCAGCGGACGCGCGGCGCCCGCCCGCAGCCGCCGGTGCTCAACCCGCGCTCGAACCAGCCGATCTCGCTCGAGTTCCCGCAGCCGGTGTCGCTGTTCTCGATCTACCGCGCCCTCGGCCAGGCGTTCGGGATCAACATCCTGTTCGATCCCAACCTGCGCGACCAGGAGGTGGCGATCAGCCTGAAGGACGTCACCGCCCAGTCGGCGCTCGAGGCGGTGATGCGCGTCGGCGGCTCCTTCTACAAGGTGATGGACGAGCATTCGATCATCATCGCCCAGGACACGCCGCAGAACCGCCGCACCTACGAGGACCTGGTGATCCAGACCTTCTTCCTGTCGAACGCCGACATGAAGGAGATGCTGACCATCCTGCGCAGCCTGATCGACGCGCGGAAGATCGCCACCAACGACCAGTTGAACGCCATCATCCTGCGCGACACCGCGGACAAGGTGAAGGTGGCCGAGCGGATCATCGAGGCGAACGACAAATCGAAGGCCGAGGTGGTGGTCGACATCGAGCTGCTGCAGATCAACTCCGCCCGGCTGCGCGATCTCGGGGTCAACCTGAGCAATTACAGCGTTACCCAGTCGCTCGACTTCGGGCAGACCAACACCGGCACCACCGGCACCGGGACCACCGGCACGACCACCACCACGCCGACGACCCCCTCCGGCGTCCGGCTCTCGGACCTGGCGTTCATCAATCAGGCGAACTGGCTGCTGACGCTCCCCAACTTCGTCTACAACTTCATCAAGCAGAACACCGACGCCCAGCTGCTCGCCAAGCCGCAGCTGCGGATCACCGAAGGCGAGAAGGCGAACCTGGTGATCGGCGACCGCGTGCCGATCCCGCTCACCACCTTCAATACGCAGAACGCCGGCCCCTCGGGGGGGATCGTGCCGATCACCTCCTTCCAGTACCAGGACGTCGGCATCAAGATCGAGCTCGAGCCGCGGGTCCACCACAACCAGGAAGTGACCCTCAAGATGAAGATCGAGGTGTCGAACCTGAACGGCAACGTGGCGGGCTCGGGCGGGCAGTCGCAGCCGATCATCGGCACCCGCACCATCGACTCGACGATCCGCCTGAAGGACGGCGAGACGAACTTCCTGGCCGGCCTGATCCGCACCGACGAGAGCAACACCAACACCGGCTTCCCGGGGCTTTCGGAGATCCCCATCCTCGGCCGCCTGTTCTCGAACAAGCACACCGAGGGGCAGCGCACCGACGTCATCCTGACGATGACGCCGCACATCATCCGTAACGCCCAGATCACCCAGGAGGACCTGGCGCCGATCTGGGTGGGGACCGAGCAGAACATCACCTTCCGCGGCGGCAGCCCGCGCGTCGAATCCGAGGTCGAGGGGCCGTTCGACAGCAACGAGGGGTCGCCCGAGGAGATCCAGGACGCCATCCGCCGCCGGCTGCAGCGGCTGCCTCGCGGCCTGCGTCCGGGGGACAACAGCGAGGGCGGAACGGCGGTGCCGGGAGCCCCCGGCCAGCCCGCCAACCCGCAGCAGCCCCCCCAGGGCGGGGTGAACCTGGTGCCGGCCGCGCCGCCGTCGAGCATCTTCGTGCCGCGCACCCCGCCGGGCTCTCCTCCCACCCAGCCGGCGACGCCGCCGGAGGACGAGCAGCCGCCGTCGGGGCTGGTCTCCCAGCGCCCGGCCTCGGGGACGGCGTCGCTCGCGGTGCGCACCGCCGCGCTGCCGGACGATCCCGGCAATCCCGGCAATGCCGCGGCCGCCGCGCAGCTACCCGGCACGCCCGGCACGGTAGCCCTGGCGTCGACCGCCGCGGCCGCCGCCATCTCTGCGGCTGCCGCGGCTCCCGCGGTGCGGCTGTGGCTCACCCCGGGGCGGATGACCGTGGCGCCCGGCGACACCTTCGAGGTGCGGGTGCAGGCCGAGGCCGGCCAGCCGGTCTCCCATCTGCCGCTGTCGCTGTCGTTCGATCCCGCCGTACTGGCGGTCGACAAGGTGGACGCCGGCGATTTCCTGGGCGGGGCCGGCGAGGCGCAGGTGATGTCCGACTCCGGCCGTCCCGGCGCCCTGGTGATCGGCGCCAGCCGGCTCGGCAAGGTGCCGGGGGTCAAGGGGACGGGGACGGTGGCGCGCATCACCTTCCACGCCGTCGCCGCCGGCGCGAGCGGGTTGAGCCTCGACGGCAAGGCGCTCGACGGCGCGTTGCATCCCCTCTCCGTGCATTCCCGCCCGGCCCTGATCGACGTCCGCGCCGAGCCCGCCCAACGTCCGGTCCCCCCGGCCGGCCCCCAGCGGGAAGCCGCGGCCTCCGGGAGACGTTGAGGGTAACGGGAGAGCTCGAAGACGATGTCGCATACCGGTCCGTCCGCCGTCCGCCGATCCGAAGCCGGCTTCACCCTGGCCGAGATGGTCATGGTCGCCGCCGTGCTGGCGATCCTCGCCACGGTGTCGCTGCCGGTCGCCAAGTTCACGGCGATGCGCTCGCGGGAAGCGGACCTCCGGCTGGAGTTGCGGGAGATGCGGATGGCGATCGACGAGTACAAGCGCTACAGCGACGCCGGCCTGATCCCCGTCGACCTCGGCACCGAGGGGTACCCGAAGAAGCTGGACGTGCTGGTCGAAGGGGTGTCGCTGGTCGGCCAGGTGAACAAGAAGCTCAAGCTGCTGCGCCGCCTCCCGATCGACCCGATGACCGGCAAGAGCGAGTGGGGGCTGCGCAGCTACCAGGACGCCTTCGACTCGACCTCCTGGGGGGGCGAGAACGTGTACGACGTGTATTCGCTGTCGCGGGGCGTGGGTCTGAACGGCGTTGCCTACCGGAAGTGGTGAAATCGATATGAGACGTTGCCTCCCGAAGCTTCATTCTTCTGGTCATTCTTCTGGCCATCGCGGCCGCCAGCAGGGCTTCACCCTGCTCGAGCTGATCATCGTGATCGCGATCATCGGCATCCTCGCCACGATCGCGATGCCGGCCCTGCGCAACGTTCCGATCCGGGCCAAGGAATCGGTGCTGAAGACCGACCTCCGGACCCTGCGCGACATGATCGACCAGTACTACGGCGACAAGGGGCGCTATCCGACCAGCCTCACCGCGCTGGTCGACGAGGGGTACGTCCGCAAGCTGCCGATCGATCCGTTCACCAAGAGCAGCGACACCTGGGTCCCGGTCTACGAGGAGAACGATCCCGACCACCCGACCGCGGAGGCCGACACCGATCCCGCGAAGCCCGGGATCGTCGACGTCCATTCGGGGTCGCCGCTCAAATCCTACGAAGGGTCCGCGTACAAGGACTGGTGATGCAGCTTTCAGGAGACCAGGGGCGGGCCGGCGAAGCCGGCTACAACATGGTGATGCTGGTGGTGGCGATCACGCTGCTCAGCATCGTCGTGGCCACGGTCCTCCCCCTGGCGAGCACGGAGATCCGGCGCGAGAAGGAGGAGGAGCTGATCTTCCGCGGCTTCCAGTACGCCGAGGCGATCCGCATCTTCCACCAGAGGAACTCGCGCTACCCGGTCAAGCTCGAGGAGCTGCTCGAGGCCAAGCCCCGCGTCATCCGCCAGCTCTGGAAGGACCCGATGACCAAGGACGGCAAGTGGGGGCTGATCTTCCAGAACCAGGGGAACCCGATCGGGCCGCAGAACCCCAACGACCCCAACAACCCGAACCCGCAGAACCCCAATGATCCGAATAACCCGAACAATCCCCAACAGCCTCTGCCGCCGGGCGTGGGCGTCGGCGGCAGCGGTGGGGACACCTCGGACCCGAACAACCCCACGCCGGGGCTCAACGGTCCCCAGAAGGGGGACGTCGTCGCCGTGGGGCCGATTGTCGGCGTCTACAGCAAGAGCCCGAAGACGTCGTTCCTGGTCTTCTACGGCCACAACCGCTACAACGAGTGGCGTTTCACCGAGGACCTGATCAACCAGGGAACCGGTCGCGCCTCTGCGATCCGGGGGATCGGCAACCCCAATGCCGATCCCTCCTCCGTGGCTTCGAAATCCACCCGCTGGCTGGGACGGCCGATGCAGTTCGTCGATCAGGCGCAGCCGCAGAACGGCACCATGCCGGGCGATCCCACGAAGCCGACGAAGCCGACTGGCAAGCCATGAGGGTGCGCATCCGGCGGCTTCCCGCCGCCAGCGACCTCCCTCTCCCCACCTCCGGCTCGGCCGGCAGCGCCGGTTTCGACCTGCGGGCCGCCATCGCGGGCGAGATCGTGCTGCGCCCCGGAGAGCGCCTGCTGGTCCCCACCGGCCTGGTGCTCGAGATCCCCCCGGGCTGGGAAGGCCAGGTCCGTCCCCGCAGCGGCCTCGCGCTCCGGCACGGCATCGGCATCGTCAATGCCCCGGGGACGATCGACAGCGACTACCGCGGCGAGCTCGGGGCCATCCTGATCAACCTGGGCGAGGCGCCGTTCACCTTGCAGCGGGGCGACCGCATCGCCCAGCTGGTGATCTCCCGCGTCGAGACCATCGAGTGGGAGGAGGCGGACGTGCTCGACGACAGCGGCCGGGGAGCCGGCGGCTTCGGCTCGACCGGCACGACGTAGCGCGACATCGCGTCGAGCAGAGGCGGCGATCCGCGCACGATCGCCTAGAATCACCCCCGCCATGCCTACCATGAAGCCCATCATGAAGACGATCAACCGGGTTCCCGCTCTCCTCCTCGCCGCCGCCCTCGCCCTCTCCTGCCGCAGCGCCCCGCCAGCGGCGCGGCCCGCCGCGGCGCCCCTGCCGCCTCCCTCTCCGCCGCGCCGGGTGGTGCTGCTGAGCCTGGACGGCGCGGACGCCGACACCCTCCAGCGGCTCTATGCGGAGGGAGCGTTCGGCGCGGGGGGGTTCGCGCGCTTCTTCCGCGAAGGGCAGGTCGCCGACCGCCTGGTGCCGGTCGATCCCACCCTCACCGCCACGAACCACATCAGCCTGGCGACCGGCTACGCCGCGGAGCGCACCGGAATCGTCAGCAACCTCTTCCATCCCGCCGGCTCGCCGTTCCTCGAGCTCAGGAGCGGCTTCGCGGCGGAGATCGGGACGGAGACCCTGTGGGAGGCGGCCCGCCGGCAGGGGAGACGAGTGGCGGTCGCCACCTGGCCGGGGGCGGACGGCGCGAGCCCGCGGCGCCGCGCCGACTGGGGGATGTTCTACTCCGAGGAGCCCGACCGGCGCTCCGACCTGGTGACGGTCGAGGGGGGCCTGTGGGAAGAGGCGGACGAAGACGCCGAGGCCCAGGAGATCGTCAGCCATTCGCAGCCTCTCCGCATCCTGGTGCAGGCGGGCTCCGGCGGGGGGGCGGCTCAGTCCTTCGATCTCCTGGCGTTCGATTCCACGGACGACGGCAAGGTGGACTACGACAGCCTGCTGGTGATCCCCTCGGGGGAGCAGGACGCGGTCCTCCTCCAGGTGGGGGAATGGAAGGACGTCCCCTGCCAGCTCCCCGCCGCGGACGGCGCGCCCCGCAACGCCGTCTGCCCCGTCAAGCTGCTCGCCATGGCGCCCGACCTCGCCACCACCCGGATCTACTTCGGCGCCGTCTATCCGCTGCGCGCCTACCCGGACGATTTCGCCGCGGCCCTGGCGGCCCGGAGGCTCGTCTGGCCCGGCCCGCCGGACGACCGCCGGTTGAGCGACGGCTGGGCGGGAAAGCCGGGGATCGACCTCGCCACCTGGAGCCAGCAGTCCGACCGCTTCACCGGCTTCTTCGGCGACACGCTGGTCGCCGCCGCGCAGCGCCCCGGCTGGGACCTGCTGATGAGCTACATCCCGTCCATCGACGAGGCCGGGCACCAGCTCGACCTCGCCGATCCGCGCCAGGCGGGCTATTCGGACGAGCGCCGCGACGCCCTGGCGGCGGCGCGCCGGCACGTCTGGCAGTCGGTCGACCGCGAGCTCGCCCGCCTGCTCGCCACGCTCGACCTCTCGACGACGGTGGTGGCCCTGGTCAGCGATCACGGCATGACCCCCGTCCACACCCAGGTCGACGCCAACGTGCTGCTGCGCGAGAAGGGGCTGCTCGCCGCCGACGCCCGGGGGAAGGTGGTGGCGAACGGTACCCTCGCCCAGGCCGTCGGCTCGGGAGGGGTGATCCATGTCTATCTCGCCCCCGGGCACGAGGATCTCGTCCCCATCCTGCGCGAGCTGTTCACCTCATGGCGCGTGGGGAGCGAGGCGCCGGTCGAGCGCGTCCTCACCCGCCAGGAGGCGGCGGCTCCGGAGATCGGCCTCGCGAGCCCCAACAGCGGCGACCTGATCCTCTTCCTGAACGAGGGGTACATGGCGGGGAACGGCCTCCGCGAGGGGAAGGCGGCATTCCCGAGCACCGCGCTCGGCATGCACGGCTATCTCAACACCCACCCGGACCTGCACGGCATCTACATGGCCCTCGGCGCCGGGATCGCCCCGGGGAACGCCGGCACGGTGCGCAACCCAGAAGTGGCCGGCCGGGTCGCCGGCTGGCTGGGGATCGAGAAGCCCCGCCCCACCCCGCCCGGCCCGGCTCCGTAGGGATGCCAGCCGTTCCAGATCCTCCTGCGGCCAGCGTCGGGACGGACACCCCCGCTGCCGTGGCCCGCGTCGAGGCGTGGTTCGCGGCGCGGGGATGGAGCCCATTCGCCTTCCAGCGCGAGGTGTGGGACGCCTACCTGACGGGTGAGAGCGGGCTGATCCACGCCGGCACTGGGACCGGCAAGACCTACGCCGTCTGGATGGCCCCCCTCCTCGAATGGCTGGCCACCCATCCGCCCGATCCGCGCTCCCGGCCCCTGCGGCGGGCGGCCGCGCCGCCGCTGCGCGCGCTCTGGCTGACGCCGTTGCGCGCGCTCGCCGCCGACACCGAGGCCGCGCTGCGGGCGCCGCTCGCCGGGCTGGGGATCCCCTGGACGCTCGAGCGGCGCACGGGAGACACCTCGGCCAGCGTGCGCGACCGGCAGCGGGAGAAGCTCCCCACCGCCCTCGTCACCACCCCCGAGAGCCTCTCGCTCCTCCTCTCCCGCGCCGATGCCCGCGACCTCTTCGCCGACCTCCGCCTGGTGGTGGTCGACGAGTGGCACGAGCTGCTCGGCAACAAGCGCGGCGCGCAGACCGAGCTCGCTCTCGCGCGCCTCCGCCGCTTCCAGCCGGCCCTGCGGACCTGGGGAGCGTCGGCCACCCTGGGCAATCTCGAGGTCGCCCGCCTGGCGCTGGCCGGTGCCGCGAGCCGTCTGGTGGTCGGCGCGGCGCCGAAGCGGATCGCCGTCGACGCGCTGATCCCGCCGGTGATCGAGCGCTTCCCCTGGGCGGGGCACCTGGGGCTGCAGCTCCTGCCGCAGGTGATCGCGGCGGTCGAGGAGGGGAGGACGGCGCTGGTCTTCACCAACACCCGCTCGCAGACCGAGATCTGGTACCAGGCGATCCTCGAGGCCCGCCCGGACTGGGCCGGCGAGATCGCCCTCCATCACGGCTCGCTCGACCGCAAGGTGCGCGACTTCGTGGAGGCGGGATTGAGCTCCGGGAGCCTGCGCTGCGTGGTCTGCACCTCGAGCCTCGACCTCGGTGTCGACTTCGCCCCCGTCGACCGGGTGCTCCAGGTCGGCAGCCCGAAGGGGATCGGCCGCCTCGCCCAGCGGGCCGGACGGAGCGGCCACCGACCCGGCGCCGCGAGCCGGGTGACCTGCGTCCCCACCAACGCCTTCGAGCTGATCGAGGTGGCGGCGGCCCGCGCCGCTCTCGCGGAAGGGCGGATCGAGCCGCGGACGCCGCAGGAGAAGCCGCTCGACGTGCTGGCGCAGCACCTGGTGACGGTCGCCGTGGGGGGCGGCTTCCGCTCCGCCGAGCTGTACGACGAGGTGCGGACGGCCTGGGCCTACCGCGAGCTGACCTGGACCGAATGGGAGTGGACGCTCGACTTCGTCACCCGCGGCGGGCCGGCGCTCGCCGCCTACCCCGAGTACCGGCGGGTGGTGGAGGCGGACGGCCTCCACACGGTGCCGGACCGCGCCGTGGCGCGGCGCCACCGGCTGTCGATCGGCACCATCACCAGCGACGCGGCGCTCACCGTGCAGTACGTCAAGGGCGGCCGGCTGGGCTCGGTCGAGGAGTCGTTCGTCTCCCGGCTGCGGCCGGGGGAGCGCTTCATCTTCGCCGGCCGCACGCTGGAGCTCGACAGCGTGCGCGACATGACGGCCTGGGTGCGGCGCGCCAAGGGGAAGAGCAACGCCGTGCCGCGCTGGATGGGGGGGCGGATGCCGCTGTCGACCGAGCTGGCCGCCGCCGTCCGCCGCCTGCTCGAAGCGGCGCGGGACGGGATTTTCGCCGGCCCCGAGATGGCGGCGATGCGCCCCCTCCTCGAGCTCCAGGCGCGCTGGTCGAAGATCCCGGCGGCGGACGAGCTCCTCGTCGAGCGGCTGAAGTCGCGCGAGGGGCATCACCTCTTCCTCTACCCCTTCGAAGGGCGGCTGGTCCACGAGGGGCTGGCGGCGCTCCTCGCCTGGCGGATCTCCCGCCTGCGGCCGATCACCTTCACCCTGGCGGTCGACGACTACGGGATCGAGCTGCTCTCGGCCGACCGGGCGCCGCTCGACGAGGCGCTCGCCGCCGGGCTCCTCGCGCCCTCGGGGCTCGCCGAGGACATCCCGGCGAGCCTGAACGCCGCCGAGATGGCGAAGCGCCAGTTCCGCGACATCGCCCGCGTCGCCGGCCTCCTCTTCCAGGGCTTCCCCGGGCAGCGCAAGGCCGCCCGCCACCTCCAGGCGTCGAGCGGCCTCTTCTACGAGGTGTTCGCGAAGTACGACCCGCAGAACCTCCTCCTCCACCAGGCCCACCGCGAGGTGCTCGAGCAGCAGCTCGAACGGAGCCGGCTCGGCCTCGCCCTCGCGCGCCTCGCCGAGTCGCGGGTCACCGTGCTCGAGATCGCCCGGCCGAGCCCGCTCGCCTTCCCGCTGATGGTGGCGCACATGCGCCAGAAGCTCAGCTCCGAGACCCTCGGCGATCGCGTCCGCCGCATGCAGGCGCAGCTCGAACGGGCGGCGGCCAAGTGACCGGAGAATTGATCCGGATCTCCCTGGCAGGCGAGTCCGTGGCGCTCCTCGCCGAGCGCGCCCTGTACTGGGAGCGCGCCGGCACCCTGCTCGCCGCCGACCTCCATCTCGGCAAAGCCGCCGCCTTCCGCGCCGCGGCGATCCCCCTCCCCGGCGGCACCACCGCCACGGCGCTGGCGCGGCTGACCACGGCGCTCGAGCGCACCGGGGCCCGCCGGCTGCTGCTGCTGGGAGACTTCTTCCACGCCCGCTCCGGCCGCGCCGCCCGCACCCTGGCGGCGATTGCGGAGTGGCGGGAGCGCCACGCCGATCTCGAGATCCTCCTGGTGCGCGGCAACCACGACCGCGGCGCCGGCGATCCCCCCCGGGAGTGGCGCTTCGACTGCCGGGATGAGCCCTGGGTCGAGGGACCGTTCGCCTTCCGGCATCATCCCCCAAAAGAGACTGAGGGCTCGGCGGGCTACGTGCTCGCCGGGCACATCCACCCCGCGGTCTCCCTCTCCGGCCCCGGCCGCCAGCGCGAGCGGCTCCCCTGTTTCCTGTTCGGCGAGCGGCTGGGAATCCTCCCCGCCTTCGGCGACTTCACGGGCGGGGCCGGAGTGCGGCCGCGGGAAGGAGATCGGGTGTTCGCGGTGGCGGGGGATGAGGTGGTGGAGGTTGGGGTGGGCTGAGAGCTCAGTCGAGCTCGAGCACCTTGAGGAACGTCGCCTTGCCGTCGCCAGGCCCATAGAAGTCCACCAGCTCCGAGACCAGCCGGTAGCCGCAGGCGAGGTAGAAGGCGCGGGTCGGCTGGTACTGTGGGCGGGTCGAGGTCTCGACGTAGATCCGCGCGCAGGATTCGGCCGCGATCCATTCCTCGGCGGCGCGGAGGAGGGCGGCGCCGGCTCCCTGCCCCTGGAAGTCCGGATGGACCACGATCCAGTAGAGGTCGGCGGCGGCGAGGGTGCCCGGGATCGCCCCCCAGCAGGCGTAGCCCGCCACGCGGCCGTCCCGCTCGCCGACCAGGAAGCGGTAATGGCTCGCCTCCCCCTCCGTCAGGCGGTCGTCCACCAGCTCGAGGGCGACCGTGATCTCCTCGGGATTGAAGAACCCGGTGGCCCGGATCAGCGCCTCCAATGGAGCGCGGTCAGCCGGTGTGAGCGACCGGCGGACCTCGAGGCCGGGGAAGCGTTTGGCTGCAGGTGTAGGGGGGGCCTGCGCTCGCCCGGGAACCGCGTCGGCGAGGATCCGCCGCACGACGTCCGCCACCGAGTGCCCCGCCCGTTTCGCCGCCGCCATGAAGCCGCCGTTGGCGGCCAGGCAGGGGTTGGCGTTGACCTCCAGGATGCGGGGCTCGCCGTCCGTGTCGAGCCGCAGGTCGACCCGCACGTAGCCGCGCAGGCCGAAGATCCGCCAGGCGTCCCGCGCCAGCTCGCCGGCCCGCGCGATCAGGGCGCCGTCCTCCGCCGACCCGGCCGGCGCGAGGAACCGCCGCACGGTATGGATGTAGGCGAAGGAGTCCTCCCGCCACTTCGCCTCGTAGCCGAGGACCCGGCTCATCCCGGCGGGGAACCCCTCGTAGACCATCTCGGCCACCGGCAGCACCTCGACGTTCCCGTCGTCGCCGGCGAGCAGGGAGACGTTCAGCTCGCGGCCGGGGAGGAAGGTCTCGGCGACCACCGCCTGGCCGGGGAAGCGGCGGGCGAGCTCGCGGGCCCGGGACACGGCGGCCTCGGGAGTGGCGCAGACCGGGTCCCCCTCCATCCCCAGCGAGGCGTCCTCGCAGGCGGGCTTCAGAATCCACGGGCCGGGGACGTGGTCGAGCAGGTCGGGGCGGTCCGGGTCGAGGCGGCCGCCGGGGGCGACCGGCAGCCCAACGGCTGCGAGCATGGCGCGGGTGGCGATCTTGTCCGTCGTCACCCAGAGGGCGCCGGCCGCCGATCCCGTGAAGGGGAGGCCGAGCAGCTCGAGGGCGCTCGCCGCTCCGAGCAGCGCCTCTGGCCGCCCCGGCGGCGCCTCCATCAGGTTGAAGACCACTGTGCCGGGATCGGCATCGATCACCCCCCAGGGGCGCCATTCCGGCACCGGCACGATCCGGTGGGGAACGCCGAGCGCCGCGAGCCCCGCCGCCACCACCTCGACCTGCGCCATCACGTCCGAGGCCGAAGGGTCGTCCGCGCTCCCCGAGGACTGGACGTTGTGCGCGATCAGCACCCGCGAGATCTCCATCACAGCTCCCACCGCCGTGCCGCGGCCTCCACCACCTGCCCGATGAGCTCGGCGTACGGCGTCCCCATCCGTCCGGCGAGGATCGGCAGGTCCGAGTAGGTCGGGTGCAGGCCGGGGAGGGGATTGACCTCGAGGAAGCAAGGCTCGCCGGCCGCGTCGCAGCGCAGGTCGACTCGGGCCACGTCGCGGCAGCCGAGGGCGTGGTAGGCGGCGAGCGCCACCTGGCGGGCGCGGCGGGCGACCGGCTCGCCGTCGAGCAGCCAGTAGTCCACGCGATCCGCGTACTCCCGTTTGTTCTCGGCCGTGTAGGCGGGGTCGGAGCCGGCGCGGAAGGCCACCTCCAGCACCCCCAGCACGCGGGCCCCGGCGCCGTTGCCGAGGATCCCCACGGTCATCTCGCGACCGGGAAGGAAGCTCTCCACCAGCACCGGCTGATGGAAGGCGGCGAGGAGGCCGGTGCAGGCCGCCACGAGCTCCGCGCGCGTCTCGACCCGGGAGCACCGCGTCACCCCCTTGCTGCTCCCCTCGGCGAGCGGCTTGACGAACAGCGGCAGGGGGAGATCGACCGCCGCGACGTCCTCCGGCCGCTCGACGACGGCGAACGCCGCGGTCGGCAGGCCGTGATCGCGCACCAGCCGCTTGGCGAGCGCCTTGTCCAGCGTCACGGCGCAGGTCAGCGGGTCGGAGAAGGTGTACGGCTGATCGAACATCTCGCAGAGGGCCGGCACCTGGGCCTCCCGCGAGCGCCCGCGCACCCCCTCGGAGAGATTGAACACCAGGTCCCAGCGCTCGCCGCCGGCAAGCCGGCGGGCCAGCTCGACGCCGCGCCCCACCCGCTCCGGACGGTGCCCCACCGCGAGCGAGGGCGGAGGAGAGCGCCGCCACCGTCTCCTCCTCGTCGAACTCCATCACGTCCGCGGGCGTGAAGCCCGCGGCCAGGTAATCCGCTTTGAGGTCGTAGCAGAGCGCGATCGCGAGCGGCCTCATTGGCTCAGCGCTCGGCGGGGTCGAGATACGAATAGCTCTTCCCTTCCCAGTTACGGAGCTGCCAGACCCCTTCTTCGAGCCCGGTCAGCGTCTCGCGCTGCACGGGCACCTTGCCGCCGCCTCCCGGCGCGTCGACCACGTAGGTCGGCACCGCGTAGCCGGTGGTGAAGCCGCGCAGCTGCGCCATCAGGTCGAGCCCGGTCTCGACGCTGGTGCGCAGATGGCCGGTGCCGAGCACCGGATCGCACTGGTAGAGGTAGTACGGCCGCACGCGCAGCTTGAGCAGGCCGTGGAAGAGGTCGCGCAGGGTCGCGGCCGAATCGTTGACCCCGCGCAGCAGCACCGTCTGGCAGCCGAGCGGGATGCCGCCGTCGGCCAGCAGGTCGCAGGCCGCGGCCACCTCGGGCGCCAGCTCCCGGGCGTGGCAGAAGTGGAGGGAAAGCCAGACCCGGTGGCGGCGCAGGACCGCCACCAGCTCGGGGGTGATCCGCTGCGGCAGGAAGCCCGGGATGCGGGTGCCGATGCGCAGGAACTCGATGTGTGGGATGGCGCGCAGCCGGCCGAGCAGCTTGTCGAGCACGGAGTCGGCCATCAGCAGGGGATCGCCGCCCGACAGCAGCACGTCGCGCACCTCGGTGTGCGCCTCGAGATAGGCGATCGCCGCCTCCAGCCGCCGGCCGATCGGATCGAGCTCCCCCTGGCTCACCAGGCGGCTGCGCGTGCAGTAGCGGCAATAGGCGGCGCAGGTGTCGAGCGCCAGGAAGAGGACGCGGTCGGGATAGCGGTGCACCAGCCCCTCGACGACGCTCGAGCCGTCCTCGTCGAGCGGATCGGTCATGTCCCCGCGGCTCACCACCAGCTCGCTCTCCTGCGGCACGACCTGGAGCCGGATCGGGCAGTGGGGATCCTGCGGGTCGATCAACGCGGCGAAATGGGGGGTGACCGCGACCGAGAACTTCTCGCTCGCGAGGCTCAGGCCCCGCCGTTCCGAATCGGTCAG
Organism: uncultured Acidobacteriota bacterium; assembly: GCA_963756595.1. Lineage (GTDB taxonomy): Bacteria > Acidobacteriota > Thermoanaerobaculia > Multivoradales > UBA5704 > DATARR01. Next base: position 303,746 of record CAVWOZ010000025.1, read on the forward strand.
CCGGAGCAGTTTTTCGAATTGATCGAGACGGGTCAGCCGGTGACGCATCTGCCAGCGCCAGTCGTTCCACGTTTCGGGGTCGTAGCACTGGTCGAAGATCGCGCAGATCTCCTCGCGGCGGGTGGTCCCGACCGCGAGCGAGGCGAGGGCCTCTTGCTTCATCGCCAGAATCCTCCGTCCAGACGGCCGCGGCCGCCCGGAGCGAACAGGGTTGTAAAGGGAAACCTGGAGATCCAAGTCCGACGAACCCGCCGGCTCGATCCGTCCGGCGGGTTAGCCCCGGGGGGCTCCGTTCGCATGATGGGCTAGAAGGTCAACCCGTAAGGGGTGACACCGCAACCGTCGGCGGCCGCGGAATTCCGGGAAAGGAGAGAAAATGTGGAAGTTTCGAAGACGGGGGGATCGGCTGACAGACCCAGCGAGAGGAGGCTCAGGGCCGGGCTGTCCGGAGTACTCGGAGGTTGGTCGGGAGGCACGTTGGCGTCCACGGGGTTAAGCCTAACGGACTTCTCGACCCTGTCAAGAGGGAACCGGAGCGCCGGCGCCGCGGGGCGCGCGGCCATGTCGGGTTGCGACCCGAAGCCGCGCAGGCGGTCGGCGCGGCGCCACCCCGCGCCCAGCACGGGACGGGGGGTCGAACGGAATCTCCCAGGTGCGCAAACCACGCCTCTCATGCCCGTTCGATCATGCAATTCCGAAACCAGCTCGGGCGCCGGAAATGGCGCTATCCCGGGGCGCCCGGAGAACCCGGGAAAAGGCCGCCGAAGATCGCATGGCCCGCCTGCAGCCAGTAGACGTCGACGGCGGTGAGCCCCGCTTCGCTCAGCCAGCGGAGCTGATCGAAGAGCGGCGAGGGGTGATCGACCGGGTCGGGCTCCGAGGTGGCGTAGAGGTTCCAGTCCTGGCGGCCGAACTCGTCATACGGGGCGAGGCCGCCGGTGAGCTCGAGGGAGCGGCGGCGCACCGCCTCGTCCCAGGCCCGCGCGGCGAGGGCGCGGGCGCCCGGGGTCGCCGGCTCGATCAGGTCGGCGATCACCACGGCACCGCCCGGCGCCAGCGCCGCCGCGAGGTCGCGATAGAGCGTCCGCTTCCCCTCCCCGTCGAGATGATGGATGGCGAGCGAGCTGACGAAGGCGCGGACCGGCTCGTCGAAGCGCCGCCAGGCGCCGTCCGCGAGATCGAACGGCCGTCCGGTGAAGCGGTCGTCCCGCGAGCCCGCGGCGGCCCCGGCGCGCGCCAGCATCGCCGGCGAGAGGTCGAGGCCGAGGACGCGGGCCTGCGGGAAGCGCTCGAGCATCGCCCGCGACAACAGTCCCTCGCCGCAGCAGAGGTCGACGAGGAGGCCGTCGCCGGGGTCCGGGATCACGTCGAGGATGGCGGCGATCTGCGCCTCGCGGTCGGGGACGAAGAAGCGGCCGTAGTCGAGGAAGTTCTTGCTGTCGTCCTCGGTCCAGGCCGGGCGGCGGTCGGGGCTCGCATCCATGCTTTGGCTCATGCTCTGTAGAATACGCCGTCATGAGCGACCACCAACCGACCATTTTCGACAGGATCCTCTCCGGGGACATCCCCAGCTACAAGGTCTACGAGGACGACCACGTCCTCGCCTTCCTCGACATCGGCCCGCTCTCGGCGGGACACACGCTGGTGATCCCCAAGGAGCGCTGCGCGCAGCTCGACCAGCTCTCGGACGAAGCCGCCGCCGCCGTCGGCCGCGTGCTGCCGCGCCTCTGCCGGGCGGTGATGCAGGCGACCGGGGCCACCGCCTACAACGTGCTCCAGAACAACGGCTCGGAGGCGCACCAGGTGGTGATGCACGTGCACTTCCACATCATCCCCAGGCTCGGCCGCAAGGGGCTCGGCATCGGCTGGGACGCCGGCTCGCTCGCCGCGCCGGACGCGCAGGAGCTGATCGGGAAGATGCGCCTGGCGCTCACCGTCGCGGACGCCTCGGTGAACTGACCATGCGCGCCCTCGAGATCCGCGGCGCCTTCGGCCTCGACAACCTGGCCCTGGTCGAGCGGCCCGATCCGCGGCCGGGGCCCGGGGAGATCCTGGTGCGGCTGCGCGCCGCCTCGCTCAATTTTCGCGACCTGCTCACCGTCGAGGGGAAGTACAACCCGAAGCAGAAGCTGCCGCTCGTCCCCTGCTCGGACGGCGCCGGCGAGGTGGTGGAGGTCGGGGCCGGGGTGACCCGCGTGCAGCCGGGCGACCGCGTGTGCACGCTGTTCGCCCAGAAGTGGCTCGCCGGCCGGCCGACCCGCGAGCGGCTGCGCTCGACCCTCGGCGGCCCGCTCGACGGCACCCTCGCCGAGCTCGCCGTGTTCGATCAGGACGGGGTGGTCAGGACCCCGGAGCACCTCTCGGACGAGGAGGCGGCGACCCTCCCCTGCGCCGCGGTGACCGCCTGGAGCGCCCTGGTCACCGAAGGGGGGATCACGGCGGGGGACACGGTGCTGGTCCAGGGGACGGGCGGCGTCTCGCTCTTCGCCCTCCAGCTCGCCAAGCTCCTCGGCGCCCGCGTCGTCGCCACCTCGAGCCGCGACGAGAAGCTCGCCCGCGTCCGCGAGATGGGGGCGGACGAGACGATCAACTACCGCGAGGTGCCGGCCTGGGGGGCGCGGGCCAAGGAGCTCACCGGTGGCGTCGGGGTGGACCACGTCGTCGAGGTGGGCGGCGCGGGGACGCTCCAGCAGTCGCTCCAGGCGGTCCGCTTCGGCGGCACGATCAGCCTGATCGGCAACCTCGCGGGGACGAAGACCGAGCTCCTCCTCACCCACGTCTTCATGCAGAAGATCCGCCTCAACGGCATCCTGGTGGGGGACCGCGAGAGCTTCGAGGCGATGAACCGGGCGATCTCCCTCCATCGCCTGCGGCCGGTGATCGACCGCGTCTTCCCCCTCGAAGACTCCCGCGCCGCCTTCGCGCACCTGGCGGCGGGGGAGCACTTCGGGAAGATCGTGATCCGGCTCTGACCTACTTCACCTCGATCGGCCCGGTATCGCCGAGCAGCTCGATCTTCGCGTCGGCGAGCTGCTTGCGGAACGCCGGAACGTCCTCGGCATAGAGCTTGTTGAAGTCGGCCAGCGCCGCGCGGGTGGTGGCGTCGGCCTCCTCGAGGTCGGCCGCCGTGTTGGCGGACGGCGCCTCCCAGGAGTTGCCGATCGCGCGGCGGACGTTCTCGACCTCGCTGAGCGCCGTGGTGTCGTCCTCGAGCAGCCCCTTGACGTCCGCCGACACGTAGAACCGGCGCTCGACCTCGGAGAGCTTCTTCTGGAGGTCCCGCGCCGACTTGCGCAGCGCCTTCTCGCCCGGGTCGGGCCTGGCCGCGGCGCCGTCGCTCGGGACGGCGTCGCGCTCCTTCTCCTTGTTCCGGGCGTCGAGCCGGGCGAGCGCCTGATTGACGTCCTTGCGGGTGGCGCCGATGCGGTTGATGGCGTCCGCCACCGCGTTCTGCAAGGCGCCGGCGCGGACCACCGCCGCGTCCCACGCCGCCCAGCCGGCCGGCGAGCTCTTGAGCTCCGGATCGGCCTCGATGGTCACCGTCCCCTTGGCCTCGTGGCCGCCGTACTTGACGACCACGCCGTAGGTGCCCGGGACGACGTTGGGGCCGCTGTCCCCCCCCGGCCGCCCACGCTGCTGCCCCTCCGGATTGCGGAACCCCTCGCGGCCGAAGTCCCAGACCACGCGGTTGAGACCCTGATGGACCGCCGGCTTCAGGGTGCGCACCCGCTTCCCGGAGGCGTCGGAGATCCGGATCTCGGCCTTCGGGCCGCGCTCCGCTCCGGGGCCACCTCCACCGGGGCCGCCGGGACCTCCCATCCCACCACCACCCGGCCCGCTGCCCGGTTCGGCCACCGCCGTCTCCTCGCGTCCGGGGACATCCTCCTTCGGCGAGCCGGAGGGGCGGTCGGTCGCCGGCTGGGCGCCGGCGCTCTCCGCCGCGGAGGCCGCGGCGCGCGCCTTGTCTCGCTCGGCCTCCTTGCGCTGCCGCTCCTTCTCGTCGTCGGGGAGCGGCAGCCCCGGAGCGTTGAGGGAGAAGGTGAGGAGGGCGCCGTAGGTGCGGTTGCGCCCCTGGAACTCGCCGGCGCCGCCGCCGCGGATGCCGCCCCCCCGCGCGGCGCGGTAGAGGAGCGCCGGCTGGCTGGGATAGAAGTGGACCGGCTCGGCCATCGCCGCCGGCGACACCCCGCGCAGCGGCGTGATGTCGTCGAGCACGTAGAGGGCGCGCCCGTGGGTGCCGATCACCAGGTCGAGGTCGCGCGGGTGGATCTTGAGCGCCATCACCGAGGTGGTCGGCAGGCCGTGCTTCCAGGGCGACCAGTGGCCGCCGCCGTCGAACGACACGTAGAGGCCGAACTCGGTCCCCAGGAAGAGGAGGTTGCGGTCGGCCGGGTCCTGCTCGACGGCCAGCGCGTACCCCCGGATCTCCCGGGTGGCGAGGCTGTGCCAGGTCTTCCCCCAGTCGTCGGTGCGGAAGACGTAGGGGGTGAAGTCCTGGCGGCGGTGGTTGTCGAAGACCACGAAGGCCGAGGCGGCGTCGACCTTCGACGGCAGGATGTCGGGGATCCAGGTGTTGGCCGGCACCCCGGGGACGTTCTTCTCGAGGCTCGTCCAGCTCTTGCCGCCGTCGCGGGTGACGTGCAGCCGGCCGTCGTCCGAGCCGGCCCAGATCACCCCCTGCTGCAACGGGCTGGGGGCGATCGCGAGGAGGGTGGTGAAGTTCTCGGCGGCGCTGACGTCGAGGGTCAGGCCGCCGCTCTTCTTCTGCTGCTGCCAGGCGGGGTTGTCGGTCGTCAGGTCCGGGCTGATCACCGTCCAGCTCGCCCCCCGGTCGGTCGACTTGTGGACGTACTGGCTGCCGATGTAGAGCGTGCCGGGATCGAACGGGTCCTGCGCCAGGGCGGCGTTCCAGTTGAAGCGGAGCCGCTTCAGGCCGGCCGGCTGGGCGGGCTTGATCAGCTTCGACTCGCGGCTGCGCAGGTTCCAGCGCACCAGCTCGCCTCCCTGCGATTCGGAGTAGCCGGCCATCGAGTCGGCGGGGTCCGGGTGGACGTCGAAGCCGTCGCCGCCGCCGATCGCCGCCCACGCCGAGTTCTGCACCCCGCCCTGCGTCCAGTCGGAGCTCGGGCCGCGCCAGGAGCCGTTGTCCTGGAGGCCGCCGTAGACGTGGTAGGGGCGGTCCATGTCGACGTCGACGTGGTAGAACTGTCCGATCGGCAGGGTGCTCACGAACTGCCAGGTCTCGCCGCGGTCGCGGCTGATCGCGAGGCCGCCGTCGCTGCCGGTCACCATGTGGTCGGGGTCGTGCGGGTCGATCCACATCGCGTGATAGTCGCCGTGCACCTCGCGCGAGCGCCCGAGCATGTTGAAGCTCGCGCCGCTGTCCTCGGAGACCATCAGCCGGGCGGTCAGGTTGTAGAGCCGGTTCGGCCACCTGGGATCGACGCGGATGTCGGCGTAGTAGAACGGCCGCTCGGCCGTCCGCTGGTCCGCGTTGGCCGTCTTCCAGGTGCGGCCGCCGTCGCTCGACCGGAGCAGCGCGCTCTTCTCGGCCTCGACCAGCGCGTAGACGATCTCCGGGTTCGAGCGCGAGACGGCGATGCCGATCCTCCCCAGGTCCCCCTTCGGGATGCCGGCCTCCTCGGCGTAGCGCTTCCAGCTCTCGCCGCCGTCGTAGCTGACGTAGAAGCCGGAGCCCGGGCCGCCGGACTTGAACCCCCACGGCCAGCGCCGGTACTCCCACATCGCGGCGAACAGCTTGTTGGGATTGACCGGATCGATCACCAGGTCGCCGGTGCCGGTGCGCGGGTCGACGTAGAGCACCCGCCGCCAGCTCTTGCCGCCGTCGGTCGTCTTGTACACCCCGCGCTCCGGGTTCTCCCCCCAGACCTGGCCGAGCGCCGCCACCCAGGCGACGTTGGGATCGGTCGGGTGGAGCACGATGCGGTGGATGTGCTCGGTCTTCTCGAGCCCCAGGTGCGCCCAGGTCTTGCCGCCGTCGAGCGAGCGGTAGACGCCGTTGCCGATCGACACGCTGTTGCGCGGGTTCCCCTCGCCGGTGCCGACCCAGACGATGTCGGGATTCGACTGATTGATCGCGATGGCGCCGATCGAGGCCACGGGCTGGTCGTCGAACACCGGCGTCCAGGTGAGGCCGCCGTTGACCGACTTCCAGACGCCGCCGGCCGCGCCGCCGGCGTACATCAGGTCCGGATTGGACTCGACGACGTCGAGCGCCGGCAGCCGGCCGCTCATCGTGGCCGGACCGATCGAGCGGGCGGCCATCCCCGCGAGGAGGTCGGGATCGACGGCCGCGGCGTTTGCCGACGGGGCCGCCGCGGCTGGCTTCGCGGGCTTGGGGCTCGCGGCGGCCCGGGCGAGCCCGGCGACCCCGAGGTGGAGCGTGAGGACGGTGAGCAGGATCGGCAGCAGAGATCGGCGCATGGTTCTCCCCCGTGGTCGAAGCTAGAGAAAAATGGAGCAAGCGGGACCCAACGACTCCCACCGCGATATAGCGCAGCGCCGGGCGATCGTCAAATGTAAGAGATGTAAAACGAAAGAGGGCGGCCCCCGGGAGCCGCCCTCGCGATCGATCGCTGATCGGTCCGCCGGTCTACGCGGTGACCCGCGTGCCGTCGAACTTGGTGAAGGTGAAACCCTTGAAGATCTCGTTGTAGCCGGACTTCTGGTCGCGCAGGATGTCGAGGGCGATCGTCTCGCCGAGCTTCATCGACTCGCGGGCGTCCGAGCGCCAGTGAACCCCCGCGATGTTGCGTCCGGTCGAGATGTTGGAGGCGAGCTTGTTGAGCTCGCCGCCCACCGTCAGCGGCGCTCCGAAGTAGGGCTCGAGCGAGAGGCCGTCGTCCGCGGGCACGACCGGATTGAGGATGCGGAAGCTCTCGTCGAACAGCGCCTTGAGGATGGTGATGCAGGCGCCGGCGACGGTGGCGTGCCCCGCCGTGTAGGACGGATGGGTCGGGCACCCTTCCGGGAAGGCCATCGGCATCAGGTAGGTGCCGAACTTGTCGTGCACCCGGTCGAGCACCGGCGAGCTCAGCTGCCGGGCGTCGATCACGCCGGGATACCGGTTGTTGACCTTCTGGTTGTGCACCAGGCCGCCCCACTCCTCGGGGCGCAGGCGCCGGTTGACCTGCCACTTCTTGTGCCAGGTCGCCTTGAGGGCCCGGGTCGGCCACCTCGCACATCGATCCCTTGATGGCCGGCGCTCCGAAGGTGCCGAAGCCCGACTGGTTGACGTTGTTGAGGTACGGGTTGCCGGGATTGAGCGTGCAGCCGAGACCGCTCGCCGTGATGTCGTCGTTGGGCAGGGCGATCAGGATCAGGCAGGCGTTGAAGTAGGCCTGGAAGAGGACGTCCATGTGCACCCACATGGAGATGTCGCGGCCGTTGCGGACATAGCGGCGCTGGGGGTCGAGCTGGCCGGCGAACGACTCGACCAGGCTGCCGTTCCGGGTCGCCAGCCAGTTGTCGTAGTCGGTCAGGTGATCGGTGTCCGGATGGACGGTCTTGAGCTTCCGCTCGACGTACTCGGCGCCGAACGGGGTGCTCAGGTACATGAACTGCGACATGTAGGGGCCGTTCAGGCAGCCCGGCAGGGTGTCGCGGAACAGGGTCTTGGGGGTCACCTTGCCGTTGATCTTCGGCCCCTTGAAGTCGGCGCCGAAGCGGTTCAGGTCGGCGCAGGCGGCGACCACGTCCGGATGGGTGGGGTAGTCGGTGAAGTTGACGTCGCGCAGCACGGCCATCCAGTAGTTCTCGACCCCTTCGCTCCCCATCTCGCCCGAGGAGATCGCCGGCGGCGGCGGCACGGCACGGGCCCAGGCGTCGGCTCCCTGGAGGTCGAACGCCAGGCCGGCCTGCGGGTTGGTCAGCTTCATCGGGCCGCCGATCTCGATGTCGTCGTAGTCGGCCGGCTTGCCACTCGCGACCGCCTTGAGCAGGCTCGCGTAGGCCGCCGGCTCGACCTCGCCGAAGGCGTTGTGCGGCAGCGCCTTCGAGTAGTTGCCGATGCGGCTCGGGTAGCGCGCCTCGTCGCCGTTGTTGGGGTGCTGGACGATCGGCAGGTTCTTCCAATAGGTGGCGCAGCTCATCCGGAAGTTGTAGGACGCCAGGCGGCGGGCGGTGGCGGGGTCGGTAGCGCGGGCGGCCTCCTCCAGGTAGTCCTCCACCGGCTCCTGCGCGAGGGGTGCCGCGCCCGCCGGGCGCGCCAGCCCGCCGAGCACGCCCCCGACGACTCCCGAGGCGACCGAAGCCGCCGCCGCGCCGCCCAACCGGCCGAGGAACCCTCGCCGGCTGAGCCGCTTCAGATCCGGCGCCGCCGCCTCCTCCGGTTGCTGTGGAAGGGGTTCGTTCTCGAGAATCGCCATCGTGCTCCTCCTGCTCCATCTGGGGGCCTGCGGATGGCTGGAATTCCAGCGCTGGGCCCTGCCGGTGTATCGAACCCGCAAAGCTTTTCCCTTTTGGGGACGTCACTGCGGGGGTCAAGGGTAGGTCTGCTGACAGATTGTACAACGCCCGCCATGGTTTGCTCTCATTTTTCCAAGGAGTCCCTTGGCTGGAGGGCGGCGCCCCCACCCGATCTGACATAGGATCAGCCCGTTTCGCGACTCCCCGGGAGGATCCCATGCCGAAGAGCTTCGCCCTCGCTCTCCTCGCCCTGTCGCTGCTCGCCGCCCCCGCGCCGGGTCAGGCGGACCCGCCGCCGCCCGCGGGCACCCCCGCCAAGCCGGCGGAGAGCCGCCCGGCGCCCCCTCCTCCGGCTCCCGCCCCGCCCGAGGAGAAGTCCGCCGTCACCCACCACTCCCTGACCCTCGGCGGCCGGGCCTATCCCTATACCGCGACCGCCGGCACCCTCCTGCTCAAGGACGAGGACGGCACGGTGCGGGCCTCGGTCTTCTCGATCGCCTACACCCTGGACGGCGTCAGGGACCCCGCCACCCGGCCGGTCACCTTCTGCTTCAACGGCGGCCCCGGCTCGGCCTCGCTGTGGATCCACCTCGGCGCCTTCGGGCCGAAGAAGGTCGAGCGCACCCCCGAGGGGATGGCGCTGCCGCCGCCGGGGCGGCTGGTCGACAACCCCGACTCGCTGCTCGACGAGACCGACCTCGTCTTCATCGATCCGGTGAGCACCGGCTACAGCCGTCCGGCCCCCGGCCAGGACGCCAAGCAGTTCCACGGCGTCAAGCAGGACATCGAGTCGGTCGCCGCCTTCATCCGCCTGTGGGTCACCCGCAACCAGCGCTGGGCCTCCCCCAAGTTCGTGGCCGGGGAGAGCTACGGCACCACCCGCGCCGCCGGCCTCGCCTTCCACCTGGCGGACCGCTACGGCATGATGCTGAACGGCGTCGTCCTCGTCTCGACCGTCCTCAACTGGCAGGACCAGGACTTCCACCCGGGCAACGACCGCCCCTGCTTCATCCACCTGCCGACCTACGCCGCCACCGCCTGGTACCACCACAAGCTCCCGCCGGAGCTCTCGGGGGACCTGGCGAAGACGCTGGCCGAGGTCGAGGCCTTCTCGCTCGACGAATACGGGCCGGCGCTCCTCCAGGGGAGCCGCCTGCCGGACGTCAAGCGCCACGAGCTGGCCGCGAAGATCGCGCGCTACTCCGGCCTCTCGGCCGACTATGTCGAGCGCTCGAACCTCTGCGTCCAGATCCAGCGCTTCACCAAGGAGCTGCTGCGTGGCGAGGGGAAGACGACCGGCCGCCTCGACACCCGCTTCACCGGCCGGGACATCGATTCAGTGGGGGAGGAGACGGAGTTCGATCCGGCGAGCGCCTCGCTCGACGGCGCCTTCTCGGCGGCGATCAACGACTACATCCGGCGCGACCTGAAGTACGAGAACGATCTCGTCTACGAGCGGCTGACCGACAAGGTCGGCCCCTGGGACTGGACCTTCCGCAACCAGTATGTGGACATGGCGGACATCCTGCGCCGCGCGATCACCTTCAATCCGCATCTCCAGGTGCTGATGGCAGCCGGCGTCTTCGACCTCGCGACCCCCTACTTCGACGCCATCTTCACCCGCGACCACCTGAATCTCCCCCCCGAGCTGCGCGGCAACGTCCACCTCGAGCTCTACCAGGCCGGCCACATGATGTACATCCGCCAGGCGGATCACGCGAAGCTGAAGAAGGACGTGGCGGAGTTCCTCCGCAAATCGACGGGGCGGTAAAACGTTTCGATCTAGTTGACCCAGGGCCCCTTGCGCACGTTCGGCCCCTTGTCTCCCTGGATCACCGTGAATCCCCGCTTGCGCCGCGCGCGGTCGAGCTTGCGCTGGATCCACCAGCGCTCGAGGCGCAGGCGGAGCTCGCGGAACGTCCGCCGGCCGCCGCGCACCGAGCCGCTCGAGCGGACGTAGAGGTAGGTGAAGCCCATGGCGGCGAGGATCCCCACGAACCCCGGCAGGTCGCGGGTGGCGAGGAAGGCCATCAGCGCGAACAGCCCCTCGACCACGAACAGCCAGCGCGCCGGGATCTGCAGGAAGAAGAAGAGGTAGACGGTGGCGTCGCGGTGCGCCGTGGCGAAGGCCGCGATGAAGATGGCGAGCAGCATCCGCTGCCCCTGGAGGATCGAGAACGCCCCCGGAGCGGCCCCGCCGGTCAGCACCTGCAGCGCATGGACGCCGGTCGCCACCACGGCCGCGGCGACGCTCGCGAACACGATCATCCGCCAGAAGTGGCGCCGGTAGAGGCCGAAGAAGACGTCCTTGCCGAACATGTAGAGGATCAGCAGCTCGATCAGGAAGCCGATCCCCGGGCTCCCGTAGCCGACGTACGGATAGGTGGCGAGCTGCCAGACCCAGCCGCGCATCCAGACGAAGGGGGTGAGCTCGAGCACGAGGGGGACGAGCTGCGTCGAGGCGAAGAAGCGCAGCACGAAGGTGACGATCAGCACCCCGAGCAGCACCAGCAGATCGACCGGCGGCGTGCCGGTGAGGCCGAAGTCCATGCGTCCGGGAGTGGGATTGCGGGTTACCAAGCGGCGAGTCCTCCTGACGAAGGCATCTTACTCCAGGCGGCGCGGAGGAGGCCTGAAATGGAATGGCCGCC